>NZ_JAOQJC010000043.1 GCF_025567625.1 Paenibacillus sp. J5C2022 | reverse complement strand
TGGAAGTTTGTTTTCATCACGCGAATCATCGGGCACCTCCCGTAGCAATATATGTTCTCTCTCATTTTACCAAACATATGTTCCTAAAACAAGTGTGAGAGACCCCTTTCCTAGTGCCGACACGAATGAGAATCCGCTTCAATGCTGTGCAAGTACGTTCACGGCGGTCGTCGATTCATCCCCAGCCTACACTCTCACTTCGTGAGCAATGTTGTTTAGAGGCGGGGGACTTCTCGTCGTGTCAGGTTAACAAAGTGTTCTCATTTTATCTCTTCAGATATTTTAATAAATAAAGATTTCAAGAATTTGAACATAGGCTTCGCCATTCTAGTCCTCCTAGTCCCTGTTGCCCGAACTGTTCCAACATCCATCAGACTTGCTCTCGATAAAACGCAGTGCAACTAAAGCGCTAAATGCCATAGATGCGGTTACTTTGGAAATCCATTTAATCCGCTTTCTCCTACTCATTCTTGTCATGCGATACGCTCCTATTCCCTTTATGCATGAATAACAATTTGCTTTCTACTCTTTTGTTATCTCCTGTCGCGATCGTTTTTTATGTCTGTAAATCTCTATGGCTATTAGAATCAGCATAACTATGGCACAGAAGAGGTAAAAACAAAACATAACTTTATCTTCTTCATAGTAATTTATCATTTGGAATATAAAAGCAACCACGAGTAGGCTTTGAAAGATAAAGCGGACTACCATGCTTTGCCCTCCCTTCTCAAAAGGCAGTCATTCAAACTATCAAACAAAATGGCGGTAAAATTATTAATTAATAGATAATCCATCGAACTACTAGGCATTACACGCGAACATATATAGTATACAAGCCCTATCATTGGTAATAAACGCAAAATCGATTGGTATTTTCCGAACCGACTTTTGCGCGGCGAAAAAAATATGAGGGAATTGCGTACGACCATACAACAAAACACCCTGACGGCGACTTGCGTTGCCGTTCGTTGTTCGGACGCTTCGCTCAATGCTCGTTGCCGTTCTTTCTTCGAACGCTTCGTTCAATGCTCTTAACGTTTGTCATAGAGCTTATTGCGTCTCACATCCCTCTTTTTTTGCTATAACGGTCGCCACGAGGCTTATTTCTCGTTGCTACACCCAATATCGCACTTTCCGGGCTCCAAAAGCGCAAGCACAACCGTTAGCCTGCAAATTTGCCTAATCTATGCCAAATAAGCTCTGTGGCAACCGTTTAGATCCGCGCCTACATCAACGACACTTCGAACTAGCGCAGCATTCCCAAGCAACAAAAAAGGAAACTGACTCGTTAAGAGTCAGTTTCCAAAATAGGCAACGATAAGTGTATACCTCACGCAAAATCATCAGCTCATCAGATGACTTGTTCCAAAAAAAGAACACCTGCGTCTTATACCATCCATATACCACATTTATCTACGGCCTATCTACAATATCTATCTACCACATTTATCTACGACCTATCTACCATCCATATAGTAGCGTATACGCCATTAGTATACCATGTACTCTGTCCGTTAAGACAGCTTCATCAGTTGTCCGCCGTCGATAACGACGCATTGGCCGGTCATATAACGCGATTCCGAGCTTGCCAGGAACAGTGCAGCGTCGGCAATATCCTCCGGCTGCCCGATCGTCCCCAACGGAATCGACTTCACATATTCACGGTGCAGCTCCGGATTGTCCACGATCGGCTTCGTCAATCTGGTTGCGATCATGCCGGGACAAAGCGAATTGACCCTAATGCCATGCGGGGCAAGATCCAGCGCCATAGACATCATCAGCAGATTCAGGCCGCCTTTGCTTGCGTTGTAATGAGCCTGATCGCCCTCAGCCGCCATCCCGTTGACGCTGGACATCTGAATAATGGCGCCTCGTATCCCTTTGCGCACCATCACTCTGGCCGCTCGCTGCGAGACGAGGAAGGCGCCCTTCAAGTTAATGTCCATATGGCGGTCCCAGTCTGCTTCTGTCATCTCCAGGAACGGTGCCGGTGAACAAATGCCCGCGCAATTCACCAAGACGTCAATGCCGCTCCATTGCTTCTCGACCCGTTCGATCAGTTCGTCGATTTGGTCCGTGCTCCGAACATCGACTCCGATGCTCAGCACTTCCCCACCTGCTTGCTCGATCGACGCCTTCACTTCCTCAAGCGCGTCCTTCTCCAGATCGGCAAGGGCGACTTTCGCCCCTTCGCGCGCGAAGCGAAGCGCTATTGCCCGGCCGATGCCATGTGAGCTGCCGGTTACGACAGCCACTTTATCCTTCAGCCGCATGCTCTTCGCCCCCCTGTACGCCGCACCAGTCTACAATAATCTCCGCATACCACTGAATTAGCTGCGTATAGGATGCCAGATCCATATATTCATCCGCCGCATGGGCGTTCGCTCCGCCTGGTCCCAATACGAGAGCAGGAGTATCGCTATACAGATTGAACATGAACGCATCGCAGGCGAACGGCGAGCCTTCCACAGGTACTGCTGCTCCACCTAAATTCTCGCCAATCTTGCCGACTAGCGTGAGGAATTCATCCGTCTTCAGGCTTTGTTCCATCTCGCTGCCCTCCAGATAGCGAATAAGCGGCGTAATCTCCGGCCAGCATGTCCCCAGCAGCGGATATTGATCGCGGCGAGCGTCATAGAATGCTTGCAGCTCGTTCATGATCTCTTCGCCCGTCGTGCCCGGGAAGCCTTCGATCCAGAACGTCAACGCTCCGCTTGCAGGAAGCTTCTCTTGTATAAGCCGATTAATGTCGCCGGAGAACATCGTGAGCAGCGTCACTTCCGGCAGCCGGCCGCCCTCCCACCAATGCGGCACTGTCATCCGTTCCTTGCGGTATGCGCCGAAGTCCCGAAGCATATTGGCGAATTCCAATGTCGCTTCCAATGCGCTTACGAGCTCTTCGCCGGCGAAGCCGATGCCGCTCTTGCCTTGGAACACCGCACGCCATATGCCACCTCCGATATGCGCGGGATACAGCTTCAGATTGGACGGCTCCGGAATGATCGCCATATCCGCTTGCGGCCCTCGCAATCTTGCGGCCAAGCTGCCGTTGGCACCGCCGTGCTCTTCGTCGACAACGCTTTCAATATAGACTTTGCCCGCAACAGGCAGCCCCAGATCGGACAGACACTTCACCGCCATAAGCGCCGCAGCCATTCCGCCCTTCATATCGTAGGAGCCTCTGCCATACAGCTTGCCGTCTTCCACCGTTCCAGAGAACGGCGAATGGGACCACTTCTCATCTCCTTCATACACGGTATCCGCATGACCGGAGAACAGCAGTGAACGTCCCTCTCCTTTGCCAAAAAAACAACCCGCCACATTGGGACGGTTCTCATAATCGCGCCCCGGCATATAAGCGCGATGTTCCGTCAAGCCGGCCACCTCCGACAGCTCATAGCTGTCCACGATAGCGCCTGCGTCTACCATCCACTCCGCAAAGAAACGCTGATAATCCCCTTCATTCCCCTTCGGCGGATGATTCACACTTGGTATGCGCACAAGCTCAGATGCCAGTCTGTACGCTTCTTCCCGATTGCTGCGCACCCAGCTCTCAATCTGCCGCGACCACTCTTGCCGCCGGGACAGACGATCCGCTGCTTGCGCGTCATTGACTGCTGACATGCCGCTCCTCCTTTTCCCCCGCTTACCGGATCTGTCCCCGTGCATCGACATGAATGACCTCTGCCGCCTGGCCGTTCCGCACGCCTTGCAGCTCATTGTGCAGATTGGATACGGTACAGCAGTGGTTAGGTATGAACTCCAGCTTATCCCCGATGGAGAATGACAGGCCGGGAGGCACTCTTACGATGCCGTGCTCCTCGCTTAGTCGCTCCAGGTACACCTCCGAATTGTCCTTCCATATCCCGTAGCCGGGACGATGGGGATTCACATCGGTGCTGAACGTCTTGGAGCCTCCGTCGACGATAACCGTGCCGTCCCGCGGCGTACTGACCACTGTCGTCATAACCGTCATCGCCAGCTCATCCTTGCTTACAATGGATGTAGACAATTGGACGCCGTCACCGTATACGTATGCGCCGGGCCGAGTCTCCGTCGCGCCATGCTGCAGCGCAATATACTTCGATGTCGGAGTTGAGCCTACGCTAATCTCGGGGATATGAATGCCCGCTTCCTCCAACAGCTCCTTGGAGCGCACGAGACCGCCGACCTCTTCTGCCGCAACCCGCTTCAATCCTTCCTCTGTCGCTTGCCCATAGGAATGACCGCCGTGCGTCATCAGCCCTTGAACGCGGATTCCCTTCAGTCCCGACATGCGCTTCACCAGCTCCGCCGTCTCTGCGCCTGGCTCATGACCGCAGCGGTTCAGTCCGGTATTCACATCCACGTATAACGGAATGACTGCGCCCAGACTTTCGCCCAGCTGCGAGATGCCCCTCGCCACCTCGACACTATCGACACTCAATGTAATGGCAACGCCGCTCTTGATCAGCTCCGCTACCCTGCGCAGCTTGGCTTCCCCTACAATCGGGAATGCAATCAGGATATCCCGAATGCCTGCGCGGGCCAATATTTCCGCCTCTCCGATCTTTGCAACCGTTATGCCGCACGCCCCGTATTCTATTTGCTTTTTGGCGATCGCCACGCTTTTATGCGTTTTGAAGTGGGGACGAAGCTTCACGCCGGCCGACTTTGCCGTTTCGGCGGCAAGCCTCAGGTTGCGGTCCAGCCGATCCAGATCGACGAGGACAACAGGCGTTTCCAGATTGGTGATGTCCATCTTTCTCAACCTCCCTTCCTCTTAAGATGTCGGACATCCATCACAGAATTACCTTCCTGCCTTTAGCGATGGATACTTCAATTCTTTGTAGTAGCTCGCGAACGACTTGCCGTCGAAGCCAGCGTACTCTATAGGGATTTCGTCCAACCTGATCGGTTTCCCTTCTTTTTCTATAGAAATTTTTGCTGCAATTGCAGCGAGTTCTACTTCTGCCAGCTTTTCCATCGCCAAAGGTGCTGGTGCCTCTCCCGCCAAGTACGGGCATACCGCCTCCAACATAGAAGAATAAATGCGTGACGAATCTACTTGGAAAAAGCCAACCTCCTGCTGAGCGACAATGTTCGCATAGAAGGGCAAATACCCCTTCGTCTTGCCGACGTTCAGCAATCCGCGCCGTCCGTCGCGCCATGTCAATTCAATCTGATGTTGTCCCGTCGTCCCGATATGCCGCACTTGCTGAATACCCGCTCCCAGCAACCCGTGAAGCATAGTGTAGGCATGGATGCCGTAATTGAACTCGTCGACAGCGCAGCCCGCCATAGCGTACACCCAATCCTCCGCAGCGATCTTCCCGGCCCATTCCCGAACCTCAGGCACATATCGGAGCGAAGAGCCTCCCGTAATGGTTGCGCCTTGCTTCTCCCATTCGATCAGCTGCATAATATCTTTTCTGTTGCCCGCCATAGGTTTATCAATAAAAACAGCCACACCCGCCTCAATGAAAGGCCGGGCGCGGTCGACATGCACGTCCCAATTGCAGCTGCTGATGAAAACCGCATCCACTTGCTCCGCCATTTGCTCCAGCGATTCGCACGCCGTATCTATTCCGTGCTCTTGCGCGAACTGAGCGGCATAACCGGGCGGATTCACTTCGCCGGTATCATAGACGGCGGCAACGCGGTGCCCCATGTCGCGCAGAATAGGCACGAAGCTTCCGGGATGGGAAGTATCCAGATCAACAAGTCCGATAGCTAACGATTTCAATATTCTCATCTTCCTTCCATTAATAGAGATTTATAATGCGGACTGCTCTCCAGTGCGCCTCCGCTCTCAGCGTAGAACGCTTCGTCCAGGCGGAACACGCCTCTCGTATTGTCCAGCCAGGGAGCCCCCGCTCGGGGATGATACCCCTTCATCGTCTCCCAGTTGCGATAATTCTGATGACCGTTCGACTCCAATATGCCCACCTTCAGCTCGGGCAGCAAGGGAAGACGGCAGGCCAGATTTTTGTTCCAATCCGTCAGCATGGGATTCGCCGTCAAGTCCGCGCAGAAGCAAGCGACGTCCGCCTCCAGCGCCAGCTTGGCAATATTCAGGCTCATGCTCATCGTCTTGGCTACCGGCTTCAAGGCGAAAGCGCCATATCCCATATCTATGCGGGCCCGCGCATCCGCCTCATCATGAACGCTCTCGTCCGCTGCGAATCGGACGGGCAGATCGGACACGTCAGTCTCCATCTGCTCCGGGAAAGGTTCCTCGAACAGGACAATCCGGTCAAGCGCTCCGATGCGATCCGCATAATCAATGAATCGCATCAACTGCTCCCTGTTCTCATAACGTCCGTTGGCATCCAAGTAATAAGCGATCTTGCCGCAAAGCGTATAAGGCGTCTCATAGCGGGAAGCCAGCTCATGAACACTCTTCAATCGCGCCATATCCCATTCCAGCATCCGCTCGCGGTCGCCGTCGCCGGCCGGATCGGCGCCTATTTTCACTTTGAGCAGGCCGTATCCTTCTCGGAGCATGCCGTCAATGCCTTCCTCCGTCATGCCGTAAGGGATAAGCGGCACATTGGCCAGTTGCGCCTGACGCTCATCGAGAATGGTACCGTACTGCTCCCCCAGCCAATCGTCGAAGGAAATGGCATGATCCTGTACGAACAGACTCCACGCCGCTTGATCCACCGCCACCAGCGCATTGAGCGCAAAGGTGCTTCTCATCGCGGCATGACCGACTTGCTCCTTCCCGTATGACAGAACGGGCTGATAGAGCGCATTCAACAACTGGAACGGTGAATCGCATGCCAAGCCCTCGCTCAGCTCCATCGCATGCTTCGTCATATTCGCCATCAGAGCATTCCCTTCCGCCTCGCCAAGCTTTACGAACAGGTCCGCATCCGACCACAGCACGCTCTGTACGCCGACCCCAAGGCCGAATCGTCCCTGCTCATCCCACAGGCCGGCGACGGACTGCCACAGCTCCGTCAAATAAGCGCCCTTGAAGCCGAAGGGAGAAAGCAGCGGCTCGCGCTGGATGGCATGCTTCCCTTGCACCAGCTCCATGCGCTACACTCCTTCCTTCTGCAGCGACAAGCTCCGCTCCACGATGGCCTTGATCGGCTCCGGCCGGCCGCTCTTCAGCGAAGCAATCGCCTGCAGCACCATCAATGTCGCATACAAGCCGTCTACATGATCGATCGATGCGGGCTTGCCCTCCTGCAGACAACGAAGGAATGCCTTGTTCTCTTCCAGGAATCCGGATTCCGACCCATGGAACACTTGCGGCTCCGCGCCGGCCTCCCTATAAGTTAAAGTCGTCAAGCGGTCTGAGAGCGTAATGCTCTTGCCCTCGGCGAATACTTGCATGAAAAACTTGCTCGTCAACGGAGGACATCCGCAATCGCCTTGCACCAGATTGCCGCCCGTGCCGCTATCGAAGCGATAGACGGCCGTCAAATTGTCGACTACCCCTGTCGGCTGATAATAATTGCCGCCTGCCGCATACACCTCCACAGGATCTCCTCCAGCTACGAAGCGAAGAATATCCGTAGAATGGCAGCCTTGGCTGATTACATTGCCGCCTCCCTTCACAGGATCATTCGGCCATATGCCATCTCCCCAGCGGTCATCCATCATTTGCATCGTCACCAGAATTGGAGAAGGGATCAGCTCCTTCGCCTTCCACAGCAGCTCGTAATACCTCATTTTGAAAGCCGTGAACAGCGTCATGCCTGTCTTCTTCACTGCCTCTCCGATTCGCACGCAATCCTCAACGGACATCGCCAGCGGCTTCTCGACAAGCACATGCTTGCCGCTCTCCAGGGCGCGTACGCAGAAGTCCGCATGGGTATCGTGCATCGTCGTTATATAGATGACATCGATATCGGGATCGTTGAAGAAGCGGTCTAAGTCGCATGTCGCATACTGTCCGCCGAACTCCTCCAGGAGCTTACGGGCGCTTTCCTGATATACATCACAATAGGCGACGAGCTCCATCCCTTCCAGCTGTTCAATGCACTTGGCGTGCGTTCTTCCGAGACTGCCGCAGCCGATGATTCCCGTTCGGAATACTTTCCCCTTGTTTTCTGCCGAATTACTCAATGTCATCTCATCCCTTCTACTCCGATTGGTTTGGATCGATCACACGGATTGCCCGTCTGATCCATTTCGCTCTTCAACCATTGCACCAAGCACACTGATGTACATCTGAGATGATTTTTCTTCATTTTTCGCTTGAACTGGTGTATATATTGATGTATATTGGTTACAACTTACAGTAATACCTCTCAATATGCTTTGTCAACCAAATAATTGCTGTATAAGTCGATTCTCCCTTGTTGAACTGATGTACATCTATCATATATTGGAGGGGACTTCCCTTGCCTCAATCATCCAAGCCAAGCCGCAAAAGCTTTCAGCAGCGACTGAATCATATGATCCAGTCGCTTCGTTCGGATATTCTGAACGGTCAATACCGCGCCGGAGATTACCTTCCTGGAGAGAAGCTGCTCGCCGATCAATTCATACTGAGCAACAAATCCGTCAGGAAAGGTCTGGATCAGCTCGTGTCGGAAGGACTTATTCAAAAAATCGACCGCGTCGGAAGTCAAGTGCTGCAAGCCGACACGATCGAGACGGTAGCGCTCGGCTACAACTCGACCATTGAGAGAGACATTGCGTTGTCTGCTTTAGTTGAAGACTTTCAAGCTCTGCACCCTCATGTGAGAGTGAAGTGCCTCCCTCTCAAGTCTACGAAGGACTATATCGAATCAATCTCCACCTATATGGAGCATGAGATGATTGATTTGTTCACCATGAACCATCGCGATTTCCAGAGTCTGATCGAAGACGGGGAGTTAGCCGCGCTTCAGCCTCAACCGGAGTCAGAGCACGTCTATCCGTTGTCCAAGGAAGCGTTCAGCATTCATGGCATGTTATATGCCCGACCGCTCGTATTCTCTCCTCTCATACTCGTCTACAATCGCACCCACTTCGCGGAGTGCGGCATCCCGGAGCCGGATGGCAGCTGGACATGGCATGACGCACTGCGTCATGCCGCTGCTTTGGCGAGTCCCGGCCAGCGTCACGGCATGTACTTCCATCTGCTGTCGGATAATCGCTGGCCGATCTTTCCGCTTCAGGGCGGGGTCGATTTCCTTGCGGACGAAGAATGGTATGAACGGGTGGACAACGAAGTCATAGCAAGCTGCCGAATGTGCAAGACGCTCATATCCAATCATCACGTCTTTCCCAATCTGCTCTCAGAGAGCAGTGATGATGTGAATGAGCTGTTCAGGGAAGGTAAGGTCTCCATGATTCTGACCACCTATATGTCCTTGAACGACTTCCGGGATTCGGAGCTGGATTACGACATATCGCCGCTCCCGTTCCTCTTCGAGCCCAAGTCGGTAACAGTAGTGATAGGCGTCGCTATGAACAAGCGGTCTAGCGGCAAGCCATCCGCACGGCTGCTGATGGACTATCTCAGCTCCGCCAGAGCGCAGCAGCTTATACGCCAGCGCACACTAAGCCTGCCCGCGACGAAGAAGGTGGCAGAAGCGCCACCTCCGATCGCCGTTCAACACGCACCCCAAGGAACAAGACTGCCGGAGCTGAATATCCCATCCCGGTTCGCGTTGTTCCGCGAGACCATGTCCTCATTCCGGCTGCACTCCGCTCTTCATCTGTCGGATCAGCCATTCAACCGGCTGAAGACGATATTGAAGCATTACTGGGCGGATCTGATGGATGAGAGCGGCCTCTACCTGGAGCTGCGCACCTTGTTCCGCGAGGAAGCGAGGAAGAGGAGGCGGCAAGCGCATGAGTAGCAACGAATGCTGCTCGGCGCTATCCTTTCACCGCGCCGAGCGTCGCTCCCTCCACAATCTTGCGCTGGAAGAAAACATACATCAGAATCGACGGAAGCATAGCGACGATAACGCCGGCGAACAGCGTCACCCAGTCGGCCGTATACTGCATCTGAATGTTGGCGTGGTACATATTGACGGCAATCGTATATTTCTTCGGGTCGCCCAAATAAATGAAGGGATGAAGAAAGTTGTTGTAGAGCGACAAAAACTTGAAGATGGCAACCGTCACAATGCCGGGAGTGGACAGCGGCACAATGATCCGCCAGAATACGCCGAACAAGGATGCCCCGTCGATCTTCGCGCCTTCCTCCAGCTCCTTGGGCAGCGACTGCATAAAGCCGCCAAGCAGCAGCAGGAAGAACACACTCTCCCCGAAGCTGTCCAGAATAATAAGGCCCGTCAGACTGTTCGTCAAATCCAGCTGCTTCATGAGCACGTACTGCGGGACAAGCGCATTAATGCCCGGCAGAAACAACGACAGCATAATGAGCGACCATACGAATGCCCGCCCTCTGAACGACACCCGCGTTAACGCATACGCATTCAGAGTTGTCAGGAACGTCCCCAGCACGAGACTCACCCCGACATAATAAACCGTATTCACCATCGCCTTCCCAAGCCCATAGGAATTCCACGCGTTGGCGTAATTGCTCCACAGCAACTTCTTGGGCAGCGACCATATATTTTGAAAAAACTCGGGATTCGACTTCAAGGACACATATACGATCCATGCCAGCGGAAACAGTATCGTAAGCGCCCATAAAAACAGCAGCAATCTCCATATCCCATCAACAAACGTTGCTCTATGTTCCATAGCCTATTCTCCCCCTTCGCCAATCCTCTAAAATTCATAACCCCGATTAGGCATAAACTTGTCAATCAACAGCTTCGCGCCGACCAGAATGGCGAACAGCAGCATGCCGATAGAAGATGCATAGCCATAACTGTGAACCTCCTCGCCGAAAGCCAGATTGAACATGTATAACCCGATGACATCCGTAGACCCCGATGGGCCGCCATTGGTCAGGATCAATATGAGCTCGAAGCCCTTAATCGTGCCCAGCGAGAGGAACAGCGCACCGACCCGCACAATCGGCATGATGAGCGGAATCGTAATTTTGAACAGCCGCGTCATTGGCTTCGCTCCTTCAAGAATTGCCGACTCGTACAGCGATTCCGGTATGGAACGCATCGCATTCATGTAGATAATCGTATACAGGCCGACTCCGCCCCACACCATTGGAGGGATCAGACACCAGAGCGCGGTCCGCTTATCCCCGAGCCAATAAAAGTTGCCCGTATCGATGCCGAACAGCTCCAGCACGCCGTTGAGCAATCCGTAGCTGCCATCGTAGATGAAAGCCCAGAGCAAAGTAACGACTACTGTCGCAAGTACATTGGGAAAGAAAAACAGCACCTTGTAAAATGAATTCTCACGATATCTTTTGCTAATAAGCAGATGAGCCAAAAACAGGGCGAGCATTGTCGTAGCCGCCGGAACGAATATCATAAGCAAAAAATTGTGGTAAAGCGCTTTCCATACGAACGGATCGGTTAGCATATGCTTATAATTGCTGAACCCGACAAAACTCGCATCCGTAAGTCCATCCCAATCCAATAGTGAGTAATAAATAGATAATATGTTCGGGTATAGCGTAAATAATAAATACCCGGCCAAACACGGGCCAACCGCCAATAAGACGAACAGCCTCTTCTGAGCCTTCTCCCGTAAAAGCCAACTTCCCTTTTTCAATTGTACGTCTTGCTGCAAAACTGCATTTTTCTCCACCTGTGACCCTCCCCATTGCGTTATAATAGGACTTAGAGATCGTAAGCGTTTTCTTGTTAGTTTATAAATTACTGTACAAAAGTAAAGATAAAGCATATTTAACTTAAACTCAACTTTATATATACTTTATATAGTGATTGTAATAACTGCTTCTTGAGCTGTCAACTCTTTCCTCTTCATTTCCCGCAAAATTAGCTTCTTGCTTCTTATTGCGTATTGTGCTCTCCCTTTACCCGTTCTTAACTTCACAATTGACAGTCCCAATTACTTCGACTATATTTTTATATAGCAACTATACAGTACAGATGACGATGAATGAGGGATATGTAATGAAGAACAGACCGACTCGAAAGAGCTTCCAAGCCAAGCTGGATCAGATGGTGCGGCAACTGCGGAACGATATCGTCACCGGTCGTTATGCGGCAGGCGATTTCCTTCCTTCCGAGGCCGCTCTGGTAGAGCAATATGAACTGAGCAACAAATCTATTCGCAGAGGGCTTGATCAGTTGGTAGAGGAAGGTTATATCGTGAAGAAGCACCGTATTGGCGCGATGGTCACGGAAGCTGCCCGTCAGAGCAAAGTCACGATTACGCTGGGAGTCAGCCCATCCATTGAGCGCGACTTGGATTTGCAGCATGTGCTGGACAGCTTCCATCGGGATAATCCCGGCATTCGAGTGAAGACGATTACCTTCTCCACCTCGACATCGTTCGATTACTTGAATACAGCCAGGCAGTATTTGGAGAACGGGCTGATCGACGTCATGTCCATCAACCATATAAACTTCCAGGAATTTGCGGAGCATGAGAGCACTCACTTGCTGGAACCGCTCACACCGAACGCCAAGCATTATCCATTCCTGACCGAAGCCTTCACGCTCAAGAACAAAACGTATGTGCAGCCGCTCGTATTCACTCCGGTTATTCTGTGCTACAACAAGGATCACTTCCGCGAGGCTGATCTGTTGGAGCCTGACAGCAGCTGGACATGGGACGATGTGGCGCGGGCGGCGGAGAAGCTAGCGAAGCCGCCGGAGCGGCACGGCTTGTACTTCCATCTGCTGTCCGAGAACCGCTGGCCGGTCTTCCTGCTGCAGAGCGGCATGACGTTCCGCAAGGAAGAAGAGGGGCGCTATCGCTTGAACGGAACGAAGCTGATGGACAGCATCGAGCTGTGCGGGGAGCTCATTCATAATCGCAAGGCGTTCCCCAACTTCCTGTCGGAGAACAGCGACGACGCCATTCAGCTGTTCCTGCAGGAGAAGCTGTCGCTGACGCTCATCAATTACTTGAGCTTGAACGAATTCAAGGATTCCAGCCTGAACTACGATATTTGCCCGCTGCCGTACATCAACAAGCCCGCCACCTTGCTTATATCCATCGGCATGGCCATCAATGCCAAGTCCGATCAGAAGGAAGCCGCGGGCGTGCTGGTAGATTACCTGGCTTCGGAGAAGGCTCAGCGCTTGCTGCGCGAGAGGACACTTAGTATTCCCAGCATGAAGCCGATCGCCGAGTGGAAGCCGGAGAGCGAGAACGAGTCGTTGAACAGGCCGGAGAGCTACTATTTGTTCAAGGATATTATACCGACCTATCACTTCCATCGCGATCTCAACTTATCTGCCAATCAGTTCAAGAGCATAAAGAGCACACTTCAGCTGTACTGGTCGGGCTTGCTGGACAAAAACGAGCTGGCCAGCAAGCTGGAGGAGGAATTGGCCGCTCCCGCACCGTGAAGCGAAGCTATGGTTAAGACGGCCTGTGTTGAGCTTACTTGAACAATCCTTCATTAATATCGCTCGAATGGGGCCCCCACTTCACTTAGGACAGGGTGGGCAATGTACAGCTGCTTGGAGGCCTGATCGGCAATCATGCCTACCGACAACTTGATCGAACCGCTGTCTGGCATACGGAACACACTGGATATGATGCGCCAGTCCGTGCTGTTGGCATACCCCTGCGTATTGGCCCCATTCCCTGTTATGAATAATTGCGCATTCATGCCGGAATGCGACTGCTTGATGTACATGCCGAAATACATATACTTGCCTGCTAATTCCGGATAGTCCTCTGCTTGGATGTAAAACCCCCATTGATCCGGCGTCCTTGCTCCTGTATAGGAATAAACGCTATGCATCCGATATTTGAAATTCGCTGCTGCAAACGTACCCGGCATGCCGAAATCTCTCACCTTCTGAAATTGATCAAGCGCAGGCGCATAATTCACTTTTGGACAATAGCGGATATCTGCGCCATGGAAGGTAGGCATATCGGCCAATTCCATATCGTCTATTTGCAATGGAATCACATTCAGATAAGGCCGATAGGAAGAGGTGACATCATTGTCCCGCATCGTAATGCCGTTTATTTTGGCTCCCAGCCCTGTCTTGTTGGTTCCTGTTCGAAGCACAGTGAAGTCCTTGTTCGGACCGGAGTAAATGAATGTATTCTTCTTTATTTCAAGCCCGATCTCCGCTGCGTAACCCGCCACGAAAACCTCCTCTTGCTTCACGGAGACAAAGTTGTCCGAAACGGTGACATTGCGCGATGGATAACGACCTTGAATGGCTTCCGGCTCGGCTGCCGATACATTGCCGTTCAGGATGATGCAAGCCTTCAGACTTATCGCCGGGTTCGTAAATGCAAGCCCGCTTGCGCCATTATTTTCGAAGTAGCAATTGTGTATGCCGAGATTAAAAGCTCCCTTCTTCACATAAATGCCGCATTGCTCATTTTTCTCAATCGTACAGCCCTGTATTCTGGCCTCCAGGCTTTCATGCGCCATATGAATGCCGATACCGCCATTTCCGAATATTTTGGTATTGATGACATTCAGAGCATTCACCTGTCCGGCTGTGAACAGCAGACCGTCTCCGCTATTGAAGGAAAGCTCGCAGGTGTCCAGATCGTTGCACCATCCGTACCCGATACCCAGCGCCGCTAATTGCGTCCCTTGAATGCAAAGCTTGCGGAACAACGTATGGGACAGCTTCGCCGCATACAGACCGTACCTCATCCGCTTAGGGTCATGAATCGTCCCGCTGACAATGCCGAATTCTGTGAATTCAAAGCGGTTCGCGACTCGTGTATCTGTAAACTTGAAGACAACTTCAAGCGGATTGTTCTCCGTGAATTGGGAGTGAGGCTTGAAGAGGGACAAATAAACGCCGTCACCCGCCATGCGAATCGGAGCGCCGTCCGAAGCGATCATTATTGGAGCGGATACCAAATAATGACCCGAAGGGACGTATACGCCATGCCCTTTCAATTGAGCCGTATTAATCGTCTGCTGTATCGCAGCCGTATCATCCGCCGCATCGTCCCCTTTGGCGCCAAACCATCGTATATTCAAGCTGCCGCTGAACATTCTTTTGAACCTTGCCCCCGCCAGCGCAACGATTGTGATGCCGTTATCATCAGCGGACAGAAGGTCTGTCGGGTCATAATAAAAGCATCCCTCTCTGCCTGATTCAATAACATAGTACACCAAATGTTCATGGGGCTCCGTTACCGTCCTCAGCTCAGCAATCGTTGTCGTAACAAGGAACTCCCCGTTTTTCAACGCTTCAATCCACGGGTATCTGTCCCCTATTGCATTAGTCAGCATATCGTCTCCATATACGCTGTCCGTTACAGACGAACCTTTATTGCTTCCAGGCGATGCCATTGCTGATCCTTGAAGCAGATTGCCCGCTGCGTAAGCCGCTCCCACCATTCCGATCGATGCGAGAAGCTTTCTTCTGCTGATCAAGCCCTCTTTTTTTGCATCGCTTTCATTTTCTGCTGCAAGATCCCCGTTATTTCTGATTTCATCCGTCATTTTTACAGCCTCCTGTACGAGAATTGGGTTGTTGCTCCTACATGGTGCTTGTATACTGGATGATAACGATACGACTAAATCAACTTTACCGGAGGAGCCCTATGGACTATCCTATCGTCGTTAAAGATCAACAATATATGAAGGATAAGCGCGCGTTCTTGCTGCGCTCCTCCACTTGCTTGAACTGGACCTTATTCGCGCCGGAAGCAGGCCGGTTCCAATTCCGCATCAACAGTTGCACAGGAGAAGCCGGCACAGGAGATCTTCTCGTCTGTCCGCCCCATACGGTGCTTCACCGTGAAATGGTCGATCCGTTAAGCTCGCATTACGTCAAATTCGATTATGCCCGCTCAAGCTTCCAGCATGAGAGCGATATGGCCGAGCAGCTGCGTGACCTATTCGCTTACAAGATAACGCTTACAGACCAAGAGCGCCTTCGCAGCACGCTGCGCAGTCTGCATGATGTCGACCATCTTCACGACCTGGACAGCGCTCTGTGGCGGACACATCTGATGAATGATCTCTGGTTATCCATTAAGCAAGAGGCGGCAGGCGCAGCCCACTCGCGCAGCATCGGCGATCCGCTCATGGCGGAAGCGCAACAATGGCTGCAAAGTCATCTGCACGAGGAGCTGTTCATTCGCGATGTGGCTGCACGCTTCCACCTGCATCCGGTACACTTCGCCCGCAGATTCAATCGTTGCTTCGGCGTTACGCCGTCCCAATACTTGACCGGATGCAGAATCGAGAATGGACAAAAGCTGCTGCGCCAGACCGACTATACGATTGAGCATATCGCCCAATTATGCGGATACGATAACGGCTTTTACTTCAGTCGCATGTTCACTAAAACTACCCGAATGAGCCCGTCCCAATACCGGAAGACGCATAGCCCGTTAATTCCGTAAAATGGATCAAACTATTCCGTGTCGCATCACTTAGAGCAATTGCCCATCTTGCTCCAGCCTCCGCCTGAGCGCTTCGTAATCCACATCCTGAATAGCGCAGTCGCTCTCCATCGCAAGCACAGCGGCCGTGCCCGCAGATTGGCCCAGCATCAGAAAAACCGGTTCCAGTCTAAGCGAGCCGTAAGCAATATGAGATGAGGATAAGCAGACGGGTACAAGCAAGTTCGTGCATTGCTCCCCCTTCGGCACAATCGCCCGGTATGAGATGGGATACGGACCCGCCGTCATCACTTCCACATTGCCTTCGTTGACACAGCAACCGTCAATGACAAGCCTTCTGCAGTTATGGGAGTCCATCTTGTAGGATGCGATTGCGACAGCATCATGCTCTCTGGCATAATGGCGGCAGTGATTCTCGTTAATGACGACATCGGATATCATGCGTCGCCCTTCCCGAATGTACAATTGATGCGGCCAGTTCGCCGTATTCATGAACTCGTCGCCCGCCAGTCCCCACTGCCTCATCTCTTCTCTAATATAAGAAGGTACGCTGTCATCATAGCTGAGGAAATATAGCATGCCCAGATTATAATTCACATGATCCTGGAAGATCGCTTCCCTCGTCTTGTAGTCCGCTTCCGGCCAGGCATGATTGGCGCCGATATGGTCGGTGCTGACCGCCCCGTGATTGTTCAGATCCGTCTTCCCATGCTGCAGCATGCTGTTCAGCGATACGGCGTCCCATACGCCTGCGCGCAAGTAGCGCTCCAATAGGGTGAATCGCTTCGGATCATAACCGGGCGGCTCGGGGAACGGCAGCCGATTATCGGGCACATTCGTCAGACAGATACGAAAGTTGTACGCCTGAACAGACTTGTCTCCTTGGCCTTGTACCCCCGGCGCTTCGTCCGACACGCCGGGAAGCAGTCCGCTGTCCGGCTTGCCCGGTATGACGTACGGATCAATCCAGGCATTGAAGCGATGGGTCGGCGAGCCGAACTGTATGCCGTTGTAGGTTTCCTGGTAGACGCTGTTCGCTTCCCTGCCCACATGATAAGCCACGCCCGAGCGGGCCATAAGATCGCCTTCGTACGTAGCGTCAATGAACATTTTGCCGCGGAATACGTTGCCGTTCTCCATCACAAGCTCCGTTATTCGACCTCCCCGCTTCGTCACTGAGCGCAAATATTGGCCGTAATACACCTTCACGCCCGCACGATCCAGCCAGCGCTGGAACACTTCTGTCGCTGCCGACGGCTCGAACAGGAACACGGCTCCATCTGCTTCGCCTCCGCCATACTTCTCCCCCATCTCCCGGTAGAACTGTCTTGCAAGCCCGCCAATGGTATCCTTCACGCCGAAGTCCGTCTTCCCCAATCCTCCCGCTGTCGTTCCTCCCAGATGAAAGCCGGCCTCGGCTATCACGACTGACGCCCCCATGCTAGCCGCCTGCACAGCAGCGGTAATCGCCGCCGGCGTCGCACCATATATGCACAAGTCCGCTTCTGCTGCCGACTGCAGTTTTTCACTGTCATCGGGCCTGTATACGTTTAACTGGCTGAAATCAATCATGTTCCTCGCCTCCGCCTGCGAATTGTTTGCTGCCTCTTAACTATACTTGCGGCAAGCAGCCGGACACATGCACTTAACCAATGGATGCATATACATTTGCAACATATCCCGTTATCCCATTGACGTGTGCTCAAATCAAAAAAGAGCGTCCGCCGCAGTGGATGCGGCAGACACTCTATCCTATGCTTTCAGTTTGAGAGCCTATACAAAATAAAACGAACCCATGCTTTTACTGGTTACATCGAATTGAATCGTGACTTGAACGAGTGCGTTGGTCAGCGCACCGCTTACCGTTAAAGCGGCGTCGGTGCCGGACGCCGTGAAATCCAGCGTGACCGCTAAATCGCCAGATTGCAGCACATCGAACCGGGACAGCGGCGTTGTCCAACTGCCTCCCGAGCCCTTGAATACGGTGCAGACGAACTCGCCGACCGCGCTCTGACCGGGAACATTCTGATGATTCACGATGGTGTAGGAGATTCTCGCCTTCAGCCATCCGAGCGTGTTCGGACTGAAGGAGGCGAACCGGGCCACCACCTCGCCGGAATCATAATTCTTCACATTCGTATACCGGATGGTATCCGTATAGCGGTATTCCTCTCCGTCGATCGGAATCTGAATGCCCTTCTTCCGTTCATTGGTCGAATAGCACGCAATCTCCTGACCAAGCTGCGAGTCGCCCGCGTGAGCGCCTGCACCCATTCCGTCTTGCCCCATCAGAATGCCGTACACCGTCTCCATATGCAGCACGGGGTACAATAATCCTCTGTCGGACAATACCTCGACGCTGCCGTCCGACAGCCTCACCTTGACCAGCTTCCAATACATGCTGTCATACTCCGGGGTGGACTGGTCTGCCGCGCTCCCGATCAGATAGTCGCCCACTCTTACATGCGTAGGCATATTGATGTATTCGCCGATCTTCACGGGCGCAGCTGACGAGATATCCAGCATAACGGTTTTGGCGAACAGCGTGCTATACCCTCCGACAGACATGACGCCGTTGTGAATCGTTCCGTAGCGGGGACGATAGATGCCCGGTATGCTGAACGTCCCTCTGCCGTATACGTTCCCGTCGCCGTCAATATCGAGACGCGTAATATTGTTGTCCGCCTTCCATGTGAGCAGATAGTGAATGGAGCCGTTCGATACGATGCTCGCATTGCCTACGGCGCCGATACTGAAGTATTTCTCGTTCGAGGGAGCACCATTCACGAGATCGAACACTTCGATCGTCCCCTGCCCCCAATTGGGAGCATACAGCCTGCCATTGATCATGCAGCAGGTCTGCACGAAGCCTGTCGACTTGCGCGTATACTCCAGCTTGAATTGAAGGGCGGCATCTACGATCCGGAACACCTTGATTTTATTCCCTGTGAATACGAACACGTCGTCTTGATAGACCGCCATCGCTCTTGCATCGGCGCCTACTCCGAGATCCATCCGGAACACGGCCTTGATGCTGCCCTCGCCGTCCGGCCTGACTACAGAAATATAGGAATTGTCATTCTGTGAATAGCTTCCCTTGAACAGGCAATAGAGCGCTCCTTTATAGGGAACAATAGTCTCCGCCTCATTCGCGATCTGACCGGCGGGAGGAACCGGCTTCACTCTGTCGTATTCATATAATCCGTTATCCCCGATCGGCGCTTCCTCCTTCTTCGCGTCGAATATGCGCTTATACCGGATGCCAGCCCCTGATACGATAATCGTCAGTCCGTCATCGGGCGATGATGTATCCTGATCGTCGCAGTAGAAGTGTCCTTCCTTCCCCCTATCCTTCACGAAGTAGATGACGTCGTTGTCGGGGGCGTCATTCTCTCTCAGATCCTCTATTGAAGAGACGACGACATAATCGTTCAGCATCAGATCCCGCACCTTCGTTCGCTCTTCGTCCGGATCGGCGTACGCTTTGTCCATGCCGCCATTCACAAGACTGGAGGCGGCGAAGGCTGCACCCGTCATTCCCATCCAGGCAAGCAGCTTTCTTCTGCTGATGCTTCCGTTCTCCCCCTCGCCACCCTGCCGAAGGGCTTCTTCCTCTTGCATATAGGGCTTGGACAGCCCTTGTTCCCGTTCGTTCGACATCGTTCATTCCTCCTATCGTTTACTCCTTCAAGGAACCGATCAGCACACCTTTTACAAAGTATTTTTGCAAGAAAGGATACACGAACAAGATGGGCAGGACGGTGACGATAATCAAGGCGTATTTGATCTGTATGGCATACATCGTCCGATTAATGTCTTGCGCCATCTCCTGCACCAATGCAGCGGAATTCTGAATCAGAATTTTCACGAGATACAAGGACATCGGATGCAGGCTGGGATCGCTTAAGTAAATCATCGCGCTGAAGTAGCTGTTCCAGTGGCCAACCGCATAGAACAGCGACAGTACGGCGAGAATCGGCTTGCTGAGCGGCAGAATGATTTTGTACAGGATATAAATGTCGTTGGCTCCGTCGATCTTGGCCGATTCAATCAGGCTTTCCGGCAAGCCCTGCAGGAAGGTACGGGCAATGATGATGAAATAGGCGCCTACCGCCGCCGGCAGAAGAATCGCCCATCGGGTATCGTAAAGCCCGATATTGCGGACCAGCAGGAACATCGGAATCAACCCGCCGCTGAAAAACATCGTAATGACGATGAATACCATCAGCTGCTTGCGCAGAAAGAATGTTTTTCGCGCCAGCGGGTAGGCTCCCAGCAGCGTCATCGTCACGTTAATCGCTGTGCCGATAATCGTGTAATACAACGTGTTGTAGTAGGAGCGCCATACGTCGGGATTGTCGAATACGCGCTTGTACGCTTCAAGAGAGAGTCCTTTCGGCCATAGCCATACGGAATTGTTAATGACATACTCGGGATCGCTGATCGACATGCTGACCACATAGAGGAAAGGGTACAGTGTAATGACGATAACCAGCAGCATGAAGGACAGTAAGCACGCGTCGAAGGATTTTTCCGCCAATCCTTTACGAATAGCCGCCACAGCCGTCTCCCCCCTTACCATAATGAAGTCTCCGAAGCCTTGCGGCTAATATAATTCACAGACACAAGCAGAATCAGGTTGATCACATTGTTGAACAAGCCGATTGCCGCCGACAGGCTGTACTCTCCTCCCAATATGCCCCGCCGATAGACGTAGGTGCTGATGACGTCGGCCGTTTCATAGGTGGCAGGGTTGTATAGCAATATAATCTTCTCAAAGCTGACATCCATCAGATTCCCCAAGCTTAAGATGAGCAGGATAATAATCGTCGGCATCAGGCAAGGCAGCGTAATATGCCGCATCTTGTGCCAGCGGTTGGCGCCGTCCATCTGCGCGGCTTCGTACAGCTGAGGATCAATTCCGGCAATGGCCGCCAGATAAATAATCGTTCCCCAGCCGAATTCCTGCCATATGCCGGAGGAGATGAAGATGGACCGGAAATAACCTGCTTCATTCATGAAATGGACAGGCTCGATCCCGAATGCGCCAAGTATCATATTAATGACGCCGTCGGTCGGCGATGTGAAATTGACGATCATGCCCGCTATGACGACAACCGATATGAAATGGGGCAAATAGCTGACCGTCTGCACCGTCTTCTTGAATAAATTATCCTTAAGCTCGTTCAGCAAAAGTGCAAAAATGATCGGGGCCGGAAATCCCCATACGAGCGAAAAGAAGCTGAGCAGCAGCGTATTCTTCAGCAGTCTCCAAAAATAGATGGAATCGAAAAACTGCTCGAAGTAGGCAAAACCGATCCATGGGCTCCCCATAATCCCCTGAAGCGGATAGAACTTCTTGAATGCAATGATGATGCCGTACATGGGGACGTAGTGAAAAACAATATAATAGACGATGACAGGCAGGATAATCACAAGCAGATATTTGTCCCGCTTCGCCTGCTGAATGAATGTATTCACGTTAATGAAGTCGGCTACCTCCTTGCGTTACCGATTGATGAAGCGCTCATATTGCTGCTGCTTCACCTTCACAATCTTGTCTATGCCGAATGCCTTCAGCTTCGCAGTGAACTTCTCCCAATCGATGGGGTCTTTGCCGGTAATAAAATTAACAATGGTCTCGTCGATATACGTCTGCATATCGGCGGATATGACCGACAGCTCCTCAATCTCCTGCGGCGTGAGGACGGCGAACGGCTCATTGTCGGTCATAAAGCTCTCTACGCGCTTGGCCTGCTCGAGCGCCTTCGGATTGTTCTTGAGCAGCGCCGCCGGCGACTTGGACAGCGGTCCGTTCGCAGCTCGAATCCAAGGTGTGGGCGGATAAGCTCCAATGGAACGAAGCGCGCTGGCGGGGTCCAGCCCATCCGGATTGTTCATGACGAACTGCGTATATTCCGGCTCGCCATTCACCAGCTCATAGGACATTCCTTCGATGCCGAAGGTGACAAGACGATTGCCTTCCTCGCTTGCATAGATATAATCCAGCCACTTGATGGCCGTTTCCTTATGCTTGGACTGCTTGGCAATGACCCAATTGCTGCTCAATGGGCCGTACTTCTCATAATGCGCCTGATAGCCCGGCTCCTGCGGCGGAAGCGTGAGCAGCCAGCTTGCATCGCTTTCGCCTCCTTCCTGCGACATCTTGTCGAACTGGCTTGCCCGGCTCAGGAAGTGCATCGTCGCGCCCACCTGATTCCGCGAGATCCCGGCGATAATCGTCTCCTCCGTGCTTTGCAGGAATCCGGGGTCCAATAATCCCTCTTCGTACAGCTTGTTCAGCCAGACGACAAGCGTCTCCGCTTCCGGGGTCATCCATTCGAAGCGAACGTTGCCGTTCTCATCGGGGTAATACCCCTTGCTGTGAAAGAGATGAAGACCCAGCGCGTTGCCGAACATGCTTAACCCCTTATAGCCGTATTGCGGCATGAACGGAATTTCATCCGCCTTGCCGTTGCCGTTCGGATCGTTCTGCTTGATCGCCTTCAGCGCGCTGTACCAGTCGTCCAGCGTTCTCGGCTCTTCCAGACCAAGCTTATCCAGCCAATCCTCGCGGATCTGGAAGCCGAACGGATCGGTAAGCGCCCCTCCCGTCGTGACCGCCGCCAGTGAATACAGCTTCCCGTCGAATGCCTTCATCTTGTTGTACTCGGTCGGATTGTCCTCCATGAACGCCTTGATATTGGGCGCATACTGCTCGATTAAATCGTCAAGCGGCTCAATAACCCCCGATTCGATCGCTTTTCCCAGTTCAATGGGAAGCGCGAATATATCCGGCAGATCCTTCGCCGCCGCCAGCTTGGTCTGCATGCTAGTCGCATACTGGTTGACGGGAGCGACTTCCCACTTCATGTTCACGCCCGTCCTTTTCTCGATTTCCTCCCATACCGGCAAATTTTGCGCCATGCTGGCGGGCGCGTACCAGTTATCCCAACCCCCGTATCGCAGCGTAACGGAGCCGTCTTCCACGATCGGGAGCGTGTATCCCTTCTCGGCGGATGAAGATGACACCGTCGCCAATGGACTTTCGGTGGCATTACCGGCTCCGTTAGCCGGTGAATTCGCCGGGCTTTGCTTCGCGCAGCCGCTGAAAGCTACAGCTGCCGTCAACAGGATGACGAGCGATGCCCGTTTTAGTTTTGCCATTCCATAACCCTCCTTGTATGCTCATGCTCTCTCGCGAAGCCCATCTGGCGGGCCCGGCCTTGCGGTTGCCTCGCGAATGCCCCTCCCAATCCTAACCGGTTGGGTGTAAAGCGCTTACAAACTTATTGTAGCAACCCCCCTCCCCGAAGAAAACGGTACAATATCATGATTTAGTCCCAGAAAAACGACAATCTGGCGGCTATCGCGACTAGTCCTGCTTACGCTGCCATACAGATGCTTGCCCCTATCCTCCCGGATCGCCTCCGGCTCGACGAGTGCAATATTTCAACCAATCATCCTACTCTCTTTACCTTCAGGCCGCATCGCCTTCCGCATTCATTGACAGCGCATACATTTCCCAACATAATGAACATACCATGAATACTCGTACCGGAAGAGGTGGGCCGATGTCGTATCGCTTGCTTATCGTCGATGATGAGGAGGATATAAGGGAAGGCTTGGCCGAGCTTGTCGACTGGGAGTCACTGGGCTTCACGGTCGCCGCCCGGCTCGTGGACGGAAGGGACGCCATCTCCTACATGCAGAGCGACCGCGTCGATGTCATCTTGACAGATATCAAGATGACGTTCGTGTCAGGTCTGGAGCTTGCGAAATATGTGTACGATGGGGGGCACGATACGAAAATGATCCTGTTAAGCGGCTACAAAGAATTCGAGTTCGCCCAGCAAGCCGTCCATTATCAAGTGGTGCATTATCTGTTGAAGCCAACCCGGCTGCCCGAGCTCGTCCGCGTCTTTAAAGAGGTCAAGCTGCAGCTGGACAAAGAAAAAAACGAAAAGGAACAGATGCTCAGCATCCAAAGCCAAAACGAAGAGATGCTTTCCCTGCTTCGGCGGCAATTTTTCGCTGAGCTTCTCGCAGGCACGTTGAAGGAACGCCAGGAGATCGACCGAAGGCTGCCATTCATTGATCTGCCGCTCGATCCCGACAGCTCTCCATGCTGCAGCTTCTGTATCCAGTTGCCCCGTTCGAAGGAACTTGCTCCGGAACATCCGGAGCAGGCTAACAGCCAATTCTTTCGACTTATCGCGCAAATCTATGAGAAGGAGCAGAATCCTGTCCATACGATTCCGGTAAGCGTCGAAGACGATATGATTGTATTGGCCGCTGTCGACTGCCGTGCTAGCCATAGTCCGGACTGGACGCTGAAGGAAGCCGTACACTTGCAATTCGAAACCGTCAAAGGCCGAATCCGGGCGATATGGGGAATTGAAGCCCGCTTAACCCGCTTGACGCTCGCCCCCTCCATTATGACTATGATCGCAAAGCAAGCACGCGAAGACAGCAGACAGCCCGCATCGAGCGAGGGAGACACGCCCGATACGTTAGTTATTCAGAAAGCCAAAGCTTATATACAGAACATGTACGATAAGGACATCCTGCTTGAGGATGTAGCGGAGCATGTCTATCTAAGCCCCGTCTACTTCAGCCGTCTGTTCAAAAAACAGACCGGACGCAATTTCACCGAGTATTTAACGGAGGTGCGCCTGATGAAGGCGATGGAATATTTGCGGCAGCCGCAATACAAGGTTTATGAAATCGGAGCTATGATCGGTTACAAGAGCACCAAGTATTTCTTCAAATTGTTCAAGCAGTACGCCGGCTGCACGCCGTCCGAATATCGGAACAAGCTTCACGATGCAAGCGGCCGATGAAGGACTTCGCCGGCGTTTGGTTTTATATGAAGCATTTTAAGATCCACAGCATCTTCCTGCGCAACTTCCTGCTGATCGTATGTCTCATCATCTTGCCGGTGTGCGGCATCGGAGCAGCCGTCTATTACGTCTACAACAAGGTCATGCAAGAAGAAGTCAGCTCTGTGCATCTCATCGGATTGTCCCGGCTTCGGGATATGATCGACATGACCGTCAGGGAGATCGATGACTTCGCCCTGCAGATCGCTTCCGATGAAGCCTCGCGATGGCTGCTCGAAGAGCCCTATCCGGCAACTCCGGACTACGCCATGAATACGCAATTGACAGCGCTGCGCCAGAAGCTGACGCCCGTTAACAAAATTAGCGGACAGTTCATTAATTCCGTGTACTTGTATGCGGATAGAAGCAACTACGTCATGTCATCGAATCTGAGCTTGTGGAAGATGGATTGGTTTACCGACAATGGCTGGTGGAACGATTACTTGACCCACAAGAAGGAGAGTGACAGATATTGGGTCTCGGCAAGAGCCGCCAAGCAATTTATCGGCGAACAGAAACCGAAACAGCTGCTCTCGCTCTATTACATGGCCCCGCTGGATGAGAAGGTCAAGCAAGGTGCGGTTATCGTCAATATCGATACGGAGCGTCTGGGCCATTTCATCAACAACGTGAACGATCTCGTAAGCGAGGATATCTACATTATCGATAAGGACGGCATCATTCTCTATAACAGCGAGCCGGCGCTCTTGAACCGCTCCTTGGCGGACATCGGATCGCTGAAGAATGTGCTGCGAGGCAGCGAAGGGACGCCTGTGCAGATGAGCATTGGCGGCAGAACGGAATCTGTTGCCTATCTATCCTCACAGTATAACGACTGGATCTTTATTTCCGTCATTCCGTTGCAACTGTACGATGAGAAAAATGCACACTTGCGCACGTACCTGTACGTCATATTTGCAGCAGGCTTCATCGTCGCTCTGCTCCTCGCCTGGCTGATTGCCATGAAGGTATTCCAGCCTATTCGCAAAATCATCTCCATTGTGGAAAATCCCGACAAATGGAACTATGGGGAACTGGAGAAGCAAGAGCCGCATCGCAACGAAATCCGGCAAGTGGCAGCGGCCATCACACGTTCGCACGACAAGCAGGTGGTGATGGAGCAAGAGCTGCGCAAACGGCTGGTCCTGCTGAAGCAAGCGCAGAATGTCGCTCTGCAATCGCAGATCAGCCCGCACTTCCTGTACAATACGCTGGAGACGATCAATTGGAATGCGATGCGGTTGACCGGCGGAGAGAATAAAGTATCCGATATGATTACATCCCTGTCGCTGCTGCTCCGACTATCGCTGGAGACGCCGTCCAATCTCATTCCCGTTCAAGACGAGCTCCAGCATGTCCGGCATTATATTGAAATATTAATGATCCGGTACAAGAACAGCTTTACGGTGGCATGGGACATTGATGAATACGCGATGCGCTCCCGGATACCAAAGTTCACCCTTCAGCCGCTTGTCGAGAACGCCGTGTATCACGGTCTGAAGCCTCGGCAAGACAAAGGAACCATAAGGATTACCGCTGAGCGGCGGGATGGGCGGATCTTCTTCGCGATCGCCGACGACGGAGTCGGCATCGATCCGGAGCGTACGGCACACATCAATAACGAGCTTCAGCATGGCTACAGCGAGCCTGGCGCAGGCGACCATATCGGCATTAAGAACGTCAATCAGCGCATTAAATTAACGTTCGGCGAAGATTATGGCATCGTCATCGTCAGCCGGCCGAATGAAGGCACATGCGTACAGCTAACGATTCCCGCTCCGCAATGATATAACGCCAACGTAAAGCGCCCCCTGCTATTCCAGCAGGGGGCGCTTGCTTGAATCGATCTTATTGTTGCGCCTGACGCGCCTTCTCCATCAGCTTCTCGGCTTCCTCCAGCATCGGCACAGGGTCCTTCGTGCCTTCGGCAATCTCATTAATGGAATCTGTATACAGCTTATTCGCCTGCTGGAAGGCAGGGTCCGTCAAGGTGACGGTATGGAAGCCGCTTTCCATCAACACCTTGTTGTTGTCAATGAATTCGAACATCGCTTTCGGAGCATTCTGCAGCTTGTCGGCCCTTGCAGCATCTTCTGTGAAGTCCTTGCGCACCGGCAGCATGCCGCCCTTCTCCGCAATCAGTTCCTGTACATCCATATTCCACAGCCACAGGCTGAATTCCATCGCCCATTTCTTGTTCAGCTCAGGCTTATTCGCCCAAATATGAAAGCCGTTCCCCGTGGAATTGCGGATGACGAACGTTTGATCCGGGTCCTCACCGAACGGCACCGCCATGAAGCCCCACTCGAAGCCTTCCGGCGTCGCGTTCTTCATCTCATTGCCGATCCAGCTGCCGTTGGATGCCAATGCCGCCTGCCTTTGCAGTACCTGCATCTGCGATTGCGTATGATTGAGCGCCGACACTCCTTTCGGGAAGTAGCCCTTCTTGCCCAGCTCGTAGATGCGGTTCCACATGTCAATCATCTCATCCGAGGTGTAATAAGGATTCGCATATTCCCGGAATTGCTTCGTGAATGTATCCAGATTGTCGTTCATCATAGCAATATGGAACAATGACCAGGGACCGAATGAGTTGGATATATAGCCGGGATATACGCCGGGATAGGTGATGGGAATTAGGCCATCCGCTTTAATGGCCGCCAGCAGATCCGTAAATTCCGTCCATGTCTTCGGATTGCTGTTCCAGCCCTTCTCTTCGAACAGCTTCTTGTCGAAGAACAGTCCCGCGCCTGTGCCCGCAATCGGCAAGGAGTAGGTCTGGTCCAATATGCGTGTCGTTCCTTCGAACTGCCCTTCCAGCGAGATATCCTTCAAGGTAGTGCCGGGCTTATCATACAGCTCCCGGTCCCATAGATGCTCGACCGGCTCCAGCTTCCCTGCATCTACCAGACTGTTCAATGCTGCGTTCCCGCCCGGAATTCCGCCGGAGAACATATCGAACATGTCATCGTCGCCAGCCGCGATTTTGGTCGACGTAATCTTCGCAATGTCGGGGGAGGAGGTAATATCCAGCTTCACATTGGGGAATTTCTTCTGGAACGATTCCACAGCCGCATCGAACCATTCTTTGCCCATGCCTTGATTGGCGAAGCCGACCTTCAGCGTTACCTTCTCGTTTTTCGGCAGCCCGTTCTCCGGATACACGTCCTCTTCCGGCTTGCTCGTGCTCTCCGCATCCGTCTTCCCGCCGGAATTCGTGCTGGCGGGAGAGGTTTCCTTAGGAGCATTGCTTCCTCCGTTGCCTGCGCATGCGGACAGCAGAACCGCAAGCATGCATATAATCGTCAATAAGGTGATAGGATTTCTTTTTCTCATTTTAGAACGACCTCCTTTTTTTATGCCGGCCTACGGCTGCAACGGTACACTCACAATGTCATCGATATACAGCTGATTGCCCTCTTCCACCCCGTTAATGGTGGCGACGAACTGCGCCTGGGCGACAGTCTTGCCATTGTATACGGCAGGAATATGGAATACGTGCTGCATCATGCCCCACTGGCCGCTCGGCACTGTACTGACCGGAAGCGACGCGGCGCGAAGCGTGGTGACAGCGCCGCCATTCTCATCCTTCAAGTTCAAGGTCAGCTGAATCGAGGCATTGTTGACAGTTCCTTCCGGCGTGTAATAATGCAAGGCCACGCCATACGGACCGCCCGATACCGGCACTGGCTGCACTGGACCTCCTCTTGCCAGTCCATCGGCTACAATAGAGTACTGCCCTGTGCGCGCATACAGTTCGCTTCGTTCCAGCGAGCCTTGTGCTTTAATCCAGAACCACCAAGGAGCGTCTCCATCCTCGAAGGAAGAATTGGCCATATCGGTCGCCTGACCCTTGGCCACCGCTAGCAGCAGCTCCAGATTGTGGCGCACGACATCCAGCTCCGTCGTCGCTATAATGTTCTGCACTTCAGCAGTGACCGCCCCGTTCTCATCCTCTCCTGCAATCCATTCCGACAAGTAGGACATCATCAGATCACTCAATCCCGACCAGACAAGACCGAACCGCTCCGCCGTGAGCAGATGCTTCAGGATGGGGTCGTTCATATGCTCTGCTATAATATTCATTCTCTCTATCGCATTAGCCATGCGGACAAGTCCATCTTCCAGCAGCGCCAGCGCTTCCTGCTCCGTCTGCGGCTGCGGTATATCTACGGCTGACGGATAACTAAGCACACTGGCTTCGTAGTATTGGAACGTCTTCATGATCAACTCGGCACGGGCCGCTTGGGCGTCCGTCTCTGTCAGCGACTGCATATTCTCCAGCAGCGCTCTGCTCTCAGCCACATCGTCAGCCGTCATGACGGTCAGATAGCTCGCGTCATGGAACGGCAAGTAATTCGCTCGCGTCGTGGCGTCCGCCCAGCTTCTGAACCATGTCGAAGTAGGCACGCGCTCTGTCCAAATCTCCTCCCACTGCTCGTAGTACTGCTGCAGATAAGGCGCCGCTTCCTCGCCTACCATCGCTTCGTACCAATCTTCAGCCAGCTGCTCCTCGTCCAGATCCGGATTCCATTGCAGCTTCAAGGAGATATACGGCTTCGGTCCCTCACCCCAGTTCGGATACAGCTCCGCATAGTGAGCGACTACGCCTTGATCGCGCCCATAGCGGTAATTGTCCGCCATCTGCTCCAGATATACGCGAGGAGTCGCATAAGGGGAGCCGTACATATATTCATAGAATCCGAGGTTGGTAGCCTTCTCGCTCCACCCCTCCACGACAGCCTTGGACGCTTGCTCGATTCCGCTGTCCACCCAGGCATAGCGGTCATCCGTAATGAACGGAACGACTCTCTCATGCAGCGTCACTTCCGTCGGCGGATCGAACACGTTGGAGTAGGCAAGCAGCCCGAACCACTTGTCCGGATAAACCTCCAGCACACCTTCCACGACCTGGTTGACCCAGTTGTAATAAATGTTCGAGATATTCTGAACGCCGACAGAATTCAGTTCATCGGGAAAGTCCGGATGGGCGGGGTTGGACTCGCAGTAACCGCCGCTGTCATTCACGCCCAGCGAATAAGATGTGGCATCAGGGTTCTCATTGAAGTAAGCGATAATATTGGAGATCGCTTCCTCCACAATGCCGTCGGCCGTGAAGCATGGCTGCCAGGCCACATCGCTGATAGGCACCTGTCCGCCGGGATAAAATTCCGGATGGGTCTCCCCGTACACTTCTACCGGGAACAAGTTATGAAGATTATGATGGAATTCAATTCTGGAATGCATCCGGTTGTTGCGCGCCCACTCATGCTGCAGCTCCCCTGCGGAGCCGGTCGGCTTCTGCAACGGGCTGAACAGGCGGGAGAAGGCTGCCGGCTCCTCGCGAATAAGCTCGTTGCGCGGCACTTCAAGATCCTCGAGCTCGGGAACATGCGTGCCGTCCGGGCCCGGAATAAGCCAACGGACGCCTACGTAACGCTCCAGGAAGTCATTGACGCCGAATTCCGTTCCCCAAGCCGTCGGGCCAAGGATGAATACTTTGTTTCCTCTCGTTTGGATCACGAAGCCGTCTTCATCAAGTCCTTCCAATTGCTGCTGCAGATGAGGCGATTGCCAGTGTTCGCCGGGACCTACATAAATCCGGGCGTCGCCGTTCAGCGATTGTCCGCTGGCTTTCAGATCGTACAATGTCATGAGCGGCAGCTCTGCGCCTGTCGCCTGCTGAATGTAGTCGACGAGCTTCTGCGCCGCTGCTGTCGTCTGTTCGTCTGCTTCTTCATCGACGATGACAACGGCTTGCGCCTCCCCGTCATCGACCAGTTCAAGCTGGCCATGACCGACGGCAGCTTCCGCCGCGGCAAGCTGCGGCGGCCACAGCATGATTACTGCCATCATGGCTGCCAACAGGCTTGCCAGCATCCCCTTGCGATACTTCCCCTTTTGTGAATAAGTGCTTGTCAATAAATTGAAACGCATGTCAATCATCCTCTCTTTATGAATGGGATGTTATCTCGTGCAGTTTCTTGGTGTATTGACTGATCCATTGCTTCATCACTTGCAAGCCTTGCTTCTGCTGCGGGCTATGTACGCCGTACAGGAATCCATGCTCCGCATCCGCTATAAGCACCACCTCCGATTTAGAATGTACTTCCCTTACTCTTTCGCTTAGCTCGTACACATGCTCGTGAGGGAAGAATTGCTCCAGGCCGACCACGATGAACCACATATCCGGGACTTGAGGGCCGACCAAGCTGAGTGGCGACAGCTCGCGGAACTTCTCGGGATTGGCGTCATAGTCGTCGTAGGACATCCCTAAAGCGCTTTCAATACTGCGGCGAATATCCCCGTTCATATTCGGCCAAGGCTCCAGCATCCCCGGTCCATTGAGGAAAATGCAGGCTGCGGGAGGCGGCGCGGTGAATCCGTCGAGCAAGGCCTGATGCGATAATGCTGTCTCGGCTGCTTGACGCAGTGAATCTGTAGATGCGGCAGAGCTTGGTAATGTCCTAGTTACTGAAGCGCTAGATGGTGTGCTGGTTGATGATGTGCTGGTTGATGGTGTGCTGCTTGTTGCTGATGCACTTGATGATGTGCTGCTTGATGGTGTGCTGCTTGATGATATGCTGGTTGATGGTGTGCTGCTTGTTGCTGATACGCTTGATGATATGCTGGTTGATGGTGTGCTGCTTGTTGCTGATACGCTTGATGATATGCTGGTTGATGGTGTGCTGCTTGATGATGTGCTGCTTGATGATGTGCTGGTTGATGGTGTGCTGCTTGTTGCTGATACGCTTGATGATATGCTGGTTGATGGTGTGCTGCTTGATGATGTGTTCTGCGCTGCCGCAGAGCGATGGAGTTGAGGCATGTTGTGAGGCAAATCTTGCCGCAAGCATAACAGTGCCGCCAGATGGGCGCCTGCCGAGCTTCCGATGACGATCACTTGTCGAACAGGCAGTTCTTCTTCATGAATATACTGCCAGAAGCGTTGATAGCCGGCAGATACGTCTGTTAGCTGCTCATTCATCTTCACTGCCGGAGCGAGGCGATAGCCTGCGGATGCGCATAGAAATCCCAGCTGCGAGAAATATTCCAGATGATAGTGGAAAATATCCCGCGCGCCGCCGCCCCATCCTCCGCCGTGAATGTAAAGCAGAGCGGTATCCTGCTGGAGTTGGTCCGGCAAGGCTATATCTACAGCACGTTTGAGAACAATCGGCTCATCATAATACAAGGTATGCAGCTTCATGAAATCCTCCCCTCCTGTCAAGTTTACATTTTACTGTACTAAACCTAACAAACATTGATTTCGACTTTCACTCTACTGTATATATACTGTATGCTTTTTGTTATTATAATGAAACATTTGGCATATGTAAACCTCTATTTGAACTCTATTTGAACTTTTCTCCTCAGACTTCTCCAATCCCTTTCCGAGCCAGTACGCATGACAAGAACAAAGCAAGCTGATAAGCGAGCTTCGTTGTTCGTTCTTTGGACGTTCCGTTCGACGCTCTTACGGTTGTCATAGAGCTTATTCCGTCTCACATCCCGCTTTTTTTGTTGTAACGGTTGCCACGAGACCTATTTCTCGCTGTTACACCCGATATCGCACTTTACGGGTTCCATAAGCGCCAATGCAACCGTTAGCCTGTAAATACGCCCATTTCGAGTCGATTAAGCTCTGTGGCGACCGCTACATCTGCTCCTGCTACACTTTCTACCTTAGTTATCCACGTTTCGGACTAGTTCATAAACTCCTAATGGTAACTAAAGGTACCAGCATCGTATTCCAATATAAGAAATAAGAAAAACGCCTAACGGCGTCCTTCATACATATTCCCAAATTGCAACCGAGGTCACATCGCTTACAACTCAGCATTCGCCTACTTCCCTACCTCCAACCGAGGCCACATCGCCTGCAGCCCCAGTCCCTCCTTCTGCTTAATTCGCAAGCGAAGTTTTGATGCTCCAGTGTAGGATTCATACACTAATCCGGCTCGCGCGCCCCTATTCGGCGCTCCAGTGCAGGATTCATACACTAATCCGGCTCGCGCGCCCCTATTCGGCGCTCCAGTGTAGGATTCATACACTAATCCGGCTCGCGCGCCCCTATTCGGCGCTCCAGTGTAGGATTCATACACTAATCCGGCTCGCATGCCCCTTTTCGGCGCTCCAGTGTAGGATTCATACACTAATCCGGCTCGCATGCCCCTTTTCGGCGCTCCAGTGTAGGATTCATACACTAGCTCGGCTCGCATGCCCCTTTTCGGCGCTCCAGTGTAGGATTCATACACTAATCCGGCTCGCATGCCCCTTTTCAGCGTTCCAGTGTAGGATTCATACATTGGCCCGGCTCGCACGAGTCTATTCACAAGCGTCAGGTATTCAACTCAAAATGTATTAACTCTACAGTAGAGTAGAGAACTGGAAAATAGAAAGGAGGGTATAACCCTCCTTTCTACTTTCCAGTTCCCCCCCTGTTGTCATTCCCTTCCTTGATCCCGTTACGCCCAATCCAGAATTTGTCCGTCGGCAAGCAGTCTCTCCCTTAATGGCTTGTAATCGACGTCCTGTACGGTGATGTCCGCCTCAAGCGCAAGCGCAGCAGCCGTTGCGGCAGACTGGCCCAGTATCATGAAGACGGGCTCCATGCGAATAGACCCGAATGCGATATGGGAGGAGGACAAGCAGACTGGCACCAGCAAATTGGCGCACTCCCCACGCCTCGGTACGATTGAGCGGTACGACACAGGGAATGGAGCCGGCGTATGAATTTCCACATTCCCTTCATTAACGCACCGTCCGTCGATCACCACTCTGCGACAGTGATGCGAATCGATTCCGTAGGCCGCCAAGCCGATCGGGTCTTCAACGACAATATGCCTGCGGCAGTGCCGCTCCGTCATCACAACATCGGAGATCATACGCCGCGCCTCTCGAATATAGAGCTGAGGCGTCCAGTGGCCCGTTGCCGGATATTCGTCTGCGGGCAACCCCCACTTGCTTGCTTCATCGCGAATCGCTTTAGGTATGCTCTCATCATTGGCCAGGAAGTAGAGCATGCCCAGATTGTAACGGAAATGCTCCTGGAAGATTCCTTCTCTTTCCTTGTAAGAAGCTTCAGGCCACTTGTGATTGCCTCCGATATAATCGGTGGACACCGCTCCGCGATTGTTCAGGTCGCTCTTGCCGCGCGGCATCATCTTATGGAGCTGCATCGCATCCCATATGCCGGACTGAATATATCTGGCCAGCAGCTGAAACTCATCAGGATCGTAACCCGGCGGCTGAGGGAACGGAAGGCAATTATCCGGCATGTTCGTCAAGCAGATGCGGAAATTGTAAGCTTGCACACTGGCATCCCCTTCTCCTTGCTTCAGCAATGGAGCATCCGTTACGCCCTGCAGCAGTCCGCTGTCCGGCTTGCCGGGAATCCGATACGGATCGATCCACGTCTCGAAGCGATGATGCGGGTGGCCGTAGTGAACACCGTTCAACGTCTCTTGATAGACGGAGTTGGCTTCACGTCCTACATGATAGGAAACACCGGCCATGGCCATCAGGTCCCCTTCGTATGTCGCGTCAATGAACATAGCGGCCCGGAACATTTCGCCGTTCTCCATGATCAGTTCCTTGATCCGCCCGTCGCTGCCCTTACCCACCTGCTTCAGGCGCCTCTGGCAATAAACCTCAATTTCATTCTCCTCAAGCCATCTCTGATACACTTGCCCTGCAACGCTCGGCTCGAATGTCCACTGCGTACCGCCGTCCGTCTCTGTCCCATAATGAGTGCCCAGCGCACGGTAAAACTCGCGGGATATGCCTCCGATTGCCGCCTTATTGCCAATGTCGGTAGCGCCTAATCCCCCAGTCGTCAAGCCGCCCAGATGATTGCCGAACTCCGCAATTACGACGCGCAATCCCATCCGGCGCGCCTGTACGGCGGCAGCAATGCCGGCGGAAGAGCCGCCATAGATGCACAGATCCGCTTCTACGGAGACAGGAGCGTCAAGCGGAGGCGTCTCCACGTAATACTTCAAATTCCGAAAGTCTGTCATAACCTGCATTCCACCTCTCAGAAAATATGCTATTGCTGTTTTCGCTTACATTATATCGAATAAAGAAGTTTAAATTTAGTTTCATTTTTATTTCACTTTACTTGTTTCATATGTTATAAATGAAAGTAACCATACTCACATTGAAGGAGCAGAACGATGCCGCGCAAAAAATCGGTCACACTGCAAGATCTTGCGGAGCAGCTTCACTTGTCCGTTCATACAGTATCCAAAGCGCTTCGCGGATTGACTGGGATGTCGGAGGAAACCAGGGAAGCGGTGCTGCAAGCTGCCAGGAAGGCAGGCTACCGCACGAAGGATCAGGAGCGTACGCTTGCAATGGAGAACATTCCGATATTCTCACACAAGCAGAGAAACTTTAAGCTGGTCATTACAAGCGGGGCCTTATCCTCCGATATGAATCAGCTGCTGCTGGGGGGCTTGCAGGAGAAGCTGTCTGAGCACGGCCATACAATCGAAACCGTATTGCTGCCTCATGAATTTGAACACGACCAGGAAGAGTCGTTCGAGGAGTGGGCGGAGAGGCATCATCTGAGACATGCGGACGGTGTATTCATACCGCCGCTGATAGAATCGCATTTGGAGCAGAAGCTGTTGCAACTGCCCGTCCCACGTGTCATGCTCAACTTCCCGCTTCCTGCCGCAGAAGTAGACAGTGTCGTATGGGACGTAGGAACCTCCATTCACCAGTCGGTTCGTTACCTGCTGGCGCATGGCCACCGGGAAATGCTATACGTGGGCTCGATCGATCATCACAGAGGCCTAAAGCTGCGCTGGCAATCATTCGTAGCTGCGTTGAAGGAGGCGGGCATCGATACGGACAGTAGCGAGCATGTCACGGGCAGATACCAACGGAAGGAAGAGTGGATGGCGGATATCTCGGAGAAGCTGGCCAGGCGTGAAGTGACAGCGATACTGAATGGCGCCAATCAGCAAGTAGCATGGGTATATCATGCCTGCAGCATGAACGGCAAGCAGATCCCGCACGACTATTCTTTAGTTAGCTTGGAACATACGCGCAATGAATTTCTGCCGCAGCTGACACGCCCCAAGCTGCTCATACGGGAAGCAGGCATTCGCGGCGCCGAGCGCATGCTATGGCGGCTGGCCAACCCTCATCTGCCCTACGAGCACATTTTGCTTCAAGGCGGGTTCTATGAAGGAGAGACGGTGCGCCGCATTTGAAGCTGGCCATAGGCCAGGATTCCTCGGCTAGAGCTTGAAAAGCAGCTTACTGCGACTCTGCAGGCCAGGATTCCTCGGCTAGAGCTCGGAAAGCAGCTTATTCCGTATCTGCAGGCCAGGATTCCTCGGCTAGAGCTTGGAAACTTTTTTTGGAATCTATGAATGCAGTCGTAATATAATAATAGAAACGAAGAAGACAAGCGGGCATGACGCTCTCATTCCGTCCGCTTGGCAAGGAGATGCCTATGCCCCCCTATTCGCCGCCACAGCTGCATACACCGCCGCCTAGACCGTCGCCTCGCCAGCGCCGGGGACGCAATGCCCTGCTCATGCTGCTCATTCTATTCGTGCTTGCGGCCCTGCTTGTCAACCGCTTCGAAGCCGTGGAGCGACTGCTGCCATGGACGAAGCAGAAGCCGCCTGCCATAACCGGCTTGCATCCCGTCGTGAATGAACTTAGCGAGCAACTGGTGAAGAAATGTACAGCACTGGGCATCCATGTCGTCATAACAGACGGGTTCCGCAGCCATGACGAGCAGAACGCCTTATTCCAGCAAGGACGAACAGCGCACGGTCCGATTGTGACACATGCAAAGGGCGGACAATCCTATCATAATTACGGCATGGCCATCGATTTCGCCCTGAAGACGGAGAAGGGGAAGCTGATATGGGATCTGGAATACGACGGGAACCGCAACAAGCATGCAGACTGGCTGGAGGTCGTAGCCGTTGCGAAAGGGCTGGGGTTCAGTTGGGGCGGGGATTGGAAGAGCTTCAAGGACTATCCGCATTTGCAAATGGACTTCGGCTATACGATCGATCAGTTGCAGCGCGGTTTTTATCCTCTTCATGAACATAAAGCGGCAGTCGTGCCTGGTCAATGAATAGGGAGACGTTCAAGCCTCTAGTGCTCGTCTCCTGCCGTCAATAATTCTTGCTAAACGCGGCGGTCAGCATCTATGAAGCATTTCATAAACAAATAGAGATGATGCCTGTACAGACATCATCTCCTGGCAATGCTTATGACACTCCGCAAAGGAGTTCGTTTTCGTATAGCCGTAACTGCTTCTAGCTTTCCTTCGAGCCCTCGCTATACGTTTTGAAATTATTCAATATCGCCTGCCATCCCGATTCCTGCATCTCAACGGGATTGGTCGTCTCCGCGTCGAATACTTCCACCACCTTGGTCGCATTGCCTTGGCTAGTAAACGTAATCGTAACTTTTCTTCCGTCTTCCATCGTATACGCGATGAATTCGTTACGCCTCACTTCATCATATATGCCGCCAAAATCGAAGCCGAAGCTGCCGTCCTTCGCCTCCATTCTTGTGACAAATTTCCCGCCTGCTCTTAAATCATTCTCGGCTCTCGGCGCATGCCAGTCATCGGATGCCGCACACCAATTCGTAATGTGCTCCGGCTCCGTCCAATATGTCCATACTTGCTCAACCGGCGCTTGAACGATGGCTTCCACTGTAATCGTTACAGGATTGCTTGTCCCCATTTTAATTTCCCCCTCATCGTCATCCAGTATATGATTCAATTCTATTACCTTCACTTGTTTCCTTTCACACTTTAGACACAAATAATATACTTCAACCGGATATTCGGGGTCAAGGAAAATGATCAGAATTCGCCGTCCCGTTACGTTGCGATGCAGTGCGAATTTAAGACATCATTCCAGCATTTCTTAGTTTTAACAGGAGAGCATTGAAGTCATTTTTCAATGTTGCAACGTCTCCTGCCGTACTGTCTTCTTGTATGACCGTTTTTTGCGATAGCAGACTGACCATGATATTTTTAGAAGCTATTTCCCAATAGCACAAAAACACTGCCGGCCCGCCAAAACCGCTAAAGGCTACGCTTGATGTCCCATTTACTTTCCAACCGGAAGGCGGGTTAAATGTAAACATCCCAGTTGGCGCACCACTCGTGCCGGTTCCAATAAAACCGATAATGGCATCATCAACCCCCTTGTATTTATTTGCAGTCTCTGCATCAAGCAAGTTAACCGTCCACGCATTTTTTTTATATAACCGGGGTACAACACCTTTTGGCGAAATAGATATCGATGCACTTGCTAAATCTTGGTTTCTGCTTTTCCCCTTATAGTACGCACCATCCAACATATTATCGACTGCATTCGGCATATAAAAGCGCTTCCAACTATTTGTGTCCGCAAACGCACCATAATCGCCAGTTCGATTGTTTGGCGCTATTCTCTCGCAATTCACAAACGGTTCCCCATGAAACGCACCGTAACGATTCAAAATCTGGCATGAACCTGATCCTACAAAAACAATGTTTCTAAAAACCGCTTCTGTGTAAAAACCGATATAAGCACTCGATTGTGGAGACAGAGATGAGCCCGAATACCCGACTACAGAACCGATACCGCAAAATTGTGTCGTAATGGAAGTCACATTTGCACCGTACAATGCTGCATCAAACACACCAGTACCACATCGGATTGCGTCAATCGAACCTATTTTTGCCGGTCCGGCGTTTGCTCCTACATTATACAAAGCACCGCCGAAAATAAGCTTCACTTCTCCGCTTGTTGGTTCCGCGATTTCCATCCAGGGGAACAGAGATACGGTTTTATTCGTAAAATCTGTTGATTCGACTTTGTATGTCCTGCCATTAATGACAGCATGAACAGGACTTCCTATGAGGTTATTATCGTACGGAAGTGCTGAAACTGTAATTGTCGTTCGTTGGTTCGGCACTCCGGATGCACCGGTGTGAACGGGATTGGAGTAAGTAAAAGACGTATTGTGATTCGACCACGGCGTGATTTGACTGCAACCGCAATCCCTCGCAAAAATGCTTTCAATCTCGGCGCAAGTGTTGTTGTGATAGGCGGGCGATTGAACCGGGATGCCGATTAAGCCGTTTTCATCCATTACAATGCCGAAATACTTCATTAGACTTGTTTTTATTGCCGGCAATTTTGCACTTTGCACCCCGTTCATAACAACGCCATACTCAACCGTCATTGTGTTATATTGATTAACAGAACCAGTCCCGACAACCTCAATCGTTCCCGAACCAACAACCTTTGAACCTCGCAAAGCGATCATGTAACGCATAGCATTAACGGCTGTCAGCTTTAAATCCCAATGAAGGGCTGTCTGTCCGTTACATTCAAAATGAAGCGGTCTGCTGATCGTAAAGCTACCAACACATCTTATTTTTGTTTTGCCATTGTCAGCATCTACAAAGGCCGCAAAGCGGTCAAGCGCATCACTTGCATCCGTGTTGTCTACCGCTCCTGCGTCATAAGGCGTAATGACTTCATCAACTGCTCGCAACCATCTTCCCGCAGCTGTACCGGGTTGTGAAAAAACGGTAACACCGTTGTCATTCGCTATGCTTGTCGCGTTCCACGTAAATATACCGCCGCCTGCATAATTTCCGGCGAAATACGACTTTACATAGACCCAAGCGCCATCCTGTGGATGAACGATAGCTAACATGTCAGCAATGCTTTCCAAGCCAACTGACTCACAGACCGGGTCCCCATAAACCGATTCCGTAACCGATGGGTGGGTTGACGGTCTTCCCCAGGCCGGAGGCCCGGAAGCCGCTTTTCCCCAAGCGGCAGGCCCGGAAAACGCGATTGCGGCGCCTGCTATGCCTAAGGAGGCGAGCAGTTTCCGGCGAGTTATTTTGCCGTCCGTTTCCGCGAATGACTCCATTCCTTCTTTGTTCCCGGTGCTTTCGCCTACTTGCTCCCCCGCTGCCGCCTCACGGTTCTCGCGGTCGGGTATCCGATTATCCGACATGCCGAATCCTCCCTCAATCCTATGATTGTTAGTCCTCAAGCCATGCCATGCGCCCCGCTCAAGCGCGACACTTCCGTTCAATCCGGGGGATTGGCGTGATAACACGCCCGGTTCGTCGCGCATGAGCATGAGCTGCAGCTCTACTTCAGTGCCGGTACCGGAAGATTAGTTGGATGCGGCCTCCCAAAGCATCGCCGGACCCGTAATACCGCCTGTACCCAATTCATCCAGTATGGTATTGCCTACATCAACGACGATCAAATTGGACTGTCCGAATTGGATAGCGTTCGTTGCATCAAACTCCCATGGCGATGTTAACCCGCTGCCCTTCTTCACTAACGGCAGCTCTTGTCCGTTCATCCACACACGGGCCGTCTCATCGATGCTGCTGAACCATAGGCGAATCGGATTGCCGTTGTCGAACTTTTTATCTACTTTTACTTCCGTCCGATACCATGCGTGCCCTTTGTAATAGCGAAGTCCTTGGCTGGACCAGGTCTCGGAATACGTCTTCAGCTTCATCCACGACTTCGTTCCCAGGCCAGGCTTCCACAGACCTAACAGATCTCCGTTATCGTGCGGTAACAGCATGACATTCCACTCATCAGGCATTTGGGCGACAACCCGATTTCCCCCGGTAACGCGCTGTTCGCCTTCCGTCACCATCTTCTTCCAGAAAATATCGGTATACAGAAACGATGCCCACGGATTCAAAATGATGGGAGAATGGAGTACAGCTACATTCCGGAGCGCATAGATCCGATCGAACTGCTCTTTCGCCTTGACAAAATTCAAACGATTGATGTTCTCCATCATGCCGAGGAAATTGTCGCCGAAGCTATAAGCAAGCCGCACCATTGCAACACGTTTGCCGTAAACCGGATCGCTTGACTTATTCGCTTCCTTCTCGGCTTTGCCTAACGTCTTCTCCATTTCCTTCCTGACCTTGTCCGTCAAAATGTGAGGGAAATCGTAGATGTTTCCGACAAAATAATCAGCCTCGGCAAAAGCCTGCTCCAGCGTTTCAAAATGCTCCCGCATCGACTCGGCTGCCGGACCGTAAAACTTCGTATAGTAATCGTCCAGCAAAGCCTCGATATCCAAATCCGGGTTCCACATCATTTTGGCCGCCAGATAAAGTCCCGGACCATGATAAGCCCAGGCCGGCAAGTTCTCGGCGCGTATGCCGGTAATCCCGTTCTGCTTGTAGTACTTAAACTCGCTGGCTACCTGATCGACAGGCGAAAAAGGAAGGCCCGGATCGGCAAGGTTATAGAGATACTGGTAAATCTGAGGTTTAACCCCAAGGTTCCGCCAACCGTCGATTATATCTTTCAGATGGCCGCGCTCCCAGGAAAGCGGATTGTCTATGGCATGGTAGCGGTCTATCGTAATCGAAGCGATGACCGGGATCAGCCTCGAATGCGGTGTCCACCGAACCGGCGGTTGATAGTAAGTATCATAGGCGGTAAAGCCGATGCTGATATCCGGAAATCCGGCTTGCTCAAGCTGCTCCAAAACAAGATTGATAAATTTCACGTACCGATCCGTTAACGACAAGGTGTCGTGCGTGGCATCCCAGTCATCCCCATCCCAGTCAGGGTTAGGATGAAGCACCTTCACAAGACCGTCGTTCGGCCCCATACTCAGCACTTTAAGATTCGGATTTTGCTGCAATTTCTGTATCGAGCTCTGTACGACGCAGTCTAGAACTTCAGGCTTCGTGACGTCAAATTGATTCGTCGGCGTTCCATTCTCGTTCGGCAGGAACAGATCGGGCCGATCCTTTGAGCTGATGGCGCACGGAATGCCGTGCGTTCCGTAATACTTTTGATTCAGCCGCATATGCTCAACCCAAGGCTTGCCTTCATTCAAATTGACTCCGTTTGGTAGTCCGGGAGGTTTTTGATACATTTCTGTTGCTTGCATCGTCCTGGTCGAAAAGCCGGGGTGCTGAATCGTATCTTGCAATGAAAGCGCTATCGTTTTCTTCGACGGAATGACTGTGCCTAGATCTCCAGGCATGAACCAACGTACGCCTAGCTGCTCAAGAAGCTCAAAAGCGGCAAATAACGTGCCTTGATCCGTGAGGCCATACAATTGGATGGCATTCGCCGCCGATGCAAGTCGGAAAGATGCGGGATCATCTCCGCCTTGACGGATGGCGTTCAAGTCGATATCGGGCGCTGCCCCTCCGATATAGATTTTCGTTCCGGCTGCCTCTTCCTCATTCGTTACAATGGGAAGCTCCGCCCCGGACATGCTTTTTATGTAGTTCACCAGCTCAGTTGCCGCCTTTTGCTCCAAATCGGAAGTAGATACCGTCGTCACAACGGTGGCCGAAGGGTTGCCGTCACTCACAAGCACAACGCCTTGCTCCGCACCATCTTGCCCATGCTTCTTCCCTGCCTCATGCGCCGGGCTCTGATCATTGGCGCTCACCGGCCCGGCGGTCATAAGCAGCGGGGTTACGGCCACGACGAAAATCAACAGCAAAACAAATCTTTTTCCTTTCAGCAAGCTCACATTCAAATCCTCCTTTTTTGAGCCTCCCGGAACGGAACGATCATTCCGAGAGGCTGCGGCCTAATAGCCAATTTTTTATTGTTTCACTCCCGGAAAGAAGTGCGAACAATCTTTCTGCATAACTACTTGCTTTCCATTTGGGCGATATAATCGTTCATTTCCTTCAAATACGTTTGGCCGAATTTCGTATGCCAGTCCTGCAGCACCTTCTTGTACTCGGAAGGCTCCGCATCGCCGATAATAATTTTCGTCGTAACCTCGCTGAACTTTTTATTGAAATCCAGGTAAGGCGGCGTCTTCGCAATCGGCGGCGTGAAGTCCCGGTCCTTGGACATCACGATCCTTTTTACGGCCTTCTCGATATTCGGCACGAGCATCTGCTTCAGCTCCTCCGACATAGCCGGATTAATGAAGAACATGTAGTCGTTGGCGCGGCGAACCATATTTTTGCGGACGAATGTTTCCAGCGGCGGTTCCGCGTAGACGCGCTTGTTGTTTTCCACCTTGAAATCATGCCCTTCCACGCCGGTGTAGATGGAATCCCAGCCTTTGTCCGAAAGCATGTAGTCGAATACGTCGACCACTCTTTGCGGGTCCTTCGCATTGCGCGTTACCGCCCAGAAGCCCCACAACCCTGTTCCTTGTCCCAGTCCCTTCATCTCGCCTTGCTCGTTCTTAACGAATACATAAGCAAGCTCGAAATTCGGATTGATCTTTTTACCGGCACTCAGGAAGGTTTCGTAATGACCTGCAAACCCGTCGATTGCACCCGTTTTGCCGCTTTGAAACCGTTCCAGCGTTTTCGTGGCGTCGATCGAAGGTGAATCCGGATCGATCAGCCCTTCTTTGAACAGCTTGGCCGTTAATTCCAAAGCCTTCGTATATTGATCGGAGTTCACATCGTATTGGGGATTCATGTATTTATACTCGCCTCCGCCGGACTCCTGCCAGCCGTAAAGGCCGAGCTCGTTTTGGAAAATCGGCTTGAGCGATTTATCGCCGCCTGCAGCCGTTCCAAACCCGTACGTATCGTGCTTCCCGTTGCCGTCCGGATCTTCCTTCGAAAATTTGCGCATAATCTCGATCATTTGCTCCAGCGTAATTTCGTTATTGTCCGGGAGCTGGATATTCAATGTATCGAGCCAGTCTTTTCGGAGCCAGTACCCGTCAGAGCGGATAACGGTCGTCCGCGGAATGCCGTAAATTTTGCCGTCATTGTTTACCCGCAAAGCGTCCCAGGAGACGTCATACGAATAGTTCTTAATGTTGTCGGCACTCTTCAGATAGTCATCGATCGGAAGGATAACGCCGTCCTTAACCGCTTTCAAAAACGCGGCATCGCTAGGACTCGGGAAATAGACGACGTCGGGAAAATCGCCGGTCGTCAGCGATAATTGAAGCCGCTCGCTGTAGCCCGTCGACGGCGGAATGTCGAATTTGATCTCCGTATTCGTTGCTTCCTCGATGGATTGAAACAGCAGCTTGTCCGTTTCCGACAAGTTGGATGATGCGAAATTGCCCATAATCTTCATGCTTACTTTGGCTTCGGCGGTCTCCACCGCCGCTGACTGCTTCGGATCGCCGGTCTCCGCAGGCTTGTCATTGGTTCCGCAAGCGGTCATTCCGGCAAGCAGCACCGCAGCCCCTAGCCCCGCCAATACTTTCTTCATCATCTTGGTTCAGCCTCCCTTTGAATGTATATCTATGACAAGGGTCCTTTGTATCAACCTTTTACAGACCCCAGCATAATTCCTTTGACGAAAAACCGTTGCAGAAACGGGTACACCGACAAAATCGGCAGCATGACGATCATGATCGTCGCATATTTCAGAGTCTCCGGCATGACGTTCATATTGCCGATCTCGGCGCTGTTATCGCCTGCAGATATTTGCAGCATTTTGGCGCCTTCGATGACCTCCCGCAAAAACAGCATCAGCGGCCAGTTTTCTACGCTTCGGATATAGATGATGGCCGAGAAAAAGCTGTTCCAATAGCCTACCGCCGCGAACAGCGTCAATGTGGCGATAATCGGCATGGAAAGCGGAACGACGATTTTGAACAAAATGAACGGCTCGGAGGCCCCGTCCATCTTCGCGGCTTCCTCCAGCTCCTCCGGAATGTTCTGCATAAAATTGACCATCAGGATCAAGCTGAACGCAGAGAACAGCCCGGGAAAAATGAGAGCGGCCAGCGTGTCCACCATGCCGAGAGAACGAATCAAATAAAAGTTAGGAATGAGTCCCCCGTTGAAAAGCATCGTGAAGATGACCAAATTGATCATGATCGCTCTGCCTTTCAAATGCAATTTGGAAAGCGGATACGCCGTAATGATGTACAAAAAGATGCCTAATGCTACGCCGCTTACGGTAACAATGAGCGTATTCAAATAGCTTCTGGCGAGAACGGGATGCGAAAGGATATCCTTGTAGGCGTCGAACGATATTTCGCTCGGCCATATGCGCATCGGGTTCTGCATATACGCGGTGTGCGAACTGATCGAAACCGCGGCGACGTTCAGCAGGGGGTACAGCATGACCGCGCAAATCAAAGCCACAATTAGATAGACGGCGATGTCAAAAAGCTCGATTCTCTTGTGCATATTCCCTCTTCCCCTCCTACCACAATGACTTTCCGAACAGGCGCGCAATCCGGTTGGCCAACACGATCATAACGAGCCCGACTACCGATTTGAACAAGCCGACGGCAGCCGTGAACGAGAGCCTTCCTTCCAACAACCCAACCCGGTACGTATAGGTTTCAAACACATCGGCCACTTCGTAAGTAGCGGGATTGTATAACAGGAAAATTTGCTCAAAGCCGATATCCAAAACACTTCCGACCCGCAAGACCAAAATAATGACGATCGTGGTCGCTATGCTGGGGAGCGAAATGTACCCTATTTTTTGCAGCCGATTGGCCCCGTCGATCGTTGCCGATTCATAAAGGGACGGGTCTACGGAAGTAAGCGCTGCCAGGTAAATGATCGTTCCCCATCCGAGCTCCTTCCATATTTCCGCGGAAACCAGTATCGTCCGGAAATATTCGGGCTTCAGCAGAAAATGAATCGGTTCCCCGCCGAAATCGATGATCAGCCGGTTGACCCAGCCCGACGACGGGGACAGCATGTTGACAATGATGCCGGCTATGACCACCCATGATATGAAGTGCGGCAAATACAGCACCGTTTGGGCGACTCTTTTGAATAGCAGATTGCGAATTTCATTCAGCAGAATAGCCAGCAAGATCGGTGCGGGAAATCCGAATAACACTTGATAAAAGCTTATAATTAACGAATTTCTCAAAATCGTGAAGAAATCGTCCGATTGGAAAAGATAGCGAAAATTTTCGAAGCCGATCCAATCGCTTCCCCATATGCCTTTCAGCAAATTGAAATCCTGGAACGCAATGACGATGCCGAACATTGGGCTATACTTGAAAATAAACAGATAAACAAATCCCGGTATCAGCAAAATATACAACCACTTGTTCTTTCTCATGTAGAGCCAGAGAGGACTGGCTTTGCCGTTATTCATCCCATTCTCCTTCCGAGGGCGCTGCAGCAAGCAGGTTACTCGCAAACGATTTCGACCACTCGCGCATGGTCCAGCCCGTTCGTAGAAATAACCTCCAGACGGAGCGTCTTCAGATTTTTCAGCGTTATCGGCAAGTGCAGCATCCGTTGATAATTATTCGTAATATGAGCGATTTCTCTCCTCCCTTGTTCGTCATGCGCAATCAGCTTGAACTCCTTCAGCGTCTCGGCTTGCGGCCGCCCCCACTGCATATGCTTCTGCAGCACGTCCAAATGACATAGCATCAATAAACGGTGAAGGCCGGTATCCAGAACGATCGAAATTCGGGAAACCGTTACCGGCTTCTCCCATTCCAGCTCCAGCCAAGGACTTCCGTCTCCCGGTTCCGACATCCAGCGATGCGTGCCGGCTCTCGTCAAATCGGAACGCACCCCCTTCTCCCCATGAACAGCGCGAGTATGCCCGTCAACAACATTACCGCATTTTCCTTGCTTTTGCTCGGAAGATGAAGAAATCCGGGCAAGCTTCGCAAGATTCCCTTCCAGCTTCATGCCGGGCAAAAAAGCTCCCTGCCGAAGCAATTGCTGCTGAGCTTCCTTCACAATCCCGCGTTCGCGCCACGCTTGTTCCAACGGAAGCTTGCGCTTCACCGCCGTTGCCGCGAACGTGCCAAGCCCTTCTCCCATCACCGCGCATGTCGCCATGACCCTGGTGCTGGAGAACGCGATATGGGTGGCGGATAAATTGCGGCCGGCGAACATCAGATTCGAAATGTTCCGACTGATCATCGAACGCAGCGGAATGCCATAAAGATAAGGTGTAAACGGCTGATTGCACGGCTTCTCGTCCTTCGCATCGATGCCTTGGGGCGGATGCGTATCCATTGACCAGCCGCCGTAAGCGATTACATCAATGAAGTCGATAGCCTGCTGAATATCGTTTTGGGTCAGCATGTGCTCGCCGATAAATCTTCTGGACTCTCTTTTGCCCGGAAGGAAACCGAACCAATCCAGCGCCCAATTGGCAGAATCGGGGTGATTGCCGCTGTTCTTGATGTGATCCCACACCCCCAGCATGATCGCCAGCAGCTCGTCTCGGATATGCTCGTTATCCTTGATCGTATCCAGCGTGCCGCCGAATTCTACCCACCAATAGCCGAACTCCCAGGCGTCGTGGTTTCGAAATTGCAAATCCTCCTCCGTAAACTTGCGCGCCCATACGGGCGGGGTGAACGGCATCGGGCGTCCCATGTCCTTAGATGTGAACAGAAGTGAGGAGCCGAGGCGATAAGCGTCTCTGTTCCGGCTTGCTCCGGACTCGTTATATTCCTCTACCGCTTCCCGGCCGGTCGTAAACGCAGCGCCCGCTTCAAATCCAAGCCTGCCGTCGCCCGTACAATCCGCAAAAATATCAGCCCGGATCGTAAAGCTCTCCTCCGTGCTTTCTCTCACCGCATAGGCGGAGCGAATACGGGAGCCCTCGACGTCGGCTGCGACTACCGTCGTGTTCAGCAGCAGCGTCAAATTCGGTTCGGCGCGGCATTTCTCATATAAGATCAAATCCAGCATGCTTGCGCTCCGCTGCGGATTTCTGACTGAGCATTCAAGCACGATCTCTTCAATTATGCCGCTTTCTCTGCGCTCCGTCTCCAATTCCTTCCCGATTGTGGATGAGCCGGATATATTCATGCGAATCTCCGACGACGCGTTTCCTCCAAGAACGGAACGGTCCTGGCATAGAATGACCCGGGCTCCGTTGCGGGCCGCAGCCAATGCAGCCGCCACTCCAGTCATGCCTCCGCCTGCGATCAAAACGTCCGTGTCCAACATTTTCGTATCAGTACTTCCCATCATCCTTTGACTCCTCTGCAATCTATGATATCTTTAATTACATAGTACTATCTTTCATTCATGCATTAGAATTCATAAAATTTCTTTTCCATATCCAAAATTTCAAAAACTGACGAGGTGAAGCGAAATGCCCGCGGGCTTGCCCGAATTCGTCTATCATATGTACTGGCTCAAAAAAGAAAAATTTTTGTTGGAAACGGACATCTATGTGACGTGGGTCCTTTTTGCGGTGGAGGAAGGGAGCTTCGAGTATCAGATAGGAGAAATATACGGAGTGGCCGAATTCGGAGACGTGGTCGTATGCCCGCCTCAGATTGCGTTTCATCGAAATGTGCTGACGGCCTTAAGCTTTCATTCGATTACGTTTCTCCTCCCCGAAGGAGAACCGCAGCAGCTTCAGCTCCTTCTGTCGCAGCGGAAAATAAAACTGCCCCAGATTCGGCGACTGTCTGAAAACTACAAATGTTTAAGGCAGGCGGATCTGCAGCTGTCCTTCAGCTCCGATAATAAAAAGCTGAAGCAGCACTACTTTACGGACATCTGGATGATGCTCGCGCAGCAGGCGCTGGAATCTCCCGATGCAGATCCAATATTGAAAAATGACGAGCTCATTCGTGAAGTCGCGATATATTTGACTAACCATGCCCATGAAGCGATCGAAATCCGGGATGTAGCCCAACAATTCGGATTGACGCCCGTGCAATTGATCCGCAGATTCAAAAACGGCTACGGCATCAACCCTCTGCAATATTTGACGTCGATTCGGGTAAAGCAAGCATGCAGACTGCTGCTGACTACCGAGTGGACGCTTGATGTCATTGCGGGAAGATGCGGCTATGAGAACGGCTTCTACCTCAGCCGGGTGTTCAGCAAAGCAATGGGGATGAGCCCCTCAGAATTCCGAAAGCAAAATAGATATTAGAGGTTGTTCAAAAAGCCCACTTTTGATCACGAAGTATACCGAGAAGAATATTCGACATCGAATATTGAACTCAACCGGAACTTCCGGTGCTCACGTAGCTTCCACTACGCTCCGCTCCTCATTTCCTAGTTTCATCCAATCTTCTCGGTGCTGAAAACTGGGCTTTTTGAACACGCACTATTAGCAATAAAAGTAAAGGAAGTGACGGATTTGCATACCGAGAAAACCTACTCGATCGGGGAAGTCGCCAAATTAATCGGATCTACCATTAAAACGGTCCGTTATTACGATGAAATCGGATTAGTAAAGCCCGCCGGTTATACAGAGGGAGGGCATCGGTTATATACGACGGAGGATATATGGCGGTTGGAGCTGACGACCACACTGCGCTATCTGGATTTCGGAATTGATGATATCCGGCAGATCATCTCCGGAGAAGTCCCCGTAGACAAAGCGCTCGATTGGCAGATCGAATCATTGGAGATACAAGCCAGCACGCTTAACAATATGATCTCGATATTGCGTGATGCGAAGAAGCGCAAAGGTGACTCGTTGCAGCATATTTACGACTTGGTCCATGCGCGGACGATCAATACCGAGAAACGCAAGCAATTCCTTTCGGAGAAGGTAGAGGAAACCCGCTTGTTCGAGCACTTTCCGACAGAATGGAAGGACCCGCTGTTGTTTTTTTTCAACAAATATGTCGTGCAGCAGCCTAAAGAATCCGCCAGACAAACAGCCGCTTGGCAAGAGCTCCAGGAGCTGATGAACGATCCGCAATTCGTGGCGGACCTTAAAGAGGTGGAGTCGAAGTTCGCGCATGTCGTGCAGCAGCCTCGAGATCGCGCAGGCGTATGGACGAAGAAGCTGGAAGCGATTCAGGAACGGCTGAATCATGCATGGAAGGAGCAATACGCGCCGGGCAGCAAAGCTGTTCAGAGCATTGTGGACGATATGGTCAGGCTGTATGCCAGTTCGGAGGAACAGGGCGCCCAAGAGGAATTCTTCTACCGCTTCGCAGAGTATTGCGAAAGCACGCAGACCGAGCATCTGGAGCGGTGCAATACGTTATGCGCCATCATTAGCCCGCAATACCACCAGTTGTACAGAGGGAACAGCTTGTTGTACCAAGGCGTGCAATGGAGGCTGCAGCGTCAATAACCTGTGAATCGCCGAGGGCTCGGCGCCCTCAACGATTCATGGACAAGGCTTAACCTCGCTGTAGCGTATACTCCGGATGCTCGCCAATATTATGCTCCAGCAGCCTGGATGGCTGCTGCTTCAAATAATGATCGAAGAAATCCAGCGAGTAGTCGTTAATGATGCGGTGAACCTGCCGAATATGAACACCCGCCATTCGTTCAATTAGCGGCGAGAGCAGATAGAAGTCGGAGAAGGCCGCATGGTCGCTATCGTGGATCGTTAGCCAGTAGTTGCCGCCCACTGGTACACGCTCGTACCGTGTCAGCATACGCGCAATCATCTCGGCTTGCTCCCGGTCGGCTATATCCTGCACAATACTCAGCGAGCGGTCGGCGCTCATCAACAAGAACGGCTTCTGCAAGCCTTCCTCGGGAATCCGAAGCTTGCCGTAGAGAATTCCGTCCATATTAATAGCCGCCTTGATTCGATCATCCGTCATCAGCAACTGCGTGCTTGTCGCGCCGCCGAAGGAATGACCGAACATCCCGATCTTCTCCATATCCATCCGCCCCGCGAACCGCCCTTCCGAATGCTTCGCGGCTATCTCCTCCAATTGATCAAGGACGAACTTCGCATCCTCCACCCATCCTTCATTGGCCCCATCCAAGTAGTCGGAAGATTCCTTGTCTTGCGCTACATAGTAGGCTACTTGGCCATCGTCGAAGATGGTCGCCGCGCTGCTATAGGTATGATTGAACCCTACCACGATATAACCTTGACTGACCAATTGCTCGATCTGAAAGTTGTTCTGGCTCTTGTACATTCCGAATCCATGGGAGAACAGAAGCACAGGATAAGCCGATTCCCGATTGGAAATGTCCGCGTTCACGGCGGCATGCGTCTTCACATGGCCGAACGCGGTGAACAGAAGCTTCGGCATCTCCAGGAATTGGCTTAACCCCTCCGCATAGATTCCCCCGTCGGACACATAAGGGGCCGGCGTCCGTCTCGCATCCTTATCGGCAGGATACCATATTTGCACCGCCAACTTCCTCTTGTCGCCTGACTCCGGAGTGAACGTCTCCTCTCGATGCTCATCGATCCAATTGTACGTCACGGTGCCGATCGCATACGGGCCCGCCGGCTTCTCGAAGGTGAAGACCGGAAGCAGAAGCGGCAAGGCCATGGCGATAATCGCATATAGTGAAGCCAGTACAACAGCCAACACCAGCCTTATCCGCGAACGCTTCTTCGCCTCCTGCTTCGGCTTGGTCAGTAATCGAACCGCCAGTACGACGATAGGGATAAAGGTAATCGCATAGATAGGAATCATCTGCCAGCGCATCCCTTCGATTAGCCCGTGCGTCACTACAGCTATGGCTGACACTGCAAGCCCGATAAGCAGTGCGCGCTGCGATCTCCTCACAGGAAGGATGAACCAGCCGAGCATTAGCACATTGATGATCCCGGTCACCATTTCGAATGTTCTCATTAATAGAAAGCCTCCTCGCATTATGTTCTTGCTGTCTCATGCCCAAGTATACAACCTCCAGTAACTGGACAATCAAGATCGCTTATTCAGATTCGGCAAAATAGTTGCGTTTAACGTATAGCTGACCCCTCTTTTCTGGAAAAACAGAAACAAAAAGACACACTCGTCAGGGACGAATGTGTCTTAGTATCACCCTAGTTCCAATCGCTTGTTTATGGCGAATTCTAATCTGATATAAATTGCAGATGAAGCAGCAATCGCTTCAGAATGACAGCCGCCTGTGCGCGGGTTGCATCTGCGGCAGGAGCGATGCGGGATCCATCCAAGCCGCTCATAATGCCAGCCTTCACAACCTCGCCTACTGCTTCCGCCGCCCACTCCGCAATCTCGCCGCGATCCACAAAGGCTGCCAGTCCCGTCTGCTGCAACTGGTCCCCGCCAGCTGCCCCAATCTCGTCCAACGCACCGTATTGGACCGGTTTCTCAGGATCGGCGAGCTGATGAACATACGCCATCGCTCTGGCCATCATCACCGCCATCTGCTCACGTGTAATCGGTGCATCAGGCGCGAAGGCATCTTCAGAGATGCCATTAACCATCTCCGCGTCCACGGCCGCATATACGGCAGGCGCATACCAGACATCCGTATCCACATCGGCGAATAGCGCCGCTCCAACACTGTTGGCATCATCATTCCCGCCAGCAGACAATCCAAGCGAACGCACCAGCAGCGCCGCGAATTCCGCCCGCGTGATCTTCTGATCCGGGGCGAATGCCGATGCCGACTTGCCCTGCACGATCAGCTTCGACGCCATCAGCTCAACATCTTCCCGCGCCCAGTGGCCGCGCATATCTTCGAAGCTGGCTTCACTCGGCTCCAATAACGCATACATGCTGTTATGCGGCACCTGCATCATGACCTCTACCAATCCGTCACGTCGCTCCCCCATGCTCGAAGGAACGAAATAGAAGCTATTCGTTTCCGGATCGTACAACACGCCCAGCAGCGGCTCATCCCCATTCCTATCATCAGGCACAATCGATCGGTTCATGTACATGCCGCCGAAGCTTTCGATTGCAAGCTGCTGATCCCCTGCTTCCACGATGATTTGGAAATCAACCACCTCCCCAGCCAGTACATGTCCTGCTGCGACCGCAGCTTCTCTCGCTGCCTCTTGCAGAGACTCGGCGGCTTCCTCCATCTTGATCTTAAGCTTTAAATCCTCCACCTGTACGCCTAGACGCTCCGCCAGCTCTTCCCATTGTATAGCGGCAATCGCAAGCTGGTAACTGGAGCCGTTAAGCTGCACAGCCACGTTCAAGTTCTCATGAGTCGATAAAGCCTTGGCAAGCGCCCCAGCCGTCAGCTCCGTCTGCACCACGCCCGTGGAATCATCGATTTCGATGGTGATACGAGGTTGCTCCCCGCTGACCAGCGACAGCGCTTGTTCCACTATCCACTCTTGCAGGCTTACATGCTCTGCGGCTCTGCCATCCGGCTGTGTATCCCGCCGTACCGATGCATAATCCACAATGATACGCACTTCTCCCGATGGCTCCACCACAATTCGCGGGCCAGTGAGATTAGGCGACACTTGTGCTCGTACCCGGGTAACGGTCACCGTGTACGTCTGCTGCTCGCCGTTCAATGCTGTATTTACCATTGAAATTTCATTATCGCCTACTTGCAATGGAATGGCTCCGCTCCTCTGCCCGCTGGTTAGGCTCTGCGATGCCCCTCCATAGACGCTGGCCGTCACGGTATCTGTCACATCCGTCATGACAGGCGTAATCGTGATGCTGTCCGCACGATAAGGTACGCTTAGGCGATAAGCCGTCGTACCCGGCGCGAAGGCCGGATTCAGCTCGCCCTCCGAGAAGGACAGACCGCTCAGTTCCGCCGAAGAAGTATCCATGCGGAACCGCTCCGAGACGACATTGGAGAGATTGCCCAGCTCATCCTGCGCCCGAATATGCAGGTGCCAGTCGCCATCCACCGCATTCAGGCTCAGCACTTCTCCGCTGGAGAAGGCCGTCCAACCGTTCGCCGGCGCGCTTGCATCGCTCGACCATGCATATTGCAGCGATGAAGCCGCTACGCCGCTCTCCCCATCGGTTACCGTGACCGTGGTCTGGACCGACTCGTCCCACAGCTCGCTTCCGTTGGTGCCGAAGGTCACCATCGGCCCCGTCCGGTCGATCTTCACCGCCAGCGGCAATGAGAACGAGTTGCCCGCGCCGTCAGCGGCTTCAAACAACAGCGCATGTACCCCCGCTTCATCAAGCACAATTGGCTGTCCGCTCGTATACGGCTGAGCGGCGCCTCCATTCAGCTTATACGTCAGCGAGGTGACGCCGCTCGGCCCTGCTGAGGCGTTCACGCTCACCGTTACGTCCTCGCTCGTCCACTCGCCGCTCGTATAGGGACTGCCTCCCTCTTCCGTCAACGTCGGTGTCAACAGGAGACCGCTCGTGCTGATCTTCACCGTACGTTGTTCCACTGTTTCATTGCCCGCCGCATCCACAGCTTTAACCGACAACGGATAGACACCGTCCGCCTGCAGCTCCACTTCCGACACATACGGGAACCAGTTGACGCCGCTGTCGATGGAATAGGTCACACCCGTCACCGTTCCGACATCCGCCGCATGAACACTTACCTCAACCGCCTGGTTCGTCCACGTATCATTCGCATAGCCGCCCCCCGATCCGCCCTCCATCGTCACGCTGACGGCAGGCGCCGTATTATCCAAGCGGAATCGATGCGAGGCATCATTCACAACATTGCCCGCCGCGTCTTCGGCTTGGATATGCAGATACCTATCGCCATCGCCGACAGATAAGCTGATCGTATCCCCGCTATCGAACGCCATCCAACCCGACACTGGCGTAATGCTGCTGTCTGACCACACATATTGCAGCGATGAGGGCTCTACACCGCTTTCCGCATCGCTGACCGTAACTGTCGTTTGAGCAGACTTGGCCCAGGCTTCCGCACCATTCGTACCCAAGGTGACAGAAGGCTCGGTCGTATCCTCAACCACAACAACGGCGTACACCCTCACTGTTCCGTCCTCCGCTTTCACCGCCAATTGATCGCCCGTGGCAAGAGCATCATCCAATGCTTTCTCTGTCGCTCCATCGAAATCCACAGCATTTGCGATGATTGTACTCGCTCCAACCACCTTCCATGCTGCGCCGGCATGCTTGGCAAGTCCGCTGAGCAGATCGCCTGTCAATGTCACGCCCGCATAGATGCCTGTTTCATTAGCCGCAATCATGTCCGCTGCCGTATCGACTCCATAAGCACTCCCTGCGGCTGATACGGATGCATTATCACTCAGTTCAATTGTAACGGCGGCCTCGAGCACATCTTGCCATCCATTGCCGGCCAAGTCGACCGCATTACCCGCCGACGCTTCATAGGATATCGTCATGGTCTGGCCATAAACCACCGGTGCTCCCAGTGTGAACGCCAGTTGCTTGCTCCCGGTTCCGCTCTCGTATGTGATGGATACCGGATTCCCGTTCACTTTGCCGGTCAGTCCCGAGGCATCCAGTATTTGAACCGCCTCGTCAAAGTCCAGCAGCAATCGGCTTGCCTCATCCCGATCCATCGACGCTTCCACTAAAAACGGCTGAACCGTATCCACTTGCTGCTCCGCCCACATGCCCTTCAACACCGGATAACCACCCTCGGAGAATGCCCAGACGTTGGGATCCCATCCGGCAAACGTCGTTTCATTTTTCATATCCGCCGTATCAACACCGATGACATTCGCGCCGCCGAGCGAGGTTTCCACTCCGCTCGTTTCCGTATTCCAGTAGCTGAACCCGAGATAATTACTCCAGCCGCCTTGATCACCAACCATACCGCCAACATTCGTATTGCCGGTTACTTTGCCGGAGCTGTAATTGTTCTCGAAATCTCCATTATTACTTCCGACCAATCCGCTAACATGCTGGCTTCCCGTTACCGCTCCCGTACTGTAGCTGTTTTGGACGAGCGCGATCTCGCTGGATGAAGCACTTGATGTTCTCCCAATCAATCCTCCGATGTAATCCCCGCCGCTGACTGTTGCCGTACTGTAGCTGGTCGTCAACTTTCCAGCATGCAGTTTGCCGATTAATCCACCTGCACCGTAGCCGCCCAGAACGCTTCCAGTGGAGAAGCTGCCGCTGATATTCCCCACACCCATTTTACCCACTAGAATGCCGACTTCACCAGCGCCCGTTATATCCGCATCCTCAATGCCCAAATCCCTGACTTCTCCCGCCATCACACCGAACAATCCGACGCAATTCAGCGACGGACGGTCAATCGATAGCCCCTTAATGACATGTCCGTCTCCATCGAGATGGCCGCCGAAATAGTTACCACCATCTCCAATAGGCAGCCAGCCCTCATCGCCCCAGTTCGCATAACCCTCTCCTCCTGAAGAGAGATACGGCTGCAGGTTTATATCATTAACCAGCACGTAATGCTTGTCCGCATGTGCGCTGCCCAAGTAATGCCGCAGCAAATTCAATTGCTCCGGAGTCGCAATTTGCCAGGGATCGCCCGCCGAACCGTCCCCTCCAGCAAAATCCGTCGCCGCGCTCGCTCTCTCTGCGGGTGGCACCATCATCAACAAAGGCGTCGCCACCAGCAAGAAACAGATCAGGACAAGACCAAATGAATTCCCCTGTATCCGCATCATCATCGATCATCTTTCCTTTCTATCTTAATTATAAAAATAGACATATAGCCATCCTAACACAGGCCATTCGACATCTTCCTTAGAGAATGATTAAAGGATTTTGGACATGGATCTCATGAATCTCGCTGCATAACATTCCCGAACATTTGTTGTCGGCTTACTGGTGAAATGCTTGCGGCACTATCGAGCGAAAGTGCAAAACTGTCTGCCCAAAGGACAAAGATTTTGCAGAGTTTTCTGATTATGATGATGTTAGGCGCGCACTACAAGCAAGAAATATCGGAGGGTATCGAAATGTCAAAGCAAATTCGCACAGCAGTTGTCGGTTTGAACATGGGACTCAGTCATGCGTATGCATTTCACGAATCGGAAAAGGCGGACTTGCGCTGGGTCGTCGATCTGGACGAAGCCAAGGCGAAGTCGGTTGCCGAAGAGCTCGGCTGCAAGTATGCAACAGACTGGACGACGATTCTGCATGATGTCGATGCGATCAGCTTGTGTACCCCGCATCATCTCCACGCTCCGCAGGCGCTGCAGGCCATCGCCCAGGGCAAGCATGTGCTTGTCGAGAAGCCGCTGGCCAATACGGAGGAAGAATGTCTGCAGGTCATTCAAGCGGCAGAGCAGAACAACGTCAAGCTTATGGTGGCTTACGTGCTTCGTTACCTGCCGGCACTTGTCCGGCTGAAGGAGGTGCTGGACAGCGGCCGCTACGGCAAGCCGATTAATGCGAATTGCTGGGTAGAAGGCATGCTGAAGCCGAGTCCGGGAAGCTGGTTCTCGCGCAGGGACCAGCTTGGCGGCGGCGTCCTGTTCAGTCATGGCTGTCATTACGTCGATCTGCTGCTCTGGTTTTTCGGCGAGCCGGAACGGATCGTGTCACTGGGCACCCGCCTCGGGACGGAGTGGATGGAAGGCGAGGGCACTGCTCACGCCACGATTCTGTTCAAGAGCGGCACGCTCGGTCATGTCGGCTGCAGCTGGGGATTCCGGCATGCGGCTCCCCCGGCATTGTTCCATATTCATACGACCGAGGGACTTATTACGGTATCCAGAGACTACCGCTCGATCGAAGCCGTCACGGATAAGGGCAAGGAGATTGTGTACGAGGAAGCACCGGAGGCCAATACGAGCAAGGCGAAGACGGCCATATATGAGATTGAGCATTTTCTGTCGTGTATTGCCGAAGACCGCTTGCCGCAGACGAACGGCCGGGACGCGCTGCGATCGCATCAGGCGATATGGGACGCGTATGCCATGGCGGACAACTAATGGAGTGAAGGAGGACGTCATATGCTTAAAGTTGGCATTATTGGCTGCGGGCTGATGGGAAGTCTGCACGCTCGCACATTGCGGCAAATGCCGGATGTGCAGATTGCTGCGCTGTACAATCGTTCGCGCGAGAAAGCGGAACAATTAAGTGCGGAAGTGGGAGGCAGCGTTTACGACAGCTACGAGCGGCTGCTTGATACGGATGTGGACGCTGTATGGGTGGCGACGCCGGATCATTTGCATGCGGAGATTGCCATTGCCGCATTGGAGGCGGGCAAGCATTTGTTCCTGGAGAAAGTGATTGCGACATCGCCGGAGGATGCCTCCTCAATCGTTGCGGCCAGCGCGAAGCGGCCCGATCTGAAGGCAATGACAGCTTACCCGCTGCGTTTCGCGCCGGGATATCGCAAGATGAAGGAAATCCTGTCGCGGCCCGATTCGGGCAACGTGCTGCAGGCATGGTCGATGCGGACTCACTTTCTTGTGCCGACGACGAGGGTATATGACAAGTACCGCGATCATTACTACGACACGCCGAATTGGTATTTTGACGGCAGCGACAAGGCGGGACCTATCTATTCGCATGCTTCTCACGATTACGACCTGCTGCACTGGTACGGCGGAGATATTGAAAGCGTCTTCGCTTATGGCGCGAGCAGCCCCGCAGCAGGCGGGGTCAATGATGCTTTCACATTGGCCGTTCGTTATACGAGCGGAGCTATCGCCCACGTCAGCACGCCATGGGTGACCCGCGTTGAGAATGATGCGACGGGTGTCGCCACGGATCGCCTGACGATCGTCAATACGAACGGGGAGCTGATCCTGAAGGAAGATAGCGGACCGGAAGAGCGGATTCACTTCGCGGAGAACGATATGTGGGAGAAGCTGAACGGGCATTTCGTGTCGTGTATTCGCGACAATGTGCAACCGCTCGTCTCGCTGGAGGACGGATGGCGTGCGATTGCCGTATCGGAAGCTGCGATTCGTTCGCTGCGCGAACGGCGCGAGGTGGCTGTCGATTACGGACCAGCCGCAGGCAGACGCGAAGCGGCAAGCGGGGGGCGCAACGAATGATCAAGCTTGCTTGCATGACTTGGCCGTATACGAACTGCTCGTTCGAACGGGCGCTGCAAGGCATAGCGGCTGCCGGTTACCGCTACGTGGCCTTCGGATTGCCGCATGAAGGCAAGCAAGTGCCGGAGAGCGCAGATGAAGCCGAGGCGGCGGCGATAGTAAGGCAATTGGATCGGTATGGGCTGACAGCGTCCATGCTGATCGGCACGTCATGGATTGCCCCGGGGCAGCCGATCGAACGTGCGGCCCGATTGTTTGCTTTTGCAAGAAATGTAGGTGCCGCAGAGATCATCAGCCTTGGCACGTGGGGATACCGCCGATTCCCGAATGAACCGCTCGATGCCGATGAGCAAGCGGCGGCCGACGATGCGTTCACTGCGCAGTTGCAGCTTGTGGCGGCCGAAGCGGAACGCGCCGGCGTAACGGTAACCTTGAAGCCGCATACCGGCAATACGGCTACGGCTTCCATCCTGAGAGAGACGCTTGAGGCAATAGGATCACCTGCCGTGCAAGCCTCCTATGATCCCGGCAATGTGCATTACTATGAAGGGATAGATCCCGCTGCCGACTTGGCGGCCATTGCAGAGCAGACCGTATCGCTCATAGCCAAAGACCATCGCGGCTCACGCGGTCATTCGGATTTCCCAATACCGGGTAAGGGCGATGTCGATTTTGACGCAATATTCCGAAATCTTCATGCAACCGGGTTCGCCGGTCAGGTTGTAGTCGAACGTATTGACGGCACGGACTCTTCGTTGGATGCCGATGAGATTGACCGTCGACTTGCGGAAGCAAGGAGAGCATTGATTCAACTAATGACCAGTGCAGGACTTGCCGCTGATTAGATACATAGATTTGGAAGTCTGCGCAATAAGAGCTGCTTCTCCTTCAGCGCGAGGGATGAAGCAGCTTTTATGTCCGGGATACCTTGGCCTGAATGCTTTTGGCGTACTCGGTTGGGGTCATGCCGATCATTTTCTTGAAGTCCCTGGAGAAGTAGTGAATGCTGCTGTACCCGAGCCGCTCGGCAATTTCGGTCATACTGCTGGTTTCTTCACGAATGAAGAGTTTGGCTTGCTCGAATCGAGCCCTGCGCACATATTCAGAGATGCCGCAGCCGAATCTTTTTTTGAATGCATTGTACAAGTGCGTCCTGCTAATGGCGAACTTGCGGCAGAGCGAAGGCAGGGATAGATCGTCCCCCAAGTTCTCCTCGATGTACCGGAGAAGCTTGTCGATGGCGGATTTCTCCCGATTCTCTTGCGAGACTGTTGACAATTTCGGCGTAGACCTGTCCAATTCGATCCGGCGCAGGAATGAGACCAGCAGAATCTCGATGTAGCTTCTGACCAATTGATGGCTTCCCAGAAGAGCGTGCTCGTTAAGGCTGAACGGCACTTTGCTGGGGGTCGGGTTGAGCGGCGGGGGAAGAAACGCGTTGTTGCCTTCACGAATCAACATCGACAGAATATGGTGTTCCTGATCGTTCAATCGGAATATGCGGCGAGAGAGGTGCTTCATAGCGGCAGATCGGCATTCAAAGGAAAGAATCATGACATTGGGAGGCGTGACCTGCTTCGTCTGGCTGCGGCGAATGACGCCGGGCGGGACCAGCAGGCAGTCCCCTTGCTTCATGGCGAACGTATCCGGTTCGGCGCAAAACTCCCATACTCCTTTGTCGACATAGAACATCTGCCAAAAGTCGTAGCAGTCCTGCGCCTTGAAGCTTCGAGGATACTCCGCGTATCTAAAGCTGATCACGCTATTCACATTGATCATTCGGCTTAGCTTCAGTCTGGGAAGCTCCATCGTTATACACACTCCTCTCGCTTCACTCCAGGTACAATTCAACCCAATTGAGGCAACCGGAAACACGGTAGATCGCTTTCATTATAATATGAGGATAGCGATTATGGTATATAAAGTTAATGCCGGCTAATCTTTAATTTGCTCCTTTATCCCGATCAGTGTCCGGTTGAACTTTTCGCTCTCTTCCAGCTGCGGCAGATGAGCCGAGTTTTCGAATACGATCAGTTCCTTGTCTGGTGCTTTCAACTGCTCACAGAACTGTTCTACAAGGGTATACGCTGTCGTATAATCATGTTTGCCGATAATAAAATAAGTGGGCACCTCCAGTTGCTTCACATCTTCCATCAGATTCACGCTCATGATTTCATCATTTAACCGTTTGCCCGATTTTATAATACGGCTCTGGTAGCTTAATTTATCGATCAGTCTGTATTCCGATGAGAACAACAGTGACGACATCAGCCCTTTCTCCGGTTCTGTGTGAATAACGCCGCCGAACTTGCTCACATACTTCCTGTAGCTCATCATATTGTCAAAGGTATACAACAACTCGACGTTTTCCAGCTCTTGAATAGCATCCGTATCCTGTTCTTCCTTGGCTCTTTGCAATGCAAACGAATATGCTATTTTTTCATTCTCCTTCATATTTACAACTTGTCCTACGCTAATATAAGCCGAATATTTGTCCGGATGACGCTGCACGGCCAGCGTTCCCAGTACCGTTCCCCATGAATGACCGCTAATAAAAATCCGGGATTGATCGAACCGATCTCTCAAATAATCCGTCACTTCATCGGCATCCTGGAGAAATTGCTCAATCGTGAAAGACTCCTCCGGGATGTCCTTGGAGTAGGATGCCCCTGCTCCCCGCTGATCCCATCGCACAACGACGAATTCCTTCTCCAGCTCTTCCTGATAATTTCTTATCATGCCAATGTCGCTCTGTCCCGGCCCTCCGTGCAGGAACAGAATAACGGGATTCTGTCTATTGTGGCCCCTTATGAGCAGCGTCTGCTCCATCCCGCCGATGTTTACTTTTTTAATTTCTGCAATGCTACCAGGAACCTTCTTTCCATCCGCTTCAATTTGCGGCGTTCGAGCCGGAAGCATGAACAACACGCCAACAATTAGAATTAGAACCGCCGCTATTCCCGCTGCCACTTTCATAAGCCTCTTCCATATTTTCATAGCTGCTCTCCTTGCATGATTTTGGGTTAGCTTACTACATCGTCCCAACCCGACGTCAAATCGAAATGCAGATGAATGTCCCTATAAGTAGCTTCCAACCGTGGTTACATCGCCTGTAGCCCGTCACTCGCCCACTTTCCTGCCTCCAACCGAGGTCACATCTCCTACAGCACACCATCCACCCACTTTCCTACCTTCAACCGATGTCACATCGCCTGCAGCCCGCCATCCACCGACTTTACTACCGCCAACCGATGTCACATCGCCTGCAGCCCGCCATCCACCGACTTTACTATTCCGGCCCGAACGCCTCTTTTCGACGCTCCAGTGTAGGATTCATACACTATTCCAGCCCGAACGCCTCTTTTCGGCTCTCCAGTGTAGGATTCATACACTATTCCAGCCCGAACGCCCCTTTTCTGCGTTCCAGTGTAGGATTCATACACTATTCCAGCCCGAACGCCTCTTTTCGACGCTCCAGTGTAGGATTCATACACTATTCCGGCCCGAACGCCTCTTTTCTGCGTTCCAGTGTAGGATTCATACACTAAATCGGCTCGAACGCCCCTTTTCTGCGTTCCAGTGTAGGATTCATACACTATTCCAGCCCGAACGCCCCTTTTCTGCGTTCCAGTGTAGGATTCATACACTATTCCAACCCGAACGCCCCTTTTCTGCGTTCCAGTGTAGGATTCATACACTATTCCGGCCCGAACGCCTCTTTTCGGCGCTCCAGTGTAGGATTCATACACTATTCCAGCCCGAACGCCCCTTTTCTGCGTTCCAGTGTAGGATTCATACACTAAATCGGCTCGAACGCCTCTTTTCTGCGTTCCAGTGTAGGATTCATACACTATTCCAGCCCGAACGCCTCTTTTCTGCGTTCCAGTGTAGGATTCATACACTATTCCAGCCCGAACGCCTCTTTTCGACGCTCCAGTGTAGGATTCATACACTATTCCAGCCCGAACGCCTCTTTTCGACGCTCCAGTGTAGGATTCATACACTATTCCAGCCCGAACGCCTCTTTTCGGCTCTCCAGTGTAGGATTCATACACTATTCCAGCCCGAACGCCTCTTTTCGGCTCTCCAGTGTAGGATTCATACACTATTCCAGCTCGCAGGTGGCTAACCACTAGCTTCGGACATTCAACTCGAGATTTATAAACTCTCTATAGTAAATAAAAAAAGATAGGGTTGCCCCTACCTTTTCAGCGCACATACATAAGTACTGACTTTACTGCCCTCATCCGCATGGATAGCATATTCGTCACCGGAAGGCGCCATCTCCTTTGAAGCTCTCTCTTCGTAAACGCTGTAGTTGATTTGATTGATATTCTCTCTAATTTCCTCTAAGGTGACCCTATTCCCGGTATGATATTCTGCCTTGCGATTGGAGGGAGGATGAGTAATGTAGCTGCCCAGAATGATGGAGTGCTCTTTCATGTACTGATCTGTCTCCGGAAAAAGAGCCGTATTGCGCGTAGCATTGCCTCCCGCATCGATAAGCACATCCACTACATTGGGCTGCAGCGGCAGATCCAGCGAATCTGCGCAAATGAGTACGATCATCTTGTTGGGGTGAATTCTTCTCAGCATTTCCCGAAGCGACCTTAGAATACTGATGTTATGATCCACCGCGATATAAATATTGCTGTCTGACAGGCATTCATACACATTTCTTAAAAAAACGCCATAGCCAATCCCCAGCTCCAAAATGACGGAGTTGTGATGAACATCCTGTTTAAAACGTCGGCTTAACCATCGGAAATCGCTTGTCAGCGCATGAATAAAGGCGGAGCTGCTATGTTTCAGATAGTTCAGGAAAAACTTTTCGATATCATTGCCAAAGGGATTTTCCATGTGTGTGCTCTTATCGGAACGAATAATCCCGTCCTCAATGGCAAATGACCTGCCGCAATTGCAATGGAGAGCACCGGAAATGATAAGGTTGTCCCGTATTTCGGAATCTTTCAATATGAAGCGGCTTCGGCATTCCGGGCATGCCAACAGACTGAGCGCATTCACATCCATGCCTAAATGCTCTCTGTATGGAAAAGAGGCAGCGGATATTTCATCCATTTTACGGCTTAATTTACTCTCGATTTGCTGCAACGCTTTTATTTCCTGCGTGATTTCCTTATGCTTTGTTGCATACATTTTTTTATAATATTTATTCTTTTCATACGTAATCGGCGTCGATAACCGCTTCAAATACAGGATGTCTCGTATCTCGTCCAGCCTAAAACCGGATTCCTTCAGGTCAAGGATATCCCCGATATCATCACAGCAATATTCATCGAAGTGATACTGACTTCCATCTTTTTCGGGGAGCAGCAACCCCATCTCCATGTAATGTCTGACACTGTCAATGGTCAATTGATAGGTCTTGGCGAATTTCCCTATCTTCATGCGGTTTGATCCCCTGACCCGTTCCCTTTGACAGCCGCCACAAGGAGGAACATGGGACGACGAACCTCTTCCTGCCAGGCCGGATTGTTGTTCAGCATCTCTGGGGTCGGTTGTAGCTCCGAAAGCTTCTGAATAATAAAACCGGACTCTATTAGCACATTCATATAAGTGGCCACGGAGCGATGATACTTGGTTACATCATCATCAAGAAATCTTGCCTGGCGGGGACCTTCCTGATGATAGTCGTCGACAGGCCAATGCAGCTTCTCGCCAGACGGACCATAATACCAGTCTTGTGCGGCGACGGCGGTGAATATGGGATGCTCGACCGAGAAGATGAAGCTTCCTCCCGATGCCAGACAATGATGTATTTGGCGGCAGATGACGTCGAAGCTCTCTATGTAGTGAATGGCAAGGGAACTAATTACAACATCGAACTCCTCTTCCGCAAAGTCTATGTCTTCAATCGCAAGACGCCTGTACGTAATATTGGAATCATTGGTCATCTCTCTTGCCCGCTCCAGCATTTTCTCCGACAGATCGATACCTGTCACCGATTGCGCTTGTTGTTCACGAGCATAGCGGCAATGCCAGCCGTAGCCGCAGCCCAGATCAAGCACTCTTTTGCCGCTTAGATCCGGGAGCAGCGCACGGAAGGACGTCCATTCCCCCGCCGCTTGCAATCCGCCGGTCGATCTGGGCATTTGACTATATTTCTGGAAGAACTCCGAATCATCATATTTATTCTGTTTCATACTGTGCTGCGCCTCCTAGTCTCGCTCGTTTATGTCCTGACATGTATTTTACATGCAACTATAGCCTACATGCTATTGTAAATATAATTTTAGAGATTTATGCCCGCCGATTCTATATCATAGGCGGAATCCAGGAACAAATCCCCCCTGACGTCCAACAGGCTACGCCGTTCGTTCTTCGAACGTTCCGTGTTACGCTCCTAATGGTTGCCATCGAGCTTATTTGCTTCCCTAATCCCACTTTTTTGCTGTAACAGTCGCCACGAAGCCTATTTTACACAGTGACACCCGATATCTCACTTCCCGAGCTCCATAAGCGCTACTACAACCGTTAGCCTACCAATTTGCCTATTCTGAGCTAATTAAGCTCTGTGGCGACTGTTACACCTGCTCCTGTGCCACACTAGAGACAAGTCGTTCCTCTTTTGCTCCGCAAACTGTTTTGATCCATCCCCCCCTTGTTCCCCACTGTTCGGACTAGTGCATCATTTCTATAACAACAGAAAAAGGGCACCATAAGTTAAGTCGGCGCCCCCCCTTTTTACGCAACACTATATAATGAATCGACTACATCGCATAACAATTCTTCGTCAGCAGTCCCTTTGTTACATACACTCTTCCTTGTTGCGCTCCAATTGAATACGAATTCCTTCACGATCAATCTGTATCCAATATTCCGCGATCTTCTCATTTTCCACCCGGTAGACCGCGCTTGCAATCTGCACAACGGGTTTATGAGTCGGCAAGAAGCCGTCAACTTCACCAACATGCACGCCGGATTGCTTCCAACGGACATAGACACGATCATCTTGCACCAATAGCTCGTTTATCGCTATACTGAATGCTCCGTAAACATTAAGCATTTCACGAACATGATCAGCATAATCCACTGGAGAGCGTTCGACGGTCACCTCATCTTCCGATGTAATCTGATGCGCGAGAACACGATCCGCCATCAATCTATGTGCCGCATCCGGATCTTGGCCGGAACGGACCTTCTCAAAAAATTCTCGCACCACTTTTTCTGCTGGCATCGTCACCTCTCCTTTGTTCTCATTATAACCATTTCGCGCAAGGCAGGAAACGAATCGCGGCTACAATGTAATAACAACATTTCCTTTCTTGTGTCCTTGCTCCACATATCTATGCGCCTCCGCAATCTGCTCTAAAGGAAAGTAACGGTCAATGACGGCTGTAAACGCCCCCGTTTCAATCCGTTCATTCATGAAAATCAGATCTATTGTTTTCTTGCTGTTAGACCTCAATCCAGTGGCCATAAATTTTGCTTTCTTTTTGCCAACGAGTGACGTCCAAGCAAGAGGCAGTATATTCGCAGGTGAAGGAACTGTCGTCAGATAGACTCCGTTCTCCGACAACGAGCGTTTACAGTGTGAAAACGTGCTCTTGCCGACAGCGTCAAATATGATGTCATAGTGTCCACCTGATTTTGTGAAATCCTCTTTCGTATAATCAATGACTTGATCCGCACCCAACTTCTTTACAAGCTCAATGTTGGCTGTGCTGCATACACCGGTCACTTCCGCCTCGAAGTATTTTCCAAGCTGGACCGCAGCAGTCCCTACCGCTCCGGAAGCACCCAGGATGAGGAGCTTATCTCCTTTCTTAATATTCCCCTTATCCCGAAGAAACGGCAGAGCCGTTAATGCTCCATTCGGAATGGCAGCGGCTTCAGCATCATTCAGGCTCTCAGGTGTATGAACGATGGCTGCTTGATCAGGCATACATTTATATTCAACATACGTGCCTAATAATCCAAGCCCTGTATTCCCATAAACACGGTCTCCTTGCTTGAATCGTTGCACTGCGCTTCCTACAGCTTCCACTTCCCCAGCCAGGTAGAACCCGAGAATGCTCCTCTTAGGCTTCCTCCAGCCATTCAATCCCGGGGCGGCTCGCATTCCCGGGTCTTCGGCTGCAACGGTTGTCGCATAGATTCGAATCAATACCTCATCCTCTTGCGGTACGGGTTTATTGACCTCTTTGAGTTCAAGTACATCCGGAGTTCCAAAACCTTTGCATATGATCGCTTTCATCGATTCCTCCTTATTCATTCCATCCAGATCCCCTCGCATACCTCTATCGTAAGTGCAAGATGTGAAGAGCGCATTAACTTAAATCAAGAAATGTTCGTTATGCTGCACTACCCAGGTACTTTGCGGTGACCCCCCGGAACTTAATTCACGATGCGCAAAAAACCATCCTTCCGGATGGCGCTTCATTTTCCAATTTCTTTTTAGTTTCCCGGCTCCCTCACCTCGTATTCAAATACTTCCCCGATCGGAACGCCAAACGTTTCCGCAAGGTTGAAAGCCAGTTCCAATGATGGAGAATACTTGCCCGCTTCTATTGCAATGATGGTCTGTCTTGAGACTCCTACTTTTTCCGCCAGCTGCTGCTGCGTCATTTCATTGGCAAAGAAACGCAATCTGCGAATGTTATTTGTAATGTGAAGCTTCTTAGCCATTGGTTACTCCCTTTCTGTACAAATAAAACTGGGTCAAACTTCCAACCATCGAGCCTGCAAAGAAGGATACAAACATGATGTTAATCATGACTGCGCTTGATTGATGCAGTACCTGCGATGCAAGCGCCGCGACAAATCCAATGCCTACGACGATAAAGCCAACTTTTACAGCTTTTAGTTCAATAAGCTTATCCCTTTCATCCGTCACCATTTCCGATTCAATCGTTTTCTGCATTTCGTTATCGTCGCATTTGCCATTTCGAGTTTTTTCCCGTACAGCTACCGCCACAGATAGCAGCATGTGAAAGATGAGTTGAACGGCAATGGCCACCACAATTCCGATGCCAATAAACATGAGCATAGTTCCAGCCCAGAATCTCATATCATCGTCGGCAATTGCGCCTGTCTGTAACTTTCCGTATACGTAAACGCCATAAGCCCCGGTTATCAATAGCGCGGTAATCATAGTAGCGATAGATCTCTGCTCTTGATACGACATTTCCGCCACTCCTTATCGATGTAATTCATTACATACAAAAAGTAAAGCCTATTGATCATAATGTCAATAATTATATACAGAAACGATCCACTTTGTCTCTCCATATGGATCATACTAAAGTAATGCAACCGGAAGCGGTTCTTCCTTTGATTAAACATTGATTAACGATAATGCTATCCAGCATGTAGATTTATAC
>NZ_JAOQJC010000042.1 GCF_025567625.1 Paenibacillus sp. J5C2022 | reverse complement strand
CGCGCTCCTGGCTCCGCGTGTCATTCCCGGTCCGCCCAATGCTTGCCGGACGTTGCCGGGAAACCGCTGAAGCCTCACCCCTTGCATGCCTTCAAGCACTTCTAGTTCCGCTACATTATGAAATGATACTTGATCAATCTTCATCGATTTCCTCCGTCAGTTATTATTCTTCGATGACAAGAAGGGGAGGCGTGTTCGTTGTCTCTTTGCTGTATCCATAGAACGCCTGATTCTCGTCATCGGTTCCCGCCAGCATAATCGACACTACCCCGTCCCCGGCTAATTCTTGTTGGACATAAGAAGTGATATCCCATACGTAATACTTCCAAGTGTCATTAACATTAGCAGTGTCTAATTCCTGAGCGCTGGCGGCGGGGCTATTATTCCATGTGATCGTGTCCTCGGACCAAGTATCGTCAGCTACGCCATAAGCCTTTATCCCGATCGTACTCGTCGACTCGCTGTTTCTGCCATACACCAGAAGCTGCGCCTTGCTTACACTGCTTAAGCTTGACACATCGAATTGCAAATAAGATTTACGTGTATATCCCGCCGCAACCGCATCCTTGACTCGCAGCAATCCACCCGTTCCGAAATTGGTGGAGGCATATCCGCCATCCTGAACATACGCATCCTTTACAGGCTGTATAGAGGGCGCAAGCGTACTATCCTCCGGATTGCTGAATTGAATATGGAAGGTCTTGCCGAATGAACCATTGACATCTACGGACAGCTTGATGAATGGGGTTAGCTGGGTAACCGTAATTTCTGCATCCTTGCTGATGACAGACTGCGCTTTCTTATCAAGCGATATCTCGATAGTTCCCGTGTTTTCCTGAGTCGGGTCCGAGACGGCTATATCCAATTCCACTCCTGGATCTTCCTGCATGATGAATGAAGCCTTATTATTGCTTCTTACCCCCGCCACTTCGCTATTATTATTTTCCCAGAAGTTGATGGCCGTAATATGTAAACTATTTTCTTTAACGGCGTGGACATTGGTGTCGTTGCTAATAATCTCAATGTCCGGGTTGTCAGCATAGCTGGCCACGTCTTCAGAGGATTGATTGGGCAACAACACATAAGCATACGACTGATGATCGGGCATAATGCCATGATCGAACCATATATTCATATATTGGCGTTTATATTCCGGTATATCCAGCCGAAGCTGAGGCTTATTGAATTCGCGTTCCCCGCTGAAGGCATAGAACGTATTCGCTTCATCATTCGCACCTTCGATCATGAACGTAACCGACTGTGCGCCATTGTCCAACTGATCGGTTACAAATTCGCTGACATCCCACTCATAATACTTCCAATGCTCGTTAATATATACCGAATCCAATGCGGTACTCTGAGCAGCGGGCGCATTATTCCACGTAATTCCTTCCTCAGTCCAGCCGTTATCCGTTACACCGTACACGTTGACGGTGACTGAATTTGTACTTTCGCTATTATGGCCATAAATACGCAGAGTGCTTCCCCCGTCTTCTTTGACGCTTTTGATATCCGAAATATCAAATTTCAAGTACGATTTCCGGGTATACTCATCCGTCAGAGAATCCTTCGCACGAAGCACGCTATCTTCACCAAAGTTTGTATCGGCGTACCCCCCTCCCTGAATATAAGCGTCGGCGATGGGAGCACGAACTGCCAAGCTGATTTGTTTGCTGTATTCGCTGACTGCTTCCCAGCTAGCGCTTCTTTCCTCCCGGAGTACCTTTACCGTCGGCGAATCCGGAAAGTAATAACCAATGTCCGCACCGCTTACATTGCCCTCCAGATGAATCCAATCCGCATTCGAGGCCTCATACACGCTGCCTGTGACCGTGGCCGAACTGGCGTCGTTCCCATTCACCAACAAGACATTGCTTCCATCCTGTTTAATCTGCCTGTTCTCTACAATCGTCTCAATCGTGTTGGCTTGATCGGCGCTCACAATATCGCTTCCCAGAGCTACGACTTCATCATCGAACATGAACCATGATTTTTTCGCCCTGAGCGAAGGCTCTTGGACATCAGCCACCTCCATGCCCGCTACGCCATAATTTGAAGGCAAGGAGGCCCCGCCCACCCATGAGGCTGTAGAAGCTTTATCATGATTCCTCCCATTGCCTTTTGTATCAACAAGCAACGTCTTTGTATCTACTGTCGTACCGGGAATGCGGTAGGAATTGACGGTCGGCCAGTATTGATTAGAGTAATGACCCAGGTCGTCATTGTACAGATAGGTGGCGCCGGCGTTTATATACCAGCCTTGTTTATTTTCTTTATTGAATGACTCGAAATTTTGAATGCGCGTAGAATACATGCTAAGTCCCAAGGCATAACCGGGACGTCTGTGCACGACCTGATCCGTGCGGTAGAAGGTTTTATGTTCGACGAGCTCTCCTCTCGCCGCAATAGCGGTATCGGCAATTAATTCATTCAAGTTTTTAATACTCTGAATATTAGCCCCATCGAAAATTCTGCCTTCTGTATCGTCCTCGATCCATTGCTTAACCATAGCCTTCAGTCTTGCTTGATCGGCCGCCGGTGCATGCTGCGCGACATCCAGGATGGCTCGCGCAATCGCAATTCCTGTACTGCGATCCGTATTCCTGAAACTTGTTATCCCTCGTCCCCTGGTCATATCCATCAGAGCTCCTTTATACATCAGGGGCTCATAGGCATCATAAATAAAGGAATAGAGATGGTCGGGGTTCGTCTCGGGTGCTTCATACTTGATCTCCCATCTCGTATCTCTGAACAAGTCCATCAGTGGCGAAAGATTCCTGAGCAACGCCAGCCCATACCCGCCAAGATAAGAATGAGCATAATGGCCGATAAATGACCCATCTTCATAAAAACCGCTGTCGCCAATGCGTTGAGCTTCATTAGGAGGTTCCGTGCGATACCGAAACACTTCCATAACCTTCGCCCTAGCTTCATCAACATGTTCCTTTGCTTCTACCAAAGGATCCGTTCCATTCAAAGCATCAGGATCAGACTTGCCCTGGATGGCTCCCATAAGAGTGAATACGAGTGCCTTCCACGCCAGATTGCCGCCGAGCATTTCCGTATATCCTCCGCCCCCGCCATACTCCAGATCGGGGTTGTAATGCAAGATAGCAGCCATATAGTCATCTCTAAGCGTCCTCGTAAAGTCGTCATACATGAGTATAATGATATCATTAATCACAAGCGGGGAACCGATCTGCCAATCGTACCAATTCCCGACCGTCCAGGTTTCTGTATCGTGATCGTCGTACGACGGCGGGTCCGGAATAATGGATTCATTGTACCAGTTGCTGTAAATCCAATTCATAGCCGATACTATAGCATCCTTTAATTCGCTATTCCCATACAGGGAAGAGTCCTCCATCACATAAGCCTCGGCCATCACCCTTAATCTTCCGAAGCTTTGGGAGATGTAGCCGCTCTTATTGTCATTTGTTTCGAAAAATCCATCTTCATTCCAAAGTCTGGTTCTGGTTGGCGTTGTGTCCATCGTATCCCAAAATAATTGCGCATTATTCACAGTGGTCAGAATCAGATTGTTTACATGGGGATCGCTTAGCAATGAGCTGTCGAGGGAGCCTCCCGTCAAATATTCCTTCCATTTCGCGCGCAATTGGGCGAACTCGGCCTCGGTGACCTCTTCAACCGCATCCGCTTCTGCCGCTTTCGGCGCAATCATGATGAGCAGGCTGAAGATCAAGATGAAGATTATTCCTTTTTTTTGAACGTTTGTCATTAATCATCCCTCCAATATAAGTGTGATGATCGTAAACGCCGACTCCGATTTAACGGTGTACAGAAGTATTAAAGCCAACTTCGACAGTTTTACAACTGTCGAAGCCGGTTTAATCTTAATCGAATCTTGATCGCGGATTATTTGGAAAGGTCTGCGTACCAGGCTCTTGCAGCCTCCGTCACAGCTTGCCCGCCCGACTGATACCATTTGTCCACGAATTCGTCGAACGCACTAATGTCAAGCTCTCCGATAATAATTTTGGTCATATACTCCTGGTACAAGGTGTGGTTCCGAATATCCGGATACCCCTCGTATACAGAAGCGGGAATGCCGTCTCCGGCAATCGTTTTGCCATACTTCTGAGCGTCGAGCAGCACCTGATCCCGATTCTCATAGAGTCTGGCCGACTCCGGATCTGCCGCATTTAACTGGATTTCGTTCTCGAGCTGAATGCTGGACAGGTTATTGACCGCCCTAGCCATAACCTTAGGTTCGGTGGTAGCAGCATCTACTTGAAGGAATACGGGCTTTCCATCCACCAACTCATAGTGTACGCCTTCTAATCCAAGCACAATCTTCTCCACATTGTCCGGATTCTCCATCCAATCCAACAATTCCAGTGCGTGAATGACCGTCTCCTCATCCTTATTCGCGATAAGCCAATTCGGTCGATTCAACTGCGTATTGGTGATAAAACCGTCGTAGCCGTCTACTTTGGGTATGCCTAAAGCCGCCACTTCAACCTCCGGGTTTACTGTTGCTATTTTTTTGGTTCGATTGATTAAGGTTGTATTAATATGGAACCATGATCCAAGCTTATCTCCATCGATGGCAGATACCCAATCCGAGCCTTGATTAAGGAACGTATTCTGATCGAGCAGCTTCTCGGCATACAAATCTCTGATGAATGCGATGGCGTCCTTCATATTCGGGGTTACAGCAGAGTAGGTCAACTCCCCGTCATAGATGTCCCACATCGGAAACCCTTCCCACATTGCAATGCCGTACATGCCGAATAAATGGTCCATCCATCGTCCGAACTCACGGCCGGATACGGGAAGCTCGTCGTTCGGATCACCGTTCCCGTTGGCATCCTGGTCACGGAATGCTCGCAATACTTCCACATACTCTTCCTGTGTCTTGGGGACTTCCATTCCGACTCGGTCCAGCCAGTCCTTGCGGATAAACGAACCATAGAAGGTGTAGGTGTTGACTAGAGGGACATAATAGATTCGTCCCTTGCCGGATGGATCGGCCGTCCGCACCACATCCCAGACCTCTTCAGGCACACTTTCCCATAGGTGGGGCGCATACTTTGGCAACATGTCGGTCAAATCCGCTACGGCGCCTTGCGTGATCAGGGTATTCTCATTCCCTTGCCAAGGAAGGAATAGATCTGGCAAGTCTCCGCTGGCAATTCGCGTATTCAACCGTTGAATATAGGCGCTTCCGCCCTCCCAAGGGATGGACGGATGAATGACGCCGATCCCCGATTGCTCCGCAATATACTTGGATATTTTGCTTTTTTCATTCACATCGATCGTGGAGAAGTTTTCTTTCCACACCTCCACATACGGAACTTCCTGTTTCTCTCCTGCAGTGCCGCTAGTCTCGTTCGGACTGTTCGACCCGCTTGGACTTGACGATGGCTTCGAATCGGAAGAACAACCCGCAATCGCCGTTGCGGCAATCAAAACAAGAGTCAGCATTTTGAATCCACTTAGAGCCTTCATTTGTTTTTACCCCTCTCTTGATTTTTACCACATAAGCATTTACAAGTTTTCGGGACACCCGAAATTATAAATGCTTATTGGCGTTTCTCATATATGAAGCTGTGCATAGCACGGCATTCATAACCATCCTGTACAAGCATTTACTTCACAGAGCCGAGCAAGGCTCCTTTCACGAAGTGCTTCTGCAAGAACGGATAGACGATCACAATCGGCAAAGTCGCAAAAATGATGGTCGCCGCCCGCAGTGTCGTTGCATTGTACTTGGGAAGCTCGTCGCCAACCAACATTTCAATAGATTCCGCACTTACAATATACTGGCGCAGTCTCAGTTGCAGCGGGTACAGATCCTGATTTTCAATAAACAGCAAGGGATGCATGAATTGATTCCAGATCATGACGGCGTAGAAGATGCCCAGCGTCGCCAAAACGGCCTTCGACAAAGGCAGCACAATGCGGAACAAAATTTGGAAATAACCGCAGCCCTCCAGTTGGGCAGCCTCTTCAAGCTCAATCGGAAGCTCCTTGAAGAACGTCCGCATAATAATCAGGTTGTACGCCACGATCATATGAGGAACAATGAGCACCCAGAAGCTGTCAAATAAGCCCAGGTCCCTTAATGTCAAGAAATAAGGGATGATCGGGTAGCGGAACACCATCGTCACAATTACGCCTATTGAGATGATCTTGGCGAGGGCGAATTCCTTCTTCGCCATGGGATAGGCAAGCAGCGCCGTCATCATCAGACTCATCCCGGTGCCAAGGACGGTTGCGGCTACAGTAACGCCGAATGATTGCCATAGCGCCTCCCGGCCCAATATGCGTTCCCATGATGCGGTAGTGAACTCAACCGGCCACAGGAATACCCGACCCATATCGACTGCAACGGCGCTGCTGATCGAAGTCGAGACGACCGTAATCAGCGGCAACAGCATTAGCAATGCCAAGATGCCAAGAAACACGGCGTTGGCATATCGAAAACATTTTTCCAAGACGGATTCGCCATGAACACCCATTACCAGATCCCCCCACCCTCTTGAAATCGTTTGGCCAGCGAGTTGAAGATGACCACCAATATCAAGCCGATGACCGACTGAAACATCCCGATGGCTGTAGTTGCGCTATATTGGCCTTGGAGAATCCCGACCCGATACACGTACGTATCGATCACATCGCCCGCACTGTAGGTCATCGGCGACAGAAGATTATAAATTTGCTCGAAGCTCAGATCCAGAAAATTGCCGATATTCAGTAGAAATAAAACGATAACGGTAGGCATGATCAAAGGAAGCGTAATGCTAAAGATTTGTCTAAATCGATTGGCCCCATCGACCATTGCGGATTCGTAGACCTCCGGATTGATGCCGCTCATCGCAGCCAATAAAATGATAGTTCCCCATCCGACATCCCTCCATATGCTGGTGAGCACGATGACCCCGCGGAAATATTCAGCTTTCTGCATGATCAAGATCGGCTCCAGTCCCAACCAATCGCGGACGGTATTGAACAATCCCCCCGTCGACAGGACATCGAAGGTGATTCCGGCGATGATGACCCAGGAAAAGAAATGCGGCAAATAATAGACCGTCTGTAAGGTACGCTTGTACACCACATGACGAAGCTCATTGAACAGGATGGCCAGAAGGATCGGCGCCGGAAAAACAAACACAATATTGTAAAACCCGATAATTGCCGTATTTTTGAATACTCTCCAAAAGTTCGAGTAATGGAAGAATGCTTCAAAGTGCTTCAAGCCAACGAAAGGGCTTTCACGAATTCCTTTGAAAATCATATAATCCTGAAAAGCAATGATCGACCCGCCTAACGGCACATACTTGAAAATGATAAAAAACAATATGCCTGGCAACGCCATCGCATATAACGGCCACTGTCTTCTCCACTTCCTTCTGAATGCCGGGACTTCCCCCCTGTTGCCGACTCCCGGATGATATTGAAGCTCTTCTGCACGCGCCAAGTTTGCTCACTCCCTCTTTCTTTTGCTTGCTTCCAGTATATAAATGATCTGACAGCGCTGTGGGGGCCATTCCTACGATGTTATAGGCATCAATCTTACGCACATGCATGCCGGCGACATTCTCGGGTTGATAAACCGGACTCGCTGGCCTATAATCGAACTACAATTTGGGATGGAAAGTTCGGTGGTTCATATGATAACGCTTTCAAATTTATTTAAAAAAAGACGTCTTCGTTTTTCTACAAAGCTGCTTATGAGCTACATCCTGTTATGCACGATCCCCGTGCTCTTGATCATCCATATCTTTTATCTGCAAGCCAAGTCCGATATCGAGGAAGCCTCGCACAATTTCAGCACCTTGTTCGCCGAGCAGCTGGAGCATTCCATCACTATGTACTTGTCCAGCATGGACAATACGTCGAAAGCCCTCTTCACCGACTATGAATTAATCTATTATTTGGGCCAGGAGAACCGCTATTCCACGATCGACAAAATTAATTACAATCTGGAGGTCAATACCCGGCTGGCTCATTTCTATACGCAAATGCCCTACCTTCAAGGCATTATGATCATTGCCAGCAGCGGGAAAACCTACAGCCACGGAATCAGTCCGGAGCATCTGACGCTGCCCTATCTGAACGAGCAGGAATGGTACCGTTCGATTATCGAGTCCCGAGGACAGCTCATTGTCACTCCAGCTCATTCATTGACCTATTCCTCGAGCAGCACTCCCCAGAACATGTTCTCCGTCGGAAGACTGCTGACGGATCCCGAGGGCCGCAAGGCCGGTGTCATCCTGTTTCATCTGGCGCCGAATACCCTGGTGTACTCCGATGACTACATGAATGAGATTAGCGAGACGTATCATACCCGGGTGCTCTTGATGACCAACGACAATCGGTATATATTCGACTCCGACAGTACCGCAACTCTAATAGAGCAGGAGGCTGACGGCCCCGACCAAAGCCGTTATTTCATTCATAGAAGCGAAGCGTATCCGAACGGAATGATCATTACCGTTGCCGTATCCAAGGAGGTGCTGTATGAAAGCATCAAGAGCTACCGCAACTTGGCTCTGATCGTCGCCGGCGTCACTCTGCTCGTTATTCTGGTCATTGCCGCGATGCTCAGCATGCAAATCATGAAGCCGATCAAGCACTTGATTCACGGCATGAGACATGTGGAGAACGGCTACTACCTGCCCATCGAGGAAGCCGGGAACAGCATGGAATTTCAGCGGCTGACCAGCACATATAACTTGATGATTGCCAAGATCAAGCATCTGATAGAAGACGTCTACAAGGCGAAGATCAAGCAAGACGAAGCCCGCTTCCTGGCGCTCCAAAGCCAGATTAATCCGCATTGGCTGTACAATACACTGGAATCGATCCGAATGAAAGCGCAGCTGAGCGGCAATCCGGAAGTGGCCGCCATGATCAAGACGTTAGGCCGGCTGTTCCATATGGCTCTGACCAAGAAGCCTCGTCCTAACTGCATAAAAGATGAGCTCGACTACGCGCAGGCGTATCTCGAGCTGCAAAATATCCGTTACAAAAACCGCTTTCGCCTGACGGTTGATATTCCGGAAAGCTTGATTCACACACCCGTGATTCGCTTGCTGTTCCAACCGATTATTGAGAACAGCATCATTCACGGCTTCATTGAGCATGACAGGCTCTACCATATTCGCATATCCAGCCGCACGGAAGAGGGAGTGCTGCATCTCGTCATTGCGGACGACGGCGCGGGCATGAGCGCGTCCCGGCTTGAATGGTTGAATGCAAGACTTGCATCCGTTGTCATGCAAGAGCACAGTTCCCAATCGATCGGACTGCTCAATATTCAGGAACGAATTGTACTGACCTATGGAAGGGCTTACGGGATTGTCGTCCGGTCCAGTGAGCATGAAAGGACGGAAGTGGTCCTGTCGCTCCCCATAGAGGAGTGACAATCGAAGCCGAATGAGACAGGAGGTATACGATGTACAGAATTATGCTGGTTGATGATGAGGAACAAATCATTGAAGGACTGACGGTGATTATTAATTGGCAGAAGCATGCCTGCACCGTCGTCGGCTCCGCCTATAACGGCAAGAACGGAATAGCGCGCGCGCTGGAGCTTCGGCCGGATATTATCGTGACGGACTTGCGGATGCCGCAAATGGATGGATTGGAGATGATCGGGCGTATTCGCGAAGAGCTGCCTCATGTGAAATTCATCATTCTGAGCGGATACTCCGAATTCGAATACGCCAAGAAAGGCATGATGCTGGGCGTCAAGCATTATGTACTGAAGCCCGTCGAAGAGAAGGAGCTGGAAAACAGTCTGGCGATGATCGTTCAGGAGCTGGCGGAAGAGAAGGAGAAGCGGGAGGAGCTGGAGCAATATAAGAAGCTGGGAGCCTCAAGCATAGGTTTGCAGCGCTTGTTAATTCTGCGCGACATGTTAAGTGCCGGCATGGACAATGAAGAGCTGATGGAGGCTCTGGAAGCGACCGGCATCGAGCTGAAGCACCCCTACATCACTTGCTTGTCAGCCAGAATATCGAGTACGGCCGGCATTGTTGAGAAGCAGCCGGTTACTGTGCGAGAGAGCAACGATGCCACTATTATCTCCTTCCAATATGCGCCGACGGAAATCGCCGTGCTGATGAACCACGCCTGGAAGAGCGGAATGCGCCATCACGAGAGCATTCTCCGCGTTCAAGCCTCGCTATCCGAGTCGTTCCATGACACGGTATCCATCGGCGCGGGCTCGATCAGCGAATCTGTACGCCTGATTAGCCGCTCCTTCCAGCAAGCCCGGATGGCCGCAAGCGATTATATGTCCGTTGACGGCGGAGAGCAGATCATCTACTACGAGCAGTTCAGAAGCCGTCATGCCGAATATATGCTTCCGGAGGATTGGAGCGCCGGCATCGAAGCCGCAATGGAACAGCTTCAGCCTGAGATTATAGACGCAGCTGTACAGAAGCTGCTTGAGACCCTGCAAGCGACCGGAGGGCTGAACCAGCTCGATCTTCGCATGCAATGCCTGAACGTGTATGCCGCCATAGCCAGCAAGCTGACCCCGCGGCAGCTGCAGCAATTAACTCTTCTGGCAGGCGAAGATATTCTGTCTCTGGAGCCGCGGAATGCGATCTGGACATTCGAGCAATGCAAGAGCTGGGTGCACAAGCTATTCGACAGCATCGTCCATCTCAGGCTGCAGCATCAATCCGAATCCGGCAGCCGCCATATCGTTGACGAGGTTAAAGACTATATCGACAACCATTACGGCGATAACCTGACACTCTTCTCCGTTGCCGAGAAGTTCTACATCAGCCCGAACTACTTGAGCGAATTGTTCCGCAAGCAGACGAAGATTACGTTCCTGGCCTACTTAACGCATGTACGTATCGAGAGAGCCAAGCAGCTCTTATTGAACCGGGAAGCCAAGCTGTACGAAGTGTGTGCGCAAGTCGGCTATGAGAATCCTAAATATTTCCGCAAGGTATTCCAGAAGCTGACCGGCTGGAATCCCAGCGACTACAGGAAATCGCATTCACTCGGACCTTAAGCCGCTGTACCATAGTCTGGCGCGTTCCGTCACTTCCCGTCCGCCCATCTGCTCCCACTTCTGAACGAATTCGTCGAATTTGTCCAGCGGCCAATCGCCTATGACGATCTTCGTCATGTACTCCCTGTATAATGTCATCCCCCTGATCTCCGGATAGTCTTCATAGATGCTGGAGGGGATTCCGTCGCCTGCGATGATCTGGCCGAAAGGTTGATTGCCGATCATAATCGCATCTCGCCATTCGGACACTTTGCGCTGATCTTCATCTCGGAGCGACTGTCTGATCAATTCATTGGACAACAGGGCATCCGACAAGCTGAAATAGACAGGAAGAATGAATTTGGTCTCCGTCTTCGCCGGCTCCGTCTTGAACGTCACTCCACCTTCCGCTGTCTGCTGGTAATGAACGCCCTCCGCCCCCATGATCACATCCGCCAGATTGGCCGGATTCGAAGCCCAATCCAGCAGCTTCAGCGCAGCGCGTGTCGTCTGCTCGTCTTTCGCGGCCACGACCCATTGCGGACGGTTGATTCGTGTAATCGCAATAAACCCTTCCCTCCCGGCAACTTCGGGTATACCCAGTGGAACCAGTTCCATCTCCTTATTGACGTTTAGAATCCGGTTCATTCGAATATCCGCGTTGTCGTTAATATGGAACCATGAGCCCATGCGATCGGAATGGATCAGTTCAAGCCAATCCGATGCACTATTCAGGAACGTATCGGGATCAAGCAGCCCTTCCGCATACAGCTCACGAATGAAGGCAAGCGCATCCTTCATATTGGACGTCACGGCGGAATAGGTTAGCTGACCGTCATACAAGTGCCAAGCAGGGAAGCCCTCCCACATCGCCACGCCGTACATGCCGAACAGATGATCAATCCAACGCCCGTGCTCCCTTCCCGATAAGGGAACCTCATCATGCGGGTCGCCATTGCCGTTCGCGTCTTGATCGCGGAACGCCCGCAGCACCTCGACATATTGTTCCTTGCTCTTCGGCACCTCCATCCCTACCCGGTCAAGCCAGTCCTTCCGAATGACGGGACCGTAGTACGTATAGTCGTGTACGGACGGAATATAGTAGATTCTTCTTCGCCCGGTAGGATCAGAGGAGCGTACAGCCTCCCATATGGCGTCAGGAATCTGCTCCCATATATGAGGGGCATATACAGGCAGCTCATCCGTAAGATCCGCAAGCATGCCTTGCTTCATCAGCGCCGCCTCATTGCCTAACCATGGCTGGAACAGATCGGGTATCTGCCCGGACGCAATGCGGGTATTCAGTCTTTGCGCGTATCCACGTCCCCCATCCCATAAGACGACAGGAGAATAAATGCCGACGCCCGTACGTTCCATGAGGTACGCAGAATACTTGCCGTCCTTCCGAATCGGAACTTCCGAAGAAGAAGTCCCCCACACTTCCAGGTACGTGCCCTTTTGTTCAGTTTCGGACAGCTCCTGCTGCTCCTCTCTATCGCAACCGATGAAGATGACGGTCAGGAAGAGCAGCAACCCGATGCAACTCGTGAGGCGATTCCCGATGACGATATATCTATTCACGCATCTCATCCTTCCTTGTCCTTATCCTCATCTCTATTATAAATAGTCGTTGCGAGTTTTGGCTTGAATTTATGGTCTGGGTATTGAAAATTCATGTCGGCTCAGGCCGAATTCGGTCAACGAAAAAAAGCACAGGCCTCGGACTGGACCAGCCTCGAAGCCTGTGCTTTTATGTTAGAGTACCATTAAACGAGAATGCCATTACATGAGAGTGACATTACATGAGAGTGCCATTACATCTGGAGAGCAGTCAACAAGCATGTCCTTTGCTTGGGGATTATTCCTCTTCAACCAGCTTCACATTGTTCAGGAACAACAGATCGTCTGCGGACATGAAGGATACGCCGTTCGCGACTGCAGCAGCTTCGAACAATACGCGAGTCTCTTCTTCATCGCCCACTTTGACTTCTGTGCCGCGTGCAGTGAAGCTGTACAGCTCTCTGTCGCCGTTAAGCACCGTAATGCCGCTCGTCTCCTCATCCCATTGGATCTCGTAGCCAAGCGCTTCTACGAACTGGCGGAACGGAAGCATTAGACGGCCATTCTCGACATACGGCTGCTCGTCTTCGGACAGCTCTTGCGCCTCGCCTCTAATTGTCAGGCCGTCCAGACCCACTTCCGCTGTTCCGCTATAGCCGTAAGCGAACACCATCATTTTCAGAGCAGCTGCTTCCTCTTGTTCTCCAGCTTCTCCTTCAGCTTGCTCTCCCATTACCGCCGGTTCCCATACGAGCAGCTTCGTGCCAGGGATCAAGTGGTGCTTCGTAACGATATTTTTCGTCAGGTATGGGAACAGCTTCGTATCATCAGTCACTGTGTATGTGGTGTCGCGATTCGTATGCACGATGACGCTGCCGTCTTCGCCTTCCTCGACACGATCGATTTCCGCAAATTCAGGAACCTTGAAGTCTGCCGGGATGTTCGCCAGCACCAGCTCCGCTCCGGAGATTGGAGGCAAGCTCATCGTCATGGCAGGACCCACATACGCATACAGCGTCTCGTTCTCGCGAATGTCATCGATGGACATTGGCAAGCCCGTTACCGCATCCAGAATTAATGTATCCTCTCCTACGCTTACGACAATTTTGTCGAACTCGGCGTTTTCGTTATTGTTTTCCAGCATGATACGGCCTTCTTCAATGGAAGTTGCCGTGCCGTAAATACGCAGCGATTCCAGCATATTTTGCTGAATAATCTCATACAACGGAGCGCTGATCGGCACGGCTTCCACCGGAGCGCTGATCGGCACGGCTTCCACCGGAGCGCTGATCGGCACCGCGACAGGCCCGTTAGCCGCCATAGCGGAAGCACCTCCTGCGATACAAGCTACTGCTGTCAATGTTACAACGGAACGTTTCATGTATTTTTTCATGATGATTCATCCTCTCGTCTCAGTTGTTTATGAATAGTTGTCCATATTGCTTCAGGAAAGCATCGTCCAGCACATACCTTCCATTGCCGATAGATGCCAGCTTCAGCTCCGGTACAACGTACATGTCAATTGTTGTGTTGTCCTTCAAATGATACTTAATCATATAGGATTGGCCTTCGGATTGCGCCCCGGCAAGCCTCTCGTAATCTTCACTTGTCAAATCATCCGCACTGCTGCTGGCGCTTATCGCCTCAATCCACTCCCTGACAGCTCGCTTCTCCTCGAGCGAATGCAGCAGCTTGCTTCCGCTATGATCCATAATGTCTACCCGCTCGGCGAGCCGCTTCAGATCGGCCAATGCGATATATTCATCGGCCGGAATAATCCGGTCATCCGTTCTGCCGGCAAGCTGGGCGATATAATATTGCCCGTCCAGCTCTACCGCAAGGCGGAATCCGGTATCGTAGCCGGGAAGACTGTACAGCGTTCCCCCTACGAGGAAGGTTGCTGCATAATCCTTGTCGGCGTAGCCCTTCTTCCCGCCGTTGCCCAGATCCTCCAGAACATCGAATTGGAGCGAACCCAACTCCTCCTTCGACTCCGGCATGAAGCCGGACAGATCGTAAGCAGCGCCTTGCTGCAGGAACGTATAGCGATGTCCGTTATAATTCATATATTTCTGCGGTCCCATCCTGTCCAATCCGCGGGTAGGAACTCCGAACACCGAAACTCCAACGGCAGGCTGCGCACTTGCAGGTACAAGCTGCGGAATCGCCGCCTCTTGCTTGAAGAAGAGAGGAATGGTGAGAACGAGTGCGAGCATCGCGCAGCATGCGGCGGGAATCGCCAATCGGTAGGCCGCTTTCAGCGGCGCCTTCTTCGGCGCTTCGGGTGCAAGAATGCTTCTCAGCATGCGCTCCTTCTGCGTCTCCGTCGGACCGATTCTCCCTATGCGGGCGATCAATTCCTTCTCATTCATGCCGTTCACCACCTATCTGCAGCTTCAAGAGCTTCCTGCCTGTATGTAGCCTCGTGCGGATCGTGGCTTCCTTCGTGGAGAGCAGATCTGCAATCTCCTTCGTGCTATACCCTTCATAATAGAAGAGATAGATCGGAAGCCGATATTTCTCGGGGAGAGAAAGCACCTCATCGATCACTTCGTCATGCTTGATTTCATCGGCCAGCTGCTTCTGATCGCTCTCTTCCCAAGCGACCCGCAGCCGTCTCCACCAATTTTTAAGCATATTTTTGCAATGATTGCGGGCGGTCACAATGAGCCAAGCTTTCTCGTGCTCACTGTCGCGGAAGGCTTTATCCGACTGCATCAGCTTCAGGAAGACAGTCTGTGTCGCCTCCTCCGCATCCACAACATTTCGTAGCATCATGAAGCAGACCTTATAAACCGTGTCTGCATGACGTTGATAGATTTGAGTGATCTCCTTGCCCGTACGCTGCAAGGTATCCTCCATGCTGCTTTTTCCCCCCTTTAATATGTAACACAATCCGGCATGGCAAAATGTTCGATCGATTTTAAATTTTTTTTCAAGATGTTTCTTTTCTTCATTTTAAAAAAATTCGATACGTTTCTTATCATTACGTTTCTTATCATTGTATAGCAAACAAAAAGCCTTCGCAGTAGAATAATCTTACAGCGCCGGTCGGTCATTCCTAGCAAAGGATGGTCATAAACAAATAAACAAACAGTTCGAACAAGGGGCGATTTCAATCATTTTATAGAAAGTGTCTAATTTTGAGCGGTCGGAAACAATTCTTCTACCCTCCATCGTTTTATCAAAACAATCGCAAATTTGCTTCGCACGTTACGGTTTTATTTCCCTGTCTGTTGCAAGCATCACACAGCTCTCAACAGTGAACCAAACCTAGAATTGTCTTGATCCTCTCCTGTTCTTGCATGACACTGCTTCACTTGGTGTCTATTTGTCATTGAGACACTATCGTACAACGCCATCTGCAACAAGCTTAATAATGGATTTTGAGTTTGTCCCCATGCAAAATTCATACGAAAACAAAACTCATCTATGTAGCTCTGAGCATACTTCCTGCCAATGCCATTAAATTTCTCGTTCATCCATCGAAATGCTTCTGAAGCGATAACGGATAAGGGAAAAAGGAAAGGCTGCTCCTTCACTTTTTCATTCAAAGCAGCGGCGCTCCATCCACAAGGTCGAAATTTCTGGCTGTCATCTCCCGACTCAAAGCTATCCACCCAGAATTCCGCTGATTCAGTGTATGGATATTTGCGATAGGCCTTATATTCGGGATTCATATGGAGAGTTCGTAGCGGGTAACCACAATACTTGTCGGTAAAATCTCTCTGTTCCTGATAGGATAGTGCTTTCCAAGTTTCAGTGGCACGAGAAATTAGCTTAATCTTGTAGTATGGCAGATTCCTTATATTACTGTTGGAAGAATTTAATAGAACCCCCTCCTCACTTAACTCTCTGCATCCTCTTGCAATAATGACAGACTGTTCCCTTTCCCGTCTTTCCGGAGTCAAGACGAGCTGTTTCATATAAATATCATGCTTAGCCTCGACATTTCCTGTAAGTAGTTGACGATGATCCCATTGAGATATGCATTGACGGATTTTATGCAGCATGCTCCAGGCTGTCTTGTAAGTAACCTTCATTACATCTGAAAGCTGGACAGCATTCACACTCGCTTCATAAGAAGACACTAGATATATGGCTAGCAACCACTTGTCAAGCGGTGTGCGGCTTTTATGCATCATTGTATTGGCTGTTAGGGAAGTATGCCGTTTGCAGTCCTTGCACTCATACAGCGGCAGGCTTCTCGTCTTAATCTTATAAGCAGCCTTATGACCGCACGCTGGACAAACGAATCCCTTCGGCCATCTTGCCTGCTCAATATACGATATATAGGATGTCTCTCCCTGAAACTGCAAGTAAAATTGTTCAACCGCATCCTTAAGCATGCGCCCGCCTCCCAATCGATCATCCGTTCTTACTTACAAGAATATCATATCCATCAATAAATTGCAAACATATGTTCTCTTTTTCGAAAATTTCTTTTATATTCTTTGCAGTGAATTAGGTATAATGAATTGCCTAATACTATTCATTTAACGTATTTCCATTTCCTTCCTCATTATCCCTCTAGTTCAAAAGCAGCGGACCGTCATTCTTATTTCTATAGCTATAACGTGCAACTTGTTTAACGCTTCACTATCCCTCGAGTTCAGGAGCAACGGACTTTCATTCCTATTTCTACACCTGTAACGTGCAACTTGTTTAACGCTTCACTATCCCTCTGGTTCAGGAGCAACAGACTTTCATTCCTATTTCTACGCCTGTAACATGCAACTTGTTTAACGCTTCACTATCCCTCTAGTTCAGAAGCAACGGACTTTCATTCCTATTTCTACGCCTGTAACGTGCAACTTGTTTAACGCTTCACCTTACTGAAAAAAGGACGTCCTCCCTGTACTAGACATTCCAATGGGTACACGCTTCCATACCGCAGTTTTCCTGAACTGCGGGGAGAGTGACGCCTCTAGGGTTCAACTAGGACAGTAACGCCCCTAGGGTTCGACAGTAATAACTGTTGCTTGGATCGAATTGATGAAACTGACGATTGAATGACCGTGACCACCACCAGCATAACTACTATTCCTGAACTGCGGGGAGAGTGACGCCTCTAGGGTTCAACTGGGACAGTAACGCCCCTAGGGTTCGACAGTATTAACTGTTGCTTGGATCGAATTGATGAAACTGACGATTGAATGACCATGACCGCCACCAGCATAACTACTATTCCTGAACTGCGGGGAGAGTGACGCCCCTAGGGTTCAACTGGGACAGTAACGCCCCTAGGGTTCGACAGTATTAACTGTTGCTTGGATCGAATTGATGAAACTGACGATTGAATGACCGTGACCGCCACCAGCATAACTACTATTCCTGAACTGCGGGGAGAGTGACGCCTTTAACGCCTTTAGGGTTCGACGGGAAAAGTGACGCCTCTAGGGAGACAGTGCAGAGTGTTGAAGGAGCAAGACTCCACCCGAGTTTCTCCCTGCACACATGACTGCTGTAGAGCAACACTACGGCTTCCATGGAAACTCCCGTAAAACAAGTATTCCAGCGCCCGAATCAACGTCATCGCCGATCATTGCCGAGCTATCCCTCTCTGGAAAGCAAGCTAAGAGCAAAAACCCGTCATCGGTGAATCTGATGACGGGTTTAAACGAAACGCTTGACTCCGGCTTATTGTACGGGACACGAACCGGGGTAGGTTTCCCTAAGAAACTTAACGGATTGCCGGATTAATGCCTTTAGAACTTCAACATCAATATCATCCACTTTGTTGATGTAGACGCAGGCTTTTCCTGATGTGTGCTTCCCGAATTCTTTCAACAATGCTTCCCGCTCTGTATCACCTGTCGCAAAATACAAGCTGATCTTAGCCTTTCTTGGGGAGAAACCAACAAGCGGAGCATCTCCTTCGTGCCCTGTAGCATATTTATAGTGATACGATCCGAAGCCGATAATGCTTGGCCCCCACATTTTCGCAGCATAACCGGTCGTTTCCGCGAAGATATCCAGCAGCCTGTAGGCATCCTCGCGCTTCTTGGGTTGCTCTACATTCTCGATAAATTCAAGGACACTGTTATCGTTTTCCTTGGTCTTCAGCTCATACATGCTGCATGCTCCCTTCTTCCTCTTGAATAATTGGCTTGCGTAACAGCTTGTCCAATACATATGCGCTTACGAGACCGATTCCATATCGGATGAGATCTACAAATAAGAAACCGTGCCCCAACACAAGCCCGCCTAATGCTGTGCCCCTGACAGCGTTGATCCAGTCAGCCTGGTATAGCTGGCTTAACTCTATTACGGCGCAAAATAATGCACCCCCAAACAATGACCACTCTTTCCGCTTATGAATCCCTATCACGCGAAATCCGAAATATACCATAGCCGCCCATAGTGCATCGCCAAAGTGATTAGCAATAAAATCAGGCAAATACGTTGACCAGGCTCTCGTCCCTAGACCTGCGACGACCATAAGGCCAACTGCCCCTGCATAGACTAATCTTGCTTTTATAAGCGACATTATTGACCCTCCCGCTTCTTTTATACTTAGATCGAGACGATTATTCTATTGCGCCTTAACCCGCGATTTGTTTCTTCAAGACCGGTACCCACAGCTCGTTCATGTTACGCTCCCGCGGCAAGTAGCATTCTATCGCAGGCAAGTATGCCAGCTCGTAGGCAGAAGCCGGCACCCATTCCGTATAGAGCCTCTGCCAGACGCCTTGCAGAGCATCGGGGGACCCTTCCGCCTCGAATACCGCCCACGTCGCTGCCGGAAAGTCTCTGCTAACCATGTCTGAAGGTACTTGTTGCCGGTTGGATACGATGGAACGATTCCTCCATAAGCACCCGTTCTTGTATCCCCACCACTGAAAATTGATCCAACTGTTCGATACGGTAGTTCATTCCTTCCACTCCTCGTACTGTAATCTGGAAGGTGATGGGAGAATAAGCCTGGAGCCTGACGCCGGAGCTTCGAGCCGCACTGGGCGTCGTGCCATGCAGCTTCTGGAATGCGCGAGCGAAGGCTTCCGGAGAGTCATAACCATACTTAAGCGCAAGATCGATCACTTTCACGCCACTGTTCTGAAGCTCATACGCAGCCAATGTAAGACGCCTGCGACGGACATACTCCGAGAGCGACACATTGGCCATATACGGAAAAATACGCTGAAAGTGATGCATGGAGCAGCCGACTATTTTTGCCGCTTCACCGTAATCGATCTTATCCGCAAGATGTTCCTCTATATAGTCAACCGCTTTATTCATTCGTTGAACCCAGTCCATTCTTCATCCCCTTCACCTTCTACCATACAGCACTTTATTCAACTTTCCCTTGCATTTCCCGCACCGATAATATCAGATCGTTGAGAAAGTCTGTGAAGCTGAAGCGCACTTCAATCTTCCTCCCCGTTCGTCTTCTACGATATACATTTCTTTACAACTGCGATACTATAAGATCAAACCTTAACAACTACCCATCTTGCCGCACACATGTGCAACGAAATTGCTTATTCGTTTTATCTCAATTATACATGGAATATCGATAGGAGGAATATCGTTGGTTTATGTGGCTTTGCTGAGAGGAATTAATGTCGGCGGAAACAATAAGATCGATATGAAGGAGCTTAAAAAAACATTTGAACGCGTGGGCATGAATAACGTTAAAACTTATATTAATACGGGCAATATCATCTATACGCATCAGACTATGACTAAAGGAGAAATGGTCTCGCTATTGGAAGAAGCCATTCACGCCGATTTCGGGTTGCATATACGAGTAGTGGTCCGAAGCTTGAATGAATTCAGGAATGTTATCGATGCATTACCGGATACTTGGGTGAACGATCAGACGATGAAATGCGATGTACTCTTCCTGTGGGATGAAGTCAATGACGAATCCGTTATGGAGCAATTGCCATTGAAGCCGGAGATTGACCGGGTCGTCTACGCTCCCGGAGCGGTCATCTGGTCGTCAGACCGTGAAAATGTGACGAAGAGCGGCCTGTCCAAAATTATCGGCACCAAGCTGTACAAGCTGATTACAGTACGCAATGTAAATACGACTCGCAAAATTTATGAGCTGATGCAGGCGGCGGAGCAAACATCCACCGATCACTAAGCACGTTCTCATGTTGTGTCAATGCCAGCGCCTCGTGCTACTCCCCCATCAGTTCGTATAGGCTATTCAAGCAGAAGTATGGAAAAAGCCCCATTCATCGTGAATGGATCAATAAAACCGGATAGCAAGCCTTGCGGAGATAACAGAAATGGCGACAGCGACAGCGCAGTTCATGCAGCACAAGGGCTGCATGAACTGCGTTGATCCTAGTAGACAATAACCAATTCCGGCTTATTGTCGGCGCTTTCTCTTGTGCTGAAATCCAGGTATTCCCCTTCATCACCATCACTTAACAGGACAAAGGAGACGACGCCATCCTCCGTCTCGCCCTGCACAAATTCGGTTACGTCGAATTCATGGTAAGCAGGGATATTGTCTACGCCAGAAGAGGAGAGCATGGCAGTAGCGGCAGACGGCGCATTATTCCATGTGATGCCGTTCTCCGTCCAATTGTCCGCCGTCCCGTAAGCTTTGACGGTTACAGGGAGCGTATCTGTCGCGTTTCTACCGTGAATGCGCAGCTTGGCGGATTGGATCTCCGCCCCGTCAGGCAGATTGAATTTCAGATAGGTTTTGCGGCTGTAATCCGGATTCACGGCATCCTGGATTACCGCGAAGCTGGAGGAACCGTAATTGTTGTTGCCGTGTACGCCTCCTCTTACATAAGCATCGGCGGCAGGCAGCAGCGTCTCCGTCAGAGGCACCTCTACTTCGGGATTGTACTTGAATTTGACTGTATAGGTTTTCCCCCATGATTGCGTCGTGTCCACCGCCAATTTGATCGTCGGAGTAAATTGCTTGATCGACACTTCGGGGTCATAGCTCTCTATGCACAAGCCAGCTCTCCCCAGCTCGACCGCCACTTCGTTTTGCAGCATAGTGGGATCGGACACCGCAATCGTCAGTTCATTGCCATTCTCTCTTATCATGACCGATGCAGGATTAGAGGATCGGATCGGCCCGACTGTCCCCGGACTCCAGAAGTTGGCAGCCGTCACCCCGGCATCCTTCTCATGGACGGCCTGCACATGGGCATTATTGGCCATAATTGTGATGTCGGGATCAGCGCTGTAGCCGGATGTGGCAGCCGCGCTCTTGTTCGGCAGCAGAACATAAGAATAGGAGGCGTCGGTCGGATTCATACCGTGGTTCAGTGCCAGACTCAAGTAATTCCTTGTCAGCGGTGCAGAATCTCCACCGCTGTGAATCTGCTGCCAGCTGCCCGTTCTCGCTTCACGCAGGCCATGCACCGTCGGAGATTGCGGGAAGTAGTAGCCGATATCGGAATCCGCCGCGTTCCCCGCCAGATGCGCCCACCTGGCATCGCTCATCGATTCGGACCAATTCAGCAGTCCGGAGCGGACTGTTCCGTCCACGGTAAGCGTATTATCGCCGGCGGCGTTCAGCATCCGGTTGTCTACGATCGTCTCCACGTCGCGATTGTCCGTACTCGTTATGCCTGCCCCCAAGGCGACGATCTCATCATCGAACATGAACCAGGATTTTTTGCCCGACAGACTGCTGTTATGGGGATCAAGATCCATGCCTGCCGCTCCGTATTCACGATCAATGACAGAACCGCCAACCCAAGATTTCGTGGATGCATATCCCTGACTCCTGGTAGCGCCATCCGAAGTCGTGCCCGGCAAGCGATAAGCGTTCACCGTCGGCCAGAAGGCGTCTGTATACTGATTTAGATCATTGTTGTACAAGTAGGTCATGCCCTCACCGGTATACCAGCCCTTCAGGTTTTCTCCGTTAATGGACTCGTAATTGTATATGCGCGAAGACGACATGCTGACTCCGAAGGCGAAGCCTGGCCTTAAGTGGACGATGCGATCCATCACCGAAAATTGCTTATGCAGGGTCAGATCTCCCCGAGGGGAGATAGATGCATCATCTGTAAGCGATTTCAATAGTGCGATGTCGCTAATCCGCCGATTTTCATAAGGGTTGGCCAGCGTAGAGTCCGCTTCAATCCAGTATTTTACCATACTTTTGAATAACGCTGCCTGGGCAGGCGAAGCGCTTTCCGACAGGCGCAGGACATACATGTCCGGTCCTCTGTAGATTTTGGACCGTGCGATGCTTCTTCCCATAACGCCATGCATTACCAATCCCCGGTAGATATGAGGATCGAATACTTCCGTAACCCAGTCATATACATGGCTTAGGTTAGGATCGGTAATTGTCCACGTCGAGCCTTGGAGCACCATGGTCAGCTTGGTCACTCCGCCGAGCAGTCCGATGCCGTAGGAGCCAGTAGAGGGAACATAGTTATGCTGGATGAAGGAGCCATCCGAATAGAACCCGTCTCGGTCGCCATATGCCATATTGGCCTGCCACTTGCTGTAGGACACGTCGGGCAGTGCAGCGCTGACGGCATCCCGGGCTTGCGTAAGCTTGCCGCTGTCTTTGCCGACAATGCCGCGAAGCATAAGAATAAGTGCCTTGTCCAGCCGATTAGCCCCCGTATCGACGGCTCCGACTCCCGGTGTGAAGTGGTCGACCGCAGCGCTGTAGTTCGCAATCTGAGCAGCGGACAAGGAATCGTACATTAACGCCATAACATCGCCCAGAACAAGAGGAGCGCCAATGTCCCAATGCCAGTTGTTCCCGTACTTGGCGGTTAATTCGTTATACCGATTGGCGTACATCCAGTCCAGACCGCCGACAATGGCGCTCTCCAGAGCTGTATCCTGATATAGCGTCGATCCGACAGTCGAATAAGCGACAGCCATATCCCGCAGTCGGCTGTAATTACTCGTCAGATGGCCGGAATTCGTCGTACTGGTCAAGTCGCTCCACAGATAAGTCCGCCCCGGACTTGTGTCCATTGTATCCCAAGCGCCCGTCCCTCCGGCGTTGGAAGCTTTATCCGTTATTGCCGTGATAGCGGCGGCAATATCGGGATCGGCGGGATTATACCCGCCGCCTCCCGTCAAGTAGTCCGTCCATTTTACCCTTAGCAGATCGTATTCATCAGAGGCGTATGCCGTCCGTTCAGACACAGGCACAAGAAGTGCCGAAATCATGCACATTAATAGCAACAAGCAACTGGATTTCTTGAGTCTCTTCATTTGCTTGATTCCTCCTTTGATTCATGCGTCAGGATATTCGCAAGATTTACCAGAATCTGTTGAATGAGCGAAGCACTCGCCACAGCGCCTCCATATAATAGTAATCTCCCCAAACGCACGGCTCATTGATGCCGTTGTCGATCCGATACGCGTAGACGCCGCCCTTCAGCAAGGCGTTGGAGCCGTCTTCCTTCGTAGTCAGATAATTCCTCGTCAAGGATTCCAGCATCTTCAGCGCCGCTCTCTCCAGAGTTTGCTTGTATTCGTCGTATATGGGGAGATGCGATGCCAGCTCCAGCATGCCGCAGATGGCAATGGCCGCCGCCGAAGTATCCCGCTGCGCATCATCTTCCGTATACGCCAAATCCCAGTTGGCGATCAGGTCGTCCGGCAGCCGATTCAGGTAATAATTCGTCAAGCATTGCGCCGCTTCCAGGAAGCGCCGATCCTTCGTATAGCTGTAAGACAATGCGAACCCGTACATGGCCCAAGCCTGTCCTCTGGACCAGCAGGCATCCCATCCGCCCTTGCCCTGCGAAGCTTCCGGATCGCAGGTTAGCTCGCCTGTCCGGACATCGGCATGCCCATGCTGCACGACGGCGCCGTTATCCTGCACAAGCGCAATCAGGCTGTTCTTGGCATGCTGGTAAGCCATCTCTTGCCAATCCTTGTTCCCCGTCTCTTCCGCAGCCCAATACCACAGAGGAATGTTCATAAGGCAGTCTACAATGAATATGCCGGTGAAGCGGTGCGACAGATCCGCCATATCTCCGCCGCGCTGAATAATGCCGGGAACGGGCCTGTACAATCGGGCGAGCCGATTCGCGGCTCCAATGGCTGTATCCCTGGCTGTCGTATCACCGGTCAGCTTATAATCCGCCACGCAGGATGGCGTATACAGGAACCCGATATCATGGTGCTGCAGAACGACGTCTTGCTCCAGCCGTTTCTTGAAGGACTCACTATGAATTCGGCCCGACCGCAGGAATTGCTCATCCTCTGTCAGCGCATAAGCGGTCCAGATCATACCGCTCCAGAATCCGTTCGTCCAATCCACATTGTCCTCAGGCCAGTAATTATTGTTCTTGCCGGCAGGGGATAAGAACTGGTCGGTATACTCGCCCAGATTCCCCCTCACCTTCTCAACACTGTAAGCAAGCGCTTCATCGAACAAGGCGCGCTCAGGCATCTTCATCGCTGCCCAATCCTTGTTCAAAGGCTCGCATACGATAGATCGATTCAAGTTAAGCACCTCGCATTTTTAGGGTAACCGTTAATTTAGTCGCTCCAATTAATCGGCGGCATTCTGCCGATCGAGCGCTTGCTGGTAAATCTCGATATAGCGGCTCATTCCCATATCGTTCAGCTTCTTCAAGTACGCATCCCAATCCTTCTCGACGCCGCCGTTGACAATCCATTGGGCCAGCATGCTGTCCGAATACGAGATGATGTCCTTGCCCACTGTAGCGATCTCCTGAGATTCTTCAGCGCTTAGGAACACTTGCGGATACACCTCCTCCGGGAAGTAATCCAGGTACAGCTTGTCGTATTCCGCCTTCTCCGCCGCAACCGCAGTCGCATCGCTCAGGCGCTTCGAATTGCTTTCTGTCATGAACACGATTCGCGATTGATTGCCCGGCGTATTCGTGCTTTCCACTGGATTCGTGAAGTCCAGATGACGCAGCAGCTTCACTTTGTTGTCGCTCGTCTTCTCTAGATAGTCGCCAAATCGCCCTGAATTGGCCATCTGCATTTGAATATCGTCGCTAAGGAGATGATCTGCCCATCGGATGAGAAGCTCTTTGTTTTGTGCTGCATTCGTAATGACGAATGAACCGCGGTTCGACAAGCCGCTCTTGATCTTGCGCCACTGCCGGTCGCCGCTCGGCCCTGCCAGCGGTCCGATCGCGATGTAATCGCCCATCTCTTCCGGCTGATTGACCCATGCTGTGCTGCGCCAGCCCTGGAATACGCCGACGATACGGGGAACCGTCTTCACCTTGGCGCCGAAGCTTCTGCTGTCCTGGGTAAACACTTCTTTATCGATCAGGCCTTCGGAGTACAGCTTATGCAGATAGGCGGCCGCCTCCTTCAGCTCCGGCTTCGCATAGGTGTAGACGGCCTTGCCGTCCTCCAGTCCGATATGCGTCTTGAAATCGGTATCCATGACGCCGAAAGTGCCCAGAATATCGACGAAGTAGCCGAAGTCCTTGCTCACGGCGTAAGGAATCTCGTCCGCTTTCCCGTTGCCGTTGAGATCGTTGTCCTTGAACGCTTTCAGCATTTCCTCGAATTGCTCGGTCGTTGTCGGCGGTTCCATTCCCACCGCTTCCAACCAGCTCTTATTGACGAATAGCGGCGCATCCACCTTCGGTAGCTGCCAGTCGTCATTGAAGGAAGGAATCGCGTAAATATGACCGTCGGGCGCCGTAATTTGCTGCTTCAGCTCCGGATATTCCTGGAACGCCTTCTTCAGATTAGGCGCGTGCTCTTCAATCAGATCCTCCAGCGGAACAATTGGCCCGCTCGCGCCGTAATTCAAAAGCTCCACATCCGTCAGGATGCCATTCCCGACATAGGCCTCCGGCAGCTCGTTGCTTGCGAATGCCAGTCCCTTCTTCTCAGGCCATTGGCTCTTGTTGACATCCTGGAAGTCGATATGCACATTCGTCTGCTCCTCAATCTCTTGCCACAGCACAACATCCTTGCTGGCCGGAGCCCCGTCCACGACAACCGTCCCGATTTTGAGCGTCACCGGCTCATTGGACAGCGGTAGCGTTCCCGCTTCAGGCAATGTACTTGCCGACGGATTTGCGCTTTCATTCGCCTTCTGACCGGCATTCGCTCCGTTTTGCCCCCCGTTTTGCACACCGTTTTGACCGCCCGAACAGCCTGCCAGCAACACAAGCAGGGCAATCGATGCGACTCCCATTCCTGTTTTGTTCATGTGTGATCCTCCTGTATTATGCTATTCGCTTAAGAAACCTTGTCTTTATATAATAAGACGCCGTTTCGAGAAGCCGCTAGGCTTTAACCGAGCCAATCATTACGCCTTTCACAAAGTACCTCTGCACGAACGGATAAACGACCAGAAGAGGAATCGTTGTAATAATAATTAGCGCGTATTTCATCTGCTCGATTTCATTTTGCTGACGGACCAGATCCTCTGTGCCCGTCACCAGATCCGCTTGCACCGTGCTTTGAATCAATATGCCCCGCAGGACAAGCTGCAGCGAGAATAAATTAGAATCATTCAAATACACCAATGAGGTGAAGAAATCATTCCAATGCTCTACCCCGTAATAAAGGAACAGCACCGCAAGAATAGAGCCCGACAGCGGCAAAATAATGCGGAAAAAGTAAGTAAAGTGGTTGCAGCCATCGATTTGCGCCGCTTCATAGAGCTCTTCGGGTATCGAGCCTTGAATGAAGGTACGGGCGATGATGACATTAAATATACTGACGGCGTTGACCAGAATCACTGCCAGCCATGAATTGTAGAGCCCAAGGCTCTTCACGAGCAGGAAGGTCGGGATTAAACCGCCGCTGAAAAACATGGGAACCAGCAAGTAAAACGTCAGCAATCGCTTGCCGTAGAACCGCTTGCGGCTTAATGTATAAGCGATGCCCATCGTCAGGAAAACATTGAGAATCGTGCCGACAATCGTGTAGAATACCGTATTCCGATAACCGATCCACACCTGCGTATAAGCGAATACTCTCTCGTAGCCGCTCATCATAAATCCTTTCGGCCAAAAGCTTAACGCTCCGCTATTCACATAAGTGGGGTCCGATACGGAAGCGATGATGATAAAATAAAGCGGATACAGTATGATGACCACAATAACCGACAACAGGGCGTAGTTCATCCAGTCGAAATATCGATCTTCCGATATATATTTCTTATTCATTGCGTGACCAGCCTTTCTCCTACCATAAGCTTGAGTTCGATACGCGGCGAGCGAAGTAATTGACGCCGAACAAGAGCACAATATTGATCAAGGCATTAAATAACCCGACAGCCGTCGAGAAGCTGTATTGCGCATGAATCAATCCCACTTTGTAAATATAAGTGGAGATAATCTCCTGAGAAGCTTCCGTCAGCGGATTTTGCATCAAGTAGACTTTATGAAATCCTACATTCAACAATTGTCCCACATTCAGAATGAGCAAAATGATCGCCGTCGGCATAATGCCGGGAATATCGATATGAAGGATCTGCTTCCACTTGCTGGCGCCGTCCACCTTGGCCGCTTCATACAATTCCGGACTGATGGAAGCCAGTGCAGCCAGGTAGATAATGCTGGACCACCCCATATTCTGCCATATACCCGACAGAACATAGATCGTTTTAAAGTAAGCGGGTTCGCCCATGAACAGAATCGCTTCTCCCCCGAATGCCATAATCAAATGATTGATGAAGCCGGATCGCGGCGAGAGGAATAACGTAACCATCCCAACGAGTACAACGATAGAAATAAAGTGAGGCGCGTAGGTGACGGTCTGGACAATCGATTTGAATCGTTTGTTTCGGGTCTGGTTCAGCAGGAGCGCCAGTACAATAGGAACGGGAAAACCTGCGATCAGTTGATATAAGCTGAGACCGATCGTATTTTTAATTAGCGGCCAAAACTGGTATAGGTTGAAAAACCGCTCAAAGTGCTGAAAACCGGCCCATGGACTGCCCAGTATGCCTTGCAGCGGATTGTAATGCTTCAAGGCGATCGTGACGCCGTACATCGGAATATAGTGAAAAATAAATAAATAGGCAACGGCTGGAAGAGCCAATAGATAGAGCTGATAATCGCGAATCATCTTTCTCCAGGGTGATGCCTTTACGATAACGGGGCCGGCTTTTCTCCGTATCATAGTCATGTCTGTATGTGCCACATGCACTGCCTCCTTTTATGCTCTGCTGTCATGCCATTAACAATACTAGAAGCGCTTACATGATGTATATATGCACTTCCCCCCCGGAGTACACACCCTCACTTTCGCTGCAACGACGCCGTTTCCCGGGCTTTTCAGTCAATCGATATGCATTTCATCGCAATATGCACTTTTATCATTTGGCGCTGCAGCTTCACTAAGAATGCTATAATAACACGAGAGATAGCAGCATCAAGAGGGGGATCACGCATTGCAAAAACAGAGAACCGTGAGGACCGACAGTTTATTTGTCAAACATCTTGTTTCCTATATTGCCATCTTGCTTGTCCCGTTTCTGATTTTGGGAGGACTCATCTATTTCTACTTTATCAACATTATCAAGCAGGATATTCTGGCAGCCAACCTAACGCAGCTGGAACGAACGCAGGATGATATAGATGATAAGGTGCGGCAAATTCGGATCATTACGAATCAACTATCTATCAACCAGCATTTAAAGCCGTTCTTGTTTCTCGATGATCCATTGCATTCCACCGTTGTTGTGGAGGAATTGAAAGAATATAAAATCACCCATGATTTTATAGCCGATATTTTGCTGTATCATCGCAGCGACGACTACATCTACACATCTACCGGCTCCAATTCGCTACCCATGCTTCTTGCGAGCATTTATCGTTATGAGAATTGGTCTCTTAAAGATTTCACAGAGGCAGTGAATACGATTGCCAAACCGGAAGTCCGGACTATGGATATGGTGTACAGCAATGACAATGCGGAGCCGGTCAAATACGTGACTTTTCTATCTCCGTTGTCGTATAACGGATTCAAGGCTACCCGAACCGTTCTGTTCCTCGTTCCCGAACAAGCCTTCCATAGTGTGCTTGCCACTTCGATGCAGCATTACAATGGAAATACGGCTGTATTTGATGAGCAGGGCAACATTGTAAGCGCTTTATCAAATGCTTCATACCTTCATTCCGATCAATTTCGCCAAGCGCTTCAGCAATCCGCATCCGGCACGAACAGAACCTTGACGCTGGACGGGAGAGACTATCTGTTCTCTTACCTGAAGTCTGAAGATACACGTTGGACTTATATGACCCTTGTACCCGTAAGTGAGGTTATGCAGAGAATTACGTCATTAAAGCTGCTGTTTATTTTTGTATTGTGCTCCATTCTTGTCATTGGCGGAGCGATCATCTATTACTTGATGGGAATGAATTACCGCCCTATTCGCCGCCTGAAGCAATATGCCGATGGGATATGGAGCGATCACACGCCGAGAAGCAATGAGCTGGAAAGCGTTCAGCATGCGATTGCCTATTTGAACAATCAGAATACGGAGCTTCATGCCAGAATTGAGGATGGGGCAGTAGCGGCGAAGGAGTACTTTCTGTTCCAGGTATTGAAGGGAAAGTTCGGAACGCTGGAGCAATTGCGAGATAGCGCGAAGGAAATCAATCTAACGATCACAAAGCCATGGCTTCGCGCCGTCGTCTTTCAACTGGGTTACAATGGAATGCCGGATATCGACGCCGTATTGACTGCTATCGAACAAGCGCTGCCTGATGAGCTTGAAGGATACGCCAGAGATCACACGGATCAAAATAAACTCGTATTGGTGCTGGCAAGCGAAGAAAGAGAAGAGGCTCGCCTGAGCGACATCTTCTCCGGTATTCAGGAGCAATTGCTGGAACGCTTCCAGCTTCACACCACCGTCGGCATAGGCACTGCCTACAGGGACGTTCCTCTCATTCCCCGATCTTACATAGAAGGCATGTCCGCCGTTGACTACAGGCTGGTCAAAGGGACGGGGCGCGTCATCTTTTGGCGGGAGTGCGCATCGGACGCGGTCAATCTCGACGCGTACCCGCAGCTTGCCGCCGAGAAGCTCAAGCTGTATATTCGGCAAGGCGATATCGATGAGATCGAGCGGGTGCTGCAATCGATCATTCACTTTCTCAAGCATGAACGCCCGTCCCTGTTCATCGTCAAGCTGATCGGATTCGAAATGATAAGCGCCGTCATACAGACGATCAAGGAGTTGAATAAACAGCAATACCACCTCCCATTGGATTATCCCGATGTATTCCTCCTTGCGGAATATGAATCGGTCGAAGAGCTTGTGGAGACGGTCAAGCAATTAAGCCGGGATATTAGCGAGTCGCTCGAAAAAATAAAAAGGGGCCATAACGGCACCCTTCTGGACAATATACTCGGTTATATTCAAGAGCATTATATGGACTTCGACTATTCGGTCCAGCAAGTGGCGGATCACTTCCACATGTCGCAAGCCAGTCTGAGCCAGCTGTTCAAAGAACAGACCGGCACCAGCCTGCTGGAATATGAAATCCAGCTGAAGCTTGATAAAGCCAAGCAATTGCTGGTTACCAGCAAGCTTCCGCTTAAGGATATCGCAACTGAAGTCGGCTATTTCAACGTAAACAGCTTCATCCGAAGATTCAAGCAATCGATCGGAATCACGCCGGGCGAATACAGAAAACAGCATCAGCTGTGAGGGGGTTGCGACGCAAGCTATAGCTCCAGCCGCTGCCCCTTCTCCAGCCGCTGGATCTGCTCTTCTCCGGCATCGGCCAGCTCCCGGAACTGATGGATCGTATCGCGCATGCGGGGAAGCGCCTCCTGCTTGTAAGTGCTGATCGAGTCAAGCGCGGACATGACATCCGTGAACGCTTGCTTCAGCGTCTCGACAGAGATGCTGGTCTCCAGCGACTGCTTGTGGATAGCCGCCCCCTGATCCTTCAGCATTCTGGAGGTGCTGCTGATCAGATTGTCCGTCGTCTGGTTCAGCATCTCGATCTTCTTCAATACAATGCGCTGGTTATACAGCGCGCTGGCTACGGTGACCGCAATGCGAAGCGCGGATACTGTGACGTTCCTTGCTCTGTCCACCCCTCTAATGAGCTCCTTGTTATTGCGCATGACCACCTCGATCGCCATAATTCCCTGCTGGTTGACTACCTGCATCTGCTGCAGGTCCATGACGCGCTGTCTGAGCGGGAACAGCACCTCTTCCGTAATGAACCGGATTCGATCCTCCGATTCCTGACGCAGCTTGGCCGCCTCGACCTGCGCTTCGATCTCCGTATCCATGATAGAGCCGAGCCGCACCTCCTTCTCCAGCTTCTTCGTCAGCTCCCTGAGCGCCTGCTGCTCGAATTCCAGCGTCGTATTGTCGTTCTTCAAGACGGACTTCCCCTTCTCCAGAGAGACGATAATATCGGTAATGACGGAATCGGCCTTCTGATACTTGGCGAAGTATCTGCGCATCGGGTTGAACAGCTTGCCCAGCAGGCCGCTCTTGGCGAAGTCAATGACGCTGGGGTCCAGATCCTTCAGCTGAATATTCAGCTCTGTCAAATCCTTGGCGACCTGCCCGCCTTCATCGCCCGCCTTCGACAAGTTGCCTACGGACACTTGCAGAAGCGAGTTTTTATCGGAGGAGGAACGCAGCGTGCCCATGCCGAAGCTGTCGATCGACTGCAGCACAGACTTCCGCTTCTCCAGCGATTCCATATCCAAGTCCAATATCGCCGCCACGTTGCTCTGCGCCAGCTCTCTCAGCTGCGACACTTCCTCCGGCTCCGGCTGCACCTGCTCGGCAATCGCCGACCTGATCTTCTCCTGGCTTGCCACTTCCATTGTGAACGTCATCTGTACCCCTCCTTATAATCGTGACAGACCGTTACATCTGCACGTTGAGAAGATTGCCGATCTTGTACACGACATCTTCCGTGTCGGCATTGATGCTGGCCGCCTCATTAATGCTGGAAATACTCTGCAGCGCTTGTATATTGGCGTTGTAGCCGATCGTATAGACCGGAATGCGATACGCTTCGATCAGATCCCGGATGTCGTTCAAGGAATGTCCTTCGTTCGTCTCCCCGTCGCTCAGGACGAATATAAGCGGCTTGACGTCGGGGTTAACCGCCATCTCCTCCTGCAGCATCTTCATGGCGACGACGATCCCGTCGAATGTAGCCGTTCCCCCTCCAGCTTGCAGACTGTTAATCGCGCCGACGAACATGGACTGCTGATTCGTATCGTACTTCCCGATCGGCAGATTGATCGTCACATCGTTGGCATAAGAGACGAATCCGATGCTGTTGTCGCGGCCCAGATACTTCTGTCCCGTCAACAGCGACTGCTTCAGCCGATGGAGCGGCTCGCCGTCCATACTGCCAGACACATCGGCCACGAATACGGCGACGACCGGCTTGTTCCCGTTCTTCTTCTCCTTCCAGAGCTTCTGCGCAGCCGACAGTGTATTGCCGTCAACCGTCTCCAGCTCCGCCATATACTCTTCGTGTCCGTTGAAGCCCATCTCTTCCGCTTTCCGCTGGTAGGCGTCTTCGGCTGCGAACGCGGCGAAGGCGGAAATAATGTCCAGCTTCTCCTGCGGCAAGTCGCCAAGCGCATAGAGCGGACTGTCGTGACGTACGCCGAACGGCGTGAATACATAGCCCCCCTGCATATCCGCAGCGTTCACGTAAGACTGATACTCCATGACGAAGGCATCCAGCATGCCCGTCTTCGCCGCATCTCTCATCTGGAGCGTCGTGGAAGCGATGAACGGCACATTCGCCTGGAATTTCTCGAAGCCTTGCACGGCTTGCTCTCCCAGCAGATTGGAGCTGTCGAATGTGGCCAGCGCCGTCACCAGGAAGTTCAAGCCTGTCGAGCTGGCGAACGGGTCCGTATAGCCCATAGCAAGCTCATTGGCCGCAATTGCATCCGTAATTGTCTTTACATTCAGAGAGCCGTATTTATCAACCAGTTCATCGTATTTCGCTTTCTTCGTCACTACCCCTGTCACATTGCCGACAAGCCGCTTCGTCACCAGCTCGGTCTTCACCCCCTGTGCTTTCACCATCTCCCCCCAATATTCGTTGGAAGGCGAGAAGGCGTCCGGCACATACTTGCCCGACCTTATGTAATCTGTAGCGGTACCGGAGGCGATGCTGCGTATTTTGACAGAAGCGGTGTTGCCGTTCACCTCAATGCCGGCCTGGTTGAAAACTTGCGCCACTTCATTCAGCCAGCCGTCGGTCCCTGTTCCGGACTTCTCCGTGGAAGAGAAGATTTCCACATAGCTGTTCGTCGAAGACTCTACCGTGACAGGAAATTTTGATATGTCCGGCAATGAATCGCCGACGGATACGGGATCGATATCGATCTGCCCTTTTATCGTCGCCGCATTGGACACCTGTATGTTCTTATATAGCTTATTCAATTGGTTATCCGCATTTTCCACTGTAATTTCTGTTTTGGATTTCCCCAAGTCGGACGTCAAGCTGATGCCGACATACACAAGACCGAACACAACGACTGCGATCAGCAGCATTGTGATGAACGTTTTCCCTGATTTCCCTCTGCTGGCCATTCCCATCTCCCTTTCATGCCTGATAATATTTCGTCTGCTTGATTAGTGCGTCAATCTCCTTCATGCATGCCATATTCTCGACATCCCGATAATCCATGCTGTCCAGCCGCGCGATCTCAAGCAGCAGCTTGTCGAGCTTCAGCAGGATGCTCTCATTCGCATCCAGGTAGCCGGATACCGCCGACATATAGGAAGCATAGAGCTCCCGTTTCTCATGCAGAAGCTTGCTCGAGAAGCGATTGGGCAACTCCCCGCTCGCAAGCCTGGAGAACTCCGAAGCATCGAATACGCCCAATTTGTTCAGCATGCTTCTGCAGTTGGCATAGAACAGCTTCTCCACTTCCGCAATGACAGCGGTGAACTTCCTATAGCTAAGCTCTTGCGGCTGGAAGCGCTGGCTCAGCACCTCCATCAAGGCCCCCTTCTTCCTCACGATCCGTTCCAATTGATCCAATGCCAGCACGATCTCCTTCGCCAACGGCTTGACATCTCTGTAGCGCTCCAGCGCGGCCGCATAGTCCTCATGCGACTGAATATGCTGTACTGGCACGATAGCGGTTGGCTTCGTCAGCACGTAGCTGCCATATAGAAGGACAATCAGGCTCATAATGAGTACAGTCGCAGCGAAAGCGGTCTCAATAGCGCTGTCCCCGCCTATTCGCAGCCCCAGCAGTCCCGGCGACAGTACGATGACATTCATAATCGTTATGCCGACGACCAATCCCGCCAGTTTCAGCCATTTCATGGCACCCACCCGTACACACCTCCTTCGCTATGACTTAACCTATTTTCGAATTTCAAGGGGTATGCTCTCTTGTGCCAAGTTTTCCTTGACAACATTCCTATCGGTCATTACAGCCCATTCGGATAGCTCTCATTAGAGCAGTCATACCGTCAACTACCCTAAGTTAATACGCAGCACACCTGGCATTTGTTCCAAAAACAAGGTATACCTTGGACTATTCTACACGTTATGACAAATATCCTGCTACTTATCCTGCATCAAGCTATGCGCTATGTTCTGCTGCCGACTAACCAGCTACTCCCGTCGCTCCAAGCTATGTGCCATCCCCTTCAGCCGCCGCTTAACCAGTTACTCTCCTCCCTCAGGCTGATGCGCTATCCTTCTTTTCGGCCCCTATCGCGCTGCATGTCGGCACGAAAAAGAGCCTCGCAATTGATGCAATTGCAAAGGCTCCCTTCCAACTATTGTCTATTCCATTTCGTGCACGCAATTGAAACTAAAGGCTCGCACTCAAGGAGGTGTTCGATATTTCATACAAACCACCTCACCTCAGCACTCGATCCAACTCTTTTGTACGATTTTTCGTACAACTCCACTGCCTGCCGGTGCATATTTGCCAGATTTGTACGATTTTCCATACAAATCACCCGCCCCAGACGCTCGATCCAACTTTTTTGTACGATTTTTCGTACAACTCCACTGCCTGCCGGTGCATATCTGCCACGTTTGTACGATTTTCCATACAAACCACCTCACCTCAGCACTCGATCCAACTCTTTTGTACGATTTTTCGTACAACTCCACTGCCTGCCGGTGCATATCTGCCACGTTTGTACGATTTTTCATACAAACCACCCGCTCCAGACGCTCGATCCAACTCTTTTGTACGATTTTTCGTACAACTTCACTGCCTGCCGGTGCATATCTGCCACGTTTGTACGATTTTTCATACAAACCACCCGCTCCAGACGCTCGATCCGTCACTTTTGTACGATTTTTCGTACAACTCCACTGCCTGCCGGTGCATATTTGCCACGATTGTACGATTTTTCATACAAACCACCCGCTCCAGACGCTCGACCCAACTCTTTTGTACGATTTTTCGTACAATCGCACCACCGCCGAGACGCACCCGCGAAGCCTCGAACTACCAGCGTGAGCTTGGCACACTCTACACTCTACACGCTATTCCGGCTGACTGCACGACATATTCCGCTGGCGGAACTCCGATGGCGTGCAGCCGCTCTTCTTGCGGAATACTTGCGAGAAATGCCGCACATCGGGGTAGCCGACCCGCTCCGCGATGTCGCTGATCTTCAGCTCCGTTCCCCACAGCATCTCCATCGCACGCTCCAGTCGCAGCCCGGTCACATATTCCTTGAATCCGCCGCCGGTCTTCTGCTTGAACAATTGACTCAGATAGACCGGATTCAGGTAGACGACAGCGGCTACCTTCTCCAGCGTCAACTCCGACGAGAAGCGGGCGTGAATATATTGCAGCGCCACCTCCACCGCCTTCTCCCCGCCGCTGGCGCAATGGTCGTAGACACCGGACTCGGACGTCTTGAGCATATGACTGACTTGCCGCGGCACAGCGGATAGATCCGTCATCCGTTCCGTATGCAGCACTTGAAATGGAATCTTCAAATACCGCTTCAGATGCGCGCGCAACCGCTCGATAAGCGAACGCATGCCCCCTTCCTCCCGCAGCGTCACCAGACCGAGCAAGCTCCTGGCATACACATTGGCGACGAAGCCTTCACCGGCTTGATCAATCAATTCCGACAGCACATTGTCCACAATGAAATGCTCCAGCGTAAGATCGGCATCGCTATCCATGCGCACCATTATTAATTGAAAGTGAGGGTGGCTGCCGACGATGGACGTCAGATCGATACCGCCCAGATCCAGACCGGAGGCCAGACGGGCGAATACGGCGCTGCGCAGCACATGCAAATTCCGGCTCAGCAGCTGCGCTTCCTTATCCCGTTCATGGGCCTGCTCAATCTCCGCTGCGAGCTCGCTGATCTTCCCAATCAGGATGTCTCTGCCAATCGGCTTCAACAAGTAATCTCTCGCTCCTAACCGAACCGCTTCTTGCGCATAAGCAAATTCGGAATGGGCGGATATCACAACCCACTGAATATGCGAATGACGCTTCAACGAAAGCTCGATCAGCTCCAGCCCGGTCATGCCGGGCATAAGCACGTCGGTAAGCACCAGATCCATCGGCCACCGCTGAAGCAGCTCTGCCGCTTCTTCCACATCCGCAGCCATATAGATGGCGTAATGGGGAAAGTAGCGGCGTATCGTCCGTTCAATGCCCGTGCGTATGACCTCTTCGTCATCTACCACAAGAATGTTCATTCCAGCCGCCTCCCTCTCCGCCCGGCATCGGGAACGAGGCTGCAACCGCGGTGCCTTGCCCGCATACGCTTGTTATATGCAAGCCGTAGCCGTTCCCATACATTAACCTTATTCTGCGGTGCACATTCAGCAATCCGATGCCGCGGCGCAACCTCGGTTCTTCACTTGCGGCTCCCGGCTCCTGCATGTCTTCCAGCGCATCCCGCAACCGATGGAGCGTCTCTTCCTCCATGCCGACTCCATCATCCTCTACAACGATCTCCAGCTTCCCCGCCGCCTGACGGGAATATACACGGAGCCGCCCCTCCCGCTGCTGCCGCTTCGAGGGCTCAAGCCCGTATTTCACCGCATTCTCAACGATCGGCTGCAAGATCATTTTGGGCACCTCCAAATCCAGCCAGCGCTCCTCCACCTCAATGGAAGTACGAATACGGCCGGCCATCCTCGTCTCAATGATTGCGAAGTAATGCCTGAATTGCTCCAGCTCGTTGCACAGCTTCGCACGCGAAGCATCTTCCCAATCGCTGCTGTACCTGAACATGCTGGACAGAGCCAGGATGACCCTGCCGAGCCGATCATTCTCCCGCTCGTCCAGCATCCAATAGATCATATCGAGCGTATTGAACAGGAAGTGGGGGTTGACTTGCGCTTGCAGCGCCTGCAGCTGAGCGTTCTTCTCGCTGATGGAAGCCAGCTTCGTCCGTTCGATCAGCTCATCCATCTGCCGGACCATGCGGTTGAAGGAACCTACCAGCACGTTAATCTCATAATAGGAACGAACCTGCACCTCTCCCTTGAAGTTGCCAAGCTCCACCCGCTTCATCTGCCCGATCAGCCGCTTGAAGGGCGAAGAGAACGAACGCGACACAAGCGTCGCAAGCACGGTGGATGCCACGATTAACAGAAGCGACAGCGTCAGCAGAAATTGCTGCGTCTCCTTCAGCTCCAGCTGCAGCTCCCGGTTCGGGGTAATGCCGATCATCGTCCAGTCCGCCAGTCCGATTCTCGCCGCCGTCATCATGGCATCCGCCGTCTCCCGTACGATAATCCGGTTGCCGACTAGCTCCGCTTCAGGCCAATTCCCGGCAAGCTCCAAGGAAGCGTTCGATGCGGACAGTGTGCTCAGCATATCCGTTCCGGCGGCATCTCGGATAATCACTTCGCTGCCAGGTCCCAGACTGGCATTGGACAGCGCCGACAGCATCGCTTCGGCATCCGTCTCGATCAAGACGACGCCGATCGTCTTCAAGGTGTCGAGATCGAATAGCTGACGGCCGAATGCGAAAACAGGCTGGTTTATTCCCTCGCTAAGCAGCGATTCCGGGAATACGCCCAACCATTTCATCTCGCCTGTCGATGCCTTCAACTCCGCGAACCAGGCCGTCCGGGCATAATCCCTGACGGAAGCGCCGAACGACTTCTCGAAGCTGAACACCTTGTCTTTATTCGTAAGAATGTGGATACCTACAATATCTTTCCTGGAATAATAGACGGCACCGATCACGTCCGTAATGCGCTTCTCCAGTTGAACCGCTTCCACTGGTTCCGCTCCTCCGTATTGCTGCAGCATTCGCACCAATTCGTTGTTGCTGTTAAGCGCTCTTGTGACGCTGTCGTACCCTTGCAGCATCAGATCGAACAAGCCGACCGTCTGCGATATATTTTTCTCCGCCATCGCGCTCACCTTCTCCCTGATCTGGTCCGTGGCCCGGTTGTAATAGACGACCGTCACGACAAGCAGCAAGCCCAGCATGCTGAGCAGGAATATGGGGAATAAGCGACCATGGATGGAATCGAATCTGTTCATTGGAACCACTATCCTTTTACGGCTCCGGCGACCATACCTCTCGTAATTCTCTCTGCCAGCACGAAGTAGATGAGAATGACAGGCAATGCGCCAAGCACGAGAAATGCGCCGATCGCGCCGTAGTTGACCGAATATTGGCTGACGAAGCTGTATACGCCGAAGGGCAGCGTCTTCAGCCTCTCCGACGAGATGAAGGTGGCGGCCAATATATATTCGTTCCATATATTAATGAACGTCAGAATGCATACCGTAACGACCGGCGGCATCGATATCGGCAATACAATGCTGCGGAAAATCCGGAACACTCCCGCTCCGTCCATTATACCCGATTCCTCTATTTCATGCGGTATCGTTCGCATGAAGCCACTCAATATAAACAGGGCAACCGGGGTCTGGAACGCAATATAGGGCAAAATGAGCGAAGCATGTGTATTTAAAATATCGATTTTTTTGAACATGATCATAAGCGGCAGCAGCGTGCCTTGCATCGGAATCATCATGCCGAGCAAAAAAACGAGCAGGACATGCTGACCGTACTTCCAGCGAAATCTTGTAATGGCGAACGACGTTAAGGAAGCGAGCAATATAACGCCAGCCATCGTCACCGAGGTGACGAGCAAGCTGTTCATCAAATATCGCCAATAGTTGCCCCCTGCAATGGCGTCGGCATAATTCTGAACTTGCCATTGCGACGGCAAGGCGAAGAAGCTTCCCGACAATATCTCCTCATTCGTCTTAAAGGAATACAAGAACAGCCATATAAGCGGGTATAGCTGCGTAACGAGCAGCGTTCCCAGCAAGATGCTAATGAGGACTTTGGCCGGAGACAAGCTTCTGTTTCTTCTGTCTTTGGCAGGATGAACGGAGACAACGGTCATCGTCGCAGATCGGCTCACGCGAAGCTCCCCCTTCTTACGAGTACTTTTTGTCCAGACGATTGAACAGGAAATTGATCAGTACGGTCGCAGCCAGGCAGACAACGATCAGGAAGATGGCGATTGCGCTGCCATATCCGTACTTCTGGGACAGGAACGACATGTTGTACATATGACTGGCCAGCACTTCAGTCGAATGAGCGGGGCCGCCTCCGGTCATGACCATGATCAGATCGAAGGATTGCAGCGAGCCGATGAACGACAGCACGACGGAAATTTTGAAGATAGGGACGATCATCGGCAGCGTAATGTAGCGGTCTGCCTTATAGCCGTCGGCACCGTCAATCTTCGCCGCTTCGTATATATCGGAGGGTATATTCTGTATGCCTGTGAACTGAATGAGGATATGGTAGCCAAGATATTGCCACAGCGCGACCGCAATGATGGCGAATATCGCCAGGCGGGGCTCGCTCAGCCATGCGCGTGTCCAGTCCTCAAGTCCCAGCTTGATCAAGATCTGGTTCAGCATGCCCCCCATCGACGCCGGATTGTAGATCGTCTTCCACAGTTGGCCGATGACGACAACAGACAGAATAACAGGCAGAAAATAGCTGGAGACAAGAACGTTAGGCTTGCGCACATAACGGCTAATGAGTATGGCTACGAGCAGCGCAATCGGCAACTGGACCAGCATGGAGAAGCCCGCCAGCAAGAAGGTTCGTCCCACCGCCGGCCAGAACACATCGTCGCCGGTCAGCATTCTCCGGAAGTTGTCCAGTCCGACAAACGTCGATTTTCCGATGCCGTTCCAATCCAGCAGTCCGTTGTAGAAGGATACAACAATCGGGACGAACACGAGGGTGACGTACAGCAATAAGAGAGGCAGCACGAATGCCGCGATCGTCCACTTCGATACTTTCAGTACATTCAAGGCATTCATTCTCCTTCCAAGCTTTCCAGCCAAGGGAAGGGAGAGGTTCCTCTCCCTGGCCCTCAGATGCACATTAATTATTTTCGTCGTATGCCTTCTGATGCTCCTTGGCCACATCGGCCGCATCCTTCTTCGCGACGAACAGCTTCTGTATGCTGGACAGGTGCACTTGAGCCGTGCCCGGATTCATCGTGTTGTCGAACGCGATATCCCCGCCCTTCACTTCCTTGAACAAGCCAAGCACTTCCATGGCCATTCCGGAGTAGCCGGCAGCTGCGAAGTCCTCGTCAATATTTTGCGCCACGCCGACGGCGCCCTTCAGCTTGAACGCTTCCTTCGGATAATGCAGCATGAAGTAGTTCAGGAAGTCCAGCGTCTCTTCCAGATGCTTGCTGTGCTTGGATACCGCGAAGGCGCTGCCGGGAGCCAGCATGAATTCGTTCTCGCTCCCGTTGCCGTTCACAGTCGGGAACTTGAAGACGCCGATATTGTCATCCTTGTTGACTTCCGAGGTCTCAATTCCTCCGGTCGCCCACGTTCCCATGAAGTACATGGCCGCCTTGCCCGTCTTGAACAAGTTCTCGCCCGCATTATAATCGAACGAAGTGGCGCCCTCCTGGAATGCGTCTGCCTGCACGAGGGACTGGAAAGCGTCGACCGCTTCAAGGAAAGCGGGGTCCTGGAACGTCTTCTTGCCATCGACGATGTCTTGCAGGAAGCCCGGACCGCCATTCGTGCGAAGCAGTACGTTCATGAACAGGAAGGAACCCGTCCAGGAATCCTTCTCTCCGATGGCAATCGGCGTAATGCCGGCCGCTCTAATCGTCTTGGCCGTCTCTACCAATTCCTCGAAGGTCGCAGGCACTTCAGCGCCCGCCTGCTGGAACAGAGCTTTATTGTAATAGAAGATGGCGATGTTGTTGCCGTCAGGCAGCGCATAGAGATTCCCGTCGAACGTATAGTAATCCAGAATGCCCTCCTGGAACGTATCCCTCAGGCCGTTCTTCTCCACCATCTCGTTCAGCGGCGCGAACAGATCCGCTTCTACGAACGGCTTCATCTGCGCCGACGGATTGACGATCGTAATGTCCGGCACTTCCTTGGAAGCGGCCTGCGTCTTCAGCTTCAGCTTCTGCTGATCGGTATTGAGCGAGTCCAGCTCGATCTTCACGCCGGGATGCTCCGCTTCGTAATTGTCTACAATGGTGCGCAGCATCTGATGCTTCGGATCGGACGGGTCCGGATAAATATTCTGGAACGTAATCGTCACTTTCTCTTCGCCGGATGTCTTGTCATCGGTGCGCTCTTCGTCTGCAGGCTTGGATGACTGCTGATTGTTTGTCGAGTTGTTGCTGCCTCCGCCGCATGCCGTCAGTCCGAGAGCCAATGCGGCAGCCATGCCGCCGAGCAGCCACTTTCTACTATTCATCGCCATTTCCTCTCCCCCTCGAATGGATATGAACTCATTATGCCTATGTTGTTGCTCTCCAACAATCCAGTTTTTTAGGAAGTGATGTTTACTTTTTATAGGAGACAGCGGCAGCAGTAAGAAACAAGTAAGAATTGCGACATAAAAAAGATAATCCTCCCTACTAAAATGGCATTAACACATCAATGGGAGGATGATTCAACATGAGAATATTCGAATGGCTGCTGCTCGCCAGCAATATCGGTTATCTGGCGTTCCTGCTGACCGCAAAGCACAACCGCCGTCTCCACCTGCTAATTGCGGGCGGTGTGAGCGCCCTGCTGCTTGTCCTGCATGTAACGCTGGAAGGGTACCGCATTCACCTTATCGTGCCTTACTTGTTCACCATAATCGCCGTCACGATGGCGACGATGGACTATATGACAGGGAAAGAGCGGCGACGATTGTCCAAGATGCTGACGATTCCCTTCTACACCATCGTCTCGCTTCTGCTGCTCAAGACCGGTCTGCTGCTGTATGCCTTCCCGGTCGTGAAGATGCCCGAGCCTACTGGGCAATATGCGATTGGGACAGAGCAATTCCACTGGATCGACGAAGCGCGCGAAGAGACGTTCGATGACCAGCCAGAGGGCAATCGGGAGCTGATCGTCCAGCTGTGGTATCCTGCGGAGCGGACAAGCGGGCAGCCCGAGCTCTTCTTCCCGGACATGGCCCGGATGTCAGAGAGCGAGCAGATTGCAGAGATGCTGGGCGGCCTGAAGGGACCCGTAGAGGCGTTCGGCGACTATCTGAAATATATTCCAAGCCACTCCTATGCAGGTGCGGAGATTGCCGGCGATCAGGAAGCTTACCCCGTCATCGTTCTTAATCACGGATTCGGCACGACCCGGCAATTCCATGTGTCGCAAGCGGAGGAGCTGGCCAGCCAAGGCTATATTGTCGCTTCAATTGACCATACGTATAGCACATTCGCGACCTTCTTCCCGGATGGCAGAGTAACGACGAACACGACCTCCAAGCTGGGCTTCGAAATCGAGACACTGGATGCGATCGGCAAAGTATGGACGGAGGATGTGGCGTTCGTGCTGGATCAATTGGAGAAGCTTCAGTCCGGCGAGATAGCAGGCGAAGCAGCGGGCAAGCTGGCGCTGGACCGGATCGGCGTATTCGGCCACTCCTTCGGCGGCGCTACCGCTTACGATTCGGCATTCGATGCCAGAATCAAAGCCTCCATCAACATGGACGGTCCGCTGTTCAGGAAGCGCGGGGAAGCGGCACTAGGCAAGCCGTTCATGTTCATGCTATCCGATGAAGTCTATCAGAATCAGAAGAAGCTCGTGGAACAGAATACGTTCACCGACGAAGAGCTGGACAAGTTGGGGGCTACCCGAGAGGAGTTCGAGTCGCATCAAGCGGAGTTCGAGCAGGATCTGGCGCATCTGAAGCAGCTCGCGCAGAACGGAGCGTCCATCTTGTATGTGGAGGATACGAAGCACTACAATTTCTCTGACGCTCAGTTCATCTCTCCAGTGCTGAAGTATATCGGCTTGAACGGGAATATCGATCCGAAGCGCTCCGACCGCATCGTGAAAGCATACATTCTCGACTTCTTCAATAAGCATCTGAAGGGAGATGGCGGCGAGCTGGCGGCGGGAGCTGACAGCAGCTATCCGGAAGTGAAGTTCGTGCCGGAGATGTATGCGGAATGGGAACCGGCTTCCCGGAAGTAAGCGAAAGGTAAGCGAAAGCCACCAGAAAAAGCCACCATCCCCTCTATCCGTTGCGGGGTTGGCGGCTTTCTGTTGCATTTGCGCTCGGCTATGCGCCGAACCTGTAAGACGATCACGGCCATCTGCGTATACCTAGATCAGGTACAGTGGCTCAGCTCAATTCTACAGGACGATCTCCTTGCAAGATGAGATGAGATTGAGATTCTGATGACCGTACATCATATTCAACTGGATTTCATGCAGTTAGATTCTCAATATTCCCCTCATTTTCGTTTCCAAATGGATTTCGTGATGCTAATTCGAGCGAAAGACGAGATAATGCCCCGAATGCTCTGCTCCAACTGTACTTATTCCATGTAGAGAATGTGAAAACGAAGGTTCAATTGTACTAAATACATTAAATCCAGTTACCGGCCTCAATGCGCGGCAAGCCAAGAGAAACACCATAAGGAGCAGCTCACCATTGCAATCGACCTTACAGTTTAAACTGCGACATCTTGTCCAGCAGCTCTTGCACCATCCTGCTTAAAGCCTCCGCCGATGAAGAGATCTCCTCCATGGAGGCCAACTGCTCCTCCGAAGCGGCTGCTACGCCGTGGGCGCTGCCCGCCGCCTCCTGCGCAATGCCGGACAGCTGCTCTACCGTCGCCGTAATCTGCTCCGCGCTAGCCGTCATCTGCTGCACGGAAGCCGACACCTCCTGCACCTGGCCGTTGACCGTCTCCATCTCAGACAAGATAGACAGGAACATGTCGCCGCTCTGGTCTACCAGCTTCACGCCTTCCTCCACTTCGCCGGCGCCTCTCGCCATGGCGGAAGCCGCCTCAGTCGTATCGTGCCGGACGGCTTCAATGAGCTGACCGACTTGCTCGGCAGCTTGCTGCGTCTGCACAGCAAGCTTGCGCACCTCTCCCGCCACGACGGCGAAGCCCCTTCCCTGCTCGCCGACGCGAGCCGCTTCGATGGCAGCGTTCAGGGCAAGCAAATTCGTCTGAGTGCTTATGCCCGCAATAAGATCGATGATGCCGCCAATCTGATCGGAGCGTTCCGACAGTCGCCCGAATGCGCCTTCCGTCTCTACAACCGCAGATTGCACAAGTCCCATCTGGTGCACGGCCCCTTCAATCAGCCTTCTGCCTACCGCCGTGCGATCCGCTGCGCCGCCCGCCGATTCCGACATCTGCGTGGACGAGTCCGCAATCCGCTGTACGCCGAGCGACATCTCCGACATAGCCATCGATGTATCGTGAGCGTGCTTGTGCTGCGTCTCCGCGCCCGATGCTATCTCCTGCGTCGACTGCGCGATGCTCTCCGAAGCCCGGCTCGTCTGCTCCGCGCTAGCCGTCAGTTGCTGTGCAGCCGCCCCGACGGACATCGCCAGATCGGCAGCCATCCGGAACATGTCGCGCAGCTTCTCTGTCATAATATTGAAGTATTGCGCCATCTGCCCGAACTCATCGCCGCTCCGCACTTCCAACTTCTGTGTCAGATCGCCCTGGGCCATCAGCTTAAGCTTCCCGATCAGCGTGGTAATATGTCTCAATACCATGAATCGAACGATGAATGTCACTACGATGCCGATGAACAGCATCGCAGCTAACCCCATTGCTGCAGAGACGATGCGATTCTCATTGTAAGCCTCGAAGATGACTTCCTTCTCTACCGCCGTCACGGCGTACCATTCCGCATCGCTGCCCGGCAGCTTGATCGCTTCGAATGAACGCAGCACGTTCACCCCTTTGGAGTTGGGCGTATACCCCCGCATCGTTTTTCCCTGTATGACATCTTGCCACAGCTGTTCCTTCTGCTTGTTATCTCCGAAGTGATGTCCGATGGAATCCGGGTCGTTGGGATTGGCCACATATGCGCCGCTTCCGGTAACAAGGGAGACATAACCGCCAAGCGGTTTGAATTGCTCGGCAATAGCCTGCATATCGTTCATCGCAATGTCAGCTCCGACTACCCCCAGAAAGGCCCCCTGCTCGTCCAATATCGGCATGACAACCGACATCAGCAATACGCTCTGTCCGTCTATCTCCCAAGCATATGGGTCCATGTAGATCATCTGCTTCGTCTGCTTCGGAATGAGATAGTAATCGCCCTTGCCCGGCTTATCATAATCCTTGTTCGCCTCGACAAGAATATCGCTGCCGCTGCGAACGACGTATGGCAGGAATCGGCCGGTATGGTCATCATAGCTTGTCCGCCCTATATTGGCTGCATCGTTCCCATCGAACGCATCGGGCTCCCATAGCGTATAGAATCCCAATATACGCGGCCGCTCCTCCAGCATTCGCTGCATCAAGGCTACAATTTCTTTCCTTGACAGGCTGTCATTATCCCGCGCTTCCAGCAACGTAACCTCTAACGACTTCAGCGTTGCATGCACGGTTGCGACCTGCGTCTCGAACTCGACGGAGAAGGCGTTGCCCGCATACTTGGCCTCCAGTTCCCCCTTCTCCAGACTGATATCCTTCAATTGACTCAGGTTGAATGCAATCAGCCCTCCGAATGCCAATACAAGCACCAATGCCAGCAACGATACAATCTTGACCAAAAGCGATAATTGACGAAGTTTCTTCATGTTGTCCCCCCATATCCATTTGAGGCCGTTCTATCAGCTCCCTATACCATTCATCGACAAATAACCGCCATAGTTTTATATAGCAAAAAAATGTTGGGTTTACAGAAATATTTGGAAATAAACAGCCCCGCCATAAGCATCCTTATGACGGGGCTGCTGCTATTTGTTCAGGAATGAAACATCGGTTCGAGCGAGGAATGCTCGCCATGATTGCCTTGCAGGAAGGCCAGCGCCTTCGCCATCTTATCGATATATGCCGGACTGTCGTCGGTACACATTAACCGAATGCTCCCGCTCCCCTTGCCTATGCCGATGCCGTAACGATTCAGCATGGCCGTAAGCCGCTTCACCGTCCCCGCATTGCCGTCGACAATTCCGATATGCGGCGGCAGCAGTCCACGTAGGATATGCTTGTAGAATGGATAATGCGTACATCCCAGCACGATAATTCCATATTGGCTCAAGTCGTACGACGCCAGCTTGGAGAGGAAGTAATCCTCCATTACGCCCTTGTCGAACTGGAGGCTCTCGCAGTGAAGCACAAGCTCCGGCAGCGGCAAGGAATCGACGATGCCCGTCTCGTCCACCCGCGATACGAGCGCATAATATTTCGGCTGCTGCAGCGTTAGCGGCGTCGCGCATACGAGCACCCGCTTGCCGGTAGCGCGGTTCATCTCCACCGCCGGCTTGACAGCCGGTTCCATCCCGATAATCGGGAAGTCGTACAGCTCCCGCAGCTCGTTCACCGCTATACTGGTCGCTGTATTGCAAGCAATGACCAGCGCATCTATGCCGATATCCACCATTCTCGCTACGGACTCCAGAATGTGCGATCTGACCTCTTCCTTCGTCTTCGTGCCATAAGGCACATGAAGCGTGTCCGCCATATACAGATAATCCTCGTTCGGCAGCTTCCTTAACGATTCCTCCAGCACCGTCAACCCGCCAATGCCGGAGTCAAAAAAACCTATTGTCATGTGTAATCGATTCCTATCGCTTAATGATAAAATAGATATATCCAGCATATAGCCTAATCGACTACAAAAGCAATATGAATTATGGAAAGATGCTCTCTTCAGCTATTCCTTTCCGGCAATCTTCCATTGCCTCACTTCGAATCGCAATCACCTCAAAGCGATGTCTCCGCTGCGGATGTCCATTGTCTCGCACATGAACGATTGGATAATCGCAATCGCACCGGATTCGTATTGCCGGGCAGCGTCCATCAGTTCGGCAAGCCTGGCTGTCGATGCGTCCGAGCAGATTCCAATAAAATTGATAGAACACAAGTTCCTATTATGGTATAATACAAGAAGAAATACCCAATTGGGAAAAGGGAGATGTGGTCATGGAAGCACGCATTATAACGAAGCCGGGATTTGATGTAATCGGGTATGCCATTCGCACTCGAACAGTGGACGGAGAGAATAACCGGGATATTCCGGCGTTCTGGCAACGTTATGCGCAGGAGGGGATGGGCAAGCGGCTGCACGATCAAGCCGCCTCGAACGCGGAATACGGCATCTGCGATGACTTTGATTGCCAATCCAACGAGTTCAGCTATATTATCGGCGTGGAAGCGAAGGAAGACGCAATCGTGCCAGAAGGAGCGATACGCCGGCGGTACCCGGAGCGTATGTATGCAGTGTTCACAACGCCCAAGGCAGCCCCGGAGCAATATGTCCAATCCATTCAGGACACATGGGCCGCGATCTTCCGCGATTGGCTGCCGAACTCGAATTATGAACATACGGCAGCTCCCGAATTTGAATATTATGACGAACGCAGCTGCAGCGAACGCAACGAGCTGCTGGAGATGGACATCTACATACCGGTTAAGGCGAAGGCCTAGCATTCTTCACAAATTATGGCCATTTCGATTCGACTGTCCTTATCCCCAATGCTCCTGTACTGGTATATTTTATCAGGAAGCTGTTGTAATATAGGAGAAAATAGGCTGTGAAGGAGCATTGCTATGTGGAATCGCAAGCAACTGAAAGAAAGGGCCAAGGATGTACTGAGGACATCGTACTGGAAGGCATTCCTTGCCAGCATCATTTTGGTTATCGTTGGAGGTGGCAGCGGCGGCGTTTCACTGCCATCTTTCAACTTTGACTTTGACTTGGACGATTTCAATCCAGGGACATCCTTGAGCGACATTGGAAGCAACATTGGAGGCGGGATAGCCGCATTCCTCATCGGCATTATTATTGTCGTTATGCTGGGTGCGATTGTCGTCACGTTAGCCTTCCGGATCTTCCTCGGCTTTCCGCTGGAGATTGGCGCCACGCTTTATTTCAAGCGCTCCGCAGAGCAAGAAGTGAACTTGAACCACCTTGGATTCGCCTTCGGCAAGGGCAGGTACTGGGACATACTGAAGACGATGCTTTGGAGAACGCTGCTAACCATTTTGTGGTTTCTCCTTCTCATTATTCCAGGCATTGTGAAAACCTACGCTTATAGCCAAGTGCCGTTCATCCTGGCAGATAACCCTAATATCGGCTATAGGCGGGCTGTCGACCTGAGCAACCGGATGACAAGAGGGCACAAATTCCGTATCTTCGTACTGGATCTCAGCTTCCTGGGCTGGATTCTGCTCGGCATACTGGCGTTGTTCGTCGGCGTCTTGTTCGTATGGCCTTATATCAATGCCACCAAGGCGGAGCTATACCTGGCACTGCGACAGGAGGCGCTGCAGCAAGGCGTTGCCTCCAGCGAAGAATTGCGATTGGCTTAAAGCTGCACATCTGTAAGAGCGACCGTTTCCTGACTTGGGGGCGGTCTTTTTCGTTTTCTTTATTTTTCTCCCTTATATCCTCATTATGGCAGCAGCGAGAACAAGCCGTTAATGCTGGACAAATAGCGGACATTGCTGGCCTTCTTCATCACGGAAGCAGTTGTTCCCTTTAACGTAATGCCCCGCTTGCCAATGGTGCCGATGCCGTCCTTGCGACCAAGGCTGGCTAATGTCCCCCCCAATTGCGGGTGGAACGTCTTCATTCGCTTCCCTTGCACAGCGGCAGCTACATTCTCGCCCACCCGCCTTCCCATCTGCAGGGCCAGCTGTGCGGAAGGGGGATAAGGCCGGCCGTTGTAATCCTTGACAACCGCACAATCGCCGGCCAGGAAGACAGAAGGATGCGATACCGATTGCAGATAGGGATTCACCTTCGCTCTTCCGCGCTCCACTTCGATTCCGCAGCCCGCCACCAGCGGATTGCCCTTCACGCCGCCCGTCCAGACGAAGGTGCCGGTCTTGATCGCGCTGCCGTCCTTCAAGGTGACCGCCTTGTCGCGCATGCCGGTAACGGGACAACCAAGCAGGAACTTCACTCCTCTTGCTTCTAGGCTGGAGATCGCTCTCTGCACCAGATGCGGCGGGAACATGGGCAGGATCGTGGGCATCGCTTCAATCAGATAGAGGCCTACAACTTCGAAGCTCACCCCGTGCCGCCGGCATATGCCGGGCAGCTCGTCTGCGAATTCTCCGATCAGCTCCACCCCCGACAGCCCTCCCCCTCCTACCACGAATGTAGCGTCAGAGCTGTCTCCCATCATCTTGAATTGCAGAATCTGTTGCTCCAGATGGGCATGAATGCGATTCGCGTCGGCGACGGACTTCAGACTGAAGCTGTTCTCCTTCAAGCCTGGAATGCCGAAGTAATTCGTCTCGCTGCCGAGCGCCAGCACCAGCACATCATATTCGCAGCTGTCGCCGCTATCCATCCTCACCTTTCCGCCTTGTATATCGATGCTGCTTACATCTCCGATCTTGACATCAATATTTTTCCGTTTCAACAGTCTGTCGAGTGGCAGGGAGACGGCATGTTGAGATACATTCCCTGCAGCCAGACGATGCAGCTCGGTTACAATTTGATGCTCGGGATGACGGTTGACGATAGTAATGGCAGCTTGTTGAGAAGACAGATGTGTACGCACAGTACGCGCGCAGATCAGTCCCCCGTATCCCCCGCCCAATATTACGATCCGCTTGCTCATACGAGACGTCCCCCTTCGCGCCTTGCACCTCATTCATGACTTCCTGCCGATTGTCAGCTTATTAATGAGCATATGCAGCACGGCTGGCGTATCATGAGCAATCTTCCGGATTCGTTGGTGTAAAAAAAGAACCGTAGCTTGCCCGAGACAATCCAACAATCCCGGTACAAGTACGATTCCTCTTGCTCCTGCAATTATTGCGCTTCCTGCAGCATCGGCATTTCACTCGAAAGAGCGAATTCCACGGCGGCTTCCGCATGGATAAGTGTCGTATCAAAGATCGGAACGTCCACATCCTTCTGCTTAATGAGCAGCGGAATTTCCGTGCATCCCAGAATGATCCCTTCCGCGCCTTGCGCTCGCAATCGATCGATAATCGCTGTGTATTCCGCTCTGGATTCCGCCTTCAGCTCCCCTTTGCACAGCTCTTCGAAAATAATATCATGGATGCGAATACGATCCGCTTCTTCGGGAATAATCACCTCAAGACCTTGTTCCCGCAGACGGTCGCAGTAGAAGCTCTGCTCCATCGTATAACGCGTGCCCAGCACGCCGATTGCCCGCAGTCCCTTGCTCTTGATCCGCGCTACAGTCGTATCCACAATATGCAATAGCGGAATGGACACCGCTTCTTGCACTTCCTGCGCCACGACATGCATCGTATTCGTGCAGATTAATAACATGTCGCAGCCTCCCGCTTCCAGCTTCCTGGCAGCATCCGCCAATATAGCTGCCGCTTCCTTCCAGGCGCCCGCCTTCTGCAGACGAACAACCTCCTCGAAGTTGCATGAATACAGCAGACACTTCGCCGAGTTCAATCCTCCCAACTTATTCATCATGCCTTGATTAATGTATTTGTAATAATCGGCCGTTGATTCCCAGCTAAGCCCTCCAATTAATCCGATCGTCTTCATGATGTGCACGCCCCTTTCGTTGATGACAGCATAACATGATATACTGGTATACATAAGTGCCAGACAGATGAAGAATTGATGGTACCAGTTATCATGTTGATGTTGAGAGGAGGGTGGGGTATTCCCATGCTATGGTTTCCGGTGGATCGCGCAAGCACGATCTCGCTCACTGTGCAGGTCTATGACCAATTGCGCAAGCGGATACTGCAGAAGGAGCTGCGCGAAGGGGAGCGTCTGCTCTCCAGTCGTGAATTGGCCTCCTCCATTGGCGTATCGCGCAATATTGTGATGGAAGTATACGACCGGCTGGTTAGCGAAGGTTATCTGGAGGTGCGCCCGCAGTCCGGCACTTACGTCGCAGTCGGCTCGCACTTCCCTTCAGCTGCCGTCGAAGAGTGGAGCCAGTACACGCTGCCTCCCGCTGACGGCGGCAAGAAGCTCGCGGAGGGCAAGATTGACTTCCGCGCGGCCCATCCCGCGGCGGACTACTTCCCCCGTGCGATCTGGGGCAGGCTGGCGAAGGAAGTGTGTATGCATACGCCCGAGCGGGCATTCGGCTATGCCAGCCCGGAAGGAACGCCTGAGCTGCGCGGAATGCTGGCCCGCTACTTGCAGCTTGCACGCGGCGTTCGCTGCCATCCCGACCAGATCGTCATCACTTCCGGGGCGACGCAGGCGCTCCATCTCATTACCGACCTGCTGTCCAAGGACAAGGCGGCCCGCATTGCCGTCGAAGATCCCGTGACGGACGAGATGCGGACGATCTTCACTTATGCGGGAGCAGCCTTAACCCCTGTTCCGGTAGACGATAAAGGCATGCGGCCGGAGGAGCTGCCCGTGAACGAACGGCCCGACTTCATCTTCGTTATCCCCTCCCACCAGTTTCCGCTTGGCGGGACATTGCCCATCCAGCGGCGCATTCAATTAATCGAATACGCCCGCCGAATGAACTGCTTCATCGTAGAAGACGATTACGATAGCGAATTCACGTACGAAGGCGCGCCGGTCCACTCGCTCCAGGGACTCGACCCCGAGCGCGTCATTTATGTAGGAACATTCAGCAAAATACTGTCGCCTGCACTGCGTATCGGCTACGCCGTCTTGCCGGTCCAATACGTGGAAGCTTATCGCCGCTTGAAGTGGTTCGCCGACCGGCATACATCCACACTGGAGCAGTTGGTCCTCGCCCGCTTCATGGAAGACGGCTGCTTCGACCGCCATATCAGACGCATGAGGAAAATCTATCGCAAACGCAGGGAAACGCTTGTCTCCAGTCTGCGGCAGCGCTTGCCCCAAGCGCGTATATTGGGCGAATCCGCCGGCATGCATTTGGTAGTCGAAATTCCGGGAGTCCGCTTCACGCCTTCTATGATGCGGCGTATCGGTGAAGAAGGAGTGCTGGTGTACGCAGTAGAGGATTACGCCATCGTGAAGGGACGCCACATAAACCGAATCGTCATGGGCTATGGCGCATTGGCTCCGGAAGCTATTCAGGAGGGCGTGGCTCGCTTGGCGAAGGCGCTGGGGGATGGAACGAAGAGCGGGAATTGACTGTTCTGCCGCTCCTTTCGCGTCCCTTTCGACGTCCTTACGGTTGCCATCGAGCTTATTGCGTCTCCAATTCTACTTTTTTTGCTTTAACGAGCGCCACGTCGTCTATTTCACGCAGTGACAGCCAATAGCGCACTTTCCGGGTTCGATAAGCTCCATCGCGACCGTTAGCCTGCAAATTCGCCCATGTTGAGCCAAATAAGCTCTGTGGTAACCGCTACATCAGCTACTTCAGCTACATCCACTTCAACCGCTATATCAGCTACTTCAGCTACATCCACTTCAACCGCTATATCAGCTACTTCAGCTACATCCACTTCAACCGCTATATCAGCTACATCAGCTACTTCAGCTATATCCACTTCAACGGCTACATCAACTCATTCCTTACACGGGCGACAAGTCGGCCCTCTTTTGCATTTCCTGAACGACACGACGAAGAAGGGGATGTCCCCAGTCATTATTTCTGACTGGGGACATCCCCTAAGTTCCAATCAATCGATGAATTGCAGCAATTGCAGCAGTCGCTTCAGCACGACTGCAGCTTGCACGCGTGTCGCCTGTTCGCCTGGTGCGAACGCGCCATTCGTCTTCCCTTGCAGCAGACCGGCAGACAGCGCTTTCGTGACAGCCGCCTTCGACCAATCGCCAATCTCCGAAGCATCGGCGAATGCGTGAATCGAATCGCCGTCCTCCTCCATCGTCACGCCGCCTATGTCCATTGCTCTTGCAACCATGACGGCCATCTGCTCGCGGGTAATGACAGCATGCGGATCGAACGTTCCGTCGCTGAATCCGTTCACTAGACCGGCTCTGGAAGCTGCACCTACCGCGCCATAGAACCAATCGTCGGAGCCAACGTCGCTGAACAGGTCCTCTCCGGCTTCCGGCAGACCAAGCGCCCTTGCAAGCATCGCCGCGAATTCAGCACGAGTGACGGAATCTTCCGGAGCGTAATGACTGCTCGTTCTTCCCTTCACAATCCGCTTGTTCGCCAGCAGCTCGACATCCGCTCTAGCCCAGTGTCCCGTCATATCCTCGAATGAAATATCCGATTGAATGATCGTATACAAGCTATTATGCGGCGACTTGATCGTGGCCGTTGTCCCCTCATCGTCATGCTGGAACACAGCCGGGACAAAGTGAATGTCGTAATTCGCGTCGATCCACACTGCAGTCGACATGTCAGAATCAACCTGCTGCCCCTCCATTCGAATCGTCCGCTCTACATATAAGCCGCCAAAATCGCCAAGCGCCGAACCATCCACCATAATTTCAAAGGAGATCAGGTGCGAGAGCAGGGATCCCGCTCCTATGCTTTCCAGCGCGGCTAGCGCCGCTTCGCTTTCCTCACCGCTCATCTTCGCTATACGGACAATAATTGCGGAGTCGCTGTCCACGCTTGCGAACAGCTCGATCGGCAATTTATAGCGAATACCGCCTGCTTCAACGATTATCGTTGTATCCGTTCCGTTCCCGATAGCCTCGCGAATCGGTTCGGCTGGCAGTTCCACCTCTACTGCGGAATCGCTGCCTTCTACCGAAATCAATACGCTTGGATGGGTCAATGCATCCTCCAGTCTATCCGCGTATACTTTCACCTTCGCCACATTCGTTCCATCCGACGCTCCGGTTCTCGTGATCGAAGCATCTCTTCCTAATTCAATGACACCGTCGCGGACAACCGGAGCAATCGGCGGCAGCACAGATCCGGTTCCGGTTCCGGGATTGGTTCCTGGCTCATCCTCTCCCTCCACCGGTACAGCGGGCGCCGAGATCATAAACTTGCGAGAATACGGGTCCGTTCCCTTCGTTCGCACAGTCACGCTCGTCCATTCCCCGATCTCCTCCGGCAATGTGTAGCCGGTCGCGTCACCCGGCAGCTCTGCGACAACCTCCGAGCCGTTGTACACAGTGTAGCCTTCGCTTGCTGCGTTAGCATCCCACTTCAGAGCCAGTGAGTCTTCGCCTGTCATAACGACCAGATTCTGCGGCGGAGCTGGCGCATTGAACACTTGAACCTGCGTCAGTAGCGGCGGACCGGTCAAGTCCGTGCCTTCATTGCCTCCGGAGGCGTTCTCCACCGTCACTTTAATGTAACGGGATTGATACGTACGTCCAAGGTCAATCGGGTAGGAGGAATCTTCTGTATCCACTCCGCCATCCCTATTGCCGGTCGTGTACGTATAGCCTGAATCGGGATCAATGCCGGGAATCATAGTGAATGCGACATGGTCGAACTCAGCGGCAGCACCGTACTCTTCCGCATCCCCGCTGACGTATACGTTCACGCCTTTCAAGCGGGTGGACTTGGCGAACAGTCGAAGCTGACTGAAGCTCTTCATCTCGCCAAGATCGATGACGAAGCTGCCCTTCCTCGCACCATCCGTTCCAAGCCAGCTATATTCACCGATCTCCTCCAGGCTGGTCACATGATCCACATTCCACTTCGTCGGATCTTCCGGCACACCATTCGTCAATCTGTCCGCAAGGCCATATGGATTCGCTGCCGCTGCAAGCTGCACAGCGTTCGCTCCTTCCGTCGAACCGACGTTGTACGCTCTCTTGTTCAGCGCAAGATTGACGGGCGATACGCCGCTTGCCGTCTTGCCAATCGTAATGTCGGCCAGCTTCAAGTCCACATCGTAGATGGAATTGCCCGGCTTGGCGCTGCGGTATATTCCCCACTTCGGACGCAAGTACTGGTCGAACACGGCAGGATATTCCGTCTCGAAGTTGCCGTTCACATTGCGGATCGGCCTTCTCCACAAGTCCTGAACGCCGTCTCCTTCGCCTTGTTGCGGGAACATCTTGTACACATCGGGACTGTCGAACGTATACACCTTGCCCGTCTCCGTATCTGTAATTTTAATATTGAGCCAGCCCGTATCCGAGATCAGCGCATTCAGCTCCACATCCAGCCAGTGGCTGCCGATCTCCTCCATCGGAATCCGCAATATCGTCTTGTCGCCGTCATGGCGATTATGATTCACTTGCAGCTCGCGCGTATCCTTGCCTCTGATCGACATGGCCAAAATATATGGGCCATTCTCGCCGCCGCTGTTGCCGCCCGGCAGCGTATCCGCCCCTTGCGAATTCGTCGCCTTCAATTGGAACAGATGCCGGAAGTTCGACTGGTTCCACTGCTCGCCGTCAGGAATGTTCCACTTCCACTTGTAAGTGACGATATCGCCATCGTAGGCGACAAAGTCCCCCGTCGAATCCTCGCTTGGACGCAGCTCGATGCGCTGTCTGTCATGCACATCCGCTCCGCCTACGACATGGCCGACGGAAGGATCGAACACGCCTTTGTGCGCGTATTCTCCGTCACGCAGTTGATCCACATATTCATCGTTCGGCCCCGTACCTTGGGCGCTGAACTGGAACACATCCTTCTTCAGATCTTCATCCCATACGTTGACAATATGATCATCAGCAGCCGTGGCGCGCGGATGGTCGCCATAGTAGGCATGGAAGCCGTCCCTGATCCGCTTCGTCAATCCTTCCACCGGCTCGTCTGTCTCCATCGCCCCGCCGAATACGACGAACGGCGATACGCCGTCTATGGCGCTCATCACGATCGTCTTCTCATTGTCGCCGTAACCGCGGGCCGTTACATCCAGCAAGAATACGGAGGCTTCCCCTTCGTTGAACTGGAAGGTGAAGGCATTCGTCCCAAGCGGAAGCTTGGCCAGATAAGCAGGAGAGAAGGTGACAGTACTTCCCGACAGCGAATAATCGCTCCCCGTCTCAAGCTGCTCGCCTTCTCTTGCAATGCTGATCAGCGTCTGGCCTTCCGACAGCGTCATTACCGTCGATACGGGCGCTTCCTGATCCCATGTGCTGTATGCGGCTTCCTCCGGCGCGAGCGCTGTCGCATTCTGAACGGGGTCCCTGCCGTATATTTTCAGCCCGGAGATACCCATCATTGATTCCGCATCGTCTATTCTCCGATCGGCCGGTCCGACCAAGATCGTATGCAACATGACATAACGCGCAGTGAATGGATACTGGAATGTTTTCTTGTCATAGCCCCATTGCTGATCGTTGTACATGACGTTGGACCATAGTCCTTCCGTCTCCGTTCCTCCTGCAATCTCCCAGCCGTTCGAGCGCCAATCATAGTCGGCAGCTTCATCGGTCGGTCCAGGCACGCTCTCCCACGCTTCCGGATCGTTGGTATAATATACCTCGAATCGTCTGGCATTCTTCTGAATGTTGGCAATCGTGTTGGGAAGCTCCAGATACAGTCTGTCTATCGTCTTGGGCGCGCCAAGATCCAGCGTCAACGATAGCGATGACGGGGAGAAATCGGCCATATACACGTTGGGGCCGGAGTTGCGCCAATAGCCTTCCCCGTTCTCCAGCAGCGCATCCGTGCCTGGATGCTCCGCACTCTCGGAGCTCACCTTCACATTGACGCCACTCTGCGGCGTGAACCTGGATGGGGCGAGCAAGTTGACGGAATTCGGCTTCTCGGCGAATGCCGGCCAGTCAGGATCGGCGGGTCCATCCGGATCGCCGGGCTCATCCGGCCCCGAAGGCGTGCCGATAATACGGAACTCGTTGCTGCGAACGCCGTACCCCTCATTGCTCGGACGTCCTTGATTGACGTCGGCCACAATCAGCACATATTGCGCCGCCACCGGCTCCTCCAGTACGTGAGATGCCTCGGCGTTCGACGATAACGGATCGGACTGCCCTGCGCCGTCAATCGGCAGCCATAGAGCGCCGTTCTCCGTCAACAGCGGCTCCTTCGTTCCCGTCTGACTCTTCCGGAAGTCATGTCCTTCCACCAGCTCGTCATAAGCCGCGCCTTCATTGGCATAGTAGGTCTGATAATTGTTCAAGTAGTTGCTGTTGTTCGTCCACTTCAGCTCAATATTCTCTACATCAATCTTTCGCTCCAGCTTAACGGCCGCCCAATATTGGCGTCCTTCGCCGGCATCCGGCGTAATCAATGAGCTATTGGCAATCCAGTACGTATCGGGATTGTCATCGATGAAGTGAGTCTGGTTGCTCCCTCTGGAGACAACCTTAATCTCCGCCCCCGGCGATGCCGCCCAGTTCCTTCGTTCTTCCTCCGCTTCAGTCACTTCTACGATAATGGTCGGCTTAATGCTCTTCGTATTGACAATGCCGGCCCCCGCGAACTCGCCTTCAATCGTATACGCGCCCATCGTGCCGGCCTGATAGCCTTCAGAGCTCCAGAGCACATCGACAGGCTCCGTACGTCCTGTGCTTAAGGTCACATCGAGCTGCGCGGGCAACTGCAACGAGCCGAACGGCGTGCCTTGCGGCGCGGTTACCTGTCCTGGTCTTGCCCAGGCTGCAATATCCTTCTCCTGCTCCCCGGGATTCCACCCGTCAGGGAACACATAGCTGTTCTTGTCCCGCTTGATCAACAGGACATCGGAGAGATACATCGTCGCCGGTTGCAACTCATCGGCATACGCGGCATCCCCTTCGCCGTTATACATGCCCCTGTACAACCCCCACTTCGAACGATTCTGCTGTCCCGGCTCGACGGGCAAGTCGCCCCGCTCCAATCTCCCTTCCCCATTGGTTACCTCGGGCCTCCGATACGTCTCCGCCGTCATCCCTCCTTCGAACAACACATTGCCAGTCTCTAAATCCACAAGCTTGCCATACACGTAACCCTTGTCCGCCGTCAGAATTGTCACCTCGAAGTCAAGCCAGCGATTCTCAATCTGCTCGAACGGTATCGTGAACAGCGGCTTGATGCGGTCGGCATAGCTGCCGTCGGGATTGTTGCGGAATTCCAGATGCCCCTTGCCCTCGCTGGAGACGAGCGACAGCGTCGTCACCGGCTGTCCTGCCGCATTGCCCTTAATCTCCTTCAGCTGAAAAATATGCCAGAATCTGCGGGGAATGATATAGTCGCCCGCCTGATCGTCCGATGTGCCCTCCAGGAAGCGCAGCGTCTCGGCAGGCAGCATAAGCTTCCAGCGATGCGTCATAATGTCGCCGCCCATACTGTTGGCGTTCGCATTGTTGCCGCTCGTGCTGCTCTTGATCTCCAGACGCTGACGGTCGCTGTTCTCCCTTCCCCGGTCGCCGTCGTCCCGGCTTACGCCTTCGCCGGTCTCGAACGGCTTGAATACGTGGAAGCGCAGAATGTCCGATTGCAGCATATCGTCGCCGGGCACATCGGCAATGCCGTACTTCGTAAGCGCATTCACATCTTGACGCCCGATTGTCTGTAGATACATGTGATCCCCTACCCAGGACTCGTCCACTTCCGCCGCTGCCGGATAATCACCGGACCGGTCATAATACGACTCGGACCAGTGCATGCCGCTGTAGGAGGAAGGAGCGTTCGGACCTTCGATCGCACCGGTCGTGCTGCCGTTGCCTATCAGAGAAGAGCCCATCACATCCCATGCATGCTCGCCCCCCGCAATATTGAGCGGGGACAACTTGTCATTGGGGCCAATCGAGCCGATCCAGGCCGGCGGCTGTTGATACACAGACACCGTCACCGTATAGGTTCGGCTGATGCTGCTGTCCGATCGGGCAGCTACATCCAGGAAGTAAGTCGTCGACCCGTTCGCCGAGAACTGATCCAGCCTGGCGTCTCCGTTATTTAACCCTCCGGTCGTGAATGGAATAACGGTAGCCGCATCCTCTCTGTACAGCGTGACTTCCGCATCCGGATGAGCGGATACGTTCAACATTTGATACAAAGAGCCGTACGGCAGTTGCATCGATATGGAAGCCGGATCATGCAGTACGGCTGCACCGGCCGGTTTGTTCACCTGGATATCCAGAATAGCGGGGTCCACGGTGCCTGCTTCCTCTGCATACGCTCTGGACGCAGGTGCGAGCGGAATATAGACAAGCGACAATACTAGTGCACACGCCAATACAATGCTGACTGCTCTTAGAGGGAATTTCCGGGTAGACATGGATAAGCCTCCTTTAATAATCTAGCTCTTCTTACCAGCATTCAGCTGCCGCGCTTCAATCACCACCTCGCTTTGCCCTTCGGAATAACTTCACTCTATTGCGAATAGGCCATATGGACAATGTAGTAACTTACGGTCCGTTGTGTTTTCTTCTTATCCGACCGGACAAATTACCCGCTTCTTCTGCTATGACGGTCGCCACGAACCCTGTCCATATGTGGTAAAATACGCTTATACATCACTGGAAGGAGCGCTCACCATGGCAGATGAGAAAGATTGGCTTACCGGCGCCGCCGGACGCCGCTTCATCGCTTCCTACAGCGGAGGGAAGGACAGCTCGCTGGCGCTCTATCGGGCCATGCAGACGGGCAAGGCGATCGGCATTATCGTTATGCTGGAGGAAGAGGGGCAGCGCTCCCGCTCCCACGGCATGCCCCCTGCGATTATACAAGCGCAAGCCGATGCGATTGGCCTGCCGGTCTATACGGCGGCGACCAGCTGGGATGATTATGAGAGGAAATTTACAGAGCTGTTGATACAAGCAAGAGAGCAAGGAGCGGAAGTCCTCATCACCGGCGATCTGGACGTGCCCGAGGAAGATTGCTGGCACGAGCGAGTAGCCGGCGGAGCAGGATTGGTGCTAGGCATGCCGCTATGGCGAATGGATCATGTAGAAGCAGTAACCGCATTTATCGATCTGGGCTTCATCGCTGTCGTTGTGACGGTGAACCTGTCGTTAGGCATGTCCGAGCGGGATCTCGGTCGACAGCTCGACCGCGACTTCGTCCAGGAGCTTATATCCCGGGGCATCGATCCCTGCGGCGAAGGCGGGGAGTTCCATACGACCGTCATTGACGGCCCTTTATTCCGGCATCCTGTTCCAGTTCGCCGAGGCGATATTGCCAGACATGGCAAATACGCCTTTCTGCCGCTGGAACTGCAACTGCAATAAAACTCCATATCCGAAAGGTGGACAATGTATGCAATTAGACGACTTTCCTTACGCACGACCGGATGTCAAGCAGTTGAAGCAGCAGTTCACGCAATTGCTGGCCGAATTCAACGCCGCAAGCCGTCTGGAAGAGCAGAATGACGTGATGGCGGAAATTAACAAGCTTCGCAGCGATTTCGACTCCATGGCCGACCTTGTACACATTCGTCATTCGATCGATACGCAGAATGAATTCTACAAGCAAGAGCAGGAATTTTTCGACGAGAACAGGCCTGTAGTCGAAGAATATATTACGGACTACTATCGCGCGCTGGTCCATTCCCGATTCCGCGATGGGCTGGAGGAGAAGTGGGGCACGCAGTTGTTCCAGCTGGCCGAGCTGTCGCTGAAGGCGTTCATCCCCGCCATTATCGAAGATTTGCAGAAGGAGAATAAGCTGGTTACGGAGTATGACGCCCTGATCGCATCAGCGAAAATCATATTCGAGGGCGAGGAGAGGACGCTATCGCAGCTTAGGCCGTTCCAGCAATCGACGGATCGCGACCTGCGCAAGCGCGCAGCGGAAGCGGCCAGCGGCTTCATGACGCAGCATGAAGAGCAGCTGGACCGGATCTACGACGATCTGGTGAAGACGAGAACCCATATCGCAAGCAAGCTTGGCTATTCCAGCTTCGTAGAGCTCGGCTATATTCGCATGTCCCGCACGGACTACAATGCCGATATGGTTGCACGCTTCCGCGAGCAAGTGCGCGCCTCGATCGTGCCGATCGTGTCCAAGCTGAAGAAGCGCCAGCAGGAGCGCATCGGCGTCGATCAGCTGCTGTATTACGATGAGAATCTGTCGTTCTTGAGCGGCAACGCCGTGCCGAAGGGCGATCCCGACTGGATAATCGAGAATGGCGCCGCCATGTATGCCGAGCTGTCGCCGGAGACGGATGCCTTCTTCCAATATATGCAGACCCATAAGCTGATGGACTTGCTCAGCAAGAAAGGAAAGATGAGCGGCGGCTACTGCACCTACATAAGCAAATTCAAAGCGCCGTTCATCTTCGCCAACTTCAACGGAACGGCCGACGATATCGATGTGCTCACGCATGAAGCCGGCCATGCGTTCCAGGTGTATTCCAGCAGCGGCTTCGAGGTGCCCGAATACTACTGGCCTACATACGAAGCTGCGGAAATCCATTCCATGAGCATGGAATTTCTGACATGGCCGTGGATGGAGCGCTTCTTCCAGGAAGACACCGACAAATACCGCTTCAACCATCTGGCCGGCGCCTTGACGTTCATCCCTTATGGCGTGACGGTGGACGAATTCCAGCACTACGTATATGAGAATCCGGATGCGACGCCGACGGAGCGGAAGCAGGCATGGCGCGAGATTGAGAAGAAATACTTGCCGCATCGCAACTATGAGGAGAACAGCTATTACGAGCAGGGCGGCTACTGGCACAAGCAAGGCCATGTCTTCGGATCGCCGTTCTATTACATCGATTACACCTTGGCGCAAATATGCGCCTTCCAGTTCTGGAAGCGAATGCGCGAGGACCGAGAGGCGGCATGGGCCTCCTATATGAATCTGTGCCGTCTGGGCGGAAGCCTCTCCTTCACGGCGCTTGTCCGCGAGGCGGGTCTGATCTCGCCATTCCAGGACGGCTGCGTCGATTCCGTCATCGGAGAGATTGAAGAGTGGCTGAACGGAGTAGACGACAAGGCGCTCTAGAGCTGCATGCCGCACACCAACAACGAAGCGACGTTCCCGCAGCGGGAACGTCGCTTTTCTTCGAAGCAAGCATAAGGTGAAGCAAGGATTAGCTCAAAACATACGTGCATACGTGTGCAGTACCTGCTCCATAACCCAATTGGTTCGCAGCGCCGACTCGCCATGACTGGGACAGCTTCCCACGCCGCGAAGCTCGTCGACGATGGATTGAATCAGATGCTGCTGGATATGCTCCGGATAAGTGAACGCAAGCTCCTGAACTCCCTTACCGGTCTCAACTCTGACCAGCCGATTGCCATATGTGGAGAAGAGAATGCGTCCTTCTGTCCCAACAATTTCATTGTATTCCTCGCTGCCGCAAGCGCAGAAACACCACGTTCCCGTGCCCTGAACGTCAGAAGCGAAGCGATAGCTCATCGTTACCGTATCCTCCGCTTCATAGGCCCCCGCCATATTGGCGGCGAAGCCCTTCACTTCCTTGATCGGGCCTAGCAGGTAATCCAGAATATCCAGCGTATGGCTGCCTACATCGACGAACAAGCCGCCGCCCGCTATGTCGGGTGCAACTCTCCACATATTGCTGTCGTTGATGTTATTCGCCATATAATGCACCGTCCTCACAAACCTGACCTCGCCAATCACCTTCTGCTCCAGCATACTCTTGATCTTGATGAAATCGGGCAGTGCCCGCCGATAATACGCGACATAGAGCGGAACCTGCGACGCCTTGCATGCATGAAGCATCTCCTCGCAATCCGATGTATTCACGCTCATAGGCTTCTCCACGTATACCGGCTTCCCCGCCCTTGCCGCAGCAATCGCATACGGCTTATGGGAGCTTGGAGGAGTCGCTATGTATACGGCATCCACTTCATCATCGTGAATGAGCGCTTCCGCGCTGTCATACCATTTCGGCACCCCGTGTCTCTCCGCATAATCCTTCGCCAGCTCGCCGTTCCTCCTCATCACTGCCGTCAGCGACGAATGCGACGCCTTCTGGAAGGCCGGTCCGCTCTTATGCTCGGTCACGTTGCCGCAGCCAATGATTCCCCAGCGAATAGTCTTCATCGTACTCTCCTCCCTCACATTGGGATAACGATCCAGCAGCGCCTATAGTGGAACTACGCCGCCCAGCAGCAAGCCGAAGCAAGCCGCATTCAGCAGAAACGTAACGCCAGCCCCGATCAGCAGTCCTTGCACGATGCCGCTCTTCTTGCGAACGATGAAGATGGCCGGCAGCAAGTATACGACCTGGGCAATGCCGATGAAGAAGAAGGCTACAGGCACGATGAACAGCAACAGATGCAGCACCGCCATCAGTCCAATGCCGAGCCATACCTGCTTCATATGGCCCGGCGGCTTGCGCTCGTCGAGCGCTGTCTCTTCAGGCTGCTGCCCGCTTTCCCCGTCACGATATTCAGTCACGGCTATCCCCTCCCGCTCGCATATCGTATTCCTCTCTTAACGCCTTCAGCTTCTCCTCTTGATCACCTCTGTAAAATATATTATAGGTGTCGAAGGGAATGATCCGTCCATCCGGATGGGCAATATGCACGCAGGACTTCTTGACCGAGCGCACGTCGAAGTGATAAGGGTCGAGAAATTGCATAATGATGACGCGAAAAACGTTGTCGTAGCCGATATTCTCCGGTACGGCAACCATCGGCAGGCAGCACAGCAGATTCTTCAGCGATAATGCCGACGACTCCGGTGAATGCGCGGTCGAGAACAGCTCGAATATGCTGGACTTCAACGTCTCATCCTGCTCGAATACGATCGTGTTGCGGCCGCCTTCCAGCAATATGTCGGGGTCGATCAAACCCGTCAGCGGCAGCGTCTCCCCGCCCAGCTTCAGGGCGTAGCCCATGGCCAGACAGTCGGGATGGCAAGGCACCGGAATGATGTCCTCCGCCCGGAAGATGCCGCTCTGGTCAATGATGCCTTGCCGTACCTCGGTAAGCGTCAGGCGATCCTTCGCCGGATCGTACTCCTCCAGTCGGCCCGCCGCCTGGATCGGCTGGAAGGTGACGCCGCGAACGGCGGGCTGCTGGAGCCCGTATCGGATAATCTCCCCGATCTCGTCGTCGTTCAGTCCCTTCTTCAGCGTCACGACCAGCGTTGTGGAGATGTTGAATTCGTTCAGATGCTCCAGCGCCCGGCGGCGAACCTCGCGAAGATCGACGCCGCGCAGCTCCAGCAATGCCTCTTCCCGGAAGCTGTCGAACTGCAAGTAAATTTCGAATCCGGGCATATACTCCGCCAGCCGCTGGACGAAGCTGCGGTCCTGTGCGATCCGAAGCCCGTTCGTATTCACCATAATATGCTTGATCGGCTTGCTCTTGGCCATGTCCAGTATGTCGAAAAATTGTGGATGGATGGTCGGCTCGCCGCCGCTGATCTGCACGATATCGGGCTCGCCTTCGTTGCGGACGATAGCGTCCAGCATACGCTCAATCTGCTCCAGCGACCGCCATTCCCCCTTGTGCGGAGAAGATTCCGCATAGCAGATGGGACATTGGAGATTGCAGCGCTCCGTCACCTCCAGCAATGTCAAGCAGCTGTGCTGCTCATGATCGGGACATAGCCCGCAATCATAAGGACAGCCGTACCGGATTGGCGTATTCCATTGCTGCGGCATCTCCGCCGGCTTCAGAAATTCGCGGCATTTCTTGTAATAGTCCGCATCGGTAGCAATCAGCACCTTCTCGCGTCCGTGCTGCCCGCAATATTTCAGCAAGAACACTTGATTGTCTTCGATGATGACCTTGGCTTCCACCTTGCGCAGACATTTCGAACAGATGCTATTCGTCAGCTCGTAAAAAATGTAGGGTCTGTTTTTTGTCGTCAATTACAATTCCCCCTTATGCGAATAGTGAGGCTTCCCCACCCACCTGGACAGCAGTACGGCATAATAGACCAGGCCCAGGATACAAGCAAGCTGTATGTTGTTCAATCCTATATAAGGATGGGGAGTCGGCTTAATGAAGTCGACTGCCAATCGGAAGAGCAGATATCCGGTCATAAAGAGCTGAAATACGGCTCCCTCCGGAAAGCGCTCTCTCTTCTTCCAACGATGGAGCAGCAAGCCGAGGAGGATCAAAAACACGATCTCATAAAGCTGCGTAGGGTGTCTCGGAATCCCGTCACCGAAGTCAACGCCCGTTATCCATGCTGTCGGCGTTCCATACGTATGATCGCTCAAGCCGGTCATAAAGCAGCCGATTCTGCCGATGACCATCCCTGTCAGGAGGGGAATGGCCATATCATCGCCCGTCGATCGGACGATACCGACGCGCTTCTTCATCCACTCGACACCGATCAGCCCGCCAAGTAGCCCTCCCACGATCGTCTTGCCCTCCATGAGATACGTGTAGCTTCGCCAGTTGTCAATGGTTCGGACGGGATCTTCCAGCCAATACAGCACTTTGGACCCGATGGCGGCTCCAAGGATGGCTCCGACTATTACCCATATGCCCTGTACGATCGGAAGCTTGTCCTTGCTGCGGGTGTATAGGTACACGCGAAAGCCGATAAAATAAGCCAACGCCTCGAATACCGCATGAGGGTGCAGCTTGATGAAGCCCAAATCAATCCAGATCGGAAACGTCATGCCTATCTCCTTCCTCTTCACGACTCCGCTGTCACGCCCATGTCTGGATATCTTATCCAGTCATCTTCACAATACCATCCCTTTGCCCCAATGAGCATTTCGCATGACTTTTGCCAGATAAGGGCTTTGAAGCTACAGCGTCTCTGAAGCTTGGGCCAACAAGGTGGACAGCAATGCGTAGTCCGGCTCCGCTCCCTGTTTCAGCTTAATCGATTTGCGTTCCGGCGGACCGTCGAAGCCCTTGGGGAATTCTATGCCGGACGTGTTCATCATCATGAAGGTTATCGCATCCTTGGAAGGCGAGATGACCGCAGCGTAATGGCCATTTTTCAAGAAGTGAGGCTTCTTATACTGAATCCGCTCCTCCACGGATGGAATCGTCTCGTGAACAAGTTCCCTTAGCTTCCCGGCCAGCTCCACTTTCCAGCCATCTCCCATGTTGTGAATGAAGTTAGAAACTTCTTCGTTTCTCATCATTTCTTCATCTCCAATCCTTTTTCTATGTATTGCATTTTCAGATGTTCAGGGTACAGCTCTTCCTTGAAAACCGCTTCTCTTCTAACCTCCAGCTTCTTCACTAATGCCGCCCACTTCTCATTGCACCCCTTGCTCGTCGCGAACCCGCTTCTTGATTCGACTTAACGACTCCGGCGTCATGCCCAGATAGCTTGCCAATTGATGCTGCGGCACTCTGTCGATGAGACCGGGGCGCTTGTGAAGCATGTACCGGAAGCGTTCCTCGGGACTGGAAGCAATGAAGGCTGCCCATTCCTCCTGCGACTTCCCCATGTTTTCCTCCATAATGGTCCGGGTTATCCCCTCAAGCGGCTTGTGCTTGTCATACATGGCCTTCTCTTCTTCCATTTCACCAACGACCAAGATGCTATCCTCGACACATATGAACGTATACGGAGAGGCCTTGTCGTCCTTATGATGATTGAATATGGCAATCGCTTGCTCTTCGGTATAGAAGTTGGATGTAACTTCCCTTCCCCCTTCATCAATCGAATATTGTCTAACGCAGCCCTTCAGCACGAAGTAACAATGAGTAGGAACCTCTCCTTGCTGAAGAAGCACACTCCCCTGCTTGAATTCCTCTACCTGGATATCTGCGACTATCACCTGCGCTTCTTCTTCGCTCATGGAAGCATACCGTTGCATGTATCTGACCAATTCCTGCTTCATCCCTGTCCCCCTTTCAACGCTTGTTCATTAGTTTTACATAGCTATCTTATCTTTAATATACCACTACTGAAAACCCAATATATAGCTTTAACTGCAATTGCCTCTTCCACTTCTCCAAGCGGTTATGTCATTTACACGGCTCCACCTCCTTGTGCAGGTCTTGCAGATCTTGCAGGTCTTGCAGGTCTTGCAGGTCTTGCAGGTCTTGCAGGTCTTGCAGGTCTTGCAGGTCTTGCAAAGAGGTGCTCCCCTTTCCCGCTACGGGTTGACATGAGTTGTCGTCCATGTTATCTTTAATTAAAGATAATTAATATTAAGATTTAACTTTACAAGAATAATGCGTGAAGGAGCGAATTCGACTATGAAAACAACGACATTCCGTACAATTGATGGCATCTTCCGCGGAGCGCCATTCCATATGGTTGGCGACGGATTCCGGGTATCCAATTACTTCCCTTCGGGAAACAACTTCGGCCAGCGTTTTAGCCCTTTCTTGCTTCTCGATTACAATGCGCCTTATGAGTTCCCGCCCAGTCACCACACAAGAGGAGTTGGCGCGCATCCGCATAGAGGCTTCGAGACGGTATCCATCGCATACGAAGGCTTCGTCGAGCATCACGACAATCATGGCAACCATGGCATCGTCGGCCCCGGAGATGTGCAATGGATGACCGCCGGCTCAGGACTGTTGCACAAGGAATACCATGAACGTGAATTCTCGAAGCGCGGAGGAACATTCCACTTCATCCAACTATGGGTCAACCTGCCGCGTGAGCACAAGATGCATGAACCGAAATATCAGGAGCTGCCAAAAGCTTCGATGGGTCGCGTTGCGCTGCCCGATAACGGAGGCGAGGTTCGCATTATCGCAGGCGATTACAAGGGTGTACAAGGTCCTGCTCAGACCTTCACGCCGATTCATCTGTTCGATATCGCCTTCAACAAAGGCGGCATCGCCGAATTCGAGTTACCCGCCACGTATAACGCCGCTGCAATCGTACTGCGGGGAAGTGCAATAATCAACGGTGAGCGCGAAGCCGATGAAGGCTCATTCGTATTGTTCAACAATGCCGACGGAGCTATTCGTATCGAAGGTATGGCAGACGAAACACTCGTACTCGTGCTCGGCGGTGAACCGATTAACGAACCTGTATTTCAATACGGCCCGTTCGTCATGAATACCAAGGATGAAGTTGTCCAGGCTTACGCAGACTTCCAAGCAGGCAAGATGGGCAGCGCGGACTTCTAATCGCCAATCGTCCATGCATATAGCCTTGAACAGGAAAGCCTCCGGTTCGCATCAAGCGAATTCGGAGGCTTCTTGATTCCTATACGGCTTCTAACTTTGCTTGACGGACATGAACGATTCAGCCATTCGCGCTGCCCTCCTGTGTCGAAGGCGCCGCTGCATTCAACCGCTTGAACATCGCGATTAGAATCAATCCTGTCGCCATCGTTACAAGGCCCGAGCCGACGAACCAGGACTGGATACCGTATCGGTCCACGATGGGGCCTGCGATCAGCAATCCGATCGGGGACGCAAGCAGCATGATGCTGGTGACGAGTGAGATCACCCTGCCAAGTATGGCAGGATCGTAAGCCTTCTGAATCATCGCCATGTATGGCCCGTTGAAGAACGGAGCCGCAGCTCCCATCAATAACGACAGCGCGACGAATAAGATGAATGCTTCCTTGGCAAGCAGACCGCTGAACAGACTGGCGGCGCCCAATATCAATATACTCATGCAAATATAGGCAATATCCTTCCACTTCGATGCTGCGACGGACAGCAGCAATCCTCCCACGATCATGCCGATTGCGAACACCGCCTCCACCAGACTGGCGCTGTAGCCGCCCCGCTCGAAGTGGGACAAGGTCATGAACGGAAATAATGTTCCGAGCGGCATGAATACAATTGAGAATACAGCCGTCGCACCCGTAACGATGACGACTGGCTTTACTTGAATGAAAGCCTGCCAGCCCAGCTTGAACTCCCTCAAAAATGCGGGCTTCTCCCCCATATCCTGCTTAGGCTGATCGATGCGAACCAGCATCAGCATCATATTGGCAATCAGCGCGCCTGCGACATCGAGGAACAGCACCGTGCCTAGGGATGTGGCGGAATAAACGGCGATGCCAAGCGCGGGGCCGATAATGTTGGAACTGGAGAACACCAACTGATGCCAGCCCGCGACGCGGGTCAGCTGGTCTTGGGGGGCGATAAGCGGGATCGCGGACTGGAAGGCCGGCGCATGGAACGACGAAGCGACGGAGCGCGCCATCAGAATCAAGTAGACGAAGCCAAGACCGGGGTCACCGAAGTAGTAATAGAGACCGAGCGCTAAGCTGAACAACGCAATAGCGCCGTCGGCAACAATCATCGTCAGCTTTCGGTTCCAGCGATCCAGCCATACGCCGATGAACGGGCCCAATATGGCTTGCGGCAGGAATCCGACGAGAGCGGCGATCGTCAATACAACAGCCGACTGCGTCGTTTCGGTCAGATGCCATATGATTGAGAACTGGACCATCGAGGTTGTCAGTATGGAAAATAATTGTCCAGTAAAAATAAATGCGAATTTCTTCTTCCAATTTTGCTGCACGGCAATCTCTCCTTTGTTGTTGGCGTTCAGACACGCCAAAAAGACCATTTTCTGCGTTGCTGTATAAGCTTGAACGAGTGCACACCAAATAAACCTGCCCTCTGGCATTACCTTAACCGCAGAAAATGGATTCCCCAACACGACATCACCGTTCGCACCTCCGAAAGCCGCCACAAGGCTGGCACAAGATAGACCAAGTGTATCAAAGCAACGATTTCATGAGCAAGGTAAGAAACGATTAAAAACAATTTCTTACATTGTTTTCACAAATGACGAGCACTTAGTTAACAATCGCTTGCTATATTGGCTTCAACAACGAAAAAGGAGCCTGTTCCATGTCATCTAATTCCGCCATTATGTATACCCCGCGCCTATGCGATAACGAAACGATAACGAACAAATTGATTTACCAAATTCGTCAGCAGCAAGTGTCCGATTCGGATATGGACCGGCTGCAAGCCCGTTGCCGCAGCGAGCTTCATGAGCTGCGCCAGGAGCTGAACTCGCTGCTGAGCGAGCTTCGCTCATGGCTCGCGAACGATGAGACGGAGCAAGATGGCCCGCAGCATAAGCAGTCCGCAGCATAACCAGCAGCCGTCAACAAGCACATGGTGCAACGGCGACCGACTGTCTCATACGAATAAGAAGGGTGGTGCCCTAGCAGTTGCATAGGGACACCACCCTTTTTAGTTCTATACCGCTTCCATTTTGCCTCCGAGTCAGACCTGCTCCATTGCCTTCTCAGCAGCAGGCAGACGAAATACGGAGCACCGATCATCGCCACGATGCCCCCTCTTAAGCTCGGGCACCTCATTTTATACGATAAATCGTACAAAGTATTCGTCAAAGTACCCCGCTACAGGATTTTGTACGAATAATCGTACAATAGTAGCTACTGAGCACCTTTCGGCGGTGATTTGTACGATAAAT
>NZ_JAOQJC010000041.1 GCF_025567625.1 Paenibacillus sp. J5C2022 | reverse complement strand
AGGGACGAGGTTACGAGTCCCGATGATTTGAGAAGTTCGTCAATTAATTGACGAGAGGTTCACGAAATGACGCAACATCACGATCCTGCATTGACAGTGGAGGTGTCCTTCATTATACTTTTATTACACACAGTGTGCAATTAATACCCTTAGTGTAACATGAAAAATAAATGAGAGGATGGCAAGCCGGATGACGACATCAGAGAAGCCAACTTCCCGCCCCTGGGTAAAGTGGGCATTAATTCCTGTCTATCTGCTAGTCATGTATCCGCTTAAATTGCGAAGGCGGCTTTACCGCTATCAGCCAGAACCTGTGGAGCAGCGCTATGGCGAACCTGGGCCGCATCGCTGCAGAAGCGAAGTCATTAAGGCGGAGGATGGGAAGCCGCAATACAAAATCTATTGCCCTGAGGAGATGGACAAAGCTTGTCCTGTTATTGTTTGGGGCAATGGCTCGGATGCCCAGCCTGAGAATTATGATGCGCTGCTGCTTCATTTGGCGACGTGGGGCTTTGTTGTAGTGGACAGCTATTGCCGAAATACGGGTACAGGTCGGGAAGTTGCAGATACTGTCCGTTATGCCCTGCAGGAGAATGCTGCTTCTGCGAGCCCTTTTTATCGCAAGCTGCTGATAGACCGCATTGGTGCAGTGGGTCATTCCCAAGGCGCGACAGGGGTCCTGAATGCAGGCAAGTATCTGGATGAGCCGCTCCAGACGGTAGTTACGATTGCGCTGCCTGCTCTGATGTGGTGTGAACCCAAGGATGTTTATGAGATTGAAACGCAATCCGCTGCCTTATTTTTTATGGCTGGAACGCATGATTTTATGATCTCGCCACAATCCTCCAATCGGAGCGCCTACACAGCGGTTCGGACAGGTCAAGCAGCTGTTATGGCGATGACGAGGGCCGCACATCATTTAGAGAGCATGGGGCAGGGCGGCATGCATAGAGGATATTTGACCGCCTGGCTGCGTTATCGGCTGGCTGATGATTCAACTGCAGCGGCGGCTTTTGCTGGAGAGCAACCGGAGCTGTACCGCAATAAAGGCTGGAGCGGTATCCATTCACAAGGTCTGAAGGCTGTTGATTTTGAGAGAAAAGGGGAACTAACATGCTAAGGTTGAAGCGAACATTCTTTTTTATTGTTGGAGTTGCGGTCCTTTCCATTGTGTTTGTCAACCGCAAGCTGTTCAAAAGACCAAGCCAAAAAAATAGCTTCTGTGATACGCAGCCGGGCAAGTGGAACAAGGTAAAGCTTAGCAAGCAGACAATGGCCACGGATGGTTCAACGTTTTACTTATATACCCGCAAAGGCAGCAACCGAAATTTGATGGTCTATTTCTGCGGGGGCGGGGCCTGCTGGGATGCAGAGACGGCGAAGATCCCGTTGTCCCTGCGTTCTTATCTCAAGTACGGGCAATTTGGCTATTACTTCGCCAGAACGCCGTTCTACATCCTTAATATGCACCGAGGGATCTTCGACCAACGTCCAGACAACCCGTTCTCCGAGTGGAATGTCGTCTTCATTCCTTATGTCTCCGCTGACTTCCATACCGGCAATGCCGCAGTTACGTACAGCGATGAGCAGGGAAAGAAGGTGCGGCATATCCGTCATAATGGCAGGAATAATGTGGATGAAGCGCTGCAATGGGTGTATGCTAATTTCGACACGCCAGATAAGCTCCTCATTACAGGCTCCAGTGCTGGCGGGTTTGGTTCAGCCTTCCATGCCAGTCACATTGCGAACCATTATGCAGATGCGGAAATCTATCATCTCTCTGACAGCTCCTTCCTTGCTTCCGAGCAATGGCCGAGTATTGTAAACAAGCAGTGGAATGTTGATTTCACGCGCCAGTTCGCTTTTCCGATGGAGACAGATATGATTGGGGCGGCGTTCCGCCACAATGCGAAGGCCATGCCTGCTCATGCTGTACTCATGCATGCCTGTACAATTAATGACAAGGTGCTCACCTCGTTCCAGAACCGTCTAAATGGCAAAGGAGACGATATTGACCCGCAAAGTTTGGAGGCATGGAGCCAGCAGTTTCGAGCGGCTACCCGCCAGCTTGACGAACAACTGCCTAATTTTTATTATTTCCTTACAGATTACGGCTATGATAAGGAGAATCATACGACTCCGCATACGCTGCTGCCGATGCAAGCCTTCTATGATGCAGAAGAGGAGGGGCAGAAATTAGTGGCCTGGCTGGATAGCATGATTCACAATGAAGAGCGCAGCTCTCGAGGCGCACGCTTCCTGCATAACGATGCAGCAGCGAGCCCCAATGCTGCCGGAGAGCTTAGCACTACAGGATAGGGGAGCACATGCATATGATGAAGCTTAGGGAGAAACAACTGCAGCTTACCAGAGAAATGATTAAAGAGGCGGCGCTGGCGGCCTTTTGCGAGAAGGGGATTGAGGGCGCGGATTTGGTGCTCGTTGCTGCCCGCTCAGGCACGTCCAGACGTACCTTGTACCATCACTTTAAGGATAAGGAGCAGCTGGCCACTGAAGTGTACGTAGATAATCTAAGGCGCATGTTCGGACGGCTGCTGGTGGAGTTCGATTTTAAATCCCCGCGCGCTTCTATTGAAGCCATTCTCGACAAGTATTTGTGGTTAAGAGAGCATCAGCCGGATCTTCTCTATTACGATTCGCTCTTTAGTGTGTATTACGCCAGTATGGGCAAGAATCCGGCGGAACTGGAGGCATTCAAGGAGCTGATTAGCGAGGAGACACGCCTGTCGATGAGCGCTTTTGCCACTGAGGGCGCAGCCGAAATGCCTAATGATGAGAAGCTGGCTTGGATCGAACGGACGCGAATGATTACGCATTTGTACTTCATTTATTTACAAAAATCTGTTTTGATTTGCCGGCAGAACGGTGATGCGACCAAGGCGGCGGAGCTGGAGCAGAATGCGCGTTATAAGGATTTTCTGCTTAGCCTATGGGAAAGGCAATGAATACGCAGCGCGGAAGCAAGCTCCGAAATACGATGCGCTTCAAACTCATTTTGGGCGTAGCCGCCATTCTGGTTCCGCTCATTGTGCTGCTTAATTTCAACCAATATTATGCCGCTCAGGTAGTACGTAAGCAGGTCGCAGAAAGCAATCAGAGCTTTATCTCCCTCTATATGAATCAAATTGACGGACTGCTCGATGAAATTGACAGCTTCTTAATTAGCATGGCGGCTTCTGACCCGAACCTGCTGCTGCTGGACCGGAGGCAGCCGGAAGCCGAGACGGCGCTGCTAAAGGTACAACTGTCCAAGCAACTATGGAATGAAATTTCTCGTAATGGAGCAGTGGACGGCTTTTTTATTTATAGCACACTGGATGCAGGCTTCATAGAAGCATTCAGTCCACGCCCATCCTATATCGAAAGAGTAGCGGTATCCGATGAGGTTACCCGTAAGCTGAATGCGTCCCCCACGTCCCCCACACAGTCTGAGCTTGGGGGGCGTGACTGGCTTGTACGACAGATCGATGGCAACTATTATTTTCTCCGCTTGCTTCAGGCGGCTCCCAACACGTATGTGGGTGCCTGGGTCAAGGCGGATACACTTCTCATTCCGTTTAACCTGATCCATTTAGGCGAGAGCGGTTTTTCGCTATTTTCTACAGAAGCTGGAGAGCCTATGCTGCATGCTGAAGTGGTTCGCGCTAAACAAATTGATTTAAGCTTTGCCTCCGGCGGATATAGCTTATCAGGCGATCCAGACCGTTATCTGACAGTAGGCGAACGATCCCGACATGGCGGTTTCCGACTGGTTGCGCTTATACCTGAACAAGATATTTTGAAAGGTTTTTTCAATCTCTGGAGCTGGAATAGGTTTGTCTCTGTAGGTTCAATATTGCTGATTCCCTTAAGTTTGGTGCTGCTTCGCAAGATGATTTTGCTTCCGATCAGGAGACTGCTGTCTGCCATGAAACGAATCGGGGAAGGGCATATGCAGGGGATGCCGGAATCTAATGCCTCAACCGAAGAATTTCGCGTCGTTAACGATCATTTTAACCAAATGCTTTCCCAGATCAGAGAGCTAAAAATCCATGTCTATGAGGAGCAATTAAGCAAACAGCAGGCGGAGCTTAGACAGCTGCAGACAACGATTAATCCCCATTTCTATTTGAACTCTCTCAATATGCTGCACAGTCTGGCCGCTGTACGCAATTATGAATTAATCCAGGAGATGTCGCGCTGTCTCTCGGACTATTTTCGTTACATTTTTCGCAGTCAGGTCTCATTCGTCTCTCTCGGGGATGAACTGATACATATGCGCAATTATATACGTATTCAGGAGCTGCGGTTTCCAGATCAGCTGAGCAGCGAAATTGAGGTGCCATCTTATCTGCTGAGCCTCGCTATACCCCCGCTTGTGATTCAAACCTTTGTGGAGAATGCTATCAAACACGCATTTACACTAGAGGTGCCGTTCCGGCTATCGATTCATGGAAAGGTGGAATCAGATGGTCAACTGCCTCGCATTCTACTAGTAATTGAGGATACAGGAGAAGGATTTACCCCAGAGCTGCTGCAGCTCCTAAATGAGAAGAGGAACTTGGAGCGGGAGGACGGGAGCAGGCATGGCATCTGGAATGCTTGGCGCAGACTGGAGCTGTTGTATGGCGGAACAGCCGACCTTACCTTTATTAATCCACATTCAGGCGGGGCTCGAGTAGAAGTTCGCTTACCCATGAAGTCATTCGCGGAAGGAGAGGAGGACACCCCTTGCTGAACGTGTTGATCGTAGATGACGAGATTCATTTTGTGGAAGCGGTTAAAAAAATGGTGGACTGGTCGCAGCTAGGTATCTCCAACGTATATGCCGCTTACAATCCGACTGCGGCGGAGCGGGTCTTTGAGGTACAGGAGATTCATGTTCTGCTATGCGATATTGAAATGCCGCAGCGGAGCGGACTAGAGCTGCTGAAATGGATGCGGGAGAAGGAAATCCGCACCGTCCCCGTGCTGATGACCTGCCATGCGGATTTTCACTACGCCCAAGAAGCCGTACGTCTGGGCTGCTCCAATTATTTGTTGAAGCCGCTGACCAAGGAAGAGCTGGAAGCCGCACTGCGCAAGGCGGCGGACGCTGTGAAGCGCGAGCAAGAACTGGCGGATGCGCAGCGGATTAAGATCTGGTGGTCGCGGCAGCAGGATATAAATCGTGAGCGCTTCTGGCTGGATGTGCTGAATGAAACCATTCCGGCAGTGAGTGAGATTATTGCAGAGGAAGCGGCGGCAAGACAGGTGCCGCTGCCTGCGGACTCCTTGGTTCTGCCAGTGTTAATGATCATACGTAGTTGGCAGCAGGACTTCCCTGTCAGAGATCGGAAGCTGCTGGAATATGGGCTCAAGAACGCAGGCAAGGAGCTGCTGGGAAGGCTTGCGTCAGGCTGTGTCGTTGTACCTGCCGGGAATGATGCCTGGTTGCTTATTATGGCTGTGGCACAGGAACAGCAAGAGAATGGACTTGCCATTATGTGCAGACGCTTGGTTGAGTTTTGTCGTTTACATTTATACTGCGAATTGTATTGCTATGGGGGGCGGCCAGTGCAAGGACATGAGCTCCCTGCTCTGCTGGCTCAATTACGGCATTTAGACAGAAATAATGTGACCGGAATCCATTATGTTGCTCTGAATAAGGCAAAGAGTCTTGCAGCAGCGCTTCCGGCTCTGCCGGATATGAGCGGCTGGGCAGCGATGATGAGGCAAGGCGTGAAGGAGAGGCTGCTGGAAGAAGCGAGAGCTTGCATCCATGGACTGCGGGATCATACAGGAATAGATGGCGATTATTTGCGTGCGCTGAAGGAGAATTTTTTGCAAATGACCCATGCAGTCCTGCAGCAGCAAGGGGTTCAGGCGCATCTCATGTTCTGCGATGAGAAGAGCCTGCGTCTGGCGGAAGCAGCATCCCGCTCGCTTACCGATCTTGAGCGCTGGCTTGCCCATGTCATTGGGAAGGCTGTGAATACCACGCATCCGTCCTCGATTAGCGATGTGATTGAACGGGCGACACGCTATATAGCATCTAATCTGGATCAGAGTCTTTCCAGAGAAACGACAGCGAACCATGTTTACTTGCATCCGGACTATTTGACCCGCTTATTTAAGAAAGAGCTGGGCTGTACAATTCCAGAATATATTTTGCAGGAGAGAATCAAGCTGGCTAGGCAACTGCTTATTCAATCCGAGCTTCCTGTAAGCGCCGTGGCGATGGCCACGGGCTATTCGAACTTTTCCCATTTTGCCAAGCTGTTCAAGGCGCAGTCAGGCTTAAGTCCAATCGAGTTTCGCCGGCACGGACGAGATGCTTCGCGGGCGAAGTCGAAATGACGTCAGGCAAAGGTCGAAGCTGAAGCAGAGGATGCGGTCCTCTTTCCGCTACAATGGCAAGAGAAAGCCAAATGATCAAGCCAGGGGGAAAACACAATGCACAAGAAGACATGGATGTTCGCAAGTCTAATGATCCTATCGCTGCTCATATCCGCATGTGATTCAAACGGAAATTCAGGCGGGTCGGCGAAAGATCCGTCTAACAGCCCCGGAACAACAGGCGAGGAGGCAATGCAGAAGATCGATGAATTGAATGTCGCATTTCTCAGTGTTACCGGTACGCCACCGGATATGAAGGCTGTAGAAGATGAGATTAACAAGATTACTAAGGAAAAAATCAATGTAGCGGTTAATCTGATGCCGATCAATTACGGCGCTTATGCCCAGCAGGTTAACTTAATGCTGACGAGCGCTGAGAAGCTCGATCTGATTGTCGTCGGATCACCGTTCGGATTTAGCTCCCAAGTGTCCAGAGGACAGCTGTTGCCGCTCGATGAGCTGCTGGAGAAGAATGGGGAAAATATTCGCAAGGCGCTAGATCCGCTCTATTTGAACGCCAGTAAGGTAGATGGAAAGGTTTACGGCGTCACGCCTGTGAGAGACTTGGCAACAGCCAACGGATTTACAATGCGCAAGGATCTTGCAGATAAGCATGGAATCGACGCGAGTGCGATTAAAACGCTAGATGATGTAGAAGCAGCGCTCAAAGTCATTAAAGATAATGAACCAGACATCACGCCGCTAATTCCTAGCGGAGCGGGCTTCTCCTTTCTGACCAGCTACAGCTGGAATGATGGACTTAGCAACGGGATGGGCGTGCTGCCCGGCTACGATAATGGTCTGAAGATCGTTAATAGCATCGAGTCTCCAGAATATGTCGCGCTCCTGAAACGGATGAGGAACTGGTATGAGGCGGGTTATACGTTGAAAGATGCAGCAACCAACAAGTCGAGCCAGATCGAATTAATGAAGGCTGACAGAGCTTTTGGTTATCTCTCTAAGCTAAAACCGGGATTTGATGCGCAGGAGTCCAGATCCATCGGCAAGGAAATGATTAGTGCAACCTTGTCTGAGCCTGTATCCATGACAGATCATGTGCTGAACATTATGTGGGGGATTCCGCGTCAAGCCGAGAATCCGGAGGCATCCATGAAATTTCTGGATCTGATGTATGGGGATGCTGAGCTTGTTAATCTGCTGGATTGGGGTATTGAAGGCAAGCATTATGTCAAAGTGTCCGATAATGTCATCAAATATCCAGAAGGCGTCACGATGTTGACGAACGGCTACAATTTAAATATGAGCTGGCTGTTTGGAAACCAGTTCCTCTCTTATGTATTTGAGGGTGAAGACCCGGATATTTGGAAGAAAATGAAGGAATTCAATGAGCAGGCGATTAAATCCAAGGCGATGGGCTTTACGATGAATCCGGAGTCCGTCAAAACAGAAATAGCGGCGGTATCCAACGTTATTGCGCAATATTATCTTGTTCTGGAAACAGGCTCTGTGGACCCGGAAAAGGTTTTGCCGCAATTTAATGAGAAGCTGAAGGCCGCAGGTATCGATAAGGTTATTGCGGATAAGCAGCGCCAGCTGGATGAATGGGCGAAAGTCGAGGGTGTGCAATGAGTCGTAAACTTCATGAATTGCTTAATGGAGAGGAACGGAATTATATTCTTCCGTTCCTCTGGCAGCGCGGAGAAGAAGAGGCGCTCATTCGTGAGGAGCTGGCTCGTATACGGGAAGCGGGCATCCGTGCCGTATGTGTGGAATCCCGTCCCCACCCCGATATGCTTGGTCCACAGTGGTGGAAGGATATGGATATTATTATGGATGAAGCCCGAAAGCATGGCATGCAAATTTGGGTCTTCGATGATGATCACTTTCCGACAGGACACGCAGCAGGCAAGGTGAAGGAAGCGCCGCTGGAACACCAGCGGCAGTTCCTCTCAGAGCGTCGAATTGATGCGCGCGGTCCCGATCCTGAAGCTTCATTCCTGCTGCGACCCTGGTCGGTGCTAGATGGAGCAAGACCTGTCGGTGCTGCTGCAGCTAGGCGTGATCCAGTGACGGGCGAGCTGGATGGGGAGTTTATCGCAATAGATCTCGAAGCTTCTGTGCAAGACGGGGTTCTTTATTGGCCGGTGCCGGAAGGCTACTGGACAATCTGCTTGTTCGTCGTCACCCGGGAAGGCGGGGATGATCGCCGCAAAGATTATTTGAACCCGATCGTTCCGGAATCAACGCAGATTCTAATCGATACAATCTACGAAGCCTATTATGCAAGATATAAGGATGATTTTGGCGTCGCATTCGCAGGTTTCTTCTCGGATGAGCCTGGCTTCTATAACAGCAAAGCATCGTACAATTATGCTTCCGGTCTTGGCGATGCCAAGATGGCCTTGCCGTGGCGTTCCGATTTGCTGGAGCTGCTGGAGGCGGAATACGGTCCGAATCTGCGGCAGCATCTGCCTCTGCTCTGGCATGAGGGAGGACCTCAGACGTCCGCTGTGCGCTACGCCTACATGAACGTAGTGAGCAAACTATACGCGGAGCACTTCAGCGGGCGGATTGGAGACTGGTGCCGAGAACGCGGCGTAGCCTATATCGGCCATCTAATGGAGGACAATAATGTACACGCCAGACTGGGCTGCGGAGCAGGTCATTTCTTCCGTGCGCTGGAGGGGCAAGACATGTCTGGTCTGGATGTCGTGTTATGGCAAATTGTACCAGGGTTTGATGAAATGTCCTTCTCATGGATGGGCGGGGAGACAGACAGCGTCTTTTTCCATTACGGGATGACCAAGCTTGCTGTTTCACTGGGACATATCGACCCCAGGAAGCAAGGAAGAACCTTTTGCGAAATTTTTGGCGCTTACGGCTGGGCGGAAGGGCTGAAGCTGATGAAGTGGCTGACCGACCATATGCTGGTCAGAGGCGTCAATCATTTTGTGCCGCATGCTTTTTCTCAGAAGGAGTTTCCTGACTGGGACTGCCCGCCGCACTTCTATGCCAGAGGCTATAATCCGCAGTTCAGGTATTACCGACTGCTTAATGACTATACGAATCGGGTATGTCACTTGTTGAATGACGGGGAGCATATTGCGAGTGCTGCTGTGTTGTATCATGCTGAGGCCGAATGGTCCGGGGAATACATGCTGTTCCAAGAGCCGGTGAAGCAGTTGATGCAGAGCCAAATCGACTGCGATGTGCTGCCGATCGATATTCTGCTTTCTTCGGATGTTATCGATGGGAAGCTAGCGGTGCACAAAGAACGTTACCGCTGCCTAATGGTACCTTATGCCGAAGCGCTGCCGATTGAATGGCTAGACAAGCTTGCTGAGCTCGCATCATCTGGTTTATCTATTATTTTCATTGACGCATTGCCCGTAAGAGCGAGCCAAGCTGTATCATGCGAGGAAGTGCTGAAGAAGCTAGCGGCATACCCTCAGGTTTCTGTAGTCCCATTGAAGGTGCTGGCAGAGACGCTTATCGGCCGAGGGATGAATGAGCTGGCGCTCCGGGACAAACAGCCTTATCTGCGAGCCTACCAATACCGTCATGACCAATTGGAAGTTCTCATGCTGTTCAATGAGAATCCGGATCAGCCGATTGAGACTGGCATTACGCTGCCAGGCACTGGCGTATGGCTTCGTTATGATGCCTTCGCTAATAAGGCAGATCGCGTAGGGGCAGGAGAAAACTATCAGCTTGAATTGCGATTGAGCGCTTATGAATCACTACTCTTGCTTCGTGTACCGGCTGGAGAAGAGGCGACTCTGCCAGCTCCAATTGGCCAGTGGCAGCGTACGCCACTTGGGACAGATTTGAGCCTGCATTCCAGTGCGGATCGTGTTTTATCCAGACGTCTGGTTGAGCCTGCCGAGTGGCGCATTTCCTTGTCTACGGCCCAAGAATATCCGGCGTTCACACCTTGGGGGATCATGAAGGAACTGCGCAATATGAGCTCGCGCGACCTGTTGCCGAGATTTTCTGGCACGATGAAGTATGAGTGTGTCGTAACCGGTGAATTAACTGGCGTAATAACTGATCCGATATGGCTGGATCTGGGGCGGGTATATGAGACTGCACAGGTCTGGGTCAATGGTCAGGATGCGGGTGTGAAGCTGTGTGCGCCTTATGTATGGAATATCGCTCGCTATTGGAAGCAAGGAGAGAATGAAGTGACTATCGAGGTGACCAATACACTGGCGAAGGATCAGCAGGATTGGTTCTCCAAGTTCGTCCAGCAGGAGCCTTCTGGCTTGCTGGGTCCAGTTAGCATTATGGGTTCATCCGAGATCAGCGAGGGAAGCGGGGAGTAATATGGAACAAACCTATCGGCCCCGCCGGAAGAGCAGCGTGCGCAAGTACTACGTACTGCTGCTCATGATGATACCGGGGCTTGTCTATTTGCTCATCAACAATTATTTGCCGATGTTCGGGCTAATGATCGCCTTCAAGGATTACAATTTTGCGAAGGGACTACTCGGCAGTGATTGGATTGGCCTGAAAAATTTTGAGTATTTATTCAAAACGCAGGATGCGTATATCATTACACGGAACACGATTTTGTACAACTTTTGTTTCATCATCTTGAATACTGCTTTTGCACTGGGTATTGCGATCGCGCTGAATGAAATTCGTAGCCGCTTTATGTCGCGGTTTTACCAGAGTGTATTCCTGTTGCCCCATCTGATATCTATGGTTATCGTGAGTTATTTGGCTTATTCTCTGCTCAGCATGGAGACTGGATTTATTAACAAAACCATGCTTCCCTTTCTGGGGATAGATAGTATTTCATGGTATAGCGAATCGCAATATTGGCCATTCATTCTGACGATTATCAGCTTATGGAAGGGCGCCGGGTTCTTATGCGTCATCTATCTGGCTGCGATCATAGGGATTGATCCCGAATATTATGAGGCAGCAAAACTAGACGGAGCTTCCAAATGGCAGCAAATTCGCAGTATTACTCTTCCATTATTGACTCCGATTATCATTATGATGACCTTGCTGGCTATCGGCAAAATTTTCTATTCTGATTTCGGTTTATTCTATCAAGTTCCACTCGGCTCTGGGGCCTTGAATGATACGACACAGGTTATCGATACCTATGTGTACAGGGCGCTTATGAATTTAGGCGATATTGGAATGTCTTCGGCAGCAGGGCTGTATCAGTCCGTAGTCGGCTTTGTGTTGGTACTGTTATCGAATTACGCGGTGCGCAAATTCAGCAAGGACAGCGCATTGTTCTAAGGCTTGGGACTGGAGTGTAGAAGCATGAAAAAGATCAACAAGGGAATATGGCTGCATCTTCCGATGATGGCTCTGGCGGTAGCCTGCGTGCTGCCGTTCCTGCTGCTTGTTATCTCATCGGTCTCCGATGAGAGCTCAATTCTGCGGCAGGGCTACACCTTTTTTCCGGATCAATTGGGATTGGGCGCTTATAGTTATCTGTGGAATCACTCGGAGCAGCTCGCCCGTGCTTATGGGATCACGGTGTTTATTACGGTCTTCGGTACGGCAACAAGTCTGGTGATGACCGCGATGCTTGCTTACCCGATGTCCAGACAGGAAGTGCCCTTACGTAACGGAATTGCATTTTTTGTATTTTTCACGCTGCTATTCAACGGCGGACTTACACCAACCTACTTGGTCTATGTCCAATATTTCGATATTAAAAACACCATTATGGCCTTGATCATACCAGGCTTGCTCATGAATGGCTTTAATGTGCTTCTTATGCGGACGTTTTTCATGACGACGATCCCCCCGGCTCTAATAGAGGCGGCGCAAATCGACGGATCAGGAGAATTCAAAATATTCTGGAAAATAATTGTGCCGCTATCGATGCCGATCGTAGCTACAGTAGGTTTGATCCAAACGATTATTTACTGGAACGATTGGTTTAATGGGATGATTTACGTGACCGACTCCAGGCTGTTCAGCGTACAGAACATATTGAATAGAATGCTAACGGACATCCAGTTTCTGACGGAAAGCAAGTTTAGTGCTCAGCTAGGCGAGGCTGGAGCTAACTTGCCGAGCATGACGGTGAAGATGGCGATTGCTGTGATCGGTATTCTTCCGATTATGGTGATGTATCCCTTTTTCCAGAAGTATCTTATCAAGGGGATTGCGATCGGCGCAGTGAAGGGGTAATGGTGTATACATTTAAGGTGGGTGAATAGATGGAACAAGTGAAAATAAAGGAATGGCTTTCTCTCATGACATTGGAGGAGAAGGCGAGCATGTGCTCAGGTAAAGATTACTGGAGAACCACTGAGATTCAGAGACTGGGCATTCCCTCTGTTGTCATGATGAACGGACCTCATGGCTTGCGTAGGCTTGATGAGTACGAGGTGAATTTTGATGTGAGCGATTGTGCGCCGGCGACCTGCTTTCCTTCGGCTTCGGCTCTTGCATGCTCCTGGGACCGGGAGTTGCTGGGAGAGATCGGCGCAGCGCTTGGGCAGGAATGCCACGCCGCGGGAGTAGATATTCTGCTCGGCCCTGGCGTAAATCTGAAGCGTTCGCCGCTATGCGGGAGGAATTTTGAATATTTTTCAGAGGATCCTTATCTGTCCGGAGAACTGGCGACAGCTTATATTAATGGCGTTCAGAGCCAGCATGTAGGTACATCGCTGAAGCATTACGCTTGCAATAATAGGGAAGAAAGACGCATGACGACAGATGCGATTGTAGAGGAGCGCGCGCTGCGGGAATTGTACTTGAATTCCTTCGAAATTGCAGTGAAGAACAGCCAGCCGTGGACGGTCATGAGTGCTTACAATCGAGTGAACGGCGTTTATTGTTCAGAGCATCCACACTTATTGAATGAAATTCTAAAGCAAGAGTGGGGGTTCGAAGGTGTAGTCGTATCCGATTGGGGGGCCGTGAATGTACTACCTGAAGGGATTACCACAGGCCTTGATTTAGAGATGCCTTCTAGTGAAGGGTATGGCGTTGCCAGCATTATTCAGGCGGTACGCAGCGGAGCATTGACTGAAGAAGAGCTGGACCTTGCGGTCGAACGCGTACTGCAGCTAGTTGTTCGCGCCGCAAAGCGCACCGGCCAGCCGATAACGTGCGATTACGAGAAGAACCACCAGCTAGCCCGCAGGGCTGCTGCCGATAGTATGGTGCTTCTGAAGAATGAGGGAGAGCTGCTGCCACTCTTAACAGGCCAACAAAAGATTGCCTTGATTGGAGCTATGGCTTTGAATCCAAAAATTCAAGGTGGCGGCAGTTCGAATATGAAGCCGACCAAGGTTGACGACATGATGGAAGCTATCCTGGATAAGGCAGGAGAACTGACGTACGAGCAAGGCTACGATCTAGATAGCGAGCAAATAAGCGAGGAATTGGAACAGAGGGCAGTGGCTGCAGCTAAGGGATCTGAGGTGGCCATCATCGTGGCGGGTCTTCCAGAACGGTGGGAATCAGAAGCATACGACCGACAGCATCTACGACTGCCGGCAAATCAAGAAGCCATCATTCACGCCGTCTCTCAAGTCCAGGGCAAGGTTATTGTCGTACTATGCAATGGTGCACCCCTTGAGATGCCGTGGGCGAAACAGGCGAGTAGCATTATTGAGGCTTACCTGGGCGGTCAGGGATTTGGAGGAGCGTTAGCAGCGGTATTGTATGGTGATGTAAACCCGAGTGGCAAGCTGGCAGAGACCTTTGCAGCTGATATCCGCTGTACGCCGGCGTATCCGGACTTTCCCGGAGCAGGAGATAGAATTGAATATCGGGAAGGGCTGTTCATTGGCTATCGCTACTTCGACAGCAAGCATATCGAGCCGATGTTTCCATTTGGCTATGGCTTAAGCTATACAACTTTCGAGTATAGTCAATTGCGTATAGATAAAAAGGAACTGACGGATGAGGATACGTTGACCGTACGAATGCGTGTCCGTAATACGGGTAACCGATTAGGTAAGGAAACCGTTCAATTATATGTGAAGGATAAGCAGTGCAGATTGATACGTCCAGAGAAGGAACTGAAGGGATTTGCCAAGGTGGAGCTTCAGCCTGGAGAGGAACAGGAGGTCTCCTTTACATTGGACAAACGAGCATTTGCATATTATGACCCTGAGCTTGGCGATTGGCATGCAGAAAGTGGCGATTTTGATATCCTGATTGGTGGATCCTCCAAGCATATTCTGCTTCAAACGACGGTAAATCTGCGTTCATCAGCGGTACTCGTCCAGCGCTATGATCGCCAGTCATCACTCGCAGATTTGATTGCTAATCCTCGTACGGAACCGATTATTCGCCAGCTCACACAAGCGATGTCCGAATCCCGAGACAAACATAGCTCTGAAATGATGGCTGCGTTCATTCGGGAGATGCCGCTTCGTTCCTTGGTAGCGTTCAGCAAAGGCGCCTTTACTGACGAAATGCTGGAACAGCTTCTGGAACATGCTAATGCTGCAGCTGGAGGATCTGAGCCGGTGTCCCAGTAATGGAGAGGCGTGTCCCCTAAAGCTATCGGGTGTTTCATTAAGATGCTGATAGAAAAAGCAAAGCGGCATCCATAGGTTATGAATATGAGCTGATGTAATTTTTTGTTGTCCCACTTTACTTTACAACCTTTTTGATGCTCTATAACGCAAAGTAAAGTCCAGTATTGTGGGACTTTTTTTTTATGAAAACAGAACGTAAGACTCTTTTTTTAATGCGTGACGTATTCGTTTTTAACTGAAAGTCGCACGGAACTCTGTAGGGCTAACTCCCGCATCTTTGCGGAAAAATTTTGTGAAATGATTCGTATCGTCAAAGCCCGTACGGTCGGCGATTTCTTTAATGCTGAGGGAGGTAGTGAGCAGCAATAATTTTGCTCGATCTGCTCGCTTGCGATTGACATATTTCAGCGGTGAAAGGCCAAAGTGTTTCTTGAAAAAGGTAATAAAATAATTAGGATGCAAATGAACAATGCCCGCTAATTCCTCGACACTTACGCTTGTGTGAAGATGTTCATCTACATACGCTTGAATAACGTTCAGTCGATTGATCTCTTCATTCCGATGTTGCAGCATGCGAACGGGTACCTGCTCCAGGTAGGAGGCCAGAAGTTCAAGCATAATGCCATTTCGCCGAATTTGCGTAATGATTTCGGAGTGCCCATCGGGATTCATTAATTGTTGGAATAAATGCTCCATGCGTTGTCTATCTGAAACATCTATGCAGAATGGGACACCGATCCACTGAAATAAATCAAGCGGCCCGGCCTTGATGGAGAAATGACACCAATATTTGAGAAAAGGTTGTCTATCTTCGATGATGGAGAAGCTTTGTGTCGTATGGGCGGGCATGAGGCAAAGTTGTCCAGGTTGGGGGAAGTACTCTTTTTCGCCAATTTTCAGCCATCCCTCTCCCTCTTGAATGAAGTAGAGCTTGTTATAAGTAGGCGTGTAATCGAGCCCTTGCCAATTAGCGCTGCACTGGGTTTGGTGAGCATAAAGAACATTGACTTGAAGCGTGTGAAGCAAATCAATGAGTGCAGCTTCTCCTGGGGATGTTTTCATGTGAATCCACCTATGCTTTATTTTATGGTACAGCGGTACAACTGGACGGTTATGGTTCTATCATATCGTATTATAGAAGGTTTCGGTATGCTTAGTTTTATACTAATCCATCTTAGAATCATACCTGTTCGTTAAGAATAGCCTTGCCTATAATTAAGCTATTATTGCGGAGGAGGTATTGAAGACATGAACCAGAACTTACCGAAGCTATTGACTGACGAGCAGATGCAAACGTTTATTAAAGATGGCGTACTACGGTTGAAAACAGACTTTTCGAACGAATTTCATGCACGTTTGCTGGAACAATTAAATGACGTTTTTGAACATGAGGGCAATCCTGGAAACAATGTTTTACCGCGAATTCGTGAACTAAGAAAGGTGTTTGAGCATCCTGTCATTACAGGCGCGCTTACAAGTGTGCTTGGTCCTAATTACTTGATGCATACCCATCGTCATTGTCATTATAACGCATTGCCTAAGGCTGGGGCTTGGCATAAAGATAGCTACTGGGGATTTGAACGTATGAATAATCATCACCCTTGGTGGGCCATGATTATGTATTTCCCGCAAGATACGCCAATAGAACTGGGGCCGACAGGCGTAATGCCTGGCAGTCACAATTACAGAACACGGACTTTCGTTCAGGATGATACGGAAGAAGAATTGACAGCGAATGGGGAAGCGGGAACATTCGTGCTTATTCATTTTGATATTTGGCACCGTTCAACAAGTAATATGACAAGTCAGCCTCGTTATATGCTGAAGTTTGAATTTATGAGAACAGAAGCTCCAAGTGAGCCTTCATGGGATTATAAAGAAAGTAAATGGCGGATTCCTGCTACGCCAGTTGCGAATCGTGTGCAGCCTGTAGCGATGTGGGAAGATACTTGGAATTGGTTGCGCGGCGAGATTGGAAGTCTCTATGATACAGAACCAGTAAATGAGGAAAAGATAGTTCAACTCGCGAGTCAGTTAGCTGAAGACGATGAACCTGTAGCCTTAAATGCAGCTTACGAATTGGCGCGTTATGGAGATGCGGGAAAGAATGTACTGCTGGAAGCTTTGAGATCGGACAATAAATGGACATCGTTGTGTGCGACTTATGGTTTAACGGCTTGTGGACAACATGCTGCCGAGGGTTTAGGGCCCGTATTGAATGATTCCAGAAAACGTCAGGTGAAGCATGCTGTTTTCGCTTTGGGAGAATTGCAGCATCATGCCGCCCGTTATGTTCCTCAAATTATTTCGTTATTAGACGAAGGTGATGTTAAAGTTCGCCGCACGATAGCAGATGTACTGGGGATGATCGGTGAGCCGGCGAAAGAAACAGTAGAGGGGTTAATTGCCTGTCTGCAGGATGAGGACGATCAGGTTCGTTTCACAGCGGCTCTATCCTTATTACGGCTGAGAGAAGCGGCTGCACCAGCCATTCCTTATCTGGAGGACGCGCTTGAGGACGACAATCGATATGTTCGCGGACATGCTGTAGAGGCGTTGCGTTACATTAATACTGAAGAGGCAAGAGAAGTCCTAATCAATGAATTAATGCAGTCTAGATGGTGTTCAATAACGACGAAGACAAGCACATTCTAGTCTATTTCTGGAAAGCGGTGATCATTAGGAATGTCACATACGACTACGTCTGTGTCAGATGCGATCGTCATGGATATGACGGATCATGTAGCTACTGCTCTACGAGATATGAAAATAGGCGAAGAGGTTCATTACAAGTTGGGAACGACCGTCTTTCAAATACAATTACTCGATGATGTCGCTTTCGGCCATAAGTTTGCTATTCTTGATATTGATGAAGGTTGGATGGTTCGCAAATATGGGGAAATTATCGGTAGAGCGACAGTTCCCATTGCGAAAGGTAAACACGTTCACATCCATAATATCGAAGGTATTCGTGGACGTGGTGACCAGGCTGAAAGGGAGGCTTCCCAATGAGTATGATCATGGGTTACGAAAGATCGAACGGCGAGATAGGCATTCGCAATCATCTGCTTATTATTCCAACTGTCATATGTGCGAATCAAGTATGTAACCGAATTATGCAGATGGTGCCGGGAGCCATCTCGATACCTCATCAGCATGGATGCAGTCAGATCGGGACAGACAAGCAACGCACATTCGATGTTCTGGCAGGAACGGGGAGGAATCCGAATGTAGGTGCTGTCCTTATTATTAGCTTGGGCTGTGAAGTCGTGGATCCCGTAGCTCTCGCGGAAGCGATACGAATGACCGGAAAGCCTGTAGAGATGTTTGACATTCAGTCAATTGGCGGATCAATTAAAGCAATTGCACATGGCGCAGAGCTGGCCAATCGCATGTTGAAGCAGTTAGAGCAGCAGAAGAGAACGCCGGTACCGTTAAGCAAATTGAAAGTAGCTGTGAAATGCGGAGGCTCGGACGCGACTTCCGGTCTTTCCTCGAATCCAGCGCTAGGGTATGCCGCAGACGCATTAATTAACGCAGGCGGCACCATTGTTATAGGTGAGACGACAGAAATTATAGGAGCCGAGCATGTGCTCGCAGAGCGTTGCGTGAATGAGTCTGTCTCGCAGAAGCTGTATGCAATCGTCGAACGATTCGAGAAAGAAGTCGAGCGGATGGGAGCGGATATGAGAGGTGGCAATCCTAGCCCCGGCAATATTGCTGGGGGTCTATCCACAATCGAAGAGAAATCACTGGGATGCATTTGCAAGTGCGGGAGTGCGCTGATCAAGGAAATTATTGAGTATGCCGAGAGTGTTCCCGAGCGTGGCTTGTATTTCATGGATTCTCCTGGCAACGACATCGAATGTGTATCGGGGATGGCTGCCGGCGGTGTGCATATCGTCTGTTTCACAACAGGCAGGGGAACGCCGACTGGGGCGGCTGTCGTGCCCGTTATAAAGATCACCGGCAATCCGCACACATTTAAGTTAATGGAAGATAATATGGATGTAGATGTAAGTGACATGTTGTTCGGCGCGACGAGTCTAGAGCTAGCAGGGGATGCCATTTGGCAGGAAATCCAAGAAGTTGCAGAAGGAAAATGGACAAAAGCGGAAGTGCTTGGTCATCAAGAATTTAGTATTAACCGAATCGGGCCTAGTCTCTGAAGTAATATGATGGCCAATCGTCATGGATCCTTCGGGAAATTATTATGGTCGAGTCACATCATCGAAATTTCGCAGTAATCGCTGTGCCAACTTATTCTCATCGGTTACCAGTTCTTGCATGATCGGTATTTTCATATCTGTATTCGGGTTGTATTTTAGACCCCAGTGCATAATGGCAAATACGACTGGATACAGGTCAAGCGCTTTTTGTGTTGGCCTATACATTGTTTGTGCGCGATTTGTATCTCCTTCAAATTTGATTAGGAGGCCAGCATGAACGAGTGTTTGGAGCCGTGCACTCAATATATTGGTTGATATACCTTCACGTGAAGCTAGAAACTCTCTGTAATATCGTTTGTTGTGTATAAGGACATCACGAAGGATGACCAAACTCCAAGAATCTCCCAAGATATCAAGCGCATATACGATTGGACAGACGGAAGAGGTTCGCTTTTTCATGAACTAATTATATGATTTGTAATTGCATTTTGCAAGTTTGTAGTTGCAATTCGCAAGTACAGAACTTATACTTGCTTTGTAATTTACTTATTCCGAGAGGAGATTGTAAATGAAACAAAACTTCAATACGTCATTTACGGTAGACCGAAGCCCGGAGGAGGTGTTCGGCGCAATCACGAATGTCCGTGGGTGGTGGTCGGAGGATATTGAAGGAAGGACCGATGAGGTCGGGGAGTTCAATTATCACTACCGGGACATCCACCGCTGCGTCATGCGAATCACTGAACTCAATCCTGGCAAGAAGGTGGTATGGCACGTAGTTGATAATTATTTTAACTTTACTGGGGATGAGAAGGAATGGACGGGTACGGATATCGTCTTCGAGATCGAAAGGAAGAGTAATCAAACAGAGGTCCGCTTTACCCATATTGGACTTACCGCTGCGGATGAATGCTACGATGTCTGCTCGGACTCCTGGGGCACCTACATTCGGGGCAGCTTGAGAGATTTAATTACAACAGGAAAGGGAAAGCCCAATCAAAGCGAAAAGCTTGCCGCTAAACATGGAATCGTTTCTACTCAAGAGTAACGGTATTAGAATCATAATGAGATAGCTAAAACTTACAGTTAAACATGAAATACGGTCGGTCAGGATGCTTTATTCCTGACCGACCGTATTCAGTTTTTGGATCAGAAAGGGCGGAGGAAGAAGAAAAGGAGAAACAGAAGCATGACTAATTTACACGCCCGAAAGGAGATCGTTTATTCCTATTTTGTACAGCCTCAGAAGCTGAGTCAGTGGCTTGGCAGATCGGCGAATCTAAATCCCATTTATAGCGGAGGGCTAATTATCGACATGAATGGGAACGATGTCGTTCAGGGTAGTTATAAGCTATTAGACCCATATAACCGTATATGCTTTACTTGGGGCTGGATTGGGAGCGAAGCTCTCCACCCGGCTCTTCAATGGTAGAAATATTTCTGGATGCTCATGATGAGGGTATATGCAGGAATTGTTTGACTCGCACAAGGTGATTTTTGGCGGACCGTTCATCGATGATACGGGGGGAATAGCGATCGTCGAGGTCAATAACGAGGAAGAACATTTATTCTAATATACTTGCGACTGTATGGTACTATAGATATGTATTGAACGGGAAGCGCTTTCCTACTAGCTCAGGTTTATTGAGCAAGTTCCAAGGGACTGGTGGTTGTGACTTGATGATGATACGTTCGCTGACACGAAATGGCATATCCATATTTATGAAGGTGGTCCTGACATTGCTGGTGTTATGGATCCCCCTGACTTCGCTGACTCTGGCGCTGAATCGGATGGGCGGGGCGAGTATTAGCGATGAAATTACGAAGTCCGTCGAAAGCCGGGACGCCTTCTATATGCAGTCGCTGGAGACGGGGCTTTCTGTCGTGGTGCAGTTGTTTCACGAATTTGCGGTCGATGAGGATTTGCTGGAGCTGGGCATCTCGGTAGAGCACATCGAACCTAGCAACTTTACGGATAAAGTGAAAGCCATACAGAGGCGTCTCCAGTTATTAAAAGGCTCAAGCCCATATGTGAGTGAAGCGACCGTATTCCTTCCACTCATGAATCGAACGATAACCACTACAGATTACCAAACCTCGCTTACATCAGAAGTATACGATATTCTAAAGGGAAATTTTAATCCTAGCCGGCTCATTATGCATGATGGCCGCTTATATATGAGCACGCGGTTTCCGGGTCATCTCATTTCCGAGCGCGAACCTGTTTTTGTCATCGCTGTCGAGCTGTCGCAGTCCGTTATTCAACATACATTGCGCAACATTGTGAGCCAGGAGCAAGGCAACTCCGTACTGCTTGGACTTGACGATGATTGGAGCATCTCGAATGAGCGGGACGAAGAGCTTCTGCAACGGTTAAAAGTGGTGATCGACAGTCAGGAAGAGGAAGGTCTCACGCATGCATCCGGCATGCTGCCGCTTGAACTGGACCGAACCACCTATATGGTCTCCTACACGAGATCGGAATTGTTGGGCACTTCGCTACTGGTCTACGTTCTCGAAGAGAAGATCATCGGTTCGCTAAAAAGCTATGAGAGATGGACTTGGGGTCTGCTTGTCTTCTCTGTAGTGATCATTTTTCTGCTCGCCTACTCATTATATAGAATTATTCATCACCCCTTGCGCAAGCTCGTATCGGCGTTTCGCAGAGTGGAGGACGGCAAGCTGTTAACTATCGATGTAGACGCCAGGCGGGATGAATTCAATTATTTGTATCATCGCTTTAACAGCATGGTGTCCAAGCTGGACGTGCTCATTCACGAAGTGTACGAGAAGGAAATCCGCAATCAGCGATCAGAGCTGAAGCAGCTTCAGTCACAAATCAATCCGCATTTTTTGTACAACTGCTTCTTTAGTTTGAATCGGCTAATCAAGGAATGTAACAACGAGGAGGCTTACCAGTTCGTCTTGTATCTCGGCAATTACTTTCGATTTATTACCCGGGATATGGCGGATCAAATTCCGCTGGCGAAGGAAATGGAGCATGCGCGGGCGTATGTGCAAATACATTCCGTATTATACGGGCCATACGTAGATATAGAGTTTGATCCGCTGGATGAAGCATACAACGATCTATCCGTGCCGAGGCTTATCGTGCAACCTGTTATTGAAAACGCTTTTAAGCATGCGTATGGCGCACTTGCCTCTGGAGGAGAATTGTTAGTGCACACGGTTGTGGAAGAAGGTTATCTACACATTATGATAGAGGACAATGGCAATACCCTAACCGATCGTGACATCGAAGCCATGAGCGCAAGGCTGGCCGGCGCCCGCAACCATTCACAGGAAACGACGGGGCTGATCAACGTGCATCGCAGAATTGAGCTCATGTTCGGCCCGGGAAGCGGCATTGTTCCAAGCAGATCACAGCTCGGCGGTTTGTGTGTGTCTATCAAATTCAAACTTTAAAGCATAAGAGAAATGAGGGGTGCACCATGTACCGGATTCTGATCGTGGATGATTTGCCGATTATTGTGGATGGTATCGTATCGCTGCTTCGCAGGCAACTCAAGGATGAGGTTGAGCTGTACAAAGCCTACTCGGCTTATAAGGCGCTAGATCTGATGAACAGGACGAATATGGACATTGTTCTGTCTGACATCAAGATGCCCGGAATGGAAGGGATTGAGCTGCTGGGCGAGATTCGGACTAGCTGGCCGTCCTGCAAAGTTATCTTTCTGACCAGCTACGAAGATTTCGGTTATGCCAAAAATGCGTTATCCGGAGGCGGCTTCGATTATATTCTGAAGACCGAGAGCGACGATATGATCGTTCAAGCGGTGCAGAAGGCGATGGCTAAATTGGAGAGCGAGAATGAAACGTCCAGGATGCTGGAGCTGGCCGAGCAGCAGACGAAACGGGCGGGTTCTGTGCTGAGGCAAGCGCTGCTGAGAGAGGTTGTGCTTGGTGAACTGGCTTTGTCGACGGAGGAAATGCGCAAGAAATTTCGCGAGGCTCAGCTTGGCTTATCGGTGGAACAGCCGGTCTGCTTGCTGCTCGGACGGATTGATGCTTGGGAAGGCATTGCCCTATCGGAACGGCGGACTTCGATGGAAGCGATGCAAGCGATGGTGGAGGAGCATTTCGCTGGCGTTGTAGAGCTGACTTCCTTTACTTATGACGAATCGAATCTGTTATGGTTGTTTCCGCTGTGTGAAGATATGCCCAGTGTTGGGGTTGAGAGGGAATCATTGGAACGGATTCAGCAGACTTGCAGAGCATCGCTCCGCTTGCCCGTATCGTTCCTGATCACGCAATCGCCGGTGAACTGGCCGGAGGTGCCCAAAGCATTCGCCGCATTGCAGTTTCTGTTGCTTGGTCAAGAAGAAATGTGCCGGGAGGTTGACTTAACGGACACGATGACCAGCGTCACGACAGGATCGGAAGTGGATTGGGATCAATCGAAGCTGCATAGCCAGAAACTGAAGAAAATCGAATTGCTGGGCCATTACTTGGAAAGAGGCGAGCGGGAACAGTTCGATAAGCTGTTCTCCGAAATTATGTCCGACGCTGCCGGAGGGAGCCGGAAAGGCTTCCGGAAGCTGGAGGTGTATCATGCGCTGGCTGCCGTCTTCCTGTCTTATCTGAACGTCCATCCGCACGATGTGAACAAGCTGGCCCAATACGGACTTGAGATGCTGACGCATGTCGATTCCGGGAGGTCCTGGGAGGAAATAGAGGAATACTTCGCAGGCCTGGCACAGCTATTGTTGCAATGTGCGGAAACGTCCGAATCTGATGATGGACATGACATTGTCCGTTGGATTAACCAGTACATCGACACCCATCTAATGGATGACCTGTCCTTGTCGCGACTGGCGGAATTGGTCCATCTGAATCCGTCATACTTGTCACGTCTGTACAAGTATTCCAGCGGGATCGGCATATCGGATTATATCACGCTGGCGCGCATTAACAAATCGAAGGAGCTGCTTCTGAACTCTTCGCACAAAATTTATGAAATAGCTGAGATGGTCGGCTACCAATCGAGGCTGTCCTTTATTCGATTCTTCAAGAAGCATGTTCATGTCACACCTCAAGAATACCGCGGACGCAAAGCAGTACAAGGATAAATAATAGCATACCGCTCCCCTTAGGCCAGGTGAGCGGTATGAAGCGGAAGAGCTATTCATCTGAAAATTTGATCACCAGCGGTCTTAACGTCGAACAGGCTATCGGGCAAACCCACCTGAACTTGTCATTGTCCAATGGATGCCAGTACGGTTCGGGCAATGAGGTCCAGTCGCCATGATCATTCAAGTATGCCGCGCGCCGCTTTCTCCACGTAGAGTCCACTACAAAGGATGGGCGGGAGGCGGTATCCATGCCCATGTTGATGATGGCGGCCAGCTTATTGCCGGCAGCGTTCTCCTCCTTCGCGATGATGAACAGGTTGGGATCTTTCTCAGCGAAGATGGGCAAGCTGCGGCCGCCGAGCCATTCGATGATGCCCCGGAACTGCTGCTTCCGCTTGTAATTATGCACCGCGGCGAACCACTGGAGTTGCAAGTTGAAAGCTATGATGGCCACCCGGCCTCCCAAGCGATTCGTATACATGACGGCGGAAGCGCTCACCGGCTTCTCATAATCATTCACGAATTCCGACAGGACGATGCTGTCGTGCCCGGGAATCAGCTTGTACAGGCCTTGGCTATAAGCCGTATTGCCAGTTAAATTGGTATGGTACATGGCCGTTCCTGCCGTATGATCGTTCCACAGATTTCGCTCGGTCAGTTTCTCATGGGCGATAGAGGCTCGTTCATTCTCTTCGAATCCCGCCATTTCGACTCCCAGCAAATCACTGTATCCGGCCTGGCTCAGATGGCAGGCAGCTGCCCCATCCAGGAATACGCCGCCTTGAAGCAGCCGGGTAATCTCTTGTTCGCTCATATCGAGCACGTCCTCCCCGCAGGCCATGACGGGCCCTTCGCCTGTTCCGGGAGTATAAGGGATGCCCATGCTGCCAAGCGCAGCCACCCAGGCGGGGGCGTTGACGACAGGTGCTCTCACTCCTTCGATGGGCCGAAAAACATGCGATTGCGGACGATACAAAATCCGAGGTCCAACGAATTGATAATGCTGCGTGGCGCGTCTCAGTTCCGTGAAAAATGGTCTGCTGTCTCTAATCATCGCTATGTAAGCAGGTTCCTCCAGCGGACCGTCTGTATATTGGGTGATATAGGACAGAGAGCCATCCAGACCGTACAGCATGGAAATCGCTATTAACGCGCGAAGTTTGACGGCGGAAAAGAAAAACCGGGTATGCGGGAAGGTGTCTGATTCATGAATCAGCTCTATGTCTCTATCCAGCACTTGCTTGGAGTACAGCATATGGAACGTGATTCTAGGCAGGTTTTGGGCAGCGTCGCTATTGTATTCCGTCCCGAATAATCGAATGAGAGGCCGGGTGCTGCCGGCCAATGCCCTGGCTACCGGACCGGTCATCATGCCGTCAAAATCGCTTACTCCTGGTTGGCACAACGCCATTCTGGTGTCCGGGGCGATGGTATCCACTGCCGCCCGAAGGCGTTCCGACAGCTCCACCAGGGAATCCTTCATGAGCTCTGCCCATAAGGTACGGTATTGGACAGCGAGATCGCCGCCTTGACGAAACAGCTCTTCCAATTGCTCTCTCGTCATTTTGCGGCCCGTCTTGGCCTCGAAGCGCTGCAAGTGCTTTGGACAGAAGCAGCCGAAGCCGACGACATCATGATTGCTCATCTGATAGTCATCCTCGAAGAAGATAACGGGGGGCCGGCCTCTGCTGACGACAGCCTGCAGATAGTCGCAGTATTGCGTCTGGAAATTGCTGTCCAGCGGACAGTTCGCTTTCCTGGACAAGGCGCCGTCAATACCGACTACTTTTTGGAAATAGTAGGGACTTTCGCTTTCCACAACCTTTTGCGGTCCCACCCGCAAGCTGGGCGCGCACCACCATCCCACCTCGATATCGTCAGCGGCCAACGTTTCGCGAATTTCTCTTAACATATCTCCGAAATTCTCGTAAGCTTCGAGCGCATGCAGCTCCTTCGCTTCTCCGTACCAATAGGGAAACACCAGCACGAACCTGCGGATGCCCGCTTCATATTTCATGCGACGAAGCGCTTGCAGCATGTCTCGCCGCTTCTCCTTGGCAAAGAAGAACGGTACGATCGGATCGAATTGAAATGTGGATGTCGACAATAATAAAACCGCCTTTCTACGTAGGATAAAAACAAGTATAGGTTCATTCAAAAATAGAACACAAGATGCATAATCGTACCTTTGTTACATCTATTTACTTATTTAGCAAGCGCTTTCTTAAGGGCTTGGAAACGTGTAAACAGATGTAACGCAATGTCATGATATGAATCTTACGGGCCTTTGGAACGCCCTTTATACTGTAACTACATCGGCTTCACACCGGTGAATCTATCAACTTGAGGGGGAAGGGTATTGAAAAGTATAGGAAGATCAATCACGCTATGCTGCCTGGCTGCGATTCTGCTATTGGTAGCAGCCTGCAGCGGCACGGGGACGCCAGCACCTGAGCCGTCATCCGGCTCCAATTCAACGAATGAGTCGAAGCAGGATCAGGGCTCGCAGCAATCGGATCAAAGCGCGGAGAAGCCGGGGCCATTCACGAAATATGACCCCCCGATCACAGTTACGACGGTTCGGGGCATTAGCAACAAGCAGTATTTCGATCCAGGGGAAACGATTGATAACAACGCAATATATGATTATTACAAGGAAAGGCTCGGCATTGAGATCAAGAACGATTGGACGGTGACGGATTATGATCAGAAGATCAAGATCAGCATTGCTTCCAACAATCTGCCGGACTTCTATAACGTCAAAGCAACCGATCTGCAGCAGCTGATCGATTCCGACATGATTATGGATATTACGGAATTATGGGAACAGTACGCTTCCGAGGATACGAAGAATGAGATGACGAAGGACGGCGGCATGCAGATGAAGACGGCCACGTTCAACGACAAGCTGATGGCCATTCCGCAGACGAACAGTCCGTACAGCGGGGCAAACTTCATCTATGTGCGGACCGACTGGCTGAAGGAAATGAACCTGCCGGAGCCCAAGACGATGCAGGATGTGCTTACTATAGCCGAAGCGTTCTCGAAGCGGAATGCCGATGGCAAAAAAACGTACGGGCTCGCGATAGACAAAGACTTGAACATGCTTACAGGCTTTCTCAACGGATTCCATGCTCACACGAAAATCTGGAAGAAAGATGAGTCCGGCAACCTTGTCTACGGCAGTATACAGCCGGAAGTGAAAGCCGCGCTGAAACAGCTGCAGGATATGTTCAAGGCAGGACAAATCGATCCGGAATTCGCTGTTAAGAATGGGTCAAAAGTAGCGGAGATGTACGGTTCCGAGCAATTAGGCCTTGTATATGGCGCGTTCTGGTATACGTTAAGCATCCAGAAACCGTTGGTGAAGGACGGTAAAATGACGGCCGAGTGGAAAAGCTATCAGATCGCTTCCATTGACGATAAGCCCGCGCAAAATCAAGCCACATACAGAGTACCGTCTTATTATGTGATCAATAAAAATGCCAAGCATCCGGAAGCGGCTATCAAGCTGCTCAATGTATGGATGGAAAATCAGATCAAGCCGGATGAATCGAATTCGATTCTTGTCTTTGGCAAAGACCGAAAAAACAAAGGTGAGTTCTTCTATACGCTTAATCCGATCATGGCCAATCTGCAGGATTATCATATCATCACCGGTGAGCTTCTTCCGAAAGCGCTGAAGAACAACGATCCTTCCATTCTTGGCAGCAGTATGGACCGTATCGCCAGATATGAGGGCGCCCAAGCCTATTTGAACGGGGACGGGAATATGTGGTATCAGTGGATGGTTGCGAAGGAAGGCGGCACGATGGCTCATCTGAAGGAAGCCTATGAGAACAATTTATATGTTTTTGACGAGTTTGTAGGCGCTCCCACACCAACGATGTCGGAACGGATGGCTTTGTTGCAGACGAAGGAGAACGAGACGTTCACCAAGATTATTCTCGGAGGACTTCCAATTGAAGCGTTCGACACGTTTGTGGAGGAATGGAGAAGTCTTGGCGGCGATAAGATCACTGAGGAAGTTAACGAATGGTACAAAAGCCGGAAGTAATAAAAGTATGGGAGTAGAGGAACATGCTATCGGATTTTAAACGGAATTGGGTCCTGCATCTGATGGTCTTGCCAGGTTTTCTACTGGTCCTGTTGTTTCACTACGGTCCGATGGCAGGCGCAATGATTGCTTTCAAGAAGTACTTGCCATCCAAAGGGATATTGGGATCCCCTTGGATCGGTTTGGACAATTTCAAATACATGCTGTTGATGCCGGAAGCCTCGCGTGTGTTAATGAACACGTTGATCATTGCAGCGATGAAGATCGTTGTCGGTTTGGTCGTACCTATTGTCGTGGCCATTTTGCTGAACGAGATTCGAAAATCGTTTTTCAAACGCGTTTTTCAAACGCTTGTCTATTTGCCGCATTTTTTGTCATGGGTCATTCTGAGCGGCATTCTTATTGATCTGCTGTCACCGAACAGCGGACTGATCAATCAGGTATTGAAGGCGGCTGGAATCGAACCGATTTTTTTCCTGGGCGATAACGATTGGTTTCGATTCACGCTGGTGACGACTGATGTATGGAAGGATTTCGGATTCGGCACGATCGTATATTTGGCTGCGCTTACAAGCATTAATCCTGTGCTCTATGAAGCTGCTGTCATAGACGGGGCCAACCGTTGGCGGCAGACCTGGCACGTCACGCTGCCGGGCATGATTCCGATCATCGTCCTGCTGGCGACGTTAAGTCTCGGCAACGTGCTCAATGCCGGATTCGATCAAGTGTTCAATTTGTACAATACGCTTGTATACGAATCCGGAGATATTATTGATACATTTGTCTATCGGCTAGGCCTGCAGCAAGTGCAATACGGTGTAGCATCCGCAGTCGGGCTTCTCAAGTCCGTAGTGTCCTTTGTGATGATCACCGCTTCCTATTACTTGGCCTACCGCTTCGCTAATTACAGAATTTTTTGAAATATGGCTAATGACAGGAGGAACTGGACAGATGGTTCAACAGGCGTCGCTCGGCCATCGAGTGTTCACCATGTTCAATTACACCTTTTTAACCGTGCTCGCCTTCAGTTGTATATTTCCGATCATACATTTGCTGGCGGTATCCTTCAGCTCCGCATCGGCGGTGGCGTCTGGTGAAGTCGCTTTGCTGCCCGTAGATTTCACTGTCGTATCTTACCTGTACGTATTCGGGAATTCGGAGTTTTGGCAAGCGTTTCTCGTATCGGTGGAACGGGTGTTGCTAGGGATGGTTATCAATATGCTTCTGACCGTACTGCTCGCTTATCCATTATCGAAGGAAGTGCAGCAATTCCGATGGAGAACGATCTATGCCTGGTTCTTTGTATTCACCATGCTCTTCAGCGGGGGGCTCATCCCTTGGTATATGGTTATCAACGAGCTTGGACTGCTGGATTCCATCTGGGCGCTTGTCATGCCCGCTGCCGTTCCGGTGTTTAACGTTATTCTGATGTTGAATTTTTTCCGCGGGCTGCCGAAGGAGCTGGATGAATCGGCGAAGATCGATGGAGCGGGACATTGGACGATTATGTGGCGCATCGTGCTGCCCTTATCGCTGCCGAGTCTGGCGACTGTCCTTCTATTCACGATAGTAGGCCACTGGAACAGCTGGTTCGACGGGCTTATTCTGATGAACGATCCGGGCAATTACCCATTGCAGAGCTACTTGCGTACGGTCGTCGTGGAGTCCGATGTTCAATTCATGAGCGATATGGATATCGAGATGCAATTGTTGCTGTCGGATCGAACGAACCGGGCCACGCAAGTCTTTATCGCCATGCTGCCGATTCTGGCCGTGTATCCGCTGCTGCAGCGTTTCTTTGTGAAAGGCATCGTGCTGGGCAGCGTCAAGGAATGAACGTATAACTTATGAATGAACTGGGAGTGGAAGAAGATGACGGACTTCAGTCAGTTGTATTATTACCAGCGAGATGATCAGAGTGATGAGCCAAATCCGGTAACAGCGGATTTGTGCATATACGGCGGCACGCCTGCGGGAGTAGCCGCCGCAATCCAGGGCCGCCGGATGGGACTTCGGGTCGTGATCGCCGAATTCAGCCGCAATATCGGAGGGATTACGGCAAGCGGTCTCGGCGCGACAGATTTTGGTCGCAAATCGGCCATTGGCGGAATCGCCCGCGAGTTTTATATGAAGCTCGGCGCCATGTATGATCCGCAAGATGGCGACGGCACTTCCTGGCATTTCGCGCCAAGCGTCGCGCAGAACATATTCAACGAATGGCTGGCGCAGGAAGACGTTCCCGTCTACTTCGAGCAGCACCTGGCCAGTGTGGAATCGGTGAGCGGCAAGATTAGCGCCATGACGATGGAGAATGGGCAAGTGTTCAAGGCACGAATGTTCATCGACGCTTCGTATGAAGGGGATTTGATGGCGCGCGCCGGCGTCTCCTACACGGTAGGGCGGGAAGGGAACAGCAAGTATGGAGAGACGCGCAACGGAATTCAGTTTGGCTCGCCGTACCACATGTTCAACACCCGAATCGATCCGTACATGATCGAAGGCAAACCTGATAGCGGCTTGCTGTCCGGGATCGCGGACATTGAGCCCGGTGTACAAGGGCAAGGCGATCACTCCATTCAGGCGTATAACTTTCGTATTTGCCTGACGGATGTGCCGGGCAACCGGGTAGCTTTTCCCGAGCCTCCCGGCTATGATCCGCAGCAATTCGAGCTGCTGTCCCGGTATATCCGCTCCGGCATTTGGGATGCGATGCGGCTGCATGTAAGAATGCCGAACGGGAAGACGGATTTGAACAATTTCGGAGCAGTGAGCACCGATTATATCGGAGCCAATCATGCTTGGCCGGATGCGGATTACGCGACAAGGGAGAAGCTATTCCAAGACCATGTGAGGTACAACCTGGGGATGCTGTATTTTCTCGCTAATGATGACAGCGTTCCGGCACATGTTCGCGAGGAGGTTGGGCAGTGGGGCTTGCCCGCCGATGAATTTACGGACACGGCGAACTGGCCGCATCAGCTCTATATCAGGGAAGCGCGCCGGATGGTCGCCGAGGAAGTGATGACCGAGCTGCATTGTCGCGGACTGCGCGTAGCAGAGGATTCGATCGGTCTGGCCTCTTATATGATGGATTCCCACAATTGCCGCCGCCTTGTGATTAATGGCGCGTGTGTGAACGAAGGCGATGTGGAGATTAAGATCGAGGCTCCCTATCCGGTCTCATACCGCGCCATCGTGCCCAAGGGAGAGCAATGTCAGAATCTCCTGGTGCCCGTGTGCTTGTCGGCATCCCATATCGCTTACGGCTCGATCCGGATGGAGCCGGTGTTCATGGTGCTTGGCCAAGCTGCAGCTACGGCTGCGGCCATTGCACTCGAAGAAGACCGGGCCGTCCAGGATATTGAATACGGGCAACTCAGGGAGTGCCTGCTTAAGGACGGACAAGTGCTTTGATTCAGTATTTTCCTACGAATAGGAGGGAGACAAATGTCCGATAATCAAAAATTCGAAAAAGATTCACCTGCTCCGATCAGCAGAAGAACGCTGCTCGCTTCCGCCGGTATGGCGGGAGCGGCACTTGTTGCGGGCGGATTTCTCGGAAACAGCGCTTGGGGAGCAGCCGAAGAGAGGGAACATCCGCTTGCCTCCAGGCTTTGCGGGGAGGATGGCGCATGCCCGATCGTCTTTCCCGATGTGACGGCAATGAAGGCTCACGCCGGTACTTCCGGAGAAGTCTATATCACGATCTCATATGTTGCGGGGGCCGGCTGCGGCGGTGCGACCTATTTGAACCGGGGAAGCGACTGGCCGCAAGTGGCGGACGGCTTCGGCAATCATACGGATGCTTCCGGCAATTACCTCGAGCTGCTTGAAGAAGATGGCATACGGAATATAGACCGGTATGGTGCGGACCCGACCGGGGCGAACGATAGCTGGGCGGCGATACAGCATGTATTGACTCATCTTCAAGGTCACGTCACCGGCTGCGGCGACTACAGCGTGTCCAAGCCGCTTGTCATCCGGTCGGCCACCAAGCTGTCCGGCTCAATCGCCTCGACATTGTCAACCCCGGCCAGCAAAGGTTCGTTCACCATCCGAAAGGTCGGCAACGCAACGGTAGACGGTGCGGATGCGGTACTTGTATTCGGTCAAGAGGGCGATTCCGTCAAGGGTATTCGGTGCGTCGTCATTGAGGACGTGAGTCTTGATTCCAGCAGCGAGGCCGCTTATGGGATGTGGTGCGGAAGGAGGAGCAGCTTCTCCATCTCCCAAGCCGAGTTCACCAGAGTGACGATCCGGAATTGCACGAACGGGATATGGCTGGACAACAGCTGGCTGGTCACCTACAACAAAGTATCTATGGGCGCGGGCTCTTCCCCGGGCGTAGGCTTCTATTCCGGCTATTTCAACTCCACGAGCAACCATTACTACGGATGTTATACGAACAGTGTCGCTATCTCATACTGGGTAAATTCCACCTACTCTTCCATTAACGGGTGCGCGTCGGATGGGGCATCCGAGGTTGCCTACCGGATCGGCAATATGGCTTCGATCAACGACTGCGGAGCAGAGTTTTGTAAAGTCGCGGTTCAGCCGTATTATACGACAAAGCCGATACAAGTCAATAATTTGCTGGTCATATGCCGCGGCGACGGGACGACCTTGGTCAAAAACTATTTTGACAACGGTTCCACTGTCCAAACAGGGTCAGCCGTATTCTATAACTGTACGTTCTCCGCGAACACTGCGGCCAAAGCGGCGTTGGTCACATACGATTTGTATGCTGTCGAAGCCAAGAAAGAGACGGTGCAATTTATTGATTCCTATGTCACGACATATGTACCGTCAAGCAATTCTTCGGTGTTCACGAACGTCTGGGCGTACACGAAGATCGTCGACGCGACGAACAATCATGTCGCTATCCATTACGGACCGTATAAAAAAGGAATCATCGTAGCGGATTCCGTGTTGGCCAGTGATACGAATCGGTACTTGTTGACACGATTCCGTCATGACGGAACGTACGTGTTGACACTGGAAAGACCGGAAAGCGATGCCCTGAATAACGGGGCCAATCCGTTCGATCGAACACTTCAAGTGAAATTCCTCCTGTCCGGAGGCAAAGTCGCGCTCGTCAACGAGTCCAAGTTCGATGCCGTTCAGCAGGTTACGTTCTGGCAAAGAGCGACGCACGACAACTATGTGTACGTTCAAATTAAGCTAAGAGGAGCTTCCGCACCGGCAACCATTCAAAAAATCGAAGGTCCGGGAGCCGAGACACGATATGCGTTGTCCATATACGAAACACCAAGCAACTACACGCAAATCATGCCGGCAATGCCGATTGCATAAGGTACGGTGCCCCGCATCACGTATGGTAATGAAATTCGCCGAATAGTGGAAGAGCGCATCGCTGCAGCGATGCGCTCTTCCACTATTGTCCCACGCTCGAGGAAATTGCCGCTTATCGCAGCCATTTCGTCCATTTCCACATTGATCAAAAGGAAGATAGAAGGTATAATTGGTTTATTATATAATATCTGGTTTACTATAGTGAACCAATGATAGGGAGGCATAATGGATCGGATCAACAAGTACAACGTTCCAGCGCTCGAGCGCGCTCATCTCATTATCGGGTTGATTGCGGAAGCGCCCTCCGGCTGCAAGCTAATCGATCTGTCCCGGGAGCTTGGCATTAATAAGAGCTCCATGTATTCGTTGCTGTTGACAATGGAACGGCTCGGTTGGTTGCAGAAGGATGCAAGAGATTGTTATCGACTAGGCTCGTTTTTTGGCCGAACGGGCAGCCTCTACTTCCGACAATACGACCTGGTGTCGCATTTCTATCGCGAGGCCGGTCAGGTGAGGGACCGCATGGAGGAAACGCTGCAACTGGGCAAGTTGGAAGGACGAGATGTATTTTACTTAGCGAAGGAAGAAGCATCGTCTCCAGTCCGCCTTGTCTCTGAGCCAGGGACGACGTGGGCGGCGTATGCGACGGGGCTGGGAAAGGTGATGCTCGCGGACAAGAGCGACCGGGAGGTGAGCGAGCTTTTTCCAGAAGAACAGCTGTCCCCCTTCACGAATCACTCTATCGGATCGCGGGACGAGCTGCTTGTGGAGCTTGCCAAGATCCGCCTGAACGGATATGCAATCGACGAGGAAGAAGCAGTACAAGGCTTCTGCTGTGCGGCAGCTCCGATTCGAGGTGCGAACGGGGGCGTAATTGCCGCGGTCAGTTGTTCTGTTCCACAGTCTCGTTGGGCACAAAAAAAACAGTTGGCTATTGAGGAAGTGACTGCTTTGGCGCAAGTGTTGTCACAAGGGCAATAAAGTTCAACGAGGCGTCGTTACGAGTTTACAAAGGGAGGGACAGAGATGAAAAACGGTAGATTAACAGACAAAACCGTGCTTATCACGGGGGCTGGATCAGGTATTGGCAAGAGCGCGGCGTTGCTGTTCGCTCGCGAAGGCGCAGAAGTGATTGTGAATGACGTAAACGAGACGAGTGGCAATGAGACGGTCGGGGAGATTGTGGAGGCCGGAGGCGCCGCCGCGTTCGCACATGCCGATCTGACGAATGCGGAAATGGTAGAAAAGATGGTAGAACGAATTATGGACGACTATGGTCGGATCGACGTATTGTTCAACAATGCCGGCGTCAGCAACGTCGGAGCGCTTCATGAAGTTGAGCTGGAGCAGTGGGACCGGATTATGAGCGTCAATGTGAAAGGCGTATTCTTGCCGAGCAAATACGTGCTGCCGGGGATGATAGCAAGAAAATCAGGCAATATCATCAACATGTCTTCCTGCATAGCGGAGATCGGTCTGGCGAGAAGGGCGGCTTACAGTGCGACGAAAGGCGCGGTTCTGGCACTGACGAAGGCGATGCAAGTCGACTACGCGCAATATGGCATTCGCGTTAATGCGTTGCTGCCGGGCACGATTATGACGCCGTTCGTGGAAGGTTATCTGAGAACGTCGTACGATGATCCGGAGGCGGCAATTGCTTCATTGAAAACTCGTCAATTAAGCGGAGATATCGGTCGTCCGGAGGATGTCGCACAAGCTGCGCTGTTCCTGGCATCGGACGAATCGAAATTTATGATGGGCTCGCCGTTGTACATTGACGGCGGAGTGGTATTCGGCAAGAATGCTTAATTCTAATAGGAGAGGAGATTGAAGATGAAACTGCTTACTTATAAGGTAGATGGACAATACCGGCTTGGTATTCGTACGGACAGAGGAGTGCTCGACGTTGCGGCTGCGGCTCGGCAACTGGAGGTTGCAGATGTGCCGTCCATTGTGGACGAAGTAATCGCTCAAGGCGAGGCCGCGCTTGACGTGCTGAGCGCGCTGGTGGAGAAGGCTTCTCGGGCGAATGCCGCTTCCATATGGCTGAATGAAGAGGAACTTCAGCTTGGTCCTTGCGTGACCAACCCGGGCAAGATTATATGCGTCGGTCTGAACTATCGCAAGCATGCGGAAGAGACGAACATGCCCGTTCCCCAATATCCGATCTTGTTCAATAAATTCAATAATACGCTGTCGGGTCATAAGGAGGACGTTGCGCTTCCCCGGACTTCGGAGAAGGTCGATTATGAGGCGGAGCTTGTTATCGTGATCGGCAAGACGGCCAGAGACGTATCCAGGGAGCATGCGCTGGACTACGTACTCGGTTACTGCAACGCCAACGACTTGTCTGCACGAGATCTGCAGCTGCGCACGAACCAGTGGCTGCTGGGCAAGACTTGCGACGGCTTCTCACCAATCGGGCCTTATCTGGTCACGGCTGATGAAGTCGGCAATCCGAACGAGCTGTCGATCAAAGCAACCGTCAACGGTGAAGTGCGGCAAAACTCCAATACGAACGATATGATCTTTCATTGCGATGAGATCGTCAGTTATATTTCGCAGCACTTCACCTTGTCGCCGGGCGATATCATTCTAACCGGAACGCCGGAAGGCGTTGTGATGGGTTATCCGCCGGAGCGTCAAGTGTATATGAAGGACGGCGATGTCGTCACGATTGAGATCGAGAAGCTGGGCTTGCTGACCAACCGCCTTGTTGCGCATTAAGCCAATCGGGAATTCATTCCCAACATGGCTTTAGCAATGTTAGGGATGGCAGGGGAAGGACCCTCGAAGTGGAACACTTACGAAACGTCAATCGCTCGCCCCATTCTGTCGATAGGCAGCGCGGGCGATTGATATTCCAATTCTGCGAAGTCCCCAAGTCTATTGCGGTCATGATCGATTTCCCCGAAGTTACTCTGTTTCAGTGCGTTCATCGGAGGTGAACTGGAAAGCTTTTGCGCCGCTCAAATGCAAGCGCAGCTCTTCTCGTATGCGGTCAAGATTCCCCGACGCAAGGCTGTCAAGCAAGGCCTGATGATCCTGAATGATCGTGTCGCTGGCGTAGTGACGGATATTTTTGATGAAATGGAGCCTGGTTTGGTTCTGAATGCTTCTCCAGGTCATCAGAACGGTTCGTTCTTTGGCCAGGCTAATCCAGGTATCGTGAAAGAGCATGTCCAATTCTACCAGTTCATCAAGATTTGCATCATGATAGGCATGCTCCATTTGGTTGATAATTTGCTGCAGCTTTTCAATAAACGCTTCATCTATCTGCTTCAGATATTTGCGAGCGACAAACTCTTCCAGATGCATGCGAATTGGAATAAGTATATCCTTGACCTCATCCAGTGAAATATCAGCGACGACGGTTTCGCGGTAAGGATAGGAGATGAGAATGCCTTCACGTTCCAATTGACGTATCGCTTCCCTTACAGGGGCGCGGCTGACCCCCATTTGCTGCGAAATATCGCTTTCCTTCAACCGGCTGCCTGCCGGAATTTCGCCTTTCAGTATCGCTGTACGAATGTCGTTTGTAATTTGTTCACGCAACGAGATGTTTTTTTGTTTTTTGAAAGTGAAGCCGTCCATCTGGAACCTCCTGTTAGGCGGATAAAGCAACTTTCACCGAGGCGGATCTCGCTGCTTCTTTTTGTAAGAGTAGCTCGCATATTGTATTTTGTCAACAACATGACAGTGGAAGCACCTATAGTCTTTTCTATTTTGTACAGGCATGGACCATGATTTTTTATACATAAATATTGTTGACAATATTCATCTGTGTATGATTAAATCAAATTACCATCAAATTTTGGAAGGAGAGAGGAGTATGAGAGTAGCTGCCATCGGAGCACATCCGGATGATGTGGAGGCGCTATGCGGCGGTACATTGGCGAAGTGTGCGGCAAGGGGGGACGAGGTTACTATTATTATTGCTACCAATGGCAATGTGGGCTCGCCTGTATTAAGCAAGGAGGAGATCGCGGCCATCCGTTATGAAGAAGCGAAGGCGGCTGCGGACCTGATCGGTGCGAAGCTGATATGGCTTGGATTTGACGATGAATTTCTGTTCCATGATCGTGATACTCGGCTTGCTTTCATCAATGCCATTCGGCAGGCGTCACCCGACTTTATGTTCGTCCATGGGCCGAATGATTATCATCCTGACCATCGGATATGTGGCGAGATTGCCATCGATTGCCGAATTCCGGTTACAGTTCCGCTGATAGAAACAGAATATCCGGCCATGCAGAACATTCCGCATGTGTTCATCATGGATAATCTGGGCTCAATTGGCTTTGAGCCGGAGATCTATGTCGATATTACAGATACGATTGAGAAGAGAGGGCAAATGCTGAAATGCCATGCCAGCCAAGACGCTTGGCTGAGACATATGTACGGAATGGACTATATCGAGTTTTTGGAGCGGCCTGCAGCCATGAGAGGGATGGCGATCGGCGTGCCCTATGCGGAAGCCTTCCGAAGCCTGCCGATGTACCCGGTCACCGGGGGACCGCATTTGCTTCCTTAGCTCTGCTGCAACCGATTAGTTGAAAGGAGGGGATCATATGGAGGAGCAACAGCTCATCTGGGAGTGGACGGCAGCCAATGAAGTGCGGCAGCGCACGGCGGAGCGTTCGCAGCCGCAGGAAGGGCAAGTCGAGATTGCAATCAGCTCTATTGGCATTTGCGGTACGGACTTGCATATTTTAAGCGGGGAAGCCGGCTTCAGCAATCCGCCGCTGCCGCTCGGGCATGAGCTTGCAGGCATCGTTACGCAGGTGGGCGAACATGCCGGGGATTGGAATGTGGGCGATCGTGTCTGCATCGATCCGTTAATGGGTTGCGGAAGATGCCCGGCATGCCTTGCCGGCAATAAGCACCATTGCCCCCAAGGGGGAGAGATCGGGCTTCATTATGCGGGCGGATGGCAGCAGTATTTGGTTGTACCGGCCAATAATATCTATCTTGTGCCTGATTCCGTAACGCTGGACGAAGCATCACAGGCCGAGACGATCCATTGCTGCTTGGGAGCGGTCGATAAACTGAATATCCGGCTAGGAATGGCGGCGACTGTTGTCGGCGACGGACCAACCGGGCTCTATTTTGTCCAACTGCTGAAGGCGGCAGGGGCTTCACCGGTAACCCTTATTGGTATGCAGCCAAGTCGACTGGTATTGGGACAGCAATTGGGGGCGGATGTCATCGTGAACTTGTCTGAACCCGATGGGCAGAGCATGCCGGCAGCGGACACGCAGAGCATCGTTATTGAAGCTGCCGGAGAGGAGGCCGCCTTGCGGACGGCAATCTGTCTGCTGGGCAAGGGCGGACAATTGCTCTTGTTCGGATTGCCAGCTGTCCCGGTTGCCGTCGATATTCAAAGCATTGTTATGAAGGAGCTGCGCTTGCTGGGTTCGACCAATGCGCCGCACGTCTGGCCGCGCGTCCTGCAGATGATTGACTCCGGGGCGGTGCGAGTCCAACCGCTTATTACACAGCGCTATCACTTTGGGGAATTGGACGAAGCCCTCACATTCGTCCGCAACAATCCGCAGCAAGCCATTAAGGTCATCGTCAATCTTGATCAATAGAATCTATATGAGGAGGCAGGAGGATGAAAATTACAGCCGTCAAAACACAAGCGATTAAAATTCCTTTTTTTAAAGGTGAAAAATGGTCTGGAGGAACGCGCTATAGCGCGCCTTCGCTTATTGTCCAGATTGAAACGGATGAAGGGCTCATCGGCATAGGGGAATCAGTAGGACCGACGATTCCGGTCATTGAAACGGTAGTCAACAAAGAATTCGCCCCATTCCTGATCGGCAGAGATCCGTTGGAGCTTGAGGCGATTCTCGCCCAGCTTGAGGAATATTGTGTGAACTGGAAGCAGATTGGCTATTACGGCATGGCAGGCATCGAGATGGCGCTGCTGGATTTGCGGGGAAAGATTTTCAATACGCCTGTATACAATTTATTGGGAGGCAAATGCAAGTCCGAAGTGGAATTTAACGGCTATATATTCATTGATACACCTGACAACAACGTCAAGGAAGCTGTAAAATTTGTTGAAAACGGTTATCGTGAGTTGAAGCTCAAAGTTGGCCGCGATATAGCGCTTGATACGGACCGGGTGCGGGCTGTTCGCGAAGCGGTAGGACCGGACATCAAAATCCGGATCGATGCCAATCAGAACTGGAGTGTGCCAACAGCCATCAAGGCGATTCGCAGCATGGAGAAGTATGGATTGCATATGGTTGAACAGCCAACCAGGTACCATGATATCGAGGGAATGGCGGCAGTGGCCAGAGCGGTAGATGTTCCCATCATTGCCGATGAAGGCTGCGCGACCTTCGAGGATGCGTTGCGGCTTATCGATCAACGGGCTTGCGCTTGTTTCCTGGTGTATCCGTCAGAAGCGGGGGGCATATTGAAGGCGCGCCAAATTGTTGATCTTGCCAACCAAGCGGGGATTTGGTGTGTGACCGGCTCGTGGGCAGAGACGGGCATCGGAACGATGGGCAATGTACATATGATTGCCTCTTCGCGCAACTTCCCGTTTGCCAATGATACACATTTGAATTTCATGCAGGGAGACATCCTGCAGGAGCAGATTGTATTCAATGAAGGGAAGGTAGCTGTGCCGGACCGCCCGGGCTTCGGATTTGATCTCGATTTGAACAAGCTTGATCAGTTCGGAAGAAATTTCGAACGCGAGATGGTCTTCTATGATGCGGAAGATCCTGATTTTCAACCCCGCACAGGCATTATATTGTAGTGTGGCAGCATCAAGCCTAACTATATCCTGCTGGTGGTAGACGAGGAAAGAATAGTGAATCTTTTCAGAATCCACGTTTCCGGACTAAATAAATTTCACCTTTAAGGTGCTCCGCTCTTTGGCAGATGTCGTTCCCGGCACAGCTACCAAAGAGCGGGGTGCTTTTTATAATAATATTGGCAAAGTGGGCAGATGGTGAGCTGCAGGTGATGAGAACTCGGTTGGACGCTGGAAAGTGGGCGAATGGTGAACTTCAGGGGATGTATCGGTTGCCACAGCGCTTAATCGGCTAAATATTCGCCAATTTGCAGGTTAACGGTTGCCCTGGAGCTTATTGAGCGCGGAAAGTGTGATATCGCATGTTACTACGCGAAATAGGCTCACACGCAACCGCTACAGCAGGAAAAGTGGGATTGGAGATGTAATAAGCTCGATGGCATCCGTAAGAGCGTCAAATGGAACGTCACTTGTTCAGCTTTAAGCCAGTCCCGTATATTCACGGCGGTATTCGCCAGGCGGCATGCCGACAATTTTGGAAAAGGCACGGATAAACACACTGGAGCTGCTGTAGCCGGACTGTTCGGCGACCTCCTTGATCGGAAGGGTCGACTCGGCAAGCAACTGCTTGGAATGCTCAATCCGTTTCTTGATCATGTATTCCGAGAAATTCATTCCCAGATGCTGACGCATAATCTTCGACAAATAATTGGCGTTGTATCCGAATTTGTCGGCAACAATGTTCAGGTTAATGTCCTGGACGAAATGAGTATCCACATAGTCGCAAATTTTGTCAATGGAAGAGGAGGCTTTTTTTCGCGCCAGGAAATACTGGCTCGCACGCGCAATATTGGCCATGACAGTGGCCGATACCGCTTTTCCATAGAGCAGGGAGTCAACGGATTCAAACGGTTCGAAGCTGTTGCTGTCTGGCCCCTGACCCGCTTCGCGGGCGTGCTGGTTTAACAGGCGCTGCACGATGTCCTGCAGGCCGCAGCACAGCTGTAGGAAAGCAGAGTAAGACAAATTACTCTTGTAATTGCTTGCTATAATATCAGCTGCGTATTGTTCGGCTGCTTCCGCATTGCCTTGCATAATATACCCTGTCAGCCGCTGCTCAAGATCAAGCGGCGTTACGGCTGGTTCCAGGCTTGTCGCCCGGTGCTCCCCAACCGCTGTCGGACCGAACACAGCCTGCTCTTCCATTACACCCCTGCTTTGCAGCACGGCTAAGGCGGACTGTCGGGAATGTTCCAGTTCGAACAGCGTATGCACTGTTGCGCCTATGCCAATAACCGCACGATGGGCTCCGTAATGCTCCTCCAGCCGGTTGGCGAGCCCCTGCAACTTGCCCAGCATCGCTTGATGCTCCATCTTGTCCTCGCAATAGTTTGCCAGCGTATACTCATATTCGTTGAATTTGAATACTTTCGCAGGAAATTCAGGCAAGGTCTCCTGCACCAGCTCAGTAAATGCCGCGAATCCTAGCGGCTGCTGCCGGTTATCATCGGTGGAAGGGGCTAACTTAATGACGGCAGACATATAGTAGCCTTTGGAAAAGGTAATGTTGAATTTTTCGCAAAGAGCCATCGCCTGCCCGACCTCGCGGTCGCCAAGCAGCACCTTCATAAAGATAATATCGAGCAGTACGGGCACGCCTTCTTTCATTGTCTGCTGCAATTGGTTGTTGCTGTCATAAATTTGCACAAAATGATTGCGGATATAGCCCAACTCATTTTGTTTGGCCATGGAGTCGCGGGAATAGTGGGACATCATCTCAATATCATGCAGCACTTCGCTGATCGGATAGTAGAAGCGCTGCGACAAGTAGACAGACATGGCCAGCCCGACAATAAGCAGCAAGAAAACCAGGCCGAGCGAGATCGTCTCTATGTTCTGCACATGCCTGAAAATCACTTCCTTGGGTACGGACACGAAAAATATAATGCCATTTGCCGCAGATTGCTGATAGGTAACAATCGATCCCTTGCCGTCATCATAGCTGCCGCGAAGATTGCCCTCCTCTATCGCCAACCTGGCATCGCCAGCCAAATCATTGCTCAGCAGCACATTCAGCTTCATATCGGTAATATAAATATTGCGCGTTGAGGCGAACTCTTTGCCCGCGTACAACCGATTGACCAGATCATGGCGAAGATTGGCGACGATGACACCTTTCTGTTCGCCGTCAGCATAAATTGATTTGACAATGTTCAAGGTGGACATTCGCACAGAGGGATTCGGGGAATCACTTCTTAGCGGGGTGTCCCAGACCTCGATATCACCGTGATGCTGCCCGTTCGTGACCATGCCTTCCCATTGCGCCAAGTCGCCTTTATAGAAGCGGTCAAAGAAAGTTTGGGTATCATATGTACCGCTCGGGAGAAGCAACGTCTCCTGCTTGTTGAGATAAACATAAAGCGTGGATATTTCATCGATCGTCGGCTGGATAATGGAGAGCTTCTTGTACACGTTGTTCGTTTCCGCATACAACTGGTGAATATCGCCGCTTCTCGCGCGCATTAAAGCTGCCAGATCAGGATCATTTTCGATAGAGTAGAAAATATCCTGCAAATTTTTCATCAGGTTGTCCAGATAAGAGTAAGAGTAGTCCAAATACACGCGGTTGTTGTTCATTTCGTTCTTGGCCATGCTGTCCTTCAGAAGCGCTATGCCGCCAAAACAGATAATGCTTAACACAACTACGGTTGTCGCCGTACCGGCAATCATCTTGTAAAACAAGCTATTGTTTCGGTATTTGCGCGACAGCTTGCTAACGAATGGACTGGCAATCAAAGCCGCAAGCATGTATCGAACCCCCCTTCCTTCCAATGATGTAACCGGTTACAATGTCGGTTGATGACTACAGTATAGTGAAATAAATGATGAAAAGCAATGCTTAATCACTAACAATCGATTGTTGACAATATTGCGCGGTGCTGTGTATGATTCGTTCAAGTCTGAAAAAAAGCTTATGGAGGGAAGAGTATGGAGAGGATAACGATACTATGGAATAATCCGGATGTAACTGGCATGGTCAGCGCCAATTCAGGAACGCTCCTGTTAAATGGGGAAGGCGCGGCAGGGGAGGAGGGCAGCCGATTTCAAATTGGCGCTTGCAGTCGGTTGCAGCTTGAGCTTCGTGGCGGACAGGTTCAGCCTGGGGCGCTGGCAACAGTTATTACCGTCCGTGTCGATGGCAGGGAAGGTGGCGGGCAGGGGTTCAGCTTTTTCTGGCGCGATGTAACGGAAGCATGTCCCATCTACATTCGGGAATACGGAGTGATTGTCACACATGGGCAGTATAGCGGTTCTTATGCACAGCTGGCAGAGAAGCTGGAACAGAGAGGCGGCGTACGCGAACTGGACCGCCTGGCAATCGAGCCGGAAGAGGGCTACGATGCAGCTGCTGCCGCCACCGATGCGCTTCGTTGCCCGATCTGGCTCGGGCTGTCGCGGGATGTGCGGCTGTTCGAAGCGGATTTTCGCGGCATGGGCGATGCGGATGACGACCGGGCGTGGGATTGCGTGCGCCCGCGTCTGCATGGTCAGCGGCTATTTATACCGGAAACAGGCGGTGCGCCTGTCTATTATTACTACCTGCTGGGCAGAGGATTAGGCTGTGAACGCAAATTGTCGCGCAGCCTGGAGCTGCAGAAGTACCCGATCGCTCATTGCTTGATTGAGGATGGCGAGGTGCATTACCAGAATACAGCTTTTGCATCTTATGAGTTTTCCCCGCTGAACGATAAGGCGCTCCAAGGAACACATTATCTGGAAGCGGATCAATATGGGCACGGTTATATGTTCACCCCGGAGCAGCAAGCTGAGTATGAACAATTGGCGGCCGGTGCCGCAGGAGCCGGTGAACTGGAAGAAACGGTCTATTATTCGCGGACAGTCGCGACGAATCATGCCCATGTGCCGCGATATGCCTGGTTTAAGAGCCCGTTTCCCGCGAAGCTGGAGTATGCCTATGATGGGGAGCAGGGATTTGCCAGCTATCCTTCGGGGCAAGTATTCGCCATATGCAAGTTCAATGGCTTGCCAATGCCGCAAGAAGAGATTGCTGTGCTGCTGCAGCCGGGAGAGAGCGCCAGCTTCGAGTTTTATTTGCCGCATCGCCCGATCAGCCGCGAACGGGCAAAGGTGCTGATTGCCCGGCAGTTTGCCGCGCGGCATGCCGAATGCCTGGCATTCTGGCAGAAGAAGCTGGAGCAGACGACGCGAATCGAATTGCCGGAGCCGCGGATTGCCGAGATGATGCAAGCAGGCTTCATGCATCTGGATCTGATCAGCTACGGTCTGGAGCCGGAGGGCACGCTGGTGCCGACGACCGGAGTGTACACAGCCATCGGCTCCGAGAGTTCGCCGATTATTCAGTATTATGATTCTGTGGGCGCCTATCGGCTTGCCGAGCGGTCATTGCAGTTTTTTCTCGACAAGCAGCATGACGACGGCTTTATCCAGAACTTCGGAGGCTATATGCTCGAGACGGGTGCTGCGTTATGGAGCATGGGCGAGCATTACCGCCATGTGCGCGATGAGCAGTGGATCAGCCGGATCAAGCCGCATCTGCTCAAGGCATACCGCTACCTGCTCTCCTGGCGCCAGCGCAATCTGCGGGAGGAACTGCGCGGCCGCGGGTATGGCATGCTCGAAGGCAAGACGGCGGACCCGGAAGATCACTTCCGTTCGTACATGCTGAACGGCTATGCCTATCTCGGGCTCAATCGGGTTGCGGAGATGCTGCAGATCAACGAACCGGGGTTGGCGGAACAGATTGCGGCCGACGCCATGGCGCTGAAGCAGGACATTATCGCTTCCTTCCGAGAGACATTGGTGCATTCGCCGGTTGTCCCGCTCGCCGATGGCAGCTGGGTACCGACCGCCGCTCCCTGGGCGGAGCATACAGGGCCGCTCTCTCTGTATGCGGATGGAGGCAAGTGGGGAACACATGGCTCGATTGTCGCGCGCGATTCGTTGCTGGGGCCGCTGTACCTGGTGCTGCAGGAGGTGCTTGACCCGAATGCCCCTGAAGTCGCGATGCTGCTGCATTATCACAATGAATTGATGTGCCTGCGCAATGTCGCGCTGAGCCAGCCGTATTACAGCATCCATCCCTGGATTCACCTGAAACGCCGGGAACCCAAGCTGTTCCTCAAAGCCTTCTATAACGGGATGGCAGGGCTTGCCGACCGGGAAACCTATACGTTCTGGGAGCATTACTGGCATGTCAGCCCGCATAAAACCCATGAAGAAGGCTGGTTCCTGATGCAATGTCGCTGGATGCTGTACATGGAGGAGGGACAGGAGCTCAGGCTGTTGCCCGGCATACCGCACGATTGGCTAAAGCACGGCAAGCGAATTGTATTGGAGCGGGCGTCGAGCTACTTCGGTCTGTTCTCGCTGGAGGTGGAGTCCAGCCTCGCAACAGGGGAGATCCTTGCGAGCATTACGTTCCACACCGAGCGGCTGCCTGAGCAGGTCGAGCTGCGGTTGCCGCATCCGCAAGGCCATAAAGCTGCGGTTGCAAATAATGGCACTTATTGCGCAGAAGAAGAGAGCGTCCGTTTCGTGCCTGCCTCCGGAACAACTGAGCTTCGCTTGACCTTTTCGTCCTAATTTTTTTCTATCATCCGACAGCGGACAGATGGCTCTATAATAGCCATTTGCCCGCTGTTTTGCTATATAGGTGGGCATTTGCAAACGATGTGAGAAAGTGTAGATTTACATCTGGCGGGTATGGCGGGTACATTGGGGGCATGAGGCAAGGCAGATAAAGCACTTGAGAAAAAGGGGATGCAAATGAAATATTTACAGCGGAATTACAGCCTGTACCTGATGACATTGCCGGGTGTACTGATTTTTTTCTTGTTCAGCTACTTGCCGATTTTTGGCTTGCTGATGGCCTTTCAGAACTTCTCGCCGGTTAAAGGTTTTATCATGAGCGAATGGATCGGATTCAAGCATTTTATTGATTTCTTCGAAGATCCTTATTTATGGCGCATTACCAAGAACACGATTGCGTTCGGTGTGTGGAGTCTGGCATTATTTCCATTCCCGGTTATGTTTGCCCTGCTGCTCAATGAATTGAAGTTCAGTCGGTACAAAAAAATCGTGCAGTCGATCTCCGTATTTCCTTATTTCATCTCAATGGTCATCCTTGTCGGCTTGGTACGCGACTTGCTTGATCCCACAACAGGGGTAATAACGGTATTCACGAAGCTGTTTGGCTGGGGAACGGTGGACTTGTTGGCTGACCCGGCTGCCTATCGATCGATCTTCGGCTTCTCGGGGCTGTGGAATACGATCGGGTTTAACTCGATTTTGTATTTGGCAGCGATAGCGGGGATTAATCAGGAGATGTACGAGTCGGCAGTCATTGATGGCGCAGGTCGCTTCAAGCAAATGTGGTATATTACGATTCCTTCGATTATGCCTACCGTAGTGCTGCTGTTTATTATGCAGATCGGCGGCTTTCTCGCTTCGGCGAATTCCACAGGCTCCGACTTCCAGCGCAACTTGCTGATGTACAACCCGCTCACGTATGAAACGGCAGATACCGTCGGCACCTATGTGTATCGAGCAGGCATCGAGGGGGCAAGCGCAAGCTATTCCACTGCAGTCAATTTTGTATTCGCGGTTGTATCGACTGCATTAATTCTGATTGCAAACGCTATCTCGAAAAAAATGGGGAAAGCATCGTTTTACTAAAAAAGGGAGGGCGTGTGATGAAAAAGCATATTTCTGGATTCGATATTCTGCTCGTGCTGTTCATGCTTGTGTTGTCGTTCGCCTTTGTCTATCCATTATTCCGCGTATTCCTGCTGTCGGTGAGCGATGCGGTTGAACTGGGCGGACAGGCTGTATGGTTCAAGTCCCATGGCTTTACACTGGAATCATACCATTATTTGCTCAAGGACCCGAGCATGATCCGCATGTACCTGAATTCCATATTTTACGCAGTAGCTTTCACATTGGTGGTGTTGACCTTTACGCCGATGATTGCCTATCCGCTCACGGTGGACGAATTCAAAGGCAAAAAAACATTGACGATTTACATGCTAATTACCGGCTATTTCAGTGGGGGAATCGTACCTTTGTATTTTGTTACCCGCAAAGTTCTGTATATGTACGACACGATTTTCCCGGTCATATTGATCGGAACGATGAGCTTCTTCAATATTATTATCTTCCGCTCATTCTTCCAGCAGATTCCTTCGGCAATCAAGGAGGCTGCCCGTATTGACGGCGCCGGCCATATGACATTGCTGTTCCGCATCATTATGCCTGTATCGAAGCCCTTGATTGCGACCTTCGTCCTGTTCTCGGCCATTGCGTCCTGGAACAATTACTTTATTCCTTATGTATTTCTGGATAATAAGGATTTGTGGCCCATCAACCTGCAATTGACGCGGCTGATCCAGAATGCCACCATTCAGGATGCGCATAGCATGATCTATTTGAAGGACTTCCAGCGCGTTACAACAAGGACGATTCAGTCAGCGGTCATCATAATCGTCATGCTGCCGATCTTGTGCATCTATCCGTTCCTGCAAAAATACTTTGCCAAAGGCATGACCCTGGGAGCGGTCAAGTCTTAGTCCAACTGTAATCGTACAAGAAGGGGGCGGCTGTACGCGGAGCCCGGTTGCTTGGCTACAATGGAACGATTGAATTCGACTGGAATTCCGAGGAAGCCAAAGTGCACATGCATAATGCCCCGCGGGTGGAAAGCTGCAAGGTCGGTTCCTCCCATATGTCGCATGGCGGCGGTGATGCCGCCTTGGCTGACAATTTCCTGCGCATGATGAAGGGAGAGGGTGCCTCGGGCACGTCGCTCGCTGATGGGCTGTTGAGTGCGCTGATGTGTGTGCGAGCCAAGCAATCGGCGGAAAGCCATACTTTTCAACCTATTTCCTGGACAACTGAGCAATTGCAAACCAAGTGAGAAAAAGAACATTTACAATTGCGGCCTTGGCGGGTACAGTCAGACCAATACCACAGCAGCCAAGGTGGCGTAGCCTGAATGGGGCATATGCCGCTAAGCGGTTTATGTATAGAAATATGACCAAGGGGAGGAAGTTTCAATGAACAAGGCAAGAAAATCAATGGCATGGATTGTATGCGTTTTCATGTTGGTGTCAGTCGTTGCTGCTTGCAGCAACAACGTGCCGGGCAATAATGGGGACGGTACCAACAAGCCGGGGACGCCGGCAACAGAAAATACGAAAGGGAATAATCAAGCGGAGGAGGATGCAGGGGTGCTATTGCCGTATACAGGCGACAAAATTGTGTATAAGGCATTCGGGGCTGACCTCAATATGTCCGAGGATGCGAACTCCCCGATCTTCCAGGCCTATCAGCAGAAGCTGGGCAATGTTTCATTCGAATGGGATATGTTGCCGTTCAGCGAGTATGACAACAAGATCAAGCTGTTCCTCAGCTCAGGCGATCTGCCAGACCTGATGTGGATGAGGGATTCGTTGAAAAACAGCCAGACCTATGGCGAGAGCGGCATGTTCCTCGATTTCGAGCTGTACAAGGATTATATGCCGAACCTGCAGGCGGCGATCAAGAAATACCCGGCAATCAACTACCTGCTTAATGACAAGGGACAGCGGTTCGCACTCCCGAACATTATGGGCACAGACTATGCCGGGGAAGGCTTCATGTACAACAAAACGTTGCTGGATCGGCTGAACATTGCCGTCCCTACGACGGTGGAAGAGTTCTACGATGCGATGCTGGCTATCAAGGCCAAGGAGCCGGAAGTCATTCCGTTTCTGACCGATGGCGGCGGCACGCCAGGAGCTGACTATACGTTGTATGCATTGGCGAATATGTTCGGTACGGGCAGCACGAATGGCTTCACGCCTTCAGGCGGGGATTTCAAATATGACAAGGCAAGCGGCAAATGGTCGTTCGTGCCTGTTGACGACCCCGCTTACAAGGATTTCCTGGCATTCACCAGCAATATGTATAACGACGGGCTGCTCGATCCGGCGATCGTATCGATGAGCAGCGACGCTGCCAAAGCCAAGCTGCAGCAGGGCAACTGGGCGTTCACGTACAACTATGTCAGTGTCATTGATGGCGCATATTGGCCTGTCATGCAAGGAAAGGAAGTGCCGATTGAAGTTGAGCCAATGATATCGCCGGCATACAACGGCAAGTCCAATTACTTCTTGACCGTTATTCATGACGGCGCGCCTTACTGGGGGTACTTCGCCAGTGCCAAGGTGAAAAATCCGGAGCTGCTTGCCGCGACACTTGACCAAATCTATGATCCGGAAATGATGGATTTGTACAATTGGGGCTTGGAAGGCGTCAGCTATACGAATGACAATGGCAAACGTAAATTTACGGATGAGGTGATAAGCGGGGAGTTCGATTTCAATACACAGCGATTTATGCTGCTCCGATATGTAACTATCGCCCCACCGTTGTACAGCAATGATTGGAGCCTGGCACAATTGCCGATTACAAAGAAGAATGCCCACTTCTTCTTGCAGGCGCTGGACGAAGGCAAAATGCAGCCGACCTTTACGTACCCGCTGCCGTCGATGACGACGGAGCAGACCGATGAGTTCGCCAAGATTATGACACCTATCCGTACTTATGTGAAGGAAAGCGAGCTGAAATTTTTGACGGGCAAAACGTCTGTTGCCGAGTGGGATTCATATATCGAGGAGATGAAACGCTTCGGCGATGTTTCCGAAGCCATTAGCTTATTGGATAACGGAGAGAACTTTGATCTGGGTGAACGTATGGTCACAAAGCCGGATGAAGTATATGGGGTGGAATAAGCCTTAATGGGATGATAACTCAATCAGAGGAGGAGATGAATTGAATATCATGAGACGTTGGTCTACTTATTGCCTGGCTATCGCATTGACAGCTGTGCTTGGCTTGGCGGTTCAGAACGGAACAGCAGCTGCAAGCGCGACTAGTATTGAAAGCGATACCTTGACGGTTACGCTCGATCCAAACTATCCTCAAGCCATTCATTACACCTTAAAGTCCGATGGCAGCACAATAGATGGCGCCGAGCTGTTAAGCAGCACAAATTATAAGATTGCAATTAACGATACGGAATATGTGCCGTCTGTTGTGTTGGCAAAAACGTCGCCCGCAGCAGGCGAATATGTCGTAACAGTGAGTGATGTGGACCTGGACGGCACAGGGCCGCTGCTGCCAAGGACCGTAACAATTATGTATACCTTTACGGTTGAAGGAACGACGCTTGTCAAACGGATCACGCAAGTGACGGGCGATGAGGCATTGGTCCCGTTGCGCATTCAGTTGCTTTATCCGATCATGGCTGTCAATGACGGTACGATGGCCGGTACAGGAGTAGCGGCTTCCAACATTGGCGGTTCCCAGTCACCGACATTAGGCTATACCTATAATCAGACCAGTGACTTTTACTGGGGCCTGCAAGAAATGTACGATGCCTACATTGTCTATAACTCCGACCTGTTCCGCGACAAGCACTATCTGGAGCAAGTCGCTTATGCCTTTGTTTATCATGATGGTGCGGTAGCGGCCGTACATACGCCAAGCGCGTTCGACAGGCCTTATACGATGCGGCTACGATATAACGCTGCTAATGCCAAGGTCGCAGAAATCTATGATGGCGTCTATCATCACCGGCTTGCTGACGGACATCGTCCGCAGCAGCAAACCTCGCTCACATCTGCAGCGGATGTCTGGTATGAGAGCCGGGTCTATATCGGGCAAGACAACAACGATAACGGTCAGGTTGATTGGCAGGACGGCGCATTGTGGATCAAGGAGCAGATCCCGCAGATGCCGCAGGAGCTGCGGCAGTTCTTCAATGGCGGCAACTGGCATCAGACGCATGGCGCTTTCCCTGGGCCGGGAGGACAATCCTCGACATTCAAAGGCTTCACGGCTGTGAACACTACGTTGGAACAATTGGCGGAGATTCAGCGCCAAACCTATCATATGACCGATGGCATCGGCAAACAGTCCTATGAATATGTCGGCTGGAACGGCAGAGGACATGACTACGGCTGGCCGAGCATTAACGAAATCTACTATAACCCCGCATTGGGCACTGATGGGAAGATGGCGGCCGTCAAGGCAGAGATGGAGGAATACGGCGGCGATCTCTCCTTTCACGTCAACATGACAGATATGACGACGAACAGCAACGCTTATATGCGCGGCAATACGGCAAGTCCGTATGGCAATGAAGAAATCCGTACAGACGGACTGCAATACGGTACGAATGTGTTCGGATGGGATGCCTACCAGATCAGCCATTATACCGATGTGAAGAACGGCTATCCGTTCAATAGGCAAGACGCTTTTGTCGATCGCTTCTGGGAGCCGTTCATTCTGTACCAGGATGTCATGATCGATTATCCGAAGGGCGATTATGGTGCTGCAGAGGAACGTTATGCCAAAAAACGCGAAATCGATCATTGGGCGGCACATGGCACGTATGCCGCAACCGAATATTATGATGCCGAGAAACGGCTGAATGGCGGGTTTATTTTCAAGGTGGAAAACAGGGCGCCTGCCGTCATCGACAGCTTCATCAATGCCGGGATGACAGTGTATCATGCGACACGGACATACCAGACGCAACCACAGGATTATCTGTGGGGTACGATCTATAGCGATTCGGAATGGACCGGGAACGTCAATGTCGGCTATGCGCAGAATAAGCAAGCCGTCGCCCTGACGAAGATGAGCTTCCTGCACAGCCTGCTTAACGGGTATGTGGCCCAGTTCGGCTTGCAAGAATATGTGGATAATGCCCAGCAGACGTACACGCGTTGGGGTGAGGATGTCATCTACGCCTATGACAAGGCAACCCATCAAGTTACCGTAACGGATGGCGATCTGATCATTGCCGAAGGCGACTATCGTTTCATTCCGGCGTATGACGGAACAGAGCGTATTTTCATATACGGTGTGGAGGCATCGGCAGGTAGAACGTGGAAGCTTCCGGCAAGCTGGAGCAGCTATAATTCGCTTGATCTGTATGAGCTTACACCTGACGGCAGAAGTTATGTGGAAACTGTTCCGGTTGTGAATGGGGAAGTAAGCTTGACTACGGCATCGCTGCGCGGGTATGTTCTCGTACCCCCGGGAGGCAACCATCCGGATATAGAGCGCAATCTTGCTCTGCATGCCGCCATTACCTCATCCTCCCATTCGGAAGATCGCTTCGACAATGTTAACAAATTGTACACCGGTATGGAATTCCGGACGATTCCAAGCTCAGAAGCGCCAGGCGGCGACTGGACAACGGTGCTTAAGGATATGACGCCGGCCATGATTGACGGGCAAGGGAATATAACGTATCAGGCGCTTGTGCTGGGGGCATTTACGGCAGATGGGGTGCAGAGCACTTATTGGACGCCGAATGTGGATCCGCTCAAAGGCGATATCGACATGGCAGATGGCGAGGCCTGGGTGGAATACAACTTGGGCGAATATACTGCGATTAACCAATTTGTCATTCAGGAGGCCGGGCTGGCAGGGGACAAAGTGACTTCCTTCCGCTTGGAATATTTCTCGGCGCCATGGGGCCAATTCCGGCCGCTTCATACCGGCACTGCCATCCCGTTGCATGTCATTCAGACAGATATGGTGTTTACGAACAAGATCAGGCTGGTCATTACAGGGGCAGAGTCCAACTCTCCCAAAATCGGCGAGTTCCAAGTCTATGGCGCCGCCCAGTACAAGCGGGATTATAATGACGGAAATGTTAGCGATCATACTATTGTTCATGGCGATGCGTTGTCCACGCTTGCGGCGGAAGAGGGGGCTGTTGCACTGTCAGGCGGGGAATTCCTCGTGGTTGATAGCAGCTCGCCGGTACTCGCTGACAGTGTGTATTCGTTCAAGATGAAACTGGAGGGCCAGGGCGGAGCTGGTGCTGTGATTCGTTATGCTTCGGAGGATTCGTATACGTGGATCGGTTTCCAGGCGGACGGCCTTGTGAGGCTGCGGGTATACAATGAAAATCTGGAAGAATGGGTGGAACGTTCCTTCCATATTAGCCCGTTGGAATCCGGGCAATGGTATCAGATAACGCTCCAGTACATTGACGCCAATGTGCTGGTCAGAGTGAACGGCCAAGATGTGTATTACGGTGAATTGACGCATCCGGGCAATGAGCAGCCGGTCGTGCCAGGCAAAGCTGGGTTCCTCGTCTGGGGTGGGGCAGAAGCGATGTTCGATCAGGCGGCGATCGCCATTCCGCTTCCGCAGCCTAATGCTGTGTCAGCAATTACCGCTACGGCCGGTCCAGGAGATGCAGAAGGCGCAACGGCTATTGCGACAACGGCCGGCACAGGCCATTCGATTGCCCTGAAGCTGTCTGCGCGCAGCTTGCCGGTGCCGAACATCGGTACTGCTGCGCCGAGTGGCAGCAGTGTAACGGCCCCTTACGTATCCGGGGCGGATATTAACGGCGTGAGCGCCGGAATGTACATTGGCGTGTACGAAGTGGACAGCAACGGCGATGTAGTGGCATTCAGGCTGCTTCAGCTGACGGCAGCAGATATTAAGGAGGAATCGTCGTCCGGCGGCACAGGCGGTACAGGCAGTACTGGCGGTACAGGCAGTACTGGTGGTACAGGCGGTACTGGTGGTACAGGCAGTACTGGCGGCATTGAGGAACAAGAAGCACAACAGGAAGAGGCCGGTGAAGCAGTAGAGGAAGAGCCGGCTGAAGAGACAGTGGCGTTCACAGATACTGCAGGCCATTGGGCGGAAGCGGCGATCCGTGCGGCGGCAGCACAAGGCATCGTCAGCGGCTACCCGGACGGTAGCTTCCGGCCTCAGCAACAGGTGACGCGTGCGCAGTTTGCGGTGATGTTGATGCGCGGCCTCCAATTGGAGGGGCGGGATGCAGCGGAACTGGCCTTTGACGATACAGGCAATATCGGGCAGTGGGCGCAGCAAGCGATCGCCCAGGCTGTCAAGGCGGGCATAATTACCGGCTACGGAGACAATACATTCCGCCCGGCAGCGGCCATTACGCGGGTGGAGATGGCCGTGATGGCGGCGCGGGCATTGCAATTGGCGCTGGATGAGACGAATGCGCAGGCAGAAGGTGTATTCACAGACGCATTGGATATTCCGGTATGGGGCAAAGCAGCGGTTGCCGCAGCCTGGGAAGCGGGCATTATCGAGGGTAAGCCGGACGGGCGCTTTGTGCCAGGCGGATTGGCAACCCGAGCGGAAGCATTGACCGTTATTCTGCGACTGTTGGATGTCGATAGAGAGGACGCCAATATCAACTAATTGAGGTGTAAAGAGATGGGGAGAGCGGGTACTGCGGTGCCACCAACTGTAAATGTATATTGTGTTGAACCGGAGCGTCATCCTGAATTCCATCGCCGGTTCGCACGGGCGATAACGCGGGGGGATCTGGGCAACCAGATCCAGTTTTCTTCCTTGCGGGCGATGGATATCGATAATAAGTCCGGAGAAATCAAGGATTTTAACAAAGAGCTGGACTTGTATACGAAGCACTACAAAATAGGCAATATTCTATGGCTGTTCTACAAGTTTCTGTACGCGCCGAACTTCAAGGCGTTCGTCGATGAGGTAAAGGCTCGCGGGCTGTACATCTTCGACATTTGGGGTTATGTGCCTGGCTCGATGCTTGATCGTTCGTCATGGGGCGAATACGAGGTGCCGGAGGAAGCGGCGGCTTATTTGCGGGAGACACTGGGCAATCACTTCCTTGGCTTCGACAACGGGGAGCAGGATGGGCGCTATATCGGAGGCTACACGTCGATGATCAGCCCGGTGCAAGGCGACAGGCGTAGCCATTACGCCCACTTTCAACGCCATTTTGAGCAATTGGGCAATCATTTTGACAATCAACTGGTAGCGGTCTGCTCGATGCACTTCTGCCATTATTTTGCCAAGGAAGGCAATACGATTATGATCGGGGCGGAGACAGCGCAGGCATTGCCGAATGCCAATGTGTGGTATGCGTACCTGCGCGGGGCGGGCAAGCAATACGGTCTGCTCTGGTTCGCCAATGCCTCGATCTGGAATCGGTTCGGGTATAAGGATTTTGAGCGGGAAGGGTTCGAGAATGGCTATGAGTTCGGCCCTGAATCAGGCTCAAGCCTCAGCTTGCTGCGACGGCTGATCTATGTGGAGTACATGTACAATTGTGATATTCTCGGACTCGAATGGGGCTTCACAATGCCGGATGAACTAGATCCTCCCGGGACGAAGCTGACCCCTGTCGGGCAAATTCATGCGGAGGCTGCGGAATATGTACGCGCCAATGGCTCTCCCGGCTCCATGTACACGCCGGTGGCCATCCTGATGGATTTTCATAACGGTTGGACGCCGCCGCGGCATCTGTATGCGCATGAGTATTATAAGGTGTGGGGCACCTTGCCTTATGAAGCTGGCGATTATCAGGTACACGCACTGTTCAGCATGCTGTATCCCGAGTATGAGAATGCCGGATTCTACCGCGACGAGCGCGGCTTCTTGACGGCGACGCCCCATGGCGAGCTGGCAGATGTGCTGTTCTCGGATGTGGAGGCGCCAGTGCTGGGCAGCTATCGTACAGTCATTGTAGCCGGCAAGCTGGTATTGGATGCGGAATTGATTGACAAGCTGGCGGGCTTTGCCGCGGCAGGCGGCCATGTCATCCTCTGTGCGGCTGCTCTGGCCGATGCCTCGCCCACAGCGGATTACGAAGCGAAGGCACTGGCCTTATGCGGCATTGATTCGCTGGGAGAGCTGCGCCGCAGTGGCGAGAACAGCGAGATTGTGCTGCAGGGACGCGCTATTGCCGAGCGCTCGTTCGATTACTACAGCGTGGTATGCGCGCCTGGTGCAGAAGCGGTCGCCAGAGTTGCAGACAGCGGCTTGCCGCTGATTGTCCAATCGTCCTATGGCTTGGGACAAGTAAGCTTCATCACATCGCCTTATGGGCTCAATGCCGAGAAGCTGGTGCCTTATACGCTGGAGGAACGCGAGGCGCGTTGCCTGATGGGACCTGACATTGTGACTATGCGGACCATCGGTGCCGCCGATAATATTGAGGAGCAGGATATCCCGCGCTTCTACCATTATTTGTCCGCAGTCGCGCAACACATTGCGGCCGCAATCGAACGGGAACGGATCGTGGAAGTGGATAATGCAAGCTTGCAATATATTGTCAATGGCCGTGCAGACGGTTCACTGTTGGTTGCGGTTGTGAATCATACTGCTGCTGTCCAGCGGTTCAGCTTCAGGACGAAGCGTGCCTTCAAGCTTGCGGAAGAACTTGCGCTGCCGCAGCTGCCGGACACATTGCCGGGCTATTATGCCCAACAGTTCGGGAATAGGGATCGTGAAGTGGAAGGCAGCGGCGACCAGTTGATTCATCCGGCGGATATTCGTTTGTTTAAGTTTGTTACAGAACAGGGGGGAGCCAAGACACACACGCTGGCATTTGCGCCTGAGCCGACTGCCGGGCACTTCCTGGCTGTGCGCCAGCCGGAATCGTTCAAGGCAGAGTTGCTGGCAAGGCCGACATTCAGCCATCATTTCCAAGGCGCCAAGCTGGATGCCGCCTATTTCCTGGAACGGGACATCACCTGGCTCCGAACAGAAGCGGCATATGTCAGGCGGCGCAAGGCAGATGTGATTGTCGACTTCACCAGTCTGCTCAATCATTATCCGCAATTCTCGCTGCTTGATAATCTGAAGGACAGGTATGCGGACAATATGGCGAGAATCGCCGCTGTGTTGGAGAAAGCAGCGCTCTATGGATGCAAGCATGCGCTCTTCATTCTGCACCGCAATGCGGAGAATCATATTATGGAGGAACAGGCAATTGCTGCAATGGGCGCTACCTTGCGGCACATTGCCAGTATGGCAGAGCAGCATGGCATAACTATATACTTGCAGAATGGAACTAAAGGCAGACTGTTAAAGTCAACAGCCGAAACAGCGGCGTTTATCTCCAGCCTGGGCATACCGAATCTGAAGCTTGCTTACAATATCGCGCATAGTCTCAGCATTGGCGAATCTATACCGGAAGTCTGGAAGCAGTATCGCGAGCAGATCAACGGACTCTTGCTCAGCGCTCCGGGCAGGGATGATTACTGTCAGTTCTATCATCAATACGGGCGGATAGGCACGTCTGCTTTTGCTGCTGAGATTCAGGCTTTTGTTGCTGCCACAGCGGGGAGAAGCTTTGACTTCATCTGCCAGGATGCAACCTATAGCAACTGGGATGAGGCGTATGCCGATCGCCGGCTGTTGGCCGCGGCTTTGGCTGAAGCTGCGATCGCTGGTACAGGCGCTGCTGCGGGGGCCGATTTCGCTGCTGAAGGGTAGGTGGCGGGCATGGAATAGAGTTGAAGTGAGAAGAACAACTGCATGATTGGCAATGTCATTAAGTTAAGTCCCAAAGTCAAAAATGAAGAAAAAGAGCTGGTTATAATAGATAACTAGCTCTTTTTAAGTGCAAACATATCACAATCAAATCAGGTTTATGGGTCAATTTTTGGATATCGGTTCGTTCCTCTTGGCTTGGAAGAAATATGATATAGTAGGCTTACTATCATCATTCAGCATATTTCACAGGGAGCGAACTCATGAACAAAAGCTGGTTTTACCGCATGCTTCTTTCCTATCTGCCCATCTTCTTCATGACGACTACCATGATTATCCTCCTGGCCTTCCTGGCGATGAACGAAATGAATCGTAACGCCATTATCAAGTCGAATGAAATATCCGCCAGACAGACCGCTGCCATCATTGACAATACGCTTCATGCCATCGAACGCTCCTTGATGAAGGAAATCGAGCATTCCGAGGAAATTTCCCGCTTTTTCGATCCGGCATATCGCTCGGACACCTATCTCTCGATATTCGGAGCTACTCAGATCATCGATAATATGATCGCAAGCGAATCGATTATCGATTCGATCTATTTCTATCGCAATGCCGACCGCGTCGCTCTGACGACGAAAGGCGTACTTCCGTATGAACAGTTCGGAGATAACGGCTTTCTCGCGCAAGTGCTGAATGAAGAGGTGCTCACCTACAATTGGACGGGGAACAGAAGCTTCCGCGAATTTCAGGGAGATGGCCAACCGAGGCAGGTGGTTAGCCTTGTCAGGAAGGTTCCGCTGCTGACCGGAGCGGACGGGTATATTGTGACGAACGTGAGCATGAAGTCTCTGCATCGATTAATTAAGGAGATGAGCTACCCTCAGTCCGGATTCATTCATGTGTACGACCGGAACGATCAATTACTCATTAGTTACTCCGAAGCGCAGAATCATGCAGGGGATGAGCGGCAGCCAAGCGCCGGCGGCAATGAATGGAGCGCCTTCCGATCGGACTATACCGGTTGGGACTTCCGCAGCGGAATCCGGACGGAGTCCTGGCTTAGCTGGATCTATTCATTCTCCTCCTTCTGGATCATGTTCGGCCTACTGACGGTAATCGCGGGCTTCATATGGATGATCGTGGCAACGAGACGCAACTATAAGCCGATTGAATCCATATTGGGACGCATTCACACCTTCTCGCAGATTAATATGAAGCTGTTGATGGATCGAGGCGAAGCCGATGAACTTAAGTTTATCGAGAGCTCCGTGGAGAATCTGATGGAACAAACGACCAAGTACCAGAGGCTGCATGAGGACGATTTGATATTCCGAAGACGATATTTCTTTCAAGAAGTGATGGAAGGCACGCGGCCTGTCTCCATTGCGGAATGGAAGTCGCAGGCGGAAGAGCTCGGACTGGAACATGGGTTTGTTCAAATGGCCGTATTTATTGTGGAGATCGACAACTATACCGAATTTTGCGAAGTCTACTCGAATAAAGACCAATATTTATTGAAATTTGTCATCAGCAGTGTGGCACAAGAGGTTGGCGTTCAACGGAATTGCCATGTGTGGAAGGAATGGATTGCGAACGATCAGCTCGCGGTACTTGTTCTATACGGACACGAAGCCAAGGATGACGATACGACAGATATCGGCAGGAAGTTGAAGCAGTGGGTGGATGACAATTTGAATTTCTCCATTACGATCGGTATCGGCTCCTGCGTGCGGCATATTGCCGATCTGCCGGAATCTTACGGAGAAGCGGCCGAGGTTCTTCGATTCAAGTCATCTCTGGGAAGCAATAAAGTACTGGGCTATGAAGAAGTCAACCGAAAGCCAAGAGGAGAAGCGTACGCCTGCTTGCGACTGATCGATTCGCTTGTTCAATCGTTCGGTTCGGGGAACCAGTGGGAGGACAAGTTCAACGAATGGTTTCAGGCGTTGGAAGACCGCATGTACTCATTCGAGGAAATCGCCAATCAAATGAACTATATGATGTACGGTTTCGAGCGGAAATTTCAACGTCTATCTTCCGAATATGCGGGGTTATGGAAGGAAGAAGCGCTGCCGACAATGGAGCGGGATGCCGGAAGGCTGGAGAGTATTCATCTGTTGAAGGAACAATTCCGAGATACGTTAGAGCGGCTTGCAGAGGGGATGGAAGGGCTGAAGGCGGAGCGTTCCAATTACCGGATGATCATGGAGGTCAAGCAGTATCTGGAACAGCACTTCGCCAATCCCGAGCTATCCTTGAATCTGGTCAGCGAACGCTTCGGTCTTCACCCTTCTTACTTGAGCCGAGTCTTTAAAGAGGAGATGGGCGAAAATTTCATCGATTGCTTGCTCCACATTCGAATGGAACATGCCCGAAGCCTGCTGGGAGACACTGAGCTGTCGGTTCAGAATGTGGCGAATCAAGTCGGCTATATGCGCTCCATCTCGTTCATTCGAGTATTTAAGAAGGTAAACGGCATGACGCCCGGCGATTTCCGCAAGGAAATCGGAACGGTAAACTAACAAAAACGGATAGCGTGTAAAAAACGGTTTATCTCATAGCAGCCGCGGGCGCAAACCATGATCATGGTCAGCGTACGCGGCTGTTGCGCCTTATGTGTCAAGTACGGTTTATCCGGTCAATTCATGGTTATTGCCTCGGCACTCGTTCTCCCTTACAGTGAATGTATCTTCCGAACACATCCCAACTTTACACGAGGTGAATCATGACATCCCAAAGCGTAACAAGAAGATTCAAGCAAAATATTCCGTTGTTCATCATGCTTGCTCCCGTCCTTCTGTTCTATATCGTCTTTCGCTATTTGCCTATGGCCGGACTCGTTATCGCATTCAAAAATTACAATTTTACGGACGGCATCCTGCACAGCCCATGGGTAGGCTTACAATACTTCGAATGGATATTCACCAATTCGCAGACGTTATCGATTATTCGCAATACCTTGACTCTGAGCCTGCTGACTGTCATCGTGAGCTTTCCCTTTCCCATTATGCTGGCCATTCTGCTCAATGAAGCGAGAAAGATGTGGTTCAAGCGGGCAGTACAGACACTGGTCTATCTGCCGCACTTCTTCTCCTGGGTTATTGTGGGAGGGATTGTCGTGACGATCTTCTCGCAGCAATCCGGCATGATCAATCATATGCTCGAGCGCTGGCTTGGCGAACCGTATCCTTTCCTGTATGACGAGACATCGTGGATCGCCATCTTCCTTGGTTCAGGCGTATGGAAGGAAGCGGGCTTCAGCGCCATTATTTATTTGGCCGCGCTAAGCACGATCGATTCCAGTCTGTATGAAGCGTCAAGTCTGGACGGGGCAGGGAAATTCAGACAAATATGGCATGTTACGCTGCCCGGCATTCGCTCGACGATCATCCTGCTGTTGATTCTGTCCATGGGCCAAGTCATGGAGGTTGGATTCGATAAAGTGTTCGTACTTCAGAACAACGCTGTAGCGAACGTATCAGAAGTTATCAGCACTTATATTTACAAGACCGGTCTGCAGTCGGGACAATTCAGCCTGGCGGCGGCGGTAGGGTTCTTCGAATCCATTGTAGGTCTGGTGCTGATCGTGACAGCCAATCGGATCGCTCGCCGCTTCGATCAACAACTATGGTAGGGAGGTGAAGAAGTTGAGAACGACTACTAGTGAGAAACTGTTTTACGCTGCCAATTATGCCGTGCTTACGGCCGCAGCGTTGTCTTGTTTGCTGCCTTTGCTTCATATTATTGCGCTGTCGCTCAGCGACTCGCAATCGATTATGTCGGGCTTCGTGAAGTTCTGGCCGGTGGGCGCAACGCTGGAGTCTTATATGCTGTTGCTGGACGGGACTCCTGTTGTAAGCGGGTTCAAGAACAGCTTAATCATCACGGTCGTCGGGGTTCTGCTCAGCATGTTGTTTACCGTTATGACGGCATACCCTTTATCCCGGACCTATTGCTACGCGCGAAGTCAAATTACGTTTATCATTGTATTCACCATGTTGTTTAACGGAGGTGTCATCCCGCTCTTCCTGGTGCTGAAATCACTTGGATTGATCAATACGTACGGTGCGATATGGCTGCCGGGGTTGGTCAGCACCTTTAATATGCTGGTGATGAGGACATTCTTTCAGAACATTCCCACTGAACTGGATGATGCGGCCCGAATGGATGGCTGCGGGGAATGGAGGCTGCTGCTGAGCATTTACTTATCGTTATCGAAGCCCGTACTGGCAACGTTGACGTTATTCTATGCGGTAGGATTCTGGAATGCCTTTATGAATGTATTGCTCTTCATTAACGACACGCATCTGCTGAATTTAACCGTGATTGTGCAGCAGATGGTGCAGAATCAATCGCTGCTTCAGGAGATGATCAGTCTTCAGCCTGAGGATGTTGCCGCAATAACGCCGGAAGGCATCAAGGCGGCAGGAATTATGATCATGATTGTGCCGATGCTTGTCGTATATCCTTTCCTGCAAAAATATTTCGTCAAAGGCGTACTGATCGGTTCGATTAAAGGTTAGGCATCCGTCCGACGGAATCGTACAGCTGCAGCAATGAAAGGGGGGATCAACAGGAAGGAGAGGCGAAAGAGTGAAAGAGATAGAAATGAATCGATGGGATTTAGATCATTGGGAGGTTGTAAACGTGCATAAAAACTGGAAAAAGACGATGGTTCTACTGTTGCTTGCAGCACTGGCTGCGATGAGCTTCCTGGCGGGTTGTTCGAACAACAGCTCGAATGGAAGCGAACCGAATGCCGAGGGAAGCAAGGAGGGGACTTCCAGCCAACAGGATGACCAGACGAAACATGAGATTTCAGTGTCGATCTACGATCGCGGCAATGTTCCGGTTGAAGAAGGAACGATCGAAAATAATCGATGGACGAAATGGCTGGTTGAAAACAGCGGAGTCGATACGACATTTGTTGCCATTCCCCGGAACAATCCCGCTGAGAAGTTGAATACGCTGTTTGCTTCGGGCGCTGCGCCGGATTTGATCTTTGAATTTAACGCGGCTATCCGAAATCAATTATACAACCAGAAGCAACTTATGCCGCTGGACGACTTGATTGCGCAGCACAGTACGGAATACAAGGAATTTCTGGAGAAATATCCGATTATCAAAAAACTGACGACCAAGTCGGACGGGAAGATGTACGAATTCGGAAGAATTTCGGGTTTGAACCATAACGTTGTGTTGATGGTTCGTGCGGACTGGCTGGAAAATCTGAATTTGAAAGCGCCGCAAACGACCGAACAGTTTTTTGAAGTAGCGAAAGCGTTTACCGAAGACGATCCTGACCGGAACGGGAAAGATGATACATTCGGAATGGCGCTAAGCTTTGCCAGCGGCATGGTTGTGGATCAAATGTTCGGATCTTACCATGAGGCAAGCAGTGACTCCACATGGGTCATCGAGAACGGTAAACTGATTCGACAGTGGAACAGGATCAAGGCAGCGATGGCGTTTGAGAAAAGATTGTACGAGGCGGGTACAGTCGATAAAGATTTTGTCGCCGACAAAAATGGTGACAAGTCGAAGCAGGACTTTATAACAGGAAAGCTGGGCATGATCGGGATGGTCGGCGGAGCGGGGGCTGCCGGTCTGCAGGCGTATGAAACGCTTAAGCAAAACGATCCCGCTGCGAAGGTTATCATCATTCCGCTGCCCGAAAGCGAATTCGGCAGCTTTACTGCCAATGTGACGCCGCCTGTACAGACAACGGGAATTGTAAATGCTCGTGCGAAGGACCCTGTCGGTGTAATGAAATATGTGGATGCTTTGGTCAAGACGGATACGCAACATACACTCGCTTACGGCTTTGAAGGTACGCATTGGAATCAGGGAACGAACGGTTGCCCTGCGGTGATCGATGAAGCGAAGAATAAACAGGAACTGTCCTGGAACATGGATTTTACGATGTTGTCTTCCCCTGGTCTTGATGAATGCTCTTCTTTCAAGAATAAGCTGGATCCGAACGATCCGCTTGAACAAGAGTTTATCGGTTTGATTGAAGCAGCGGAGGAGGCGTATATTTCACCGGAACGTCCGATCCCGCTGTTTACGCATCAGGTTTATTTCCCGGCTATGCCAGAGGATATCGAGCTGATTCGAAAAAGTGCGGAGCCCAATATGTTCGGCAACATTTATACGAAAGCGGTAATCGGCGGTTCGAAGTACAGCGTCGATCAAGCGATGGAGGATATGCAAACCGCCTGGAAAGAAGCGGGAGGAGCCAAAGTGGACGAATGGTTCGACAACTGGTACCAGGAGAATAAGGAAACCGCCGTGTTGACCGAAGACATCTACGAATTGAACGAAGCGCTGAAACAGTAAGTAGCGGCAGGTGCAAAGGAAGCTCCGGATACATCGGGAGCTTCCTTCCTAACCTGTCCTATTCACAGATGAAGGGGCGAGGGGAATGGGTGCAATAGGGAAATCGCAAAATTGGGTATTCGTCATGTTGGCAACGATAACGGTTTTGTTTTGTTTCAATTCCTTTCAAGCATCGGCATTTTCGGATACGAGCAATATGAGCGATGAAGATTTCTTTGGCGTGTGGAATGCCGCTGAATCCGCTTGGACGACTGAAGGGAAAATCGATTACGCCTATAATGCAAGCTTATCAAGTGTAGAAAATTACGTAAAACAAGGAGATTACAACAACGCTGGAACAGCTTTATTGAACTACTTTGTCAATCGTACTTCAGTCGCAGTACAACCGTTCAGCAGCGAAAAAAGAAACAGCGACACTGCGAATCTGATACTGGACGATGTGTTCACCTCTGATGGAGAATTCTATCTGGACACCTTCATGGTGAATAACCAATATCAGACCATTGATTTATCGGTTACGAATGCGGTCGAGGAGGCAATGGATGAAAATAAACAAATTACTTTTATCCTGATGGGCAGAGAAAAAACAGGTTCTGCCGCAACTTTCTACAGCAGGGAGCAAAGCGGCAACAAGCCGCAATTGGAAGTGACGGCAGGGGGATCTACGATCACCTTGACGGCGGTCAAGGACACGTATATTCAACCGGAGACCTACGGCGATACGAATTACGGAACGAGTCAGCAACTGATTGTGAAGGATTCAGGTGCGCCTTTCGACAGTTTGACCCGCAGAACGTATATTCAGTTTGATTTAAGCAGTCTGACCGATCCTCCTTCCGGTGCGACTTTAAAGATATATGGCAGGAATGCCTCGCAAACGGGAAATATGGACATTATGGTTTACAGAATTGCGGATACAGCGTGGAATGAGACGGCGATGACCTGGAATACCACGTATGGGAATACGTTCTCTTGGCAAGGCGTAAGCGAAAGCACGGATTGGGCCCAGCCCTTAACGGGAGCGGCGGCATCATGGAAAAATATTATGTCGCGATTTCATTTCGCTTCGGTATTGGTTAATGAATACCAAGCGACAAGCGATGAGAGCTACGCAAGCAAATTAATCAGCCTTATGCTTGATTTCATTGTCGATCAAGGCAATTCGGACCCCGGTTATTATTCAAGGATCGATCCCGGTATTCGATCTGTTTTTTGGATAAGAGCCTACGATGCTTTGTTGGACAGTGCTTCAATCGATGCCGCGGCAAACACGGGTATTGTGAAATATATCTGGCAGATGGCGAACCATTTATATGACCCGGATAACTATGATACATTTTCCAATTTCGGAGTTTTGCAGGCGCGGGGACTTTACTTTCCAGCTGTCTATTTTCCCGAATTCAAAGATTCGGCCAACTGGCTGTCTACCGCGAATGCCAGATTTGACGGACTGATAAAGACATTAAATTATATTGATGGATCTTATACAGAGGATAATTCGCAGTATAACATAGTCACGATAAATACGATCATGGACAGTAAAAATATGGGGGATTTAAACAATCAAACGTTCGGAGAAACGTTCAACCTTGGTTTGGAACGAATGGGTCGTTACACCATGAATCTCTTGCTGCCGAATGGATACAACCCGCAGTATGGGGATGCGGATTATGTGAATAACAGACCGGTCGTGTTGGATATTGGCAATACTTACAACAATGAAGAGTTAATCTACTATGGCAGCAACGGGGCGAGCGGGACAGAGCCGGATTCGGCATCCCTATTTTATCCGGAATCCAAGGTAGCCGTTATGAGAACAGGGTGGACCGATGATGCGTTGTATATGCATGTGAACAATAATCATGGTGTGCATGCACATTCCGATCTTCTTAGCGTTATTGCATATGCATACGGTCAGCCGCTGTTAATCGATCCGGGCCGGTTCACCTATTCCACCGCTTCTCCTATCGTGCAATGGTTAAGACTTTCTCCGGAAGCGCATAACACGATCGAGATTAACGACAGCAACGGGAATGCAAGTTTGAAGAAACAAGTGGATGCGTGGGCAAGCAATGGGAACTATGATTTTTTCGAAGGAAACCATGAAGCTTATCCGGGATTTAATCATCAACGAAGCGTACTGTTCATCAATTCAAAGTATTGGATTGTTTCCGATTACATCACCTCCAATGCAGGTACAAATAAGTACGAACAGACATGGCATTTGCTGCCGGATGCCAATGTGACGTTAGACGGGACAACCAAGAGGGCCAAAAGCCAATTCGGGGGGAGCGCCAATATCCAAATCGTTCCTGCGGACCCTTCGTCCCTATCCGCATCGTTACGGGATGGCTACTATTCAGAGCGATATCAGAATGTATCTGACGCCCCATTCGTATCGTATGTTAAAAATGCAAGCGGCAACGTTACTTATGATACGGTGCTGTATCCTACCGAATCAGCGGATATTAACCGGAATGTACAAGTAATCCGGCTTTCTACGGGAGCTCCTGCCACAACGGCTACAGGGCTAAAGATCGAGCTGAACTCCGGCAATAATGGAGACATCGGCTATTATTATTTATCTCATGAGAAAAAACCGTCTGCGGCAAGAAGCTTCGATAGCTATCAATTTGATGGGAAAATGGCTTATGTAGAAACGACTCATACGGGAAGTATAAACAATGCATCGATTAATGCGGGAAAAACGTTGAAGCAAAACGGTACCCCTCTCATTGATTCTTCGCTGGAAATTTCCGATATGGGGGTCGTGTGGAACGGTTCGGCACTCGAAATTTCCGGAACGAATTTAAAACCGGATTCGGATAGGAATACTGCTGTTGCTCTATACGCGCCCTCGGTAACTTCTGTAAAACTGAATGGAACTGCTGTGCCTTTCTCGGTTGATGGCGACTATATTTATGCCGTTCGCCCGTCAAAAGTTACGTTCAACTCTAAAACCGACTATTCATCCGTACAAGGAGCGAATGGGTGGTCTTACCTGTCCTATGACGGCACGAACTATTCGGAGCTTGAATATGAAGCTTCATTGGCTCGTTGGGAACAGCCGGGCGGCGTGCACCCTTATGTAAGCGACAACTTACAGACAACCGGCTCTTCCAGGGATTCAGTAAGAAGATGGACGGCGCCGGAAGACGGTGTGATTCATATGAAAAGCAGTGTGAAAGGACATCCCAATTATACGTCCGGAGATGGAAGGAATGTGAGGATATCCAGGAACGGAACGACAAATGTATGGCCGAAATCGGGCTGGCAGTTTATAGCGGGCAACGACATGACGGGCTACGAAATCGATGAAACACTGGCAGTCAACGCCGGAGATACGATCGAGATGACGGTGAACAGCTTTAACACTGCGACGGCTGATCATCTCATATGGGAGACAGAGATTATTCTTCATCCTGGAGCTTCGCTGTTCTACGATGGGTTTGAGGACGGAGACAGCAATGGATGGATGCCTTTGAATGCTTCAAGATGGACAGTGGGGACCGATGAGGGTGACTATTCCTATTCTATAAATACGTCGAACTATTCCAATCAGAGCGGGAATAGGCTTGGCGAATATGCGTTAATAGACGGCTCTAATTATAACAACTTTACTATTAATCTTAAGGTGAGAATGGGTGACGATGTAACCGCAAATGCTGAAGCCGATTTTGCCGTCGTATTTCATTATCAAGATGCGGACAATTATTACTATTTGTTGATGAGTAACGATATGAACGGCACTCAGCTATTTAAAGTGAGAAGCGGCGAAAGGCAGCTCATTGCCGATTCGGACGGTCTTACCGATTGGATAACGGATAATGCATACCACAGCATTTCCATAGACCGGGACGATAGCGGCAACATCGTTGTCTATTTCGACAATCAAGCTGTCATGAGGGCGATCGATAAGGAGTTCGCCGGCGGTCAAATCGGAATCGGCTCGTATAACGACAGTGCCTATTTTGACGACATTGCAGTCATTAACGTGAAATAAGGAAGGATGGCGACCGCTAGATGAGTTCTATCCTATCAATTGATGGAATGAAGGTTGTCCCTACCGTTCCGGCATCCATGGCGGTCGTTGTCGAGCCGGGGACGATCGTGTGGAAGGGAGGACATACGACCGTACTGACCGATCCCGTGACATTGCAGGTGCAATCCGCAGGCACCCGAAGCTTCATGGACCATGCCTACCGGATGCGGGGAGAGGCGGAGAAGCTGCCGGCTTATTGGAACGGGGAGAGTATACGGGGCTCGGGAGGAGCTCCGTATCAACGAATGGCGCCAGGTAAGCTTGCCGTATACGACGAGAGCCGAACGACTCTCTATGAGGAATCGAGGGACTATGTGACGGACTGGTATTGGGGGACGATCAAGAGAAATCGGGAAGGTGCAATAGCCGATGACCAGCTGCTGTCCATCGATTATCAGGTCTTGTTATGCCGTTACGATGCAGTCGTCATCGGGCGGGACGGACTGCTTAGAATTGTCCGGGGAAGCGAGGAGGCGCCGGAATCGCGCGAGCTGCTGCTGCCGGACCCGCCTGATGTGCAAGACGGCTGTGTATTGGCTCATCTATTCATTGGATGGGGAGTCAATGCCATTCATGACGGGGACGCACATGCCCATGATCCGTCCGGTACCCTCGCGCCGATTCGGGTGCGCGGCAGATACAGGGATATGATTCCGCGAACCTATTACGTTCGATTGGAGCAGGCGGGAGAGCAGGTAACGGCGAATCGCTCAATTAGACCGGCAATGATCCGAATGGGGGCAACGGGTGAAGAATACGGAACCGGGATTGACCGGACACGGGAGACCCTTATATGGACGGAACCGCGAACGTTCGACCGGCATGAGCCCATCCCGCTCCTGACACAATCTGCTTATGATTTTCCCGTTGATTGGGGATTGTTGCTGGATTGGTCTCAAGCAGAGTGCGAGATCCCGGTTGATCGCGCGTTGGAAATATCGGTTACGGCATATCCGCATGCCATATTCGATATGCGTCAGGTGTCGAGCGAGCCGGAAGCTCTTGTCACTGTTCGAAATCCGGGAGCTGCGGCGCGATTGAAGGCCAAATTGACGGCAGGCGAAACGGTGCGCATCGCTTACTTCGGTGAAAGCACAACCAGATCGGGGCGCTGGCCTTATCTGGTCGCACGAAATCTCGAACGGATGTATCCGCAGGCAAGTGTCGTTACATCCAATGTTGCAGTAGGCGGAGAGTCGAGCCTTCGCGGCATCGAACGGCTGGAAAGCGACGTCTTAAAGGCAAATCCGGATTTTGTATTTATCGAGTATATGTTGAACGATGTATGCACCGGTGAATCCGATCGGGTAATGGAGTGCATGGATAAGATCGTAACACGCATACTTGCATTTGGAGCGGAATGTGCGATCGTGACGGTGAACGGCATGAATCCGCAGTTTCATTCATACGGTTCGGCGCGGTCTTTTCGAAGCTGTCACGATCGGCTCCTGGATTTGGCAGAGCGCTATGGCATTGGATTTGCAGGCGGCTATGCATATTTCGAGAGACTTCATGAGTTCGGGCTTTATTTCCTGACAGAATTGAAAGGGAATATGGTCAATCACCCTTGGGGGAATGTCGATCGGGGATGGGGCCGCTTTGACGACATTTTGGCCGGAGGAATTCAGCGATTATGGCATGACGGAACTGTTCGAAAGGAATGGACGGAATGAACATTATTTACATAAACACACATGATACCGGAACTTTTATTCAGCCGTACGGCGCTCCGGTAGCTTCGCCGAATTTAATGAGAGTTGCCGAAGAGAGCGTCGTGTTCCGCCATGCTTTCTGCGCGGCTCCCAGCTGCTCTCCCAGTCGCGCAGCTTTGCTTACCGGGATGGCTCCGCACACGTGCGGCATGCTTGGTTTATCGCACAGAGGGTTTCAGCTTCATGATTATGGGACTCACTTCGTACAGTTTTTGCAACGGCACGGGTATGAGACCATCCTGTGCGGATTTCAACATGAGGCTCCCGCTCCGGAGATGCTCGGTTATAACGTTGTGCGAAATCCGAATAAACCTGATGAAATAAGCGGAGAGGGCTTCAAAGCCTGGGATCTGGACAATGCCCGGATGGCGGTGGAAGAAATCGGGAAGTCAAGGGATAAGCCATTCTTTCTTTCATTCGGCATGATGAATACCCATCGTCCTTTTCCGGACATTGACGGTGCCGTTAACCCCGATTTTGTGTCGCCTCCGCATCCGGTATTCAATAATCGGCAAAACCGGGAGGATACGGCTGCGCTCATGATGTCGGTCGGCGTGGTCGACGAATGCGTCGGCATCGTATGGGAAGCGTTGCGGCAATCGGGCAAGGAAGACGATACGCTGTTGATTTTTACTACGGACCATGGCATACCGTTCCCGCGAATGAAATGTCATCTATACGATACGGGAATAGGAGTTGCCTTGATGATGAGAATGCCGGGGGGCAGATGGGGAGGCAAGGCTGTTGACGGTCTGGTTTCCCAGATTGATCTGTTCCCGACGATTTGCGAGTTGACCGGACTGGAGATGCCGAAGTGGCTGCAAGGAACGTCCATGCTGCCTTTAATTGAAGGCAGCTCGGAGGCGATTCGTACGGCCATTTACTCTGAGCAATCCTTTCATATCGCTTATGATCCGGCCCGCTGTATACGGACAGATCGGTATAAACTGATCCAATTTTTTGACGGACATGGCCGTATCGTTCATATCGGCGGCGACGGCGGGGCCACTGAGCGATTTGTTTCCGAACACGGGATTCTGGAGGAAGACCGGGCGGAAGAGATGTTGTTCGATTTGTTTCTGGATCCGGTAGAAAGAGTCAATCTGGTGCATGATGCGCGGTATCGCGATATTTACGCGGATTTGGCCGGACGTCTGGAAGCATGGATGAAAGGAACGAACGACCCGCTTCTGCATGGGCGCATCGAACCGTCGGATGCCGGCAAGCTTGATCCGCCGTGGAAGCTGAATCCGAATATACCATCTCAGTGAGGAATCTGAAGGAAGACAATATCTATACAATAGCGACATAGCTATCGGAGGGAGAAGCAGCATGACCGTATCGGTTATCCGGAAAGTGGCGGAATGCACCATGAATATGGATTTTAATGTGGACAAGAAAGGGGATTGGGACTGGGGAGCGGGTGTTGCGCTCTACGGTTTACGACGGGTATACGAAAAAACAGGGGACAAAAACGTCTATAATTTCATTAAACGTTTTGTGGATTATCATATGGAGCATTCCAAACTGGTCTATACGGTGAATACGACCGCTCCGTTGTTATCCGTAGTTTTGTTGTATAAAGAGACCGGCAACCCTAAGTATTTGGATTTCTGCGAGACATTTGCTGCCTGGATTATGCAAGATGCGCCGCGTACGGTAAACCGTGAATTGGAGCATACCGTTATCAACGCCGACTTCAGCAATGAAATCTGGGTGGATACGATCTTTATGGCCGGCGTATTCCTGGTCGAGCTGGGGTGTCTTACACAGAACGAACGCTACATCGAAGAGGGGATTTTCCAGGCGACGAGCCATATGGAGAAATTGCTGGATCCACAATCGAAGCTGCTTTATCACGGCTTCAGCTATCAGACACAGGACTATCTGAGCGGCTGTCTCTGGGGACGGGGGAACAGCTGGGCGGTTGTCAGTGTGGCCGAAATAGTCGAACTTCTCCGAACGTATCCAGGAACAGGGCTGGAAGCCCGGATCGATCGCTTATGCCGGCTGATTGCTATCCAGGTCGAAGGTATTGTGGCGGTACAAGCCGATAACGGTCTGTGGCATACGGTCATGAACGATTCTTCCAGTTATTGCGAGACTTCCGCCTCTGCCGGATTCGTGTACGGCATGCGCCAAGGTGTTCGTCTTGGCTATTTGCCCGACACGGTAAGCGCTGCGGTTATGAAAGGATACCATGCCGTCATCGAAAAAATATCCGCGCAGGGAGTTGTGACGGATACATCCATAGGTACTGGCATTCATAAGGACATAGAGAGTTATTATCATGTGCCGAAAGACGAAATCATGCCCTGGGGGCAAGGGCTTGCGCTGCTGATGTTAAGTGGAGGCTTGCCGGAATGATAAAAGTAGACATGAAAGTGATTGCAGTTGGGATCCAGAAAATATCGGCTTAAGGTGATTATTATATCAGCCAAAGCTATGTTATAATGAGTTATCAAGATTGATTACGGAGGGATAATGATGATCCCCAAAAAAATGGACCGACAAGCAGCGAGTGTGATAAAATCCATCCTTCAAAAACTCAATATAAATAACTCACGTGTATTGATTGACCTTGAAAAGCAAACTGTGGAAGCTCAAGACGATGATTACTCTGTCGATGATCTTTTGGAGGCGGCTGGTTCATTATCGCCTGAAAGAGGGAAAGAGCTTCTTGAAGAAGTTAACAGATCTCGTGAGGATTGTTTCTAGAGACTCTGACATGAGCTTCGGCCAAGACGAATTGGATATTCCACTTTTGAATATTGAACAAAATTGAGTGAAGCCGTCTCTCCTGCTATTAGTTGGAGAGACGGTTTTT
>NZ_JAOQJC010000040.1 GCF_025567625.1 Paenibacillus sp. J5C2022 | reverse complement strand
ATGTAGGGGCATAGTTTAAAGGTAGAACAAAGGTCTCCAAAACCTTTGGTGTGGGTTCAATTCCTGCTGCCCCTGCCATTTCAATCTCATATGTGTTCATGGCGGTCGTGGCGAAGGGGTTAACGCACCGGATTGTGGCTCCGGCATTCGTGGGTTCAAGTCCCATCGATCGCCCCAACAACACATATGCTTAATAATCAGATGTTGGGGATTAGCCAAGCGGTAAGGCAACGGACTTTGACTCCGTCATGCATAGGTTCGAATCCTATATCCCCAGCCATTTAAGCGGAAGTGGCTCAGCGGTAGAGCATCGCCTTGCCAAGGCGAGGGTCGCGGGTTCGATTCCCGTCTTCCGCTCCATAATACGGCGCCATAGCCAAGTGGTAAGGCAAAGCTCTGCAAAAGCTTTATCCCCAGTTCAAATCTGGGTGGCGCCTCCAGGAAAATTACGTGTGCCCTTAGCTCAGCTGGATAGAGCGTTTGACTACGAATCAAAAGGTCAGGAGTTCGAATCTCTTAGGGCACGCCACCTTTCCTAACTTCATAAGATGTGCCGGTGTGGCGGAATGGCAGACGCGTTCGACTCAAAATCGAATGGGGAGACCCGTGGAGGTTCGAGTCCTCTCACCGGTACCACTTACAAATCAAGGGTTCATTAGATGCTCTCATCTACTGAGCTTTTTTTGTTTGTTCTACTTTCTTGCTATGACCGCATTGTGATTCATGGCAACTTCCCTGAATTATGTTATGCTGGTGGGATGACCTCGTATTTATATACCAAAAGAACCCGAAAGGCGATGGCTGGAGTAAAATTAACGGTTATCCGGACAGAACTTTCAAACCCGAACATCCAGTCACTCGTGCCGAATTTACGGTGATGCTCGTGGGTGCTCTGCAATTAGAAAACGAATACGCTTCACTCCTATTTACCGATAAAGAGCAGATCGGCGAATGGGCGAAAAAGGCTGTTGCCCAGGCAGTGCAGACGGGAATTGTCGGCGGATACGAAGACGGCAGATTCCGCCCGCATGCGTATCTCACACGTACAGAAATGCTAGAGCGCTTAAACTACCTCTAAAAGAGGGTGATTATACAGGGTTCGCTGATGATGATATGATTCCGCCATGGGCGAAACGTACTGTAGAATCGATTCGAGAACTGGGTATTGTCAATGGTCGCGGAGATAACCGTTTCGTGCCGAATGATACAGCAACTCGCGCCGAAGCAACGGTAATGTTGCTCCGGATGCTGGAAGCAGCTACACAGTTGAACCGCTAAAAACATTCTTAGGACGATGGAAGCGGTTCGTCCGTCATCAGCGCATTCATGATGCTGAACATGACGTAAGGGAGTTTATCTGGTTGTTCGATGCCAAAGCACATCGTGAGATTTCCTTGTGATCAAAATCTTCCGAGTCGCCGATACGACTCAAAATCGAAAGGGGAGACCCGTGAAGGTTCGAGCCCTCTTACCGGTACCACATGAATAACTGACAGCTCATTAGATTGATATCTAATGAGCTTTTTGTTTTTCATGAAACGGAAAGCAATGTAGCGATATCGTACGTTGATTATACTTCAGCGATTGAGTCATGAGATGCCTGCCGTTTAGTTTTTACGCTTGAATACACGCTTTTTTATAATCATCTTACAATTGTACGATTGTATTATGACGTAATACTCTCCATGATAAACGTGTAGCACAATTTAAAATTCAGGGGGGAAGGCTATGAGACATTTTTCAAAAAAAGGCAAGGTCAGCATCGTTATGTGCATCCTATTATTGTTGTTGGCAGCATGCGCAAACAATTCGGAAGGAGACAACTCCATATCAGTAAAAGAAACGGATGATGTTGAAACAAAACCGATCAAGCTGGTGTTTGTCAGCAATGATCCGGTAAACAACAATCGCCCGGGAGATGTGCAAGACAAGGTTCATGAAATCATTCAGGAGAAGCTCGGAGTAGATCTGAATGCGGTTTTACCGGCAACTAGAGATGAAGTGTCCCAACGGATTAACCTCATGTTGTCGTCCGGACAACAGCTGGATTATTTCAAAACTCAAATGGCTAAAGGTCTGGAGCTATATAAAAATGACGCCATTGTGCCTCTTAATGATCTGCTCGATCAATATGGGGAGAATTTGAAAAAGGCTATCCCGGCAGATTTATGGGACAAAGCTACCGTAGACGGGAAAATAATAGGGATTCCCTCTATCCCTCAGAATACGACACCTAATGTCTTGCAAATTCGCACAGACTGGTTGGAAAATTTAAATCTGCCCATGCCGAAAACGATAGCAGATTATGAGAATGTGATGGATCAATTTGTAAATTCAGATCCGGATCAAAACGGAAAACAGGATACTTATGCCCTGAATGCAGGCAACGGCGGGACAATTGAAGAGCTGGAAAGGGCATTTGGACCATTCTTCATGGAACAAGGAATGGAATGGTGGCAAGATGAGCAAGGAAGGCTGCTTCCTCCGGAAATGAATCCTGCATACAAAGACATGATGGCTAAATTTATGGAATGGAACAACAAAGGGTATATTTGGCCGGAGATGATTCTATCGAAACGCGACAGTCGGGTTAAAGCTATTGCCAATAACAAGATAGGATCGGTTGCCGGCTGGTATACTTCTACGATCGTCGGCGGATTGGAGGTTCTGGTCAAATCGGTTCCGGAGGCCAATTACGTACCTATTCTACTTGAGGGTTCCGGCATAAATAAACTCGATAAGGTCCCTGTCGATCCTAGTGTTGTTGTTATTACAAAAAGCAGCAGCAATCCGGAAGCGGTCATGAAATTTTTCGACTATGCCGCAACTCGTGAAGGATTCGAATTGACGACATTAGGCATTGAAGGAGAAAGTTATAAGAAATTACCGAATGAGTTGACGGAATACATTGGCGAAGCCAAGACCGATTGGAATAAAGCAAAGTACTATTACTTGTACGCTCCATTTACGTATGTCAAATTTGAGGGTGTTCCGCCTTGGACCATGGATAGCTGGCTGGAGTCTCAGTATAGAAAGGTTTTGGATCTTACCGAACAGCTTCCAAGCTTTCAGGCCGTTGATTATAATGTCGTCTATGATAAATCGCAATGGAGCTCTTTCTCCAAATTGAATGACCTGGACACCTATTTGTTGGAGCAGAAGGTCAAAGTGTTTTTAGGAGAGGTTCCTCTGAGCGATTGGGATACGATTATAACAAAATGGAACGAAATAGGCGGCGGCCAAATGATAGAAGACCGCAACGCTCAATTCAACGCATTCAAAAAATAACGATATAAGATCATGCTTTCACTTGCCTCATTCATGAGGCAAGTGGAGCTGATCAGGTATTGAGGAGTTTTTATATTGCGAACAATGATGAAAAGGTCCGGAAACGGTACGTTCTTTTATAATCTTCGGAAATACAAGCACCTCTATCTTCTTATTTTACCGGGATTCGTTTACTTTATTGTATTCCACTATATCCCGATGTTTGGCGTTGTGATTTCTTTCCAGAACTTTCAACCATTCAGCGGCCTTCAGAAAATGATTTTTCAACCTGAGTGGGTGGGATTAAAGCACTTTCAAACCTTTTTTAATTCCTTTTACTTTAACAGGCTTCTGACGAACACGCTTCTGATTAGCGGTTACAAACTATTGTTTGGTTTTCCGGCGGCGATTGTTTTGGCGCTTATGATCAATGAGGTCACTCACAACGGATTCAAAAGAATGGTGCAAACGATATCCTATTTGCCGCACTTTTTATCATGGGTCATTATTACAGGAATGTTAGTGACGATGTTGGCCCAAACGACGGGACCTATTAATACGATTATTACTGCTTTTGGCGGTACACCGGTAGCTTTTTTAGGGGAAACGGGTTATTTTCGCAGTATTCTTGTAGCCAGTGATATGTGGGCCAAAGTAGGCTGGGGGAGCATCCTGTATTTAGCTGCTTTGTCCGGCATCAATCCGGCATTATATGAAAGCGCGCGCATGGATGGAGCTAATCGATTGCAACAGGCGATACACATCAGTTTGCCGGGAATATCCAATATTATTACGATTACGCTCGTTTTATCTGTAGGTGACATTTTAAATGCGGGATTCGAACAAGTTGTTCTGTTGTACTCTCCTGTCGTATACAGTGTCGGAGATATTATTGATACGTATGTGTATCGTGAAGGCTTGTTGAACAGCAATTTTTCTTATGCAGCAGCAATAGGCATGTTTAAAAATGTGGTAGGTCTACTATTCTTGCTGGTGACCAACTATGCTGTGAAACGAATGGGGAAAGAAGGGATCTGGTGAAATGATGAAATTAAAAATGTTCGATCTTATAAATGGCGCCGCGCTCATCGTATTTTCATTGCTCATCGTGTTCCCATTCATTATCCTTATTAATCAATCCTTCATGTCCAATGAGACGATTATGAGTGAAGGCTATACCTTATTTCCGAAAGAGATAGTCTTTCATGCCTACAATTATTTGCTCGTAGAAAACACCTTTATTTATAAAGGATTGCTCGTTAGTGTGTTCATTACTTCAGTTGGAACTTTGTTTTGCTTATGCTTTACGTGCTCGCTTGCCTTTGGTTTGTCCAAAAAGTATTTGCCTTATCGTAAAGCCATTACGATCGTCGTTCTAATCACCATGTTCTTCAGTGGAGGATTGATTCCGAATTATTTGCTGATTACGGCAATGGGGCTTAAAGACTCGCTTTTGTCGCTCATCGTTCCCGTTCTCATCAGCCCATGGTATATGTTCCTGATTCGCAACTTCTTTATGGAAATTCCGCATGAAATTGAAGAGTCTGCTCAAATCGACGGAGCAACCGAGTTCTATATATTATGGAAAATTGTCGTTCCGATCTCTCTACCCGCGATCGCCACAATCGGTTTGTTTTATATGGTGTGGCATTGGAATAGCTGGTTTCCGGCATCCATTTACTTGGATTCCCAATCGAAATTCCCGCTGCAGCTCGTTCTCAAGCAAATTATATCCAACCTGGATGTTTCCGATAAAGGCGAATCGACTGAAACCCTGGATCGGATCATGAAATTGCCTGAAGAAAGCGTGAAGGCAGCCGCTACATTAATTACAAGCCTTCCAATCGTTTGCGTCTATCCATTCATTCAAAAGTACTTTGTTAAAGGGATTGTGGTTGGATCGATCAAGGGATAACGATACAAAGCGTTGCAGCTAGAAATGATGAAACTGAGGAGTGTTTAAGCATGATAGAAAATATAGGTTCAAGAAGAGAACTATTTCTGGACGATGATTTGATTCATTCAACAACAGCGAGATTAATGCTGCAAAAACCAGTGAAAAGAGATGTGTGTTTTCGTTTTGACGCTCCTCATGAGGGGAACGGCAACTTATTCCCCGTCCTGATCAAGGATAATGACAAATACCTTCTCTATTATATTGCCGCACATCGAAATAGCGAGGATGGGAAGGTGGACTACACGACTAAAGAAAATCGGGATAATTACCCGTTATATGCCTGCTGCATCGAAAGTCAAGATGGCATCAACTGGAGTCGCCCATCCATAGGCGCTGTAGAAGTTAATGGAAGCACGGACAATAATATTGTGCTGTATAAGGCTGATCTGGACAACTTCGTGCCGTTCATAGACGGGAATCCCGATTGTCCTCCCGACGAACGATTTAAAGCCATTGAAGCCAATAGGAAGGTTCCGTTCGATTACAGCATGAGAAGAAAATTGTACCGATTCAAATCTGCGGACGGCTATCAATGGAAGCCGATGTCTGATGAGCCGTTATCCGTTCCCGGAAACTTTGATTCTTCCAACTTGGCGTTCTGGGATGCCGAGCGGCAGAAATATTGGGCGTATGTGCGCAACTTCCACAAAATTTCCGTCGATGATACAAGCGATGAAGCCAATGAGGATGCCGTCGATGATACAGGCGAAGGGATTCGCGATATCAGATGGTGTGAATCGACCGACTTCCAGAACTGGAGTGAACCAGAGCTGCTTGATTTCGAAGGAGGTCTCGATATTCCTCTCTATGTAAGTGCAGTAACGCCATATTATAGAGCGCCGCATGTTTTTCTGGGTTTTCCGGCGCGGTATGTGGAGAGGAAACAATGGTCTCCCGCTTTTGACCAAATGTCGGACCCGGAACATCGCAAAAATCGTATGCTGCACCATCCTCGCTATGGACTGGCAATTACGGATTGTCTGCTGATGTCAAGTCGCGACGGGAAAAGGTGGAGAAGGTCTGATGACGCGTATCTGACGCCTGGTATCACAAGCGATCATAACTGGGTGTATGGCGATTGTTTCCTGACGATCGGAATGCAGGAAACGAAATCGGATACGGTTGGGGAACCGAACGAAATTTCAATGTATGCGTTCGAAAATAATTGGAAAGATCAGTGCTTGCTTCGCCGCTATACGATACGTCAGGACGGGTTTATGTCCCTTAGAGCCGATGCTGTCGGCCATGAGACATTAACGAAACCGTTCACCTTCGAGGGCAGACAACTGACATTGAATGTGTCGACGTCAGCTGTAGGAGGCATGAAAGTTGAACTGCAGGATATTAGCGGCAAGACGATTCCAGGGTATTCTCTGGAGGAATGTGACGAGATCTTCGGTGACAGATTGGACTATATCGTATCGTGGAACGGAAAATATGATGTTTCTCCTTTGGTTGGCCAAGCGATCCGCATGCGATTTTTTATGAAAGACGTTGATCTGTATTCCTTCAAATTTGATTGAGTAAGCAGGAGGAGATTATGATTAGCTATCAGTCGATTGACGGTCCGCGAGCCTGTGAAAGAACGGAGTTGTCCGATGTCATTCAACTGGTCGACAGCATTATGCGTTCCGGAAGCGAGCAAAGCGTGTTGACCGATTACCCTTTGGTGTATGAAGATCATAACTTGGACAATGTGCGCATCATCAAGGCGGACAACCAGGTTGTATCAGTTGTCCCTTTTATTCCGCGGCAAATAGAACTGGAGGGGTGCGAATGGACTGTCGGGATCATCTCCCCAACGGCAACATCGCCCCATCACAGAAGAAAGGGTTATGCGTCAACATGCCTGCAGGACTGCATTAATCTGATGGATGGGAAGGGGATAGAGCTGTCTGTATTATGGACAAAGGTCGAAACCTTCCCGTTCTATGAATCTGCAGGTTATTGCGCGGTTCAAAATCAGGGATATCAATATAGATGCGAAAAGAATGACGTCCATCGCTTCAAAAATGATGGCGATGAAATTGTAGAGCTGGAATTGTCCAGAAATCCCGAATGGCTCGAAAGCATTCAGTTCATGCATCAGAAGGAAGCTTGTCATGTCGTGAGAAGTACGAAAGAATACCGATACTTATTTACTCTTCCTGAGATGAAGACATTGCTTGCGGTACGCAATGGAATACCAACCGCCTATCTGGTTGTAAGTCAAGCCGTCAATAAACCCGGTCTGATCGAAGGGGGCGGCGATGAAAACTCGCTTGAGTCGCTTTTGCATTTTGTACTGCAAGGTCTGGGAGACACTGCGTCCATAACCGGATATGCTTACTTGACATCGAGCGTATTAGGCAATGTATTGGAGAGAAAGCTGGCAAGCAAACGAAGGATCATGGATGAAGCGCCAATGATGATCAGGATAAACCAGAAGGAAAGGTTTATTGAGAAAATAAGCAGGCTTATCGAAAGCAAGAACCAGGGAAGAGGAGTGGGGCTTTCTCATCAAGAACTCATGGAAATGTCCAGAAGAGACTTGACTTCAGTCCTATTTGGACGGTATGGGGATGGCCCCGTTCAACCAGCGGAACGATCAGAGCGTTTTCCACTGGCTTTCCCTATCTGGCTGCTGGACCGCAGTTGATGAAATCTAATCCGGGGAGAGAAAAATGAATGAAGACGTTGTTTGTTTTTGACGATCACGCGATACCCTTCCGATCCAATGTGGACCTTACCTTGCTTCAGGGGGTCAAATATGCCGGAAATCCCGTTCTGAGACGGGGGAAGCCCGGCGAGCCCGATGCCCGCTGGGCAAGGCTGTGGGGAGGAACCGTGCTGCGGGACAAAGGGAAGTTCAGAATGTGGTACAGCGGAGCGGGTTCCGTACAAGAGTGGATGCTGATGACATTCAAAATGCTTTATGCGGAAAGTGATGACGGCATTCATTGGGTGAAGCCTGATCTCTCACTGGCCGAATACAGTGGCTCAAAGTCCAATAATATTGTCAATATCGAGTATCCTGTTGAGATGCCGGCTGTCATGATAGATGAAGGCGAGGATATACCGGCACAGGAAAGATATAAAATGTTTTCTGAAAACCTCAAAGGAGAAAAATCACTGCCATTCGTTGCAGTTAGTCCGGATGGACTTCATTGGGATGTTGTTGCGCATCCCAAGCATCGAGGCGTCGCCTTATACAAGTTCAACGGCTATTACCATTCCTCGTTTGTTCTATATACCCCTGAATTGCCGGGCGGTTATCCTGGAGGACGGGTTATGGGAACCATCAGGTCAAGGGACTACAAAAATTGGACCGGGGAACCATGTGTAGCTTTTCACAGAGCCAATTATTTTATGAATCCGCCTGATATATCCGAACAGGTGCATACTCCGGCCGGATTCTGGAATCGGGACAATGTGATCCTGGGCGTCTATGGACAGATTCATCAAATAGAAGCAAAAACCGGGACTAAATTTGCGAGGGCAGGCAGCGGAATGGAAGATACGACCGAAGATCTTGGCCTTATATTAAGCAATGACGGTATCCATTTCAGAGAGGCCATACCCGGATTTAAATTTGTTGGCAGAGGGGAAAAGGGCGAATGGGACGGAGGTTCGTTAGTACCGGCCAATTCATTTGTAAACACCGGTGATTTTACTTATTTATATTATGGGGCATGGCAAAATGGCATGTGCTTTGATAATTCCGCAGGGGACGTTGGTTTGGCTTATTGGAGACGCGATTCCTTCGGATATGTGAGAATTAGAAATGCCGACGAATCGGCTGTCATCCAGACGGAGGCGATAGAGGCTACCGGAAGAGAAAGAAAAATTTATGTGAATTTCGATATGGACAGTTTCCGGGAAGGCTGCGGCTTAAAGTTCGAGCTAGTGGATCCGTCAGGACGAGTATTGCCGGGATATTCGGAAGAAGAAAGCGTGATGTGCAGTAATCCCGGTCTTTTCCGGCAGGTTCGATGGAAAGAGCATCAAGGTATTGACAAAGATGTACTTGTATCGGTGGAATTACGAGTGATATTTGTGACCAATGGTGACCGTACGCCCTATCTGGATACATGCTCATCGCCTTTATTGTATTGTATTTACATTGCTGATGAAAACGAAAATTTGGAGTAATGGAGAAGATAATCATGAGTCAGGATTACGATATAATCGTATATGGAGCGACACCTGGAGGAATTGCCGCAGCTATTTCTACTGCTAGAAAAGGAAGAAGGACGCTCCTGCTGGAACCGTCAGCCTATATCGGCGGTATGATGACAAGTGGGTTAGGACGTACCGATATTGACGATCTGAAAGCGTCGGGCGCCATCTATCGGGAATTTGCCGACAAGGTGCTGAAGCATTATTCCGAAAGCTACGGGTTACATTCAAGTCAAGTAAAGGATTGCAATAAAGGCATGTACTTCGAACCGTCGGTCGCGCGGATGATATTCTGGGAAATGACCAATGCCGAACAGCTATTGGAGGTCAAATGCGAGCATGAGATTGCGTCCGTCGCAATGGAGGATAATAGACTAACAGCCATTCGTGTGAAGGCGATAAACCAACTTCCCGTCCTCCATCGGTCAGCAAGCGTGTTTATCGACTGTACGTATGAAGGAGATCTTGCAGCTATGGCGGGGGTCCCTTATTGGAGCGGAAGAGAATCGCGTGATGCCTGGAATGAGGAATATGCGGGAAAAATATATATGAATTTCGATGAAACGAAGGGAGTGCTGCCTGGGAGCACAGGAGTAGGCGATCATCGTATTCAGGCCTATAACTATCGTCTTTGCCTGACGGATATGCAGGATCGAAAAGCAGCGGTGACCAAGCCGAACACGTATAGACGTGAGGATTATATCAGTCTGGTGGAAGATGTAGCGGCCTCCAGAGTGAACTCCATTCGCGATGTACTTAACATTCTTCCGGTCCCTAACGGGAAGACAGATGCCAATAATCATCACTATTGTATGTGCTCCAGCGACCTCCCCGATGAGAACGGCGATTATTTGGAGGGGAGCGGAGAAGTCAGGAAGTCTATTGCTGCTCGTCATCGCACTTACTTGCAAGGCTTATTATGGTTTCTCCAGAATGACGAAGCACTTCCCGCATCCTTTCGAATAGATGCCGGGAGATGGGGATATGCAGCCGATGAGTTTGTCGATACCGATTATTTTCCTCCACAGATTTACGTACGGGAAGGCAGACGAATTCATGGTGAATACGTGTTTACGGAAAATGACGCTCGGCTTGCTCCTGGCATGGGGCGATCTCCGATTCACTATGACAGTATCGCGACGGGCGCTTATGCCATCGATTCCCATGCTGTACGAAAGCGAGAGCCCGAAGGAAAGGACATAGCTTTGGAAGGCTTTCTTGGATTGGGCTGGCTTACGGAAATTTATCAAATTCCATACGGCGTCATGGTGCCGAGGCAAATGGAAGGACTATTGGTCCCCGTTGCGGTGTCTGCTACGCATATGGGATTCGGTACTATACGGATGGAGCCCTGTTGGATGCAATTGGGATATGCAGCGGGTATTGCGGCCGATATATCGATTGAAAGTAAATTACCGCTCAGGGAAATTCCCATCGATCTTTTGCAAGATGAATTATTGGATCACAACCAATTGATCACATTTTTTGAAGATATCGATCCTCTGAGTGATGAAGGAAAGGCCATCCAATATTTCGGGGCTAAAGGGGGTTTTACAACCTACAAGGCTGAAAGCGATCGTCCAATTCGCATTCACGAAGCCTCTGGAATACTCGCTAAAGCTCGCAGTTTGCCAGGCGGTCAACGCATGCCTGTACTGCCAGCTACAGACCGCCTGCTTCCAACCGGAACGGATATGGGACCTCGGTTTCATAACAGTGAGATATCACCAGAAGTCTATTGGAAAGAGCAGCCATATTTAAATCGTGTTACCTACACTAATTGGCTTCGAGTTGCAACGACACAATTATGTGGCGAGGCATTGCCTGACAGGTTCGAAGAGAGGGAAGATGTTTCGATCGGTGAGTTCTGTAATCGTGTTTATGCCATTTTAAAGAATCAACGTAAAAGCTCGCAAGCTAATGCGGCCAAAGGACGGCGATAGCCGTTTACGCTTGGCCATCAGCACATTTGGCACAATAATGTAGGAACACCTCTTCTTATTGGTAGAGTTGCTCGTCACTCGCACTTTACCAAACGAAGCGGTGTTTTCTACTAATCATAAAGGAGGCAGATGTCTATATTGAAACGACCGACTGTATGGAGACTTTCGATAAAAACCTATCACCTGAAAATTGTTATCATACTTTTGCTAGTATCGGTACCGCCCTTTCTTATTTCCGGGTTTTACAGTATTAACATGTATTTGAAGCAGTCGATTCAATTTATTCATTCAAAAAATGAAAATGATTTGACCCAAACCGGTGTCTCTATGGGGAAGACATTGGAGTCCATATTAGGGGAGCTTTATTCTGCTATGCTGGACAAACAGTATTCAAAAACATCATTACATTCGGATCGACTAGCCATTTTGAACGATTTGTCCCGTTTTTTCAATAAGAACCAGTATAGTCATTACCTATATCAGGCAGCCTTCTACAATGAAGATATGGATTATTTGCTGGTAGGCAATTATGGTGTTCTGGAAGATGTCAATCACTCCCCTTATGAATGGTTGAGAGAGGATACGGAAGGGATGTCGAATTATCAAATCAAAGCGACGCAGACGAGAAGCTGGATGGAGAATGGGGAGGAGAAGAGTGTTGTTTCTCTGATCGCAAAACTTCCTTTATACGAACATCAGTCATACCTGATTTTCAATATTGATATTAGAAAAATTGACAACGATTTTCTGCTTGGCTTGAATAAAAATGAAAACGCTTATCATTATTTTATAGCAGACTCAGCGGGCTCTATCGTTGTTGATAAAAATGATAGGCAAAGCAATTTGCCTGACTTACAACTTAGGAGCAGCGTAAAGCAAAGCGATCAGGTTGAAACAAACAGCTATCCGTTAGGAACCATTGGGTGGAATTTGGTCTGTGAAGTAGACGTGAATAAGTTATATAGCGGAGTCTATGATACACGCAATAAAATGGTCGGGCTGTTCGTGCTTGTCACCTTATTAATATTGGCGATTATATTTCTATTGGCAAGACAGCTCTATGAACCTGTAAAAAATATCATTGCCCAAATTGCAGCAATGATTAATCGAAAGGACCGCACGCAGGGAGAGTTTGATTTCATTAGTTCCGTCATTGATGAAGTGATCCGAACGAATAGTCAATTGCATTCTCGCCTGAGTAAAAGTGAACAATCGCTCAAGAAAACACTTATTCGCAATTTAATTGAGAACAGATTTGTCAATCGGTCTGACATTCAACTGCATTTACAAGAATACCGCACTCCGCTTGTTGTTGTTATTTTTACGATGAATGCCAAAATGAACCTGAATGTGGAAGAGCGGGAGATGTGTGAGAAAGTAAATAATAGCATGGGCCAGTGGTTAGACATTGACCTGTTCTTTGCATCTGAGAAAGAATTTGTCGTTTTATTTCGGCTGAAGGATCAGGATATCAACACTTTTACCACTCAATTGGTTTCTTCTTTGGATCCATTGATCATGGAGCACTATATTGCAAGTATAGGCGGTATCCATCAGTTAGAAGAAATTAATAATTCATACATCGAAGCGCTATATGCTTTTAACATGGGGATGATCTATTCGCCAGAACTTCAAGTCTATTGCTACAATAAGTTGCCAATGGATATTCAATTTCATCAGTCGAAGAATCCGACTTTCGATGAATTGGAAATCGCTATTCGCCGTCATGATGAAGCGACTTGCAGTGATTTGATCAATTTGATGTTCTCCGAAAATCGAAGTGTGACGGAATACCACAGTAATTTTTATACATGCGTCTCCTTGCTGATTCGATTATATGAGCATGAGAGTGTGAAGCTGCTCAACGAAATTAATGCGTTTATGACAGCCAGGGGAATGATGAATTCTACTTTCATTAAACAGTTTTTTATAAAAAAATTCACATCTTTCACGGAAGAGCAACGGGAAGACTACAGCGAATTCATTAAAAACAGTTATGTGGATCATATTAAAAAATATATTGCGGACAACTACGCCTCCAACTTCTCGATGGATGATGCAGCTGAGCATGTAGGAGTGACCCGTCAATACATTAGCCAATTGTTTAAAAAGCGCTACAATTCAACGATGATCGATTATTTAAATCAGTATCGGATCGAACAAGCAAAAAAAATGCTCGTCGAAACCCAAATAAAAGTGGCGGACATTGGCGAGAGAGTCGGATTCAACAGTAAAAGCTATTTCACTAAAGTGTTCAGACTGACCATGGGAATCACTCCTACGGAATACAGGGAGTTGTCGTGGAGCAGAAATAAAGGTTCAAGCGAATAAAAAGGACATGAAGTCTCGTCATCTACTTGATTTCCCATTATTTTATAGCCATCTTACAATCGTATCCTTGCAATATGGCTGCATTCCCCTCCATGATGAACATGCACAACATCATATAAATCAGGAGGTTACGACATGTGGAAATGGAATTGCTCAACAACAGTAAAGCAGGGGAGGGGAACAGATGATGGGCGGCAATAAAACAATTTTGATGGTATTGGCCTTATTGCTTATATTCGGTCTGTTTCCTGTAAGCGGTTTAATTGCGGAAGCGGAACAATCGACCGACTCGGTCAATATTGCCGGGTCCGCTGAGCTTCAAGTTGATTCGGTAACCGAAGGCAATACGGCAAATCTGGCTGTGGACGGAAGCACATCGTCGCGGTGGGTATCTGGAGATACTTCTTATGAACATACTTTCGAAATGACTTGGGGAAATCCGCAGTCCTTCCATGAGGTTAAAGTCTGGAGCGGCAATGTGGGAACAGGCAATCATAATTGGCATATTCGCGATTACACGCTCGATTATTGGAACGGGGCCGACTGGATCACCATTGCATCTGTTGTTGACAATGACAAGGACAATAACCTCGGGCATTACAATCACTTCGTCTTTGAAACGGTAACCGCTTCCAAACTGAGGCTTCATATTACAAAGCCGAGCTGGGGCGGCTCTTATGGCCCGGAGGACAAAATCGCCCGGCTTGCGGAAATTGAAGTGTTCTCCGATTTCTCCTCAGGGCTCAACAATTTTGTTACCCGAAGCGGCGATAAATTGATGGACGGCTTGTCCGAATTTCGATTTATTTCCATAAACAGCTCCAATCTGACCTATATCCCTGCTCCGGAATGGCATCGCGCCGATCCTTGGGAACAGGAGGATGTGTTCAAGTCGCTGCAGCAGATGGGCGCAACCGCAACTCGGCTGTATACCTTTACGATTAAAGGCAGTATTGCATACGGAAGCGAGAAGAGGCATATCAACGGATGGAGAGATTATGACGAGGATTACTTCATGGATCTGGATTACGTGCTGAAGCTGGCTAATCAATACGGAATACGTGTGATCATTCCCTTCATCGATACATGGGACCATGTCGGTGGGGTGAAACATTTCGCAGCATTGCGCGGCAAGACCCAGGACGAATTCTATACAGATCCTGAACTGAAGGAAGATTACAAGCATTTGGTCAACTATGTGTTGAACCGTACGAATACGTATACAGGAGTCAAGTATAAAGACGACAAAGCGATTCTCGCGTGGGAAACGGGGAACGAGCTATATTCTCCAGACGACTGGACAAGCGAAATGGCTGCGTACATTAAAAGCGTAGATTCTAATCATCTCGTCATGGACGGTCATTATGGCATTGCGGCGGCTTCTCTGGATGATCCCAATATTGATATCGTTTCCAACCATTATTATGAGGGCGGAGGCGCCGACTATGCTCTGCGCGCCGAAGCCGACAGAGCGTTGAGCAAAGGAAAGAAAGCACTTATTATCGGCGAATTCGGCGGCTCATCCACGTCGAACTTCACCAATCTGTTCAATGAAGTGATCCAGAACGGGACATCGGGCGCCATGCTGTGGACGCTGAAATTTCACAACAAGGACGGCGGGTTTTACAACGGAGATTATCGTTGGCCGGGATTTCCTTCAGGGGAGGCTTACGATGAAACGGCCGTCATGCAGTTGATTCGTGAAAAGGCTTACGAGATACGCGGCCTCTCTGTGCCGCCGAGAGAAGTCCCGGATGCACCGAGCTTGCTGCCGATCGAATCGGTTCTCGGGATATGGTGGAGAGGATCGGTAGGAGCGGAAACCTATAGGATTGAACGAGCTACGGATCCGAACGGCCCATGGGCAGTTGTAGGGGACAATGTACTGGACAGTGATATTCCGTTCGTACCCTATCAAGATTCAGACTTCATCGAAGGCGAAATGTATTATTACAGGATCAAGGCCGTTAATATAGCGGGTATATCGGAACCTTCCAACATGGTGGGTCCGGTGATGGCATCCAGCGTGCTTCCTGTTCCCATTGCGCCCGTCTTGTATCCGTTCCAATCTGTTTCCGCCATAACATGGGGGAAGGTGACATGGGCGGAATCGTACGATGTGGAACGGGCGACCGATCCCAGTGGGCCCTGGACGGTGGTAGGTTCGAACGTCTTGGCATCCGAGATACCGTTCAAAGATGCTTCGGCAAATAGCGGAATGCCATACTACTATCAAGTTAAAGCCAAAAATGCAAGCGGCACATCGGAGCCTTCCGGCATGTTCGGTCCGATCATAGTCAATAACGTTGCGCAATTGGCTCAATTGACTGTCGATTCCACAGACGGAACGCATGTGAAGGAAAATGCCGTTGACGGCAGATTGCATACCCGTTGGTTGTCACAAGACACCGAGATGAATCATTTCTTCCAACTTGATTGGGCCGTTCCTCAGACGATCAACCGGGTCAAAATATGGAGTGGAAACGTTGGAGGAAGCAATTGGCACATTCGCGATTTCACAATTGAATACTTGGATGGTTTGGAATGGAAAGTGCTTGCTTCGGTTACAGATAACGAGAAGGACGGGTTTTACGGTCAACATAATGACATCACATTTACGCCGATTCAAACAACGGCCATGAGAATGAACATTACAAAACCGTCCTGGGGCGGCTCCTCTGCTCATACAAACGATAAAATTGCGCGGCTGATCGAATTCGAGGCAAGCTACTCATCCGATCCGCCGCCAAACGAAGCGTTCGCTGGCCTTGACGGCCCAGGCTCGGTCAATGCGAACGAAACATTTACTATGCAATATGACTTATCAAATATGGTCAATGTGTCGGCTCAGGATGTCACCATAACTTATAACCCTGAACTATTCGTTTATCAGAATGCGGTGCCCGCGAATGCCCGGACGGTCATCCAGTCTGTATATCATGAACCGGCAGCGGCTACTGTGCGATACATCCTTGTGCATCCCGGTGAAGACAGCATGATGAACGGCGGCGCTCCCATGCTCGATATTGCGTTCACTGCTGCCGCAGGGGAGGCGGAGTTCGGAGAGATCGAAATCACGAAAGCCATTCTGGCTGATGGAAGCGGGGGAACGCAGCCGGCTAATCTGACAAATGCAAAGCTATCGGTGCAAATCAATGCGGATAAATCCGCCTTGCTTGCCTCGATTGCCGCGGCACAGGCTGTTGCGGATACGGCGGTTGTCGGTATCCAGGATGGTCAGTATCCGGATTACGCCTATTCGGTGCTGCTGGCCGCGATCGCCAGCGCGACGGTCCAAGCGGATGATCCTTCTGCAACACTGTCGCAGATTATGCTCGCCAAAGAGAACTTGGATGATGCGGTTGAATTGTTTCAAGGTTATGTCATTACAAGCGATACCGGCAATTTGAACGGCGATGGCGTCATCGATATTGGTGATGTCGGAATTGCGGCCGTACACTACGGCAAGAGAGAAGGCGATGCCGGATGGAAGCCGGAGTATGATTTGGATGGGGACGGTATGATTGGAATGTATGAATTGTCCTTCATCGTCAACCGTATGCTGGAACCATAAAGGAAGGTCATGGATTGAATCTTACGCAATGAATCTGCGGAGTCTACCGGAACGTTAAGGAGATCGCCAAACCACCTGGCATAACAGGTTGGATAGGCGATCTTCTTGTAATTCTAACATTCTACTTCGAATCAACTGCTGGAGTTCTTCCGTGTTAGTCTGCTGCTCAATGGAGCCGTGTCTCGTCTTCCTCTGCACAATCTCCTCATACGATACCTGATTGGTATTGCCCCACTTCATCCAAGGCAGCTTGTCATATTGATGATGAAGGATGTCCTTCCATGGATAGATGCTGCCAGGCGCATAATTATAGGTGCCCATGTTAACGGGATCGGTCACAATCTGTCCCGTCTCTGTATGATAGACCGCTTCGAAGCGACCGTTGTCCGATATAAACTTCACCTGATAGGCAGCATCCAGCTCCTTAACTTCATACCGGTGATACCTGGCACTGTACAGCCGCCATTTGCCGCATGCTGCAAGCTCGACCATTTCTTCCAATCGCTCAGGCGCTTCTCCGTACCGATTCAGTTCATTACGGAAATAATGAATCTCCTCGGTCGTATATGGAAGCTGCCTGACAGCCCTGTCGAATGTATCGAAGAAACGTTCAAAGTGATCATGTCCATCCAGCGCTTCAGGTTGCTTCCTCAAATCGCTCATCATTCGAACCAGGATGGCATGAGCCGCTATCGATTTGGAATGGTCAAATAGATACCATCTTCGATATTCCGAACGAATGCGGGCATATTGCTCGGAAAGCTGGGAGAAGTATGCTTCCGACAGAAATTTCGCTTCGATCTCAACAGGTACTGCGGGATAGACGATGTAATCAGCTAATCGATAGTATCCGAAGAACGATACGATTAGCGCCACAAGAAAAATGATGATAGCCATTTTCGGCACCCGGCTTTTGATGACTGTCTTCATTTTTCAACACCACCTCGCCAAGTTTATTTTGGTTCTTCTATTATAATTTCCCAAATTGCAATCGCTTCATTCTTACCTCATTCTATGGCAATATTCTATGTTTCGGACATGAAATTATCACGAAGATGATTTGTTTCAAGATTGTCATTTTTCCTGCGCCTCCATAGCTCTTTGTAGTCATGTGGAAACATGGTGCTGCTGGCTATAATGGCTAAGGGAACTGAAGAGCAGGGGGGTGATAAGCAATGAGATTATGCATAAGTAAAATGTCTCTTATCGTTCTTGTCTTGTTCGTCATGGCGGGTTGCTCCGAGCAAGCGCCGGCAGGAATAGATCCGATGGACGTAGAAGCGTCGCTTGATACGAATCCCGACATTGTCATGGCCGGAGAACAGGTGGAACTGATGACGTCGTTCACGGGTGCGGAGTTCGCAGAGACGGCCGAAGTCCAATTCGATATCCGTGTGGACGGCAAGGTGAAGCTGGTCGATGCAGCTTATACCGGGAATGGACAATTTACCGGAAGCTTCACTTTCCCGAAGAAGGGCATATACAACGTGTATATTCATCTATACGAAGATGAGCTGCATGTGACCAAGAAAAAGCTGCTTGAGGTGAAGGAACGATGAATGCGGGAGGGCAATGGAGGAGAAGTGCGATAGGTCTGCTCATACTGCTTTCGATTACAGCGGTTCAATGGCTGCACCATCCGCCCGAGATTGCGGCAAGCGGTTCTTCGTTGCAGGCTCTCATCGATCATGCAGATCCGGGAGCGAAGATCGTTATTCCTTCCGGATCGTACACTGGTCCTATTCGTATTGCCAAGACAATCTCGCTCATTGCGGAGCAGGATGCAACGGTTACGGTGACGAACGAGAGCGAGGAGCCGGCTATTTCGATCACTGCTGACGATGTGTCCATCGTCGGAATAACGGTCAATGACGAGTCCATGAAGGAAGCGCCAAGCGTGCTAGTGGAAGGCGACCGTGTACTTCTGAAGGGGCTGAGCATTGCCACAGGCTCCGATGGCATTCAGCTTCGGGGAACGCAAGGCGGCAAGGTGGACAGCAGCAGCATCACATGGGGCGCTTCGGATCGTACGAAAATTTTTCAACGCGGGAATGGCATCGATCTCTTTGAAGCTCATGCGGCGGAGTTGCGAGGCAACAGCATAGTCGCCATGTATGACGGCATTTATATGGAGAATAGCGATGATACGCTGGTCGCAGCCAATACGATCCGGCACTCCCGCTATGGTGTGCATTGTATGTATACGAAGGGGACGGTCGTTCAGGACAATATCGGGTCGATGAACATTACCGGCGCTATGATCATGTCGGTGCAAGAGGTGATCGTGGAGCGCAACGAATTCGCCAAGCAAAATGAAAACGTAAATTCACAAGGCATTCTGCTGTACGATGCGCATCATTCGATTCTGCGAAACAACATAACGGAAGGTAATCGCGTCGGCCTGTATATCGAGCAATCTGCGAGCAACACGATTGAGAACAATGAGATGATTAACAATTTTACCGGTCTGCAGCTGCTGTCTTCGGAAGGTAATATCATTCAGCACAATTCGTTTATTGGCAACGTCAATGATGCCGGAGCGAGAAGCAGCAGCGGGAACGAGATAAAGGAGAACTTCTGGGATTCCTTCCAAGGCATTGATGCTACCGGGGACGGCAGCAGCGATATTCCTTATGCCGTCAATCCGTTTTTCGAGACGCTGGTGAAGAAGAAGCCGGTGTTCCAACTGTTTTTCCAATCACCTGGCATGGTTTTTCTGGAAGGGTTGTATCAATCGCAGCGAAGCGATTGGGCGCGAGACGAGGCTCCATTGCTGTTGCCGCTTCCATCAATCGCCGACCCATCGTCGGGAACTGCGAATGGGCTAACTGGAATATTGGGCACCTGTATGCTGATTGGAGCAGGAAGTTTATTATTTGCGATGAGGAGAAGGGATAGATGAAGATGAAGAGATGGACGGTTACTGCAATGCTGGTCATTGTTATTACTGTATTGGCAGCATGCGGCAAGCAAGAGTATAAGCCGGAAGCTATTAATGAAGAAACAGATCGATGCGCGATCTGCAATATGGCGGTGAAGGATGATCAATATGCGACACAAATCATTACGACGGATGGACAATCGTTGAAATTCGACGATATCGGCTGTATGAACACTTGGAAGAAGGAGAACGGTACGGCAACAATCGGAGCCTCCTTCGTTCGCGATTACAACAGCAAGCAATGGCTTAATTATGAGAAAGCGTATTATGTCTACGATCAATCGTTGAAGACGCCGATGGCCTACGGCATCGTCTCATTCGAAAAGAAAGAAGACGCCGAGAGCTTCGTAAAGGAGCAGGGCATGGGCAAGCTAATGACGGCCGAGGAGCTGGCTTTTCATTCATGGGAAGTGAATCGCGACATGATGCAAGGGCATGAGGATTCGCATGATCACTCGCACGATATGGACAGCAAGGAGCATATGGACCAAGGAGAGCATCAGGCACAGGAGGAGCATATGGACAAAGAGGATCACCATTCGTGAGCCATGCCGTTCAAGTCTCCCTGAGAGAAATCAAGATGGGATTGCGCAATCCATGGTCTTATTCTTTCATGGCGTTGTTCTCGTTATTCATGCTGAGCTTGCTGCTGATCAACGCGCAAGGCTATGCGGAAGGTTATTCCGGCATTACGGGAACGATGATGAATCTGATTCTCTATCTGCTGCCGTTGATGGCGTTAATGCTGGGCTCCTTCTCGTTAACGGGCGAGAAGGAAGAGGGGAATGGGGAGCTGCTCTCTACGTATCCTCTTCGAACGAGCGCATTTCTTGCTGGCAAATACGCAGGACTGATCGTCGTCATGATCAGCATCGTTGCCATCGGGTTCGGCCTGGCCGGCTCAATCGGCTTCCTGACGGGTCAAGGCTTCAGCTTGCAAGCTTATATATTATTGCTCGCGTTGTCCGTTTCATTGGTGTTGATGTATACAGCGATCGCGTTGCTGATCGGTACGCTTGCGAGTAATCGTTGGCAGGCATTGACCGTGTCGGTCGGAATATGGTTCTTCACCGTTATCGCTTGGCCTGCATTGCTCATTGCCGCATTGGGCATGATGCCCTACATGTGGATCAAGCCGGCGGTATCCGCGCTGACGGCGCTGAATCCGGCAGAGCTGTCCCGGTTGTTCATTGTCGTCAAGCTTGGCGGAGGGGCAGTGCTGGGGCCGGACTACTATGAGTGGGTGAAGTGGGTGCGCACTCCGTCCGGTACGATCGCTTTCGTCCTCGCGGTTGGCTTATGGATTGGCATGCTAACGGGGATGTCGATTGGGCTGTGGGAGAGGAGGAGGAAGCGTGTCTGAAGCATTCGTCACGATAGACGGGATAGGGAAGACGATAAAGAAGCAGCCTGTTATTAAGGACTTCAGTCTAAGCATGAATAAGGGACAGATTGTCGCGCTTTGCGGCGGCAACGGAGCGGGCAAGAGCACGGTGCTGCGCATGGTTGCCGGGATCATGCAGCCGGATTGCGGCAGCATCCGAATCGGCGGGCTGGCGTGGAGGCAGGATCGCATCCGATATGCCGAGCAGATCGGCTACATGCCGGACGACTATCGCTTCAGCTCTGGCATGACTGCGATGGAGACAATGACGTTCTGGGCTAAGCTGAAGGGATTGTCGAAGCAGTCCGCTATTGAGCGGCTGCAACAGGTCGGACTGCAGGAGACGGGCAGCAAGCCGGTCACCTCCTTCTCCAAAGGGATGAGACAGCGGGTGCTTTATGCGCAAGCGCAGCTTGCAAGGCCGCCCCTGCTGCTCATGGACGAACCGACGAACGGGCTTGACCCTTATTGGATGGATGAATTCGTCCGGCTTGTGCGCCAGGCTGCCGGACAAGGACAGACCGTTCTGTTCTCCACCCATCAGTTGCAGATCGCGGCGTCGGCAGCGGACAGAATTGTATTTTTGAACGAGGGAGCGGTTGCCTTGGATGGAACAGCTGAAGAAATACGCGAGCAACTGGGCACATCGGAATGGATGCCGGCTTTCTCTTCCTTATATAGCGGGGCCGATGCTTCAGCTCCGGTGCGGAGTGCGACGGGGGCAAAGGGAGGGTGAAAGCGAAGCGCAGACAATGGCTGCAGTGGAGCATATTCCTTGCGTTAGCGGCAATATGCGCATGGGTCGTCTTCAAGGGGGAGGCAACCCCTGAGCCGCCCGCGATCGGAGACCTAGCGCCTGACTTCACGCTGAATACTTGGGACGGCGGGTCTGTGAAGCTGCAGGATTACGGCGAAAGGAAGCAGCCGGTGCTCATTAACTTCTGGGCTTCCTGGTGCACGCCTTGCGTGAATGAGCTTCCCATGATGAACGAGGCCTACAAGCTTAATGAAGACGTGGAAGTACTGGCCGTCAACGTTGGAGAATCCGGGGAGAAAGTGAACCGCTTCATGCAACGCTACGAGTTGACATTCCCGGTACTGCTGGACGGGCAGCAAGAAGTGAAGAAGCGGTATGGCGTTACCGGCTTGCCGCTCAGCCTGCTGCTTGACGGTGACGGGCGTATCGTCGATATCGTCAGCGGCGAGATGACTTTCGATGAGATTACGGCGTTATTGAGAAGTGCGCCTTAAAACTTCATTATATAATAGCAAGGGCAGCGATCAATTGCGGATCGCTGCCCTTGTTTCATTTGTTGTGCATTTGCCACTTACAATACGCTGCCGCCGAAGATCATGCGGTATTCCCACTGCGTACCTTTCACGGAATCGACGCGTACGCCGCCGCTTTTCTTGGAATACGTGTGCAGGATACGACCGTTGCCGAGATAAAGCGCCACATGAGTTACGGTTTGCTTCGACTTGTTGAGCTTCGTATAGCTGGACTTGGAAGATCCCTTGTACGACATGAAGAATACGAGATCGCCGCGCTTCAAGCTGGACCAGCTTGTTTTGGGTGTAGAATACTTCTTCACGTAGGCCGCTTGTGTGCGGGATGAACCCGGAATCGTCTTGCCGGCGGCTTTCTTGAATATATGTTTTACAAAGTCGGAGCAATCAAAAGTCGTCGTCGTATTGCGGTTGGAACCGAACTCGTAAGGCGTGCCAAGATACTTGCCGCCTAATTGGATTGTTCGCTCGATCTTCGCCGACTTCGATGAAGCGCTTGCCGCATAGGCTTGTCCATGTCCGTCCATCGGAAGCGGCACGATGCCGGCAGTAAGCAATGCTGTCGATACGACTCCTGCTATAATCGTTTTCTTGAATATATTTGGTCTCACGTTTGATAGCACCTCCTGGTTGGTAGCTATACCGTATCACAGCATTTGCAAGCGGTTTAAGCTGTAAAATATGGACTCATTCCCAATACTCCCCCTCAGGGCGGGTGCGAGACTCGACCTAGGTCTAGTGCAGAAACCGCCAAAAGTCCGTTTTATCAAGGGGTTAAAGCATCTATACTAAGTACATAAGCAAGAACAACCGCAACATGGTCAACGAGCTTTATGAGTAAATTCTAATCGAGGGAAAGGGGATGGGGATTCCAATGAATGGGAAAAGCGCGTTAGGCGTACTGCTCGTCATCATCGGTGCTCTGGCAGTGCTTAACATCTTCGACATCAGAATCGGAGCCATATTCGGCTGGATGCTCCCGTTCATACTGATCGGATTCGGGATATACGGTTGGATGAACGGGAAGAAGATGATCGGCGGGGCGTTAGTGGCGATTGGAGCGATTATGCTCATGAGCAAGCTGGGCAGCGTTCTGCTGCTGATCTTGGCAATCGGCCTGATTGTAGCCGGCATTACATTGTTCAAAGGCGGCTCAAGCGGCGGCAGAAGATCATACTGATTGGAGGATATGAGGGATGAGCATCGTACGGCGAATACGAGATATTACGGTAGCGACATTGAATGAGCGATTGGAGAAGGCGGAGGACCCCGTTCGCATGATTGATCAGTTCCTCTGGTCCACCAGGGAAGAAATCATCGCGGCAGAGAAGCTGTATCAGCAATACATGAATCACAGCGGTCAATTGAAATCGCAGTGGCTGAGCGCCGAACAGCAGAGGGAGCGCCGCGAGCAGCAAGCGTACACCGCTCTGAAGGCGGGGGAAGAGAGCCTGGCCCGGATGGCGCTCCATGAGAAGGCAAGCTGTGAGGAACGGTCGACGCAATATAGAGAATTGTACGAGCAGAGCAGACAGAATACGTTGGATCTGGAAGAGCAACTGCGGCAGCTAAGAAGCGAATATCAGACGGTATACGACAAGCGCGAATATTATGTAGCCCGCATGGAATCGCTCAAGCTGCAGCAGCGCATGAACCAGCGCATGCAGAATGGGGTAGGCGACGGCGGACATCCCGGCACCGTCTTCAGAAGAATGGAGGACCGCATCTCCGACATGGAGCATGAAGCCCGGAGCCTGCGCGACATCAGAAGAGCGGGAACGGGACTGGGAGATCAGATTGGCCGTTCGGTCGGCTCTGCGATTGAACAAGAGCTTGAGGAATTGAAACGAAAGCTTAAGAAGGAAGGATGGTCAAGTTGAGGAAACTATATCGCTCCAGACGGGACAAAAAGCTTTCCGGCCTGTGCGGCGGATTGGGCGAGATGCTGAATGTCGACGCGACATTGCTTCGAATTCTGCTGATCATCATCACTATATTGTCCAGCGGAACGGTCATTCTCATCTACTTGGTTGCCGCTTTGGTGGTGCCCAAAGAGCCTCCGATCTACAATGGATACGGACCAGGCGGTCACGGAGCTCTGGGCAGCGGATATGGACACTATACGGGTCAAGGTCCGAGTCCAGGTCCAGGCCCAGGTCCGCACTACGGCAATGGCGGAGGATACCACTACAATGCCCAACCGGGCGGATGGAAGCAGGGCATGGGCAATGCTTATGAGGAACCGGCACCCAATTCGCAATTCGATAGCATGATGGACGACTTGGAGAAGAAAGCGCTGCGTCGAGAGATTGAAGAACTGAAATCAAAATTGGCTCAATACGAGAAGGGAGAATCATAATATGGGTATTTTCAAAAGAATGAAGGATATGACGAAGGCTTCGATGAACGAGTTGCTGGATAAAGTGGAGGACCCGATCGTCATGCTGAATCAATACTTGCGTGACATGGAGACGGAAATTCATCAAGCGGAAGTGACAGTAGCGAAACAAATGGCGAACGAGCGCCGCATGCAGCAGCGCCTGGACGACGCGATTCGCAATGTCGCCGAGCGTGAATCCAAGGCGGAAGCCGCTCTGAGAGCGGGACAGGAAGAACTGACGCGCAAGCTGTTGGAAGAGAAGCTGTACTTCGATCAGAAGGTAACGGAATACAGCAACCTGCATGCCAGCACGAAGGCGCAAGCCGAGGAATTGATGCAGCAGCTGCATGGCATGAAAGAAGAGTTCTATCAGCTGCGCAATAAGCGCAACGAGCTGGTATCCCGTGCACAAGTGGCGAAGGCACAGAAGCAGATGGCTCAGCTGACGACGAACCATACGATCGACAGCGGCTCCGCATCGCGCGGCTTCCATCGGATGGAAGAGAAAATTATGCAAATGGAAGCGGAAGCCGACGTTATGCGCGCTCCTTATGCCGTAGGCTCCTCCCCATCGCCGGTCAGCTCCGCGGATATTGAGCGCCGCATGCAGGTGGATGAGCAGCTGGAAGCAATGAAGAACAAAATTAACGGCGCCAAAGCTTCCGAAACCAACTAAATCATCTGTATAATGAAAGCAGCGGACCGATAACGGCGGTCTGCTCTTTCATGCGTAGAGCTACACAGTGAAACAATAGGCGGCAAGGGGCGATGAAGGGGTATGCACGAAGGGCAGAATAAAGACGGGCAAGCGCCGGAGAAGGCGGCACGCAAGCGAAATGCGATCGAGATGGTCTTATGGCTGCTCATCATTATGAGCTTCGTCATCATCGTTCTGCAAGGCATCGGCGTAATCGAGCTGTTGACCTTGCAGGGAAAGTGGGCCATTATCGGCTTGAGCGGGGTCGGTATCGCCCTGGCTGCCGCGACATTGAACGGTTATCTGCAAAACTCCAAGCTTAAAGCGACATTGAAGCGTCTGACGGAGCAACAGGTGAGGCGCAAGTTCGCCGTTACTTTGCCTAGCGGCGAAGGAGAGGGAGAGGCGGAGGCAGCGCAAGCGGACGAGAATCAGGAATGGAAGGCGAAGGTCAGATTCACGGCCGTTATTGAAGAGAGGCAGCGGCTGGCCAGAGAGCTTCACGATGCGGTAAGTCAGCAGCTGTTCGCGATATCCATGACGGCAACTGCCGTAAGCCGAACGATCGAGAAGGACTGGGAGCGCGCCAGACGGCAAGTGCAGTTAATCGAGGAGATGGCTGCGGTTGCCCAATCCGAGATGCGGGCATTGCTGCTCCATCTGCGCCCCGTTCATCTGGACGGGAAAAACCTGGGTCAAGCCTTGACGGTGCTGGTGGACGAGCTGCAGCAGAAAATTCCGATGAAAATTACATTGGAAGTGGATAAGACCATTCAATTGCTGCCGCAAGCCGAGGACCACCTGTTCCGAATTGCCCAGGAAGCGCTGTCCAACACGCTGCGGCATGCAAAGGCGGACAGCATGCATATACGTCTGCTCCGACTGGACGACAAGGTGCACATGACCTTGCAGGACAGCGGAATCGGATTCGATCTGGAGGAGAAGAAGCAGACCTCCTACGGATTGCTGACGATGGAGGAACGGGTTAACGAGCTGGGAGGGGCGTTGCAGATGATCTCCCAGCCGGGCGAAGGCACGACCGTTCACTTGTGGATACCGATGAACGCCGGTTCGGCCATCAGTTAGCGCGGATGAATCATGGAAGGGGTAGGGAGAAGATGGAGGAAGCAATCAAGGTATTGCTTGTAGACGATCATGAGATGGTGCGGATTGGCCTGGCAGCCGTGCTGGACACGGAGGATGGCATTGAAGTTGTCGGCGAAGCGAGCAACGGAGTGGACGGCATACGGATGGCCCAGCTCTATAAGCCCGATGTGGTGCTGATGGACCTCGTCATGGAAGGCATGGACGGCGTCGAGACGACGGAGAAGCTGCTCGCGCAGCATCCCGACTGCAAGGTGATCGTTCTGACCAGCTTTATAGACGACAGCAAGCTGTATCCCGTCATCGAAGCGGGAGCGTTCAGCTACTTGCTGAAGACGTCCAGGGCGAATGAAATTGCGGAAGCGATTCGAGCGGCTTCTAGAGGGCAGTCCGTTCTGGAGTCGCAGGTAGCCGCGAAGATGATGAATCGCTTCAGGCAGCCGAAGCAGCAAGAGCAGGCCGCATTGCATGAAGATCTGACCGAACGCGAGATGGAAGTACTCTTGCGCGTCTCGCAAGGCTTGTCCAATCAGGAAATTGCCGATCAGCTCTATATCGGGGTGAAGACGGTGAAATTCCATATTACCAATATATTCAACAAGCTTCATGTGGAAGACCGCACCCAGGCGGCTATATACGCGCACAAGCACGGCATTGCGGAATAACGGAGTCAGTAGTACTTGTTGACCAGCAATCCTCTTGCCGGCAGCGGCCAGTACGTATACATTGCTCCATAATACATGGCGTAAGGATAAGCAGAGGGGAATGGCAGCTTGAGCAGATCGATTCCCCTGCGCTGTTCCGCATAGCTGAGCGCGCGGTTCAGCTCCGTCAGCAGTCCGTCAGTTCCGCCCAGCAGCCGCTTGACATGCGAAGCATCAAGCGGTTCTTCCATGTGCGCTTCCTCGCTGCCATCAGCTTCAATAGCGAGCGCCTCGATTGCCGGATGCCTCAAGGCGAGTGCGATGACGCTCCATACCTCTTCATGAAGATAACCTGCATGCTGCCTGTAGCTGTCTTGCAGTGAAGCAATCAACCTGGACAGAGAATTCCGAATGTCCATAGAACGCTCCTCCCATCCGGAGCTCCCCAACTGCCGGTGAAGATTGTCCAGCTCCGTCTGCGCAGCTCTCGCCTGCTTCAACCACTCCGCTGCGCTGTCCGCAGCTTGAAAGTACTGCTTGCTCCATTCGCTTCGGCATTCCCCGGCTATCCCTTCCGTATACCGCTGTGGCGGAATCGCGTAGCGATTCAAGGAGCGGATAGGCGTATAATCGGAAGTGTGTTCGATTCTTCTAATGCTGCTAGCATAATCTGCCAAGCTGATCCCTCCTGACCTGTTTTCTTCGTTACCGGATACGGCAAGTGTACAAGAGATAGTGCGAGAAGACTGGCGAACGGTGAAGTCGAAATTTGCGGTTGGGTGAAATGCGTGACATGGCGGCGAACAGGCAGGAAAATCCCGTACCGGAGTCAAATTAGTAGGGAGGTTCTGCATCCCATGTATACAGGCATCTTATTCATGCCAGGGCTTATGTGTGCGAACACGAGCTCTTGGGTATAAGGGGGCATGCTGCTTATGTATATTCCGAAGGACAAAGCTCTTCCGCTCGGTCATGACGAGCACGTTCGGAAGCGGGAGAGAGAGGGATCGAGCAAGCGCAAGGCCATCTATCCGTGGCTGCTGCCGCTGTTGCTGCTTGCGATGCTGTGCATTGCGGCATCCGTGCAATCGATTAACGGGAGCAGTCAGGAGCAGACGCAGGATATGGCGATTCATGATCTGGGTCAGCTCTGGGATTGGAGCGACGAGCTCTTCCTGGGCGGTGCCGGCGCTGCGGAATGGACGCTGCGCTGGGATGTTACGATAGCTGCAGAAGAAGCGGAGCGGCTGGCGGATACAATATTCCGCCATGAAGACGGTACTCCGCTTGACAAGACCGTCACGGAGGATGGCGAAGTCATATCCGCTCGTATGCCGGCAGGAGGGGAAGCCATCGGTTGGTATAAGGTGGAGCGCCAGGGCGATTACGATCGCTATATGCTGCTGCTGGAAGCGAAGGGAGAGCAGCCCATGACCTTGCAGCGACTGCTGGAAGCGGCGAACCGATTATCGACGCTAGTGGAGGCGCATTCAGCGCCTTATGCCGTCAGCATGAAGGCAAGCGGCTATACGAAGCATGGGAATGCCGCAGATACGCTGCAGCGGCTGGCTCTGGCCGAGGAGAGGGAGAAGTACAAAGATACGGGCACCATTAGCCGCACCTTGTATTCCGGGCAGTTGAGGAGCGGAATTGCCGTCGCGCAGGGACGAACGGCCAATCTTCAGCTTGCACTGCATGAAGATACGGAATCGGATGCCCGGAAGCTGACGATCGGCGTACCGCTTATTTCCGGAGAGTTCTAGCAGAATGATCGATTAGAAGAATTTACGTTGCTTATCATTATTTTTTATGACCTATACAATGGCGTACAGGTTTTGAATATGATACACTACATAACATGTGAATTGTCTAAAAAATAACAGAAAGAATGAGGCAAATGACCCAGAACACATCATTTGAAGCTGTCGCCCCGCAAGGTGCGGTTTACTATTTGTTCGGAGCTACCGGCGACTTGGCGCGCCGCAAGTTGTTTCCTGCATTATTCAGTTTATATAAAGAAGGCAAGCTTTCGAACAACTTTGCAGTCGTAGGATTGGCGCGCCGCCCTCGTACAAATGAGCAGTTCCGCTCCGATTTGTACGATTCCATAAATGAATTTTGCCGCTACAAAGCGGATGACGTGGAGCTGTGGCATGCCTTCGCACAGCACTTTGTGTATATGTCGCTTGACATCAATAACGTTGACGGCTTCCGCGAGTTGAACGCGCTGTCTATGGAACTGGAGGAGCGCTTCGATATTCCGGGCAATCGCTTGTTCTATCTTGCCCTTGCTCCGTCGCTATTCGGTCCTGTATCGTTCAATCTGAGAGACGGCGGAATGTTGGAGACGAAGGGCTGGCACCGACTTGTTATCGAGAAGCCGTTCGGCTACGATCTGCCTTCCGCGCAGCAGTTGAACGAACAGTTGAACCAAGTGTTCAAGGAAGAAGAAATCTTCCGGATCGATCACTACCTGGGCAAGGAAATGGTGCAAAATATCGAAGTGATCCGGTTCGCCAACGGATTCTTCGAGCCATTGTGGAATAATAATCATATTGCCAACGTTCAGATCACCTTGTCCGAAACGGTAGGGGTAGAAGAACGCGGCGGCTACTACGACAAATCCGGCGCGCTGCGCGATATGGGACAGAACCATATGCTGCAGATGCTGACGATGATTGCAATGGAGCCGCCAAGCCGTCTGCACGGCGAGGATATCCGCGACGAGAAGGTGAAGGTGCTCCGGTCGCTGCGCGGTTATTCTTCCGGCGAGGAGGTCCGCAGCAATGTTGTACGCGGTCAATATACGACGGGGCAAGTAGGAGAGAAGGAGCTGCCAGGCTACCGTCAGGAGGATTCCGTCGATGAGCAATCGACGACGGAGACGTACTTCGCAGCGAAAGTGTTCGTGGACAACTTCCGCTGGGCGGGCGTGCCGTTCTATATCCGTACGGGCAAGCGGCTTCCTGTGAAGACGACGGAGGTCGTGGTGGAATTCAAGTCCGAGGCGCAGAACATCTTGTTCGGACAGCGTCAGAAGCTCGCTCCCAACTTGCTTGTCATTCGCGTCAATCCGATGGAAGGCATCTATATTAAAATCAATGCCAAGAAGCCGGGCTCCGACAACGAGGTTCAGCCGGTATCGATGGAGTTCTGCCAGAGCTGTCAGATCGGCATCAACACGCCGGAAGCTTATGAGCGGCTCATTCACGATGCAGCGCGCGGCGATTCCACTTACTTCACACGCTGGGACGAAGTGTCCCATGCCTGGGCGTTCGTAGATGAAATTGCGAAGGCTTGGCGGGAAGACAGCAACGATCTGGAGTTCTACTCCGCAGGCTCGTGGGGACCGGAAGCGGCTGTGAAGCTGCTGGACAAAGACGGGTTCCACTGGTGGCCGGTGAACGGCCAAGATGAAGATAATGTCATATGGATAACGAATAGCGGTACATAATCGCAGGCGGTTATCCGATACGGAGATTGGTGAAGGGAAGGCAAGCATGAGCGATACATTAAGCAACGAAATAAAAAAGGAAGTCGAGAAAAGGCGTACGTTCGCCATTATCTCCCATCCCGATGCAGGGAAGACAACCCTGACCGAGAAGCTCCTCCTGTTCGGAGGAGCCATTCGGCTTGCAGGGTCGGTCAAGGCCCGGAAGGCGAGCAAGCATGCGACATCCGACTGGATGGAGATCGAGAAGCAGCGGGGCATCTCCGTTACTTCGTCCGTTATGCAATTCGATTATATGGGCCACCGTATCAACATATTGGATACGCCGGGTCACCAGGACTTCAGTGAGGATACGTACCGTACACTGACAGCGGCGGACAGCGCGGTCATGCTGATCGACGTCGCGAAGGGCGTGGAAGCGCAGACGATCAAGCTGTTCCAGGTATGCCGCAAGAGAGGCATTCCGATCTTCACCTTCATCAACAAGCTGGACCGTGAAGGGAAGAGCCCGTTCGAGCTGATGGAGGAGCTGGAGCAGGTGCTGGGCATCCGCTCGGTGCCGATGAACTGGCCGATCGGCATGGGACGCGAGCTGTCAGGCGTCTACGACCGGATGAAAAATCAGGTGGAACTGTTCCAGGGGGACGATCATTCCAAGATCGAAGTGCGTCCCGTTAGCGACTATCGCGATTCCGTCATTCGCGAGATGGCCGGCGACTATATGGCGGATCAGCTTATCGAGGAGTTGGAGCTGCTGGACGTCGCAGGCGATCCATTCGACCTCGACAAGGTGCAGGCAGGCGAGCTGACACCGATCTTCTTCGGCAGCGCCGTGAACAACTTCGGCGTACAGACATTCCTGGAGAACTTCCTGCAGCTTGCGCCGAAACCAACGCCGCGCATCAGCACGGAGGGAGAGATCGCTCCGACGGACGAGAACTTCAGCGGCTATGTATTCAAGATTCAAGCGAATATGAATCCGGCGCATCGCGACCGCATTGCATTCCTGCGCATCTGCTCCGGTCGCTTCGAGCGGGGAATGGCTGTGCGCCACGTCCGCAACGGGAAGCAGATCAAGCTGTCCCAGCCGCAGCAGTTCCTGGCGCAGGATCGGGATATCGTCGATGTCGCTTATCCTGGCGATATTATCGGTCTGTTCGATCCCGGCATCTTCCGGATCGGCGATTCGCTGTCACAGAAGACGGATATCGTCTTCGACGAGCTGCCGACGTTCTCTCCGGAGATATTCGCGAAGGTGACCGTGAAGAACGCGCTGAAGCACAAGCAGTATCAGAAGGGATTGGATCAGCTGACGGAGGAAGGTACGATTCAAGTATTCTATTCCACCGGCAATTTCGACGAGACGATACTGGGCGTCGTCGGCCAGCTGCAGTTCGAGGTGTTCGAGCATCGGATGCGGATGGAGTACGGCGTAGAGGTGCAACTGCACCGGATGAGCTTCCAGTTCGCCAGATGGATCGTCGATGAGCGAATCGATCCGTCCAAGTTCCGAATCAACTCGACGCTCGTGAAAGATAAGAAGGGCAACTATGTCGCTCTGTTCGAGAACGAATATGCTATGCGGACAGCAATGGACAAAAATCCGGATTCCAAGTTTTTGGAGACGGCACCGTAAACAACAGCACCGTAAAGACAGGCAACCTCTCGCGGCAGCATGCAAGCTGCTCTGCGAGGGGTTGTTTTTTTGTTTCAATTGCTGTCGCGCAACTTTTTGTCTCATTGCGTCGTTTGATAGGGGAGTGAATGATAGGACGTCATATTTGTGGTTAATAGTGGGGAAGGCGACTCTTTCATTGTCTCGGCCAGAATACTAGATTATAATGGTGGGATGGACTGCAGAAAAGGAGTTTGAGAGAAGTAGATGAATAACAAGAAGCCGCTTGTCTTCGCATTGGTTGGCGTAATTATTGTCATTATGGCCTCATTGTTCTACGTTGTATTGTCGCAAAGCAAAGGCTCGGACAAGTCGAATACGGTCGGACAGGGCGAGGATGAGCCTGTTGCCGTCGAGTTGCAGGAAGTGAAGCAGAGCGAAGCTCTGGAGGAGCAGTACGATGTCGTCGTCGTCGGAACCGATCCCGAAGGGGTGATGGCTGCGATATCCGCCGCCAGAAACGGACTGAAGACGCTGCTCGTAGACGGCAAGGATAGAGAAGTGCTGGGAGGCCTGTTCACAGTGGGCTGGCTGAACAGTCTGGATATGAACGGGACGCCTGATCGCAAGGGCTATTATAACGAAGGATTGTTCAAGGAATGGTTCGAGAAGGTCGAAGGCGATTCCTTCGATATTACGACCGCCGCCAATGCGTTCCACGAGATGGTCGCAGCGGAAGAGAATATTGACGTTCAAATGGGCATGAAGTCAATCGAGCCGGTAACGGAGCAAACCAGCGGCTCGAAGAAGATGAAAGGCGTGAAGCTGGTGACGGCTGAGGGGGAAGAGTTGGTCATCTCCTCCCACGCCGTTATTGACGCCACGCAAGACGCTGACATTGCCGCTGCAGCCGGCGCGAAGTTCACGTTCGGACGCGAGGATATCGGCGATAGCGAGTCGCTTATGGCGGTGACGCCGGTCTATACGCTGACTAATGTGACGCCGAAGGTATGGAAGGCAATCAACGACAGACTGAATGGCGACGACGACCCTGGCACCGGAGCCAATGCGCACAGCGCATGGGGGTACGCTGGCATGTGGAAGTATGAATCCACCAATCCGGAGCGGATTCGGACTCGCGGTCCCAATCTGGGCCGGTTAAACAACGAGACGATGCTCGTCAACGCGGTGCAAATCTTCGACGTCGATCCATTCGATCCACAATCGGTAGAGGAAGCCTATGAGATCGCGCGCAAAGAATTGCCGCTGATGCTGGACTTCATGAAAGAGCTGTATCCGGAATTGGAGCCGGTCGAGCTGGGGGAACTGGCTCAAGAACTGTACGTGCGCGAGACGCGCCACTTGATCGGCGAGTACCGTCTGTCGACGGTCGATCTGCTGGAGCAGCGCAGACATTGGGATGAGATCGCCTTCGGCTCTTATCCCGTCGATATTCAGAGCACATCTCCCAGCAATTCAGGAACGGTGCTGATGGACCCTGAGCAATACGGCGTGCCATTCCGCACGCTTGTGCCGAAGGAGCTGGACGGCTTGCTCGTGGTGGGACGGTCCGCCAGCTTCGACAGCTTGCCGCATGGCAGCGCACGTGTCGTGCCGCTGGGCATGGCAACGGCTCAAGCTGCCGGCGCTGCCGTCAAGTTGGCCATTGACAATGAGATGACGTTCCGCGAGCTGTCTGCTTCGAAGCTGCTTATCGCCGAGCTGCAGAAGCGCCTGACGGCTCAGGGGATGAAGCTGAATCCGCCGAAGGTGGAGCCGTTCCCTTACATGAGCCATCCGTCTTATGAAGGGTTGAAGGCAGCCGCGAGTATGGGAATAGCGACGAGCGGATACAGCAACGACTTCAAGTTGGACGAGCCCTCCAATCCCGAGCGGCTCGTGAACAATCTATTCAGTGCGGCGAAGCCGTACCCGGACATCTTCAAGGGGCCGTTCGGGGATGCGATTAAGGATATGGACAATCCCGACAAGCAGCCGCTGACGCTGGAGCAAGCAGCGTATACATTTGCACTGGCTATCTTCGGGGAGGGCGAGCGGGAAGCTGGTCTGAATCAACTGAAGTCCAAGGAGCTCATATCCGTCGCTACGCTCGACAGCATTAAGGACCGGGACAAGCTGACCAATGGCGATGTCTATATGCTGTTGAAGGATATTATCGCTGTGAAAGCAGGCGTAACCTACTAATCATCATAAGGCCGGCTGTACGGCATTGGAGCTGAACACTCAGTATCCGATACGTTGCAGCCGGCTTTTTCATCGTGTCGGGCTATGGCAGAACGGTGAGCAGGAAGGAACTCGGGACAGAGGAATAGGGAGGAATGACTTGAGACTATCTGTAACATCTGTTATATTCAATATATAACATATAATGCAGCTAGGATGGGCGGTGATGCGAGCGGATTTCCATTGGGGATAAGTGGAAGATATGAAACTAGTGAGAGAGTTGTTCGTAATAACGATTACGTGTCTAAAAAAGTAGATGGAATTGGAGAGTGAGAGAATTGACTATTGCAGCTTACTTTACCAAGCAGTCCAGGCTGGCCAAGACGATGGCTGCCGGGCTATTGTCGCTCAGTCTGTTGGCTCCCGCCGTACATGCCAGTTCGGAGGAAGTCGCAGCGAAGCCGAAGCCAACAGTTTTGAACGCCGAGACGGCATCCGCATTTCTAGATGAATTTTTTGACTCGGACGTTGCGAAGCCGCATTATGTCGGCGCCTCGGTCGTCATTGTGAAGGACGGGGAGGTCGTCGCGCAGAAGGGATACGGCTATGCCGACAAGGAAGCCGAGATCGAGGCTGATCCGGCCGAGTCAGTGTTCCGGATGGCTTCGGTATCGAAGACGTTCAACGCTGTCGCGGCTATGCAACTGGTGGAGCAAGGGAAGATCGGCTTGCATGACGATATCTCCCCCTACTTGAACGGCATTACATATGACAATCCATTCGACACCCCTGTCACTGTTGAACATCTGTTGACGCATACGACAGGCTTCCGCATTCAAGACCCGACCCCGGAGGATATCCACTTCGATCTGGATAAGCGCGTAGAGATCGAGGATTATGTGCGTCAGCATATGCCTACCGTGGAGCGGGAGCCGGGAAGCTCTTATATGTATGACAATTTTGCTTCCATGCTGCTCGGACTTATCGTACAGAACGTAAGCGAGATGCCGTATGAGTCCTATATGCAAGAGTATGTGTTCGAACCGCTGCAGATGAATAGCAGCAGCTTCGAGCTTCAAGCGGATCAGGTCGGGACGTTGGCGGAGGAATACGATGCATCCGGCAGTCCCATCGGCGTATACGCCGTGACGCCGACGGTCATGCCGCAAGGGGGCATGTTGTCGACAGCCGAAGATATCGGCAAATTCATGCTTGCTTTCCTGAATGGCGGAGCGGCCGGCGATCAGCGCATTTTGACCCGGGAGACGGTAGAGATGATGGAGGAATATCGTTCGTCCATACATCCCTTGCTGCCCAATACGACATACGGCTTCGAAGCTCCGTACCAATTGCCGGGAGCGGGAAGCAGCTCCAGCGTCATTACCAAGGCAGGTGACTTGATCGGTACCAGCACTTATATGTTCCTGATCCCCGAGCAGAATACAGGCGTATTTGTGGCCTACAATAAAACGGGAGCGTTGCGCAATCTGCTCTATACGCAATTTATGACGAAGTTTTTCCCAGCCTATGCGGAACCGGCAGAGCTCGGAGATTTCAAGCCGCAGTCCGGGGAGGAGCTTGCCGCATTCGAAGGCTACTATTCAGATCTCAGGATGAAATCAATCGTGTCTGTGCTGGATGTACAAGGCGAGCAAGGACTGGTCGTATCGGATGCCATCATCGGTCCTCGTCCGCTAAAGCAAGTGGACCGCAATCTGTTCGTCGACAGCTTGACGAATCAGTTCACGGCGTTCCAAATGGATGAAGACGGTGAAGTCGCCTATATGAAGGAGCCTTATCTGAATCCGCTCGGATATGCCGGCAAAGGCGCCAAAGCGGAGGGCTATCGGGATGTGGCGCAAGACAGCCCTTATGCCGAGCCGATTCACATGCTGCAATCGCTCGGGTATTATGCGAACGACGGCGATGCGAGCTTCTATCCGGAGAACGGCGCCACACGGGCGCAGTTTGTCGAGCATATTCTGAAAATTAGCGGCTTGAAAGGCAGCAAGACGACGGAACTGGCGTTCTCCGATCTGGAAGGGCATCCTTCCGCAGCCTACGTTCAACTGGCTTACGAGAGCGGAATGGTCAAGGGAACGACCTCCGGCACGTTCGCCCCCGATCGCACGATTACCCGGCAAGAAGCTGCAGTTATACTATGGAGAGCATTAAGCTTGAAGTATCCGGCCAATCTGTTCGATGAAGTGTCGTTGAGCGGGGAGGTAGACGAGTGGGCGAAGCAAGCCGTTCAGATGATGGTGGGCCTCGGCATCATCGGACCGGAGGTTCGGATCGGCGACGAAGGAGCAACTGACTTCCTGGCGAAGGAGCAGCTGACTCGCGAGCAGGAGGCGGCTATTCTATTCAAGCTGCTGACCCAGCAGACGGATCAGATCGTTGCTTCCCTGACGGCGGAGCAGAATACGGAAGCCGCTCCGGAGGCGGATGTGCAGGATGAGGAAGTCGAAGCTGAAGCTGGCGAAAATACCGAAGCTGGAGAAGCAGCCGGCACAGACGAGGAAAGCGCCAACGCGGCTTAATGAACACTTATCTTTGGAAGAGGTTGCCCGATATTGGCGATCTCTTCTTTTTTTTGCCCAATCCATGTGATATAAGCGGCGAAGCATCGTATAATAGGGAGAATACATCGATGAGGATGGGCGGATATAGAATGCGAACGATTATGTTTACCGGGGGCGGATCAGCCGGACATGTAACGGTGAATCTGGCGCTTATACCGGAGTTTCTGAAAGATGGATGGCAGGTGGAGTATATTGGCTCCACTGGGGGCATAGAACGAACATTGCTGGAGAGCAAGCCGGAGGTGCATTATTGGCCGATTGAAACGGGCAAGCTGCGCAGATATCTGGATTTGCAAAATGTAAAAGATCCTTTCAAGGTATTGAAAGGCATGGCGCAAGCGTACCGAATTATTCGAAAGCGAAAGCCGGCGGTGCTGTTCTCCAAAGGGGGATTCGTATCCGTGCCTGTCGTGTTTGCCGCTTGGCTGAATCGCGTCCCGGTTATTATTCACGAATCGGATATGACTCCGGGCCTTGCCAATCGGATTGCGATTCCGTTCGCGACAGGCGTGTGTACAACTTTCCCGGAGACGGCAAGGTCGCAAGCGGGCGGGAAATACCGGCACATCGGTCCCATTATCCGGGAGGAGATGCGTCAGGGACGCATGGAGCGGGGAAGATCACTGTGCGACTTCCATTCCGGCAAGCCTGTCTTAATGATTATGGGAGGCAGCCTCGGAGCGCGCAGGCTGAATGAAGCCGTCAGGGAATCGCTGGACGAATTGCTGGAGAAGTTCCAGATTGTCCATCTGTGCGGCAAGAACGGGGTGGACGGCACATACCGCCAGAGAGGCTACAAGCAGTTCGAATATGTGAACGAGGAGCTTCCCCATCTGCTTGCGATGTCGGATATCGTCGTGTCCAGAGCAGGCTCCAATTCGATATTTGAATTTCTGGCGTTGGAGAAGCCGATGCTGCTCGTTCCGCTGCCGAAGGGACAGAGTCGGGGGGATCAGCTGCAAAATGCGGAATCATTCCGCCGGCTGGGTTATTGCGATGTGCTGCAAGAAGAGAATCTGACGGCCGAGCGCTTCATGGAGCGTGTTCTGCATCTCTATGCCAATCGCCAATCGTACAGGGAAGCGATGAGAGAAGGCAATGAAAACCAGGGTGACGGCTTGGCCGCCGTGCGTCAATGGTTGTTGAGCGCCGCTCGCAAGTAAGCGGACGGAGAAGATAGTTGATCATAAGTAAATGAGGAAATTCTGTTGACAACAGAATTCCCTCATGCCATAATGTACGCGTGTACATTATGGCATGAGACATCAGGTTACATATAGCGGGATCAGGACATAGGCGCAAGACATCTCGTTATGAGGTGTCTGACGAGCGGGATGAAAGGAGGCAGTCGCAATTACCAGGAAAGAGGTCGCGAAGCTGGCGGGCGTGTCAGAGGCGACAGTATCGAGAGTGCTGAACAATGTAGGTCCGATGCGCGAGGAGACAAGAGTGCGCGTCATGAAGGCGGCAGCGGAGCTTGGCTATGAGCCGAACGCGCTGGCGCAGCAATTCGCAAGGCGAAGAAGCGGCAATATTGGGGTCATTTTGCCATTTGTTCCGAAGGTGCATTTATTCTCGACCTATTATTTCTCGGAGATATTGAGCGGGATTGGCGAGGCGGCGCAACGATTGGGCTATGACTTGCTTCTCATATTCCGGGACCCGGAGCAGCTTCCCGATTACGCCAAGCTGTTCCGCACGCAGAAGGTAGATGCATGCATCTTGTTGGGCTCGCGGGATGTACCGGAGGAACGTACGGCTCTTGCGGAGATGAAGCGGGAAGGGCATCCCTTCTGTCTGGTCAATCAGCGCTTCCCCGAGGAGTCGTTCTTGTCCGTCGATGCGAACCATGTCGCGGGCAGCCGGATGGCGACGCGCCATCTGCTGGATCGGGGATATACGCGAATCGCCTTCCTGAACGGCCCGCTTCATTACTCCAACAGTCGGGATCGGCTAGAGGGGTATGCTGCGGAGCTGGCGGCAGCAGGAATCCGGCTCACGGAAGAGTGGCTGCTGGAGGGCAATTACAGTCGCAAGAGCGGCTATGGGTTTGCGAAGCGCGTCGCGGAGAGAATTGCCAGCCGTTCCGTTGACGCCGTGTTCGCGGCGAACGACCGGATGGCGATCGGCCTTATGCAGGGATTGAAGGAGCTGGGGCTTGATGCGGGCAGAGATTACGCCATCGTCGGCTATGACGATTCCGACGGCTCAAGACTGACAAGTCCCGGCCTGACCAGTGTGGCGGTTCCGTTCTATGAGATGGGGACGATGGCTGCGGAACGGGTGCTGGAGGGGCTGGCCGATGCGGGAAGGTTCAAGGCTCCAGATATAGAGGGATTGGCTGGAGAAGGCCATGCTTACTTGCTTCCGGTCAGTCTGAAGGCAAGGGAATCATCCTAATGGAGAAGGTGGAACCCGACATGAACAATGTGAGAATCGGTATGATTGGCTATAAATTTATGGGGAAGGCGCACAGCAACGCTTACCGGGCGACGCCAATGTTCTTCCCGGACGCCTGGAAGCCGGAGATGAAGGTGATCTGCGGACGCGATGCCGCCTTGCTGGAGCAGGCGCGAGCGCAATTCGGCTGGGAGGAAGCCGTAACGGACTGGCGGGAGCTGGTGCAGCGTGACGATGTCGATCTGATCGATATTAATGCGCCGAGCAATGCGCATAAAGCAATTGCGATCGCAGCGGCAGAGGCGGGCAAGCATGTGTTCTGCGAGAAGCCGCTTGCGCTGACGCTGGCCGATGCCAGAGAGATGCTGACAGCGGCGGAGCAGGCTGGAGTGAAGCATATGATCGGCTTCAATTACCGCTTCGCACCGGCAGTGCAACTTGCCCGCAAGCTGATTCAGGAGGGCAGGCTGGGCCGAATCCACCACTTCCGGGCAGTCTTCCTGCAGGATTGGATACTGGACCCCGGCTTCCCGCTCGTATGGCGGCTCGACAAGGATATTGCCGGCTCCGGCTCGCATGGCGACCTGGGGGCGCATCTGATCGACATGGCCCGCTATCTTATCGGCGAATTCCGCGAGGTCGTCGGGATGAGCGAGACATTCGTCAAGCGCCGGCCAGCCGCATCCGCCATGACGGGACTTAGCGCGAAGGGAGACGGCGCGTCGGAGCTGGGAGAAGTGACTGTGGACGATGCAACGCTGTTCATGGCCCGCTTCGCCTGCGGCGCACTCGGCAGCTTCGAAGCGACCAGGTTCGCCGGCGGGCATCGCTGCACGAATGCGTTCGAGGTGAATGGAAGCAGAGGCAGCATCAAGTTCGACTTCGAGCGGATGAACGAGCTTCAAGTATACTTCACCGACGATGCCGAGGATGTGCAAGGATTCCGCCGTGTGCTGGCGACAGACCCGGCTCATGCCTATATGGACGCTTGGTGGCCGCCGGGCCATACGATCGGCTATGAGCATACGTTCACGCATGAAGTTCTGGAGCTGATGAAAGCACTGGAGGAGAATCGGCAGCCGGTGCCAAGCTTCGCGGACGGCGTGAAGTGTCAAGAAGTGCTGGAGGCGGTGGAGCGTTCGGTGTCGGAGCGCAGGTGGGTTGAGCTGCAAGAGCTGCAAGAGCTGCAAGAGCTGCAAGAGCAGTAGGAGCCAGTAAGAGCGCGGGGGCAGCATAGGTGGCGAGAACGGGAGAAGTTGTAAGAGAGCGAGAGTAGAAGAAGCGTGTCAACGGACAGAAGCTGCATGGGCACAGGAGCGGCGGATCGGAAGACTCATCAGGAATTTCATGAGTGCGAGGAACTATTGCAGCCGTAAGGCTGATCCGCTTTTCAGCGAAATCAAGGGGGATTGGAAGAATGAAAAAAGCGTTAATCGTATGGGGCGGCTGGGATGGCCATGAGCCGGAGCAAGTAGCGGATATATTCCGAAGCACGCTGGAGGCGGAAGGCTTCGAGGTGGAGGTATCGGATACGCAGGAGGCGTTCGCCGATGCCGAGAAGCTGAAGTCGCTGGATCTGATCATTCCGCACTGGACGATGGGACGCATCGAGCAGCAACTGGTCGATCATGTATCGGCGGCAGTGCAGAGCGGCGTCGGTCTGGCGGGGTGTCACGGCGGGCTGTGCGATGCATTCCGTGACAATGTAGATTGGCAGTTCATGACTGGTGGGCAATGGGTGTCGCATCCCGGCGGCGACAATGTGAACTATACCGTCAATATGCGTCACAGCACCAGTCCTCTCACGTCGGGCATCAAAGATTTCGAGATCTGCTCGGAGCAATATTATCTGCATATTGATCCTGCCGTAGAGGTGCTGGCCACGACCCGCTTTCCCGGCACGCCGGGACCGCACAGCGCCAATGGGGCGGTAGATATGCCCGTTATCTGGACGAAGCGCTGGGGGCTTGGCCGCGTCTACTACAACTCTCTTGGACATAAAGCGAATATCATGGAGATTCCGGTTGTGAAGGAACTGATGCGCCGCGGGTTTCTCTGGTGCGCGGAAGGCAAGCGGGACTCCGACAGCGAATGGGTATGACAGCATGACGGCTTATACGGGAATGGAAGACAATCAGCTGTAAAATATAGTCCAGTCCGCTACAAGTTAAAGGACCCGCATTCGGGAGAAGAGGTGGATGAAGCATGAGGAAACTGAAAGCCGGCATTATCGGCACAGGCAATATTAGCGGCATATACTTTCAGAACGGCCGTTCATTCGAAGCGATGGAGCTTGTCGCTTGCGCGGATCTTGACGTCGAGCGGGCAAAGGAAAGGGGAGAGAAACATGGCGTTCGCGGATGTTCCGTGGATGAGCTGTTGGCCGATCCCGAAATCGAGATGGTCATTAACTTGACGATCCCTGCCGCGCATGCGGCTGTGAACAGGCAAGCACTGGAAGCGGGCAAGCATGTCTATGTCGAGAAGCCGTTCGCGGTTACCCGCGAGGAAGCGCAGGAGGTGCTGCATCTGGCGGAGGCGAAAGGACTGTATGTCGGCAGTGCGCCGGACACCTTCCTCGGCGGCGGGATACAGACGTGCATCAAGCTCATTGACGACGGCTGGATCGGTACGCCGATCGGCGCGACAGCGTTCATGGTATGCGGCGGGCATGAATCGTGGCATCCGTCACCGGCCTTCTATTATGAGAAGGGCGGGGGACCGATGTATGACATGGGCCCGTATTACTTGACGGCTCTGGTCGCTATGCTTGGCCCCATGACCCGTGTGACCGGCTCGGCGGCGATCTCGTATCCGGAGCGGACGATTACGAGCCAGCCGCTGCAAGGGCAGAAGGTGACAGTGGAAACGCCGACGCATATTGCCGGCATCATGGACTTCGCATCCGGCGCCATCGGCACGCTGCTGACGAGCTTCGACGTGAAGGGCGGCTCTACCCTGCCGCGTATAGAAGTATACGGCAGCGGCGGAACATTGCTTGTGCCCGATCCCAATGGATTCGGCGGAGAGGTGAAGGTATGGCGGGCCGGCTCCAACGAGTGGAGCACCATTCCGCTCGCGTTCGGCTACGAGAACAATGCGCGGGGAGTAGGCGCGGCCGATATGGCGAAGGCGATACTGACGGGGCGCAAGCACCGGGCGAGCGGCGAGCTGGGCTATCATGTGCTGGAAGCGATGCACGGCTTCCATGACGCTTCGGAGCAAAGCGTGCATTACAGGATGAAGAGCAGCTGCGAGCGTCCGGAACCGCTTCCGATGGGGCTTGCTCCCAATACGCTGGATTAAGCTAACCCCGGCAAGACATGTGCGCGAATGAGAAAAGGGCTATCCACGGGATAGCCCTTTATTAGTCGTATTACTTCAGCCAAGCGTCGACTTTGTCGGCGTTCGCTTCCACCCATGCTTTAGCAGCTTCCTCAGCGGATTGGCCCTCTACGATGTCGACCATGACAGTCGCCATATCGTCCGGAGTCCAGTTGAAGGCGTCCAGGAATGCATAAGCTTCAGCATCGTCTTCCTTCAGACCGTTGCGGACGATCGTATGAATTTGCTCATCGGCGCCGTAAATGCCCTTCGGATCTTCCAAATATTTCAGATCCATCTTGGCGAATTTCCAATGCGGCGTCCAGCCAGTTACGATAATTGGCTTCTCGTCTTCGTATGCTTTCTCCAAGGCCTGCGCCATGGCAGCGGAAGAGCTGTCCAGAAGCTTCCAGTCGCTGAGGCCGTAATCCTCAATGACTTTCTCCGTCTTCATCATCAGGCCGGCACCCGGCTCGATGCCTGTAATCGTGTAATCAAGTGATTTGCCCACTTCGTCGTTCAGATCTTCAATGCTGTTAATGTCCATATACGATGGAACAACCAGGCCCAGCTTCGTACCGTTCAGGTTAGGACCGAGATCCTCAAGCTTGCCTTCATTCTCGCTCAGATACGTCTCATGCGTCGTAGGCAGCCAAGCCGCTACCATCGCATCCGCGCTGCCGTCCGCAACGCCTGTCCACATTGGACCTGCGTCAACTTGCAGCATTTCCACAGTGTAGCCCATTTTGGACTCCAGTACTTCCTTCACGACATTCGTGCTTGCAATTTCAGAATCCCATGCCACATAAGCGAGCGTAATTTCTTTTTTCTCTTTGTCGCCGCCCTTGTCGCCCCCGTTGCTTGCTCCGCCATTGTCAGAACCGCCGTTGTTCCCGCCGCATCCGGACAGAAGTCCGACCACCATTGCGACAGATAGTAACCATGCTGCTTTCTTCATTCGTAAGACCACTCCTCTTTCTAAAATGATAGATTTATTGCAACCCGGCATAAATGCCGAACTGAAACCCGAATAAATGATGCCTTCACAAACTTATTGCGCCTTGGAGCGCTTCGTAATCTGCTGTGTCATGCGGTCCAGGATGATGGCGATAATGACAATCGCCAGACCGGCTTCAAAGCCGATTCCCGTCTTCAACTGGGTGATTGCCCGCAATACGATAGAGCCTGTGCCTTGCGCACCGACCATGGATGCGATCACGACCATGGACAGAGACAGCATAATCGTCTGATTGACGCCGGCCATAATCGTAGGCATAGCGATCGGAAGCTGCAGCTTGACCAGCTTCTGTCCCGGTGTGGAGCCGAATGCGTCCGCCGCTTCCACCAGCTCCTCCGGCACTTGCCGGATGCCCAGATTCGTCAGCCTGATCGTAGGCGGTATGGCGAATACGATGGAAGAGATGACGCCGGGAACAACTCCGAGCCCGAAGAATACGATGACGGGCAACAGATAGACGAAGGCAGGCATCGTCTGCATGAAATCCAGAATCGGCGTCACGATCTTCTGCATCTTGTTCGATCTGGCACAGAGAATGCCGATCGGAATGCCCAGCACAATCGAGATGAATGCTGCAGTAATGACTAGCGACAGCGTCTGCATCGTGGGTTCCCACAGCTCAAGATTCTCAACGAGCAGCAGGCCGACAGCAGTGAATACGCCAAGCCGCCACTTCCCGAGATACCAGGCCAATGCTGTGAACAGCGCGATGATAACGAACGGATGCGGGGCATCCAGCAGCCAGTTCAATCCTTCGACGATACCTTTGATGATAACGCCGATAAAATCGAAGACAGGCTCCAAGTTGTCCTCCAGCCAGTCTTCGGTGGCTTCGACCCAATCCGCGAGCGGAATTTTAGGCAGATTCATGCTGTACACCTGCTTCCATGTCCGAGTTTCCTGCTAATGCGGCGAGTACCGCGCCTTTAATGACGACGCCCTTCAGCCGCCCGCTCTCATTGATGACAGCAACGGGAAGTCGGATATTGCCCATCAATTCGAATAATTCATTCAATAATGAGTCCGGCGATGTCGTTGGCACATCGGTCACCATAATGTCCTGGAGCGTGCTGCCGTCCTTCACCGCGCCCGAGGCATCTTCCGCCGTCACCAGGCCGAGCAGGTTCATCGCCTTGTCGACAACGTAAAGGCTGGAGACGCCATGGTCCTTCATGAATTGCAGGGCGACGCGAGGCCCCTTATCCAGCGTAATCGTCTCCGCCTTCTCCATGACATGAGAGGCGGTCAGCACCTTGGACAAGTCGACGTCCTCGACGAACCGCTCCACATATTTGTTGGCCGGCTGCATCAGAATCTCCTCCGGCGTGCCGATCTGGACGATGCTGCCGTCCTTCATTAGAGCGATCTGGTCGCCGATGCGCAGCGCCTCGTCGAGATCGTGGGTGATGAAGACGATCGTCTTCTTCATCTTGGACTGCAGCTCCAGCAGCTCGTCTTGCATATCCTTGCGGATGAGCGGATCAAGCGCGCTGAACGCTTCGTCCATCAATAGCACGTCTGGATCGTTCGCGAGCCCTCTGGCCAGTCCGACACGCTGCTGCATGCCGCCGCTCAACTGATCGGGATAGCTGTTTTCCCAGCCTTTCAGGCCGACAAGCTCCAGCGACTGCATCGCCATCTCGCGCCGTTTCTTCTTGTCGATGCCTTGCACCTCAAGTCCGTATTCCACATTTTGAATGACGGTCCGATGCGGAAATAACGCGAATTTCTGGAATACCATGCCGACGTTGCGTCTTCTGAACGCTCTAAGCTCCTCCGCCGACATCTTCAGCACATCCTTGCCTTCGAACAGCAGCTGGCCGCTCGTAGGCTCAATCAGTCGGTTCAGCAAGCGGACGAGCGTGGACTTCCCGCTTCCCGACAACCCCATAATGACAAAAATTTGTCCAGCTTCTATGGTGAACTCGGCTTGATTGACACCGACGGTCAGTTTCGTTTCCGCCAGAATCTTCTCTTTTGACCATCCTTGATCCAGCAGCGGAATCGCCCGTTTTGGATCATTTCCGAATATTTTTGTTAGTTTCTTCGCTTCGATAATGGTCATGCTGTGCCCCCTTTCGTGATAGTCCCCGTGGACAACAAGTACTATATAAGTGTAGATGGATATTGTTGCTATGGTCAAAGCGGCTGAGCCTTCGTATACTTTGTACAGTAAGAACTTTACAAACTTTATGGACTGTATACTCTGAATAACTCCTTTTTCCTCAAGGATCGTAGTCTTTACAGTCTATTCGACTATTGATTACAATAAATTTAGTAAGTATGATGGGTGCAAGCCACTCCTCGGGAGGAACAAAATGAATGAACTTGCTGGGTTGACGGAGGAGCAGCGCGGTAAGCTGCTTCAGACGAGAAGACGCGTAATTGAATCGATTGGCAAAAATATGGACTTATACGGAATCACGCTATCGATCGGCCATCTATACGGCAATATGTACTTTAATCAGCATCCCGTTACACTGGATGAAATGAGTCAGACGATGGGGATGAGCAAGACATCCATGAGCACAGGCATGCGCACGCTTCATGACTTGAAGATGATCGAGAAAGTATGGGGCAAGGGGACGCGCAAGGACTTGTACGAGGTCGTCCCGGACTGGCACCAGAATTTTGCGGATTTCTTCACGATCAAATGGAGGAAGGCCGTTGAGCAGAATATGAGCGTGATGAACCGTAGTCTGAAGGAAATTCATGCGCTTATGGAGCAGTATGCCGACGATGAGGCATTCATGGAAGTGCTGAATCAGGACAAGGAGAAAATATCGGAAGGCTTGAAGTATTACCGCTGGCTGGACCGGCTGATCGATTCCTTCGAGACCGGGGAAATCTATGAGTATATTGCGAAAGAAGAATAAACCCCGACATATTTGGTGCCGAAGATCCGCCGCAAGGTTTCCTTGCGGTTTTTTCCTGTGATTGTGATAAAATGACTTCATTAAATGAATAACATGTAAAGGGTGTTGGATATGGATGCAGCAAGAAATGTTCAGCCATATGACGATACAACTGCGCCTATCCTTATCGTGAACGGCACAGTCGTGCTTCAAGATGAGGTGGTACGGGCTGCGGTAGCCGTTGAAGGGACTGTTATTTCGGCGCTGTTAAGCGGGAATGAGGAAATCGGGGCATGGAAAAAGGAGCGACCGAATGCCATCACGGTGGACGCCTCCGGAAAGTATGTGCTGCCCGGATTGATCGACATCCACTGCGATGCGATCGAGAAGGAGGTGCAGCCGAGGCCCGGAACGCTATTCCCGCTGCCAATGGCGCTTATGGAATTCGAGCGGAAGCTGCCGCTTCATGGCATAACGACGATGTTTCACTCGCTTTCGCTGGGGACAGGCCTTAGCCTGAGAGGTGTGCATCTGCTGACGGATATGGTAGATCAGATTCGCCGGCATCGACGTGGAAGCACTTATGTTAGGAACCGGATTCATCTGCGCTTCGAAATTTCCTTCCATGACGGCCGGGACATATTGGAGAAGCTCTTGAACGAAGGGGACATTCACTATTTGTCCATTATGGATCATTCGCCGGGGCAAGGCCAGTACCGAAAGCCCGGTTCCTTCGAGCGATATGTGATGAAAAATCAGGGCGTTACCGCCGCTGAAGTAGCCGTGATCGTAGACGAGCTGATGGAACGGAGGGAGCGGGTCGATTATGCATGGTTGAAGTCGATCACAGAGCAAGCCGTCTCTCAGGGAATCGCCGTCGCATCCCATGACGACGACTCCCCCGAATTGATTGAGCGTCAGCGGGAATTGGGCGTTACGGTCAGTGAATTTCCCATAAATATGGAGACAGCCCGTTATGCTGCGGAAAGCGGGATGTATGTATGCGTCGGAGCGCCGAATGTCGTAAGAGGCGCCTCGCACGATGACAATCTGCGAGCAGTGGACGCGATTAAGGCCGGGGCCGCCCATATTCTTTGCTCCGACTATCACCCGTCCTCATTGCTCGCGGCCATATTCAGACTCGCGGATGAAGGATCGGCCGAGCTGCCCGCCGCCGTGGCGATGGCTTCATTGCGTCCGGCGGAAGCGATGGGTCTTTCGAAGAAGCTGGGCTCCATCGCAGCAGGCAAAGCGGCCGACCTTATTCTTGTTGATTTTTACGAAGGAATGCCTCTGGTTACGAATACGATTGTAGACGGTACATTGGTGTATTCAGCCTGTACACGACACTGACAAGCGTTAGGAAGGGGACGGATTGGCAGCCGTATTGTTCCCGGCCGAGGACAGATGCTGATGCAAGGCTTGCACCATCTGGCCTTGAGATGAAGGGTTCGATTGCTTCCAGATCATCTCGAACAGAACGCCGAGGCCAGGCAAGGCGCGCTCGTCATGATCGATGGAGCTCTCGATAACCTCCTTCAGTTGGTCCGCCGTATTGCTCTGCACACGATTGATAATCGCTTGCCGAAGATCGATGTTGTTCACGGGTAATAACCTCCTGCGGCATGGGATTTGCAATCTTACTATGCCCAACAACCGGACTGCCCATCCTTCCTCATTCCGTGCTTGAATCGTCGTCAGTAACCGTACCCGCCGTAACCACCGCCGTAACCACCGCCGTAACCACCGCAGCCTCCACCGCATCCGCAGCCCCCGCCGCAGCCTCCGCCATATCCGCCTCCGTATCCGCCGCCGAAGCCGAACGGCACGATGAACAGGGCGGCGATTAAAGCGACGGCAATGGCAATGCCGAAGAAGAAGAAGAAGGATACATTCGCCTTTTTGGAATTTTTACGGCTCCGTCTAGACCGTTTCTTAGCTTTGTTGAAGGCGGCTCCCGATCCTTTCGTATCTTGCGAGAAATAGACTTTCCCGTTGCTGCAGGCTTTAATGGTTCCACATACGCGAGAGCCGTCAACCAGGCGGGCGCATACTCTTCTTCCGATATAAGGGCGCAAGGCGGCTTCTGTTGGTGAGAAAAGTTTCATGTTAACACCTCGCTTTCATAAGGACTATATGTAGTATATTCTTGCGATCCGTTAATAGATTGGACAAATAGCGGGGTGGAAAAGCCATTACCTCTGCCGGTATAGCTTCATAAAATAAGATAAGCTATCGATTGAATACGCATGAGGGGCGAAGAAGCATGAAATTCAGGAAACCGTTCTGCGGCTGCCGCGTGAAAATCATTCGTAATGAGGGGACTATTATTATTGGCAATATCGGTAAAATCATCTATTCCAGCAACTCTGTCACGAATAGTCCGTCGGGATCGGGCAACAACGGGGAAGTGCAGCTGGAGAACATGAAGCTCAAAGAAATAAAGGGCTGGAAGACGATTCAGGGCAAGCAAAAGAAGAAAGGGACAGGCAAGAAGCGGGTGAAGGGGAGTTAGTCCTCACGCTTCCATTACGTAAATGTCATGGTATACTGGGAACACAGGTAACAAGAATGGAAGAAGGTTAAGGATGCATGGATAAGAGTGAATTCGGGAAACATCATAAATACATAGCTTCTCTTCAGAACGAGCGGGCCAAGCTGTGGTCTTCGCTGCTTGAGAAGAAGCATCGCGATCGGCAAAAGCGATTTCTTGTGGAAGGCATTCACCTGATCGTAGAGGCGGCGAAATACGGCGCAGCTGTTGAAACGGTCGTCTATGATGAGGAACGAGGCGTGCCGGCGGAGCTGGCAGAGGTGCAGGACCATCTGAATGGGACGGAATGGATGAGCGCTTCGCGCGCCGTGATGGCGAAATGTACAGGAACGGATTCGCCGCCGCCAGTGTTCGCCGTCGTCGTCAAGCCCGGCTGGAGCGGGGAGACGATCTATCGCAGCAATGGCCTTGTCGTCGTGCTGGATAATGTGCGCGATCCCGGCAATGTGGGGACGATTATCCGAAGCGCGGATGCGGTCGGCGCGGATGCGGTCATACTGGGAAAGGGCTGCGCCGATCTCTATAATCCGAAGACGGTTCGCTCTACGATGGGCTCGTTGTTCCATCTGCCTGTCGTGGAAGGCGATCTTCTGCAGCTTATGCCGGAGGCCAGAGCGCGAGGGCTGCGTCTTGTCGGAACGAGCCCGCAGGCTTCGCATAATTGCTATCAATATGATTGGAAGCAGGGGATCTGGCTGGTCATGGGCAATGAAGCGGACGGGGTGTCGGAAGCGGTGGAAGCGCTGCTGGACGACCGACTTATCATCCCGATGAAGGGGAAGGCGGAATCGCTGAACGTGGCGATGGCGTCCACAGTGCTTTTGTACGAAGCGCTGCGGCAGCGGACATTTTAACGAGTAACAATTCCATTTCCCTACAACGCCGTACAACTGTTGCTGAGTGAAAATAACCGTCTCAAATCACTTAAGACTGGAAGTTGGTTGCCGCTTTTCATCAACCACACCTCCAGTCTTTTTCTCATTCATTTAAACCACCACAGCAAGGATTTCCCATGTAACACCTGAATAGGTAATCACTGATCAATCATCATTCAATACCCACAGTTTTGGAACAATACGATCCTAAGCTCTGTTCCCGCATACGCTCGTACAGGAAATAATGGTGAAGATATATTCTGAAGTCAAATGGAAGCTCATGTTAATATTGTTTGGGTGCTTATGCGGTATATCGTTAAGTCACTTTCAGTATAAGTGGTGTGACAAGAAGTATGATGATTTAATGGGTTTTGCAGATAGACATTTATTTGAAATAACAGATGATTGAATTTGGTACACTTCATTTAATTGGTGTACTTTTTTTTGTATGAAATTCATGTGATAGATTAAAATATGTTCCATTTTAATCGATCAGTGTCATTTCGGCCCCTTTCTTCTATCCGATATACTGAGTATAACTTCAGAAGGAAGCTCAGAGGGGAGGTGAACATATGCAGCGAGTGATAGAAGCGCAGCTCGCCAAGGACGGTCAAGCCCGGTCAAAGCAAGTTGTACGCGGACTCCGACGTTATTGGTTTTTGTACGTTCTGTTCATACCGGTCATTCTTTATTACGCGGTGCTTCGCTATTATCCCATCGTCCTGCAAGTTGTACTGGCATTTAAAGACTATAAATTGTCTTTGGGCGTATGGGACAGTCCTTGGGTTGGTTTCCATCATTTTGAGCATATATTTGGCAAGCCGGAGTTTTATTCCGTACTCGAGAACACAATCGCAATCAGCTTGCTTCGAATTGTGTTCGGATTTTTTCCGCCTATCATTCTAGCCATTCTATTATTCGATCTACGATCGCTATGGATTCGAAAGGTTAGCCAAACGATTTTGTATATCCCTCATTTCTTTTCCTGGGTGATCATTTACGGTATTGTGTTCGCGATTTTCTCCAATAGTGGGTTCGTGAACCAAATCATCGAAAAATTCGGCGGGGAAGCGCAAAATTTCCTGATGGCATCAGAATGGTTTCGTCCACTCATCGTAGGCAGCGGCATCTGGAAGGAGATTGGCTGGGGCACGATTATTTATTTGGCGGCATTGACGTCAATCAATCCGTCGATTTACGAGGCCGCCAAAATCGATGGCGCGGGACCTCTGCAGCGGATTTGGCATATTACGCTGCCGGGCATGAAGTCGGTCATTGTGTTTTTGTTCACACTGTCTCTGGGTAGCGTACTGAATGCAGGGGTCGAGCAAATCCTGCTGTTCTATAGTCCTGCTACATATGAGGTCGGTGACATAATCGATACGTACGTGTACAGGCAAGGACTTAACGGATTGCAGTACAGCATGGCGACGGCCGTCGGTCTGTTCCAGTCGGCTATCGGACTGATCCTGATTCTGACGGCGAATCACTTAGCGAAGAAATACGCAGGAACGGGTATCTGGTAATGAGGAGAGAGAGTATGACCAATTTCAATGAAAGGTTATATCAAGCGATAAACATCACCGTCGTGCTTGGCCTTGCACTATTATCCGCCATTCCTCTTGTTTACGTCATTTCCATGTCATTGGTCAATGAACAGGAATGGATTGCTCGAGGAGGTTTTATATTATGGCCGAATCAACCAACACTGATCGCTTATGAAAGGCTATTTCAAGGCTCAGCCGTTATCCAAGCGCTTGGCTCTACAGTCGTCCGCACAGTGCTTGGCACTTCGCTCGTTCTTACAATGACTACGATTGCTGCGTATGTACTGTCCAAGAAAAATCTGCCCGGAAGAACGCCGATGCTGTTTTTCATTCTTGTGACGATATTGATTAACGGGGGGCTTATCCCGACTTATCTGGTCGTTCGCGATTTACATTTGCTCGATTCGATCTGGGCACTCATTATTCCCGGCTTGATCGATAGCTGGAGCGTATTGGTGCTCAAGCAGTTTTTTGAAAATATCCCTGATGAGCTGGAAGAGTCTGCTGTTATAGATGGTGCGGGAGAGTTCATGCTTATGCTTAAAATTATGATTCCGATGGCTGCCCCGGCAATGGCGGCAATAGGACTATTTATCGGAGTTGCGCAATGGAATTCATGGTTCGATGCGCTTATATATTTGAATGATCCGCAATGGCATCCGATCCAACTGCTCATTCGCAATATGTTCTCCAGCTCGGAGATAGGCGCACAGTTCAACAATGCCTCTCAGCACAATGCGCTCAATCCGGTGAATCGTGTATCTACGGAGTCGTTAAAGATGGCGCTTGTCGTCATCGGCACGCTTCCTATTATGTTCGTCTATCCCTTCTTGCAGAAGCACTTTATGAAAGGGATGTATCTGGGTGCGGTTAAAGGATAATGTGATTTCTATCCGATATCAAAATAATGAATGAATAGAAGGAGATGCTTGTTCATGTTCAATGGAAGCAATAAAGGAAAGTACTGGACCACTGGATTGCTTATAGGCTCGCTATTGCTGTCGAGCGGCTGCGGCTCGGGTAATGGAAAAAATGATGCAAATCAATCAGAGAAGCCAGTAATAAAGGGTGAGCAAGCGGAACGGTTCAATATCGAATTGATGGAGGTCGGATGGGTCAATACACCGCTTGATGATAATGATCCATACAAAAAATGGATAGACGAGAAGTTCAACATTGATTTCAAGCTGACTGCGCTGCCCGCTGCAGATATGGAAGCGAGAATATTGACCCGCTTCGCCAGTCAAGAGCCGCCCGATTTCATTTTCACCTATGATAAAAATCAAATTCTAAAGCTCCAATCACAAGGTGTGCTAATGGAAGATGTGAGGCCGTTGTTGGAAAAACTTCCATCGATTAACAATGAGTTGAGCGAGAATGCCAAAACGTATGCGATGCAGGACGGTAAAATGATCGGTATTCCAAAGCCGGCCGAGCCCGGCAACTGGACAGTAATGATTCGCAAAGACTGGCTGGATAACCTAGGGCTGTCTATTCCGACGACGGAAGAGGAACTGATGGATGTTATACGCAAGTTCACGACTGACGATCCCGATCAGAATGGAGAGAACGACACCTGGGGCATAAGCTCGGCAGGAGGCGGCAGCAGCTTGGGAGAGATTGCCAACTTCCAAGGGATGTTCGGACAATTTCATGGCTTTCACGTGAAGGATAATGCTGCGGCGCATGCGGTGACAACCGGCGTTCACAAGCAGTTCCTAGATTTTGTTAAAACGCTTGTGGATGAGAAAACAATAGATTCCGATTGGTACACACAAGGTTGGGAGCAGCGAAAGCCAAAGTTGTTCGGCAACAAGATCGGCATTGCATGGTATCCGGGGTCGATCGTTGCCGAACACGAGAGTGTGAATGAGAATAAGGGAGAATATGTGGATGTGTGGGAAGCGATTCCTATGCCGAAAGGCTCCGGGAACGGTGGCGTTAGGCCGCCTAACAATCTTGCTAACGGGATGTACGCCATATCCGCGAACGCCGCGAAAAATCCAGCGAAGCTGGAGAAAATCACGGAGTTGCTGGAAGGCGTCAGCTATCCCAATGACGGTTACTGGGCACTTCGTTGGGGTGTAGGCTCCGATGGTCAGGAAGTCGTCGACTTGGACAATGGATTTAAGTTCTATACGGAATTCAACGACAAGTACCGCAAGGAATATCCCGGGGCGTGGGATTACGGCACTTGGATCAGCACCAGCCGCGACAAAGTGCTGCAAAGCAATTCCGAAGAGCCGAACGAAACCGGCATGAAGCAATTGGAGCTGGATGAAATGGCAAGAAGCTTTGCCGATTCACCGAATTTTAATGACCAGTTGAAACTCGATCCGCAATTGGTATCGGATGTGTCTAAAATGACGGAAGAATTCCAAATCAAATATATTTTAGGCGAGAAAACAGATTACGATCAGTTCATAGAAGACTGGCTGAAGGCTGGGGGGCAGAAGCTGCTGGATGAGGCAGAAAGCCAATTCAAGTCGATGAATTTGATTCAGTAGCAATAAGCTCGACCCATAATGAAGCATAAGGAGACTGAGCTATGGTACCGAATAACACGAAATATATCCTGTTTAAAGGTTTGCTTGTTGGTCTCACATTAACTTTGTTATTGACGAGCGTATTGACATTGCAGCCGAAACGTGCAGAAGCCGCAGGCTGGACGAAGCTGTATACCGAGGAGGGGGGACGCACTCCCTTCGATTTCAATCAGGCGTCCACCAGAGGTCAGAAATTCAACGCTTCGAACTTCAATTCGCTTCGCGTTGCCGCTCCGAGCTGGGGCAACAGCATTGGCAACTTGACCTTATCTTTATATCAGTGGAATACCGATTATGCGACAACGACGAGTCAAACGCCTGTCATGCAGAAAACCTTTGTCGATTACACGGATAACGCGTGGCTTCTGTTGGAATTCCCTATGCAGGGGCAAGGGGAGTTCTTATGGGAGCTAAGCAATCCAACGGAGTGGGTCGGGATATATGCTTATAACCGTGACACTGGAGATACGTCTGTTTCCTATGAGAACGGCCAAGCCGCGCCGGTTCAAAATTACAACTATCAGGCAGAGACAGGGGTAGGATCTGGAGGCTGGAAAGCGCTTTATGAACCTTCAGGTGTGCGCGGCCGTTCGGTAATAGGAGACACAATTGACGGCATGATCCACTCGCGCGGGGAGAAGTTCTACGGTTCTTATTTCGATACGCTGCGTGTACGAGTATCCAATTACGGCGATCAGAACAGGGATGTTACGTTAAGCTTGTTCAACTGGAATACTGATTATGCGACAACGATTGCCGGAGAGCCCCTCGCCACGAAGACATACGAAGATCTGCCGTCGAACGACGTATGGGTGGAACTGAATATGAGCCGTCAGCCGTCGGGTTATTATTTGTGGGTGCTTCATGATCCGGCGGGACAAGTCGGGGTCTGGACGTATACCGAGAGCGTGCATCACGCTCAGGCTTTCGTCAATGGTTCATCGCAAGGCAATGGCTTAGGCGCGTCATATGATTACGAATCTGAAGTATATGCTTATAGCGCGGTTATGCCAGGGAAAGCAGAGAGGCCGATCGGGCCGCAGACTGCTGGAATAAGAGAAACGATTGAGTATTATAGCGGTGCAAGCAATTCCGCGGACAGCGAACAATTGTATTTGTTCGACTGGGGAGACGGTACAGTCTCCTTGTCCTCGTCCGTCAAGCCGATGAATGGAACGGAAACTTATCGTAAAGGGCGCTCCACGCATGCCTGGAAGGAAGCGGGAACGTATGCGGTGAAGGTTCGAGCCTATGACAAAGATGGGAATCCATCCTCAGAATGGTCCTTGCCTCTGCAAGTGACCGTCAGCGGGTCTGCCGTATCCGAACAAATTGAAATACAGGGGTTCACTTCGTCCTCGCGATCGGGTACGGCACATGCGACGGCATATGCCTTCGATAACGATGCATCCACCTACTGGTCGAGCGATATTTCACCGTTTAACGGTTATTCGGAGCAATTCATTGCCGCCGACTTGGGAGAGGTTTACACGGTTGATCAGCTGGAGCTGAAGCCGAGGGCTGGAGGATATGGATTCCCTATTGCACTCAAGCTCTCATACAGCACTGACGGTCAGGTCTGGCATGACATACCTGTGCATCAACAGTCGTATGTACCGAATCCTGTTAATAAGACATTCGTCCTGGAGACAGGGGGGATTGCGGCACGTCATTTTAAATTATCGACAGATCGCATGAGATGGGACGAGAACGGCAGCTATGCATTTCAACTTGCGGATTGGAAAGCCTTCGGCAGGCAAGGCAGCCGCTTCTATACGTCCTTAGGCGATTCGTTCGATGCGAATTGGAGCAATATGTTCCTCGTATACGGATTGGCGCAAAATGAGCTGACGCCGGAAGGGAACCGCTGGCTGAACGGCCCCGGAGGAATATTGGGGATCGGTCCGACGGAGTGGCAATTGTGGTCGGCACAAAAACTGGCTTGGACGAAACAAACTGGCCTCAAACAAGAATTGCTTCAGCAAATGCAGAACGTGCCGATGGACCCGGATGGATTTATATGGGCGCATGCCTATGGACAAAAACATTTGGACTTGTCTAAGCACTACTCTAATAATCCGCTCTATATTATGGGCGTGCACCGTCTGTATATGTGGACACGGGACGAAGGCATGCTGACTGATCCGCTTCCGCCGCTGCCGAATCTCAATGCGCCCGCCTATCCGCAAGGTGTGACCACACTGCTGGAAAAGGTTCGCAAAGCGATGCTATTCATGCTGGAAGAGCAGCAAGGCAATAGCGGCCTTATCCTCATTGACGATCCCGACAATGATGGTACGGCTACCGCCCACGCATCCAACTATTGGGATAACTATCCGATGGGCTATAAAAGCGCATATGAGAACATTTTATTCTATGGGGCCGTACAAGCCATGGTCGATTTGGAAGAAGCCGCCGGCTGTCAAGCCGAAGCGGTAAAGCTGCGTAACCTGCTTCCGATTATTAAAGCTTCGTTCAATGAGACGTTCTGGGATGAACAGAAAGGCCGTTATATCGGTTCGATCGATGTGAACGGAATTGCTTATGATTACGGTTTTACTTTCCTTAATGCGATGGCTGTCATGTATGGCTTGGCCGATACGGAGCAGGCGGATATGATCTATGGCTGGCTTGACGGAAGTCGGATCATAGCGGAAGATACTTCAACCGGGACTGATATTTATGATTGGGGATGGGCGCCAAGGGCGAACACAGTAGCCGTTGAATCGCAGCAGCCGTACTGGTGGTACAGCTACAACGGCGCCATCAGTGTGGCGCCGGGCGGAAGCGCAACGTTCGGGAACCACTTGGAGAACGGCGGCGCAATTTTATATACGTCGTATGACGATATGATGGGCAGGCTGAAATCCAGTGGAGGTGCGGACAGTGCGTTCGCAAGGATGGAGACAATCATTGCGGAATTCAGTCTGGATGAGCTGCGGCGTGATCCGGCCAATAACGTAGGGGCTCCTTGGACGATTGGAATTGTCGGTGAATATCCGGAGTCGGGTATTGTGCCGTTACTGATGCTGGATGGATTTCTGGGCATTCAGGCAAAGCCCGACGGTCTTCATATCAAGCCCGATCTGCCTCATTCACTGGATTACGTAGGTGTGCGCGATGTGATGTATCAAGACCGAATCTATCATATCAGAGGAAGCCGATCGGCATCCGTTCCAGCCGTTACGGAGCAACAGGACGGATCTTATGAGGTGATCGTACCGAACGGTATGGAATATATTATTGCGGAAGTTTGTGAATGAAGCTTAATGCGAAATGAACAAAGGAATGATTGCGAATGAATCGAGCAAAATGGATATGGTATCCAGGTGATTTTGAGCTATGGCTGCATCTGCAAGTGATGATGCGCCGAGATGAGCGCGGCATGTTTATCCCTCCGATCTGGAAGGTGGATTCCTGGCATCCGAATGTCAAATTTCACAAAATCGTGGAGCTGAAGGAGGCAGAGACGGTATCGATCACGGCCAACGGTAGATTCAACGTTATGGTTAACGGGACTTATCATTACAATGCCAAACGGGAATTCACGCTGGAGGAGGGTAAAAACGAGATCGTCATCTCGATGATGAACGATCAGAGCTTGCCGACTATCTTCGTAAGTGGTCCTACCGTAAGGACGGACGACACCTGGAACGTATCCTATCAAAACAATAGATGGACCCCGGCAGCGTCTTGGACATTCGATCATCCAGACCAGTCTCCTGTAACTTATCGCTTGGAAACTGAACGGATATCACCTGTACGGATCGATAAGCAGCCAAACGGCATGCTTCTTGATTTCGGGAAGCAAACCTTCGGTTTTGTGCAGCTGCATGGTATCCAGGGCAAGGGGCACATCCATGTCTATTACGGAGAATCCCCTCAGGAAGCCTTGTCGGAGACACATTGTGAAACGTTCGATGCTGTATATATGGATAATAAATCGAATTATTCGTTCAAGCTGGGCAGAGCCTTTCGATATGTCTATGTAGTAGCGGGTGAAGGGATATGTGTGGAAAGAGTCGATGCACTATACGAATATCTGCCGGTAGAGTATAAAGGGAAATTCCGCTGCTCCAATGAAGTAATCAACGAGATTTGGGATGTATCCGTCCGTACGCTGCATTTGAACACAAGGGAATTCTTCCTCGATGGAATCAAGCGCGACCGCTGGGTATGGTCTGGCGATGCTTACCAGAGCTTTCTGATGAATTATTACAGCTTCTTCGACGAAGCGGTATGCCGGCGTACGCTCATTGCCCTTCGCGGCAAGGATCCGGTGGACATTCATCTGAACACGATTATGGATTATACCTTCTACTGGTTTATTTCGCTGTACGACTATGTGATGTATACGAATGATATGGCCTTCATTAAAATGTTGTATCCGAAAATCGTGACGCTGATGCAGTTTTGCCTGGACCGTACCAATGACGAAGGGATGATGGTCGGGGTGCCAGGAGAGGATTGGATCTTCGTGGATTGGGCGGACATGGGCAAGGATGGAGCGTTGTGCGTCGAACAGATACTATTCTGCCGCTCGCTTGAAATCGTCGAGGGCTTCGCCAGGCAACTGGGTGATAGGGAGGCGGCAGACCAATACAAGGGGATTGCATCACAATTGAAAGCGAAGGTGCTGAACACCTTCTGGGACGAGAGTCAAGGCGGACTCGTGCACAGTCTGGCAGGCTGCGAGCTGAACCGCCATATGACCAAATACGCCAATCTGTTCACCGTCCTGTTCGGATATCTATCGACAGAGCAGACCCTTACTGTGAAGCAAGCGGTATTGATGAACGATAAGGTGCAGAAAATCAAAACGCCTTATATGAGGTTCCATGAGCTTGCGTGCTTGTGTGAAATCGGCGAGCAGGATTACGTCATGCAGGAGATCATAAATTATTGGGGGGCTATGCTGAATTACGGGGCCACGTCGTTCTGGGAGGAGTACGATCCCCATGTAGAAGGGGAGCGGCAGCTCGAAATGTACGGCCGTCCGTTCGGGAAAAGCTTGTGTCATGCTTGGGGAGCTAGCCCAATCTATCTGCTTGGAAAATACTACTTAGGCGTTCGTCCGACATCGCCGGGCTATGCAAGCTATGTTGTAGAGCCTGTCTTGGGTGGGCTCCAATGGATGGAAGGCAGCGTTCCTACACCACATGGAACGGTAGAGGTGTATATGGATCTATCAATGATCAAGATCCGTTCGGCTTCAGGCAATGGCGTAGTCAGGTTCCGTTCAGGCGAATTTCCCACTGTTGCCGGCGGGGAGTTAAGGTCTATCGGTGATGACAGCTATGAGCTATTCATGGACGCGCCGGATACATGGTTCCATATTGCATATACTGCAAGCTTAGATGATGCTGTAGTATAATAGTTGATAACTTGACGACTAAGGAGATTGAAAGCAAGTGAAGAAATGGCAGCGCTTTAAAATGAAAAACCTTCCGTTATTCGCTAAAATTTCGATTGTTTTCTCACTTGTCGTTATATGCTTTAACCTTATTATCAGCTACAGTTCATACTCGGTTTACCGAAACAGCATGGAGAGGCAAGTCGGGGAGTTCGTACCGCAGATATTGTCCCAGGTTAGCGGACAAATCGAAAGCTATGTCAACGAGCTGCTCATGATTCCCCAGTCGATCTTCTATCTGCCGGGGGAGCGCGAGGCTGCGGATATATTCCGAAGCATTAACGAAGCAGCCGATAAACGGTCGCTAAGGGACACGCTGCAATTGCATTCTATTCTCAATCAGCTCAACTTCAGGACGAGTGAAAATCTGCAGGCGATTACCTATTACTCGCTGTCAGGCGATGCCTATCTGCTTTCCAAAGACGGAGGAAAGTGGGTTGAGCAAGACTACAGAAATCAGCACTGGTACGCGGATTTGGATCTCGAGTATAACTCGCCTGCGGTATTAGGGACGTATCAGGATAACTTGCTGCTGGGCAAACCATATGTCTTCTCTATCATTCAACCGATCCGCGGATCGAACCGGCAGCAAATCGATGGCATTATAAAAATATCGGGATCGATTGAAGCGATCGGAAACATGATTGACCAAGTGGATTTTGGAGCAGGATCAGTCGTGTACGTGCTGGATCATCGCAATCATGTCGTCTATTCAACGGCTAAGCGGTATATCGGACAAACATGGAACGACGCTTACGGCGTCAACTGGAGCAAGCGCTCAGTAGGCTCAGATACGTTCGAGCTTGCGGTGAACGGTAAACCGTACTTGTTCAGCTATAATTGGTCGACAGATTCCGGCTGGAAGGTCGTCGGCTTGATTCCGAGCGAGAATATGAGTAAAGGCATTTATCAAATCAAATCTTGGACATACATACTCGTCGCAACGAGCGTGTTGATCGTCATCGGACTGGCTGTCGCTATCGCATACGGTTTTACAAAGCCGCTGCGAAAGCTGAGCGACAAAATAAAACATCTGGATATCAGCTCATTGAACGAGCAGTCCAATGTGGATCGATTAGATGAGATCGGCTACTTATCCAGCTCATTCCACAACATGATCAAGCGTATGAATAGCTTGTTCGGCGAGGTACTGCATGAGAAAGTACTGAAACAGGAAGCGGAAATCAAAGCGCTGCAAAGTCAGATTAACCCCCATTTCATGCATAATGCTTTGGAGACCATACGCATGACCTATAAGACGGGTCGTCACGAGAACGGTGAGCAGGGGCTGATATCGCTGGGGCATGTTCTTCGCTACCAGGCGGCCCAGGAGAAGGAACGAATAGCGATTCCTGATGAAGTCGAGTTTCTGATCAAATATTTAAGTCTTCAGAAGCTGCGATTCGGCGAGCGGCTGTCGATACAAATGGACGTCAATCTGGAAGTAAAGAAGCACACTATTCCCTGTATGATCCTGCAGCCGTTAATCGAGAATGCTCTGAAATACGGGATCTCGCCATTCGATCATACGATATCATTGACGATCCGGCTTCGCGTGGAAGAAGCATTCGTTGTAGGTGAAGTGATCGATGAGGGGAAAGGAATGACCCCGGAACGACTGGAGCAAGTAATAGCCCAAATGCAGTCAACCTCCCGAAGCCAGCAATCGAGAATCGGACTTGCGAATGTGTATCAACGTCTGCGGCTTTTGTTCGGTCCTGCGGGAGAATTAAGTATTGAAAGCCAAGAAAATGTCGGAACGATAGTCAGATTCCAATTCCCATACCAATAACAGAACAGGATGAAGCCGAAATATGCGAATCTTAATCGTAGATGACGAGAAGGAAATACGTTCAGGCATTTGCTTCTTGCTAAGTCAATCGAAGCTTTCAGAACGCTTGGAGGTTATCGGTACGGCTAGCGACGGTAACGAAGCTTTGTCCATTGTCAACTGCAACGATATAGATATCGTAATAACGGATATTCGCATGCCGGGTATGAGCGGTATGGAATTGATCAGGGAAGTGCGTACTGCGCACCCTCACATTCATATAATCATTCTCAGCGGATACGATGATTTCGGTTATGCGCGTGAAGCGATACGATACGGTGCGTTGGATTATTTGCTGAAGCCGGTCGATGATAAGGAGTTAATAGGCATTCTAACAAAGATCGTGGAGCAGTCCGAAAGGGATAAAGGTCTGAGTCTATTCAAGAGCAAAGAGGACTTCAGGATGGAGAGTGAGGACTGGAAAGCTGTCGTTCTCTGCGGAATCGACTACTTGCCGGAGCGCAGGGTGCATGAACTGGGCGGTGAGAATGTGCTTCTGTGGATGCTTGGCAAGCTCTTTACCGAGGTGGCTCAGGATATCGGAGATGCCTGTATCATTACTGGCGATCATGCGATTCCCTTCCGTTACATGTTCGGCTTGTCCGCTGCGGACAAGGAAGAGCTGCAGCAGAAACTGTCAGCGTTTACGCATTCGATTCACCGCTTCTGCGCGGAACGGATCAAGGTTCCTCTCAGTTTAGGCGTATCTGGCCTTTATCACAACGACGCCCTGCATACGTTAGAATTGTATGACTATACCCTCTTTGTCCAAGCGCATCGCGCCTTGTTCTCCAGAGTGCTGCTCGGCAGCGGCATATATGATGATGAACGTGACGGCGAACCGAAGCATCATCTTGTGAGCGAGCGGCTGGAAGCGGCGTTGGAGATTCATGACGAGGACGTTATTATGCGGGAAATTCACACACTCATCGATGCTTGCGTAGAAGAAGGGGATGTGAAGGTATTACTGCTGACGCTGGAGAAGCTGCTGTTCATCGTACATGATAAATTGCAGGAGAAATTCGCTCCTTCGGATCGATTGGGCATAGAGCAGATGAAACAGACGCTAGAGGTGCTGCTGTGGTCAAGCGACATCGGACAATTAAGGAAGATTATGATGGAATGGATGCAAGATGTACTCTCCAAGCTCGATCCGGACAAGCAGGAAGGACAGTTGCTGGGTCGAGCCAAAAAATATATTCAAGCCCATTTGCACCATCCGATCAATTTAGCCGAGGTCAGTCAGGAAACGCACATCTCTCCGCAATATTTAAGTAAGTTGTTTCGCGAAAAGACTGGAGAAACCTTTATCGAATACATGACGAAGCTTCGGATTGATGAAGCCAAACGACTGCTTCAGGAACCGGGGGTCAAGGTGTACGAGGTGGCCGAACGGGTGGGCTATAGCAATTGGAAGCATTTCAGCCGCGTATTCAAGCAATATACGGGATATGGACCGTCCGATTATAAGAAGCATTCCTGAACCCTGTTCCGGGTGAACCGCACATTATACTTGTGCGGTATTTATTATTTTATGACGGACGGTACTTAAGTATCTATATAGATCGCATTATTTATCTGCTTCCTTTATATCTAACTGGATTTCATGTCATTAAATTCATTGAAATGCTCCGACTAATCGCAATGAACTGGATTTCATGCTACTCTTTCCGCCGAGGTTAGCGATCTTGTATCATATGGCCTGTTTTAACTGTACGAATTCCATTTGTAACGCGTGAGACATCCAATATAACTGTATTAATAGCATAAAATCCAGTTAGCAGTCTCCTCCGCGCTCATCGGCAAGTTGAATTGGTCCATGCTTGATACACTTTGCTGCAACAGCTGACTTTATAAGGGTTGCGGACTTGCGGAAATAACGGGAAAGGATTATTCTGAAGGTCCATACAACTTAAGAAATGGAGGGCCTTCATGCAGCTGATCATTCCATCGGAAGTGCAACGACGAATTGAAGACCTGAAAAATCAGGATCTCTATATTCACCTGGAGCAGACAACGGGCGCCTATGCCGCTCATATAGACAGCTCGAAGCATCCTGCCGCCACATTTATTACCAATGCGGTCGTTCGTTATGCTCACGGTTCGATCTCCGGCAACGGACCTTACCGGATCGGCCTCAAGATGCCGCATGGCTGGATCTATTCGGAAGGCTTGACCCATTATGAAGAAAGCGAGACAGACAGGCTCATATTGGCGGGCCATGACAGTCAAGGCAAGCTCATCGTAGCGTTGCAATTAAGCAGGCAGCCCTTCTAGGGAAAGGAGAAGATGATCTTATGGAACACCGTATACTTGTCGTGCTGCCGCATCCCGATGACGAAGCTTTCGGACTGTCGGGCACACTGGCTGCCCATATCCAGAACGGCGAACAGGTGACTTACGCCTGTCTGACATTGGGGGAGATGGGGCGGAACATGGGCATTCCGCCTTTTGCCAGCAGGGTGACGCTCCCGGCCATCCGGAAGCTGGAGCTGGAGTCCTCTTGCCGGGCCATCGGCATACAGGACTTAAGATTGCTCGGGTTCCACGATAAAACGATCGAATTCGAGGATCAGTCGCTGCTGGACGAATCGATCGGGAACCTTCTGGAAGAGCTCCGCCCTTCGCTCATCTATACCTTTTACCCGGGGTACAGCGTTCATCCCGATCATGATGCGACCGGCGGGGCAGTTGTCCGTACGATCGGCAAGCTCCCAGAAGCGGATAGACCGCCCGTCCGCTGTATCGCCTTCGCCAAAAATATGAAGCAAGCTATCGGCGAGCCGGATTGCGTCTACGATGTCCGGGATTTCCTGGAGCAGAAGATGGCTTCCATTCAGTCTCACCGGTCCCAGTTCCAGGCAGCCGAGCTGCTTGGTAAAGGAGAGTTGACGAAGGAGCAAATCGAAGAGCGCTTCGGAACGGAACGGTTCTGGACATTCCCTTTCAATAGTCCGGCCGCAATTCGGTGACGGGAGCGTTCCTTGTATGCTATACGAGCTAGCTAGTTGCAAAGTTTTAGAGGAAAGAGCCCTGATCGTATCCAGGGCTCTTTCTCGTATGCATATGTCGCAGTGAAAAATGCTATTCAGCTTGCTATTCAGCTGCCATCGCAATCGCTTTTGTTTCGTGAACGGTTCCGAATGGATGCTGAGGCGGTGCATAGATGACATAAACTTTAAGCGGCTCATGACCTGTATTGGTCACATTGTGCCATTTCCCCGCAGGAACCATAATGGCGTCGTCATCGCCCACTTCTGCCGTGAAATCCAGTCTGTCCTTGCTGTCACCCATCTGAACAAAGCCTTGCCCCTCTTCAATTCGGATAAATTGGTCGGTATGAGGGTGAACCTCCAAGCCGATATCAGCCCCCACATCAATACTCATTAAGGTTACTTGCAAATGTTCCCCAGTCCATATCGCGGTGCGGTAAGTCTTGTTTTGCTTGGCAGCCTCTTCGATATTGATAACCAACGGATATGGACCGTAATCTTTTAACACCAATTGCCGATGGTATTGGTTCCAATCATGTCGTTGGCTCTGGGTGTTCCAGTTGTAATAAAGGTTCCAAGGATAATGCCAGCCGTGATCGTTCCAACCGAACGAATGGTATGGGGTGATGCGCTGCCAGCTATGATCGAACCAGTTGTACGAGTTGCAAGGAATGCTGGGCTGCCGAACATGATGCTTGTAGCAATCGTGATTCATCGATCTTACTCCTCTCGCTATTCATCTTCTCTATCCTATGCAACAGCCCAGCTATAGGTAATCGACAGAAGCGAATTGGCGAGAAGCTTATCATTATTCGTAATAAAAGGTTGCCGTAGCTACGGTATCGCGATTGGCGGCAAGACGGACCCACTGCGCCGCATATCCCGCCGGGAATGCGTGCTCCAGCGTCTCTCCCGGTGCAACGGAAAGGACGCCGTACACTGCCCAGCTGTCATCCCCTTGGAAATCTACTTCTACTGTAAATTCCACCGCTTCTGTATCGCTGTGGGATAATGCCAGCCGCTTCTCCCGATACCCTCTCATGAGATAGGGATCGGACGGAATGCCCGCCGCTGCTTCAGCTTGCAGCCACGGTCCGCCAGTACCGCACGTCGCGCCGAAGGAGCGCAGATCGTCTACGTTGCCGAACCATAGCGCAGCCGTCCCGTCTTCCGAGCGAACGATATGATCATTAGAATCGGGGGATGCGTCGATTACTGTCGCAATGCCGGATAGAACGAGCATACCGCGCCAAGAGCAGAAGTCGTGGATCAGCTTGTTATGCGTACATATCGGCTGAATGCGATGAAGCCCGCCCGAATGATGATCGGGCAACTCGTAGAAGGTGCCATGCACATTCATCAAGGAGCGTTCCGTCACGACTTCACGAATGACTCTGCGATAACCGCTTGTACGCTCCTCATCATAAGCGGAGTGTCCCTTCGGCAGCCGGTAGCGTCTGCCATCCCCGTCTGTGACAATGACGGATGCGTCATCCAGTTCGTATTGGGGGGCCGGCGTCAATTCATCTCGCAATCGGGCATGCAGCTTCTCATCGTTCAGCTTCGCGAAGCGGATGTCCTCCCTAAGCTCGTAAAGCGTCTCCGCCATGACAGCGACTTCGCCATTATAGTGCGTCGCGGCGACATGAAGCGGCAAGCGCATATCGTCGGAAGCGTACAGAATGGCGTCGCTGCGCGGACCGGCATAGCCTGCATCGGCCAAGCCGGCCAGGAGGTCCTCCCGGCGCAGGTTGCCAGATGCGTGATGGTAGACGAACGCGGCGGTTGCCGAGCCGGCATCTTGCAGCGGCACGATTCTGACCCATTCCGCCTCCAAGTCTTCCGGGAAAATATAATAATGATAGCCGCACGCAGGCACAACGAGCGAAGCATGCTCTTCCGTCCACTTGCCGTTGCCCTCGAGGTCGAGCTGGATACGGAAGGTTACTTCATGCGGCTCCGTATGGCTGACGTGGAGTACGCGCGTCTGGAAGCCCGCGAAGTGGAAAGGCTCCGACGGCATGCCTGCATGGATCGCTTCCCTGCTCCATACGCTGCCCCAGCCGAACGGCTGGCCGAACGTCTTCAGCTTGTCGATGGAAGTGAACAGCAGATTGGACTGGCATCTGCCCGTGAGCGGATTGTACTGAACGGATGCATCGTTGCAGCCCAGCACCAGTTGACCGTTCCATTGCTCGTAATCGACGATCATGCCATGGTGCACGGACAGGGGGCGGATGCCTGCTGTATAGTCATGCGAGAATGCCGGAGGGAACTCGTAGAGCATGCCGAACTTGTCCATCAGCCACTTCTCCGCTCCGATGTCGCGAATGCGCGGCCATTCCGTGAACCAGCCGTTATCCGCGATATGCGTAAAGCTTGCCATCGGCAGCCGGTATCGCTTCCATTGCCGCTTATGGCAGACTTGCAGCAGAACGGATTTGTCGTCCCAGCCGAGAGCCCATATCGGGGCGTCTTGATCCGGAGCGCCATATAAGCCTCCCGGTCCCGTCACCTCTGTATACTTGTTCGCGTCGACGATATTCCAACTGTCTCTCTCGCCCGGGTGTCCGTCGCCGAGCCATTCCGCCAGTGCGCCGCCTTCCCCGTTATTGGACACGACCAGCCGCTCCTGGCCCGTGTAAGCCCCTTTGCCGTGTACGCCGGGAAGCAGATAGTTCCCCTGCAACTGCTTCATCACGTTAGGATCGCGGTATAACGTAGTGACTTCCAAGGTGTGCACGTCGACTTCATATAGACCCGATTCCATCGTATAGAAAATGACTTTGTTCGCAGGATCGGTGAGATGGCGGGCGACGCCGGTAAGCCGTCCTTCCATCGCCGAAGCCGGTACCGCTCGAACGCGGTCATGCCTGTCAATGAAGTATGGCCCCAGGATCAGTTGCTCGCTCTCGCGATGAATCATTCTGCTGGCATGCGTGCCGCCAACGCTCTCCGGATGTACGGTCGCCCTCATTTCGCTATCGAGCGAGTAGAGCTTATCTTCGCTTCCGAATGGGCAGTGGGCGGGATAAGTCATATACCATAGCTTGTCATTCCAGGCAGCTACCGCTCCGATTCCGCATTCCCATTCCGGTTTGAGCGGCGTACCGTTCGTACAGACAAGATGGGGGTATACGCCGCTGAACGATCGTTTCGTTTCACTTTTTTGGCTGGAAGGCATAAGTCTAATCACTCCTTGGACAAATTAACTTACTCGAGTAAGTTTGACTATATCATATATTCGTCGGATAATTATTGCAATACTCTACTTGGATTTTAAGTCATATTAATTACTCGAGTAAGTAAAAGTGTTCAAAGAGAAGCGGGAATGCTATGATGGGAAGATAAGTGATGAAATTGGATGGGAGACATGAATATGGTATCTCGCAAGGAAGTGGCGGAGCGTGCAGGCGTTTCGGTTGCAACGGTATCGTATGTGCTCAACGGGAAACCGGGGGTGAGCGAACAGACGAGACGGAAGGTGCATGCAGTCATGAGCGAACTGGGGTATAAGCCCAGCTATGCCGCACGTGCCTTGAAAATAAAAAAAACGAACCATCTAGCGGTGCTGGTGCACTACTTGGGCGATCCGTTCGAGGCGGGGATACTAAGCCATATCGAGCATCAGGCGCGCAGTCATGGGTATTTCGTCAGCTTCCAGACGTATCATCGAGAGGATGAGGAACGCTTCCTCCAGGACGTGTCCGGAAGAATTGACGGTGTGCTGCTGCTGGGACAGAGCCTTATGGAAGAGAACTTAAGCGGGCTTCTTGCGTCCGGCATCCCGGTCGTCTCCATCTTGGAGCCGATGCGTCGGACTGGAGGGGACGCATTCGTCGATATGGATTGGGAGGAGGGGATGAGACAGCTAATCCGCCACTTTGCCGAGCAAGGTCATCGTCGGATCGGGTTCATGGCTACCGGTATTTCCGACCATCCCCATGAGCGCCGAAGAGAGGCGTTCCGAATCGCAATGGCAGCCGAAGGACTGCATTATACGGAAGAAGATGTGCTTATCGGAGGCGGACGTCTGGAGGGAGCGAAGTCGGCCATGAAGCAGCATTTGACGGGCGGAACTGACCTTGTACCTGCCGCATGGATCGCCGCCAATGACTTGATGGCCGTCGGCATGCTGTCGGCATGTCGCGAGGCGGGAGTTAGAGTGCCGGAAGACATGGGAATAGCGGGCTGCGAGAACATCTTGATGACGGAGCAGACCGAGCCTCGAATGACCGTTCTGGATTATCCGAGACGGCATATTGCCCATATGGCTGTAGACATGCTTGTCGAATGCATTGCGAATAAACAGCCCCGCAGCTGCAAGATAGAGAGCCGGCTTATCATTCGCGGCTCAAGCGCGAGGGAATAAGCCGGCATCGCGTATCAGATTTATACTTACCGATGAAGCAGTGACGCAGTCTGGCCTCCATACGTAATGTGAGAATTTTGTGAGAAAGGGATGGTAGATTATATATGATTGTGATTATTTACTAGTCAAAGAAGGTGGAATTGTGCGCGTAAGCATGCATAGGACAATGGAAAGGCAACATGTCAAGCGCTTGTATCGTTCAGCGTTCGAACCGGTCATTCTATCTGCAATTGCAGGCGGTGGCCAAGTGACTCTCCGGTGGATCGGTACTCCGAACGACTCCAACTACAATCTCTACGTAACAACAGACTCCGGTCGTTACGATGCCAGTCCGACTGTGACTGTGGCAGGCACCTATTATACCTATGTCGGATTGGACAATGGCGTTACCTATTACTTTACGGTTACGGCCGGACAACTGGGAGAAGAGAGCGCGCCATCCAACGAGGTGTCGGCGACGCCGCGGCGAGAGTCTGTTTTGCGTCGCTGATTCGCCCGACCTCCGTTCATAGTAAAAATTGTATCGTACTTATGGGAAGATTCCGCTCTGCGTGTTAAACTGAATGAGAGACAGATGATGAGCATTGACAGGGTGGAATGCGGATGTACAAGGCTATAGTTGTTGAAGACGAGATACCGAATCTGGAACTGATGAAAGTCATGTTGACGAAGTTTTCGAATATTGACATTATAGGATCTTTCGATAGCCCTCTGGAGGCGTTCGCCAGCATGAAGGAATCAACCGACATGCCTCATGTGGCGTTCATCGATATTGAGATGCCGGAGATGAACGGCATTGCCTTTGCACGAAAGCTGTTGGAGCATTGTCCCCGGACAGCTATCGTATTCGCTACGGCCTATCGGGAATATGCGCTTGAAGCGTTCGATGTGCAAGCGCTTGATTATATTTTGAAGCCGGTTACTCCTCCTGCGATTGAAAGAGTATTGTCGCGGCTTGAGCAGCATACGGGGGGGATGGAAGATACGAATCCATCGCTGGCCGGCTCTGCCGAAATTCGCTGCTTCGGCGGATTCGAAGTGCGCAGCAGCGCCGGCGGCCTTATACGTTTCCCGTCGCGGAAGGCAGAGGAACTGTGCGCCTATTTGTTATGCCATCCCGGAAGGGATATAAGCAAATGGCAGCTTATCGATTTGCTATGGCCGAATATGGAGATTGAACGGGCAACTCATAATCTGCACAATGCGGTGTACTTATTGAAAAAGCTGATAAAAGATAACCGTCTGCATATGGAACTGAAAAAAACGAACGACGGTTATGTTCTGGAATCGAATGGGCCGCAATACGACTATTTGCTATTCCAATCGCAAGCCAGATTGGCAGGACTTGATCCAAGCGGCCGATCTCACGCGGAGCAACTCTGCTTGCAATACCGCGGAGCCCTTCTGGAGGGCAAGCCGTATCTATGGAAGCTGGCACTGGAAGAGGAGAGCTCCAAGCAATATGAAGCCTTGATCGGAAGCATCGTCCGTTCCCACATGTCCCTTGGGAATTGGTCATTAGCGGAGGAATGGCTGCTCCGACTGTTGGCCATCTATCCGCTTCATGATGAAATGAACGGCCTGCTGTTAGAGTTGTATGGCCGAAGCGGCAAGCGGGAGAAAGCGATGGCCCACTACAATAGACTCAGGGAAGCTTATATCCGGGAGATGGGTATGGAGCCTCCATGGGAACTGAAGGAGAAAGCGACAGCCGAATAGCGAATGGATTGCGACCGTAATCGTCCTATTTTAAGGATGGTAACGGTTTTTTTCTTACACAGTTGATTGTGCCGTCGCAGTTTTTTTTGCAGCGTACTACTTTAGTAGGACTACTAGCTAGGAGCGCTCCTTGTATAATGCAGAATGATGTCGAAATACGGTTATGCATTCAATACTAGAACAGGAGTGAGCAAGGCATTGAATATGCCATAATGAACATCTTGACAGTCTGGATTCGCTGTTGTCGCAGGTCTAGGACGAAGGTGCATTGCGGTTTGTCGATGAGCTTGGTCGATTCGTGAGGGATTGTGAGAATTTTGTGAGTAAAGACCTATACAATAGTTGGAGGTTAATGTGATTGCCAATGAATAGCGAGTGAGAACAGCAACTAGATAAATAGAGAGGCAGGTGGGCTGGCTATTGGCAAGTGAAAAAGTCGATTTTGACTGAAGTATGTCGGTCTTTTTTGGCATGTGCTAATAGGAAGCTGCAGACTGCGACGACAGGGAAGCGTGCCGTCCGTACTGCATAATGTAATGAGTTATTTTATCGGGAGGTAATGGTTGGAATGGAAAAAGTAAATAGGGAAATGAGTAAGAAGATCGCATTCATGTTGAAAAATATGTTTGTATGTACACTCATCATTGCAGTGATTGGCACGGGAGCGGGGATTGCGCAGGCAGCCGGTTCCTTCCGAGATGTTCCGGTGAATTCATGGGCACATAAATACATAGCGAAACTGGAAGCAATGGGAGTCGTTGAAGGAGACGAGCAGGGCAATTACAATCCGAACGCTTCCATCAGCCACCAAGAAAGCGTCATTATGGCTCTTCGATTCATGGGCTATGATACAGTTCCTGCAAGTGAAGAATCATTCTCCTATCAAGTGGATGACTGGGCCGCAGATTGGGTCAACTTCGCAGTCAAGAAGGGAGTTGTTAGCCCATCTGAAGAGACGGAGTCGGAGCATTGGGGCAAGGAGAACGTTTCCCGCGAGTGGGCGGTCAAGCTTGCGATCCGAGCGTTAGGCGATCAACAATCGGCCGAGGATATGGCATCTCAGCCGACCGGGTTCGCGGATGATTCCAGCATTTCCTCCGGGTATAGAGGATTTGTTCATGCTGCGCATCAGAAGGGCATTATTAATGGGTTCCCGGATAATACGTTCAATCCGCAAGGGAATGTCACCAGAGCGCAGATGGCGGTCATATTCGGCAATGCGGAGAAATATATGCTGCAGCCTGCCAACGGAGCGCTTCGCGGCCTTGTGTTGAGCGTATCCGCGAATGAGCTGACGGTACGCGTTGCAGACGGAGCTGTGGAGACATTCGAGATGGCTCAGGATGCGTACATCTACGGAAGCAACGGACTGGGAAGCGAGCTCGAAGAGGGACAGCAAGTACTCGTTATTCATCAGCAAGGCTCTGCTTACTTCGTAGAGGTGTCTTCCGATTCCGATGACAAGCTCTCAGAAGGGCTGAAGGGCGATAAAGGCGATAAAGGCGACCAAGGCGAACAAGGAGAGCAAGGCGAAAAAGGTGAGAAGGGCGACCAAGGCAATCAAGGTATTCAAGGATCACAGGGTGTTCAAGGTCCGCAAGGCGTGAAAGGCGACAAGGGTGACCAGGGCGAGCAGGGCATCCAAGGCGTGAAAGGCGACA
>NZ_JAOQJC010000004.1 GCF_025567625.1 Paenibacillus sp. J5C2022 | reverse complement strand
GCGTGCTTTATATTTTCTTTTGTCATACAGATAGTCTACCAGAAACGAATTGTTGTTCAAGTGATATCCATAGTTTCGGTGTTACACATGGTGTATTTTTGTCCTTGTATCCCCGCAAGGGGGATTTTGCCTAAACGATCCATGAAACTAGCGTTTCTCTTTCATTCGCATCATGTTCTTGGACGGGAGATGAGACTATGCAGATTAGGAACTTCGGCTATGGCAGCACCTCACAGCCCATGAAGGAGGATTATCGTTCCACCCCGCCCTTCGCAGATCGGCTTGGCGGCATACATCCTAACCATCATGAAGTGCTGTATATTTCAGAAGGGAAGGTACAGCTTAACTTTATTTCTCAAATCTATGTGATTGAAGGCCCTGCCCTCATCCTTATTCCGCTTAACACTTATCATAAACTCGTGCTTATTTCAAAAAACTATAGTTATTTCTACTGGGAATTGGAAGATAAAGATTCCAATTTATTCCCAGAATTCGAGATATGCACCATTTGGAACCATCTGCAACTCCACATGAACGAAAGCTTTACCGAGCAAAGCATGATCACTCGGCGAATTGACTATTTGTCCCAAATTTTAAAATCGGATTGGGCGACAGAGCAGCAGAGCTTGTTCCATCAGATGTCCCTGTCGGACATTACAACTATCCTTGCCTTAATTCGACATGTCGTGCAAACCTATGAAACGCAGGAAAACAAAAATAAAAATAAAACGTTAATCCATAGAGAAGCACCCGCACCCGCCAAAGATACAATCGAAATGCTCGTACGCTGGATGGAAGCAAGCTACTGGGAGAAGATTACGTTACAAACGTTGTCTGATTTTGTTCATTTGAATCCTTCCTACTTAATTCGCATGTTTAAAAAATACAAAGGGATAACTCCCTTCCAATACTTGAATGATCTGCGCATGAAGGCGGCTACCGGATATCTCTCCAACAGCAGCATGGGCGTGCAGGAAATCGTGGATAAAACAGGCTACCAGAGCATTCATTATTTCAGCAGAGTATTCAAGCAAAAGCACGGAAAGAGCCCCATTCAGTGGCGCATGGATCGCCTGGGCAAAACATCTGAGCAATAACTATTCAGGCTTGGGCAGAAACAAAGAAAAGAGCCGGGGTGTAGAGCCCCGGCCCTTCTTATGTTTAATTGGCAAGCTCTGGAACAAGCAGCTTTTGCTCCAAAACCGTGCCCCACCGCTTATGAAACTCTGGATTGGGATGATTAATGCCATTCGAGAGAAATTCGTGAATATCCGTTCCTTCCTGCAGCATCTGCTCCCATAATCCATACATGTCCAGCAGCGGAATATCGCGCTTCCTCGCAAGCTCCCGCACCGCTTCGACATAAAGCTTCAACGTTCCTTCTTCAGCAAGCTTTAGGAAGGAAGGAATCATCTCCTTGTGAACCTGCGCAATCCGCTCGTTATCCTTCGTCATCATCATACATGGGGTCATGAGCAGCACTTCCGCTTCCGTCTCCGCGGCCAGTCTGTCCAGCAGATCGGATAACGCTTGGACAAATGGTACAATCCCCTCTCTTCCTCCATGTGCGTCATTATGTCCGAAGCATATCGTCACCAGGTCCGGCTTGTACATGAGCACGTCGCGTTCCCAGCGCGGCCTGGAAGCTTCAGCGGCATCTCCGGATACACCTGAATTAATGACGTTAACGACCGTTTCGGGGTATCTGCGCTCCATAGCCCTGCGCAGCACTTGATGATAGACATTTTTGTATTCAACCACTCCGGCCTCCATGCAGCCTTGCGTTACGCTGTCTCCTATAGCGACATAAGTTACGGCCCGCGCTCTGACATCGCCGGCCCTCTCTGCCAGACGCTCACGCAGTCGATTAAATGAATGCATATCGCCACTCCTTATTTACGATGTTGAAGATACGCTTCTAATAGTACTCCTACCGGATGCCTTTGTATTTGTACAATATTGACATGTTGTATTTTCTTATGATTCACCAAGCTTGACTAGAATGGTCATAACCTTACATTATAGTGAAAGGCGAACAATTTGGAGTTATTATTAACAAATGAATTGCGAGTGAAGGAAGGAGAAGAGAAGCCATGGAAATACGAAAGTTTATACACTCAGACACATCTCAGATCGTCACCCTTTTCTATGAAACAGTTCATACAATAAATGCAAGGGACTATTCGCTAGAACAACTTGAAGCTTGGGCACCGAAGGACGAAAAAGAAGCGAAAATTGTAAACTGGAAGGAATCCTTAAGCCATAACATAACGTATGTCGCAGAAACTAATGGTAAAATCATCGGTTTCAGTGACATGACTGCCACAGGTTATTTAGACAGACTTTACATTCATAAAGACTTTCAGGGACAAGGGATCGCTTCAGCTTTCATACAAATACTTGAAAGAGAAGCAAAAAGTCTCAAACTTGATGAAATGAGTACAGATGCAAGCATTACCGCTAAATCTTTTTTTGAACGCCATGGGTACCAAACGATTCAATCTCAATCCGTAGAACGCAGGGGCGTTCTACTCGTTAATTTTAAGATGGTCAAAAAGATTGAATAAATGATGTAGCTGTATTCGCCTATTCAAGCAACCTTATATCAGCCGCTTTTACGTGACAAGGTAATTGTTCGTAATTCCCCATCTCTTTAATTATCTGATATATTTCCTGTAAAGCATCCTTACTCAGTCTTCCGATTGTTGAATACTTCACCATATCCTTTGCTGTCACACCAGAAAAGGCTCTTGCAAAATGATTAGTCGGCAATACCGCTGTAATCCCTATCCCGTAGTTCGCCGCCGAAAAAGGAGTGTATTCACCGATAAGAATTTCACCTGCATTGTCTATACTGGTCAAAGCACGCTTCTCCGTTTCTTTATCACATACAATCATCAAATGTTCTGGAGCAAACCAATTAATAAAATCAAAAGCTTCGTCAATGTTGGATGCAACAACGATTGCACCCTTACCGTTAGAACCAAAGACATTATGTAAGTATTGTCTTCGTTTTCCCTCGACCTCATCAATACATTTCCAAAGGAGAGCTTCTACTTGATGAGCAAGGTTTATAGAAGTTGTGACAAGGATTGAAGAAGAATCCGGACCATGCTCTCCTTCATTGATTAAATCATAAGCTGTTTTTAACGGATCTGCAGTTTCGTCTGCGAAAATTACACATTCAGTTGGTCCAATGCCTAATACACTCTTTTTACCATATGTCATTGCCATACTCATTGCCGCCGCAATTGCACCTGGTCCCGGTCCATAAATTCCATCAACTTCCGGAATGGAATTTGTGCCTTGTGCAAGTCCAGCAATTATAGATACTCCGTTGCCGATCACAAATTGATCCGCTCCCGCAAGCTTTGCCGCCGCTACCGTTCCCTGGTCTCCAAGTCCATTTTTTAATGGGGGCATCCCGACAACGATTTTCTTAACACCTGCTGTTTTTGCCGCCACAACCAGCATTATCGCAGTAGAAATTAACGGCCCTTTCCGTGCTGGTATCCATATGCCTACCGATTCTAAGGGAACCACATTTTCACCGATTATCGTTCCAGGTCTGATTTGCTTTTCCCACGTTTTCGGTAACATAGCTAAATTAGTATCTCGCACATTTCTAATTGCTTGTTCTATAGCTGAGCGTAATGTTGGCGACAGCGAAGATTTGCATCCTTCCACATAATCATTTGATAAAACCATTTCATCCAAAACAACTTCATCAAACTTCGTTGTTAGACTTCTGATTCCTTCATCGCCCTTATTGGCTACCTCATCGAAAATTGATAAAACTCCATTCAGTACCTCTCTGTTGAATAGCGTTTTATGTGTTTTGAAACGCTCTGTAAGCAGTTCATTCTGTTCTGGAACTTTGAATACAATGCTTGAATTTTGCATTTCTTTCTACCTCCAATTTTTTTTAAACAAAAAGAGCCATGCAGGATAAAAATACCTACATGACTCTTATGCTTCAAGTCCGTAGGTATAACGCCAATAAGCGTTTGTACCTACGGAAAAAATTCCGCATTACAAACGCCTAACTATGATGATGGTTATAGGATTCTGTTAATACAAACATAAAACGGTTCATTTTTTGATATCCTCCTAAACCAGACTTGGACATATTTTATATTGCAAACCACTATTTGTAAAGAGTTTAAATAACAAAACTCAACAGGCTGAAGAGAGGTACTCCGCTCCTCTTTACTCCACCAATTCATCTTCTCCACATCTAGATGTCTATCATCTTCGGCCGTTACAATAGCTCAATATACCCTTCTGTTCCATGCACGCGAATTCGTTGCCCATCTTTTATCAGTTTGGTGGCATTATCTACCCCGACAACTGCCGGCAGGCCATATTCACGAGCGATAACTGCTCCATGGGTCATCAGTCCGCCAACTTCGGTGACAAGACCTCGTATAGATACGAACAACGGTGTCCAGCTCGGATCAGTAAAGGCGGTGACTAATATATCTCCATCTTCTAGTTCCGAATCTTCCATGTTTAAGATGACACGTGCCCGTCCCTCTATCACTCCGGAAGAAACAGCTAGACCTACAATCGCATCGGCCGGGAAATTTTCGCTCTTGTACTCACCTGTAATAATTTCACCATCAGACGTAATAACACGTGGTGGTGTTAGTTTCTCATATAATTTGTACTCGTCTTTTCGTTCACTGATAATCTGGTAATCCAATTTATTGGCGCATACGGCTTCGTGAAGTTCTTTAAAAGTGAGATAGTAAACATCTTCTTTTTCATGAATAACGCCTGCTTGTACGAGTCGTTCGGCTTCTTTCAACAGAGCCTGCCTATAAACGAAGTAACGATTAACCATGCCGTATTTGGGATATTCCCTAAACCCGCTGAAATTCCGAATGAGGTCGATCCTTCGTTTTGTTTCTTCGGCTTTCTGTTCGCCATCCGATAATTGCTTCAATTGATCTAATAACTCTTGCTCTTTACTCAAAGCTTCCTGTCGCCCTTGTTCAAATTTCCGATGGCTGGCATTCGGCTCAAAGTTCTTGATGTTACCCAGAATCATCGGAACAAGTGTCGTTGGTTTTTCGCTCCACCGAGTTTTCGTAATATCAATTTCTCCGCTGCATCGCATTCCGTATTTACCGAGAAAATCATAGATCGCGTCTTGTGCCTCCTGTCCGCCATCAAACTTGACCAGTTCATCCAAGAAGTTGTCATCATTTACATGTTGCAAGTGATTAATGACTTCCGCATACGGACGAATCACATCTGCAACATCCAATAGCGCCAGACCCATTACCGAAGTAATATTGCCCGGTACAGATTGAGATAACGTATCTGCTGCGTTTTTTTCGCCTAGCCACTCGTTCATTTTTTCATTGATCCATGTTGATGCGTTCATAGCAGCCATAATTACACCCATACTTTGTGGTTCGAATAAAAACTTTTTTAATTGCTGGATATCTTCCAGAATGAAATCAAATACATCGGATCCTGATTTTGTTCGGATGGATTGTTTTAACTCTTCTATCGATGTTTGACTCCTCTTAATCAAATCAGAAACGATAGCTGGATCGGTATTAATTTGCGTTTGGAAACCTGCCGACGACATCCCTTTATTGCTTTTGACGGGACTCTGTTCTTTTTTATCAATTGTTAACGACTTAATAAAATCTCCTCGTTCTAAGATGGTCATAAGTGCGTCTTTGATGAGCGGATCGGATTGTCCCATGGTATTTAATATATTTTCTCTGCTGTCAGGAGAAGACAGCATAGGTGTAACATCGACAAATAACCTTCCGCCAGCTTTACGCATGGGTGCAGGAGACGTTAATTGAAAAAGAGACATTCCTAGCGGTTTCATGGGATCGGTCATCATTTGTTGATGACCGACAGATACGTAAACGCGATTTTCTGTATCATTCGCTTCAGGGATCGGGTATAAAGTAGTGATTGGCCGACTCTGCACAATATAGAAAGTATCGTCAACCAAACACCATTCGATATCCTGAGGGCAGCCGAAATATTCTTCGATCCTTCTACCTATGTGCTCAAGCTGCAAAATCTGCTCGTCTATCAGCACTTGCCTTTTCTGCCTCTCAGGCTCAACCTGCTGCTCCTTTGTTCCGCCATCTTGTAAGGCATAAATCGCCAGCTTCTTGGCAGAGATCTTCTTTTCGATAACCTTGCCGTTACTTACTTTGTAGATATCGGCATTCACCAGACCGGAGACCAAGGCCTCACCCAGTCCGAAGCTGGCATCAATAGATAATATCTTCCTGTTAGAAGAGATGGGATCAGCAGTGAACAAAATCCCAGCTGCCTGTGGGAAGACCATCTTCTGAACAACCACAGACAAGTGTACTTTTCGATGGTCGAAGCCGTTTTGAAGGCGGTAAGTGACTGCCCTCTCGGTAAACAGGGATGCCCAGCACTTGCTGATATGCTCTAGAATTGCCTTCTTTCCAATGATGTTCAAATACGTATCCTGTTGGCCTGCAAAGGAGGCCGTTGGCAAATCCTCTGCCGTTGCGCTGGATCGTACTGCATAGGCATTTGTTTCTCCAAGTCTGGAGAGAACGTGGGTGACCTCTTCAATAATATCCTCAGGGATGGCGATCCCTTCGATGACCTTGCGAATCTCACCGCTAAGTTCACTGATTTTACCCCGGTCTTCCACCTTAAGAAGCGATAACTGATCAAGTAATTCGTGAATCGTCGACGTTTTCCCAATAGTTCTTTTGAAGGCTTCCGTAGAAATACAAAAGCCATCGGGTACGCGTATTCCTTCAATCTTTGAAAGTTCCCCCAGGTTCGCCCCTTTCCCCCCAACAACCATGAGGCCTGTTTTGTCAATGTCTTGAAAACAAAGCACATATGAACTCATACATTTTCCTCCTTTAGCTTTTTAACCTTGAAATACATTAACACTTTATCGAATTTTAGCAGTAAAAAATTATAATAAGTAGACTGTTTTTGGAATTTTTTATATGTTACAATTAAAGTAGAAAGAGGAAGGATTGAAGTGATTGACCTGTATGAGGATGACTGTACAAGTAAGTAAGGCCTTCCGGCAGAGGTGCCGAAAGGCCAATATCAAATCCCTTTCTCAAAAATAGATGTGGCTCTTAAGAGCTATTTTCTTTCGAGCGAAACGCGATAATCAACAGGTTGTTAAGCTCCTTCAACCATATCTCGTTTGTGATACCCAATATAGCCAATAACCATCAAGGCGATACTAATCAATGTCATCACAATAAAAGTTGTTGCATCAAACGGAGCTGCCGGCATCCGCGGAATCCAACTTTGAACGGCTGTTTTTGAGAACCATTCCGGCAAATCCAAAATGCCGCCGAAATAGTTCAAAGCAAACGAATAGCCAAGATAAACATAAACTGCTTTGCCTAGTCTTGGTGCCCAACCTAGAGCCATTGCGGCAAGAGCGGTATAGAACAACACAGAGGGAAAAAAGTTATAGCCTGCGGCGATAAAATCACCCATATCCATGGAAGAACCGTCACCCATTACAGAAATGGCTGTCCCGCCTAATCCGCCCGCAGCCAGCAAAATGCCAACGATTCCGGCAACGATGGCCATAATGACACTCGTCCAAAAGAGTCTGGCACGAGTCACTCTTGTAGCATAAAGCTGGCTCAAATGTAACCGCACTTCTTCCGAGAAAAGCTTATTCACGATGGCTATCGGTAAAATGGAAACCAATCCAATCATGACCATCATAATGGTCCCGGTGAATGCTTCTTCGAGTGAAACGCCGGATACCGTAAACATTTGGCTCATCATTTCATTGCTTTCAAGGAACGTCTGCATATCTCCATAAATCGAACCATAGGCTGCTCCCATAATGACGAAAGCAATCATCCAGCTAATAATTACACCTTTGTTAAGCTTGATAAACAAGCCAGGTACAGATAGCAATGATTTTTTCGCTGACCCCCGACCTTCTCTCTCAGGCAAATAACCTGCCCCCATATCCCGAGCGCCTTCAAGGGCAAAAGCGAAGATCAAGACGACTATACTGAAGATTACGGCCAAAACCAGCGGGAACCAATTGTTCTCCGTAAATGGATAAGTCAGATAAGTCCAGCCCATCGGATTGATCATGGAGAAATCAACATTCGACACATCCGTACCTGCGCGAAAAATATAGAGCAAGCCTATAATTCCCAGCGATGAGCCCGTAGCACCGGATGAAGTTGGCATAATTTGCGCCATGACTAATGCGATTACGGCTCCCAGGACCCCAGCCATCCCGATGGATGCGCCAAACAAGAAGCATCCTTCGGTCGAAATCGTATCTGCCCCAGAGCTAGTCATAATTCCGCCAATAACGAGCGCCAATAAAATATTGATAATGACGACTTCGGTAAGCACTGCAAGCGAATTGGCCTGACGACCTACTTGAAAGGAGCGTACCAGTTCAGTAAGCCCTTGATCTTCTTCTTTACGAGTATGGCTCACCACATGCAAAGCAGCGATAATCATCGCAAACAAGCCACAGAATAACAACATTTCGTGCGCATACATCGCACCTAAAGTATAATCGGCTGCGGCGTCAACCGGTGTCGGACCAACCATGGATATCATGGCAGGATTTTGCATGGTTTCATACATTCCCTGCAAACCTTGCCCCTTTTCGATTTCTTCAAAGGCTGGAATAAAACCGGCAGAAAACAAGCCTAAACCAAATATCCAGATGATGATTTTTTTCCAATCACGTTTCAGATATAGAACAAACAGTACGCCCCAACGTGCAAATTTTTCCTGCATCTTAGTTTCCTCCGTTCCCGCTCTTAAACTTCATAATGACGCATAAATAAGTCTTCAAGCGTAGGTGGAACCGATTCAAACTTCTTAACGCCCAATCTTGTCGCTTCGCTTAAAATATCATTGATAAATTCATTGTCCGCGGAGAATGTCGCTTGATTCCCTGTTTGCTTGAAATCATGGACACCGTTAACGGATGCCATTTTAACCACATCACCCTCTGTCACTAAAGTAACCGTAGAACGTGTTAAGTGACGCAATTCATTCAACGTTCCAATTTCCACCACTTTCCCCTGGCGAATAATTACCACCTTATCGGCTAGACGTTCCACTTCGCTTAAAATATGAGAGGAAAGTAAGATCGCTTTCCCCGCATTCTTAATTTTTTCAACTTCATCTTGGAAGACCGCTTCCATCAATGGATCAAGGCCCGAAGTCGGTTCGTCGAAAATATACAAATCGGAGTCAACGGACAAAGCCGCAATCAAGCCGACTTTTTGTCGATTTCCTTTGGAATAGCCTTTGGCTTTCTTCTTAGGATCCAGTTCAAAACGTTTAATCAAATAGTCGCGTTTATTTTTGTCTCCGCCCCCATGCAATTTGATGAATAAATCTATAATTTCACCGCCTGTTAAGCTGCCCCAAAGAGCTACGTCTCCTGGAACATAAGAAATTCGTTTATGGATTTCAAGGCTATCCTTCCAAACATCCTTGCCGAAAATTTTCGTATCCCCCGCATCCCGATTGATGATTCCGAGCAAAGTACGAATCGTTGTTGATTTCCCAGCGCCATTTGGCCCAATAAAGCCGACAACTTCCCCGGCATTTATCGTAAATGACACATCAGACAACGCATTAAATTTCCCGAATTTTTTTTTCAAGCCTTGTACTTTCACAATTTCTGTCATGGCACTAAAACTCCTCCCTAACCAGTTTTAGTAACGTGCTTTCCAGTTTAAAGCAAAGCTGCTTTGCGGATTATTATGAACTTTAAATGTATAAATAGTTCATATATGCCTCGATATAGCTCTGTTCTAAACCAAAGTTCATTTACAAATTCAGTTATACACCTCTTATTCGGTTTTGTCAATTTAAAATAAATTAGTTTTGAACTATTGTTTGTTTGATAATCCATAACTATTGCTATATACTAAATATTAAGGAAGGATACGAACTAAATCTCCCGAAATAATCTTAATTATAATAAGTAGAAAGCAGGAAGATAAATGAATGGATTTGAGAAGAGGACACAGGAGAAGAAAAATCAAGTTTTGGCGGCAGCATTTCACTTGATCAATACCGAAGCTGGCATAGAAAATGTAACGATAGATGATATCGCCAAAAATTCCAATGTTGGTAAAACAACGATTTTCAAGTATTTTGGGAGCAAAGAGAACTTGATCCACGAGGTTTTTAAATATTTTTTAAGTCAATTGGGTGAAACAGCCCAAGAAATCATGGCCGAGAATAGACCTTTCGAAGAAACCCTCATTGCCATGAGTCAGAGTAAAATTAATTCTTTAAAAAAAATAAACAAACAGTTTTACTTGGATTTGATGGATTATTTTACGAAGAAGGATGATGCCGGCTCAACTGTGATGATGCAGCAATATACCGAGAAAAGCTTTAGTCTTATGCTGGATTTATTCCACCGCGGGCGTAAAGAAGGCAAGGTTGACCTGAAATATTCAGATGAATTTCTTTTGGTTTATTTCCAAGCCATTGTTGAAGGGATCTCCAGCCCGCACATCTACTCCAAAATAGTGCCTTATACCGCTCAATGGACAGAACTGCTAATTAAAGGTATTGCGCCAAGATCATAGCGGCATAACGTTGATCGATGACATTGAAATACACATCATGGAACTGTCAAAGCTGAATGAACACATCATACCAAATGAAGGCGCTGCTCAACTGGCTGCTGTTCCTGAAAAGCGAAGATACAACCAACTGGGAGGTGTTGAAGGTGCTAGAGCAGAAGGCGAGTCCATTGGTCAAGCTTTCTCCCCCATGACAAAATTATCCTCTCCAGCCTCAGGCCAGTATTCAGGATGCATCACATCTAATCTTACAGGTATTTCTGGACATAGAAAAATAGCCAAACACCCGGAATCCCTTGTGTTTAGCCGCTTTCTATTGTATGGCCCCTAACATCATCGCTGCCAGCGATGCGTTCTCCCGCAGTTGGGTATTTCACTGCCAAAATCTCTAACAAATAAAGTCCCGCTTGAATAGACCAGACTCCTTCAAGCGGGATTTGTTTAGTGTCGACCCTTATCCATCTATCATTCCAAGCGTTCTCATCGTTCTTATGAATACGACTGCCGCCTGCGCGCGTGTCGTCTCGCCCTTCGGACTGAACGTGTCGGCGTCTATGCCTGTCATAATCTGAAGCTTGACCATCAAGCGCACGTCCTCCAGATAGGCTTCATCTATATCCTTTATGTCCTTGTAGCCGTCCATACTTACCCGCTCCTTAGTGAACGGGAGTTGCTCCAGCGCAATGACGGCCGCCAGCATGCTCGCCATTTCCATGCGGGTCAGCATTTGATCCGGCTTAAAGCTCGTGCCACTCACAAAGTCTAGCAGCCCAAGCTCCTTCGCAGTCGACACATCACCGTAATACCACGTACCGGACTTCACATCGTCATAAGGCTCTGTGATTCCGGTAGATGTGCCTCGTCCTAGCGCCCGAACGAGCATGGAGGTGAACTCCGCTCTCGTTACGGCTTTGTCGGGACTATACTTCCCGCTGCCAACTCCGTTAACCAACCCTTTTGCCGCAGCAAGCTCGACGTACGATTGAGCCCAGTGCTTCTGTATATCGGTAAAGCCCACTGCATTGTCCGCTACGACATACACGCTGTTAGAATGGGAGTTGATCATGACATACCACATGTCATCGATCCGCATGCTCCGAGCTGAGACAAAATCGAACTTCCCAGTCTCCTCATTATAGCGGAACGCGCCCCATTGCGACGGCATGCCTGACCTATGTTTCGGCATCGGAATCATTCTTGTCAGCGCCTTGCTGAATTGATCCGCCGTTCCGATTGTTTGGCCTGTCTTCGGGTTTAGGATATCGATGCGGAAATCGACAATCGCGCCCATTACTTCGCCTTTCGGCAAGTCGCTTGCAAACGCTGTCTGTACGCCTCTATCGCCGGACTTGTCGGTCAAGGTGATCTTGAAGCTGATATCCTCTGCCCGGAGGCCGGTTGCGGCAAGCAATTCCTTCAGTCCGGGTATGAGCGATGCCAGATTGACCGGTACTTGATAACTGCCGTAAGACGCTTGAATCTTGATGATAAAAGCAGCGTTATTCCCTTCAAAACGGGTTAAAACGCTTGCCGGCAAGCTGACGTAGATTACTCCGTCCTTGGGCGTTGCTTCGAGCGTGACGGACGGCTTCGCGCTGTCGATGGTATCCGGATCCAGCAGCACGCCGTTATTGTCGATGAACGGCCTGGAAACGGTACCGCTGCTATTGCTTGCGATGGACTTGCCGCTCACCGTCACCGTCGCGGATTGGTCCGCCACCTCCACGCCGTTCAGATACACCGTCAAGGTGTGGATGACATCGCTTGTGGTCGCGTTCTGCGGGATTGCGACGGTTGCCGCCGCGCTTGCGGCACTGGCCACGTTCGCAGTGGCGGCTTCCGCTCCGTCTACATAGACTTTAATCGATTGCCCGGTGAGATTCGACCCGATCATCGCGACTGCAGCATTTCCTCCGTCACTGGAAAAGATTGCAGGACTTGCGGAAATGCCAGTCACGTTAGGCACCGCTATGGTGAAGCTCATACTTGCCGCGTCAAGCGTGTTATGAATATTGTTTTCAACCACGTTCCCGGCGACTTTAACCTCGTAAACGCCGTCGCCGAGCGTGCCATTAAACGTCAAGGTATACGTACGCGATAATTCATCATAGGATGGCGTGTAGTTTGAAAATGGCTCTCCGTCCTTCTCTACGCTAATGAGCGCAGATGCATTGGAAGAAGTCAACTCCGCTCCGTCCGCCGCCCAATAGACCGCTTCGCTGACGGTAACGGTTACGTAGGTTGGCGGAGTCGTGAAAATCTGATTAGCGGTGAAGCCGTCGAAAACAACCGCAGGCTTGGTGGTGTCATACAGGTAACTGACAGTTGTCGCTTCATTGCCGTTGCCTGCTGCGTCGGTCACGACCTCCGCCGGAACGGTTACCGTCACCGCCTGACCGCTCGCGATCGGATTGATCACGGCGGAGTAAACAGTCGCAGTGACAGAAACAAAATTCGAAACGGTGCCGTTGCCGACAACGATGTCGCTCTCATCAAAGCCGCTTGCGGCTTCGCTGAAGGTGACGGTAATCGGGAAAGCGGCATTAACCGTGCCTCCTGCAGCACTTGATAGCGTAACGGCAGGCTTCGTGTTATCTAGCTCAAACGGGTTCGAAACCTGACTCTGCACATTGCCTGCCTGATCGGTTGCGCCGATGTGCAAATACCAACTGCCGTCTCCACCAGCTTGCGTCAGCGTATCTCCGCTCGCGAATGTGCTCCACCCGCTGTCGGGGACGCTCGCGCTTTGCGTCCACGCATATTGTAAGGTGCCGGCATCCACACCGCTTTCATGATCACTGACCGAAACGGTGGTCGATGCCAATTTTTCATAGGTACTATTCCCATTCGTGCCAAAGGAAACGGTCGGTGCGGTATTGTCTAAATCGAATCGGTTCGTCGCCACATCCGTTGTATTCCCTACTTCGTCCTTGGCTTGAATGTGCAGATACCATTCGCCATCCAATCCACCTTTCATGAGGGTGTCTCCGTCCGTAAAGCTTTTCCATGTTGTTCCCCCGTCCGGTGTGCTTGCATCTTGCGTCCAAACATATTTCAAGAAACTTGCATTCACTCCGCTGCCGGCATCATTGACAGTGACTGTCGATGATGCCGATTGCACATAACTTGTTCCACTTCCATTCGTGCCGAAGATGACTGTCGGCGCGGCATTGTCCAGTTGAAACGCATTCGAAGATGTATTTACGGTATTCCCAACGCTATCCTTCGCTTGAATGTGCAAGTGCCACGCACCGTCACCACTGCTTTTCGTCAAGACGGCGCCACTTGTAAAGCTAGTCCATGTCGCCCCGCTTCCCGGCGTGCTTGCATCTTGCGTCCAAACATATTCCAAGGAACCAGCATTGACACCGCTGCCCGCATCATGGACGGTGATCGTCGATGACGCCGATTGCACATAGCTTGTTCCACTTCCGTTCGTGCCAAAGCTGACGGTCGGCGCGCTGTAGCTGAACGAACGCAGATAGGGGGTCGTCTTCCCTTCACTAATTCCCCATGCGGGAATAGTGATGGTATTTTGATAGATTTGATTATCATTATGATCCGTATAATGAAGCGTCAACCCTTGAAAGGCTCCACTGGAGACCGTTACCATTGACTGACCAGCACTAACAGACACAGTTTGTGAGTGTCCGCTGGAATCACTGAGCGTAATGGTACCAATCGTATTTTCCAAATAATTATACGTTATCTTGTTTCCGTTCGTAATTGCCGCCCCTCTGGTACCGGATATCGTGACTGAATTTAGATTACCAGAGAATGGTGGACTTGGTTCAACTGTTGCCGTGGTAGTTGAAAAGTTCCAAGTGGAATAGGTTGATTGTAGTTCCATATTTGATAACGATTCTACAGAGGAGCCAGTGACGGAGCTATATCCAGCGACATTGTAACCACTTAATGGAGAAAGATTGGTATAACTGTCACTCACACTTCCATGGTTATATCCCACAACTCCGCCGGTTTTACCACTGCCAACACTCACAATTCCGGTGAAATATACATTCGAAATGGAGCTTTCGTTGTCTCCCACTATTCCGCCGGCATTAGAAGCGCTCCCCCCCCTCACAATTCCGGTGGCAAAGGCATTTGTAATGGTTCCATAATTCAATCCCGCTAATCCGCCGATAGGGACGTTGGACCCGGTTGATTTCACACTCCCGGAGACATAGGCATTTGTAATGGTTCCAAAGCTTTTCCCCACTAATCCACCCACATAACCGGTACCGCTTACATTCACGCTTGTCAAACCAACGTTTTTTATCGTTCCAGCTCCACCCACATAACCGAAGAAGCCTGTATGAAACGTAGAATTGTTGATCGATACATGAGATATCGTATAGCCGCCTCCGTCGAACGTGCCGATGAATGGATGACTATTGTCTCCGATCGGCACCCAATTGCTGTACCCGCTTAAATCAATATTGGCCCCCAGCCTATAGCTGCCGCTTAAGTTATTGCGCACGTTATCAAGCTGTGCAGCTGTCGTAATGATTGTCGGCGACGCCGCCTTTACGACAGTCGGTCCGCCGAACCTTTCTGGCAGCATGGTCATTGCGCTGAATAACATTAGGAAAGCACAATGCATGATTGCGATCGATTTCATTCTTCTTTTCATTGTCACCCTTTGTTTCTGTTTATTCATAATTCACTGATTCTCCTTTTTTCCAAACTTGCTTCTTCCTTTTTCATCCGCATTAAAAAGATTCACTACCTATTAATCTATCAGAATAAGCGCGGGAAATATCTCCGCTGTTGGAGCGGACGTCTCTCTTTTCCCATTATATCCCTACGGTACATCGTACAGATTATATCACAAAAAGAATGATAGGAATCTTAGAGAAATCTTAAAGGAATTTTAGAGATTTATAGCTATAATTGGCCTTCGCTCTGGCTAAAAGGCGGAAGCAGTTTCTAAAGGGACAAGCTTAATAAAGAAAAATTGAAGATGTACTCCCGATGTAATGTAGAGATCTTGTAGAGTTCCTTTTGTTATCATCACGGTTGTCGAAAAGAAGTGTGTTTTATCGAATTATGAGAGAAGTAAGTGCTTTGACTACCTATCGGACAGGAGTTGAGAGCGGAATAAATGAAGTATGGGTGATTGTTTAATGGAAGAAAAAGAAATTTAGAGGCGTGTACCTATATAAAAGAAAGGATGAGTACAAATTGAAAGAGAAGCTAATCAAAAAAACAATACCTAATGCGCTGATGTGTATGTTGTTGATGTTCCTCCCTGTGCTCCAGTTGGTTGCAGGCGGGAGTTCAGCATTTGCGGCAACTGGAACGTGGACGGACATCACCGGTTCGGAGAGTTATAGCTCTCTCTATGGCGTAACAGCAGTCAGCGACAATGTGTATGTGACGGATATTGGCAATAATACAATTAATATACTGTCGAACGGCAGTGTGACGGACATTACCTATTCGGGAGACTTTGCGAATCCCAATGGAGTTGCCGTGGACAGCAGCGGCAATGTGTATGTGGCGGATAATAACAATCACAAAGTAAAAAAGCTTTTGAACGGAAGTAATAGTTGGACGGACATCACCGGTTCGGAAAGCTTTGTTGCTCCTTTCGGCATAGAAGTAGACAGCAGCGGCAATGTGTATGTGGCGGATAATCAAGCTCATACAATTAAAAAACTGTCGAACGGTAATTGGACGGACATTACCAATTCGGGAGGCTTTAGCTATCCCGGTGGAGTGGCTGTAGACAGCAATGACAATGTGTATGTGATAGATGCTGGAAATCACAAAGTAAAAAAACGATTGAACGGAAGCACTGAATGGACGGACATCACCTATTCAGGAAACTTTTCCGCTTTACAAGACGTGGCCGTAGACAGCAGCGGCAATGTGTATGTGACGGATTGGGGCAATAAGACAATAAAAAAACTGTCGAACGGGAGTACTAGTTGGACGGACATCACCGGTGGGGAAAGCTTTACTGGTCCCTATGGCATAGCCGTAGACAGCAGCGGCAATGTGTATGTGGCGGATGGCACGAAACTTAAAAAACTGATGAGTGCCGCTCCAATATCGGCTGGTATATTCGCATCCGCAGGAACAACTGCATCCCAAGGCATTACCCCTGTAACGGTTGACGGGAATTTAACGATTGAATATACCGATAATGGCGGCATATTGCCGGGCGCTACGGTTGTCATAGACAATCTTCAGACTGGAGATTCCTTGTCCATCGATGAAGCTATGGCAGCAGGCAGCGACATTACGGTAGATAAAAGCAATGCTGCTAATGGCGTTATAATACTTACAGGCAATGCTTCGGCGGCAGCATATCAAGATTTATTAAGAACTGTTAAGTATTCAACCACATCCACAGATATAAGCGACAGGACCATCGCGTTTTCAATGGGCAGCGCGCTGCCTTACAGCGAGAACGGTCATTTCTATTACTATGTTCCCCTTGCAGGCGTTTCTTGGAACGATGCAGTAGCAGGGGCTAGCGCCCAAACCTACTTTGGGCGCCAAGGCTACCTCGCAACCATTACAAGTCAAGGCGAGAATGATTTCATTTGGAAAAAAACGAGCGGCACTGGTTATATTGGCGCGCGAGATATTGGACGACCAAATCAAGAACCTGTCGCCACCACTCCGGGCGTTGGTGACTGGCGTTGGGTGACAGGCCCTGAAGGCTTGTCAGACGGCGGTAACGGCTTGCAGTTCTGGAATGGTTACAATCCGGGGAGCTCGGTAGGTGCGTATGCTAACTGGGCTTCAGGTGAACCCAATGATTACGGCGGCGGCGAGTATGTTGCCCATATTTTTGGTGGAACAGGGGCTAATGCGGGCAAGTGGAATGATTTCAACCCTGGCGACCCTAGTGTTCAAGGCTACGTCATCGAGTACGGCGGAATGCCGACTGACGACACTAGTATTCAATTAAACACAACCAAGACCATTTCCACACCAGTTACTAACGATAATGTCGCTCCGGGCGGTGTAAGCGACGGCCTGATCTCGTGGGTTAACGTGGAGAAAAGCGCCAATAGTCCAACAGCCGTCGGCAGCTTGGCAGATTTGGCCGATCCTAATCGAAACTGGTCTCATCAAGCTGGGGGGACTATGCCGTATGATGCGGCGGCGATCAATTTCAATGCCGGTATTCAAGCAACGGGATATAACGGTTATTATAAGGCTGATTCATTCGGGACTACGGATACAGAGCGGGAAGTATTCTCGGTGCAGACTAGCAAAATTACCGACACAGCCAACAGATTTCCATGGGATTTCGGAGGTAACTTTAATTTACAGAATTCGACTTACGGCAACAAAGACGGCAACGGAAGCATTGTAACGCGCTTCGGATCCGAGGTTGCCCGGTCTGTTGGAGTCGGCGGCATCGATCTGAAGAAACCCCGCTTGATGGACGCATTCGCAGCCATTCAGGAATGGGCGCTTTCAATCGATGGCAACCCGTTGCTCAAAGAAACATCCAACAGCGTTAACTTTGACCCTCCTGTTCCGAATACCTATTACATAGGAGCCGGTCATTTCAGCATATTCCAGGGCGATATTTCCGAAACTATCGTGTTCAATCGCAAGCTGGACGCCCTTGAGAAGTTGAAAGTAAACAGCTATTTGGCTTTGAAATACGGCTTGACGCTAAATGGCGGCAACTCGGATTATACAGCCAGCAATGGCACCGACAAGATGTGGACGGCAGCCGATAATCAAGGCTACGGCAACCGGATTACCGGCGTCGGTCGGGATGACGGCAGCGATCTACTGCAGAAGCAGTCCAAGTCGCAGGAGCAGGGCGCGTTGGTAACGATCGCTTTAGGCGATGCCGTACAAGCCTCCAATGCGGCCAACACGAATACGATTAACAATGATTCCTCGTTCCTCGTATTCAGCGACAACGGTGCAACAGCCAATTACGAAACCGACGTGCTGGAAGCTCCGGGACACACGCTGAAGCAGTTGAACCGTGTGTTTAAGGTGGAAAAATCGAATTGGCAGGACCAGGACATCACTTTGAAGCTGGATGTGACGGCCGAAAATCCTTCCGTTCTCTACTATCTCATTATTGACGGAGTGAATTCGGGCATTACGCTGGATGCGGCGGGTCAAGCTACTTTCGATAGCAGCAGATTCGACAACGGAGCTCTGTTCACCTTCGCGAAAGTGTACAAATCCGATCTTCAAACCAAACTGATCGGAATCAATGGCCTGACGGAGACCAACTACACGCCAGAAAGCTGGACAGCGCTGCGAACCGCGCTGACTAACGCCGAAGCCGTGTTGAACAATCCGGGTTCCACGCAGGCGCAGGTCGATGCTGCCCTGGCCGCTTTGGAAGGCGCTCAGGCGGGCTTGGTTAGTGATAAAGACAAGCTGCAAGCCAAGACAGACGAAGTCCAGAACGAAATTACAATCGGCACCCTGATACCGGGCGACTACACAACAGGCAGCTGGGCAGATTTGACCAAAGCGCTGGAAGATGCGAATGATTTGCTAACCTCGCCGCAAGCTACTCCGGAAGAGCTCGGACAAGCGTTGTCCGCTCTGGAATCGGCGCGGAGCTCTCTGGTCGACTTGAGCGAGCTGCGTGCTAAGGAAGCGGAGATTGCCGCGGAAAACTTGAATCCGGCAACCTATACACCGAGCAGCTGGCAAGTGTTGCAGCAAACGTTGACCGCGGCACAAGCCGTGCTGGCCGATCCTGATGCGACACAAGCCGAAGTCGATGAGGCGAAGTTAACGCTGGAGCAGGCAAGAGCCGCCTTGGTTCCGTTGGTCAATATCGCCGGCGGAATGAAGTATGAGAATGGAGCCTATCCTACCCATGCAACCATTACTGTGGCCGGCGTTACAGGCAGTGTGAATCAGCATACCGGCAAATACGCTGTAAACGATGTGCCAGTAGGGGTGTATCCGGCAAGTATTACGATTGCGAACCCTGATAACGAAGCGCTTAACGCAACATTTACGTCTACTGCTACCGTAGATGACGCTGGCAACGTCACCTTTGGACCATTTGCGCCAATTGTCGGAACACCTGCGGGAATGAGCGTTACAAGCGATGACGAAGGAAACATGATTATTCATCCTTCTACCGCTGTTTCACAGATCGCCAGCAATATGACAGCTGCTATCGATACGAATACTTTAGAAGCTTTACAAGCGGCACATGAAGAATTTACGGCTCTCACACCGGAAGAACAACTGCAAATAAGCAGGACTACGGTAGAGCTTGTATCTAATGCGATATTGAATTTGCTGCCTTCATTAAACATTCACAGTGTCGTAAGCGGCAGTGTTGTAAATCCCGCTGTCACCAGAAACCAATTGGATGCTCAAAAGGGCATGCTGCTTACGTCTGAGGAAATTGCTGAGGCATTGATTAATGGCCAGTCTTTGAATGTCACTCTTAATCTGAATGCAACGAATGTGTCTACCAGCACTAACCAGGAAATATTAGACGACAAAGCCTTAATTGAAACGCTCGCTGCCCCAAGTGCGGCCAACATTGGCTTTATGTATGATATTAACATTACCAAAAAAGTAGATGTGCTAGACAACAGTGGTACAGTGATCGACGAAAAAAGCACTTCAGAGCTTGTTCCTGTAGTGCCGGAGCCGATTAGCATTACGCTGAACATTCCAACAAACCTGCTCGGTTATAAGTATTTCGCTATTGTCAGAGTTCACAATGACCGTGCGGAATTCATCCCAAGCTCTGTCAATGGAACAACAGTAAGGTTCTCTTCAACCAAGTTTTCGACTTACGCTTTGCTTTACTCGAACCAGGAGATATTTGTGGACAACTTGCCGGGCACAGGTCCTTCGCAGCCATCAAGCGGAGGCGTGATCGTTGGCTACAAAGTCACAATTGGTAACTTGGAAGGCGGAAAAGTTATTGTAGACAATAGCAACCCTATATCCGGTACTGAAGTGACCATTACAGTTACACCTGATGAGGGATACAAGCTGGACAAGTTATGGATTACAGATAGTAAAGGTAATGTAATCAGCTATACGGACAATGGCAACGGTACTTACACGTATGTCCAACCGAATGGCGCAGTTAAGATTAATGCTACGTTCAAAGCTTTAGACAAGGAGCCAACTACCGTAACGGGAGTATTCAAGTTGCTCAATACGATAGAGCATTTCGCCTATTTAAGAGGGTACGAGGATGGAACCTTTAGAGCGGATGCCCCGATGACCCGTGCTGAAGTAGCTCAGATGTTCTATAATCTTCTGAAAGATCAAGATGTAAATATTTCTGGAACGCGCTTTGCAGATGTACCTGACAATGCTTGGTATGCAAAAGCTGTAAACACCTTAGCCAGCCTTGGTATTATTAACGGTTATGAAGATGGCACCTTCTCACCAGATAAGGCCATCACTCGCGCAGAGTTTACAATCATTGCGGTGAGCTTCTCGAATAAAGCTACAGGCAATAAGAGCTTTACAGATGTTTCGAGCACCCATTGGGCTTATTCAAGCATTGCAACTTCGGCGGAATACGGATGGGTAAGTGGCTATCCGAACGGCACCTTTGAACCGGATAAAACCATCACTCGCGCAGAGTCTGCAACGATTGTAAACAGAATGCTTAATCGTAAGCCTGACAAGAAAGCCATCGATGCTTCTACCGGCATCAAAGCTTTCAAAGACCTTTCAAGCGGCTACTGGGCATACTATGACATTATGGAAGCGACCAATGACCATCAATATGAAACATCAAACGGTATGGAAATTTGGAAGATGTAACCAAACGCCATTAATGAAATAAGCTCAAATCAAGATAGCCCGCCAATATACGAAACATTGGCGGGCTTTTGCGCGCGAAGAAGGAATTTATGCTGTTTTTGTCGAAAATTATGAATTTCGACATTTACAAGCATATGGTGAAATTTCTTGACAAAATGATAGGAGTGAGCTCATTGTGATTCGGATAAAAAACAAAGCCGCCCTAAAGTATGCTGTGACGTTCGTCCTGTTTCTCTCCATACTTCTCGGCCTCCGGTGGCTTTGGACGGAGATATTTCCCGTGCATGAACATCCTGCTGCGGTTCAGGGCGTGCTGGATCTGCGCGGACATGACTTCGTGAAATCCTATCCCATTTCGCTAAATGGCGAGTGGGAGTTTTATCCGGAAGCGTTTATTACGCATAATGACAAGAGCCGGCAATCCCTTGACAAGCGTTATATTCAGGTTCCGGGAGATTGGCGGAGCGCTCTTCCGTCCGGGTCAAATTCCTCTTTCGGATACGGGACATACCGGCTGCTCATTCTTATCGATCCTTTGCCGCAGCAGTCCTTCGAATTCTGGATTCAGGATATCCAAGCCTCTTCCGCTATCGAATTCAATGGTCAGATAGCAGGCGTCGGCCAACCGGCAGAGCAAGCGACAATGTATACGCCCCGCCGGATTTCTTATTCCCCGCTCTATAAAGCGAACGGAGTGAGTACGATCGAGTTGCTTGTACGCGTGGCCAATTTCGAAAATCCGTATAATGGCGGCATTGCCAGGGACATCCGCTTCGGGTCGGAAGCAGCCATCGATCATGAACGCTGGAGTTCCATTGGCTTTCAGGTTGTGACATTTATCATACTGATGCTGCATAGCTTGTACGCTTTGATGTTATACGCATTTAATCGGCAAAAATCGTTTCTTGCCTTCTTCATGCTGCTCCTGGTCTCCGGTCTTTCGATTGTGTCCGATCACGACAGCCTGCTGCTGACATGGATGCCTTTTATCAGCTACGCATGGGCGCTGAAAATCAAGGTACTCTCGTATTTGTCGATTTCTTTTTTCTTTCTGCTGCTGGTCAGAATATTTGCCTATTTTAGAATAAACAATAGATTATTCCGTACGTACGCCGTCGCCGTTGCCATATATTCAGTATTTGTAGCGATCATGCCGCCGCCGCTCATTTATTTTTCGATCGAAGCTAAAGTATTCCTGCTGCTTGGTTGGTTCCCATTAGCCTGGATTGTCTATCTGGTTGGCAAAATGATAGCCAGGAACCAGCCAGACGCTATCTTTCTGGTGCTTGCCGCCACAAGCATATTATCCAGTACCATCTGGGGATTGTTTAATTATCGCATGGAAGTAACAAGTGTCTACTACCCGTTTGACGTGCTGGCTGCTATAATCTGTTTTTGCGCTTACTGGTTTAAGCAGTTCTTTCGCAATTCCGAAGAAAACGCCAAGTTGAACGAGCAGTTAACAATGGCCGACAAGCGGAAGGATGATTTTCTGGCGAACACATCCCATGAGTTGCGAAATCCGCTGCACGGGATGCTGAATATCGCGCAAACCGTCCTCGACAGCGAAAAACATTCGCTAAGCGATAAGAACGCCCTCAATTTGGAACTGATGATTACCGTCGGCCGGCGCATGTCATTTATGTTAAATGACCTGCTCGATTTGACGCGTCTCAAGGAGGGCATCATTCGCCTGCAGGTGCAAAGCATTCATGTGCAAGCAGTCGCTTCCGGCGTATTCGATCTATTGCGCTTCATGACCGACGGCAAGCCGATACGCCTCGTCAACGCAATTCCAGACACGTTCCCGCGAGTGATGGCCGACGAAAGCCGACTCGTTCAAATTTTATTTAATCTGGTTCACAACGCGATTAAATTTACTAACGAAGGAACTGTCGTCATCCGGGCGGTAGCGCAGGACAGGAAGGCATATATAAGCGTTGCGGATACAGGCGCCGGCATGGACGCGGAGACGCTGCAAAAAATATTTCAACCCTACGAGCAGGGCGACTCCGGTATGACGGCGTCTCCCGGCGGCGGCATTGGACTGGGCCTTAGCATTTGCAAGCAGCTTGTGGAGCTTCACGGCGAAGCGCTCAAGGTCAGCTCTACTCCTGGAGAAGGCACAGTGTTTACGTTTGCTCTGGCTCTGTCCGATTCATCATCCGCTCAACAGGAACTGGAAGCTGTATCGGATCTGTTGCCTGCTTATACGAAAACAGGCGCAGCCGGCTTTCAATTCGGAGAAGCGGCGGATACGCAAAGCTCCGGCTCTACCGATAGACCGATCATATTGGCTGTGGACGACGATCCGCTCAACCTGAAAGTATTGGAGGACATCTTAGCTGCGCAAAGCTTCGATATCGTTACGGTTACGAGCGGCAAGGAAGCATTATTCCAGCTAAAAGCGAGGGAGTGGGATCTGGTCATTGCCGACGTCATGATGCCTCACATGTCGGGATATGAGTTAACGCGCGCGATCCGCGAGCGCTATTCGAGCTCCGAGCTGCCTATTCTGCTTTTGACCGCGCGCGGCAAGACTGAAGATATTTCCATGGGATTTTTGGCGGGCGCCAACGATTATGTTGTAAAACCTGCGGATACGATGGAGTTGATTGCTCGGGTGAGGGCATTAACCGATGTGCACCGTACGATGCGCGAACGGCTGCGTATGGAAGCGGCATGGCTGCAAGCGCAAATACAGCCCCACTTTTTATTCAACTCGCTCAATGCAATAGCGGCGCTCAGTGACATCAATCTAAACAGAATGCGCCTCCTGCTTGACGAGTTTGGAAATTATTTACGAGCCAGCTTCAGCTTTCAAAATTCCGAGCAGCTTGTTCCGCTTGATCAGGAGCTTGCTCTTGTACGTTCTTATTTGTATATCGAGAATGAACGTTTCAACGGAAATCTGGATATTATTTGGGAAATTGATGTAGGCATGCAGTTGAAGATTCCTCCGCTTTCCATCCAGCCTCTCGTGGAAAACGCAGTACGGCATGGTATAACGAGGCGTTCATCAGGAGGAAGGATTGTGATCCAAATCACCGAATATGAAGACCATCTAGAAACAACTATTACCGATAACGGCGTTGGAATAGATAAAGAAACGGTGCAAGGACTATTGCGCACACGTTCGGGCAGCAGGCAGGGAGTCGGGTTGCTCAATATAGATCGGCGGCTGAAACAAATGTATGGAATTGGATTGCAAATTCAGAGTGATCCGGAGCAAGGTACGACCGTTTCTTTTGTCATACCGAAGTGAAGCGTGAGGAGTATCAAGCTTTAGCATTAGCAGGCAGTTGGCTTGGGGGAGGCGAACAATGCGCTTGCCTCCCCCAAGCCAAGTACACACCTCTAGCAATACGAGCTATGGCTCGACTGATTCGAACCAGTCTACCAGCTTGTTGGTCAAGCCGATCCGCAGCTCATTTGAAAACAGATGATCCAGCTTACGATAGTGACTCTCCGCTTCTGTCCGCCGCCCGGTTGCCATATAAAGCTTTATCAGCGCAAGTGCGTCGTCTTCGTTATAAGGATCCGCGTCCTGAATCCGTTCATACATCGCAATCGCCTCATTCAGGACTCCGGATTTCTCATAGAATCGGGCTAACAGACGGGCATGCTGATACCATAGCTTCCTTAATCTTTCGCGTTCGTTCTCCGCCCATCCATAGCCATGCTCCTGGAAATAGTCTCCTTCATAACGCTCAAGCAGTTGCAGCAGCTCGGAGTGATTGTCCGCGATATCCGCTCCGCCAGACTGCCTCAACCCGTTCTCCCATTCATCCACGTCAATTCGTATGCGACTTGTGTCCAGCATATACCCTTCCTGGATCGTCAGATTGCGTATGGCGATATCGATGCCCATTTGCTTCAAGCATTGTCTGATGTGATAAATCGATGTGTACAGTTGACTCATCGCTTGTTTCATGTCAAGCTCCGGCCATAGCAGCTCCAGAATCGTTTCCTTGAGGACGATATTGCCGCGATGGTGCAGCAGATAAGCAAACAGCTCCTGCGCTTTGGTCGTCCGCCATTTCGGAATTTCTGAAGACCCGCTGCCATTGTTCTGAAAACGGAGAGTTCGAAAACAGAGAACGCGGGAAGGTTCCGTTGACCCGATGTCTTCTTGTTTATGCAATCTTCTTTGCATCAGTCGTTTTATCGTTTGATCCAAACGAGCTTGATGCAGCGGCTTAAGCAAATAATCGACTGCATTCAGATCGAACGCCTGGATAGCATATTCGCTATATGCCGTTACAAATACAATATCGATCCCCGAGCAAACCTCCTGTGCCAACTCCACAGCATCGATGCCCGACAGCTCCGGCAAGTGAATATCGAAAAATATGACGTCCGGTTGAATTTCCGGCATTCTTGCAATAGCCTCCCGCGCATTCTGAAACGAGCCGACCACCGAAATTCTGGAATATCCCGAAAGCATTCGATGAATTTGATGGAGCACCAGCACTTCGTCATCAACCAACATAATTTTCATGTTCTTCACGCTCCAAAAATAGGCATACATTATTTTCAGCGCCAATTGCCTTGTTATTTTACATCGGCATTTTGATCATGGATGATAATAGCATTAATATTTTGGTGAATCTCAATTAGACTCATTAAGCTCCTTTACCTCCATCGCCTTTGCTAGAAAAAAAATAAGGAGAGACAATCGATGTTGTCTCCCCTTTCTGTTATTTAATTAACTTATTTACGGTGGTCAACAATTCATCCAAAACTTCTCGATCGCCTTCTTCAATCCGTTCAATAACACAGCTTTTTAAATGATGTTCCAGCAGTTGCTTCCCCAGTCCATTAAGAGAGGCTTGGATCGAAGAGATTTGATGCAGCACATCATCACAATACGTATCTCGTTCGATCATTCCCTTCACCCCTCGCACTTGCCCTTCGATACGATTCAGTCTTTGAAACAAATTGATTTTTGTTTTTTCGGAATGATGACTCTTCCGCTCTGTAGATGATGTATGGTCGCATGAGGTGGGCTCATGGTTGGTATCACTCATTGGAATCAGCTCCTTCTTATTTTAATTTAACATCCCCCCATGACCGTGAAGACCTATCCATTAAATTCGGCGTGGAAATCGACACAGGCGTGAAGTAATGCGCATACGCATTACTTCACGCCCATCTTGATCAGTAAAGCTTGATAATACCCGATTGCTCCCGTGCATATATAATTGCTCCCATACCTACCGCTTGTTCCTCAGCTGTCCATGCGTGAATGGATACGGATTTGCGGAAAGGCAGGTAGCACTTGTCGCGAATACCATCCTCGAGCCTCGGTTGGAAGTGTTCCACCACAAATTGACCTAGCCCGCCTCCGAGCACAATCTGTTCAGGATCATACAGCGTCATGACGGATGCCAGCCCTTTCGCCAAGTAAAGAATATATTGCTCCATAACCTCCTGAAATTGCGGATGACCGGCCAAGTACCCGGTCGTCACTTGCTCAGGCGCGGTAATCCCCTCTTCTGGAAACATTCGCTTAGCAAGTCTTAGCAACCCCGGACCGGAGCATACCGCCTCAAGACACCCCGAGCTCCCGCATGGACATGGCGTATAAAAATCATCATCCACAAGCAGATGGCCGACTTCCGAATTCCCTTCAGCAGAGGTGCGAAAGAGTCGCCGGTTCGAAACAAAAGCTCCGCCAACGCCTGTCCCCAAAGTTACATAGAAAATATGCGAAACATGCTTTAATAACGAAGCTTCCGCCAACGCCGCAGCCTCACAATCATTGATCCAATAAACCGGACCGCGGAATTGGCATCGAATCTGATCCGCAGCGCCAAGCTCACTCCAGCCCTCTTCGTGCAAACAAAACAGCGGCTTATTCAGATCGCTGTTCACACTGCCGCCGAAGCCAAACCCGATTGCTTGGATCGATTCCCTACCCAGACCATGCTCCTTCAACAGATCAAGCGCTGTCTCAAGCAAGGTATTCAAGCTTTGTTCTGCGGTGTTATCATGAGGTCGGTTAATCTTCCGAGAGGCTGCGATGGATTCCCCATCATAGGAAAGAGAGACGACCAACTTCGTACCTCCGCTTTCAAACCCTAGATAAGCCAAACGTGAATGCCCCCTTACGATTGAACGTTAATCGTATTCCAGCTTTTCTCGAAATTCGCTTCTGAGCGCAACACCATAGGCAGGTCAAAGAAACATTCAATATCCTTGTCCCAAATGAAGAAGTTGTCGATTCCCGCCAAGGTGAATCTACGAAGCTCAACCGGATCTTTAACGCCCGCAATAATCTGTGCAGACAGCTGCTGGTTGCGGAGCACTTCTGAGAGTTCCTTGAGCAGCGTCTCCTTATCGACCTGACCGAATGGATGCCATATCGAACCATAAGGGGTAATCCATTGCGCGCCAAAGCGGACCGCCATGAGCATGGTGGTCAAATCCGGGACGCAGGTCGCCAGCACCGAATGCCCTTCAGCGGTCAACCGGCTGATTACCCGCATACCAGATCGCGTCGCCGGCACTTTAATTCTCATCTTAGTATCAATATCCAGCATGCGTGAGGCATCACGGAGCATCTCCACTTCATCGCCGGATTGCAGCTGATAGAAGACGGGGCCATTGCTGATCTCGCATAATGAAGTAAAAAATGCTACTTTGTCCATTTTGGCATTCGCCACAATGTCCGGATTTGTCAGTATCCCTTCGAAAGCGTCATAGGATAACCAATCCGCGATGCGATCCAAATCATTGCCACATAACCATAGTTTCACTAGAATAGCCTCCTATCGTTCCTTCATTTGGGCGCCAAAGGTTGATCAAGCCCGAAGCACAATCCTTCTCAGCTGCTTCATACTGTTCATCGTATAATCCGGCTTGATGGCTTCGGTTCGGTCACTATCGCATGGTTGATGCACGGTTCGAAGCCACACCGTCCTCATCCCGACTTTGGCCGCCCCCTGAATGTCCGTATAAAGGTTATCTCCGATCATCACGCATTGTTCACTATGGTAACCGCTCATCCGGATTCCGTAATGAAACAAATAAGGCGCCGGTTTTCCAAAATAGTCGACTTTATACCCGAGCATATACTCTACAGAAGCTGCCAAAGCCCCTGTCTCAGGAATGCTACGATTGTTCTCCCCCGGGTGGGACGCATCCGGATTTACGGATAGGAGAGCCGCTCCGTTCCTTGCATCCTCCGCAATGCTCTGCAACTTCCGATAGGAGAAGTCGGTATCTCTTCCAATGACGATTAATTGTGCCGTCTCCTCCGAGTGAAGGGGAAGCAAGCGAACGCCTTCCTCTCGGAAAGCTTCTTCCAGCCCCGGACTTCCTGCCACTTTTACAGATATGGAACCGTAGGTCTCAAGGACATGAGTGCATACATAATCAGTAGCCGCAATGATGCGCTCCGGCGCCACCGGCAAGCCCATATCCGATAATTTCACACCTATCTCCCGGGCTCTTTCGCGCGAGTTGTTAGTTATGAAGAAGACCTCTCTTCCCTTCTTCCGCAGCTGTTGAATCAGTAGCTTGGCGTCCGGGTCCAATCTCGTACCATGATACACGCACCCGTCCAGGTCAAAAAAATAGACGTTTGCCCGCCTTAATAATTCATATTCCGTATGCATCACCCGAGTCACTCCTCCACTGTATGCAACGGATTGTTGGTTAATACTGCGTCGATACCGATGTGGAAGAGACGCCGTGTCTCCTCCGGATTGTCTGAATAAAACAGATTGCATCGGATTCCTGCCGCATGCGCCCTTTGTACCTCTTCCTCATTGCAATAAGCTGGGAAAAACTGCAGTCTGCCGCATTCATACTGTATGGCATGGTCCACCAAATTCCAGCTTGCTTGCTCGACCAGACAGCACCGTTCGATATTCGGAGCGTGTTGCAAGGCGTATTCCAACACATCCCGATCACCGGCAATATAGATGCTGGCGGCGGCATCATATTGATCGGCTAATGCTCTAATCCGCTTGATGACGTAACCGTCCTCGCCGGCATCTTTCACATGCACGTTCATAATGATACGGCCGGCATATTGCTCCAGCACGTGATCCAGCAAGGGTAGCTTTGTTCCTTGCCACGCAGGCGAGAACGAACTGCCAGCGTCATAGCGCTGCAGCTCGGCCCAACTGTAATCGCTGACCAGACCGGTTGCATTCGTCGTCCGCTCGAGCGTTGCGTCATGAATAACGATCAGCTCGCCGTCCTTCGAGCAGCGAATATCGAATTCGATTTCATCAACGCCAAGTGCGATCGCAGCTCCGAATGCAGGCATTGTATTCTCCGGGCAGTTAGCGCTAAAGCCGCGATGAGCGATAAGGGCCGGCGACTTCACCGCAAGCTTGCCTATTCCGGGTCCCGCATTCCGATACAATTCAGAACGCCGATTCCTCTCGATGATCTCGCGCGAATTCAGCACACCGCCGCCATAGGAAGACGGTCTCCACCACTTGTCCTTGATGTTCACTTTCGTGTGAAAAATACCAACCTCTTGCTCAGCGCAGCTTAATACTTCCCCTCGCGGATGAACCAGCATCGACATGCCCCCGGCTTCGCTCGTCGCGCCCATCGAATACGAACAGCGCAACAGGTAGCTGCCGCTGTCCAGCGCCCGGGAGATGGCCTGAGCGGTCAACACCTCGCTGCGCTCGGACCTCTGATAAGTAGGCACGATGATGATATCCGGACGTCCCGCAGCCAGCCTTTCGAAAAATTCCGGAAAGTATAGTTCGAAGCAGGTGGCAAAGGAAACACGAATGCCCTCTATCACCACATGCCGTACCGTATCGCCAGGAACGAGCCGTAAGGTGCCGCGTTCAAACTCGGTCAGATGCGTCTTGTCATACTCTGCCGCAACCTTGCCCTTACGATCGATCCATACCGTCGTATTGCGTAATCCCGCTTCTGTAAGACGTACGATATTCCCGGCGATATGCATGCGCTTATCCTTTGCAATACCGGATAGTTCGGCCAGAAAGTCGCGGCTTTCCCGCTTTATGAATTGCAGCAGCTGATCGTAGCTGTCCAATCCCGGACAGTTGGCATACTCCGGCAAGACGAGCAAATCGGTGTCTTCCTGCACCTGCAGCGCTTGATCCAGCATATAACGAACGCTATCGAGCGGGTTCATCTTGTCCAGATGCGGATAAGGCGGTTGGATATAGGCAATATTCATGCGTCGCACATCTCCATTCTTCATTAAGAATATCTCGAAATTCCCGCCTGCTATAGGGGGCTATACTTCGTCTGCTCCAAACGGCTTCTGTCAATCTCTCGGAAACAAAACTCCACCTCATGCCCATCGCCGGCTTCCGCACCGTCAAGCATCGGGTTGATGACCATGTGCTTGAGCACCCCCGCTTGACCATTCATCGTCACAAGCCGGAAGCGACCGCTGCCGCCCTTATCAGCGCCTTGCCAGTTCTGAAACGACTGGAACACCGGATTGCCATGATCTCCAATAGCAACACTATAGCTAATCGAGTATGGAATCTGATGTCCGGAGTAGATGGCGATGATATTGCGATGCTTCCGGAAGCACTTCTTCCACATCTCTTCACCGTCATTAGCTCCTTCAGCGCCGGCATAGTCTCTCGGATTATATTCATCGCCCAGCTTGCTCGGAGTAGCATCTAGATACAAGTAACAATGTGTCACTATAATCGCATGATGATCTTCATAGGTGGCAAGCAGACCGTCCGCCCACGCGAGCACTTCATCGCGCGGTCCGAACTCCAGGGCGATAAACAGCAGTTGCAGCCCATTGCTCTCGATCACGGCATAGGCGTTCTCGGGTTTTCCCTGTTCGTATAAACCGCGCAGCCATTCCCTCCCCGCCAATCGCGAGACGCCAAAGTAATGTCTGAACATATCCAGACTGCGATCTTCATTCAACAGATTGTCATAATCATGGTTGCCCGGCACAATCAGCATCGGCACTCCCGCTTCATCAATCATATCCAAGGCTGCCTTGGCGTCTTGGAACTGTCGCTCATCATTCGCACCAAGATGCACGACGTCACCCAGATGAAGAACCATCTCAATACGATAGTCCTCTCTATGATCCACGATCCACTTCGCCATCTGCCGCAGCACCTCAGGATGCTGCCAAGCCGCGATTTGCGTGTCGGGTATAATGGCCATCGCAATAGTCATCATCATCACCTCATGTCCATGATTTACGTCTTACCCTTTAACCGAACCGGATATCCCTTCGATAAAGAACCGTTGGAAGGCAACGAACACCGCAATGATCGGCATGATCGATATGACGGCTGCAGCAGCCATTCCCGTCCAGTCCACCGAATGCTCGCCGACAAACGCATACATTCCGACCGCCAATGTCCGCAAATCCGGATTATTCATCGTAAAAATAAGCGGTACAAAAAATGAATTCCACGTCCAGATAAACTGCATAATCGCTGTCGTTGCAATCATCGGTTTGGAGAGCGGCAGCATCACAGTCCGGAATGTCCGCAAAAAGCCGGCTCCATCCATCTCCGCCGACTCCTCCAGTTCATTCGGCAGCTTATAGAAGTAAGACATAAACAAGAGGATGAACAACACATGCGCGCCGGAAGACTCCGCTAGAATGACACCCGGCAGCGAATTCAGCAGGCCCATATATTTGATCGTCATATAGATCGGCAATATCGTATAACCCTTCGGCATGAACATCGTCGCGGTAATGACGATGACAAACAACTTGCGTCCCGGGAACTGCACGCGCCCAAGCGCGTAACCCGTCAGGGCGCACATCAGCACAACAATGACAACCGTAGCCACGGTGATGATCACCGTATTCTGGAAGTAACCAGAGAAGTTGGCCTCTGTCCAGGCACGATTGTAATTGTCCCATTGCGGCGCTTCCGGGAGCAGCTTGATCCCGGAGGCAATCAGCTCTGTATTCGTCTTGAACGATGAAAACAGCATCCATACAAAGGGATAGACCCATACAATGCCGAGAGCGATCAACACAGTGTGAATCGCTAATCCTTTGACTTTGACTTGCTTCTGCCAAGCTCTCACCAGCGACCACTCCTCTCTATCTCGTTCTGGCTTGCTTGACAAACCAACCTAGCACCAAGGTTATTCCGAATACGGACAAGCCGAAGATGATACCGGCAGCCGATGCATATCCATATTGCGGAAAACCGGATATATCGAACACCTGGCGGTAGATATATAAATCCATCATGTCAGTGCTATAGTACGGACCGCCTTCCGTCAACGTCTTGACGAGATCGAAGACATGTAGGCTGTTCGTTACGCATAGCAGCAGAACAACGGCGGCGATCGGCATGATCAGCGGCAATGTAATATAACGAAATGTCTTGACAGCGTCGCAGCCGTCGATGCTGGCCGCCTCATAAATATCCTTCGGCAGGGATTGGAGGCCTGCAAGCCAGTACACCATCATCATCCCGAAAAACTTCCATGAGCCGATCGCAATCACAATGATCATCGCCGATGTCGGCTTACCCAGCCAGGAGTAAGGTTCTTGCAACATTCGCAGACTGATCAGCAATTCATTGAAGAAGGCATGCTGGTTGCCGAAGATAGAGCGCATGATGATCCCTATGATCGCAGTCGTCGTCACAACCGGCAAGAAGTACAGCGTCCGGTAAAACACTCTGCCTTTCAACATGCCGTTGTTCAGCCAGATCGCCAACAACAAGCTTGAAGGCATCAATAATAAGGTCACTCCACCCGTGTAGATGAAACTATTCTTGAACGCATTCCAGAACCTTTCATCCCCGATTACACGCGTATAGTTGTCGAAATTCACAAAATCGTCGAGCGGTCCTATACCATTCCAATCATAGAAGGAATATACATAGCTCATTACAATGGGATAAAGCGTAAACAAAATAAGAAATAAAAGCTGCGGAAGTATAAACACATATGCCCACGCAATTCGGCTCCCCTTGCGTCTTCTAAACGTCCCCGCCCTGGGAGCAGGGCCCGCTGTCGTCCAGCCGATTGGATTCGCCATACATCCTTCCCCCGTTCTCTATTAGCCGATTATTGCGCTTCATAAGGTACAAGGGGCGTCCAGTTCGGGAATACCCAGTCGCTGACGTCTACTTCCAAACCTTCCTGTTTCACCTTGGCAATCGCGTCTTCGTGAGCCTTCTGGGTCTCGTCGCTCAACTTCTGCAGCGTACCCGCCAGGTCACTGATCTGTCCGCTCAAGTAACCTTCCATAATTGTGCCAATCGTCTCCTTCGGTTTTTTGCCGCTCGCCTCGCTATAGACGGCAACCGCATTTTGATTAACCATAATGGCGTCGGGAGAAGGGACGAACTGTTCGTTTTGGATCTGCAGCGTCTTCTTCAGAAGTTCATGGGGCATCGTCGCTGCTTCATTGATTGTCGGCATCGGAGAGTATTGCACACCGGCATTGACGATCTTTGGATAATACTTATCCATGAAGTATCTGAGGAAAACGCCAACCTCTTCCGGATGCTTCGTATGCTTGGATGCGTGCAGACCTGCCGCCAGATTTCCCGTGAATTCTATATATTGCTGCCCGCCCGACTTCGTCGGCAGGAACTCTACACCGAAATCAACGAAGTCCATGCCCACGAATTCGGCTGCGCGCCATGCGCCGTCGAACAAGAAGGCAGCCTGACCCGAGACGAACAAGCTCGATGCTTCCTGTGCGGTGATGACCAAGCTGTTCGGATGCACCAGCTTCGCATCTACCATGTCTTTGAAAAATTCGAGTGTCTCGACAATGCCCGGACGGTTTAATTCATAGTGACCGTTAGTAGGATTCATATGCGTAAACGGAAGGACTTCCGGACTGATCTCGGAGCCCATCGTTTGGGCGACTAATCCGACAAGCCAGCTGCTTTTCAACCCATATAGGAGGCCATAGGATTCACGGTTGGTGGCTGCCACCACTTGTTCGCTAACCTTAATCAGTTCCTCCCACGTCTTGGGGACATCTGCTTCAGTTAGCCCGGCCTTCTCCAGCACGTCCATATTGTAATACATAACGAATCCGTCTTTTTTGCTCGACATAATCGGCAGTGCATATACTTCTCCATTCATCTGCGTGGTGCCTTCCACCAGACTTCCTTGCTCGAATTCATGAATCCGATCTCCAATCACATCGCTCAACGGCAATAACTGGTCCAATTCATGCAGTTGATACACCGGAACAGTCGGGTGCGCTGCGAAGATATCCGGCAGGTTTTCACCCGCAATTGCAGTCTGGAGCTGTGCCACATATTGATCAGGAGCGGCAGAAGCAAGCTCCACCTTGATGTGCGGATACGCTTGCTCAAATTCCGTTATCGTCTCCTTCATCATGTCTTCCATGGGGCCAGGCCAACGTGACCACATCGATAATGCCACCTCCTGCGGCTTCTCATCCGGTTGGACTGTTTCTTTGCCGGTATTGGACGCAGCAGGCGCGTCAGGCTGGGAGTCATTGGTATTCGCGGATGAACAACCAACGACAATGACCAGCATGAGGACAATCAGAACGACACTCTTTAACACGTTTTTTTTCTGCAACCCTCTCACCTCGTTAATCAGTTTTGTCTGCATGCCCATCATACCGACTGAACGCATGCGAAGGCTTCAGAATCTTTTAACTTCATTGTGTGAATTTTTTAGTGCGGTAATCTTTCGGAGTCAAACCGTAGGTTTTCTTGAACAGCTTGCTAAAATAACGGAAGTCCAGATACCCGATTTCTTCTGCAATTTCCGCGATACTTTTATTCGTGTTATCGAGCATCGATTTCCCTCGATCCAGCTTGTGTCTGACGACATGATCAATAAAGTTCATCCCTGTTTTATGCTTGATCAGCTTGCTTAGCGTTACCGGATGGAGATGGAGCTGTTCGGCCAAGCCTGAGAGACCTAACTTGGAATCAGTCGACTGATGCAGCAAAGCGAGCGCTTGCTCGACCACGTCGCTATCGCCGAACTCTGCCTGGGACTCTTGCAGCAAAGCTCGCATTCCTCCCTTGATAAAGTACAGAATATCGTATTTCAACTGAACCCAGCTCGAAGCTTGCAACACCCACATCTGCCAATAGTGAACCTGTTCATCCTCATATATCGTATATGGGCGGCGGGTCGTCATCACAACTTCCGCTATCGCCAACATCTTTGCGCATTCCTTGCGAAATACCGCTATCGGCAAACCTTCCGCAGTCTCGAACCAGTCCGACAAACATTCGGCCAGCTCATCGATCTCACTGCGAACGAGCAGATCAACCAGCTTCTCATTCAACCTGCGAATTTCCTGACTTGCGAAGCTCCCTTGCGACCGACTCACCTGACGATCTGGGCGTTCGAAGAAGTGGACGCTTTGCCATCCTTCTTCTGCGCGGATCAGGCTGGAACTAAATTTATCTGCAGTATGAAACAGCCCTGGCCCTCTTCGATCTGTATCAGCGGCAATCCGTACTTGTCCGGCATGATCATGATCGATACTGAATGTGAATATCGTGTACTCCTCAGACCGAGTCTGGCTCCGACCTCTGCCTGACAGCTCGATCAGCTTGGGCACACGAGCATCCAGCCACATGGCAGGCTGATACACTTCATGAATTGTGATCTTCATCTGGTGCTGCATCCATATACGATCGGTCAATAGCTGCATCTCCGCTTCCCATCTCGTTCGGAGGCGCCGCCCAACCAACTGAACGGCTTCGGCCAGCGCTTGCCGGCTAGCCGGCTTCAGCAAGTATTGCAAGGCACCGTGTTTCATCGCTTGTTGGGCATATTCAAATTCATCATAACCGCTAAGCACGACAACCTCCGTCTCCCAGTGCCTCTTGCGAATCTCCTCCAGCAGCGCAAGACCGTTCAACGTCGGCATCATAATATCGGTAATCACCAGCTCGGGTCGAATCAGATCCAGCTTGTTCAGCGCTTCTAATCCAAAGCCGATATCGAAAACCTGCAAACGATCTTCCACATTCAGCCGATGCAATTTCTCGACAATACTTTCCCGTACAGTTTGTTCGTCATCTATGATGCATATCCGGATCATCCTCAGCGTCCCCCTTGTTTGCAATCTCTATAGTAATTCGCACACCGCCCGTCGATGCATGGTCGATCGTCATCTCCAAGCGCCTGCCATACGCGAGAAGAAAACGTCGATACACATTATAAATCCCGGTATGCCGTTTGAAGTAGTCATGGACGATCTCACCGCGGCTCGCGATTAATTGGCGATAATAGCCTAATGTGATCTCGTCCATACCTGTTCCGTTATCGCAGATTACTAATCGCAAGCCATTATCGCTAACTGCCGACTCCACTATTAACTCCAGCGGTTCCGCCGTCGCCTCCGGGCTCCACCCATACTTTAGAGCATTCTCTACGAACGGCTGAATGCTCAGTTTCATGATCGGAATTGACTCTGAAGCCGGATCGATGAGCCATTGCATCCCAATATCATTCTGCGTCCGAAGCTGGTGAATCCGGATCAGGTCGCGGACATAATCCAATTCTTCCCGGACCGTGGTCCACCCGCCATCCTGTCGGATCGAGAATCGCATCATCTTTGCGACGATCTGAACGACTTCCTCGATCTTCTCACCTTCGTTTCTTATCGCATACAATTCGATAATTTCCAGCGTGTTAAACAAGAAGTGCGGGTTAATATAGGCCTGCAGCTGCAGCAGCTCCACTTCCTTTTGCCGCATCGTTGTCTTGAATACTTGCATCTCCATCACGTCTATCCGCGTCAGCATCTTGTTATACGTGTGGATCAGGAAGTCGATTTCGCTATGTGACGCTCGCGGCACTTCAATCAACTTCTTCGTCTTGCCTAACATCGCCATCGATTGCTTCAAGCGATATAACGGTCTAAGAATGGAATTGGCTGAAAGTGTAGCCAGCACAATCGAACCCATAACAAGCAGCGCCCCCACGCTCCAAACAACTCGTGTTGCCCGCTTGGTTCCCTTCGACATCTCCTCGAGCTCGGCCAAGCTGATCAGTGTCCAGTTATCATAAGCCAAACGCTCGTAACTCACCTGGATCTGACCCTCACTTCGATTCTTTTGATAGATATACGTCCCCTTCTGTGCCGCTTGTGGTTCATGATGGGCAAGCAATGCGGCAGGAGCTTCTCCTTCGCTTATGGGAATACGATCACCCGTTGCTTCGTGGTATAGAAGGATCTGATGATGATAGCTGTCGCGTTCAGTCTTCTCCATGAATGCAAAGAAAACCTGCGGATCTATCTCAATGATTAACCTAGCCTTCTCGACCTTGCCAGAGAAGCTGGTTACGGGTTTGACCAAGGAGAATACCTCTTTTCTTCCCACATGCATATAACTTCGCTCATGAGTCGGAAGCAGGCTCAGCGAATCTCGTTCGAACAACTGCCCATAAAATGCGTCATCCCGCAAGTCGTACAAATAATTGATCGACTCATTATGCGCCCCCGATTCGTAAAATGTCTTTCCCGCTTGATCCACATACAGGATACCCCGAATATAAGTCCTCGATTGCGCCAATTTTTCCAAATAGTCGCCAAAATCCTGCATCTGGCGAAGCTGACTTACGGTATCCTCGTTTGATGTATGAACATAGCGCTGGAAAGCCTCATCAATGATCAGAGCATTAAGCATCTGATCCAAACTTATGATCTGGGCATTGATCTCGCTTGCGACCAGATCCACGAAATGCTCTGCAATGACCTTATTTTGATCCATGCCTGATCGAAACATGAGTGTCCGTGATGTGAGTCCGACAATGATGACCGGAATAACAGAGAGCAGGAGCAGTAATATCAGGAGTTTGGTTTTCAAGGATGCAGCACGTAATCTGACCATTCTTTTCATTGTCTGGAAGCCTCCATAAGATTGCAGGGATCATCCTAATAAAATAGAAAAACACCGCTTCATTTGGTAAAGTGAGAGTGTCTAGCAATCACTGCCATAAAGAAGAGGTGTCTTCTATAGGATAGAGCAAAACGCACGACCGAATCAACATGAACTTCCAAATGAACTTAAACCGCAGATTGCGCTCAAAGGAATGCCGCCTTGCACTGGGGTGAACGCGCTTAATTGATCGGGCTGCGGAGTTCCTTTACCTCCATCGCCTTTTTACTAAACTGATACACGACAGTGACATTTTCTATAATCTCCGTATTCTGATAGGCAAGGGAACCCTCGAACTCTAAAGTATCATTGTCTTTCCATACAATGTTATTTGCATAACTATAATTTTCATGATCGGTTCGAATCCATGTATCCAATTGTTTTTGCGCGCCGTATTTCACTCTTGCTGATTCTACTAGCTCTGGACTTGTCATCCCCTCTTCAACATCCATAACTTGAAGGAATTCACTTTTATTAGAATTTGTCACTATCGCAACCAACTGCTGATTTGGCGAAGGAATCATTTGTTTAATATACATGGAGGGTGTAGAAAAGCTGAAATACCGTTCAAGCACATTGTCTTTTATCCTCCAAATAACATTTTGACTTCCATAATCAGAATAATTGTTAAACAATGTAAATATTACACTTTCATCTGCCAGCTTAATAATATAAGGACTCTGATACGTTTCTGATAGAATATCTATGGCGAAAGCAGCCGCATCGGCGATTTTTTGATGATCATTTTTCAAAAGCGGTCGAATTTCTTTTAGCGCTTTTTCTCTCAGTTTTTGATCATTAAAGCACTCTACTAGCCGATTAATAGCAATATATATATGTTCATGATTATCACTTTTTAAAGCTTGCAGAAATTTTCCCGCATCATATGGAGTAGGAGGTAGTAACTCCATCTCTTCTGCTAATAAATAGCGAATGTAAGGCTCTGCATTTTGTTTTTTAATATACTCTGTTGCTAATAGGACAGTAGAGGTTGAAACATAAAGGATCAGACATGCCACCAAAACAGCCCACTTTTTAGAAATACCTTTCCTTTCTTTTATTTCACTATGTTCTGCCGCAGCAATTAAGTTTTCGTCGATTAATCCGATCTCCCGAAATAACTCTTCTCTTCTCATAGGTTAACCCCCTCTTTATGCAGATGATCTTTAAGTTTATTTCTTGTTCGAAATAATATGGACTTCACTTTACTACTACTCATACGAAACATCCTGGCAATACTCTCGATTGAATCTGAGTACCAGTACCTCCTGATAAATAAATTTCTTGCTTGCTCATCTATGGCATATAAAAATTGATTTATTAAATTTGCGATCTCACCTGCTTCATACTCTGTTTCCACAGTATCAGGGGAAGCTATACATCCTTCTAATTCACTTAGAATGACTTCAAACTGACGAGTACGCTTTTTCGCTGTATTATAACCATGTTTATCAAGCGCAATATTACGTGTAATCCTCCCGAGAAATACAGAGAACTTCCTGGGCATATTAGGCGGTATTGCATTCCATGCTGCTAAGTATGTATCGTTCTCACACTCTTCAATATCTGAATAGTTGGAAAGTATGTTTCTTGCAATCGCTTTGCAATATGCTCCATACTTATTTTTAGTCTCTACAAGGGCTTGCTGCGAACGTTGTAAATATAGGTGAACTATCGCTCGATCTTTCATCCGTTATTCTCCTCATTCATATTCTCTTAACTATATAGTAGACAATTCGTAGAACTGGTTGCACTTATACTATAATTCTTGAATAAATAATATTAGCACTTCCGGGTATGCCTCTAGATAAGATCGAGTAGGAGGAGGCGCCTAGCCTCCGTCCTCTCACACCACCGTACATGCGGGTCCGCATACGGCGGTTCCAAAAGGTTAACAAAGCTCTAAATAACGAGAAAGCAAACTTTTCAGCCCTTTCGCTTCCCAATAGGAGGTCGAGAGGCTATGCATTTACTACAGGCAGGAGTAAACCTCATCTACATTCGCGATTTTCTTGGACATGTCGATTTAAAAACGACAGAAATCTATGCCAGAGCGGATACCGAGACAAAAAGAAAAGCGATTGAGAATGCCTATCCTGATCTGATTGACAACAATCTTCCTGACTGGAGTCAGGATCAAGCGCTCCTTTCCTGGCTGTCCGAACTCAAGTAGGCTAGATATTATGCAAAGTAGATGGAGTCAAGATCCTTTTATTTAATGGCTTTATGAAGTTTACTTTGCATAATATTTTACTTTGCATAAGGCGGTTTATGCGAAGCTTTGCATAAGCCGCCTTGCGGCGTACCCTCTCCCGTTTTCTCGAACACCCCATTCGCCAAGACACCTGCATTTAGATAAGCACGGATGAGCTTCAGAACTCTTTTGTCTGCCACTTTCCGTGCTACCCTTGCCATGAGCATGTCGTGGTTCACTCGGTCAAAGAACTTCGCTAAGTCCATGTCTACAACCCATCGAAAGCCTTCTTGGATGTAGCTCTGGGCTTGCTTCACAGCATCATGTGCTCGCTTACCGAGGCGAAAGCCGTAGCTCTGCCTCGAGAAGTTCACGTCTTCTGCTGTCTTTGCTCTTCATACGAACGCATCGGTTTCCTCTCTCCTTTCGGTTCGGCCCTTCCGGTTTCTGGCGTCCCATACTCCCGTACTATGGCTTCTGCTGACTCCTGTGGATTCAGCGCGGCTTCCCAGCCGCGATTACGAAATGACTTCGCGTATTCCACAGGCCTCCCCAGATAAGAACGTCATCTTTCTGCAGCAACCACTCAAGTCTACAAAATTAGCCCTTGGCGACTTTGGATTTCGTCATGTATTGGTGACTCATCCGACTAATCCTGCCTCAAATTGAGTTCGTGTACCTTGGCTCGTGCATTTGCCTCCAGCTTCCTTCAGATTCCACCTCGCGGCGGGCACCCTTGTTCCTGGCTAACGGTAGGCGTTCGCCAGCCCCTGTTCGGGACTCTCACCCTAGAGATGACGCTCATGCTGGGCGTACAATAGGAATAGACCGCCCTTCGTAAGAGAGTGGCGGTCTATTTGAAGCTGTTGTCTGTATCTTCACATGACGCTATTCTGCAATAAAATTCAAATCTCTCAGCAAGCGGGCCAGCAGCACAACGGCTTCGGCGCGGGTCGTATGAGCCTTCGGCTCAAAGCGATGCTCGTTTCGTCCTTGGACGATGCCGTCTTGCACGAGATTCGCCACGGCTTGCCCGGCCCAATCTGAAATGCTCGCTTGATCCTCGAAAGCATTCAGGGTTTGGGAGGCATCCGCTTGTGCGGCTTGCCCGTTCACGAAATGTCTTGCCCGGTCAATCAGCACCGCCAGTTCTTCCCGGCGTATCGGCTGATGGGGCCGGAAGCTGTTGTCGGCATAGCCCTGAATCAGCCCGGCCTTCACGGCCGCCGTTGCAGCAGGCGCATACCAGGCATCGGAGGACATATCGGCGAACCCGGTATCGGATGCATCACTCTGAACCGTAGATAATCCCAGCGCGCGCACCAGCAAGGCTGTGAATTCAGCCCGCGTAATATTGGCATTCGGGGCAAAGCGATCCGGGGCGGCGCCTTCGACAATTCGTTTGGTCGCCAGCAGCTCCACTTCTGCTTTCGCCCAGTGGTCCGTTAGGTCCCCAAAGCTTTTGCCAGTCGGTTCGACTACTGCATAGAGACTGTTATGCGGTACGTGCATCACCATTTCCGGCGTTCCGTCCGGACGCGTTCCCGGCAGGGAAGGGATGTAGCGGAATGTTTTTGTTTCCGGCACCATCTCTACTCCTATCAAGGTGGCGGCATCCTCTGCCTCATCGATGACAATCGCCCGGGTCATATAGGTTCCGCCGAAATCGCTGATTTCAAGCGATTGTCCGTCTGCCTCCACCGTCACCTTGAAGTCGATGACACGGCTGACCAGACGCATCCCCTGATCGGCGGCAAGCTGCCGGATCTCTGCTTCGGTGTCCGGATCCAGTTTCTCCAGCTTAATGGTAAGCTTCATATCCTCAAGCTCCACGCCAAGCGTCTCGGCTATCTGCTCCCAATGGAGCGCTGGAATCGCCAGCTGATAGCTTGCTCCGTTTAGCTCCACATGGATGGAGAGGTTCGGCTTGGATTGCATAGCCGATACGAGGGAGGAGGCCGGCAATTGCACTTGCACAATGCCTTCCGTATCATCCACCCGAATGGTCAGCAGGTCCTTCTGTAGTTTCTTCAACGCTTGATTCAGCGCAGTTTCATTAATGCTTAACTGCTCTATGATGGTGCCGTCACCCTGCGTAATCTTTTGGATGTTGTTGGTAGAGTCAAGCAAGAGTGAATCTTCGTATAAACCGGCTTGATTGTTGATGATCGGGAGGACAAGTGTGAACAGCTTGAAACGATTGGATACGGCTTGCTGTGTATGGCCAACCCTATCCATGCCTCTCACATGCAGGTACCAATCGCCGTTCACACCACTCTTCGTCATTTCATCTCCGCTAGCAAAGCTGGTCCACTCTTCGTCCCCAGCCGGCACACCGGCGCTATTCTTCCATACATATTGCAGACTGGACGGATCGACACCGCTGTCATTGTCGCTAATGGTAACGGTAGTGGAAGCCCGGGTTGCATTCTCTTCATTGCCATTCGTGTCGAAGACAATTGCTGGTGCGCTGTTGTCCAGCAGGAAGCGGTTCGATCCGCTGTCCACGGTGCTGCCTGCCGCATCGGCAGCCTGGATATGCAAGTACCAGTCGCCGTCCACGCCGCTTAGCGACAAGGTGTCTCCGTTTACAAAACCGGTCCATGCTGCTCCGCTGTCCGGCGTGCTTGGGCTCTGTGTCCACGCATATTGCAGACTGTCCGGATTGACGCCGCTATAACTGTCACTTACTGTAACGACAGTGGATGCCGAGGTCGCAAACGATTCATTGCCGTTCGTGTCGAAGACAACTGCTGGTGCGCTGTTGTCGAGCCGGAAACGGTTCGACACGTCTTCCATGGCGTTGCCTGCTGTATCGGCAGCCCGGATATGCAAGTACCAATCGCCGTCCACGCCGCTTAGTGATAAGACATCTCCGCTTGCAAAGCCTGTCCACGCCACCGCATCACCGGGCATGGTTGCCTCGTCTGTCCACACATATTGCAGGGTGCCCGTATCGATGCCGCTGTCATTGTCGCTAACGTTAACGGTAGTGGATGCTGTTGCTTCATACGTTTCATTTCCATTCGTGCCCAAACCTGCGACCGGAACGGTTGAATCCACCCGGATGATATAGGATGACGTTAATTCATTATCGGCACTGTCCGCCGTTTTCACATCCAACGTATGCTGGCCTTCATTGCTAAAGGAAACCGGTGCGGAATAAGGCTGCCACGTCGATCCGCCATCGAGGGAATAGGTTGTGGAGATCACATCTACTCCATTGGTCGTTTGGTTCGTATACACGCTTGCCGTCACGCTTTGTTTCACCCAATCGCCTGCATTGTATTCACTGTCGTCGGCCAGCTTCAAATGGACATCGAGCACCAAACCGCTGCGGCTGATATGGATCGAGCGGGTCGTTGAGCTTGTATTGCCAACCCTGTCCGCTGCCCTGACCATCAGTGTATGTGCGCCTTCGTCGATGAAGGATAGCGGAGCGCTGTAGGGCTCCCACATACTGCCGTTATCCAGTGAATACTGCAGGGTGTCGATTCCGCTTAGTTCGTCTGAAGCGCTCAGGCTGGCCGTCACATTCTGATTCGTCCAGCTTCCGCTTGCATAAGGGGAATGATCCTGCTTCTGCAGCTCGATCTCGATCAAAGGGGCGCTATTGTCGAGCCGGAAGCGGTTCGACCCGACATTCGCAATATTGCCCACTTCATCGGCAGCCCGGATATGCAAATACCAGTCGCCGTTCACCCCGTTTTGTGTGAGCGAATCCCCGCTTGAGAAGCTTGTCCATGCGAATCCGTCATCCGGCGTACTGGAACTTTGCGTCCACACATACTGCAGGGTGTCTGGATCGACGCCGCTGTCGCCGTCGCTGACGGTAACGGTCGTCGAAGCGGATGATGCATACGTTTCACTTCCGTTCATGCCAAAGCTGACAACCGGAGCACCGTTATCTAACCGGAAGCGGTTCGACCCGGCATTCGCAACATTGCCCACTTCATCGGCAGCCCGGATATGCAAATACCAGTCGCCGTTCACCCCGTTTTGTGTGAGCGAATCCCCGCTTGAGAAGCTTGTCCATGCGGATCCGTCATCCGGCGTACTGGAACTTTGCGTCCACACATACTGCAGGGTGTCTGGATCAACGCCGCTCTCGCCGTCGCTGACGGTAACGGTCGTTGAAGCGGAGGTCGCCAACGTTTCATTGCCGTTCGTGCCCAAGCTGATAGTGGGAGCTGTTGCGTCTTCCACAATAGTCACGGTGTAGGTTTTCCCGGTCTGGAAGTACGGTTCTACATGGGCTTGAATGACGGTAGAATCTCCCGTCAGCGGAACATGAACTGCCGAAGCGCTCGTTTCATACGATCCGTTGATCTGCAGTTCGGCATATAGGGGACTGGCTAGCGTCGCCGTCACATTTACGTCGGTGGCCGAGGGGTTGACGTATCCCGTATAGCTGGTGACATTCGGATGGAAATTAGGACTTATCGCACCTGCAGCGATAGTCATACTGCTTAAATTCCAATTGCCCGGGGCTGTTAGATCAGGTTTGCCATAAACGCTCTCCCCCCATGACACGATGCTGCCATCCGACTTTAATGCCAAGGAATGATGATAACCAGCAGCAATCGCTACAACACCGTTCTGTGCTGCGGTCGGAACGGTCGTTTGTCCGTCCCCCCACGAGATGACACTGCCGTCTGATTTCAACGCCAGGGAATGACGGAATCCAGCCGCGATGGCTACGACGCCGCTCTGTGCTGCTGTCGGCACGTCCATTAGATCAAAACGATTGTCTCCCCATGCAACGACACTACCATCCGTCTTTAAGGCTAAGGAATGGTTTAGTCCGGCCGCAATGGATACGACACCGCTCTGCGCTTCAGTCGGAACGGACGCCTGGCCAAAATAATTATAGCCCCAACCGACAACACTGCCGTCCGCCTTTAATGCCAAGGTATGATTGCCTTCAGACACAATCGCTGTGACGCCGCTTTGCGCTGCGGTCGGGACATCCGTTTGACCTGCATCATTAATTCCCCAGGCGACGACACTGCCATCCGACTTTAGCGCCGCGGAATGATTGGCTCCTGCTACAATCGATACCACACCGCTCTGCGCTGCAGTCGGAACAGTTGTTTTACCGTAATCTGATTCCCCCCACGCAATGACAGTACCGTAAGACTTTAACGCCAGCGAATGCTCGCTACCGGCATCAATCGCTACCACGTCACTTTGCGCTCCGGTCGGGACGTTTATTTGCCCTGTATCATTGCTCCCCCACGCGACGACACCTCCATCCGACTTCAAGGCCAGGGCATGATAAAAACCAAGCGAAATTCCACTTGCCTTCACAGGCTTCGATAGTTCAGCCGGGACCGACGCTTGACCATTGCTGTTTAACCCCCAGGCGACGACACTGCCATCCGCCATTAACGCCAGGACATGTGCGCTCCCACCGTCAAGCGCCACGGTGCCGTTCTGCGCGCTGCTGGGAATGGTGATCTGCCCGAAAGTGTTGTCTCCCCAAGCAATGACAGAGCCGTCCGCCTTGCGCGCCATGGAGAAATTCTTTCCCGCTGCGACCCCCACCACCTCGCTTTGCGCCCCGGCCGGAACGGTCACTTGACCTCTATAATTGTAGCCCCAGGCGACGAGCGTGCCGTCCGTTTTTAACGCCAGGATATGATTGGCTCCGCTCGCGATCGCCGCGACGCCGCTTTGTGCCTCGGTCGGGACGATCGTTTGACCGTCGCCATTGTTGCCCCAGACGATGACTGTGCCGTCCGCCTTCAGCGCCACAGAATGGCCGGTTCCGGCCGCAATCGCCTTAACCCCGCTTTGCGCATTGGCGGGGACGGTCGACTGCCCCCAGTAGTTGTAGCCCCAGGCGATGACAGAACCGTCCGTCTTCAACGCCAGGGAATGGTTATCTCCTGCGGCAATGGCCACGACGCCGCTCCGCGCCTCGTCCGGGACATTCAATTGCCCGAGATTGTTGTTACCCCAAGCCACGACTTCGCCGTCTTCCGTCAGCGCCAAGGAGTGGCCGTATCCGGCCGAAACGGCTATAACCCCGCCTTGCGCTTCCGAAGGGACGTTCGTTTCGCCATAGGTGCGCCCCCAAGCGACGACCGAGCCGTCCGCCCTTACCGCCAAACTGTGCAAAAAGCCGCTCGCAATGGATACCACGCCTCGTGAACCTGCTGCTGATTGTGCCGCTTCTGCGGTATGCTGCCATCCGGGCAGCGCTATCATACTCATGAACAGTGACACGATCAAAATAATCGATATTCTACTACGAACCCGTCTTTTCACCTTTCGTTCTCCTCTACCTATTCATTTCATAGCTTTTGTGGCACTCGCATTGGAGATTTGCTATGATGATTGCTTATTTTCGCATATTTGTCCCCTTGAAATCTTAAAGGTTTCTTAAAGATTTTATCTTTTCTCGTTTGGTATTCCACCACGCAAGGAATGTTGTACTATAGTACAAACACGTTTCTTCAGAGGACATGAATAGGCGGTTATCACTTTTTTGGAGGCTAAAGCGGGATTATGAAACTCTCTTTGAAATTATGGCTGTACTTTATTGTCAGCAGCGCAGCAGCTATTGTGTTGGCCGTAACACTTGCTCTGACCTTGGGGCAAATATTGCAGCCCGGCCATACCTATGAAACCTTAAAAGCAATGGCAGACGAAATGATCTTAGAGGTCAACCAAAACGGAGCAAAGGAGACAGCGCTCCATGAAGTCACGAAGATCTATCAATCCGAGCACCCTTCTTTTGTTTTCGAGTGGCTCCATACTGACGGGGCGATTGTATATGCCTCGGACGGTCGAACGCAAGCGTACAGCCCTTCCGAGCTCATCCATATGCTAGCTAACGAATCGGATAGCTATTGGGATCTGGAACATCCCGTCAGTATGATGTATCCGGCCGACATTTCAGGGTACAACTACTATTTGCATCTTGAGATACCCCCTGAAGCCATGAGGGAATCACAGATTCTTTTCTATTTCCGTTCATGGACGTCCTTTTTCTCTCTGATTATTCCCTTTCTCGTATTTATCATCACGCCGTATTTCTTTACCTATCACTTCTTTCATTCTTTACGCCAACGATTAACCAAAATAATAGCCGCCCTGTCCGGCATGTCGATTGATTGTCGCCGGGAAATCCATGACGACCATAACGATGAAATCGGACAGCTCGCCGATCATTTCAATACCATGTCGAAGCGCATTCATGAACAAGTCGTACAGATTCAAGATCAGGAGAACAAGCGTAAAACGTTGATATCCAACTTATCCCATAATCTGCGGACACCTCTTACTAACATTCTTGGTTATGCAAAGACGTTACAGAGAGGCCTATATAAAAATGAAGACGAGTTGCAGGCCCATGCCGCTATTATCCTTAGCCGCTCGCAATACATGGAAAAACGGATCAACGCGTTGTTTCAAGTGTCGCAATACGATCTTCATGGCGTTCAAATTCAAAAAAGCCCTACCCAATTAGCTGGAATGTTGAGAAAAGTTCTGGCAGAATACATCGCGGTTCTGGAGTCAAAGGGAATCGAAATGGATATTTCGATTCCGGAAATAAGCATGACCTTAATGGCTGATGCTAACTTGCTGGAACGAGCGATGCGCAACTTGATCGATAACGCAATCAAATACGGAGCAGCTGGAAAATATCTGAGAGTGGAGTTAAGGCATGCCCATGGCGGCGAAGTAACCGTGGATAGCGTGCCCGGTCTGGAGACGCGCTTCTCAATCACATTGCCTAAGTGATGGCAGCCTGTCCGTGAACATTGCATATGCGCTTTTTAAGCAATTGTTTCATCGACTTCTTTCCAAATGCAATCGTGCAACCAAGCGTCATCTTGGCATTCCGAAAAACCTTTTGCTCGTTGATTCGACAACCATTACCGTGGGAAAAACACGACTCCCTTGGGCATTGTTTCTTGGAGAACGTGCGGGTATTAGACTGCATGTTGCATATGACGCAGCCACAGAGCAACCTGTTCAAGTGATCGAAACCATTGGCGCCGCTCATGATGGTCCTATTGGTGAACAGCTTGGAGACAAAAACTACATTCTCGTCAATGACAGAGCTTACATCAAGCGATTCGATCACTACGTGCGGGAGAACCAATATTTTGTCACACGAATCAAAGAAAATATAACGCTCGTACAACCGCGTTAGAAAGCGGGAATCCGCTGAAAACTCGAATGTCGTGAAGGATATGACTTGTTACCTGGGAACCCCTCAAAGTCAATCGCAGCTTCGTCATCGCGTCGTCATTTTTAAAGACGATTACGGTCACGAAATTCGAGTTGCCACCAATCTCAAGCACCCGTCTGCCGATCAAATCGCCGATATGTACAAGGCAAGATGGGGCATAAAAGTTTTCTTTCGATGGATCAAGCAAAACTTGAATGTTCCTGTTCTGTTCGGAACGACAAAGAATGCGGTATTCAACCAGTTGTTCGCGGCACTCATGACGTACGTTGTCTTGAGGTGGCTCTATGATCATTCCAAATCACTCATCATCGCCTGCAAATCGATGCCTCTCATCCGCTTTAAAGAACACATGCAAGTGAACCAATTGCAGGCGGAATGGCTCTGACTAAGATTCTGGATAAATACATCGATTTGTCACGTCTTGAAAACCCAAAAGTTAGTTAATCAACAGAAGTGTAATGAAATGAATTATGTATTATAATGGATACATTCACGCCACGGCTACAAGGACGGCGACAGCCATGTCACCTTGGGGGAGGAGCTAAATAAAGTGATAGATTCCCGTATTCTTGTCGTGGATGACGACCCGGATATTCGTCATTTGATCTGTATCCATTTGGAGGAAGGAGACATGACTATACAGAGGCGAGAAGCGGAAAAGAAGCGCTGGAATTACTGGATCTGGAGTCCTTTGACTTCGTTATATTGGATCTCATGATGGATGATACGGATGGGCTGCAAGTTTTGGAGCATGTCCGTTCCTGCCAGAATCATACACCAATTATTGTTGTGAGCGCATTAAGCGAAACGGAGAAGAAAATCAAGATGCTTGGCCTGGGGGCCGATGATTATATAACGAAGCCTTTTATCCCCAGTGAACTCGTAGCCAGGGCTATGGCCAATATTCGGCGAAGCCGGAGCCCGCAAACCCGTATAACGGCCAATCGCCTTCAATATCGGAGTATCATTCTTAATTTGGATTCTTTAACGTTTGAAAAAGAGGGGAAACGATATTCGATTACGCAAACGGAATGTGATTTGCTTGCTGCATTTATGAGCAAACCCGGTTATACGTATACGAAGGACGAGCTCTACCAAGCTGTATGGAACCACGAGCAATATGACCCCAACAGCCTTAGTGTATATTTTAATTTTTTGCGTAAAAAAAATCGAGGCCAACCCGAAAATGCCTAGATACATACAAACGATACGAGGAATCGGTTATCGCTTTGCTGAGGTCAAGGAGAGATGACGCTTTCAATGGGCGCATCCACGGTGATCGAAACCGCACCGTCCGGCGCAGCCGAGCGAACAAGGAAGGGGAATGGAAAATGGATCAACTGGCAGTGCTCCGCCATTATGTTGCTACTTTGGGGTATCGGGGGAGCCAGGCACTGCATGCGGCGCCTGACTATTTTGCTTGGTTCAATGCAGGACATGGTGTTCGTTCGCCCGTCGAGCTCCTCAGCCACACGGCCGTTGTGCTGGAGTACGCCCGGGCCCGACTCGCCGAAGACGAGCGCGAGTGTTGGGAAGTAGAGACGTGGGAAGCCGAGACGGAACGCTTCTACCTGACGCTGGAGCGGTTGGACGAAGCGCTGCTGCACGGCGCGAAGCAGGCAGACGACAATACGATGAGGCAAATGATTCAAGGGCCGCTGGCCGATGCGATGACCCATATCGGGCAGTTGACGATGCTGCGGCGGCTGGCGGGAGCGCCTGTGCCGCAGGGGGGATTCGTCGAGGCGGATGTACGTACAGGAAGGCTCCGCTATCCGGTGCCGGAAGGCGAGACTTGAAACCAACATGAAAACATTGAACATGTGGCTTGGCGCAGCGCTGCTGAGCTTGCTCGCGGCTTGCGGCAACGCCGAAAACGCACGCGTAACGAACGCTGCGAATGCCTCCCCGACCATCAACGAGCGTGCGAGCGCTGGCGCCGGTGCTGCCGCAACCGGCCAGCAGCAGGACGAGGACGAGGGAGCGGGGGCGGATCAGGCGGGGACGGTCAAAGCGCCGCAGCAGTCGAACGATGAGATTGCAGATCTGCTGCCGGATGGCTGAGAGAGGCTCCATAACTTCGACGCCTCGCGTGTCCAGGCCGAGGGAGACTTGAATCGGGACGGGCGATCCGATGTGGCTATCGTTATCGAACGCAAGGGCGGCGAAGCGGTGCCGCCGCGTGCGCTCTTGATCGCCCTGCTCAACGCAGACGGGTCGCTTGAGCGGTCCATCGTGGCCGAGCATGTGATCCTCAAGGCAGACGAGGGAGGCGTGTGGGGCGATTCATTCGAAAGCGTGACGATCGACCGCGGCTCGGTCGTCGTCACCCATTACGGGGGCAGCAATTGGTGATGGTATTCGGCGTATCGCTTTCGCTATCAGCAAGCGGACTGATATTTGATCGGCGCGACTACAGGCTCCTATTTTACCGCTACGACTACACGGGAGCAGGCCGATGAGGCGGATTACAATGTGTGACCGGCGATTATAGCATCCGGACGACAAATGCGAACGGCGAAGTCGAGCTGCAGAACGGTAAGCAAGCCACGCGCCCATTGATCAAGATGCGTGCGTTCCGCCACGACCTGAATCTGCAAGACCAGGGCTAGAAAAGTAAAAAAAGCCAAAATTCAAAAAGCGTAGCCTGCCCAGGGCTGTGCAACTCCCATTTACACGAACCAGGCATGTCAACCAGATGGCTGCAAAAGTGGCTGGGCTTGTCCACGATCGATCTACCGTTGCATAAATTTTCTCTGAAACTTCATAATATTCTGCTTTATTTACATTTTCCCATAAAAAAATCCTTTACAATGAAATGGAGAGGTAGACCCGTCCATTAATCCATTGAAAAGGATATCAGCATGGACAATCATACGCTATTATCTTCATTTGGTAAATGGCTTGCGCCAATCTGTACAAAAATGTTCACAACTGCTGTGGCCGAACGTCAGCAAGATAAATATACGAAAAAGCTGACAACCACCGCTTACCTCAAGTTGTTCTTGTTTGCTCAGTTGAAGTGTCGCGAAGGCTTGCGTCACATCGCCGACGATGTGTTGTGCGAAGATTTGCAACATGAGCTCGGTCTGACTTCGATCTCGGCTTCACAGCTAAGTCGCAAGCACAAGCAAGTCGATCCCGAGCTATTACAACAGGTGTTCGAGTCTTTGGCGCGGCTCGTTCTGTCACGCCAAGGCAAGCGGTCTCCTCATCACAAGATTAAAATCATCGACTCGACCACGGTTACGTTGTGTCTGCAAAATTTCAAATGGGCTGAGTTACGCAAGACGAAAGCAGGCATTAAAATCCATATGCGACTGGCCTTTATGGATGAGCAGGACGTCGTTCCCGAGAAGGCAACGGTGACGATAGCGAAGAAAAATGACCGCACCCAGATGAATGAATTCGTTCATTTCCTTGTTTTACCACACTCATATAGTTATCATATCCTATTTGTATTGAAAAAGAAAAGCCCATGGCTCATGAGGAACCACAGGCTCTGCGTTTATGTACAATGTTGCCTAACTGCTGGACTCCATGGAAGGTACTCATCAAGCAACTCCGGCCGCTGATGAAATGCAGCCGCTGGTAACTGTTGCAACAGATAGACTAGATATTTGTACGGGTTCAATCCATTTGCCTTTGCGGTCTCAACGATGCTGTAGATCGCTGCACTTGCGGCTGCTAAACAACCAATTTTTACGATTATGTTCTTAAGCACATAATCGAAATTATGTGTCCAATATATTTATGTGCTCAGCATAAGCGGGTAAGCTTCAAATTTAGTAGAATAGCAGTGCTAATTTAGAAAAGAGCGCTGTTATGTCAACGATCAACATCAATGAAAGTACACGTCGCGAGCTCGACAAATTCAAGGAGTACATGCAAAAACAGGAGTATACCGACAGGACTGTCACAGGGTATCGCACCTATCTCTTGCGATTTCTGCGGCAGCAGAACGGCCCACTCGAAGTAGGTGCATTAAAAGGTGCTGCAGAAGCATTCCTCGAAACAGAAAGAATAAGTCACCCGCAAACCTTCAAACATTGCCGCGCTGCGCTGAACTCGTATTGCAGGATGGTTGCAGGAGATAGCCTGAGGGAGCATTCAGAAACAAGTGCTGTTCTTGAAATAGCCATCCTGCTTCAACGTTTTCGTGAGTATTCGCTTACGATCAAGCACCTCGAAGAAGGCACAGTCTCTTCGGAAATCAATCATGTGAGAGGATTACTGGAGTATACCTTTGAGCACAATCCGCAAAGGTTCGTCAACGGGTTAATGGCGGATGATATCCGAAGATATCTAATGGAGCGGCTTGCTAAACTCTCGGATTCTCAAAGGGTCGAATGATCACGTCGATACGCAACTTTTTCCGATGCCAAGCGTTTTATGGTCAACCCGTGCACCCATCAATCCTTCGTTTGCCTCTTTCTCCTGCTGTATGGAAAAAATCCGCTTTTCCAAAAACCATTGACATGGATAAGTTCAATACTCTTCATAACATTCCGAACGAAAATACGCACACCGGGAAACGGAATCGTTGTATCATCCTATGTTTTACCGAACTCGCACTAAGGTGTTCCGAAGTCGCAGCGTTGACGTTGGATGCCTTCAATTGGCACGGCAATTATGTGACGATAAGGAACACGAAAAACGGTTCTGAACGCAACCTGCCGATCCCAGCCATGATGGGAAACGCCTTAGTTGAATACCTCACGCTGGCCCGTCCGAAAACTTCATGCAGAACGCTCTTTGTCCGATTCAGCCATCAGCGCGGCGAACCGATGGGATGCAGCCAAATCCGCAATGTTGTCCGCAGAAATAGTGCAAAAGCCGGCCTTGAAGATCATGCATGCGGCACGCATATATTAAGACGAACAGCGGCGACAAAACTGTACAATGCCGGGAATTCACTAAAACTGACGGCCGACATCCTGGGGCATGAATCGCTAGACTCGACCACTCATTACGTGAAAACAGATATAGCCAGGCTTCTGTCGGTGGCATCACCTTGGCCGGGAGGTGAACGCAATGTTAGAGAATAACCGCATGACCCGGCAAATTGAAGAATATGTGGCATACAAACGCAGCTTGGGTTATGTAATAAAAATCGAAGCACAGGAACTCAGACGCTTTGCGAAATACACAAGGGAGATTGGGTATGACGGCTCGGTCACGGAGGAACTAGCCATGCGGTGGTCCTCTTTGAATGACAACTTCACCCGCAAATATATGGCGCGTCGCCTTGAAACACTCCACACCTTCGCTGTATATATTTCTGCCTTTGATGAACAAGCACAGATCCCGCGAAACGGCGTTTTCGGCAAAGCGCATACGCGAACAGACCCCTATATTTATACTGATGAAGAAGTCCTGTCCCTGATGAGCGGCGCGGACAGTCTTTTTTCACCAGACGGGATTCGCTCCAGTACCGTAGCATCGGCCATAGGACTCATGCATGCCACGGGAATTCGGGTTTCCGAACTCACATCCCTGAGGATCGCCGATGTGCAACTGGAAAAGAGCTGTCTATTCATTTGTAACTCAAAGTTCAAGAAGGACCGACTTGTCCCACTGCACCCTACCGTGATCGCCAAATTATTGGAGTACCGAGTTTTCATCGAAAACAAAATCGGTGTGAGGGGTAATGACGATTACTTTTTTGTCACCTCATATGGTCGTCGGTTCAACACGCGCACGTTTGAGTATGCGTTTCAATTGATCCGTCCGTTGGTATTTTGCGATAAAGCAAAACAGCCAAGACTTTATGATCTGCGACACACCTTCGCCTGCAATACCGTTAAACGCTGGAATGAAGCAGGGGAGGACGTGAACCGGAAGCTCTACCTGCTGTCCACCTATATGGGACATATAAAGCCTGCAGATACCTATTGGTACCTCTCTGCCACCCCGGAGCTCCCGAAATCGCTGCTCGGAAATTCGAGAATCGTTTCGGAGGTGACAGCGCATGAAAAACAGCGACATTCAAATCCAAGCGCTGATCCAAAATATTTTCTGCAATGGCTAATGGCGCAGCGGAATGTGTCACCGGAAACAATTAAGTCTTACAGAGACACCTTCCGCCTTTATCTCCGATATATTGAAACACACAAAGGTGTAGCTCCATCTAAAATGTCAGTCGCTCAATTTGACGCGGATCACATCTTAGAATTCTTGTCGTATTTGGGAAAAGAGCGCGGTAACAGTCCCAAGACCGTCAATAGTCGGCTCGCCGCGCTGCATAGTTTTATTAAATACTTGATCTTCGAAGTACCTGAGTACAGCGGACTGCTAAACAGGAGTCTAATGGTTCCATTTCGCAAAGCCGAAAAGCGGCAGATGGAGTTCTTGACAGAAGACGAATTTGTAGCTTTGAAAAACGCCTGCAATACGAACACCGTGCTCGGATGCAGAGATATGTTAATGCTCATGCTACTCTACAACACCGGCGTTAGGGTATCCGAACTGGTCGGACTCAAGTTGAGCGATCTCCACATCGACAGCCGGAATACGACTGCTTACATCCGAGTACACGGGAAAGGCCGTAAAGAGCGTCATGTCCCCTTATGGAAAAACACTGTTAAATATCTGGCCGATTACATACGCGATCATTGCCACGATGAAACCAGTTATTTGTTTGCGAATTGTGTGGATGGTAACCTGACGCGCTCTGGCGTTCGTTACCGGTTAGATTGCCTACAGAAGAAAGCCGCGGAGGCTGTTCAATCGCTCAATAAAAAGAAGATAACGCCTCACACCTTCCGACACACAACTACTCTACGGATGCTGCAGTCCGGCGTTGACATCTCAAGCATCGCCATCTGGCTTGGTCACGAAAGCATCCTCACGACACATAAATATATGGAGGCGGATCTAGAGATGAAGCGACAGACCCTCGAAAAAATGGGCGAACCCAGTCAATCCTCCTACCATTTCTCAGCGAATGCATCGATTCTGTCGTTCTTAAATTCATTGTGAAGTTTTGTTTATGTGCCGGTTTGAATGCGGAAAACGAGGCGACGCGTTGCGCTTTGTTTTCTGCGGCACATAAATATATTGGACACATAATTTCGACCGACCGTAAAGGGACGAATGCTGTTCTCAGCTAGATTGTTCGAGATCACACAGTTCCCATCTTGTAAATAATTCATCAACTCTTGTTTATGGTTACGCGCATACTTCAGCGCTTCGCCTAGCTTGGATTTGGGAAGAACTTTACCTTTGACCGTTTCTATCCACGCCCAAAAAGCATCGAGTACAGGCTTTTCCTGCACCAGACGTTGTTCCCTTCGCTCTTCAGGAGAATGTGAGGCAAGCTGTGCCTCAAGCTCAAATAGCTTGTTGCAATAGGCTCCCCCTTCCGTAGCAAGGGTCCCTTCCGGATTCTTCGCCTCTGGTGGCAATGCCTCAACAAACTTACGCCGAAGATGTGCCCAGCATAGGCAAGAGATCGTCCCTGCTAGATTCGCGTATCCAGAGTAGGCATCGCTATGTAAATATCCCTTGAACCCTTTCAAGAACGCTTGTGGGTACCTCGCCCCTCGTCCTGTCTGGTATTCAAAGATCCTTATGGGATGCGTACTATGCTGAGCGCTGCTGTAGATCCACATGTAGGAAGAGGTCGTGTTCTTACGCCCCTTCTCATTCATTACCTGCAAGGGTGTCTCATCGGCATGCAGATATCGCTCTTGTACAAGCCGTTTATACAGTCGATTCACGAGTGGCTTCAGCCAGTCTCTCGTAGTCGCGATCATCCAGTTGGCCATCGTGGCCCGACTCAGATCAAGGCCAATGCTCTTCCATTCCTTCTCCTGACGGTACAGCGGCATGCTGTTCACAAACTTCTGGTACATCACCCTGGCCACGGAGGAAGCGGAAGCTAACGAATGCTGAATGACCGGTGCTGGAGTGGTCGTCTTTTTCATCTGAGGCTTGTCCGCTTTCCGACAGGTCCGGCACTCTAAGGTTTCTCTGTAGATATCAATGGCTTGAACGCGGGCAGGAATAAACTCCACTTCCGTACGAACAAACTCTTCGCCTACCAAGACAAGTTCGCTTTGGCATACATCGCAACAACGATCCTGAACCTGAAATAGCTGCTTTTCATGCGGAAGATCCTGAAGCAGCTCCGCCCGTTCGCCTACCTGGTTCTTTCGCTGGTAGCTTTGAATGTGCTCGATGGTTGGCTCCGGCGCAGTGCGTGAAGCTGCCGTCTCTGGCTCATCAAATAAAGACAGCTGCTCCACCCCTACCGGGAGGGAAGCAGTTTTCTCGGAGCTTTTGCCGTACAGCTTCTGCGTTAGAAATTGTACGGTTTCCTGTAGCCGTTTATTCTCTTTTTCCAAGTCGCCGATGCGATGCTCCATCTTTTGCAGCTGTTCCAAAGGGCTCATGAAATACCGTTCCTTCACTGTCTTCTATACCTATTATTATACCATAAAAGCAGGCATTAACCCAGATTTTACAAGGGTTTTCGACTTCTTTTTTCGGCTTACATGGAAGGGATGAAAGCAAGCTTTTTGACCGCTTTCGGCTGATGAAGCTACAGGCCTTCCAGCAACCACCGGAACTCCTGTGGCGTGATCGAGCGTACGGCCTAGGCATCCATGGGCCACTTGTATTGACCGGATTCCAGTCGTTTGTACAACAGGACGAATCCATCACCTTCCCAGTACAAGGCTTTCATCCGATCACGCTTGCGACCGCAGAACAGAAACAAATGATTCTGGAACGGGTTCAATTGTAGCTGATGCTGCACTAAGTGAATAAGACCGTCAATGGATTTTCGCATATCCGTATATCCACAGGCGATATACAGCTGATCGGCCTTCGAGATGTCACCGAACATACTGAAGGATGCGCAGCGTCTGTTCGAGAAGTACGGTAGACGCATGCTGATGAATTTCGATCGTAACGGCATCTGTACGAAGGATAATCGCCGCTTGTTCATGACTCGCTTCGGAACGAGGAGCGTTCGTCCGCAAAGATGGAGGGACCGGTACGAGAGTTGGTTCATTCGGGGTGGAGCAAGCAGGAAGGGATTCGATAGCAGCTTCACGGATTTTCTTAAGCCAGTAGTAATAGCTTTTCACGCTGACTTCGTGATCGGCACACCATCGAACCACGGTCTGACCACTGGAACGGCAGTCACGAATGATTTCGGTCCACTGCTGGAGTCGATAGCGATTCCTCATCTCTAAAGTTTGCAATTGGACACTCTCCCATTAGAGTTTTTCGAGTAGCATCGAAAAACTCCAACGACTACTCTAAAGGGAATTGTCTCAAAATCTAGACTGCGTTGGAATACACCTTTTTGTTAGACGCTTACTATTCTTATCGTTTTTGTTGTATTTAATTGCATAAAAAAAGCATCTCAGCGGTGGGGCTGAAGATGCCAATTTCGAGTGAGAGAGTCCGTCAAGCCTTTTCATCCAAGCTATCCTGGTTATCACTACCAGTTTTATTAGATTTTTTTGTTATTATATCACTCCACTTGCTCAGGTCACTTTTACTTTCCATTTTAGTAGTTTGATGATTATTCATTTCCTGCAGTTCGTTGTAGATCAAGCTTAAATCATGATTATTAATTGATCCCAGATACACTCTAAATGCAAGTAATTTATCATTTCGTGTTTTTAACAATGTCAATTTGCTATTGTATTTCCCCAAAACTTCATCCAATCGCTTGTTATTTTTGAGCTCCTTCTTCAATAAATGGATAATCATATCCGCAATCTTCTCTTCCTCGGTAAGCGGTTGAATGCTTGTTTTATTTAATGATGCTTTATGGGTTTCGAAAATCCCAATAGAATCACTAAACATTTTTACTACTTGATCAATAGCTTGCTGATCTTTTAGAATCCCGACTACATTTTCTACTCTTTTCCGCCCATATTTCGATACTAATGACATGAATTCAATTAATAACTCTATGTCCTTATAATCTTTTTCTTTCATGATATCCCAACCTCTTTTGCAAACTCTTCTGTAAAATTCAAAAACTCTCTTGATCTATCATACCGAGCATAGGAAGTCCGAAATATAGGGGCGTTTTCACGAGCGCCTTTTGGGTATGATCGTGAAAAAGAAATTTCTTTTTTAAATATCTTGATATGCAAGTTTTTGCATACTTCTTTAACGTTCTTCTTGGATTTATTCTCTTCTGGAGAGTAATCATCAGTGGCGTTGAACACTACACCTGCAATTTCTATAGGATGTTTTTTGTATTTTTCTTTAAAGTCGAGAATTGATCTATATAATAAGGGTAACCCGATTGATGATAAATATTCAGGTCTAACTGGTATTAAAACATGATCAGTACATAAATAAGCAGCTTCAGTTAACATTGAATCAGTAGGAGAGCAATCTATTATGATAACATCATACTCACTTTCAACGGTATCAATAAAATCCTTCAAATTTCTAGCTTTATCTGAAGGATTTTTTAATGTGTAAGCTAATTCTAGCTGTGCAGGCAATAAATCTATTTTTCCGCCACTTTGGTTTTCAGTTATATTTTTAATTGCTTTATCTAAGTCGATACCTTTAAATTCTGGGGAATAACGTTCAAAAATATGGTATACTGTTGGCTTCTCTTTGGTTACTACATGCTTCAAATATTTATCTGGCCCTAAGAGATACTGACTAGCATTGAACTGAGGGTCTAAGTCAATTACAAGTACTTTTTTCAACCATGAAGTGTATGCCGAAAAGTGCCAAGCTAGATTAACAGCCAACGTTGATTTGCCAACCCCGCCTTTCATATTAATCAACGATATTTTATGTGCCATTCAATATTCCTCCCCTATTTTTCCAAAAAGTTAATAATAGCATGGCAAGATAAATAAAAACCGGCATCTCTGATATTTGTCTATGTGGTTGGTGGAGACTATCTGGATCGAACCAACGACCTCTTTCATTGCATGCAAACACTTTCCCACGAATGATCATTTACATAGCCTAATCAACTATTCCATTCCTTGAAATTATTTGCCCATCTTTCATTACGCGCTCTTTCTTCTTCGTTGATCCTCTGTTGCCTTAGCTTGATTGTTCCCATCGCTCGTTCAGTTTCAACCTTTGTTAATAATTCTTCTGGTGAGATACTCAATACTTTATCCTTGTTAGAAGCATACCTACAAATGATTTTTTAGTCTTTGTTTTGTCAGCAACAGTTAGAGTTTCAGGTTTCATTGAATCCTCATCAGCTTAAAAGATAACTAGATCACCTAACTCAAACTTATTAACATTTCTGTTCTCAGGAGTCTTAAGGAGTGCTAGATACTTTTTAGATATATGAAGAATAACTAAAACCAACACTATCAAAATAGTCAAGAAAACAATAACATAAGGAAGCTTAAGCTCAATAACAATTGTAGATATTTTCTTGATAAATGCCGTTCCAGAAGCAAGTAGTAGGAGTATTATGCTGCTGACAATAGGTTTTGCATGATCTTTAAGTATATCCCAAACAGTATCCTTAATAAAGTCAACTATTATCTTCATAGCTTTCTCTCCCACTTATTCTAACTGTTAATCATCCCACTTTCTATTTTTCCTACGTATAGAATTGGGAAGCATAACATCAATCTCGTCATCGCTAAAAGTTTGCTCTTCCTCTGTCTTTAACGCCCTCTGTGCCGCGGCGTAGCTCTTATAATCAGTTCTTGGTGATTGAGCGTAGATTTCTGCTGTTCTATTCTGTAACTCATCTCGTTTCGCCATTACTGCGCCATCATCCAATAGCTCAAAATCGGTTAAGAGGGAGACATATTCTTCACGTATTATCCAAAGTGCATCCGCTGCTTTTTGGTGACTTTGAGCTGTTTCGACTAAATCAAAATTCTTAGTATAGGCGTTTAAAATCAAGAGGGAAATAGAGACCAGCGCTCCTAAGATACCCGCAATCTTCTCATCTGCAATAATTGTAACGATGAAGCCGCCTGTAGTGAGCGCAGAGAGTACTATTTGCAATATTTTAATTATTTCGTTTTTCGACAGCATTCTTTGGACAATTTTATTATGGCACGTAAAAGTGTAGACGATTCGACCATACGCTTCTCTAATCTGGGACTCCAATTTATAACCTTGACTAACTCGGGAACTTCGTTCCATATATTTTCCTCCACGTCAATTTCGCAGATGAGGTCCGATTCTTACTTTCGTACTCAATAGCTAATAGGGCATTATCATGGGCTGTCGCCGCTTTATTCTGAAAGTTCTTGTCCTTCCATACATATCGGTTACTCCCTGGTGCCAGCCAATAATTCTGATCTTTATCAATATCCTTTAAATATTTAAAAAAGTCTCTGCTCATCCAGTCGTAATATAAGTACGACTTATCTTTATTCTCCCAATCACCTATGAATTTGTATGCTAATGTATCAATAAGAATACCACTCATGCCCACATCACAGTGATTTTTCCATGCTCGTGCCATGCGACAAAGCCTCTTCAAGTTTTTGTTAGTACTATTGTTTCTTGAGTTCATAGCATCAATTTCTTTACGAGGGTCCGTCTGTCTCCAACTCCCCCCATTATTTGTGTCAGGATATGTATAGCTGTTATCATCATTTATGAAAGCTGGAACTATTTCAAAGCTATTACCGTCTGAAAAATTTATACCGACAACCTGACCATCGCCCTTAATATAAGAGTTACTATAGGTTTTCTGAAGAACTCCCTTAACCTCTTGTAACAAGGCGGATTGTCCATTACCACTATAATTATTAAACTTTTGGTACGTCGCATATGGTAGCTGTACGATTACATCGATATCACTTGTCCAAATCTCGGTTCCCCGACCGTAAGATCCAACATATAGACTATGAGAAGTATCTGAAGTGCTGTTCCAGTAATCCTGATTTATACGCTTTGTAATCTGTTTATATCTTTGTTGTATAGTACTTACAGTTGAGTCACTCATTCTAAGATTCGAACAAAACTGACTAAAATATTCGCTTACGGACATGGTAACCCCTCCGGTTATAAGTTTATTGCATGTGCCAGTATAGTGTGCGATATCCTGCCTTCAGATCATCGTCTTGAGGGTTGCGATATCATGACTAGAAATAGTACAATTTACCTACTGATAATGATACACTCTTCTCCCTCTAAATTCCAGAAAATATTCCCATTTTCGACAAGCAAATGACTCCTGCAGATTGCAGGAGTCTCATTTCAATTAGTCTACTATGCCTTACATAATTACCTTCTCCGCCTCTACTAAATTCCCGATATTCACACTCAACAGTCTTGACAGTCGGGTAAATGTGGCTCCCAATCACTACTCCCTAACCAACAACACACAGCACTCCACATGTGTTGTCCGGTAGATGGGGACATTCATCCCTCCTCTCGGATGACGGCCTTTTTGGGCTTTTATTACCGCCCTTTCCATGAATTCTGCTTCTTAATCCCGTTTTGAATACGAAGGTTATTTGATACGGCTCTACACTTCCGTCTTCCTGTTCTTCTCCTATTATAACCTTTTCGACGACACTTTCGAATACATTGCGATCAAAATCAGTAAGGACGGAATTGGTTTGAAGCACGTTGCGAAAATGCAGCAATCTCTTTTCAACGTCAACCTCTTCTTGAGCCGATGTCTCCAGTTGCTCGCTTGATTCGATTAGCTCCGTTAGTGTTGACTCCAATTCCTCATACTTACGTTCATACGTTGCACGATCAATTTTTTCATCCAAATGAAGATCAATCAAGTTAGATCGCTTTTGTTCGAGAGCCTCAATTTCGTGCTTCACCTTGCTTAATTGCTTGTGATGTTGTTGATCACCTAGCGCGGACTCCATTTTTAACAAAAGCTCATCCAGCACATCCTTGTGATTGCCGCAGACACGATTGTACGTTTCGACAAAGGCTTTCTCAATTATGCTTTCCTCAATGCCCTTACTGTGCGGGCAGTATTTCTTTCCTTTCTTCGAGAAAGAGACGCATTGCCAAATGATCTTTGCATAAATAGTTCTGCTATTCCAACTTCTGCGCGAATAGTTTTTCCCACAGAACACACATTCAAGCTTGCAGCTAAATGTAAACTTCCGGCTAAACTTTTCTCGCTTACCTCCCTTTTCATGTTTTCCACGCGGCTTTCCGCGTCGGAACAAAATTTCTTGAGCTTGCTCAAAAACTTCTTCACTCACTATAGGCTCATGATGATTCTTAATGTAATATTGATCCTCTTCACCATGATTATCCAACCTCCTCTTCGAGATCGGATCAAGCGTAAAGGTTTTACCTTGAAGAAGATCTCCTTTGTATTTTTCATTTTTAATGATGCCCAGCACTGCAGTATCTCCCCATTCTGAATTCCCGCGCTTTGTTTTATATGGAAGCTTCGTTAATTCTTGAGCAATGACAGAGGCCCCCGCGCCAGCAATATAACGTTCAAAAATATATCGAACAACCCCCGCTTCATCTTCATTCACTGAAATTTGCTTGGTAGTAAGATCATAATCATATCCAAGGCAGCTTTGAAAGCCGATAAGCTCGCCGCGCTGCATCTTCATTTTCAAGCCCATCTTCACAATGGATGAGATATTCTCGACCTCCTGCTGTGCAACCGAGCTGAGGATTGTAAGCAATAGCTCGCCATCCATCGTTAACGTATTGATGTTCTCCTTTTCAAAAAATACGGCCACATTTCTTTCCTTGAGCTTGCGCACATACTTTAAGGTATCTACTGTATTGCGGGCAAACCTGGAGATAGACTTGGTAATCACCATATCAATCTTTCCATTGAGACAATCGTTTATTAAGCGCTGGAAATCATCTCGCTTCTTCACCTGAGTGCCTGTAATGGCTTCATCTGCATAAATATCAGCAAGCACCCAATCACTGCGCTGGCTAATCATTTCTTTGTAATAGGAGACTTGAGATTTGTAGCTGTTGAGCTGCTCCTCCGTGTCTGTGCTTACCCGCGCATATGGAGCTACTCTTAGAAACTCTTGTTGCCCGCCGGTACGATCTGACAGCTTGCGATTGGCTTTTATAACCTCGACTGAAAATGACATTGAAGCTTCCTCCCCTGAGTTATATTCTACGCCACTAGCGTAATCAATTCAGGCGATTTCGACAAAGGTGCAAATCTGGACTTCTATACTTTTTTCTGACAGTCAGTATGACTTGACAACAACTTATTTAGATGTAAGGTCTGAACAGACTCCATATTCTCGCATTATAAGGTTCTTTACCGTATTAAATTCCTGTTCGCTTATCAAAGATAAGTTCAGTAGCTGTCTGAGCATCGCAATCTGCATACTGTATCTCAACAAATCTGTCTTCAAGCTATCATCCCCCTCAAAACGTCATCGGATAGCATAAATGACCTCAAAATAAGGCCTTCTACTAACCTGTTCATTTCGAGGCTTAAATCGGGTACTCAATAGACAAAATGAGTTCATAAAAGCCCGTGGTGGTCTGCGTTCGTTTTCCCGAGACGATCATAAGGGGTAATTCATCGACTGATGCGCGTAATGGGATTCGAAGTGATCTACCCGGGCCCGAACCTGAGCAAGCGGTCCATGCCCAGTATATCCGTCCCTACCTGTTGTGCGGGTTGAAGATCGAGCGCCCAGATCAGGTTTGGGGGATCGATATTACATATCTGCGGACGGGCAAAGGCTTCATGTACTTGTTTGTGATCAGACTGAAGCATTCGGAAATCCTTGTTAGTTAATTGGTCAGTCGTAGAAAAATAACTACGGTTGACTATTTAACTAACCACTCTGCAATTGGGTAATAAAAGGTAAGAGCTAACTTGGGAGGGATCATGATGAAACCACAAAAGAAAGGCTTACCTAAAAATCGAATTGTACCCGAACGAAAAGTGTATTTTCGCCCGGAGGTCACTCATTGTCCAGACTGCGGCACTAAGCTTAAGCGACATCACACCGCCTCGAATAAAATAGTGGCGACGCTCCAGGGCATTGTTCAGGTCTGGAATATGGCGTACCATTGACCAGATACAGTTTGTAACAAGTCCAAACGCTATTTCCGTTCAGTGCAGGCCTATGATGTGCTCGCTCTTGTTGGAGAGATGCGGTTTAAACGGCATATGACGGTTACCGAAATTTCCGAATCCTTAACCGAACAAGGATTTCCGACCTCAGAGCGTTATACCATGCGTCTCTACGAATGGTATCTGGCCTTACTTCGCGTTTCTCTGAACGCTGACGTCAAAGAATAGCTAAGCAACGTCGTGACTGAATACCATGGACTGCTTCTCTCCATGGACGGTATTCAACCGGAGAAAGGAAATGAAACGCTTTACATCGTGCGCGAGGAATTTAGTGGTCGGATTTTAGCAGCAAAAATTTATAAAGTGGATCTAAAACCGAGCCGATGGCGCTCTTAATGCCTGTTAAAGATCTTGGTTTTCCCGTGATTGGACTTGTGAGTGATGGTCAACAATCCATTCGACTGGCAATGAGGGAAACCTGGCCGGAAACTCCTTACCCATATTGCCAATACCACTATCTTAAAGATATTGCCAAACCTGTCGTCAATCTGGACCGCAAACTCAAAACCTAGCTCAAAAATAGCCTGCGTGACCTCCGAGAAATTGAGATGCAAGTCGAAGATGACGATTTAATAGAAAGTGAAGTGACACGAGATTACTTAGCGGCTACTCGTTCGCTTCTTCTGGAGGACGGAAATCCTCCACTGGATTTACTAGGGATTCGGATTTATGAAAAAGCCAGGGTTGTGAAAGCTTCGCTCGAAAAGAGTGTAGCTAAAAAAGGGGGGACCTACTGAATAAAGTTCTTCGTCTGTTCCGCAAACTTCCCGAATATACGTTAAAGTACCGAACTGTTAAGCGTTGGCAGATTCCGATTCAGGAAACCGCCCGCTTACTCGAACAACGGTTGCGGTGGACCAGCGTAGCGAGACGGTGAGTTTTACCATGCAATGTTTACGGTCTTGGATGAAAAAGACGTATACCCCGTAAAGTAGGAGAGCACTGAAAAAGTCGTTGTTTTGTTGCCTCGAGCAACAGAACAACGACTTTTTTGTGTTATAGAAAGGAGCCGTGTCCCTTTCTAAGCCGTTTTCGGTGTTGTTAGCTTCATCATTCGTTTCGCATTTACAACAATGGCCGTCAGAATGGCTTGTATGCGCATGCCAAGCAAACCTCGGCTATATTGTGAAATGGCCAGGCCATGATGTTTTTTAGTTCATGGTTCTTTTGTTCTATCTTATACCGCATCCGGTAGCGTAGTTTGAGAGCATCGGAATTATGGTAATCCATTGCTTTTTGTTTAAACTCTGGCACGATGGGAACGGAATACGTTTTTGAATTTGAACCTAGCTGGTAGCATCCTTCTTGAAGGGGGCATGACTTGCATTTCTCCACATCAAAGAAAAACGTCAGCCTTTGGAACTCATTGCCGTTTTTTCGCCCCATCTTTGCTTTCGGAATACTGTGAAGACCAGCAGGGCATTCCACAGTATCACTGTCTTTGAGGTAAATAAACTTTTCTCGTTACTCGTCTTGATGACCATAAAGCATCATCTCGTTTAATTTAATCGTTGGCGTAATGCCTTCCTTTTCAAGTAATTTCAGGTTTGTAAAACTGCCATATGCTTTGTCTGCAAGCACTTCATCTACAATTAATCCGGTCTTGCTCGTTTGTTCCAACAATTCAGGGAATGCCTTTGGATCACTCGCATTGCCAGGGTCCACCTTCAACGCTGCAATAATGCCATCTTCGGTGCCGAAAAATGAGGTTGTGGCACTTTTCCAGCCGAATCTGGCATCTGGATCAATCGCCGACTGAACCCCTTTCCAAGATAATAAACGCTCATCGCTTACGATCTTCTTGGTTTCCTCTAGTCGGGATTGCAATGTACCTTCAGCATCGGGTAGCAGTTGCACTACGGTTTCGCCAAGATGAGCCAAATAAGCTAGAAATCAAGAATGAATGAGAAATCGATTAATTGATGAATGCGAATAAGAAGATGGTCTTGTGGGATCAAATTTTATAGTTCGCTATGAAAGGAGAGCGACTGTTGTTTGTTCATTTCTAACACGAAATTCACCTCGAATATATTAGAGCAAATTACCGCGTTTAGCTGATAAAGTAAATGAGTTAAAAAGATGACTGATGATTGCTCATCAACCATCTTCACATATTCTGTAATCGTTTTCCAGTGCTCTCCCGTAAAGAAGATCATATTCTTTTATCCAACTTCGAGAGCTACACGCAAGGCTTTTGGAAGGGACTTTTTGTCTGCTATGATTCACTCTGGGTTCCCCACACGAATAATGATCATGAGCGATTTTTTCGTCAAACAAAAACGAAACACCGCCGAACGACGGAACGCTGCAGTTGGAACAAACACATTCTCCGCTGCGGCGAGTTTGTGGTGCTCGTTGATGATGCGCTAAGGCAAAGCCTCTTTTAACGAGACTGCAACAGGTTTCCCATGAAGCGTTTAACCAAGAATGTCGCCGTACGAAACGTAGACGTTTTCGTCGAGACCCTCTGGCTTACCTCAAACAAATTGAAAACAAGCTCTGTTAGTAAGTTAGTCAACCGTAGAAAAAAAAGCGGGTTTTCGATATACACTGGTACCCATAGACTGGACACTTAGAAAAAAGGTGTGCGGGCTGTGGGTACTTTTTTGTATACTTGAGCAAGCAATGGAGGGGGATTACCTTATGAGCAAGAAACGGTTTACAGAAGAAGAACGTGAACAGATGGCGAAGAACAGGTATGTAAAGAACGTTAGTGATAAAGCGATAACATATGCAGATGAATTTAAGCAGTTATTCATTGACCAATATATGACAGGGAAAACCCCGAGAGAGATTTTCGAAGCTCACGGATTTGATGTTACGGTAATCGGAATTAAGCGAGTAGAACAGTCTGCTGACCGCTGGAAGAGGGCTTACGAACACGGAGGAATTATTGGGTTATCTGATTCCAGAAAAGAGGCCTCGGGACGCCCGTTACGTAGAGAGTTATCGCCGGATGAAGTCATTGCAAAGCAGGAAGCACGAATTTACTTACTTGAATCTCAAATCGAACTGTTAAAAAAGCTAGATACGAAAGAAAGGTTGCTGGTAGCAAAAGGAATGAACTTAAGCAAGAATAAATTATTCGAACTCATAAAAGACACCGTAGATCAAGGCCTAGGACGCATGACGAGGTACCTCTGTTCGTTGCTTAACGTATCCCATTCGGGGTATTACAGCTACCTGCTCGCCGCTGATTCACGCTTAGAGCGGGCTCGCTTGGATACCGAGGCAGGACAGCTCATTAAGAAGGCTTTTGAGCGAAGGGGATACAAGAAGGGATCACGCTCCATCAAGATGATTCTTGAACACGAGTTTGGTGTCGTCTATAACCTAAAGAAAATCCGTAGACTGATGAAGAAGTTTAACATCGTATGTCCGCACAGAAAACCCAACCCTTATAAACGCATGGCCAAAGCTACGCTGGAACACCGAACCTTACCCAATACCCTACAGAGGGACTTCAAGAAGGGCATACCAGGCCTGGCCTTGCTTACGGATATCACGTACCTTCCATACGGCCGCTCCGAGATGGCCTATTTGTCGACCATACTGGATGCCTCAACGGGTGAGATCCTCTCTCACAACGTATCCAATCGGCTGACATTAGACATTGCTACGGATACTGTTGACGCTCTCAAGAAACAGAAACGTCTAAAGCTCCAAAAGGATGCTTTCATCCACTCGGATCAGGGCAGCCATTATACCAGTCCCATCTATCAGGAGTTGTTAAAGAAGAATGGGTTAGGCCAGTCGATGTCCAGACGCGGGAACTGTTGGGACAATGCTCCCCAAGAATCGTTCTTCGGCCACATGAAGGACCATGTCGATCATCGTAGTTGCTGTTCCCTTCAAGAGCTAAAGCAAGAAATCGATCGTTACATCCGCTATTATAACAACCACAGATATCAATGGGGATTAAAAAAGATGACCCCTGTTCAATACAGGAATCATCTATTGTCCGCCTCGTAAATCTTCAATACCACTCTTTTTTTAAGTGTCCTTGACAAGGGGTCCAGATTAATAGAACCTACTCTTTTTTTTATTTCTCTCATGCGTCTTAACTTAATGATATTGTAATCAGAGGAGGTTCTATTTGTCGTTAAAATCATTATGCCGTTTGAACTTCCCGGAATACCATATTGCTGCACTCCCCCTTCCGCTACGCCGACGAAGAAAGCGATGAGCATCGTTTCACTCCACGACAAGTTACAGTCCAGCATATAGATTTATACAGAATCGGAAATCGTCGCCACCAGATTAATTGGCCGCAAGTCAATGCGTCAGACCGCTACCCGCAAGCCGACGGACTGCATAACGAGCTCGCAATACATCATGTTGGCCCAAGAAAACCATTCTCTCGTATATTGCTCGGGATCATCCTTATGGAAGCCCTCATGCATCATGCCGCAGCCGGCATCCGTACTTTCCAGCAAATCCAGGAGTCGTTCCCTCTCCTCCTGGCTTCCGCTGGTCAGACCCTGCATCGCAAGGGCGATCGGCCATATATAGTTTTCGGGTGTATGTGGACTACCAATACCTGCCGCTGCCTTGCCTTCAAAGTAATAAGGATTGCCAGCACTAAGCACGAAGTTACGTGTATTGATATAGACTGGGTCATCGATAGGACAATAACCAAGATACGGCGCAGACATAAGGCTTGGCACGTTGGCGTCGTCCATGAAATGATGATGGCCCAGACCGTCCGTCTCATAAGCATAGATGCGACCGTACGTCGAATGCTCGACAATTGCATGCTCGCGAATCCCCTGCTCGATTACTCCTGCTAACTCCGTCGATTGTCGAGCTAACTCTTCCTCGCCAAGCACATCGCGCGCAATTTCCGCCGCGTAACGAAGTACGACAACCGCAAACATGTTCGAAGGCACGAGGTAACCGTATGTGCAAGCGTCGTCGCTCGGGCGAAAACCCGACCATGTCATCCCGGTAAATGCCGTTATCGCCCCTTTGCCTTCCCGAACAAGGGTATCGGTCTCCGGACAATTCAATCGCTGAAAACGATAAGTCGATAGCGTCTCATGATGCTGCTCGGTTTTCCACAGTCGAATAATCGCTTGTAGTGCTTGCCGGAACGTTTCGTTAAATACAGAGGTTCTGCCCGTGTTTTTCCAAAACAAATATGCAAGCTGGATCGGGTAGCACAGCGAATCGATCTCGTATTTGCGTTCCCATACCGACGGGTTCATCTCCGTCAGGTCGGAAGTGTGCCCTCGGCCGTTCGGAGCTTCGTTGAACGCATTGGCGTAAGGATCCAGTAGCACGAAGCGAAGCTGCCTCTCGATCAACCCTTCAATGACATTCGCCACTTCCGGATCTCCGTTAGCAGCCAGAAGATAAGGCCTGATTTGCGCTGCGGAGTCCCTGAGCCACATAGCGGGTATGTCGCCCGTAATAACAAAGGTCGTGCCGTCCTCCAGACGCTCTAATGTCGTATTCCATGTATTTTCCAGGCAATTCGCGAATATCGCGGCACGCTTCGGCTGATCGCCTAGTCTGTCCGACACTTGTCCGATTAGGGCTTCCAAGGAAGCCGGCAATTTATCGTTTCTCTCCATTGTCGTCATTTCCTGTTCCTCCGTTTGATTCCGTTTCATTAACATTCAGCGGTATGACCTGGTTCCAGGTATGCGTAAACCGATAAGGTCCTTCCCCAATTCCGACGGCTGCGAACAAATGAGTAGGCTGACCATTATGGAATAACAGAAACGGTCGCTCCAGATTGCACATTTCCGTCCGGCTGCCATCCTCCCATTCCACCGTTCTCGAATAGGCTTTGGGCTCGGCATGAATTTGCCAATCTATGCAGTTATCGCTTGTCGCGTACACGCCAGCCCCCCATTCGCCGGTCAGCCCGAACGATCCGTTCTTGCTGTCGTCCTTGATCAGCAGATGGAATTTGCCGTCCGCATGCCACAGGAAGGGATCCTCCACATGCAGGTCCGGGTCAGTGAAGTCAAGTATCGGTTTGTTAGCCAGCCGCTGGAAAGCACCGTCCGGACGATCGGCTTTGGCCACGCCTAACTGCAGCGTAGCCCCTGCGTATTCGCGCGACTTGTAGATCATATAGGTCGTTCCGTCAGGTAGAATCGCGACTGCAGGATTTGTCGTGATCGTGCAGTCCCATTGACCGGGGCGCGGCTCCAGCAAAGGCATATCCCTCCGTTCCCAAGGTCCGAATATGGATGTCGCCACGGCCAATCCGATTCTCTTATTGTTCCACACTTCGGCTCCGCGCTCCCATGGTACCTCATCTCCCGGACCCGGTATCGGACCGCCGTATGTCGTCCCCATATAATAAAGATAATAGGTTCCGTTCCAATATTGGATAAATGGGTTATGTTGATTCATCCCATCGAAATATGATCGCTCTCTTCGCCCAAGCACCGTTTCTTCATACCGGTAAGGGCCTTCCGGCGTTTCGCTTGATGCCCTCACAACTTCGCAATTAAATAGCCAATTGACTCCAAATCCGAGCGATTTGCTCCATCGAGAAGCGAACATATGATACCGGCCATCTTCGCCGCGAACGCAGGAGCCGCACCAGACGAAGTGGTCTTCTTCGTTGTATCCGCCGCCAGCCGGAGCCGGATTCAGCTTTTCGTTAATCGGGTTTGCCATTCTCTTACTCCTCCTTATTCCATCAACCTTTGACACTGCCCATAACTATGCCTTTCATGAAATATTTCTGCAGGAACGGGTAGACAAGCAGAATCGGCAAGGTGCCGAGAAAGATTTGCGCTGCTTTGGAAGTACGATCAGAAATGATGCCGAGCATATAGATATCCTCTTGACGCAAATTTTCAAAATCCAGCTTGATAATCACGGATTGCAAATATGTGGCGAGTGGATAGTCGCTCGGTTTGTTCATCAGAATCATCCCGTCGAACCAGGAATTCCAATGTTGCACGACCGTAAACAGCAGAATCGTCGCAATAGCGGGTTTGGAGAGCGGAACCATCACCTTCCACAAGATAACCCAGTGTCCCGCACCGTCCACATGCGCGGCTTCTTCAAGCTCCTTCGGCAATGAGCGGTAAAAGTTGAGAAGCAGAATAATATGAAAGACGGCTACCGCAGACGGCAATACGAGCGCCCATAGCGAATTGATCAATCCGGTCATCTTAACCGTCATATACCAAGGGATAAGGCCGCCATTGAATAATATCGTAAAAACAAAAAACCAGGCGAATACACTGCGATGCCGGAAAGCACTTGTAGGTTTCGATAGCGGATAGGCGGTCAGAACCGTCAGAAAAATGCCAATCGCCGTACCGAGCACCACCCGTTGCACCGTTACCCAAAGCGAGTCGAGAAACCTTGGATTGTCGAGTATGAATGAATAAGATTTCAAGGTAAAATCCACCGGCCAGAACGTAACTTCCCCTGCCGAGACGGCCGTGCTTGAACTGAACGAGATGGCCAAAATATGCACAAGCGGCAAAATGCACAACAGGGAGACGATGGCTAAAAAGGCATAGTTGAACATCTGAAAAGCTACTCTGCCGCGGGATGCATGCTGCATCGACTTCCCCTCCTTAGAAGATGCGATAATTGGCAAAGCGGTAAGCTAGCCAATACGAAACAGAAATAAACATGAAGGATACCACCGATTTGATTAGACCGATAGCGGTTGCGACACTGTATTGGGCGTCCTCCAGTCCGATGCGGTATACAAGCGTATCGAGCACGTCCCCGCTTTCGTAAACTTGCGGATTGTATAAATTGAATACCTGGTCGAAGCCCGCATTCAGCACATTGCCGAGGCTAAGCGTTGCCATCAGCACGATAATGGGTACGATTCCGGGCAGCGTAATATGAAGCGTCTGCTTGAAGCGCCCTGCTCCGTCGATCACGGCTGCCTCGTAGAGAGCCGGATTGATGCCGGTAAGGGCGGCTAGGTACACGATCGTGCCGAAACCGAACTCTTTCCAAGTCTCCGTCAGGACGAGCACATAAGGAAACCAACTATTGTCCCCCAGGAAAAAGATCGGCTTGGCTCCCATCCACTGAATGAGTAGATTAACAATTCCTTCCGAAGGTGACAAAATATCGACGAGTATGCCGCCCAATATGACCCAGGAAAGAAAATGGGGCAGATAGATCAACGTTTGCGTCGTTCGCTTGAAGAACGTTTTGCCAACCTCATTAAGCAGCAAGGCGAATAAAATCGGGACTGCCAGACCGGCAATCATTTTCATCAACGAAATGGTAATAGTGTTACGAATGACTTTCCAAATATCGGGCAGTTCAAACACATATCGAAAATGCTCCAAACCGACCCATTTTGATCCAAACCAACCTTTCGACGGCATGAAATTCTGAAAGGCGATAGCTCCGCCCGCAAGCGGAATGTAACTGTAGATGACAACGATAACGATCGCAGGAATGAGCATCGCGTATAGCGGCCATTGCCGTCTCCATCTGCGATTGACGACATTATTCAAGTACCTCTCTCCCTCCATATCCATACGGAAAGGGCCGCAGCGCATGGCCGCAGCCCTCCCCTAAACCTGTCTGTTTACATTATTGAGAAGATACGTCATGGTTGATCTCATCGGTAATTTGCTCCCCGCCGAGCTTATTCCATTTGTCCACGAACTCATCGAACGCCGTAATGTCCGCATAGCCAAGGATGATTTTGGTAAAAGTCTCCTTCTCCAGCTTCTCGAGCGTGCCCCATTTGGAAGACATCGTCTCGGTCTGTCCGCCGAATACCGTCGACACGTAGGCGCCCCCTTCATGCGACTTGATCAGAATCGAGAAACCGGAGTCTTCCGGGCCCCCTTGGCGTGTCGATGCCCAACCGGTTACGTCTTCAGTTTTCTTGAAGTCGATCATTTTCTGATATTCGGGAATGTAGTCGGTCAGAATGCTCTTATCTTCCTTCGATACCGCTTCAGCCAAGTTTTTCAGGTCGGCAATGGTAACGTTATTCGCCTTATCTGACATCACCAGCGCCGAAGTATAGACGTGAGTTTGGTCGCCGTTGTTGTCGTCCGGATTGTAGATCGTTTCATCCTTTGTTTCGCCGTAGCGATTTTCCTGATAGAAATTGAGTAGCTTCATGACCGCTTCCGGATTTTTGAAGCCTTTGCGAACGACCGTATATTCGGTTGCCGGGAAGCCTACGCTTCCGAGTGCCGTTTGATCATCGACGGAAACGAGAGGGGAAGCCTTCCAGTCAGCTTCCGGACTTTTTTTCTTCATGTCGATAAAGTTAAGCGGCACCCAGTTATGGCCAAACGTCATTCCGAACTTGCCGCTTACGAAGTCATCCACAACTTTATCGGTATCCTTGACGCCAAATTCCGGATCGATCTGCCCTTGCTTGAACATTTTTTGCAGCTCCTCAAGAGCGGTTCTCATCTCGGGCATCGTGCTTCCGTACGCCACTTTGCCGGAATCATCCTTGATCCAGGTTTGCGGGTAAGCATGGTAACCGTTGAAAAAGCCATTCAACGAAGCGATGCCGCCGTACAAGTCCTTCGTTATCGGCAGACCGAACGTGTCATTCTTGCCATTACGATCGGGATCGCCTGTTGTGAATGCTTCTGCGATTACGAGCAAATCCTGCATTGTTCGAGGCGCTTCCAATCCCAAGTTCTCCATCCAGTCCGTACGCAGCCACACCATAGGCAGACCGTAGATCGTCGAACCGAGCTTAGGCAAACCGACCAGCTTACCATCGAAGCTCGCCGCTTTTAGTCCCAAGCCGCCGTCACCCTCCATCAGGCTTTTTGTGAATGGAGATGCAAATTGCTCGTAAGCTTCTGTTAGATCGGCCAACTGATCCGCTTCTGCCAGCCTTCTGAGCTGTGAGCTGTTCACGACAAAAATATCCGGCAGATCGTTGGAAGCGATCGCGATGTTCATCTTGTTGAAATAGTTGCCGGATGGAGTCGTCCATTCGTACTTCACTTTAATGCCCAGTTCTTCCTCATAACCTCTTGTCCAAGCATTGTTCTCGAAGCTGTCTCCTTCCGGATAACGCCAGTTCTGCTCGGAATGATTGGCCGCCCGTACCTCAACCAACTGCTCGTACTTGCCGAACGGATCCGGAGCTTCGGCCGATGATGGCGGTGTGGCCGAAGGGTTCTGAGTAGCTTCGTCTTCCTTATCGTTGCCATTGCCGCAAGCGGACAGCGCCACGCTTAAGGCCAACATAGCGACTACAAGCCTCTTGTTCCTTTTCATGCGTTTCCCCCTCAAATATGGACTTTCTGACTTCTGTTTGCCTTACATCCGTATGATAGCATGGTCTTCCGCCATCTGTGAGCGCGTACAATGTTTACATTGTAGACTTTTGTTAACCAATGCTCCTGTCTCTAAACTCCTGAGGCGTCAGTCCAGTATGCGACTTGAAAAATTTTGTGAAGTAACGTGGGGAATCAAATCCGATCCGATGACCGACCTCGTGGATTTTCAACTGCCTGTCCAATAGCAGCTCCCGGGCCCTCTCCAGTCGCATCAACGCGATGTCGTCGGATAAATTACCACCGGAAAGCTGCTTGTATAGCCGCGACAAATATGCCGGGTGGTAGTTGACATGCTCCGCCAGCTTGGTCAAGGACAGATCCGCATGTAAATTGCCGGATACAAAAGTTTTGATAAGTTGAACGACATCCATCCCCTGACGCTCCCATTCCCGGGAACGGCTCTCGAACGCAAAGGCCATCAGCATGCGAAAGATGTCCATGAACCGTGGCCAAGGAACCTGGATGCCCGCGAACAAAACCGACAGCTCGAATCTCTCTTCTGCTTCCTTCATCAAGCCAAGTTGTTGTATCGTATGTGTCGCGAGCGCAACCAATTCTACATACACGTAAGTCCGCTCCCACACATTCTCTTCCCCCGCGCCCAACCTGTTTTCAAGTTCGTCAACCGTTTCTTCGAACATCGATTTGTCATTGCGATCAAGTGCGCTTTTCAGCTTTGCGAGTTTCTTATGCGGCAGCACAGCCGCCTCCGGCCGCGACTCTATCGGCTGCCGGTCTGTGAGGAATAGCCTGGGCTGCAAGCCGAATTGTCTGAACATCAGGTTTTTAAGACGATAATACTGCGTGTCTGCTTCCCCGAAAGATACGAACCTGCTGCCCATTGCCATCGAGATGCCAAGCTGTAGCAGCGTCATGCACTTCTCCTGAATCTGGCCCAAAATACCTTCCGCCGCATAAATAGCACGCTCTCCATACTCTTCATCAACCTTAGGTTGGATAAACCAAACCACATGATCCCGATCAATCCCTACCGAAGCCGTATGGGCGGCAGGCTCGAACAAGTCTTGTGAAATATTCTGAACTGCAAACAAATACAACGATCTATCCGTCGCCAGAAACCGAGACGTCCATTCGTCCACCTTCCCGAGCGCGAGCAGTACGGGACGATCCGCCCTCAGCGGAATTTCCAATTCTGCAAACTGTTCCAAAAGCGAATTCGTATCTTCTATCGCTCCCGTAGCCGTATCGAACAAGAGCATTCTGCGCAGCGACGATCTGGCCTGGTACAGTTGCTTGCGAGCTTCGCTCGCCCACTGCTCCTCTCGCAACTCCTCCTCGATTTGCTTAACCGTTTTGCGTAATGCTTCGACAATGACCTCGTCGCCTTCCGTTTTCAAAATATACTCTTGGCTGCCCTGTCGCAGCGCCTCCTGGACATAGACAAATTCGTCATGCCCCGTTAAGAAAAGCACTTTCGTGCGAGGCCAGCGAGCCTGTACATCCTTGTTCAGTTCCAGTCCCGTCATGCCCGGCATTCTAATATCCAGCAGCAGGATGTCCATTGGTGTTCGTTCGAGACGCTGCAGAGCCTCGCGAGCATGATACGCCTTGAATACCTCCAGTTCCGGATCGTGAAGTTCTCTCAGGCATTCCGCCAGTCCGTCCGCAAACAACGGCTCATCGTCGACAATCATGATGGTATACATTCGTCTGTCTCCTCCCGCTTCGGTTTCGTACGCTTGTCGGTCGCGTCGTCACCTGGCAATAAAATTGCAATTTTCAATCCGCCAAGCTTGCTTCGCTCAGCCGCCAATCCAAATGATTTGCCAAATCTGAGCTGGAGCCGCTTGTGCACGTTGATGACACCGGTCGTCTCCTTGGATGGATCGTCGTTCGTGCGAGCCAGCCGCTCGCACAACTCCTGAAGGGTGCGATCATCCAGTTCTCCGTTGTCTTCGATAACTATGCTCAGGTGCTTTTCTCCGTTATCAAAAGCCATGCGGACGAGCCCACCTTCCAGCTTCGCCCCCAAACCGTGCACATAGGCGTTTTCCACTATCGGCTGCAAAATGAGTTTCGGCACATAAATGCGCTCGAAGGACGACGGAATCGGATCAATGTCTGTACGAATCCGGTTGGAGAAGCGCAGCATTTGAATCCGTATATACGCCTCTGCATGCTTCATTTCTTCGGCCAGCGGAACGACATCGGACGCGTTGCGGGTAATGTACTTGAAGTAATCGCCAAGGAACCGCGTATAGTCTGCTACCTTCTCCACGTCATGCTGCTGCGCCAGTCGGTATATCGCATAGTAGCTGTTGTACAAAAAATGCGGGTTGATCTGCGATTGCAACTGCTTCAGCTTCGCAGTCTGCAGCCGAATTTTGTGCTCGAACACTTCCTGTATCAGTACCTTAATACGCATAGCCATCGAGTTGAACTGCCGATAAACGATAGAAAACTCGTCTCCTTTGCGCGTACTCAGCACGACATCGTAGTCTCCAAGCTCGATACGTCTGAGTCCCGCCAGCAATTGCTTGAAGGGTCGGTGCACGAGTCTGTAAATACTGTAGCTGAACAGCAAAATAAGAATGAGCGACGCGATTAAAATAACATAGTACATATTGTTATAGCGCTGCAGCACGCCAGTCATTACATTTTCGGGAATCGCCACCATGAGACGAATGCCTTTACTTTGCGAGGTCTCTTCAATGATGCGAAGCCGCGTATCCGCTATGTCGATGCTCCCATAAGACCCTGCCGTCACTCCTTTTCCGACCATAATCGGATACTCCTCAAGCTCCGAGCAATACGCCGCTTCCGTACAGCCGGATATCGTCCAGTTCATTTCCGGGTCATACAGAATGGCTGCACCGTCCTTCAAAGGATCAATGCCGCCGATTTCTTTAAGCATATGTCTAATCGTCTCGCCGGACAAAACGACCTCCATCGAATACACCAGATTGTTGCGTCCGAGCGGAACCGGATACACGCCTCCAAGCGCAAGCGACGTTCCCAGCTCGTACAACATAGAGTTGTGCAAATAAGACTGAGCGATGCGTTCTATATCCTCTTCAGGCATCGAGTTCTCATAGCTGCTGGCAAATACACCGCGGTTCAGGGAAGGGAAATACACCTTCACATCCTGAACGAACGGACTGGATGTCTTCAAAATGTGAAGCTTATCCTTCACCGACAATATAAGCTCGCCCCTTGAATAAGAATCCATAAAAGGTCCTTCGTTCGCCAACTTCAGAAAATCCTCGCTATTCAAATATTCGTTTTTCAAATTGTCGATTCGTTCGATTTCCGTCTCGAAGCTTTTGAGAAAATAGCTCGCATTCAATGAAATGGAGCCAGTCGTTCGTTGCAAAATGCTTTGTTCGATCTGACTGTTCATATATACGTTCATCAAATAAATCGGCGCATTCAAGACGATGAATATTGCAATCAAATTGGCAATAATCGACTTCCGAATACTATGAATACGAATCAGCTTTTTCATCGTAAAGTCCCCCTGCCTGTAATCCGCCTTTCTCACGCATCAATCTCCGCATGCGAAAAGTGAAACCACTCAACCGTGAGAACAGCTTACTCTATTCCGACTATTATTGCTACTAAAGCATGTCTTTTTCATTTCGTCTGGTACCTCGGTCTGCCACAGACCTTTTAAAGTATGATTTCAGGCTTTTGCTATGCTGAAAATAAGCAAAAGAAAACGTCTCAAAAAGCATGCTTTTTGAGACGTAAATCAATATATGATTAAAATTTCGTTTATCCGTTCTTAAAAAGGAGAACCATTCGATTCAGTTCACAAAAACCATAGTTTTATCCGTCCGTTAGCAGAAATGGCGGCCTATCTCAGTAGCCGACTGCTTTTTTAACCGCCATTTGTTTTCCTTCGCTTCATGTATGATTTATTTTTCGATACGCTTCTTATGAGATGCGTTGGTCCTGCCCTTTATCTCTTTAAGTAAAAAAAGAAGAGGATGAACACTGTAGGAAATCGGGAACCGTTTTATCTGAAGAACTAGCCATTTTCAATTGCTCTCCTTCCCAATGCCAGCGCGCCGAACAGGCCAGCGTCGCTGCCCAACTGAGGAGGCACAATATATCTTTCGATATGATCCGTAATTTCCGCAGCGTACAAATAGCCGTTTAACCCCTTAACAACTTCGGCATGAATGAATGGAAACAATTGCTTCTGATGCATGACTCCGCCGCCCAATATGATTTTCTTCGGAGACAGTGTCAGAATCGTGCCGATTAACGCTTGGCCCAAATAGTATGCTTCAATTCGCCATGCAGGATGTTCAACCGGAAGATCGCGAGCCTTTGTCCCCCATCTTTGCTCCAGTGATGGACCGGATGCCAGTCCCTCAAGGCAGTCCCCGTGATAGGGACAGCAGCCAGCAAAATCATCATCGACATGCCTCCGGGGTAATATGTGGCCAGCTTCCGGATGCACAAGACCGTGCACGAGCCGCCCCTCGGCGTATACGCCTAGTCCCACCCCCGTGCCTATCGTGTAATAGACGCAGCTGTCCAGCCCCTTTGCTGCCCCCCACTCCGCTTCGCCTAAAGCAGCTGCGTTAACATCGGTGTCCCAGCCCAGCCGAATATTAAAGGCGTCCCTCAATGTCTGCAGGAACGGATATCCGCTCCAATCCGACTTCGGAGTTGTTGTAATGGTGCCGTAATCTTCTGCGGCGGGATTGACACCGATCGGACCGAATGACCCCACACCAATCCCCTCAACGCCTTTGTCCCGAAAAAAATCAAGTACATGCTTCATCGTTTTGTCCGGATGTTCTGTAGGAAAAACAATTCGGTCTTCGATCACACCTGATTCATTACCTATTCCGCAAACAAACTTGGTGCCTCCTGCTTCGATCGCGCCTATTTTCATTCGTATTCCCCCGGTATCGTACCACATATCGATGTTCTTTTTTGAGTGAAAATCGAATCCCTTCCTGCGCTAAGACCCTGTTATAGGGAGCTAGGCGCCGCCATACATAAGGAACTTGCGCATCAACAACGCATTCTAAAGACGCATATCCTTTATATCCGATTTTTTTGAGCGACTGGAAAATGCCATCCCAATCAAGATGACCTGTGCCTGGAATCCCCCAATCGTTCTCATTCAGATGAATGTGGCCGAGTTTATCCCCAGCATGTAGAATCGCTTCTTTCAGGCTCTTCTCCTCAATGTTCATATGATAAGTGTCCAAATGCACTTTGACGTTGTTCTCGCCGATCTCGTCGATCAACGCCAAAGCTTGTCTGCACGGGCGACTCGTAGCGATTGACCGGTTCCAAACCGATTGTGACACCCAGTTCGGAGGCATAGCACGCAACTTCCCTTAAACCGTCGGCAATTGCAGACATTCGTTCCTCCGACTGACGCCCCGAATCGATATCCATATGTCGAACATAGAGAACTCCGCCGAAAAAATCTGATCCCAGCTATAGATCAATAGGGATTCTGCACTACCGCGTAAATATTTCAATGCAGCCAGAGACCTATGAAGCCGCTCGCGGAGCTTTGAAAATATTCTCGTAGTCCATCTCCAGCAGCGCGTCGCACATCTCCTTTATCCGGTCGCCAGGCTCGGGCGATCCGTCACGCAGTAGGTAATTGATGACAAGCGAATTTACGAACATTCGCTCTCTCGACTATGCAAACCTAAATCTTCATTAATGCGAGATGGGGATATAGTTCATCTTCTTTTCAACTCAATTAATTGGCTTGATACTACCTTACAACAAGAGTCCGAGCGTTTTGATCTCGAACGGTCGAAAGGATAGTCGGACTTGCCCCCCTGTAAACGGGAGTGGCAAGGAGTTCTCCTCCATTAGATCGGTCAAAACCACTTCTCTGCATGGGAATCCAATTTGAAGTACTCCCTCAGATGCCGAGCCCTCGCTTTCATATAGACGCACAATGATACCGTCTCCATTCTCCGATTTCTTCACCGCTTCAATCATCCAGCCAGATTGATCAACTCTGAGCCATGACCATATTTCTGATTCTACACTATTCCCAGCGCCTGAAGAATCCTGTCTTCCAACCACAGATAACGTACCCTCCACTACAACTAGTGGTGTATTGAATTCATAGCCTGCCCTCGCAACACCTGCCTGAATATGATCGCCGACATGCGGCAGCAGAGCATAGCTGAAGCGATGAATCGCCTTGTCTGCCTCTGGATCGGGATACGATGGACTCCTCAGCAGATTGAGATCAAGCGTTCGTCCTTCCGCACGATGCCCATATTTGCAGTCATTAAGCAGCGCCACGCCAAAGCCGGGCTCCGAAATATCCAGATAACGGTGAGCGCATATTTCATCTCGCGCCATCTCAAGCTGTGTGTTGCGGGAGGTAGACCGACGAAGATAGCCAAATTGAATCTCGCAGCTGACCACATCCGCTGTAACCGAGGTTTCGAAAGATGTTCGAAGCATTTTTCCAGTTTCCCGCCAATCCGATTCGGTTTCGAATTGAACATATTTCGAGCCCGAAGAAAGCGATATGATTTGGCGCAATGTCGAATTGCCGTAGCTGTATTGCTGTTCTGCATAAGCGCGATGTCCGTCGACAGCGTAGCGCACGTGCTCAAGAACCATCGTTCCTGCTGGTGCGTCGCGATAATCGCGCGGGAAGTCCCAGGCATCGCCGTCATCATGGTAGATCGACAGCAGATTGCCCGCTCCTTCAGACCCCAGGGCCTCGCGGCCTGAGAGTTTACTGAAAACCGAAACAAGACTGCCATCCTCTCCAAAAGTCACACGCAAATATTCATTTTCCAAACGACCCTCGCCGGCAGACAATGATTCCGCATTCGACCGTTCAGGTGCTTGGACTAGCGTCGCAGCCCCCATGGCCGGTATCTCGATCCAGTGCCATTCCCCTTGCCACTCTACCCATTCGTTGCGGTCCCACGGCAGCGAGTTGAAGACAACCGGTCCTGCCGCTCCTGTTAATTCTGCTGCCCTTTCATAGGCGCTTCGCTGTAATTGAGAGACTTCTTCGTACAGTACAGCATAGCGGGCCAACGATTCGTCGTATACCCGACCAATCGATGAGCCTGGCAAAATATCATGGAATTGATATAACAATATTTCCTTCCATATTTCCTTGAGTCGTTGCGCGGGATACGAATCCTCCCCGCCAAGCGCTAGTATTAGCGATGCCGCAAACTCGGTCTCGCGCAGCGCGATTTCCATCCGGCGGTTGTACCATTTGTTGCGCGCCTGGGAAGTTAAAGTGCCCTGATGCTTCTCCAAATACAATTCGCCTCTATAACGCTCGAACGCTGACGCTTCCGTCTCCAGTCGATGAAAGAAGTCCAAAGAAAACTCCTGTTTCACCGGTGGCAAACCCGACAAATTGCCGAGCCGCGACAGCCGTTCCAGGTGCTCCTCTCCCGGTCCGCCGCCGCCATCCCCGATCCCGAAGAGCATGAGCGCGTGATCCGAAACGCTTTTGTCCAAATAGCGACGCTCAATCTTCGCTAGCGATCTTGGAGCCGCCGGACCGTTGTAGGTGTCCTCCGGAGGCAGATGGGTTAAAATCCCGGTTCCGTCTATCCCTTCCCATATAAAACTGTGATGAGGGTGTTGATTATATACGTTCCATGACAGCTTCTGCGTCATCATATATTTGACGCCGCCTAATGCCAGCAACTGCGGCAAGCTACCCGAATAGCCGAATACATCGGGCATCCACAATGTCTCCACATCGACGCCAAACTCTTCGCGAAAAAACTGTTTGCCGTATAAAATTTGACGCGCCAGCGCCTCTCCGCCCGATACATTGGTATCCGGCTCCACCCACATGGCGCCCTGTATTTCCCAACGTCCCTCTGCAACGCGCTTCTTAACCTTCTCATACAAGCCCGGATAATATTCTTTGATCCATGCGTAAAGCTGGGGTTGGCTTGCCCCGAATATATAGTCGGGATATTTCTCCATATTGCGAAGAACCGTTGAGAAGGTCCGCGCGCCCTTGCGAATAGTCTCGCGAATCGGCCAGAGCCAGGCCAGATCGATATGGGCATGACCGATCGCGCTGATGCGCAATTCCTCATCTCCCGACCGCCGCGCCAGCTCTACGGCTAGCAACTCCGAGGCGCTTTCCACAGAGACAGGAGAGATCTCCGACAGCAGTCTGGATGCCTCATACAGCTTGCGCCATATTCTGGACCTACGAGAGCTCTGCTCCGGAAGCTCGGCGGCCAACTCCGCCAATACCTCAAAATCATAATAGAGCTGCCGGACGTTTTCGTCGCACACGGCAATCGACGCTTCCTTGAGCGTACCGCTCCGATAATGGCCGAATAAATCGTTGCAGCCGGCATCCGCCCATATGTCAATCCGTTCTCCACCTGCAGCGCATGATGACACATCCACCACACGCTTGCCTGGGAGCCCGAGCGTATAATCGAACTCCGAATTGATATTTGTCAAGCCCTGACATGGCGTTCCTGTCTCGTCCATCAGACATAGCTCGCCATTCACATCAAGGAGCAGAACCGTCTTGCAGCCCGAAGCTTCCACCGGTACCGTTCCTTCAAAACGGAACCACGCGCAATCCCACAAATTTCCCCAGCGATCCCCAGGCCGCAATTGCATATGCCGCCCGGTCATTCTTTCATTGTAGGCTACCGGCTCTTCCGTGACCCATGCCTGAACGCTCAACGGCTCTATTAAACGGTATATCGCCAGCCCTAGCCTTTCCTTCACGCGTTTGACTTTCTCCTGAATAACCTGTTCTGTCTCATACGGCATTCCCTTACACTCCCCAAAGTCATTCTAATAAATGTAAATAATCAATATTGCCGCTAAAGGAGTCCCGATCGTTGAATAACCCAGTAGCAGGCAAGCAGAAGCATGAATCCGGAAACAACGATTAACGCGTTGCGATACCACCCAAATTTCCTTAGCCAAAACAGAAGAGGCATGAACACCGCCAATAGAGCAAGCTGCCCCGCTTCGATTCCGATATTGAACGATAACAGAGTCATGATGATGTTCGATTTCGGAAGTCCCGTTTCAGCCAAAGCTCCAGCAAATCCCATACCATGAATGAGTCCGAATACCCCTGTCAGGGCCCATCGCCATTTGGCTTCTTTAACGAGTATATTTTCCAGGGCCACGTAACCAATGGAAATAGCTATAAAAATTTCAACCCAATACAAATCGGCTTGAATTCGCCCGGAGGCAACCAGAAGGAGTGTCAGACTATGCGAAATTGTGAATGCAGTAACAATGATCAGTATTTCCTTGACACGAACCGAGGCTATTGCCAACAACAGCAGGAACAGCAAGTGATCGTATCCAAACACGATATGCTCAATGCCAAGCACGAAATAAACCCATAAAGCATGCCACAGATTAGCGCTTGTCCCGCCTTGAAAAAGATCGATATGGAACTCGCGCTGGTTGAAATGCGCAACATCCTGATAATTCAAATTTTCACCCTGCGCCAGCAATATGCTTTGGTGGGCAGGAGCCCCATCGTCAAAAAACAGCTGGTAATGAATGTCGATTGACTCCATATTTTGAAGCCTGGCGGTAGCTGTATTCCATTGATATTGAAGCAGAAACTCCACTCCAGCGCCTGTCGCTTTCTCCGACAGCTGCATCGACGCCTGTTCCTGAGTCAGCGGCTGGCCTCCGCTCTCGATACGAAGCTTTTCCGTTATATAATGCAAAATCGCTTCGCTCTGCGCATCCAACTCTTCCTGAGTCAAACGCTTGTCCAGGTTGGCATCGAACATCGGCATGTCCGTCGCAACCACAAACAGTCGATAGGAAACCCGATTTCCGTCTATATCTAGAGTGGAGTATCCGGTATCGTTCGGATGCGCTCCCACCGTAGACGGAAAGGAAAATAGACAGATCAGCGCTAGCAAGACGCCCCATTTCCTCATGTATAACCTCCCGTGAGATCAGCTTGGTTCACTTGCCCAGTGCAGCCGGCAGAGCAGCTCTGCAAACAAGCTGTTTGCCCAGGCAAACCAGGGACGGGTGAACTCCTCCGGATTGTCCGGATTGAAGCCTTCATGCATATAATCTGTATTTCCGTCTGTCGTGACTAACATTTTCACGATTTCATATATTTCATCAGAATCCAGCGAAGTCAAAGCTTGCATGGTCATGCCGATATGCCAGACAAATCCTTCCGGCGTATGAGGACTCCCGATGCCTCTGGCGTACTTGCCTTCGCAATAATACGGATTGTCTTTGCTCAGAAGGAATTTTCGCGTATTTGCATAGATCGAATCATCCGCAGACGCGTAACCCAAATATGGAATAGACAGCAGGCTGGGCACATTCGCATCGTCCATCATATGATAATTGCCGAATCCGTCTGTTTCGTAAGCATAGATCTGCCCGTACTTCGGATGGTTGACGATACCGTACGTTTGGATGCCATAATCGATCTCTTCCTTCAGTCCGGCCGCCCGGGCAGCCGCCTCCTTGTCCCCGTAGACAACCGCAAAGATTTCCTCCGCATAACGAAGCGCCACAACGGCAAACATATTGGCCGGAATCAGATACCCGAATACGCAAGCATCATCGCTGGGCCGAAACCCCGACCATGTCATTCCCGTATAATTCGTCGGCATAGACAGCCCGTGATTTCTCAGCGTATCGCTTGGAGGACAATTAAACCGTTGGAACTGGTAGGGAGAATCGCCATGGTGTCTCTGCTCCACCGTCCACAAATCTATAATGCGCAGAACGGCTTCCTTGAAGGAGGCATCAAAGACAGTCGTGCTTCCCGTCTCTTGCCAATACAAATAAGCGAGCTGAACAGGATAACAAAGCGAGTCGATTTCATACTTCCGCTCCCACACCAACGGGTTGGATTCCGTCAAATCCTGGCTGTGACCGTTGCCGTTGAATTCTTTGTTGAATGCGTTGGCATATGCGTCCGTGTTGATACAAAATACTTGCTTCCGGATCAGCCCTTCAATAATAACCTGCAATTCGGGCAACTGACGGGCAAACGGAATGTAGTGGCGGACCTGGGCAGCCGAATCCCGGAGCCACATGGCGGGAATATCGCCTGTTATAACAAATACAGATCCGTCCTCCAAATGCTCAACCGTCGTTTCGATTGTGCTAAGGAAACACTTCTCGAACATTCTTCCCAGCTTCTCCCGGTCGATGCCGTCAGCGGAAAAAGCTCCATGTCCCATTTGGATCGCCTGCAAAATATTTTTCCACTCCGTACAGCTCTGAAAATTTACCGTTGTGTTGTTCATTTAGTTTCCCTGCTCCTCATCCAAATTGCAGAGCGGCGGCCATTCGCTCTTTCTCGTGCCTGCAAGTCGAGCGCAACTATGGCTCGCCGCTCCAATTTTTTGTTCTAATCTATATGTTCGAATACTTGAATTTCGGACAAGCCGACATAACCGCCAACTCCGCCGGTCGTCTGGAATTTGATCCAGGACACCGTTTTAGCGTCGAAAGTAACAACCTTCTCCTCCCCATCATCCGGTATCCCCGTTACACTAATGCTGGTGCCGTCACTGAAGGATAAGATGCCGGAGCGCGCATTGTCATTCGGGTGCCATCGGTCGTACAACACTACTCTTCGAACGGTAACGGGATTACCCCAATCCAGTCTGGCCCAAGGATTAGTTTCGGTGGAGGACCATTCTCCTTCATTATCCCATCCAATGATGCCGTCGTTCAGTTTATAGCCGTATTTTTTGTTGCTTGCATGCTCGGATGACACCGTTGCTTCGGCATTGTAAGCCAGGTTGACATCGTACGCCTCGATTTCATTGATCCCTACATTTGGTCCTACGCCACCGGTAATCTGGAATTTCATCCAGTACACATGCTTCGTCGGGAAATGAACGAGCTTGGGCGAGCCGTCTCCCGGTATGCCCGACACCTCCATGCTGCTGCCGTCACTGAACGTCAGTATACCGCTGTTCGCGTCGTCGTTACCCGGACGGTCATAAATGACAATCCGGTTGATCGGCCTTGGACTGACTTGGGTGAAATCAAATCTCAGCCACGGGTTTTGCTCGCCGAGCGATGCCCATTCACCACTGTTGGCCGTCCCTACTACACCGTCTGCAACCATGGCAGGCAACAGATTGACACTGTTTGAGGACGCCGTTATTTTGGCCCCGCTCAACGCATTGGCGTCGTAGATTTGCACTTCCGACAATCCTACGTTGACACCGGTTCCGCCCGTGGCTTCAAATTTCACCCATGTGACTGCTTTAGGCAAAAATCTGATCTCCTTCGCTTTGCCGTCCCACGGGATGCCATCAACTGTTAGGCTGCTGCCGTCGCTAAACGTAAGCACGCCGCCATTCGCATCATCCTGTCCGTTAATTCGATCGTATAGCACAATCCGGTCAATGATCTTTCGGGTCGTCCAGTTAAATTGTATCCACGGGTTCGATTCGCCAAGCGCGCCCCATTCCCCGTTGTCATGTTCTCCGATAATGCCGTCCGCCGCTTTCTCCGGCGTATGTCCCGCGCTGAATTGCGACGACGCTGTTACGGTTGCATGGCGGGCAAGATTGTCGTCAAACAACTGAATTTCGGACAAGCCAACACGCGGGCCCGTTCCCCCCGTCACCTCAAACTTCACCCAGGTCACGGTTCTGCTGTCAAAAACGACTTCTTTGGCCGTGCCGTCGTCAGGAATTCCGCTGACGGACACACTGCTGCCATCGCTGAAGGTTAGCGTTCCGCTTCGCGCATTGTCCAGCATGTTTACCCGGTCATAGAGCACTACGCGATTAATTTTTTGTCCGCCGATCAGATCCAGCCTAATCCAGGGATTCGTTTCGTTCGATGCCCACTCGCCGCTGTTGTGTGTTCCAATAATGCCGTCAGTAGCGAGGATAGGAGGCAAGTAGCCTTGCTCTGAAGAAGCCGTAACAGCCGCCCGGCGAGCCGGGTTCGACTCAAACACCAGAATTTCGCTTAATCCGACATTGTAACCTTGGCCGTTGGTCGCATCGAATCGAACCCAACTGACATTTTTGGTGTCAAATACAACTTCTTTGGGCCGTCCGAAAATATCGATTCCGTTGACCTCGATGGAACTACCGTCGCTGAACGTCAGTACGCCGTCCCTCGCATTATCCGTATGGTTAGAGCGATCTACAAGAACAATCTTGCCGATCTCTCTTTTGGTTGGCCAATCTAGCCTTATCCAAGGATTAAGCTCCGCATGGGAAACCCATTCTCCTGTCCCCTGGATCGTAATAATGCCGTCCGCTGCTTTCTCCGGTCCATCGCTTCCTAGCGTCGAGGATGCCGTGAATGTTGCCAACGGCGCAATATTTCCGGTTCGCCAAGGCGCCAGCGTCGTTACGCTCACCGTGTTGCTCTGAGCAGACAAATTAATAGCCTCATCATACGCCTTGACATAATATTGGTAGGCTGTGTCTGCGGTCAGGATAACGTCCAGATAGCTATTGAACACGGACGACACATCTGCAATCTCGTTGCCGTCCCGATAAATTTTGTAACCCTTGACGCCAAGGAGATCGTCATAAGAAGCATCCCAAGACAGAGTCACCCAGTTGGGACTCAGCGCTTCTGCCGTCAAATCCGAAGGGGCCGTCGGCGCTGCCGCATCCGCAATAACACCCCCCAGCGCCTGGGCCGAGGATGAAGACGCGCCCTTCTTCCCAAACGATACAGCACGCACCTTATAGTAATAATCATTAGTGAGACCGCTTGTCACCTGTTGATCATAGAAGACATTGCGATTCACGGAGGCGACATACGTCCCCGCTCCGGGCACAAAGTTTGCGTTGGTTCCTCTGAAAACCTCGTAATAGCTCAAGGTCGGCTCATTTAATTCGTCCCAAGCCACAAGCGTGCCGTCACTGTCCGCTACAGCCGTAAGCCCCGTCACCTGATCCGGCGCATAACCGCGCTTGAGCCGCAGCGTCTTCCAGCCATGTCCCTTGATCTCAAAGGTCACTTTGTCATTCACAAGAGACATTTGCGCCAGATCATTCTCCACAAGATCGGTTTCATATACCTCACTCGGAATCAGGTAGCCGGAGAAATCAATGGTAACTGTGGTGTCCTCCCCGTTGGTTTCGATAAACCGCAAAATCATGCCTTCGCCATTAGCCTCGGCAATCTTTTGCGTTGTCAGAACGACGTTGTCCTCGCTTATGTTAAGGAATTCTCCTCCAGCGGCGCTGAACGTTCCGCTCTGCGCGCCAGAGATGACGGACGCTCTCAACTCATTGGCTTGCTCTAGTCCAAACTTGTCGGCTCTGCCGCTCTGCCAGTCGGAGCCTGTATGCGACCTTATCGCATAGCGATAAGAGCGATTGCCCGGCTGTGACATGCTGTAGTTCGTCAGCCACTCGTTATTGTAGACCCAACTGTATACCCATGGCTGCTGCGTGTTGTAATCCTTGTCATGCGACATCGTCCTTCTCTCTCCGTACTGAACCATCGGTGCATTAATTGGCGCAAAATCGATTCCGTAATTCTCTTGATTGCTGATATCGATCCAATGATTGACCGTATAGAAGTCTGTAGTGGAGTAATAAATCTGATCCGTCGGATTATGGATATTCGGATCCACGTACGGCCGTATCGGCCCCGTTGGGGTGCCATGCTTGATCATGAAATCATCGACCGCAAACGGGAAAGAGAAAAACATGTCTTCATAGTTGTTCTGATAAGATAAAAAGGAGTCCTGCTGCAAAAACTCATTTACAATGTCAATTCTAGGTATAGCATCATAAAGAATAACGGATCGCTGCAGATTGTCTGCTCCCATTGCCGACGCGGTTGATGTAAATGTCCCCCTGATTCCGCCGATATCGGAAACGGCTGAGGCGGCTTCTACCCGATACGCTTCCTTCACCCCATGGGAAAGGTTAGAGTTGTTGTGCGCCGTGAAATACAGAAATTCGTTCATCTTGTAAGGCGCGCTATGATCCACCATCTCGCGATTGCCGTTTTGCTTGTCCAGTATGCTGACAATGGCCCCCGTCTCATCAAAGGTCACCTTGAAGTAGCTGTTTTCTATCGTATTTGCCGTAGCTGTTACGCTTGAGCTGAAGACTGGATCATCCACTCTCGTTACAACCTCGAACGTTTTATAGCCATATTGCGGCACATCAGATGCCTGGAATACCACATCGCCGTCCGGTGTTTTCTGATACTTGATCGTTTGCCCGGTCAATTTATCCTTGATGTCGAAATATTCCGGCAAATCAACCTGCTTCACCTTCACAATATCGGAACGGACCCAAGACAAATTATTGTATACCACAATCGTTTTTCCCGATGTCGGAATTTGACTGTTAATGGCCGCAAAGGCGTTGCCCAACGTTTGATCGGCAATTCGGCTCGCTTCGATTGCTTTGTTTCTTTTCCACTTGATTTGGATATCGTCGGGATAATAGGTCATCGCGGCCCATGTATGCTCGTCGGTCAGCATCATATCATTGTATGCGCGCGACAGCTCCTCATAAGGATACCTCGCATTGGATGAGGCAATATTGGCTATCGTTGAATAAAACTCTGCCGCAGGCACCTTCTCATGATTCTCTTTGCTTAGCGCGATCATTTCCGATTGCTGGGCGGACCCGAAATTCCACAGATTTTCCATCGTTCCCTGAAAAGCGGGAATATGGGAATCATAATTGCTCTCTACATAGGTGAAGAAATCCTCTATATCCGAGTTGCGGAATTGCGGATATACGTATGGCCTTCCCATACTATCCACCCGTTCGTTCATCGCTTTGACATTGTCCTTCACATTAGGCTCAATCGGATCGTTATCCCGATTGTTCGTCAATTGCAGCAACAGCGCATCGTAGGGATAATCCGCTTCCTGACGATTCACCATCTTGGACGAAATCGCCTCGAATGTTTCATTGCTGTTCGCGTTCCTGAATTTGAAGTCATCCGTATCGTATTTCGGTCCGTCGTGAACCAATACTTTGTTGCCGGAAACCATGCCGTTCAAGTAAAAAATACGCGGATAATACGGATTATGGCCTTCAAAATAATTCCAGTAAGAATCATTGAATCGAAGCGAAACGTATTTCGCACCCGCCTGCACCAAAGCATCTACGTTAGCCCAGGAAAAACCGGTATCGTCGGTGTGCACATATACTTTTTTAGGGTCAGTTCCCAAGGTGTCCTTCAAATGTCGGGCGGAATAATACATTTGCCTGGCCATTTGCTCTGTTCCCATACCCTCAGTTGCAAAATTGGCGTAGGAATACGGGTAGGTGATCCTTCCATTAGCTGCATGTGTCTTCAGCCTTTCAATCCAGTCGGCATCGCGAGCCTTCAGTGCACTGTCATACAACATGTATGAAGCCTCTACAGGATATCTGAATTTATCGTCATCCCCCCAGGCAGACGTGTCGTCCGCCAAATTCAGCGCCGTGTCCAGAAACCCGGGAAATGTATTCAGCCTGAGCGTCTCCTGATAATCGGTGTATCCGATATCGGTATGCATATCATGCGCCACATACACCTTCCAATGCCTGATTTTTTTCTGGGGAAGCGTTACAGATACTTTGGGTGTGCCGGTCCCGCCAGAGTTGTCATAAACTTGAAAGGTTACATTGTCATTGTCGTTAATCAACTCCGCAACACGAACCGTCACCTGATTAACGCCATTGCCAACGGTACCGATTGACTCCATATATGGAGTCAATCCGGCTACCGATATTTTCACCCATCCATCATACGGCGAATCCGTATTTGTGACAGTCAATCTCGTTTCGGATTTCAATGTTCCGCTATCGTCGATTATCCATGGTGTTTGAGTAATATTCGTTATCGTCGTTGCGGCGTGCACAATTTGTACTGCCAAAAACACGAATACCGTCACAAGCATTGCTGACACAACTGTCAAAGCAGTTTTTGCCCTTCTGCTGCTCACTGTCATTCCTCCTAATTGTGAGATTCAAACACCTGAATTTCGGATAGACCGATACATCCCCCCTTATGATCGCGAGCCTTAAATTTCATCCATGTGATCGTCTTCGGCTCGAATTCAATCTGCGTGGCGGAACCATTAGTGCGGATTCGCTCTATTGGCACACAGCTCCCGTCGCTGAAGAACAGAATTCCCTTCATGGGAATACCAGCATCGTAGCCGCCCAGCAATTCCTCATTCCCTCCGTATCTGCCGAAGACGTTTACACGGGCGATCGTGACTTCAGAACCCCATTGCAGCATGGCCCAAGGACTTTCTTCATCACGGGATACCCATTCACCCACATCGCGGATTCCGAATATGCCGTCCGTCAAATTAGCGCCGGCATACTGCCCGCTTTTCTCCGAAGATACCGTGACAACCGCTTTCGACGCTATATTATCCGATTCGAAGTTCATGGTGGTCACGACAGCAGCATCACACGGTTGAGACAAATTACCTTCTCCATCATAAGCTCTCACTGTATACGTATAAGTCGTATTCGGCAGCAGACCTACGTTCAGGAAGCTCGTCATGGTTTCCACCAGGTCTTTGATCTCCACGCCGTCTCGATACACCTTATAACCTCGAACCCCCGTAAGATGATTATCTGATTTGATCCATGACAGCGATACGCGCGTATTTCCGAAAGCAGAGGCTTTCAACGATGAAGGAGCTGCTGGCGCGGATTCAGCCGATATATGGCCCGGCATGGCTTCAGCCCCCCCTGAAGCGAGCCCTTTGCGACCCACAGCCACAGCCCGCACCTTGTAGTAATAGCGGTGCTTCAAACCACTGATAACCTGTTCGTCATAATAATACGGCTTCGAAACGGAAGCGATATAATGACCGGCCCCCGGTACGAAATCGGCATTGATGTCCCTGAAAACCTCGTAGAAACAGCATGTCCGATCAAGGGCTGGCTCCCATGACACTATGGTTCCCGACTTATCAGTCACAGCGGACAAACCGGCAACTTGCCCTGGTGCGCTTCCGTGTACAAGTCGGAGCGTAGTCCAGCCATGTCCTTTGATTGTGAACGATACCGTTCCGTCTACTGGACGGAGCAAACTTTTGTTATTTTCAACAACATCTGTCATATACGCAAAATCGGGAGTCAGCAATCTAGACAAATCAACCGTCACATGTGTGTCTTCTCCCAAAGTCTCATTAAATCGCAAAATAACGCCTTCACCGTTGGCTTCAGCCAGTTTAGCTGTCGTTAATATGACATTGTCCCGATCTATCGTCAGGAACTGTCCCGTTCTCCCCCCAAGTCTCCCTTCCTGCCTGTCCGCGATGATGGCAGTCTTGAGTGGATTGGCGGCGTTGATGCCGAATTTGTCTGTCCTTCCTTCCTTCCAGTCCGCACCCTTACGAGGCTGGATGGAATAACGGAAGGTCATCGGACCTGGCTGCGTAAACGGAAAATTGGTGCTCCATAAATTATCGTAAATCCATGAATATACCCACGGTTTTTCCGTTTGATAGTATTTATCCCAATGACAGGTTCTTCTGCCCCCGTATTGAACAACCGAAGCATCAAGCGTGGAGAAGCCTATCCCGTAATGATCCGGGCCCCCGATGTCAATCCAGCGGTTAACCGTGTAGAAGTCGGTATTGGACCAGAAAAACTGATCGGTCTTGGTGGTAATATCGGGATCTGTATAGGGGCGCATCTCGCCAGTCGGCATCTCATGCTTAATGACGAATTCCGGCATAAGGAACGGGAACGTAAAGAAGGCCTCCTCGGCTATTTCCTGATACATGACAGGCGCTTCGCCCTTGAACACTTCATTGACAATATCAATTCGATCGAGATCCTCGTATAGTACAACGCTGCGTCTGATCCGATCCGCACCGCGTGCCGCTCCTTCGGAGACAAGCTTCCCCACCACTGCCCCCGTTTCCGAAGAGATGGCGGCCGACTGGATGGTATCCACCGAATAAACCTTATTCTCATAAAGCTCTTTTCTGGAGGTATAGTAGACATACTGATTCATCTTATGCTCCGAATCGGGATCGACAAGCTCGGCATTGCCGTTTTGCTTGTCCACGATGCTGCAGATCGAACCCGTCTCATCTAGTGTAACCTTGAAGAAGCGGTTCTCAATGCTGCGTGAATCAGCTATAATGCTTCTTCCCTCCGAATTACATTGAGCATTCGGCATGATCCGGTAACATTTGTATCCCAGCTTTGGAACATCGCGTGCAATGAAAACGGCCTTACCGTCTGACAATCGTTGAACCTCAACAGACGCTCCACTGCCAATATCCAAAAGTCCGCAATCCTCGAGCAGCTCTTGACGCTCCAGCACTACGATATCGCTTCGGTCCCAAGAAGCATGATTATAGACAACTATTGTTCGACCGTCAGCGGAAATTAGTCGATTCAGGTTGCCCAGCGCGTCATGCAACAGGCCGTCTGCCAGATTGCTCGCTTCAATCGCTTTGTTCCGCATCCAGTTAAATTGATCGTCATCGGCATAATATTTCCAGTTGGCCCAGGTATGTTCATCCGTCATCAGCATATCGTCATATGCCCGGAGCAAATCTTCATAGGGATAGCGCGTACCAGGTTCCAGTATGGAGGCTGCGGTGGCATAGAACTCGGCTGCCGGTATCTTCTCATGATTGGCGCGGCTCAAAGCCGTTTCATGCGCAACCTGCGGAGCTCCAAAATTCCAATAACTCTCAATTGTGCCCTGAAAAACAGGAATTTGAGCGGCGTAACGACTCTCGATATACGTAAAGAAATCCTCAAGATCAGAATTGACAAACTTGGGCGAAATATAGCTCCGTCCCTGTTCGTCTTTGCGCTCGTTGAGCTTCTTGATGTTGTTCATAATATTAGGTTCGACTCCGAAGTTGTCCCTGACCATTGTCAGATGCAGCAGATAGGCGTCATAAGGGTAATCCGCCGTTTGCCGATCCATGAATTTATCCGAAATAAGCCTGTAAACGATGTCGCTGTCGGCTTCCCGAATGCCGAAGTCATCAAAATGATAGACCGGACCGTCAAAGGTAAGCAGCTTGTTCTCCGGATTTTTCCCTTGAAAATAGAAAAGCCGCGGATAATGGGGATTATGCCCTTCAAAATAATTCCAGTTATTGTCCTGCAGACGCAGAGACAAATATTTGCAGCCGGCATCTACAAGCGCGTCTATATTGGCCCATGAGAATCCGGCATCATCCGTTTTTACGAATGTTTTGGCTGGCGGCGTGCCTAACATATCATTGAGGAAACGCGCCGAAATATAACTTTGACGCGCAATCTCCTCCGTACCCATGCCCTCCGACGTAAAATGCACATAGGCATATGGATAAGCAATTCGCCCCTCGGCAATATATTGCTTCAGCTTCTGAATCCAGTCTGCGTCTCTTGCCTTGAGCGCTGCAGCGTACAACATAAAAGAAGCTTCGATCGGATATTTGAATTTCTCCCCTTCTGCCCAATCTGCGGTTCGTTCAATATATTCAAACACCTCATCCAGATAACGGGGGTAGATGGTATGCTTCAATTCTTCCTGATAGTCGGTGTAGCCGATATCGGTATGCATATCGTGGGCGACATAGATCGTCCAGCGCTTGGCCTTAGGCAACGAAGCTGCAAATGTGGCAAGCGGGCCTCCGCCCTTATCCGGATGATCGGCAAATAGTTCCAACTGTACGCGATCCCCGTCCTGATCAAGCTCGGGGATGAGAAGTTTATGGCGACTTGAACCCGGGCTGATACAATCAAGTTTCTCTATTGTTGGAGCCTGGCTTCCAGCGAAAACCTTAACCCATCCGTCAAACGTTTCTCCTGCACATTCTATTTCCATCCAAGCTTCCGTTTTTATGGCGCCCCGATCCTCGACCATCCAAGGCGATTGCCTGATTCCGGTTATTTCGATTCGTTTTTGTATATGGTTCATGAACATTCCTCCAAGCATGCCGGTTGAGCCGGTTGCCGGGTGAATACATGCTGCATTCACCCGACATCGGCATCATCAATTGAGCGCTTTATTATTGAGCATATCTTTCAAATTGCTGTTGCTTAATTTCCAGATAGCGGCTAACTCCGATTTTCTCCAGATCCTGCAGGAATTTATCCCAATCCGCTTCGAAGTTCAATTGCCCCGTAATAAATTTCGACCGCGATTCCTTCAGATAGGCATTGAGATCCGTCAAAATCGTAGTGAGCTGTGACGTTTCCTTGTCCAGAGGGGCAAACGCCGTCCAATATTCTTCCAGTTTGAAGTTGTCCATATCGGCCGGATCGGAATTAATATCCTCTTCCACCGTAGCTCCCTTGATCTCGGCTCGAAGATTGACGTCCGGTTCCAAATAAGGGTAGCTGCCCGCAAATACATTATTCACATATTGGTAGGATCCAAGCTGAACGCCTCTTTCGTCGTTCATAATGGCGTCGATATAACGCGGCTTGCCGTCAACCATGACATAAGTCTCATTCTCAAGTCCGATTGTGGCAAAGTTGGAGCCTTCCTCTCCGTAGAAGAAATCAACCCATTTCAGTGTTTCTAGCGGATAAGGGTTATCCTTTGTTATGACGAACGCGCCAATGCCCCTAACAAGCGGGTCCGACCACGACTGAAGCTTATCTCCGTTGGGTCCAACAAGCGCATTGATGCCGACAAAGTTGTTTTTTGCCTTTTCGCCAATGAAGCCCGGATTGGACCAGGAGAATAATCCTACTTGGTCGCTGTCGCCGGCGGCCGACCATTTGGCATTTTCCTTCTCCGTAAATGTATCCTTATGAATCAAGCCATCCTTCCACAATCCGTTCAAATATTGCCAGATTTCCTTGAAGGCGGGATCGGTCGGAATAAACCTCACTTTACCGTTGTCTCCCATGTCAATCCATGCGCTGGCCGCCTGATTGCCTCTGTTGCCTAGTCCAAAGCTGCCAAAAAGCTGTCTCTCCAGCGTCCAGTCCATGGCGTCGGAAGGCAGATAGACCGGCACCTCGTCATTAGGATCGCCGTTCTTGTTCGCATCCTGCTCTTTAAACGCTTTCAGGGCGGCAGTAAGCTCATCCAACGTTTTGGGCACATCCAATCCTACATTATCCAACCATGTTTTGTTGATATAATATCGAAGCGATCCGTATACGGGAGATGACTCGAGATACGGCAGCGAATAGATTTTTCCATCATCCGACCGCATTGCCTTCTCAATTGTTGGATCTTTCTTCATTAAAGTCGTCAGATTGGGCATGGCCTGCGGAATCAAATCATCCAATGGAATAACAATACCTTGCTTTCCATATTTAGACAGTTCTTCCTGTGTAAATTTACTTTGGAAGAACGCATCCGGCCGATCGTTGGACGCGAGTAAAATGCCTTTTCTTTCATTCATATTGCTCTCCGGCATCTCTTCCCATTCAATGTGGACATTGGTCATTTCCTCGTATTTTTTCCACATCCACAAATCTTTGCTCGGCGGTCTGAAGTTGGAGAGATCGATAATTCCCATCTTTAACGTAATTTTTTCGTCCGTGATTTTATAAGGACTATCATTGGTTTGACCGTCCGTAGCGCTGACTGCAGGACTTGGAGAAGGCGAAGCTCCAGGTTCATTATTTTTTTGGGAGCAAGCTGCAATTGTAGTTGCAAGCAACATCAGACCTAGAGCGATTGACAGGTTTTTTTTCATTTTCAACAAACGTTCACCCCTTTTAAATTTTTGAACTCATATGATTTAACAATTGCGCCGCAAGCCAAGAGATCACCCGGGTTAGTTAACAATCTCAATCTTTTAAGCGCAATCATTTCATCCACTGTAAAGAATTCATCCTTTAACAGAGCCAACCAGAAGCCCTTCCTTGAAATGCTTGGAGACAAACGGATATAGGACCAGAACAGGCAAAGTCGTAATGACAATAGCGGCATACTTCAAGCTCTGCTGCTGCTTCAGCCTTTCCAGATAGTTCTGATCTGTCATAGTTGGGAGCAAATTGTTTAAATTATTATTAACCAGAATTTCCCTGAGCACGAGCTGCAATGGATATTTGTCTTTTTCCGTAATAAAAATAAGGGCGTAGAAAAAAGCATTCCAGTGATGGACAAAATAAAAGAGAATCATAATGGCAAGTACTGGCTTCGACAAAGGAAGAATGATGGAGAACAAAAGCCTGAAGTTGCCGCAGCCGTCAAGCGCAGCGGATTCCTGGACCTCCATCGGAATTTTGGTTTCAAAATAGGAGCGGATAATGATCATATTCAACACCACTACTCCACCCGGCAGAATAGCCGACCACATCGTATTCAGCATTCCCAGCTTATCGATGACAAAGTAAAGCGGGATCATGCCCCCGATAGCGCTAAAAAAGATTGTGAATGTGATGAAGAAGGAAAAAAAACGTCTACCCTTGAAGTCGCTTCTTGAAAGCGGATACGCACCCAGCACGGACAGTATCATACTAATAAGCGTACCGCTCACCGTGTAAACAATCGTATTGACAAAACCGATCCAAATATCCGGATTTTCCATTACAATCCGGTAGCTTTCCAGTTGGAAGCCCTTGGGCCACAACAGAAACGCCGCGTTATAAATCTGGTCCGGTTCGCTTAGCGATGCAATTGCAACAAACAGAAGCGGGTACAAAATAAGACCAACAAGAATGAACAGCCCTGTAAGGTTAAAGCAGTCAAACACTTTATCGCCAACCGAGTTTCTCTTCATATTCATGCCGTTCCGCCCTCCTACCAAAGACTGGTGTCGCTTACACGCTTGGAGACAGTGTTCGCCACCAGCAGCAGAGCGAAGTTGATCACATTATTGAATACCCCTACAGCCGAGGACAAACCGTATTCCGTCGCAAGTAAACCGCGCTTATAGATATAGGTTGCAATGATTTCGGAAGAGGACAGATTAAGATCATTTTGAAGAAGCAGCACTTTCTCGAACCCGACGTTCATCACATTTCCCAAATTCAAAATGAACATAAGAACAATCGTAGGAATGATACTGGGCAGCGTTACATGAATCACTTTGGCAAACCTTCCCGCTCCATCAATTTCCGCAGCTTCATACAAACTCGAGTCGATCCCCGCCATGGTAGCCGTATAGATCAGCGCAACCCAACCTGTGTATTGCCATACGCCAGACCAGACGTACACGTGCCAGAATGAATCGGGATTGGCCATGAAATCGATCGCTTCGCCGCCAAACAGCTTGATAACGCCGTTAATAATACCGTTGTCTGGATTCAAGAACAGCAAAACCATACCGCACACGACAGTCACCGAAATGAAGTTCGGAGCAAATGTAATGGTTTGCATGACATTCTTCAGCTTTGTTCTTCTCAACTCATGGAACATCAGGGCAAGAACAATAGGTACTGGAGTCGTTACGACAATGTTATACAGACTGATTCCAATCGTGTTCGTCAATATTCTATCGAAATAAAAAGAGGAAAAAAACTGCTTGAAGTTATCAAATCCCACCCACGGACTCCCGAAAATGCCTAAAGTCGGCAAGTAATCCTGGAATGCGATCAATACCCCGTTCATCGGCCAATAACTGAAAATAATGAAATACAATAGGACAGGCGCAAACATCACATACAGGCTAATATTCTTCTTCACACTTCGAAACGATGATGATGATGATTTCATAATCAAGATGAACCTCCCACTTTTGTGTAACCGTTTGCTATATTTGAATTATATAATAAGAATATAACTTTTACAACTATTTTAATATATTATAATTATTATCATTTGATATATCAAAGTTTCGAATGTTTATCAAACCAAGTCCAATCTTATTCATTCGCCTTGTGAGACGGCAAATCGATGCATGCATATGTCCAATCGGACCGAATGCTGCGCTAGCTTCTCTCCATGTAACAGTCACTCACTGCGATACTCGGCCCGTAGATTGACGAATAACTAAATTAGGCTCCATGACCGTCTTCACATAACAGCCGGTCTCTTGTCTTCCTTCAATGACGTCAAGCAAAATTTGAGTAGCCTGCTCTCCCATCATCGTTTCGGATTGTGATATATGCGAATACCAATTGTCCTCGACAAGACCAGATCCAGGGTTGTCGAAGGTTAACACTGAGACATCCTTTGGAATTTCAAGCCCAAGACTGCGGCAAATCGAAACAATATGGACCCCTAATCTTCCGTTTAAGGTAATGTAAGCAGTGGCCATATGATTTTTAATAAAGCGATAAAGAGGATGCGTTTCATCATTTTTTTTGTAATCCACATTGAAGTCCGTCAAAATCAAAGCTGGATTGATAAGTGTTCCATGCTGCTTGAGCGATTCCATGTATCCCGCTACCCGGTCTTCTACTGTAATCGTTGGCAATATGGTGTCTGAACAGATTGCAATATTGCGGTGTCCGTGCTTCCATAGATAGTCGACTGCCATCTTGCCGCCAATGAAACCGTCGGAACGCACGATATTAGTTTCAATTCCTGGAAAGTATCGGTCTAATAATACAAATGGAAAGCCGTTCGCTTTGAGCGATAAAATTTCTTCGTTGTACGTTTCCGCATCGCACGGAAAAATCAAAAGCCCCTTCACGCCGATTTGCAACATCTTCTGGATTGCCTCTTTTTCCCGTTCCCTAGAATTATTGGTCAATGTTATGTGTAATGGATAATCTTCTCCAGTCAGCTTACGGCTTACACCTTCAATCAGACGAAGAGCAAAATGATCTATAATCGCAGGCAAAATCAGACCGATTGACCGCCTCTCTTTGCCCTCTAAACCACTCGCAAATGTTGGAGAATCGGTAGCGATATTTTCAGTTACGGACGAAGATGCTCCAGATACGCCCTGGACCGATTCATTACTGCTTTCACTCACGAAGCTTCCCCTGCCGGGAACACGATAAATCCAGCCCTCCTTCGCAAGCTGAACAAGCGCGTTGACAACCGTAATTCGACTAACATTAAATTGTTGCATTAATTCCTTCTCAGGTGGAATTTTGTCGTGACTTTTCAATTCTTGGCTCTGAATCCGATTTTTAAAATACTCTTGGATTTGGACATATAGTGGTTGTCGCTCAATTGTCATATACTTTACTCCCTCATTCATTATAATAATATATATAACAATTATATCATTCTATCTATAAAATGCAAAAACAAACAATCAAAGAATGCCAAAACCATCCGCATATACCCGACAGAGATGTCGGCATATAAGCGGATGCTCCGAATCCAAGCTATTGATTTATATTAGGATGCCGATTCCAAGAAAGTAACAGGACATTACTTCACAATGAACTCGCATCATAAAGCCAGGTTTTTCACCCTTCCATACATTACTTGATACTCGGCGTCAAATACATTCCGATATACAACCTGCAGGCGACTGGAGGAGGCGTCAACGACTTTGCCGTTACCGGCATAGATGCCGACATGTGTAATATCCATAAATCGACCATTTTTCTCGTAGCTCCAGAAGATTAAGTCGCCGGCCGTTAGTGCATCAGCAGTTAGTGTCAGTCCATTATCGACGATAAAACGCGCCTGCTCTGCCGCCGTTCTTGGCAACCCGACCTCTAACTGCTTATACACCCACTGAATGAGATAGCTGCAATCTGTGTAGTTGCCCTGTCCGGCCTTTAGTTGGCTATAGGGATCGCCCAGCCGGCTCAACGCCAGTTCAACAGCCTGGCTTCCAAGCACCCCGGCTGGTAAGTCTGTTCGGATCGCTTCAAGTTCCCCCGATGACAAACCTGTATGCTCGTCTTTGCCGAGTAGCGCAAGCATCATGGGGCGAAATGCGGCTGACAACAATTCGTTCATGATATCAGTCTGTTCAGCATTGAAATCATAAAGGTCCGCTTGCCGCTCTGCCGTTCGGGCTGTAATCGACAGATGCAAGACGCGTTCAAATTCGGTTACCTGTTGTTGACCTATACTTCCATCCTCCTGCTCAATAGCGACCATTTCCGTATGCTCCAGCGTCTCCACATACGAATCGATCTGATTCATATCCCAATAGACCGTTTGCAGCATTTCGACCCGCCTGCTATCCATCGTTGCCACGTCAAAGCCCGCCGTGGACATGGACGTTTTAACCGCAAAAACGGCCAATACCTCTGGCCAGTTGTCGATGCGGCTGTTGTCCGCGCTGCCCGCGTAATGTATTTCTACGCGATCTACATCTCCAGCCGCCTGACGTTCCTGTAACAATCGAGCCTTAAAATGTTTATCCAGCTCCTCCACGATTAAAGTTAGCTTCTGTGTACCGGGCTCTGTATTTTCATCTGCCACGAAGATAGCAAACGGAGAGGAGAGAAGCGCTGCGATGATCATGATGATGCACAGCAGAATAATAACGCTGCTACTGACACCTAGTAATGCAGCCACTCCCTTCACCAGCAGCACAGTGGCTCGGACGAGCATTTTCATCATTCGAATATTCATTTGGGTGACCGCTCGTGCCGCTTTTATGGAATGCCGTGCCTGGATTGCGGTCTGGAGCATTCGCTTCTGCTGAGCTACTTGCTTATCTTCCTTACGAGCATGACCTGCCTCTACTGCGGTGTGATGAGCGGACTTGATCGTGCGAGCCACCATGTTCAGTGCTTTCCTTTGGCGAATCGTACCTTTCTGCTTCATCTTCCCCACAAACGGAGAAGGCGCTGCCGCCGCCATCTTCCGCCGCGGAGCACATCCTCTCCCTTTTATGTTGTGGTCAGCTTTGATACTAGCTGGTGTATATCCAACCTTCTTTTTTTCGGCTGGTTGCCTTTCGGGCAAGTGTTGAACCACCGCCATTCCCGAAAAGAACGGCGATTTACGTCTGGCGATTCTTGGTTGCTCCCCGTTAACTGGCCCCCGCATCAATCTGATAGGCATGCTCGCCCGCGAATCTCGGTCGGCTTCTCGATAAGAATGATATACCTGATCGGAATGGAGCCATCGATTTCGGACGGTGGTTGCAGCAACCATCGTTACGCGCATGCTGCTTCCTATTGCTCGCTGCAAATTCGCTTCATTGCGCTCCTGTATCTGCTCTGAGGAAGAAGGCGGGCGCTCCTGCTCCTTGTAACGGGCAGTATTGTTTCTTCGGAGTACTCCTCTCTGGAGTACGCGAGCCTGCTTGTTGAACTGCTTGATTGACTTGACTATACGTTTGGTTTTTAAGTTTTTCACTGCCGATGCCCTCCCCTACCTACCGGCTGCGTTCTGCTTTGAACTTAACGGGAGGGAATTGAACCTTGCAGTATTCGGGATACCGAAGACGGATTGCTTCAACAAAGTAGGGAGCAAAACCACAATCGAAAAGCTCGTGCGGAGTGGAATAACGTTCCGCTCCAGCCTGGCTCCAGCCATTCCAGAGATTAAATGCCAAACGGCAAGTACGGACAGAACTACCCGTTTGCCACGGGGCGGACAAGCCCTCCGGCTTAATCCCCCCGTTAGAAAAATCGAATACGTCGTGAATGTGCCCGCGGGTATCCTTGGATATACCCAAAGTGTAAAACAATGCGCGATGGTAGCCGTCAGCGTTCCGACATTCATCCAGCATCCGATAGTAGAAAGCTTCTTGTTCGGAGTCTCGGAATAGAATGGGCTTCATGTGCATTCTCCTCTCAAAATAATGGATAGAAGTATGAGACCAAAAAAGAGTTTCTACTATCCGTTTCATTTTGGAGACCAAATCGGGCATTTTACGCTCGTATTTCATGTTTAAATTTTGAATCATTCTATCGAATTTACTCCGATTTTAACAACCGTGCTAGTCGATTTAGTCCCCGTTCAATCGACTTACGAACGGTGCTCTCATCAATTAGCTCCGACCGCGCTATCGCAACCTTGCTCATCCCCAACATATAATGTGCATAAATGCGTTTCACCCACTTGTCTGGTAATTGACACAAGGCTTTGTACAATTCTTCACGGGTAGTCTTATGCAGCAGTAGCTCCTCTGGAGAAGCCGCATTGTGTAGAGCTTCTTGTTCAATGCCGTCCTCCCGATTCAGGGAGAAATAGGCGCGGTTTCGATATCGTTTTAAATTGTATGCGTTTTCATTTAATTCAAACTGTCTCAGCTCACGCGCCATCTCTTCTTCTACCTCCACCCAAATATCGGTTTGGTAGTAGGGATAGATTTCGCGCAGATTGATTTTGATCTTCATTATGTTCGCCTCCAGTTTGGTTTTTTTGAACAACCAAACTGGAGGCGGGGAACGGCAACCCCTGCTGCCTGCCCATCGCTTCCTTCGACGTCCAAGCAAACAAAAAGAACCTCCAGCTTGAGAGGTTCGGGCTACAACATATTTCGGCCAGCGCATGACCGATTGTCTCAAGAAAGCAGGCTGCCCACTACCGGCAGCTGGATATAGAAAAGAATTTATACAATCGTGCGTTCGAGGACTTCGCATATCTACCAGCTCCTGCCTGCAAGGCAGCACCGCCGTGATTGCTTGTCTCGAGTTGTTATGGTGCTCACCCAGATGCAAATAATGGATGATCGAACCTCAAGCCAGCTTTTCCAAACAGATAATTTAGTACTAAAGAATCATTGGGCTAAGCATCTAAATTAGGTTAAAATTCCCTTATACACAATGTTGCTTTATAGTCGGAAAATCACATAAAACCTCAAAAAAATGTTGATTCATGACGTAAGAAACAGAAAATCGACACCGTTTTCCGGGAGTATCTACTAGCAAAGGTCAATCATTTCAGGATGAACAACACCTTTAGACCCAGTTCGAAAAACGGAGGGAATATTAAAAAGAACAGCGGCTGGAAGACTCCTGGGTCTGCTTGCTGTTTGTATAAATAGCTGTTTATAAAAGGGGGGATTTGATAAAAGGAAGAATTCAATGATGCTGCCAGTCGCTCCGGTCCATTCATCGTTGTCTCTGTACCTGAATTTAGAAGGAGGACGCGTTTGATGAAACTAAGGAGTAATGAAACATTTTTCGTGGATGTGTTTCGCAGGTATTTCACCCGTGTTTTAAACTACTGCAAGAGGCTAATGAGGGGACCGGCTGTCGAGATGGCCGAGGAATGTGCACAAAACACCTTTGTACAGTTACAAGAGAATATCACGGCCTTGCAGGCTCACCCCAACCTTGCAGGTTGGTTGTACACGACCGCGCGGAATCAAGTGAACGCCTTATTCCGGAAGCTCTATCGACGACGGAAGCACGAAATTGCAATCAGCGACAGCATCGCCAATCAATTGACAGCCAACAGTTGGGAATTATACGAGGTATTAATCGCCACATTGGACATGGACAAAATGGTTCGTCATGTCTTGCAGCAGCTCAGCCGCGCAGAATCGGAATTTTATATCGATTACTTCAAGGATCGCCTTTCCATATACGCGCTCAGCCAAAAATACAACCTGTCGAAAACGGCTGTCACGACGCGCATCTATCGCTTGCGAAAGAAAATCAAGCAAGCGGCTCGCCAAGCTCTCTTTGGTTAAGCACTTGAGTACTTGATTCTACGATAAAAGGGGAGGAACTGGGCCAAGTGCCACAATTCCTCCCCTTTGAGGTTTCATCATGCTTAGAACCGACTGTCACAAGTATTTATATATTTAAACTATAATCCAATTAAACAACTATAGTTTCGAGACTCTCCCCCCCTCTCGATGTGTAGTCTACACTTTTAAGTGAGAGAGGTTGTGGTTGGATATGGCTACATTTACGCAAATCGTAGGAGCCAAAATTCGCCTGCACCGGATGGCTCACCATTTGACACAGGAGCAGCTTGGCGAACGCATTGGCATGGCGGGCAGCTATCTGGCTCAGGTAGAACGCGGCGAAATCAATGTCAAATTGCTTACGATTGAAAAAATTGCTTCCGGTTTACATATGTCTGTCCATGACCTGTTTGGCGATCAAGCAGGTAGCCTGCAAGAGAACCCCTTGATATGGGAGAGCGTCCTGCTGCTTTTGCAGCAGGACGAAGCCCGTCAGCGGCAGGCTCATCGTATTTTGAAGGCATTGCTGACGGAGGAGGACGGCCATTAGGCACAAAGGAGCGGCGGAATACTGCCGCTCCTTTGGCTTGTCTATTCCCCTGGCTTCGTCGTCATCAATTTATACAGCATTGTGTCCCGCGGGAACTGATCGGCGAAGGGAACCAGCGAGTTGCCGATCTTCATCAGTCCGTATCCGGCGTCCACATTGGTGATGTAGGAAAGCTGCAAGTCCGAAATGTTCAGCAGTTCCGCGAGCTCCTTCCGATCTGTGCTGGACTGGTTAAGCATCACGATAAATTCACTATTAGCCAGCATCGTGCGGGCGGTATGGCTTTGCAGCAAATCGTCCACGTTTTGCGTAATGCCCGTACAAAAAGCGCCATACTTTCGGACGCGCTTCCACAAGGCATACAGAAAGTTGGCGCTGTATTCGTGCTGAAACAGCAAATAGATTTCATCAATAAAGATATACGTGTTTTTGCCCTTTACCCGGTTTTGTGTGATACGGTTGAGAATGCTATCCAGTACGACTAGCATCCCGATTGGAAGCAATTGCTTTCCCAAATCCAAAATGTCATAGCTTATCAGCCGATTATGGACATTCACGTTAGTCGGTTGGGCGAAGGTGTTCAGGCTGCCCGACGTGAACAATTCAATGGCCAGCGCGATGTCCTGCGCCTCCGGCTCTGCTTGCCTGAGCAGCTCCGCATGGAAGTCTCGCAGCGTTGGCGGCTCCCCCTTGTATTGGCTCTGTAGGAAGCCTCGATAGACGCTGGCGGTGCAGCGATCGATCAACGATTTCTCCTTTGCCCCGAGCGGATACCCGCCCATTAACTGCTCGCACAGCGACAACACAAACTCGGACTTCAGAATGATCGGATTGGCTCCGTCGCCATACTGCCGGTTCAGATCCATGGCATTAATGTGATTTGGCGAAGTGGCCGAGATATGAATTGTCTCCCCACCTAGCGCCTTCACCAAGGCGGAATATTCCCTTTCCGGGTCAATCAGGATCACATCATCGTCGCTTGCCAGCACCTGATTCACGATTTCCCGCTTTGCTGTGAAGCTTTTGCCTGAGCCGGGTACGCCCAAAATAAAGCTGTTACCGTTCAACAGTTGCTTGCGGCTGGCAAAGATCATGTTTTTGCTGATGACGTTCTGCCCTTGGTAAATGCCGCCAGGATGCATGACCTCTTGGGCCCGAAACGGAATGAAGACTGCCGTGCTTTCGGTCGTGAGCGTCCGCAATGCCTGTACCTTGCGAAGCCCGTATGGCAACACTGTATTCAGACCGTCCATCTGCTGGAAGGTCAGCGGGGCAAGCTGGCACAGATGCTTGCGGGCTGTCGTCAGCAAGGCTTCGGTATCCTGGTCAAGCTGCTCCTTGCTCTCCGCGATATGAACCATGGTGAGCAATCCAAACATCATACGCTGATCCCGCGTTGTCAGGTCATCCAGAAACTCCTTGCTCTCCTTGCGCTGCTGCTCCATATTATATGGAATGACCGCAGAATAGTTGTTGTTGTTATTTTGCCGCCGCTGCCAGTTTGTAATATTGGTTTCCACGCCAAGCAGCCGGTTTTCCACCTCTCGCACCGCCTCATCGGTCGGGATCGGGATAACATCGAGCGACAGCAGCAGGTTTCGGTTCAGGTCGCACAACTCGGCAACCATGCTGTCCTTGATGTAGCTGGCATATTCCCGCAGGAAGATCACGCGTCCGTAGAATCGTCCCATCCGAAAATGATCCCGCTCAAACTCCAGCGTATCCGGACAAATGTAATCCTTGAAGTCATGCCCCTTGCGCATCGTTTCCGATAAATCGAACCGAAAGCTGCCCTCTTCGCCTATTCGGTAAAAATCATGCAGCCTGCGCAAGCGATCCGTCGCATGGAGCTCCGTGCATTTGGAGCCGAGCCGTGTAAAATGCCCGGACAACTCGGCACCTATTCGTGCAAAATATTGCCGTGCTTCCTCTATATTCTTTTTTACAACGGAGACGGTAATATACTTCTCCTGATACGTTTCATTGGCACCAGTCGCTTTGTCAAGCAGCATGCAGTTATATTCCTCCCGATACGGGTCTAACCCGTCTTCCCGCAACGGGATCAGAATCGAATCGGCCAAGTCCGTCCGGTTCAGTCGCCGATTGTTGATCGTAATTTTCGTCGTTGCTCCGCTATCCAACGAATTAAGCAGTTCTCCATAAGCGAGGAACATCGCTTCCTTGTCCTCTCGTGAGGCCACGGCATAATTAATATCTTCAAAGCGAAACGACTTGGAAAACTTATTGCCAACCAAAAAAATCCCGTCCGGCCATATGGCTCGAATCGGGATCGCTTGCTGAACACCCTTGGGAACGACAAACCGCTCCTTGTCTTGGCTTAGGATGCGCTTGAGCGTTTTAATCATCGCGTCTCCTCCAGTCCGCGCTGCCGCAGCTTCACCCGCAACGCTTCAACATAATGGTTGGTTGAATGGAAGACGAGCCGCTTCGGCATCAGAAACTCCGATTTGATATACGCCCATAACAACTGCTCTGCGGTCATGCCGTGATACTGAATGAAGCCCAACGCAGCGCAGGGAACAGCCCCCAGGATGCACATCCAACTCACCGTTTCGATGCCCACGTGACTGCGCAAGCCAAAGTATAGACCAATCGCCGCGCCTATTGCCAGAACAGAAAAAAAGAACTGCCGCAAGGACAGTCCAAAGAATAAGCTTTCCGTATATGCTCGGATCTCCCGATTAATTTTGATCTCCATATGCATCCTCCTAATTCTGCTGCCATAGAACAGAGTTACCCATCCAAAGGTTCCTCCTCATCCTGCCAGATCGAGGGGGACAGCAGCGCAACAGCGAGTTGAATGCCATCCTGCATGCCTCTCAAATACAGCTTCTCATTCATCATGGCAAGCATCAAGTTATGCCGATCCTCCCATTCCGAAAAGGCCGGTGATTGCTTCAGATCAACCCCAGCAAACAACGCCTGAAAGGCTTGCTCTTCCTCTTTCCGTATTTGCTCCAATTCGGGATGATAGGCTACCTTCGATGATACCTTGTCCAATCTCTTTTGAATGATTTGCCTGAACCATGCCGGAAACTCCATATTCGCGCTCCCCCTCACCTTACTCCACTACCTCTCCTGCTGCTTCTGTATATGCTTTATCCGCTGGTAACGAATCACGAGCTGATCTACCTTCTGACTGAGTTCCTGCATTTCCTGATGCTCGGCTAACGAATGGGACTGCTCCATCAGGCGCCTTCCTAGTTCATTCATTCGCTGACGCTCCGCTTCCAGCTCTCGCTCCAAGTCCTTCATCGCGATTACCTCCTGTCTGAGAGCCGATCCATTCCAGTACCATTACCGCCTTTATCAGATACATAAAATGGTACTTACGAACCGCACATCTGTCAAACATACAATTTAATTCATAAAAATGTACATTTAACATATAAGACCATAGAGAGTGGGAAGCGTACTACTTGATCATCCCGGCAAAACGCCCCTATAACCCCATCATCTCTCGCACAACACGATCTGCCATTTTGACAACACCAACCAGTACGAGCATATTAAAGATTAGTTCACCAATGTAGGTCCAAATCATCGTTACAGCCCCAGTTCCATCCGCAACGGCAGGGGGCGCTTCGGCAAACGCTGCATAAATGATGCAGGCCAGCACGATGATGGCACCCTCCAGGCATGCCGCCGCATATCCCTTGAGGAAGGAGGTTCCGATGCTTTGGCTCGGCTCCCCCGCGTAAGCCGATAACGGAACCGGCGCAATCGCGGTATACAAATAGATACGGAAAAATCGGCCATAGACAGATAGAATCATAATAAACGACAGTACGGTAATAAACAGGCTGCCTAGCAAGGATACAATCCACAACGGGATACTCTCCCAAAACCCGACGTCCTCAATCGCCTGTGAAATCGTACCCGGCAGGCTGATCCCTTCCATCGCCCCAAAGCCGGAGTTCCCCATAATGGTCGATATGACGCCTTGTACGATGGTGAACAGCCCCATCATCAGCTCCAACCCGTAGGTCACAACCGCCTTGGCGAGAATAAAGCGAATAAACAGCTTGACGGCCAGCTCGGGCCGCTTGATTTCAGCAAAATTGCCCGCCGTCTTCATCACGCCGACCACGAAAAACAGCACCAGCAGCGCAAGCCCGGTCGCCTGCAGCGCACCGTGAATATCCGTTACCACCTGCCAGATCACACCACCCTTAAACTCGGCTGGCGACTGTGTGACAAGCTGCCAAATCTCGTTCATCTTGTCGTTCCAGGTGTTCAACGCGTTCTCCAGATTTTCTTCGACCCAACTGTTTTTCGACATGCTCTCACCCTTTAGTCCAGAAGGGGAGTAGCGTGCACTCCCCTCCGGCGTGATCGGTTATCCCGCAATTAAAGCTAGAATTTCCTTCGTAAACGTAATAATGATGCCACCCGCCAAGGTTAAAAATCCGTTTGCTCGTTGGGACGGGTCATGCGACTTGAGCGACAAGCCGATCTGAACGATGCCGAAACCCAAAATGATCATCCCAACCGCCCTGATCAGGCCAAAAATGAAATCAGAGAAGTTATTGACCGTCTCCATCGGATCACCTGCGGCATAGGCCGTCGAAGCCCAAACCATTCCGAGTGCAAGCATCATGCCGAACGTCAGCAACCCTTGCGTTTTACGCTTCAATGCCGATCATCTCCTTGTAAAAGTAACTCTTCTAGCTCGCTCTCTGACAGCAATTCATAGTCGCCTTGCTCATGCAGCACTACCGTTGTCCAGTCCACAGCGTGCTCCGCGTCTCCGTGACGATAGGCTTCTCCATGGCCGTCCAGCGTCAATGAAACGTTGGGATGACGAAGCACGTTATACTTTTCATCCAGCACTGGCCGTTCGCCGCGGATAAACAAAATGGCATAACGGTTGTCCAACAGCCGAACCTCGTCCGGCGTCAGCAGCTCCCGACCTGTTTGCTGATAATTGATCGAATAACTGCCATTGCGTCCTCTGCTGAGTCCATACGTATTCGTGTCCAGCGTCTCCTTGCCCAGAAGCTCCGACACATACTTATGCGTGGATTGCTCATTGCCGCCGAGATACAGGAACAGGTCGCAGTTGCCGACAATCGATTCCCATTCGTCCTTGTACAATGCCTTGAGCTGGGCCAAATTTTGCAGGATGATGGACACCGAAATTTCCCGGCTGCGCATGGTCGAGAGCAGCTTGTCGAACTCTGTTGGCAACGCGACGTTCGCAAACTCGTCCATCACGAAATGGACATGAACGGGCAAACGCCCCCCATGCCGGTAATCGGCTTCATACATCAAGCTCTGGAACAACTGCGTGTACAGCATGCCAACGATAAAATTGAAGCTGCTGTCGTTATCGGGAATGACGGCGAAAAGCGCGGTCCTTTTCGTGCCCATAGCGGACAAGTCCAGTTCATCCACCACGCTCATGCCCGCAATGGTGGGCAAATTGAATTTTTCCAGCCGTACTCCGAGACCGATGAGGATGGACTTGGCCGTCTTGCCTGCTGCCAGCTTGAAAATGTTGTATTGCTTAACCGCCAAATGCTCTGGCTCCCGCATGGCCAGCCGCTCGAAAAGTTCATCCAGCGGACTTTGATACGTTTCATCTTCTTCGCGAACCTCCGCTGCGGCGATCATCTCCATCACCATGGGGAAATTTTGCTCCTCCGGTGGTGCTTCGTAGAGCAGGTACAGTACAAGTGCCTCCAGCAGTGCTGTTTCGGACCGCTCCCAAAACGGATCATTCGTATTGCTTCCCTTCGGTGTCGTGTTGCGAATGAGGTTCGTTACCAGCTTGAGTACATCCTTGTCGTCCTGCAGGTATGCAAAGGAATTGTAGCCGTGCGACAGATGCGGATTAATGAGATCCAGCACCTTGATGTCGTAGCCTTCTATGCGGAGCAAGCCGCCGGTATCCCGCAATATTTCACCCTTGGGATCGAGCACCACAAACGACGTTGCGGCCTGCATCACATTCGGCTTGGCATAGAAGCGCGTTTTCCCAGCCCCCGAGCCGCCGACCACCAGCACATTTAAATTCCGTCGATGCTTACGCCCGTCCAATCCAATTCGAACGCGATTCGTCAGGATTTTGTTTCGCTCCGGCTTTTTACTTCGGTATGTGGCATTGAGCTGCTTTGCCTTTCCCCAGCGGGCACTGCCATGCTCCTCGCGCCTGCGATAATTGCGCAGCGAGGACATATACACACCTATACAGACGGCATAAGCCAGCGTAAAGAGCAGCAGGCTGCGAGGTGTATCAGCCATCCAGCGGATTCGTAAGGGATGCTCCATTGCCATGCTTAGCTGCATCAGCAACGCGGGCAAACCTTCCGATAGAGCAGGGGCAGCATGCAGCGCCAGCCAGATGACCGGCAATAAAAAAACCGCAACGAGTATAAGCTGACTCGTTGCGGAATTAGCGCGCCGCATGCTGGCCCCGATGCTTCGCTTTTCGATAAGGGGCATCAATCGTTTTCAGCAGCAGATCGTCCACGGCATCTGTCGGCCGCCGCTCCCCAATCAATCCGTTGCGCAGATTGTTCAAGGCATTGATGACAATACCATGCTCGTAATGATCCAAGCTAAGAATACGCTCGTCCCCTTTCATTGGCCTTCCTCCCACGTCATCGAAATGGTCATTTGCCAGGCATAGCGTTAACGAGCCGTGTCACTGCGACTCGGTTGCTGCTGCCGCAATTGGCCTAGCAGGTGGTACATCCGGCTATTCATCGTGTGGGCTGTGTCCCGAATGACAGATAGCTCCGCACGAATCTGTAGAGGCTCCAGTCCTTTCAGCCTTTCAACAGCACGGTTAAAGCGAAATCCCGATGTCTTCACGCCAAACTGCTTGCTCAGCATATAAGCAACGCAGTACGCTTGGGACTGGTGATCCGAGCGACTGTAGTCGGCCTTGCCCTGATCCATTTCCGCATGTGCCAGTTCCTGCGCAAGCGAACGAAAAATATCACTGGCCGACAGCCCGCGCCGAATCACAATCTGGCGGACATCCGGCTGATACAGAGCATGCATGCCCTCTGGCAAGGCGTCGCCCATCTGAATCGGAACCGGAGAGCGATGCATGAGCGCCTTGATCCGGGTTCGTTCATCCGGTGGAGGCGGCAGCTCCGGTTTCTCTCCGATAACTTGGGAAACGTCAAACATTTTTTTTGGATTGTAGCTCACCGCTGTGCTGCCGTCCTCCCGTTTGTATGTCTCGCCCGGCTCCAAAATATAGAAGCCCGTTTCTTTCCGACGAATGTGGAAACCCATTGCCTTCCAGCCTTCAAAATCGGCAATCCGCGTTGCCTCCGGTCGTTGTGCCCAAATGAGCAGTGCATTAGAAACACTGTACCTGCCAAAACGGCTTTGCACATCCAAATATTGTTGAAGCTGTTCGCCGGTTTGCATAACTTCAACCGTCGTAGCATCAATGGTGTCATATGTCCATTGGCGAAGCTCCTGTTTCTTCTGCACCCACGCCTCCTTGTCGAAGGGTTGTGAAGCTGCCGTCATCGGTGGCGTTTCCTGACGGAACAAGTCATCCCATTCGCTCACTTGGCTTTCCCCCTCTTCCGATTGCTGCGGTTCGGCGTCTCGACCGGAGCATTCACGGCAACAGGCGCCTTGCCCCTCCCTTTTCGCTTCGGCAAGCCCGGTTCCCGTTCTTTCTGCTGTTGCTGACGCTGCTTCTCAGCGGCGCGGTTTTCTTCCCGAATCTCCCGTAGCAATTGCCGCACAGACACCTTCTGCTTCGGCTGTTCAAGGATTGTTTCGGATGCCACGCTGTGCGCGGAGGTAGGCACGGACGGAGAGAGGGGCTCCGGTTGGTTCTGGCTCTCGGATTGGCGGGACAGGGGGAGATACTCGGGCTCCTCCACTTCGGCCAGCGGCTCCTCGTGTACCGGCTGCTCGCCTTCCGGCACTTCGTTTTCCGGCTCCACCCCCTCCGGCGGTTCCTGCTTTCCCAGCAGTTCGTCCAAAAACTCCTCGCTGATTACCGGTGAGGTAGCTTCCTGCTCCTTGGTTACAGGCTCGTGTTCCTCCGGTGTCGCGGCTTCCATCGCACGTTCGGCTTCCAGGCTATCCGGCAGCTTTTCCTGACGGGCTTGTTCAATTTCCTGCTTGATGCTGGCCGTATCCACGGTAGCCAACTGGAAGCGCTCAACGATCCTGTTAATCTTGGAGGCGTCCTCGGCGCGCACCATCACATCGCACAGGCCATCCACATTCTTTTTATCGCGCAACGCGCAGTACAGGACGCCATAACGCTTCGCTTCCTTGCAGAAGGTGGGCAAGTCCTCATTCCGCACTGCGAATACCTTTAGCTCCTTCCCACTACGGAGCAGATTTTCAAGCCGCGTTCGGCCCCGCGTCTGTTTTTGCCCTTGCAGCACCGCGAACAAATAGACGGCGAGATGCTTTGCGCCTTCACCGGATATTTTCGCCATCACTTCAATCCCGCGCAGACTCATGCTGACGACCTGATCGGCCGCCTCGTTTCCGCTCATGGGCTTCTACCTCCTTACGTCTGGATTTTTCTTCATGCTCCTCTTGCTGCTGCAGCTTGTCCTTGATTGTATAGGAACGTGACAAAATGCCCTTGCAAAGCCTCACCTCCTTTCGAAGCTGCGCCAGTTGCCGGGAGTACGAGGCAATCTGCTCCCGGTACGCCGCGATCTGCTCGGGTTGTCGGCAGCGGCGAAGCCGATTGTAGATGACCTTTCGGACGCCGGAAATTTGGTGCACATCAGCTAACAACTGCTGCCAATAGACTGTCAATTGCTCCCGGCTAGAAATGTGCTGTCGGCAAAGCAGCTTGGTTTGTTCGATGATACGAGACAAGTGGTGCAGGTCTTCTCGCAATAAAAAAAACGTCCGCCTTGGGGACGAACGATAGCGGGGCAAAATGCCCAAAACATATAAATAACGAACATACAACGCTTGAAGGCCGGAAAGCTTACGAGTCTTATCAAAATGATTCCTACGAACCAGGACGGCGCGCTTGCGTTGCGGAAGTGGCAGGCGCTTCGCCGTTGTCCTATCCAGAATACGTTGCTTGATTGCTGTCTCTGTGTAGGCTTCACCCAAGCTACGCAGGCGGACAAACCTCGTTTTACCATGCGGGCGGATGGCCAAATGCTTGACATAAGCCTTGATGTCGTAGCCCTTTTCCTGTAACGCAGCATAAAATTGGCTCATCGTTCTGGCCGCCGCTATAGCGGAATCCACGTCCTCGCGAATGACGCCGCGCCATGTCGGCTTTCTTTCCTGATCCGCTCGCCATTCACCGTACTGCATCGCCCTCCCGCGCTCCGGCTGTTCAATGACGGATAAGGCATGCTCACGGCAAAGCTGATCGGAGGTTTGCCGCATCAACGAATAGGACACCTTATTATCGTAATAACGTTTGCCATCCATGAAGGAGACAGAATTAAGGACAAAGTGATTATGCAAATGATCTTTGTCTACGTGGGTGGCGACAACAACTTCAAAGCGTTCCCCCCAAAGCATTTGCGCCAGCTTTACACCAATGGCATGTGCCAGCTCCGGTGTGGTTTCTCCGGGCGCAAAAGATTGGTATCCATGAAAAGCGACGATGCCACCCGTTTTCTGGAATTGCTTCTTGGATCGCTGCATTTGCTCATACGCGCTGCCCGGATCACAATTAATGCCTCTCACATAAAGCTGTCGCTCTGTCTTTGCATTCGAGCCCATGTAGGCAATCGCCTCCTGCAAACCATCCGATTCCCTGCGTCCCTGATCCGTTTTGTCCGGATTGACAGCGTAGTTTAATACACGCTTCAAACGGTCAGTCACATCCCATATCGCTGTCGTAGCCATCTCCCTCTCTCCACGTGGTTTAAGAAGGGGGAGTGTGCGGTTCCGGCGAAGTCACCGCTTCTTGTATACGTTGGACTGCACAGCGCAAAGCATCGGCTTCACGTTGGAAGGAAGCGTGTTCCAGATGACCGGTTACATGCGCCTTTGCTGCAAGCTGGTTTAGATTATTTCCGATGGCGTGAAGCTCGCGCAGCATCGTATAGTAATCCAAAGGCGGCAACGTTTTGGGGACATAGCCGTTAATCAGCGAGCGGAGGTAAGCTTCCCGAGACAGTCCCGACTGCTGCGCATGCTTTTGAAGCTTTCGATCTTCTTCCTGATTGACCCACACCTGAATGCGTAGGCTTCTTTTCCGCATGTGTCGGCTCCTTTCTGAAATGGAGTTAATCCTGAGAACAAGGCATCTTCAAAACGCCCGTTTCTTATACACCCATTTATTCGACAAGCAAATATTACGATCCGCCAGGCGGGGGTATTAGGGGCGAAGCCCCTAACAAGCGAATTTGGGAGACCAAATTCAGTGCTTGCTGCAACTTAGGACAACGTCCAAAGTTGCCTTCGGGGCACCTTCCGGGAAAAAGAGGGGAACTGCAGACAAGCAAAAAGACGCCGTGCGAACAGCGTCTTCGTAGAACCCTCGTCTGATTCAAGATGACTACAACACCTTGCTCAACGTTCCTTTCGATAAATCTGGCGACGCGCCTCGCGCATGACCTGATGATGGTCATAGCGTGTCTTATCGCCTCCAGCTTGCTCCTCTGCCTCCTCCAATGCCGCTTCAATCTTCTCCACATCCCAACTTGTCTCGCATTGCTCCTTGACATCTCCCGGCCGCATTGTTCAATACCCTCCCTTGAAATAGATACTTCTTTATTATTGCGGGTGACAAGTCGGCACGCTATTGTGCCGAAGTACTACCGTGCTGGCAGCTCACGTTGCTTCTTGTACGATATCAAGTCCTCATTTACATCCTTAAGGGCAGGCGGCTCATTCTCCAACGAATAGCTCTGAACCAGTTGCTGCTCAATCATCTCTGCCGCCGCGCGTCCCGGCTCATCATTGTCCAAATGCAGCACCAGCCGCTTGACTTCCGAATGACGCTCCAGATAGGAGTGAAGAGCAGCCGGAAGCGCTGACTCGTTCTTATTCTCTGCGGGGCGATGTATCCCCGCGAGCGACAAAAGATGGACTTGCCGCCAATCCATTCCCCGCAACATGAGCAAAGTACAATAGGACAGAAGATCAATGGCACTCTCAAACAAATGCAATTCAGTGCTGTTCTCTGCTGCAGGAAGCGAGAAGGCATACCGCTTATCGCTGCCTGGCACTTCGCCCATATAGCGGGTGCTTGTCGTTCCGCGAATCGCCGCATAGCGAGGTTCGCCTTGGTGGTCAAAGCCGACAAAAACGGCATTGTGATAGCTCCGGCTTTCATACAGATGTCCTGATGCGAGGCACGTCTCCAGCACCTCACGAGCAATACCCCGCCCGCGCAAATAAGCAACCACGCGATTTGAACTTACATACGCTTCGGGAAGCTCGAACGGGACAGCCTCCTTCTCCTCGGGTTTTGCTTGAGAACCCATAGAAGGAGAGAAGGAGGCCTGCTCATTAATATGAAGCACCGCCTCCGGCAAGGAGATTCCCCGAACCTTAATGAGATAATCCAACGCCGAGCGCCCGCCAAATCCGCGCGACCACCAAAACCACTTGCCGTTGGAAATCTTCAAGCTACTATGACTGCGGGTTGCATAAGCATTTCGTGAGCATTTTACCAATTCATAAGGCTCGACATATTGCAGATACGTCAGCAAGTCCCATTGCTTGGCATTCTCAATCTGTTCTTTGCTTACATAGGCCATCGACTCGCTCCTTTCGATCATCTCATCCCGTTCAGCATTGCAATACTTATCCCCAACGTTACCCACAATTCATACACAAGCTGAAATGAATGCAAATAAGCCTGTTACCGGTCGGCAACAGACTTGTCAAGCTCAGTATTTGTTATTTCATAAGCTACAATGCCCCCATTTTTTTCAGGTAGGCATAGCAATCCGCATGCCCTTGCCAATATAACGCCATGCGTTCCATTCGTACTGTCTCATCCAGCGTCTTTTGAACCTCCAGCCACGCTCGATAGTCCTGATCGCTGGGAAAAACACCGGCATCGCCATCCATCACACTCTTGATAAACGGATGCTGCACTTGAATCGCAACTCTCCGCTGAACCCACATCATATAAGCTTCTTCACAGCGCAAGCGCCGGGTGATTTCGTCTTCCAAATCGTCAAAGCTTTGCTCCAGCCGCTGCCTGCATTCCTTTCCCATGCGCGCTCCCTCCCCTAACCAACATACCTGATTCGGGCAGAGCGCGCGAACATGCCCTTTGAGCGGGGCAATGGATCATTTCATTGAGAAAGCTTCGCAGCGTATAACCTGGCTATGCCAGCTTATTCAGCGCTCCTGTCGGTTCATTTTCCTTCGCTCCGGCAACTCCGGCTCATCATCGCCCACGTTTGTGTCTACGGCCTCGTTCTCCCGTTTCTCCATATTCAGCAATACATTCAACTCCGCCAGCCGCGCCGACTTCTCCTGCAACTCCTGCTCCTGCTTGAAGGGTGCTGCAATCTCAGCCTTCGCCGTTTCCATCTGCTTGAGGAGCGTGGCCAGTTGATCGTGGCAGTAGGCAAGCTTCTCCGGCAGCGCTATAAGCGCATTGTTCAACCGAGTCAAATTGCCGCTGGCGTCGGCTCCAAGCGAGACGCTATGCCCCAGTGCGCCGCGCAAGGTCACTTTGTATTCCTTATTGAAGCTGTCAAATGAAAGCCACAGCGAAAAGCCCTGGTAATGGCCGACCTCCTGCGGATCGGAAGAAGTCATTCCCTTGCAAGCTTCCAACAGCGCCGCGCCTGCCGATGCGCGTTCCTTGTACGTAAAGTCCTTGATCGTCATTCCGGCAAAGAGCGCTTCGTCACCGTCTATCTTTTTAGCATCCTGACGCTCATACAAGGCCACATCCTGCATATACCCGGTAATTCGCTCCTCCGTGGACTTGATTTGCTGCGGCAGCAGCTTGAGCAGCCGATCCTCCAACGCATAACGCTGGCTCAGATGATTGGCCTTGAGCAGCTTGAGCTTGGACACCTGAATGTCTAAATCCATCTTCTCTTTTATATACGGGTTACCGGTCGCCAGCGCCTTTACCTCAGCATAGGAGAGCGCCGCTTCATCGATGTCTTCCGCAGAGCGAACCGGCGATTTGCTCGTCATAATTTGCGAGATAAAGCGCTGTTTGTTTTCAAGCGTCTGATACAGGTACGCATCGAACGTATTTTCCGTCACATATCGGTAAATATAGGCTTCGCTATTTTGGTTTCCTTGACGAATCACCCGACCCAAACGCTGCTCCAAATCGCGCGGTCTCCAAGGGCAGTCGAGGTCATGAATGGCGACCAGTTTCGTTTGCACATTTGTGCCGGCTCCCATTTTGAACGTCGATCCCAGCAAAACGCGAACCTGACCCGCCCGCACCTTGCCAAACAGCTCCTTCTTCTGCGTATCCGTATTGGCATCGTGGATATAGGCGACCTCCGTCACCGGAACACCCTTCTCCAGCAGTTTGCGCTTGATCTCATCATAGACATTGAACGTGCCATCCGCCTTCGGGGTGGACAAATCGCAAAATACCAGTTGCGTAAGCCGCTGCTGCTGCCCCTCCTGCCAATGCCGGTAAATGTTATTCGCGCATGCGCTAATCTTGCTGCCCTCGTCATCCGGTAGCAGTGGATTCGCCAGCCGCTGATCAAGCGCCAGCTTGCGCCCGTCATTCGTAATGAGCAGCATATTGTCCTCATGCGGCTCAACCGCCTTGGCCCGAACCTGCTCCGCTCGGCGGGCAAGATCGGCAACCATATCGCGCTGAAACTCGCTCGGTGGGACAGCCACATTATGAAAATGCGCCCTCGGGACCGGGAGCTGGAGCATATCTGCAGTCTGGATATCGGCCACTTCCTTGAACATGCTCATCAGCTCAGGCAGGTTATAAAAGCGGGCAAAGCGCGTTTTCGCCTGATAGCCTGTTCCTGCCGGAGCCAGTTCAATTGCCGTGACGGTTTCGCCAAACGTGGACGCCCAGGAATCGAAATGCTGCAAGCCATGCTTTTGCAGGCTTTTATATTGCAAATAGCGCTGCATCGTATACATTTCCGTAATGGAGTTAGAGATCGGCGTCCCCGTTGCAAAGATGATGCCACGCCTTCCGGTCAACTCGTCCAGATAGCGGCACTTCATGAACATGTCCGATGACTTCTGCGCTTCGGTTTGCGACAGCCCCGCGACATTGCGCATTTTGGTGTACAGGAACAATAGTGATAGGTAACTTTTTGAAATGATCGCTAAGTTTTCCCCCACTTCACACCGTGCGTGCACCTTTCAGCGCACACGGCGTTCCATCAATTCAACTTACTCTCCTTCATCGGATTTCAACAGAAGTATGTCCTCACGGATCATACTCTGCTTACAAATTTCACTGGAGTTTTTGCCTGTATTTCTCAATCTTCTTTACGGTTTTAGGGTCTGTATCCAACGGTATGGGACTGTTATGAATCATTTGGTGACACACTTCACATACCCACGCAAGGTTTGATACCTTATTGATTTTCTCCATCGACAGTTTGTTATCCACATGATGACATTGCCGTTGGATATTATCAGACAAGCTTACGCCGCAGCACTTACATTTCCCTTTGTCACGATTAAAGGCGTACTCCCGATTCATGAAATACTCAAAGTTCATTTTACCTTTTGAGTAGACCGCCATTCGGATATCCTCACTGCTATTGATGGATGGACGGTTCATCGGTAAAGGCTTGTTGCTGCTTCGGTATTTCACATACAGGTTCCTACCCTTGTCGTATAGGGGGTCATGTTCTGATTGAAAGGCATCTTCTCGTATTTGGTATGCGTGATAAATGCCATTGTAATACCGAACCATTTCCCTTCAATCATAATCGCGAAGGTTTTGCTCTTGTAACCTTCATGTCGTTGAGGAAGGTTAGAAAGCTGGCTTAGAGGAATCTGCCACGTGTTGTATTTGTCAGGATACATTCGTTTCCAGCATGACAGAGCGCTATTGTTTACACGCCTGTCTATAGCATGGAATGCATGCGATGCAATCGTCGGTCTCAAATATTCTGCAATACCCATGATGACAGAGTTGATATACTGTATTTGAGCGACACGGCTGTTTTCAGCCGAATAATGACGAATGTCTCTGATTTCAGCGCATAGCTTTTTGATTTTCCCTGCCAGTCTTTCCATATCGGGAAACGGCTTGCCCACCAAGTGTTCTTTGTTGCTTCCAGGCGTTTTTCGGGGCTTCTCGGCTTTGATAACAAAACCGAGGAAATGAACACCGTCAGTTCGTAAATCTGAAACCTTCGTTTTCTCTTGCGAAAGCTCCAGCTTCATCTTCTGCTGAAAGTATTGCGTCAGCTCCCGTTTGAGCCTTTCTGCTTCCTGCTTGGTGGATGTCATGATCACCCAATCATCTGCGTAGCGGATGTTATACTTCGGCGTAACGCCCGACCATTTCATTCTGCGCAAATCGTTATATCTGAACTTGCACTGCCTGTGTGGGTTGTAATACTTTCTGCCAACATACCAATCAAAATCGTTCAGATACACATTTGCTAAAAGTGGCGACAAAATCCCGCCCTGTTGCGTTCCTTTGCCATCGTTTTTCAACACCTCGTAGTCGATGTAACCCACTTTCAACATTTGGCTGATAATTTTAATCAGTCTTTTGTCGTGTATCCCCATGCGCCATAGTTTTTGAAGTAACAGGCGGTGATTGATGTTGTCGAAGCATCCTTTAATATCGCCTTCCAACGCCCAAACAGGCTGATCCGACGACTTGCAGGTAGCATTAATGATGTTGACAATATCCATCATGGCATGTTTTTGTGCGCGATACGGACGAAAACCGTAGCTATGCGGGTAAAACCGCGCTTCGCATATCGGCTCAATAACGATCCGTATGCACTCTTGAACAATCCTATCCAGAATCGTGGGGATGCCAAGCGGTCTTTTCTTACCATTGCCCTTGTCGATATAGATGCGCTTCGCGGGCTTCGGTAAATAATGTGCGATTGACCGCTGTACCAACCGAATCACTTCATCTTTTGGCATTTGAAGGTATTTATCCATTTTCATCTTGTCTACGCCAGAGGTTTTGCTACCTTTGTTCGACTTGATGTTATGGATGGCAGTTACGATTGTCACCTCATGAGAGATTGCTTCTAACAGTCCCGTAAAAGAACTTCCTTGTTTCGATTTTTCGTAAAGAAAATCCAGAATCTGTTTTAGTCCAGCTTCATTTGAAAACTTGACGTTTAAATGCACAAGGGATTACCTCGCGGTTCGTCACCCATTATTTCAGGGAGTTAGTTGTTTTCGTTTTGTGAAATTTGTAAATTGAATTGACTTGTGCCCTTCGCCGTGGGGCATTTCAACCCCGTGTAGTTGGCGTTACCCAACCCAGACTACTATGGCACAGATGACTTCCTGCAATCTTCAACGCCCTGTAAAGCTCCGATTGCAGGCTCTCAAACGTTCCCAAATCTCTATCCTTTCGGTTATCTCTAACCATTGAAACCCTTAGGCCGCTACCTTACACCGGGAAAATCTAACCATGCTTTGAATCATAGTTGTTGCATGGATCCAGATGGATATTTCATTCCACCGGGCGTGTGCGGAAAAACCAGCCGCACACACTTTTTCCAATTGTCACCCTTTCGGGTGCCTCGCTCTTACGATGCTGCATAGCTTTCACTAACGGGTAGCCATAGGTTTCGGAAGCCCGCACCATTATTATCCATGCCTTGCGGTTTAGGTTTTCAGGTTACGACTTCACCACGCTTTGTACCCCGCCCATTTACAGATGGGAGACGCACAGTGGAGTATTAGCTCGCGTACTGCCTGCGGTTTGACAAGCCGCTGTTGGATTACTCCCTTTCGGCATTGATTCTGTACGGCAAAGGAATTTCACCTTTGAATTTGAGATTTGAGTTCTCTGTGATATTTTCTTGATAAACATCAAGTGCCACCACATGGCGCTTTTCGTCACCGCTGTCGGCAGTGACTTATGCGCAACGTTTCGCACGGTTCTTGTAAGAATCCGCCTCGTCCACGAACAGCCGATCCACGCCCAATTCCTCAAACGTCACCACATCATCCTTACGGCTCGTGTCGTTCAACTTCTCCAGCTTGACCTGTAACGTCTTCTTCGTCTTCTCCAGTTGCTTGATCGCGTAGCGCTCGCCCTTGGCCTCTTTCAGCTCGCGAATGCCGCCGGTGATCTCGTATATCTGTTCTTCGAGCTGCTGCCGCTGGCGCTCCATCGAAATCGGAATCTTCTCAAACTGCGAATGCCCGATAATAATCGCATCGTAGTCGCCAGTGGCAATGCGGGCACAAAACGTTTTACGGTTTTTCGTTTCAAAGTCCTTTTTCGTCGTCACCAAAACATTGGCCGAAGGGTACAACTGTAAAAACTCCGCCGCCCACTGCTCAATCAGGTGATTCGGGACGACGAACATACTCTTGTTACACAGCCCCAAATGCTTACTCTCCATCGCTGCGGCTGTCATCGCAAACGTCTTTCCCGCGCCGACACAATGGGCAAAGAGCGCATTGCCGCCATAGAGCGCACGGGCGACCGCGTTCACCTGGTGCTGCCTGAGCCGAACTTCCGGGTTCATCCCGGTAAAGCGAATATGACTGCCGTCATACTCCCGAGGCCGGATTGCATTGAACCGGTCATTGTAGAGGCGCGTCAGCCGTTCGCGGCGCGGCGGATCTTGCCAAAGCCATTCCCCGAACGCCTCCTTCATCAGCTCCTGCTTTTGCTGAGCGATAGCCGTGTCCTTCCGGTTCAGCACCCGTTTTTCTACACCATTTTCAGTCACCGTATCGAAAATGCGCACATCTCGCAGGTTGAGCGTGTCCTCCAAAATTTTATAAGCGTTAATCCGTTCCGTACCATAGGTGACGTTAGCCCTGATGTTGTTGCTCCGATCGTCGCTTTTGCCACGCACGTTCCACGCAGCCGTATAGTCGGAATAGAACACCTGAATGGAGGGGCGGAACATCGGCGGCGTGTCCAGCAACTCGAACATAAAATCGCGAATGATCTCGGGGGGCAGCCAGGTCGCTCCCAGCCGAACATCAATCTCGGAAGCGGTCAAATCCGGCGGCTGCACCGCCGCCAGCGCGATCACATTTTCGGCGTATCGCTCAGGGTCTTGAGCTGCGAAGGTTTTGGCGATGCGCAACTTGTCTCGTACATGGCCGGATAAATAGGCATCCGCCGTCTCGTAGACCGGTTCTTCGACTTCATCCATCTGCTCGGGATTGGGGAAAATGATACCGCGCAAGTCCTGCACAATCCTATCCGTGGAGATACCGCTTAACTCGCACATATAGGCCAAATCCACCCGCGCCTTGACGCCAATGGACACCGCGAGCGCTTCGGACGCCGTATCCACGCGTTTCACCTGCGACCGCTGCCGAATGGTACGCTTCGTAAACATGTCTGCCTTGCGCACCATGCGCCCTTCATCGTCAAGGATTTCAAGCGAGCAGAGCAGGAAGTAGGCGCTGTCATCTGAAAAGGCGAGACTGTTGGCGCGGCTATTAATCAACCCATACTGTGACGCAAAGCGCTCATACTGCATATTCAGCTTGCGTTGCTGTTCTCCAATGGCTTCCTCGCTGTAATCCTCGGTCTGGTATTCGATCAGGTCGCGCACCGTGTCGCGCAGTTGAATCAGCCCTTTTATGCGTCCCGTCGCTGTCGCCGATGCTTCAACTGGGTGCATTAGGCTGTTTTGTCGAAAATAGACCTTGCCTTCCACCAGTGCAAAGCTGAAATTGCGCACATTCGGATCTGCAGGCAAGGAGGCCTCTGCTTCCTCCGGCTTCTCCTCGCGTTCAGTTTCTACCCATTCGGCGTGAATGTTGGCCAGCGCCTCACGAAGTAGCTCATCAAGCGGCGCATTCGGGTATGGCCGGCACGTCGTTTCCTCGCGATTGCCATACATTTTGTCATCAAAAGCCATCGTGCCCAGCACCATATCCGGCTGGGCGGCAAAGTAGGCGTTAATCGGTACACCATCCGATGTCTCAGTCAGCGCCAGCCACTGCTCGCTTTGCTCATTAACTGTCACCATGCGATCCCGTTTTTGCAAAAAGAGAATGTCTGCCGTCACTTCCGTTCCGGCATTCGCCAGAAACGCATTGCTCGGCAGACGCACCGCCCCGAGCAAAGCCGCTCGTTCCGCGATGTACCTGCGCACCGCCGGATTTTGCTTGTCCATCGTACCCTTGGAGGTAATGAAGGCGATGATCCCACCAGGCCTTACCTTGTCGAGCGTCTTCGCAAAAAAGTAATCGTGGATCAGCAGCTTGTGCTTGTCGTATTTTTTATCCGCCACGCCGTAGCCGCCAAACGGCACATTGCCGACCGCAAGGTCAAAGAAGCTGTCCGGTAGATTCGTCCGCTCATATCCGCTGATTGCAATAGATGCCTGTGGGTACAACTGCTTGGCGATGCGCCCGGTCAAGCCGTCCAATTCCACGCCAAACAGCCGGGAATCCTGAAAGAATTCCGGCACTAGACCAAAGAAATGACCGATCCCACAGGAAGGCTCTAATATATTGCCGCGCCGAAAGCCCATCTGCTCCAGGCATTCGTACATCGCCTGAATCACGATAGGAGATGTATAGTGGGCGTTCAACGTTGAAGCGCGGGCGGACATAAACTCTTCCGGGGTTAGCAATGCTTGTAGCTCGGCATATTCCGCAGCCCACTGGCTGTTGGCATCATCAAAGGCCTGCGGGATGCCGCCCCAGCCGACATAATGCGCCAGCACCGCTTGCTCCTCCGCATTTGCTTGGCGCTGCTCCTCCTCCAACTGCTGGAGCAACCGAATCGCTTCAACGTTGCGGCGGAACTTTGTTTTTGCACCGCCATGTCCCAACGCAACGTCCACAATTCGGTAATTTCTTGCCGGTTGGCTTGGGCGAGAGATGGCCTCGGAAGCAGGCGCAATTGGGATTTTCTTCAATTCGATCTTTGATGGTACAGCCTGTGCTGACAGTTCTCTTGCAAGCTCCGGCTCCTCGATTTCCCACAACGCGGCTTCCACCTCAAGCAGCGGTTCATCCGTTAATAAATGATCGTTCAGCGGATTGTCGCGCAGCAGGCGCTCCAATTCACTACGGCTCAGTTCCTTTGAAAACAACGGGAACTGCTTATCCTGCAACCAAATCTTGCGCGTATCCAATTGTGCGATTTCATATTCATCGGCTCCAATAAAGACCGTGCTGCCCTCGGTATACGCATGGCGCAGGTTCTTCCGGTTGGGCGGCGGGACATGTGGCGGTGGAGGCAAGGCTGGCTCCGGCAGCATGGAGCGCTTCTCCCGCAGCTCGGCCTCACGCTGCCTGCGCTGCTCCTCCTGTTGCTCAGCATAGGCAGGCAGTTGCTCCGCTTCACGACGATTTAAATATCGACCAGCCGCCAGCAGCTCACCGATCCGCTTCTGCACCTTTATCCAGGAAAGCACCAGCTTCTCTTCCTCAGCCGCTCGAAACCCGCGCTCCAACACAATGCCCTTGCTGTCGTGATGTTCATGAATATTCGTACCGATCAAGGCCGGAACGCGACCGCCTGTCCCATATTCCCGTTTCAAAAACTCAGCATTGTCCTGAACCGACAGCGATTGCTGAAAATGAAGGGCAATTCGCAGCTTGCCATTCTCAATGCCGCTTCCGTTTTGCAGCACGGCATCGATAACCGCCTGCGGCCAGACAAAAGCGGACGCTTGAGCCTCCGCCGCGTCCTCCAACCACATCATTTGTTGCGCGGCAGACGGCTGTTGCGTCCGCTCCCATTCCTGAAGCAGCATCAGGCTTTGGATATGACCGGCGATGACGCCCCAATCGTAGTAGCCTTGCGCCGTCCGGCTGTCCAACCTGCCCGTCCAGATATGCAGCACATTTTGATATGGCTCCACACCAAGCCAAGTATCCGGTTCCATTTCCAGCTCCGTTGTCCCATGCGGAAATAGCCTTCTCACATACAGCGCACGTTCTGCCGGATCGTCATGAACATCAAAAAAAGCTACGATCTCCGCCTTGCTCATAAGGAGCGGCGCAGCTCGCAGCAGATCGTTGATCTGATTGCTGTCATGAAAAAACGGAAGACGATTGTCCTCCGTTCTTCGGTCATGCCATTTTAGCGGTACACCAGATCCGTCAGGATCAGTTCCTCCGCCTGTTGCTTCAGATTGTTCAGGTGGCCCGTCCAGCCTAGCGGGTCGGTCGCTTTGTCCGGGGCCGGGTGCTGTTCCAGCAGTTGTGCCAAGGTCTGCTCGATCTGCTTCCTTGCCGTCCGGTCGATCTCCGCCAGGTGCGTGTGCAGTTGCTCCGAAAGCATCAGGTGGGCGTAGGTTCCTTTGCGCTCGGTTCTCAGAAACGTCTTCCGCATCAGGCCGTATTTCCCGATGCTCATCGGTTCTGGCTGTGCCAGATTCGGCAGAAGATAGTCCCCGTTCTGTGTGTAGGTCAGTTCCATGCTCCATCATCCCTTCGCGTGGTTTAGCTTCATTGTGCAGCAGCGACTCTGACCTTGCAACGGTGCGGCTTGCATCCAAAGACTGACTTCGCAGGTTTTCTCGGCGCTGTGCCCGGATGGTGGACTCGATCTCTCGCAGAATCGTTTCCGCCACATCGCTGATCGCAGCCCCCAAGTGCGAGAGGGCGGGCAGTGTATTGAAATATCCAACACCGGACAAATCCTCCATGCTGATATACGCAGACGGCTCCTGCCCGCAGCGAACCATCGCCATATAGGCGACCGCATGCTGCAACGTTTCCCGGAACAGAAGCTCCACATGCGCATCATCCAGTCCCTCCAGCAGGCTGTTGTCGCGCTCGGCGAGCAGCATGTGGACATAATCGGCGCTGTGATCCTCCACGGCGTTTCGCGCCGCTGTGAGCAGGGAGCCGGGCAGTTCCATACCCGGCTCCTGTTCGTATCCAAAAGCGTTCTCCAGCGTTTCAAGAATAGCCTCCGTATCCGTCCCCTCCACTCTCCAGAGCGACAAGGCTTGAGGCTGGCGGCTTTGCGTGTCCGACACGTCAAAAACATGGCGCAGTCCCAGGCTGCTACCCCGATCCTCGATCAGCGCAATGCCCTTCGCGCCACGCCTGACCCAGCGATTCAGCTTTTTGTTCCAGACCTCAATCGTGGCGCAAGCCGTGGCATCGGGACGCTGCGCATAGATTAGCAATTGATCCTGGAACGGATATTTATAGTTCCATGCGGCGGTGCGCAAAAAATCAGCCCATTGTCCAGTATCGCTCACCAACGCCCGCGAGGTAAGGGCAGACAGCTCGACCATGCGCTGCAGCTTGGCAGTCATGGGGACACCTCCTTACCGAATCGTAATTTTGTTGGTCAATCGAATGCCTTCCTCGGAATAGCGCGAGGTGAGCTGAATCAATCCGTATTGCTCCAGTCGATGCAAATTGCGGCGGACAGCAGAGGTCGAAAGTCCGACCTCTGCCGCGAGACGCCTGGAGGACAGCCATACCGTGCCGCCTCTCCCGCCCGCGAAATCTAGCAAATAGCTGTACAACAGCTTGGCCGCCGGGGGAAGCGTGGCCCCCGCCAGTAGCCGGTAACGAGTCAGATCATTCATGGCGCCCTCCTATCGTTGCGGCTCCGTCTTTTTCTTCTGCGCAGCAGGCGCGGAAGGAGCTTGCCGCTGTTGCTCGGCCACGCGCTCCGGCCGTGCGTAGCAATACAAGTAAAAGTTGTAATCACCGGCAAAGGGAAAACAGCGTAAATAGTAGCGATGCTCCTGCGTTTCCATGCGAAAACCGTATACGTCTGTGCTTCGCGCCCCGGCAATGCGTGCCTCCGGGTGCTTGCTGCAAAAGCGAAGCATATGCTGACGGCTTTTCAGTACGTCCTGATCGCCAATTGATTGAAACACTTTGCCCAATTCGTCTTTAAACGCTGACGTTTCAAAGGGAGAATTCCGCGGGAACCAGGTTACCCAAAACTCCTCACCCGAGCGCCCGAAATCCCCTCGCAAATGGCCGATGCAGGAACGCCCCATCTCATTTTCAGCCGAACCTGAGTAAAAAAAGGCCGCTTCCTCGGGAGCGGCGCTTTGCAGCTTCTCAACCATATCCATTCCTCCTTGCTTGGTGAAATCAGTGGGTGCCGCCCGCTCCGAAATCATCATAACTTGACAGATTTGCATGATAAAAGGCTACGTCGCCATCCAGCAAGGAGAACCTTGCGCCATACGGATCGACAAAGCTGCGGCCAAAGCCCTCCATTTGCCACTGGTTGTTCAGCGGTGCATTTTTGTATTGCAAATGCGGCTGACTGGTATTTCGGTTGCGTATGGTCTCGATGTTGAAATTAACGATCAGATAGCCATCGCGCAGGAAAATTGGAGACCGGTCATCCAGCTTGTGCTTACGGCCGTATTCGGCCACATTAAAACCCGCAGGCACCGCATACGGTGCAGCAGGCAAGCTATATTCCCCGCGCCAAAGCTGAACGGCCGCATTCGCTCGCGCCGTATCAACGCCGTTTGGCACCTGCATACTGCCGATGAAGGTACGAAGCTGCTGCGGCAGCAGCACGCCGTCATAACCGCCAACGTAAATCTTCTTTTGCGCCGCATCTTTTAAAAACTGCTGTACATACGTGGTCTGATTACCCGTAGCACCACTTAGCCTCCAGAGGGAGCCCGCGGTATTCGTTAGTTCTTGCTGCGGGACATTGCGCAGCCGGGTGTCCAGCGTCACCAGCCGCTGCTCCGTGTCCTCGGCAGAGCCAACGCGAATAAACCGTTTGTTGCCTGAGTGATAATACAAGTCCACCGGCTGGCGGTTCTGCCCTTTTTTGTCCACGAAATAGAAGGTTGGCGTAATTAGGATGCCGTCTCCTGCAGCAAACATATTGCCAAGCGTCTTGACCTCATATTTGAAATGATAGCCTGTCTTTATCGCGACGTTCTTCTTACCAATCTCCGGGTGGCTGCCCGGACGAATGGGCAGCAAGTAAGGAGCTGTATTGCCCCGCGCTGCACCGTCAATCCCCTTTGAGCCCACCCAATAGCTGTTGCCGGTTGGCGTGGCGCTACCCTTTGTCGTGCGGAACACGGTCTCCCACTGGTAGTCCGCAATATCGGTGATGCGGAAATCAAATAAACGGCCGATCACCTCGACCGGTACTACCTGCGTTGCCACATGATGGTTGACATCGAGATTGGCATTCGTCTGCGAGGTAAACGAAGCTGGGCTGTTTTCGGCAAAGGAGCGGAACAGCACATCATAAGTTCCCTCGTCTACCCAAACGGGCAAATATAACGTTGTCTGTAGCTGGCCGACCGAGATCGAAGTCCAGGTATCCTTCGGAATCAGCGTGGTTCTGTCAGCCTTGTACACATCGAAGGGGAAACGCACTTGCTTGTCCCGAATGTACTTTGCATAATCCCGGTTGCCATAGCCCGTTATGTCTCGGTGCTGTCCGCTGGTCGGGATAGTTACTATAAAGGGTCGATTCAAAATGAGTGCCGACCGACCGGAGGTCGGCACCGTCTTCTGGTTAAACGCATGATCGTCGGAGACGGTGGCCCGATTCACAACCGGCGTATGCACAGTTACCGGATTGATGCCGGAAATCGGGAAGGCTTGATTGCTGCCGCCGCCAATGCCCTTAATCAGCGCATAGGAGAGCGTTCCACTGCTTTGTTGAGCGGCCTTGTTGCTTTTGCCCGAATCAATGACAAACCCGCTACCGTACAGCACGTTTTGCCCGATCATCGGCGCAGCGGGAATCATGCTCGGGGCTGGAGCCGTTTCTTCAATTATGCGATTGTCCATGATGGTCTGTCCGTTAAAAACAAGCGAATCGTTTTTCACCTTGATCTTCCCGACCGCCTGCTCTGCCTCCGATTTCCAGTTTTCGGTTGGCACTGACGGGCGGCTGGAGCCGCCGTTCAGCGATTGGCCGGGTAAGGTCACATTGCGGTACACCGGATCGGTCACATGCGACGAGACGGATGACTCGTGGCTGGCTGAGACTGTGGGTGCTGTGTAGCCGCTTGTTTGCAGCGTCACCTTACCACCCGGCAACGCATAGTTGGCTACCTCGGCGCGCTGCAGGCCGTATACCTCCAGCCGGTCGATGAGCCAGTAGCTATACTTGCGCTCCACCGTGTAGTTCTGGGTAACGGTTTGCGTATCTGAACGCGATACCGGCACGGTTGTCGGGTTGCCCTCGCTATCTGGCGGGCCGGGAACATACTCCGTCCAGGACAGCGAATAGGTGCGACTGACCGTAATCGGATACGTTTTCGTTCCTTTGATCTCCGTAAACTGATTCCGGTACAAATAAGCTTTTGCACTCGCGTTCACGTACAGGCTTTCAGAGGTAGGTATACCCTTGCTTACATCAAAGCGTTCCGCGCCGCGCGCATCCGCCTTGATCACCGCCGATGTCGCTGCGTCCATGTCCTCGCGTTGCTGTTCGGAGCCAGTTTGCGGAGGCTCGCCGCCGCGATTGATCAGTACTGTATGATCGGCGGTCGAGTCGCCCGTCTGGTTGTCCTTATCTGTTACCACGACTGTAATTTTAACGGTGACTTGATCGCTGCTACCAAGCGGAATGCGAATCGGCAGCGACTTGCTAGCTGATGTGCCGCTTAGTGTGCCGGTTCGCTGGTTGGCGTTGACCAATTGTGCGTTTTCGATATTCGTAATTCGGTACGATGCAAGCTGGCTTGGCGATTTGGCTTCAAATGTGAAATCGCCCGTAACCACTGTTTCCGTCGAAGCCGCCTGCCCCGGCGCGTCAATGCGGGAGGTCACCGTAACGGGCGAAGGCACCTTGTAGATGGCGACAAAGTTGGAGCCGCTAGGGCCGACCAGGATGGAGCGTTCCCGCAGCTTGCTGTCGCCTTTTTCCTGAATGAACAGCTTCTCTGACGGATTGCTGTTGCTCGTAATGTAGGAGCGGATGATTTCATACGTTTGCCCCCCTTTGGTAATCGTCGCCTCAAAGTTATGCTTCGCCTCTGCTCCTGCCGCGAACTCTCCCTTATCCACATCCTTCAGCACTGTACCATCTTCCTTCTGGTAGATGGCCTTCACAGGACTTGCGGCTTCCTCATATTCGGCAATCGCATCCGATCCGCCCAGTGCGACCGTGAAGCTGCGAATACGGACTTTATCGTTGGTTTCGGGATTTTCCTGCAACCACTTCTTCTGCGTTGTATCCTGCTTGGGAGACAAGTAGGAACGGACGATCCGATATGTTTTTCCGCCATCGGTCAAGGTTGCCGGAAACTCATGGTCAATCGTTTCCCCGATTTTATATTTGCCCTTTAGAAACGTCACGTCCGGCTTTTGAATGATCCGGCCATTGACGGTTTTTGCGACGACATCCACCGGAAAGTCTGCGCTGCGATAAGGAATGTGAAGGCCGAAATAGTCGTCTAAATCATCAGGAACCCGCCAGCCCTCGGCTTGCTTGATACCCGCCAGCGTGTAAAACGGGCCCTTGCGAACCGAGCCGTCTCCATTTATGGAGACCATGATGGCATAGAAATACAGATTGTCATTGTCCTGAATACCATCCATGCCTGCCGCCCAAAGTCGCTGCGTGACGACTGATTCCGGCACTTCGTAATAACCGGTCAGTGGCTGGCCGGGATTCGGAGGATTAGGATTTTGACCAGTCTGAATAATTTCACTGGAAGAAAAAATGGCGTGTGGCTTGTTCCGCGGATCAGAACACTGTTTTCCTGATGCTGTCTGTGAACACATCTGCTCTTTACTTACGACCCACCCAACCGTGCGATAGCGAATAGAGGTACTTGCCGCCGTGCTTGTAATCTCGAATTTAATCATTCCAGCCTCAACAAACATGATAGGCGGAGCAGCCTCTACCTTTGAAATCATGATTAAAGGCATAAAAAAAGTGCATGCCAGCAGCATGCACAGTACACGTTTATACAATTTTAAGGGTATCATTGGCTATTCCACCTTCGAAATGACGTGGTTCTGAAATAAACTGGCCGATGGGGATACTTTTAACGTGCTGCCCCAATCACCGCCTACGTTGGTTCCCATTTTAATATCCGAATAGCCTTCATACCATACATTCTTTTCAAACTTGGCATCCTGTGGGAACCACTCATCATAAATAAGTCGTTCCGGCTTTTGGAAGGAATTAAACATTAATCGAAATTTGACGCGAACCTGACTAGAGCCAAATCCGTCTCTGAAAATCATTGAAGGTTCAGGCTCCAGATACCCCGTGACCTGAATTTTATTTGTTTTTGCCCAATCGACGTATCGACGAATATACTTCAACTCCGCATCGGAATTTTGCATCTTTGTTGCAAATACGGCTTGCACCCAAGCTTCGTCTATTGTCCGATAGTCCACATTAAGCCACAAAGCACCAAACGTTTTCAAGCGTTTCAACCATATATCGACGTTAGCTTTTGTAAATTCCGGTACAGTCGAGTAGAGTACAGAAGATACCTTGCTATCTCTGGGATGCGCATAGGGGTAGTTCATTTCATACATCGCGTTTGAAACATCCGCCAGAATATAAGGATAGTCTGCTGCATTTTTCGGGAGATTGGTCGTGCGAATTAGCCTCCCCCACGGATCGGTCTTGCCATTCAGTTGTTCCGTTGAGGTCAAAAAAACCGTATTCGTTTTACTGTCCCACTCCACCGCCACGCCAAGGATTTCGCTGACAAATCGCAACGGAACAAAGGTGCGGCCGCCTTGCATCACTGCTTGGGTATCAAAGGCCACTTCTTCGTCATTGACCGTTGCGATATTGCTGCCTATGGTTAAGCGGATGCTTTGTTTATCCTTCTGAATCGGAACCGATCTGCTCTCCGCTTCCCAGCCAACCTTTGCGCCGAGCGCCTCCGCGACAAACCGCACCGGCACCAACGTCCGCTGGTTCTCGTCGATGAACGCCTGCGCATCGGGAAACCACAGCTTCATGCCGTCCATCACGACCGTGACAAACGTTGGCGGCTTGGACGCCGCACTCGCAGTAAGAGCAAACCCATTCACCAGCACGGTCATGATCAGCACCAGTAACATTCGTTTTTTCAACCGCTTCACTCCTTAAATCAGAATGGTTCGTATGGAAAAACTTTCTTGTCCCTTTATGATAGGGGATATCGCTGGAGCCTGTCTACCTTACAAATGGGAAAGCGGCTCCCATTCTTAATGAAGAAATGGGAGCCGCGCCTTTCTTACACGCCCGAGCCGAGGGTGAAGGTCAACGTCGCCGTATAGGTAGTCGCTACCGTGCCGACCACATCATTCACCTCATACTTGCTGGAGCCGCTGCTTACCGAAGCCACCGTAACGGTTTTCGGCACTGCGAGCGAATAAGAAACGCCTGCCGTATACTCGCCCATGCCGTAGCCCGGCGCTGCCTGGATCAGCTTGAGCGGCGTGGCAGACATCGTGCCGTTATAGGCCAGCGGCCCATGGGTCGGATCGACGGATTGGCCGCTCAAGGAAATAACCGGTGTACCGACAATGACAGAAACAGCGCTGGCCGGAATTTTGACGGTATACGTGCCCGAGGTCGTAGGATCAGGCAAGGAGCCGCTCACAAAATCGGTGGACGAAACGGATACCGACCAGCCTGCACCGCTGCCGCGGCTGTCGCGAACGGTAATTCCATTGGAGGCCGTCGAAATCTGATTCGCGGTTATGTCCAGCGTTACCGCGCTGAAGGAAATGGTAGTATGCGACGATTGATTTGTCCCTGCAATGATGGACACCGTTTCGGCATGGACGGCGGCAGGAAGCAGAAGTGCGGTTGCCAGGGCAAGGGGAAGTAGCTTGCGAATGAAGTTGAACATGGATTATTTCTCCTTTACAAATGATTTAATCTATATGAACACGCTGTGCCTGGGCGCAGCATGGGGCTTTAATGCGGCTCCTTCTTACGTCGCTTGTCATTACGCTTTCGAAGCCATGTGACAATGGCAAGTAGCAGCAACAGTCCGGCATACAGGTAGAGGCGATACTCCCCAAGCCACGACGCGGGTAACGAGGAACCGTCCTCCGCCACCTGCACCACCTCACCCGAGGACGCCGCCCCCCAACGTGTCCGTTCTTCCTCCCCTTCTACCTCGAAGGTCAGCACCCTTTGCACAGAATGCCCGTTGACGGTTGTGGAAACCTCCGCAACGTACGCTCCCGGAACCAATGCTCGACTCAGCTCGGCTCGGTGCTGCGCCACTGTCCCCGCGTAGATGGAGTCAAAGTGGGTTTCCAATTGCAGCACCGGCTTGTCCTCCTCTAGCTTTTTGACCAGCACCTTCATCTCCGGCTTGGACAAGCTGCCGCCCTCATTCATTAGCAAAATGGAGAGGAACGCTTTTTCATTCTCCTGTCCATACGTGATCGAATGCGGAATCGCCTGAGGCGGCTTCGCTTCGTCCAGCTTATAGTTGAGAACGACCTGAAGGCCGGTTTTGCGGATGATATGCGTCACAAACCGCGCTTGCGCATCGTCTGACACCTCAACGGCCTGATCCTGATTGTCATACACGCCGATAACCGCAATATACTGCCCCGGCTCTACGGCAGCAGGGAAGCGTAGCTTTACGCTAAAGCGTTGTGTTTCCCCCGCACGCAACGTAATGGTGCGATCAGGAGTTGTAAACCAGGCCGCCGCCCCGAGATCCGGATCATTCGGTAACGTAAAATCCTTGCCGCCGCCAAGCGCCGGAATGGCCTCCGCCATATAGAGTAGGGCGGTGATTTCATGCTCGGTCGGATTGCTGACCTCCACCGCGTACTCTCGCTCCGCACCGGGGACAATTTCCTCGACGTAGGCGCCGAGTTGCGGATGGATGAGCTGTGGATTGCCGCTCACGATTAATTGCTGTCCCTCTGTCGGGGCGGAAAACCCCGTTCCAACCCAAAAAACCGTTGCCAGCAGCAACAGTCGAATCCACATCGTTTATTCACTCCTTTGGTTCAAATTCCGCTCGTGAGTGTGAAGGTGAGCGTACATGTATACGTGCCGGCCAACAATCCAATGGTGTCACCCGGCGTATAGGCTGAGGCAGGCGAAGCCTGCAATACCTGCACAGTCATCGGCACTGTCAGCGCCAAAGACAAGGTCGTCTCATACTTCCCGGTGCCGTATCCGGCATCGGCCTGGATAATCGGAACGGAGGTGGACCCCAATATTTGTCCCGGCAGATACTTGGGGCCGTGAACGGCGTCAATCTCCATTCCTTGTAGCACGGTAATCGACGATGCGCCGTTTAACTTCAGGGTAGAAGCCGGGAAGCTTGCGATCATACTGCTGCTTCCCGTTGTCGGATCAAGTCCAGACCAGTAGAAGGGGGAAGCAGATACGCCCAACATCCATCCTGCGTTATAGCCGCGCAAGTCGGAAACCGTGATGGGTAACGTTGCCAAGCTGTGAAGCGTGGATGGCAGAACTACTGGCGAAAACGTAGCCGTTCCTTTGGCGGCTGCCATTGTACCCGTCAACAAGCCGGGCAGAGCACGTGAACCTCCACCATAGCCAAGCACAGCCCCCGTTCCATTGCCCCAGCTATACAGCAAATCGTTCGTTATTCCCGCCAATACAAAGTTGGACTTCGTACCGCCTACAAACTGTACTCCTTCAATCTGCGTTTGTACTGGTGAATGCCGATCCGTGCCTGTCCCGTCTCCCAGCTTGCCGCCCCAATTCGAGCCCCAGCCCCATAACTCTCCATTCGACAGCCGGGCATGGGTATAATCCCCGCTGGCATGAATAGAGGCTACATTCGTCAACGCTGAGAATAACGTTGGCTCGTATCGCCTAACGATATCCCCAAAGCCCAACTGCCCATACGTATTTACACCCCAGCACCAGACCCGACCGTTATCGTCCATCGCAAAGGAGGAATCGCTTCCTGCCGACACGCTGACGATATTCGCCAAGGTGCTGTGCCAGTAAGGTGTCGTCACTGGAGGGCCAGCACCACCATTTCCAATGCCACCGTAGCTGTTGCTTCCCCAAGCATACACATGTCCGTTCGTCGTAACAGCCACACTATGCGCGCCACCAGCCGCTACGCTTCGAACTGCAGGCAGTCCCAATACTTGCACCGGGGAGCTTTTGCCCACGCTTGTCCCATCGCCAAGCTGTCCCTGCTGATTGTCACCAACTGCCCATAACGTCCCGTCCTCGCGTACAAAGAACGCAAAATGGACACCAGCCTCCACCTGCGTCACATCGGAAAGCGAAAGCAGTGTTGGCTCATTTCTTTGTTGGGAGTCACCAAGGCCAAGCTGTCCCTCCGCGCCTCGTCCCCAGGACCATACCGAGCCATCAGCTTCCAGTGCGTAGCCTGAGGTAGAGCCGCAAGCGATATCCTTAATCTGATGCAGGGATTGAATCCGGGTAGGGAACGAAACGGCAGCGCCGCTGGAATCGTATCCCAACTGCCTTTGTTGGTTGCTGCCCCATGACCACACCGTCCCATCCGATTTCAACGCCATGGCAAACTCGTTGCCACCGCAAGCCTGAACATAGACCGGCCCGGCTGCCTGTACGGTAGAATTATGGACGGTAAGCCACAGCATGATTCCGATTAATACACGGATATACACATCCGACTACCTCCTCTCTTGAACACGAGCTATGGTGAGCAGGGCAGCGGCATGTATCCCTTGCGTGCTGCTGCCTGTTCGCTGACAAACACTTCTTCACGCGGGTAGCCATAGCCGCAGGAGCTGCGGTAGTACACCTTCATTTCTCCCTTGCGAGCGCCGATAATAGCCTCCTGCTTTAGCACCCGGCTCCCGCCAAGCGCGTAACTGTTGTACTGCCTAGCGCCAATCGGAATGCCTTGTAGAAATGCTAGGACGCCTACGTCGTCGATGCTGTTGCTCCAGTCCTCATCCGGAATCAACGGCAAGGTGAACACGTAAGAAAACCCATCCCGAGAGACCGTTTCGTTGTATTGGTTGATCCGATAGGCTAACTCGTCCTGGATCGCCCCGACAATCGTACTGCGTCTTGTCCACTCAAATTGATCAGCATCCTGCAGAAGCGGAATCGACGTTTGCTGCCGAATGTCCTCTCGCAGCCCCTCTTGCCAGCTTCCGCTCGCCGCATCGTAGGCCAGCACCTCCTGATCCAGCGTAAACGACAGGCTGTTTCCCGCCGCGTCCGCATAGGCATACGGCTTCTTTGTTCCCCAAACCGGCTTCATGATCACATTTCCGTCCGTGCCTGTCCATTCCTGCTCGCTGTAGACGTAGAAGCCGTCATAACCGACAATCACAATTGCCGGAATGTAACGATGCAGTATGCCTTGAGCCACGGGATCACCTGTAACACCGAAGCCCCCATCAAGCGTTCGGTAGAACGCCGCAACAGCGTCTTCCTTATTAAGCGCAATTCGTTTGTCCGAGCCATACTGCGCTTCTCGTTGCTGGCTGGCATTACCGATCAACTGGCTTGCCGCATCGTCCACCGCCGCATCCAGCGCCGCATCGTAACGCAGCTCGGTTAGCAGCGTCCGGCGCAGCGCATCCGTCTCAATACGGTTGATTGTCGCAAACGGGAGGAACAACAGCGCGCCGACAATGGCCCACTCAATCCATCGCATGACGTACCATCCTCCCGTAAGGAATAACGATCTTTTCATTCGGGCTAATCGTGTTGTTCAGCATGTCAAAGATCAGCGTTCCTGCCGTTCGGTTCGTATTGCGCACCGTAACCGAGAAGCTGTCGCCCTCCCGCATGCGGTAGCGGCGGCTGGAATCGTCCTTGGCCAGCGTATTATCGGGGAACAGCACCGGCAAAATTTGCGCGTTGTAGTAGGCATCAAAATGAATTTCATAAGTGCCATGGAATGTTTCCGGCCGAGTCGGGTCATCGTAAACCGGCACATAGGTCTTGCTGCCATGCTCCATCTCAACGACAAAGCTGTTGCCGGTTGCCTCCAGCGCAGCCATAAAGTCGTTGTACATCACAGGTGTAATGCCGCCTTTGTTGCGCACCGCATCTACAAACGAGGTCGTCGCCCGCAGCGCAATCAGCTCGGAAATATCGTCCTGCTGGTCAAAGGCTGCCGAGAGGGGGTACAGGTAGAGCAGTAGAAGCGCAATCAGCACCGCGAACAGCTTAATCAGCGTATTCATGGCACACGCCTCAACATCATCCGCAGCAACCGCCCATCCGCATCACGTTCATAATCGGGCAAATATTTCGCCAGCAAAGGAATGCCCGTTGCGCGAAGCTGCTCCCGTTCTAACGGTGCTGCGTACCGTACACCGTCCACAATCATTTCCGCATCGCCTTCCTCCAGCCGTGCCAGCATATGAAGCACCTCCGTGCCACGCATTGTGCCGTCGCCAGCTAATAATGGACTTACAATTTGATGCAGGCTGCGGTCCTGTGCTTGGCCAGAGACGTAAGCCCACGAGTTCAGCGAAGCCCCGTTTTGAAACAGCAGCAGCCCCGTTCCCGCAGCCAGCAAAAACGCCAAAAAAGCAACACTCATCTCCATCATCGTTCTCGGGGCGTAATCCATCCTAGGTTCCTCCCTTCAGACGAAAGCGCTCGGATTCCCCCCGAGCGCTCCCGATCCATTCTTCGGTCTTACTGCTGCCGGAACACAATGCCACGAATCACATTGCTGCTGTCCAGCACCAGATTCGCGCGGAACTTGCCGCTTGGATTCACGTAGTTGATGTCTGCCTCGTCTACGGTTTGCGCGATCAAGCCCGGAGCTACACCGACGACCGTACCATAGGTTACGTTGTCCATCGGCACGCTTGTATTGATCGTTTTTCCATACCATTGCCCAGCCGGATTTTTGCCGGTGTAAATCTGAATGCCAAATTGATCGGCATCACGGAATTTTCGCAGTGCGTTGACAACCTGGCTGCCCGACAACGTCGTATTGTCATACACCGTAAATGCCGTTTGTGACAGCTCGGTTTGAATATTGCTGAAATTGCTTTGCGCTGCCTTGGTGGAGTCCTGGGCTGAAACAAACAAGACCACAGCCAGGGTAATGAGGGCGATGGCGAGGAAAATCCCCGCTGCCATCACAAGTGCTTTTTGTGCATTGGACATTGAATTCGCTCCTTATAATTGGGATAAACAAAAAACCTTCCCCATGAAGAAAAGGAAGGCAAATCGCGCTGCTTACTGAATACGTTGAAGCTGCTCATAGTAAGCAGTCATTTGTTGTAGGCTGACGATGATAAGTGGGATAACCAAATACCCGAAGATTAGCGTCATCAAAGGGGTAAAGCCAATCCAGTGCCCCCAACCTGCCTTTTGCTCAATCAACTGCTCGTACTCCTGCTTGCGTTGCTCCCGCGCAAAGGCCTGTTCCGCTTCGAGATCATCGAACGCCTGACGGATCGTCAAATGCTGCGAAGCCAGCTCCAACTTCTCCACCGTTCGCACGAACGGCAAAAACGGCGCATCCTCCTTGAGCTGCGCCAGCGCCTGCTCCTCCCCCTGTTCAAAGTGGAGCAAGCATACCTGCAGGGGCTCCTTGAACACTCGGGCAAACTGCTCCATCCAGATCAGCAGTTGTTCTACCGACATGCGCTCCATCCCTGCCAGCATGGCGATTACCGCTTGCAGTTGATCGACCTCGTGCTTCATCTCCATCCGCCTCGTTCGCCGCTCAAACAACCGGATGCCGACGGGCAGCGCATACCCACCCCATCCTGCGGCAAGAGCCAGAAACACCTCCCACCACAGCAGCCACGGCTGCTCCAGTTGCTCCAGCTTCCCCATCACCCGCCGCGCGGTCAGTCGCAGTGCTTCCTCCTGTTCCCCGCCAACCGATTGCTGACGGAGCAGGTGCATGACGATGTGTTCGTTGCGCGGCCTCACCTCCTTTACTTGCTCCAGAATCAGGCGATCCAGTGCCGCAGTTTCCTTCGCCTTGGCTTCTTCCTCAGCTGACAACTGCCCGAACAGCATCCCCGGCTTGACCGGCGCATATAGCAGTTGATGCCGTTCCGCTGCATGCATGGATACGAAAAGCCCCAGAACGGCAGCAAATGCCAATGTTCCAGCGACCAGGCGCTGCACATAAAACCATTCCAGCCGCAGCGGTGAAGCCGTATCCTTGAGCAGCCGAGTCACGCGCTCCTCTTCCCGCGAATCGGGAGCCGGCCCCAGCCGCTGCAAGATCCAGCGTACAAAAGACCAGCCGTACACACGCTTTTCCCAACGATTACCGCTTGTATGCCGCGCGCCACGATCCAGCTCCGCCAGCGCGCGGAGCAGCACATAGGACAGCCAAACGACCACGAGCAGGATTAACTTTGCCAGCCAGCCGAGCGCCCCGGCGTAGAAGGCGTCCATCGACGGAAAAAAGTGGCTTGCCCACGCTTCTATCGGACGGGTAAAGAGCAGCGGCACCAGTGCGATCACCGTCAGCCCTTGCAGCAAATAGCTCAGCTTCTCGCGTCGCAGTAGCTCTAGATTTAGCTCAACGGACAGCTTTTCCAGCCCTTTCAGGTACACCGAGCCGGTTTCGGTTTGCCGATCGCCATGCTCTTTAATGAGGTAAGACAATCCGGCCAGTCCTTGCAAATAACGGTTGGGAGCCAGCTCCACATATTGTGCTAGCTTGTCCTCCGCATCGCTGTCCGTCAGCATCTCGTATAACTCCTGCCCATGCAGCCTCATTTCATAGGGGGCACCGTCCGCCGCCTCATAGATGGCTTCCTCCACCATGCCATGCCGATGGTAGTGATGGCGGATATCTCCGAAGAACGTGCGAAGCTGCCGGAGCAGGCGCAGTTCCAGCCGCTGAACGCCCATGTCTGCCAACACGCCATGTCCTACCCATAGACCGAGCAGCAGCATGCCCCAGGTGAACAGATCGCTTACCATGACAGCAAGCGGAATGACGATTAAGAGCAGAAGACTCCAGACCCTCAAAGCTGATTTCATCGTCTCCAGCCGAAGCTTCCACTCGTCGCCAAGCCGAACGATCAGGAGACGTTTGCGCAGACGATGCAAATAGGTGCGCAGGATCGGTACCTGCTCGCACACGCTGTACAACTGTTGCAGAAAACTGTACATCGCTTGCTTGCGCGATGCTTGTCCCGGCTTACGCAGCGATTCGTAACGCCGAATGGCAGCAATGTCTGAATCGCGTCGGGATAGCCATAGGAACGCCGCAACTGCCATCAGAAACAGAACGGTCGCAACGCCAAGCAGGGGGGAGAGCCATTCCCGCATCATGGCGCATCCCCCCAATGGCTGGCCAGAAAGGCATCAAAGACCGCTTGATCCGGGCCACTCAAGTAGGTTGTCATGTCCCGGCGACTTTGCTCGGACAGTGGATGAACGGTGACATACCGTCCGTCCCGAAACTCGATCAGATTCCTCGCGGCGTACAGTGGGCGATCCGTCGAACGTCTAAAAAACTCCAGCACCGTGTCCATAAAAGCAGCCACCCGCACATCCTTGGTCATCTTGCCGCTAAACTCAGCCGGGTAATCTGCCTCCTGTGGTTCCGGCACACATTCCGTAATCCGTTCGATATAACGCTTACCATCCAAGTCACGGCGCAGGTGAATATCAAAATTGATCACGCTGACAACCTGCTGCTCCGCAATGCGCTCACTGCTGAACACGCCGGTTTTAAGCAGCGAATTACGCAGCGACAGCACCAAATCGCGGAACGTTTTGGCGTGATGGGTGAACAGTGTAAAAAGGGAAGCGACTTGCGCCATCTGCACCATCCAGGCTGCAACCGGGTCGGTCGCTACCTCACCCAAAATGTTCACCGAGCCGTCCGTCTTCTTCTGAATATCCAGCCCTTGCTGGCCAGTAATCGTTTCCGTCTCACGCAGGCTGACAATGTTGCGGTTCGGGTAAATCTTGCGCAGTTGCAGCTCAAAGCTCATTTCCTGTACCCGAATCGGCAGCACCGCTGGAATATGGCGCACCATCGCCATTAGCAGGGTTGTCTTGCCACTGCCTTGAGCGCCGGTGATCGCCGTAATCCGTGCGCCTGCCACCAGATAGCGGATGAGTCCAATCGGCAATTCCGCGTTTTCGTCCTGAATCAGTTGCTCTAGCGTGGCGCTCTGCACATCAAATTTGCGCACAAAAAAAGCCCACGATTCTGAAAACCGGGGGCGCAATACGACGACGCGGGAGCCATCGCCCATTTCATTGACCTTATAGCCATTTGCTTCGGATAGTTGGCCGGGAAAATTGTGCTTGTAGATGATTTGGCAGACGCGGCGCAGTTCCTGCTCCGAGCCAAACGACAGGAAGCTCAAATGAATGGACTTGCCCTTGTAAAACAGCCAGACACTATCGTGCGAACGAGGAAGCGCCTGCCACTGTACCTCCTCCTCCAGCGCCCATTCGCCCTCCCACATCAGTGGCGGCAGCCCGGATACGCCCCCGGACACACCGTCGATCCGCATATCGCGCAGCTCGTCGATGACGCTAAAGCCCTTGTAATGCTGATAAATTCGCTGCACGACAATGCGAAGCTTGTCTTCGGTCTGCAAGGAGGGCGATTCCTTAGCGTAGATGTCCCGGATCTCTGCCGTCGAAATCCGGTATGCCTCAAGTTGCCCGTCCTCATCGAAGCGTTGCCGATCCAACTCATACGCCTGAAGTATTTGCTCCAATGCCCGCAGCCCGAATTGCTGCTTGTAGCGATCCAGCAGGATGTCGAACTGATCCTGGGCGGTGAGCGCATCCGGATTGTGAAACGGCAGCAGCAGATTCAGATGCGCATCGTCCAATTCGTATTGCTGCATCAGCAAATCGGCGATCACTTGCTTCACGTATTCCTTGTCCCGCAAGTCGCCTGAGGTGCAGCCGCGAAGCGCCTTCTTTAGCTCTGCCCGCTTGTTCTTGCGGCGGCGATACTCCTCCTCAGACAAGCCAAAATCGCTGAGATGGCTTGTTGTCATTTCGTGCAACGTGTCTTTGACGAACGCCTTCATCGCCTCCAGCGTATATGCCGTTTCTTCCGTTGTTCCCTCCGGCAGACGGCGGCTCATGCGCAAATAAAGAAAGAAAACGGCCAGGAGCAGCAAGGAAATGACAATCAAGGTGTTCAATAGCGTCATCATGGCTTATCCTCCTTGCCGCCGAACAAAGGCTGATTCATGCCTACGCCTTCGATCAGCGCATGCGCCAGCGCCCTTACCTGACGGACAAAGCGATGGTTCTCATGCTGGCGCATAGTCTTGCGATTGCGAAACCAGTACGGAATCGCCTCCCCATGCTGCACTGCATCCAACCAGCCCGTATTGTGCATGACCGGAAAGGCCGGTTGCTGCCAACGAAATCGACGTTGGAGGTTAGTAATGGTCAGGGACGAGGCCGGATCGAACTGTCCAAACACAAACATTGCTTTCCGAGCGCTGAGTAGCTCACTTTCCGGCGATTGAAAAAAGCGCTCCAGCAGCAAGCGATTCTGCGGCAGGCAAACGACGAGGATATCCGCCCAATTCCGCAGCTCCTCCCGCCAGCCCGGAGCGGTTCCGCTACCGCCGTCCAGCAGCACTAAATCGTAGGCGCGCCTAGCGGTGTCTAAAAGCGGCTCCAGCCAGCGCTCTGCCATGCCGGCAAACCCTGCGCTTGCCTTCGCCGAGCCGTGAAGCACATCCAGCCGTTCCCGGAGCAGCGGCTGCGCATAATCTCGCAGCATACTCGCCTCCAGCTTGCGGTTTTGCAGCAGCCGCAATAGCGCATCCATGCCGATATCCGGCAAGGGGGATGGATTTTTTTCCGGCGTGTAAAAGGCGCGCTGCACCGCCTCATCCTCCTCTCGCAAAAGGCCGAGGAGTAGCATTCGCGACGAATATTCCAGCCCCATACATGTCGCTGCCGCAAGCAGGCTGGTCGTCGTTCCGGCCTGGCCGGGGAAGGGACTCCAAAACACAACCATCATTCCCATCGTTCCACTCCTTTCTAACAGGCTCGCCATCGCTTTTGGGCAGTCGCCCAAGCGCGCCGCGCGGTCTTCGCATCGCAATCTCCAAGCTGTTGCAGCATCGTAAGCATCATTTGCCGGAATGCTCCACTGACGCGGCGAAGGTCAATACGATGCTGATGCTGATTGTGCACATCCGCTATGGCATCGCGCTCATCCAGTGGAAAATGAAAGGAAGGCTCCAGCCACTCCACATGGCGCAGCCGTGTTTCCGCCCGCCATGCAGGCAAGCTGCCCGCTAACGCCGGAGACAGCCAATCATAAAAAGAGAGCGGCGCTTCTGCTTCGTGCAAGCACAAGCGCAGCAGCAGCTCTTCATTTTTTTGCAGCGACAGCCGCTTGCCGTCCCAACACCATACCCGCTTGTCAAAGTCGGGCAAATTGCGTCCCGTTACCATTTGGGTATGATCGGTGTCGAGTAGCAGCACATCGTACGCGCCCAATGTTCCCGCCTGTTCCAGTGCGTGATCCAGTTGTGCGGCTGTAATGTAACCGAAGGCTACATCCATGTCCTCAAACTCCTGCACGGCGCTGCCGGTGAAGACGGGCGGTAAATAGCCCTGAACAGATTGTCCCATCGTCGAATCGACCAATAGCACCTTTTTACCCATTGCCGAGAACAAGCGCCCCAGCGCCAGTAGCACATGGCTCTTGTCTGCTGAACCGAGAAATATCATTTTTTTCATGGCCGTCTCCCTTACTGATTGAGTATGTCCTCCCACCGTTCTTCTCCCGACGGTGCTTCTGTTTCGGTCACCGCTTCCGTTTTGTTGGACGTCGAAGGAGGAACGGTTAATTCTGCCGGGACAGAAGGAATTGGAGGTTCCTGAGCAGGCAACGTAGAAGCCGTGGGTTGCCCCTCTCCTGAAGGTCGGTTATTGAATACCTCCGTCTCCGAAATCCCACCGCCCGACTGCGGCTGCGCTTCAAACATGGAAGTGCCCTGCCGGGTAGTTGCACGTTCATTTTGCAATTGCTGCTGTATCGTAACATTACCGCTGGAGGCCCGCAGCTTGTCCGATTCGCTGACCGCCTTTAAATTGGCATCCAACGTTTGGCGCAGGCTTCGAGCCAATTCCGTTTTGGCCGTTTCAAGCAGATTCGGGTCGATTTCCATTAAATCCAGCACCTTCGGATTGGCCGGATAGTTTACAACGGCTGCCTCCTGCAAGCCAGGCTCGATATAGGGGAGCGCATAAAGCCGTGCCCCTTGCAGATAGGCGTCGATGATCGCACTGGATGTTTGCAGCAAATCCATCTCGTTCAATTCCAGCCAAATCACATTGCCCGACAACTGCCGCACCTGCTTTTTGGACAGCAGAACAAAATCCTCTCCCGTAGGGAAACTGACCCGTACATCGATAAACTGCTCGGTCTTGAGATGGGAAGGAAGCTGAATCACCTGAAACTCCTTGAGCCGTACATCCTTTGGAACTGGCTGTCCTTCGTACAACAAAGAGGCGTGTAGTGGCGTACCCGCCTCCAGTTCCACCTTGGTATGCTTACCGATAATCGCTTCCCGATCCGTGAGGATACCCGCCGGAACAAGAGTAACAGGCATCAGAATCGCCTTTAGATCATTTGCTGTCAATTCATTGCCTGCCCCAACATTTTGGCTTACTACCCATACCTCGCGGCTGTTCAGTTCCTTCTCTTGCTTTAATTGCGCGAGCTGCCGCTCATAGTTTTCTTGCATCTGTTGTTGTATTTGCTGTTGCTCGTTATGCTGCATGAGCAAAAAGACGGCTGCCGCCACAAGCAACACCAGGCTCAACGCAATGGCACCAATAACGAGTGCCTTGCGATTGCGATAGTTCCAAGACATCGCAACGACTCCTTTCTTCATTTCAAATGATTCTCGTTTCGTTTAGCGGGCGTCCCGCGACTTAGGCTTTTGTTGCTTCTCCGTCCGATGAAGCGCCAACTTCTCCTGTGCCCATGCTGGTGTATGCTCCGGTTTTAAGAAGCCCAGCAGGTCTTCCCGATTATAGCGGCATTCGTCACCTGAATAGAGCCTCATCGCGAAAACGGCCCTTCCGCGTGAATTTCCCGATGCGCCGAAGCCCCCCGTCACCCAAACCAATTGATGATCTGCTGTGCGAAATTCCGGTCGCAACCTTTCCGGTCGGATCACGACAAGCCTGCCGCCGAGCTCATCCTCACTTTTGATGGGCAGACAATGGGCAGATTGTATCGGGGGCATTGATTCTGGAATGGCAGAACGCTCGGCCTGAAGCTTCTCAATTTCCCACTGCAATAGCTTGCCAAACTCTTGCATCGCCTCCAGATAGTCCGCGAATCCTTCTGCGCCATAGTACTGATCAATGCCAAACAAATTATTCTGATCACAATAACAGACCAGATAGGGCTTTTCGCTATTCGTCGTGTCGATGCCCAAAATAACCTCGACCCTGCCAATGGGCAACGCCTGATAGACCTCATAGTCGCCAGCCATTCGTTTCTCCTGCTCCATCGTCAATCCTCCCGACACCTTTTGCGATCAGTCTGCTTCGGCTTAGTTACCGTTCCTTTTGCCTGCTTCCTAATCGGCCGTTCTTCCTCCTCGGACAGACAACTCTGCGTGAAACCCGGCTTTTCCTTCATTAGTTGCTCAAACTGCCGCCTTTTTCCTTCGGTAAAATCCATACGGAAGACTCCTTTCTGCAAAAATGGGCATAAAAAATCTCTCTATCTGAGAGAGAAAAAAGGGTGTATTAACGCTCGTGTTCCCGTTCCCGCTGCTTCCTGCGATACCAGTTTTCCAATAATTGCACGAGCAGGTCTTCCTTTTGCTGCTCGGTAAATTCCTGCGGAAAGAACTTTTCAATACGCTCCTTGCGGATCGTCAGCTTTTCCTTCTGGTTCGGCTTTTCCTCGGTCAAAATAGCAAAGATAACATCAATATTCAGCTTGCCATCCTGATTGAGCTTTTTCATTCGCTGCGCCTGCGCCAACGAGGGCGTACAATCCTCGGCTTGCATCGTTTCCAGCAGGGCTTGCTGCTCTTTCTCGGCCAAGTAAGAGATTTCAACCGCGGGGCCAAATGCCATTTCCTTGTCATCGACCATTTCAAGAATGGGAGGAATGAGTTCGGTCAGGCGGATATAGCGAAAAATTTGATTCTTGCTTTCGCCCACTTGTTCAGCTAAAATCTCGCTCGATTTCTTTAACTGTGACTTGTTCCCAACTTGGGAACGAGTTAAATCCGTCCTCTGTCCCTGCCTGTTCATGGCATCCAGCTTCATTTTATAGGCAAACGCCTTTTCACTCGGAGACACATGCTCCCGCTGCAAATTACTGTCTACCATAATAATGGTCGCCTGGTCGTCGTCCAACTCTCGAACAAGGCACGGAATGGATTCCATTCCTGCCATTTCACTTGCTTTCTTACGTCGATGCCCGGCCACCATTTCAAAGCCGCCATCCGTTTTGGGACGTACCAGCACAGGAACCAGCACCCCGTATTGCTTTACGCTTTCCGCCATCTCCAGCATTGCATCGTCCGCCTTTACCTTGAAAGGATGATCTAGGAAATCACTAATCTCCGCTAGAGGAATTTCCTTGATCTGTTCCTTCTGTGTCGCACTCCGGGTTTCTTCCGTCGTAAACAAATCATCGACTGTGGTCAGCTTTATACTGGCGCGCCGCTCTTCTTTCGCTGCCAATATCCTGCACCTCCCTCGTTAATGAAGCGTATGCCTTGGCGACTTGTCCATTCGGATCGTGCGCATAAATGCTTTTGCCGCGAGCGCTGGTCTCTGCCGCGCGGATAGAAAGGGGGATTTCCGTTTGAAACACGCGCAACTTGTCCCCATAATCGCGGCGAAGGATGAAAGAAATATCCTTAGCAAAATTGGTGCGGCTGTCCACCATCGTAAGCAGCACACCCTCCACTACCAGCTTTTTGTTAATTTGGCGACGAACGCGGGCAACCGTCTGCAACAACTGTGTCATCCCTTTTGCGGGCAAATAATGCGCCTGAACAGGAATGATGACGCTATCTGCCGCTGCCAAAGCATTGATTGTCATCATCCCCATGCTGGGCATACAGTCGATCAGGATATAATCATAGTTCTCTTTTACCGAATCAACGTACCCGCGCAGTATCGTTTCCCGGCTCATCGTATTGACGAGCGCCACTTCAACGGCAGACAGTTCGATGTTGCCCGGCATCAGGTCAATTCCTTCGTGATGCTGCAAGATACCCTCCTGTGGGTCGAAGGCTTCCTCCGCCATACATTTTTGCAGCATTGTCGCCAGTGATACCGGGAGGTTGTCCGGTTCTTGGAAGCCAAGCGAATCCGTTAAATTTCCTTGCGCGTCAGCATCCAGCAGCAGCACCCGGTTGCCATCCGCCGCCAACCCTATGCCGAGGTTGACCGCTGTCGTTGTTTTGCCCACGCCTCCCTTCTGATTGGCGAGAGCAATTACCTTGGCCATGTAGTTCAGTCTCCTTCCAATAGAGAAAAGGCCGGTTGCTTCGAGGAACCCGAGCACCGGCCTTTCAAGGATATCTATATAAAAAGAGAGCACCCGAAATGGATGAACTCTTGGATATTCGACTACAAAGGGTACTTTCATCTACCGGCAATAGTATATTATTTTTTCCATCAAGCTGCTTGCTTTCTGTGCTGCACCAGAAACTAAAGACAACGAATGTCTGTACCCATCCATCTATAGGCTCTTATAAAAGAGTAATCCGGTCGAATCCTAACAGTAATCACTTATGAGTGAGTGACAGGTATATAGGGAAATTTATCCGGCGGACAGCGGTGGACTGTCTCCATAAGCGCAAGCTTGCGCTTCCTCCAGGATCGCTGCAGGCCGCCCCCATTACGATAAGCTGTGGCTGAACGGAAGTATCATAATCCCTCCCTGCAGGTCATCGCCAAAAATGGAACCACCATTTCGTTATGCATCACTGAATCGCTCTCATCTTGTCCTGCATTTTGAACAGATGCGCAGGAACAATACGGTCATGGCGCGCTTGCATACTGGCTTTCCTTCGAGGCTGCATGGGGAATGTACCGGACAAACTAATATTTAATTTTCAAGGAGCTGTGGCGAGGGGTTTTTGTCCCTCTATAAGCCGTTTCATTTTTTGAGGAATTTCGGGTACTATGGAAAAAAAATTTTAGATTAGTGAAATGAGGGATGGAGAAGTCACGAGAAGAAATAGTAGCGATAGCTAGAAATAATAGGTAGTTTTGCTGAACAAAAAGACGGAGATACCACCGCTAAAGGCATCACTAAGTAGCCCATACTGACAGCATGGGCTGCTTAATTAAAAAGTGGATTATTAGATTTAAAACAGGTCAAACTCTAGATTCGTATAAGAGAAAATATCCGCTATGCTTAACAACGGAATAGCTTGAGTCATTTCATACCTTTGTAATCGTAGCTACCCACCACTTGTCGGTTTCATAACCCTTGTTACCAATAGATTGCAAATGTGGTATAATAGAACTACTAAATAGGCATATTGACCCCTGTTTTTTTAGTTTTCATGTCAATGCACACTATATTATGACAGATGCGGAGGAATTCTTTCATGTTGTCTAATCAAGACAATGTCAGAGCAGGATATTGGTCAGTTGCCACACAAAAACACTTGAAGCAGTTTGCGGCAGATAGTGTAGGCCTTGGTAAGTTAGGGAACCTCAATCTCGCGGGGAAGGCCGGTAGATTTCTAGGAGTAATTAGAGGTAACTCTGTAATAAATAATATGAATAAACTCGAACAGATGGCCAATAATGTTGGTATTACCAGCATGGCTGAATTGGTTCGAATCATACTGCCTGAACTCGAAGCCGCCTCGGATAAACAGGTAGAGCTTATAAAAGATTCTACTGGACAAATTACAGGTATCGCAGAGTATGTATCAACAAACTCCGAGGTGCTGGCAATATCCGGACAGTTTTTAAATAATCAGAATCCGTCGAACGTTGAGCGCATAGCTATAGAAACAATGGACGAGACAAAAAAGATTCCTTATCTTCAGAGTGAACTATATCAAATGCTCGCACTTAAGGGCTATAGAGAAGAAGAAGTAGCACTTGCGGTTGCTTTGCAGAATCAGTACCGACTTCTGCAAACGTTTAGTAAATCGAAAAGCCAAGAACCGATCATTAGCAATGAATATGTATGGGGGCCGAATCATAAGAAAATCGCAATGGCAGTATCGGATCTTCAAACCCAAGATAAACAGAGCTTGAAGGAAATAATAGAGATAATACAAAAAACGCAAGGTTACCCCCTTGAAATGCTGTCACCCTTAGCTGGCGATATGATACTGTTGGCGAAGAAGACAGGCATGATTAACCCTACAACAATTGTTTCAAGTAGAGGCCTGCAAAAAGATTTTGGATTCAGTCCAAATGTACTTCTTGATGCTGACACTTACAATGATGATATACTAGATGATGTTAAGTTATTGCTTGCATCTATTCGTTTCGGTGAAAACTACACTCCTTATTCTACAATCAGTGATCCCGAGAGGTTCCTATCCAAGCTAATGTCTTATGGAGATGTGGGGCCGCATAGTGCTAATGCTACAGACTATACGTTGTTAGAAAAAAAGGGAATAGTTCGAGTAGTGACGAAAACTAAATATAATGACTATACTGGGTATTCTAGAACAGGCCCCTGCTTAGAATTGGTTCGCAAGGATGTTGCAGAACAGGCGCTAAAAATTATTAGAAATCCTGACTATGCCATCAATATGGACAATGATGCAACTGACATTAGTTCTGTGATGGACACAGGATATTATTTCTCACCCGAAGAAAATAGAATTAGGCTGGGCGATTCTCCCGAACACATTAAAGAGGTTGAGGACCACTGCTGTCGCGTTTTAAGGGGCGAGAATTATTAGGAAGGAGAGATTATATTGGCTGATCAAACCAATGACGCTTCACCACACGCTGAAATTATTCAAGGAAATGAAGAAATAAAACGTGTTACTCATCAACAGGAACCTACTTTAGCCGCTCTTCCTATCCAAACTGAGCTTCCTATCGCAGATTTCAATTCCGAGAAAAAATCGACTCCCCTACCATCAGAGTCTGCTTATAAGCGCCATTCCCAAAAGGGGGGAAAGAGGAAGTTTAACAGCGGGAATCAAGCTAACAAACCAAAGACCGATGAAATTTCCCCAGGCAAGATGCTTGAATTTAGGATTAAGCGATTAATATTTAATCTGGGGTATTATCCAAGAATGGATATCGATATGAAAACTTCACCTGACGACTCTGCAGACAAAATCACGGACTTGGATGTGTATGGAGTTTACATTCACAAAGACTTTACTACAAAAACTATTTGGGCAGATTGTAAGTCAGGTGATGTTAAAATACATGATAGACTTTCGTGGATAAAGGGGATTATGAGTACGATTCAGATAAATGATGTTCTGCTTGTGGCTAATAACATTAGAACGTCTGTCAAACAACATGCAAGGAAGTCAGGAATACAAATTCTTGATATGCGGGTACTCGAAAAGTTAGAAAATGACTTTAACATTCGTAACGATGATTGGAGAGGATCTTGGAATCCCAAAACTCAACATAATAAAATAGTCAGTCTAGCTAAGCTAGCAATACCTACAAATGAACCGTATAAGAAGATAGCAGGCTTTATATCTTCTGACTATTGGGTCATGGATAACTATTCCAAGGCTAAAAAGTCGATAACCGCATTACGTGACTTAGCGACTGTAGCCACACTTCCATTAAGCGGTGACCAATTACAGACTGTAAAATGGGCTATTTTTGAGTTGATTTCTCTAGTACTGCTTGCCGTATTAAATATCTCTAAGGAACTTTATTATTTTAATGAGGCAGAGAAGAAGGAGACAGTCTATGATGGTTTAGCATCAGGTGATGTTCCAAATAAGAAAAGAGCCGAAATATTTGATGCAGCGTTTCGAGTAGCATATAGTATGGTTCAGAATCAAATCCCTGAGTTTCAGGCACCTCTCAAAATGCCAACATTTAATTTAGCCCCGCCAGGATACTCTGAATCATTTTTCGATCTAGTTTTACGAATTACTAATAAGCCCAACTATTACTTTGACATTTTAAGATTTATTGACTATATACTAATGGAACATGACCTAACGGATAAGGTGCTGGTAGCCTCCGAATTAAAGGCTATGTTTAGTAATTATGATGATCTTGTAATTGGAGCAAAAACAGTACTCCATACAATCTGCCAAATTACCCATCTGCCTAGAGATATGTTTTCATTGATAAAATAATCGCAAATACAAACAGGGACATCACAAAAATCCCCAATGTGATGTCCCTTCGTTTTCCTCCTTAGAATTAATCAGTAAATGTATTTTTTTTCATCCATTAGGCCCCTAGTGAAACAAATATGAGAGATTTGTCATTCTAAAACCCAAACTTATACAGCAATCATCAAATATAAAATGCTGCTCAGATGTGATGGATTTTCAATTAGATATTTTGTATCCCAGGTTTTTCAAATGTTTCACATATAGCGGTGGCAATACAAACTTGGCATTTATTTGTATCCAATCTTCTAAACTACCTGTGTAGCTATGTGGGATTTTTTTAACTAACGCAAGAGCGACAGTCCGAGTTATTCCCTTTGAGATTAGTTCCAGTCCTCTAGGGTTATCGGTTCCCATTTCTATCATATTGCATAGATTAAGTATGTACTTATGACTCTCTATTTCCTCATCACTCATAAAGTATCTTAAAGTGTCCGCCCAAAGCTTAAAGTATTTTACCATTAGAAATCTAACATTTTTATTTATACTTTTGGTTATTCTTCTGACAGCAGTATCTACTTTCTCTACCGTCTCTTCTTCAGAAAGATTCTCAAGTTCTCTTTCTATTAGCACTTTATATGAAGACCCACGAATCCAAGGAACTGCATCTCTTACTATCTGGCGTATAGTATAGCTTGCATAACTACTATTATTGTTTGCCTCTGAGACAATATCGAAAAAATGGTTTAATGCTTCAGTAACATATTCAAACTGTCCATAAAAGTTTTTATCTTTAAATTCCATTCCCCTTTGTTCTTGCACACTTATCATATCTCTTGTATTAAAGGGCAGCGCAGTAATTAGCCATTGATATATCCCATTTTGCTGAATGTTTCTAAAAAAACTATCTTGTAAAATAGGATCTATCATTGGATTTAGAGCAAGCAACTCTTTCGGTATAATCATAGATGCTGAGCTTTTTTTCAACTCTGTCAGAATCATTTCAGCATCCGTTTGTTCAACTTTTCGAATTGCTAGGTAGTCCGTTAGTTCTTCCTCACTTTGATTTAGCTTATGACGTAGAATGCTTATTGTATATGCAATTCCCTCATTAGCTTTTATATGCAGAGGATTCATCGTTAATCCCAATTTCAATTCATCCAAGTTTTCTGTCATTGCTCGACTTGTTGCGGAAACAATTTCTTTAGAGAAATCATTTGTTAATTTTTCCTTGGCCCAAGGTTCTTCATCCAGTTCTATACAATAGATAGAACCATATAGATGTTCTGACATTCTTCCAGCCCTACCGATTAAATTCCCGAAATCAAAATCACTTAAATTATTGCTCGCTGCTTTAGGTTTTATAATAAACATTTTCTTTGCAGGCAAATTGACCCCCTCAAGGAGAGTTGAGGTACATACTAAATTCTGTATATCCTCACTGTTAGAATAAATATCTTCTATTTCTGTTCTAGCTATATCAGGAAGGCCTGAATGATGAAAAGCCACACCTTTTTTTAAGCACCTAATCAAAGAGTATTTTTCATGAACCTCTTCCGATAAGTAGGCAATTAATTCATCGATTCGCTCACCAGTTGTTTGGCTCGTATTTGATGAAGTATTTTCAGATATTTTTATTGCCCAGTTTTCAGAAGTGTCAGTACGATGAGAATATATAATATTTTTACTATCACTTCCAAATACGCTTACTATGTTTGCAAGCGCCTCGCCTGGATTATTTTTTATTTTCGAAAAAAAACTTGATTTGGTTTTCACATTAAATTCAAGTAATCTACCTGAAGGACTAATTACACTTGCCTTTAATAATTTCCTATCTTGCTTAGAAGCGCTTATTACAGATTTTAATTGAAATACAGAAGATAATCTTGTTATTTGGGGGCTAACACTATTTGTACTAAGTTCATGTAATAAGTTTTCTGATCGCTCTAAATACGGTCCTGCAGTTACCAATTTTGCCTTTGGCCATCTTCTATGTAATTCCTTAAGGATATATTCAAGCAAAATACCTCTGGAGCCCTTTTCAATGTTTTGTATTTCATCAATAAAAATCACATTAATATCTGTATATGAATCATTACTCATGTTTACTTCAAGTAATTTCAAGCATCTCTCTGGCGTAACAACGATAACTTCTTTTTTAGATATTTCGTTAGTTTCTTCATTCCCAAATCCTGTTCGTACTATTATTCCTTCATCATTTAAATTTTTCTTAAAACTTGCACTTACTTGATATATTAATGCTCTAGAAGGCACAATGTATACTGCCCGAAAAGCATCTAATTTCCGACTCCTATTGATCAAATAATTTTGAATAATGAAAGATTTACCGGATGAGGTTGGTGCAGAGATTGCGATATTGCTTGGTTCCTCTTGAAGTGCTTTCCATAGTTTTTTTTGAAATCTTGTTGAAACAAACTCATGATTGTCTATATTAATTATTGAGTCAAACCTTTGTAAGCCCATTTCAATATCCAACAATGTGTTAAACGAATTTGAGAAGTTCCCCTTATTAAACAACCCATTTAAGTGCTTACTTAAAGGAATATTACCGGTTCTTGATTGAGTTAAATAACAATTCCTTAAATACAAATCATTATTATATTGTAAATAACAAAGCGTCGAAAAATTCAAGGCTTTTTGTTGATGAGCCTCATCAGGGCTTAATGCCAGTATTGATGACAACCAGTTTGCTTTACGAAGCTTTTCTTTTGGGATTTCAATTAATTGTTGTTGTATGTTATTATCAAGAATAAATTGATTTTTTGTAAGAATATCTATAGAATCATTTAATACTTCATGATTAAATGCAGAATCAAAGGTGTTGCTCATAGTTTAACTTCCACCTCCTAATTTATCTAGAACTTACGCTTTTGAGGTTGGAGATGTATATGCAACTCCATGAATCGCTTGATACATAGTATGTCTAAGTTGCTTTACACTTGTGGTGGGTAAAAAGAAGAAATCAAGAAATACTGTTTTAACTTTCGGATGATCCGTTAATTTTGATTGAATATTTTTTACTAACTCCGGTATTCTCTTCTTCATTCTCTTACTTAAGAGAGACTCCCCGTCCAAATGTCCTTTGCAAGCCACTTCAATATCACTAATATGCTGATCTTCATAAATAATTAAAATGGGATGCACCAAGTTATTTTGTTTATAAGTTTCCGTTTTCGGAGTAAAACTATCATACAGATAATCCAATTGTTCCACAGTTAGGTCTTGTCGAAGAATTTGACTAGCTATTATTAATTCATGTCGAAATTGCGAAGTGGTTTCCAAATTAGAGTGAAATCTTTCAATAGAACCAAGTGCATGTGTAATTGCAGTTGTTGCTTCGAGCTCAATTTTCGATTCACCAATAAATAGAGAATTAGAGCCATTGTACTCTCCAAAAAATATACCGTCCCCTCCTTTTACTTGATCACGGGTATTCGTCAGCAGAGTCATTTTGTGTGCAATCATAGGTGCTTTCAAAACAGATTCAGTAAACAAGTATAGTAGCAATTCTCCATACTTACCGTCATTTTCTGGATTAGTGTCACCAAAATATTGCATAGCTCGCCTATAAACATCTATTCCCTCAGCTTCGAAACGACTAATATCTTCAGGAGGAAATACAAATTGTTTAATATAATCAACTATTCCTTCGACAAAACCCATTATCTGATATTGTGTTCCACTGAACTTTAAACTATAGCTCCTCACATTAATCTTTGCCTCATTATGAGCCTCATTATGATTAAGATAATCCTTTATCCATCGATCCGAAATCCTAGTACATTCGGCCCAATTTAAATTCACCCTATCACCCCGCACCTCTAAATGATCTATACTACTTACTTCGACACTTTCCGTCATTTTCCTTTTTTCGATAATTTTAAGCCTAGTTACTTATTGACTTTCATTATCCGCACGTAAATACTAGGATTAAAATTCAACGGCTTGAATCGGATCTTGCTCGGACATGTTGCAGTAGCATTTTTTCAAGGTCGCTTCAATAGCCTATTGCTTTTCCCTCCTTCTATGTGTCAATAGGCAGTCCTGATTGCGGGGGTTGTATGTATGATTTCTCTTTCTGCAATGTCTTATAACGGAAGTTGTCTGTAATGTAATTGGAATGGCAACACTCATCCACCGGAATACTCACAATACGCTTGGCTGCCATTCATCAGCGTATAACCCGTGATTCATAAGCTGGGATAATCAAAGTTGATGCGAAAGAAAGCAGCAATAGCGAAGTGAGGATATAGGGAGAACCTTTGCTACACAATGGTTCAAGGCATTTTTAAGGTTTAAAAAATGTTTTCGCATAATTCGATGTTACTGAAGTGCTATGAGAAACTCGACAATTCAATAGTCTTTCCATCTTTGAACCATTCAATATTTGAGCAACTCATAGTTGCCATATTAAAAGATAAAAAGGCACCATACTGATATTTTAAATCATTATATTTAGAGTCTGTGTATGCCTTTAATTTGCAGTAATCATAATCCTTTGTAATTGAGCTGTTTGATTTTTTAATTTCGATAATAAGTATGTTTCTATTTGATCTTCCACGTTTATGGACTATTATGTCTGGATACACCGAGAACTCATAATATTCTTCCCCATCTATTTCATGAATTCTTGGATTACTCTTAATTCCAGGCAGTTCTTTTATTTCATTATGTATCACAAGTATTTTTTTCAATTCGGCTTCATTTGAAGCATTTCTATTAAACTCACAATCAACATCATAAAAGGAACCGAATTCATCTTCTAAGTAAGAAGCTATCTTGTGAGATATTGCCCGTTCACTAACATTCTTCTCTAAAAGATACTTGTCTCTATCTAAAAATTCTTTTATAGAATTATTTAATGCTCTCTTGATATATGAAAATTGTACAGCCAACTTATTCACCTCTTTTATTTTCTTCGCATTTCAGGAAACACCGTAAATTCACATACTTCACAGAATCAACATATGCGTCGCGATCTAATTGAGCTCTCAAGTGGAATAATAATATTAGCCAGGCATTCATAATTAACATTCCAGCCTTCATTCAAAAAAGAATGTTTTATGCCGATAATCTACTACAATTCATAGCGTAATTTTTCAAACTCTTCTCGGGTAGCTCCAATCGCTTCATTGCCCCATATAATCCTGCCAAAATGGGCTTCATGATCGAGATCGCAATCAAAGCCAAACTTCCGGTAATAATGCTCCAATCTATCAATGTGATCCCAATCAACCCCTGATATTATGCCGGTGATATACCGGACTTGCAGGTGGTCGACTAGCTGCATGATGGCAGTCATCAGGATCGAACCGTAGCCACGGCTAACGTGATTGCCTTTAATTTTGATGTCAGAAATTCGCATGAGCTTGTTCTTATGGTAAAAGAACAAGAACGCATTCAAATCGGGAGTTTTTATCCCCTTTTGGGATACGATCTTGATACACAAGTGGATAGGCTGATCTTCTAGTTCATTGTGGTCATGATGGTGTAGACGATAGATCATGACGGTCTCGCCATGCCGAGTTTTATCGACATGGATTACCTTGTGTCCGTCTTTTGCGATATCAACGGTTCGCCATTCGACTTCATAATTGATGTCGCCCTTGCGCTTCAACGGGATCGATTTATGTTCACGATCAAGATCAGGGAAGGGATCTCCGGTTCCGAATAAATTTTTGAACATTCTACAAGGCACCTTCTTTACTTAACTGTCAAGTTGATTGCTACAAATTTCGCCATGAGTCGTGTAAAAACCTGCTAATTTGAGCAGAGCTTTCAAAATTAATCCCCCTTAAGCCCCTCAAACATATAAGTGAACTCCTTATGAACCGATTCAAAGCAACTATTGCATACAAGGAGAGTTTTATCTCCCAAGCCTAAAAACATCGCCTGAACTCGATAGGAAACGTCGGGGATTGGATCTAAAGGCAACAAGCTGGAAGCGCATGCCCCACAAGAGCCATGAAGCCGCATATAACATTCGATACAGAGTGAACCAAGATCATAAATCAAATGGCTAAACAACTTCACAGCTTCGTTAGAACAGAAAGAACAACATTTCATTTCAATACCTCCAGTTTTAGTCGAAACGCAAAAAACCACAGACCTTGCCTGTTATTTAGGCAATATCTGCGGTGCTTCCGCTTCAATAGAATATTCGATTAGCTTTAATATAACGGAATGTCAAAAAATAGGCAATCTTTTTTAAATCAACAATGCTCTGTTAGACTAGCTTGTAAAAAAAAACCAACAAGCTGACCAACGCAATAGACTTAAACTTGACTGATTATTCAACAAGAGGTAAGCTTGCAGCATCAGCTTCGTATATCACGTAAAAATCAGGTGCGTATTTCTTTTTCTGCACATATCCTGCAAACGCCTGGTTCGTATATCTGAGCTGAAAAAATCAAAGTTATGCGAAAACAAAGCGACAAAAGCGAAGTGAGAAAACAGGGAAAAGCCTTGCTGCGCAAGGGATTATGGCCTTTATGAAGGGTCGAAAAATGGTTCGCATAATATGGTGTTATACGAAAGACCACCTTCGTTTTGCAAGGTGGTCTTTCAACGTTTTGATGCTTATTCATTTTCAAGGTTCATGCCATAAATAGCATAAGAATAATGATTCTTGTATTCTAAAAATCACTCGTCATGTCCACCCATTTCAAATCCAAAACAACCTTAACCATAATCGTATCTCTCAATACCTTATTCTTATAGTCATCGTCATCTTGCACAAATGAGAAATACTTCGCAGAATGCTGAAAACTATAGACTTCTAAGTATCGATGCGACATATCCCCACCACGCACTCCACATGCGCCGTCTGAGGAAACATATCTACCGGCTGGACCCATTCCAGACGGTAGCCGTTCTCCAGCAGCACCTTGCAATCCTTCGCCAAGGTGGAGGGATTGCACGAGACATAGACCAGCCGTCGCGGCTTCGACTTGACGATCGCCTGAAGCAGCGGCAATTCGCAGCCGGTGCGCGGCGGGTCGACGACAACGACGTCGGGACGCACGCCTTGCGCTACCCACTCCGGCAGCAGCTGCTCGGCACGTCCCTCGTAGAAGCGCGTATTCTCGATGCCGCTCGTCCGGGCATTGTCCCTCGCATCGCTGACCGACTCCGGAATCAGTTCAATCCCTCGCACCTCGCACGCATGCGGAGCCAGCCACAGGCCGATTGTCCCCGTGCCGCAGTAGGCATCGACGACCAACTCCGTTCCCGTCAGCTCTGCCGCCTCCCGCACCGCATCGTACAGCTTCACCGTCTGCTCCGGATTAAGCTGGAAGAAGGCGCGTGGCGACAAGGAAAATTGCACGTCCCCAAGTGTCTCCCCCAAGCGCTCCTCCCCCCATAAAATAGCCGTCCGCTCGCCGAAGATAAGCGGCGACTTGCCCTTGTTGACATTATGGGCAATCGTCACCACATCGGGAAGCTCGTCGCGAACTCGCTGCACAAGCCGTCTGGCATCCGGCAGCCGATCTGTCACCGTGATCAGCGTCAATTGCACCTTGCCCGTCTCGGTGCCGACCCGGGCCACGATCGTCCGCACCGCTCCTTCTCTCTTCCGCTCATCGTAGATGGGAATATCCAGCTCCGCCATTATGCGCTTCACGCCGTCAACTGTACGATTCACGGCAGGATGCTGGACCGCACAGCCGCTAATATCCACCAGCCGATGAGAGCCCGCAGCATACAGTCCCGTTATGATCTCTCCCTTATACTGTCCCGTCTGCAGCTGCGCTTTGTTCCGGTAACCCCACGGATTGCCCATTCCAATAATCACTCGTAGCGGCAGATCCTCCAGACCGGTATAGCGCCGGAAAGCCTCGCGTACGATTTCTTCCTTCGCCTCCAGTTGGGCATCGTATGTCATATGCTGCAGCTGACAGCCGCCGCAAGTGTCGTATACTTCGCACATAGGCTCCTGCCGTTGCTTGGAGCGCTTCTCGATTTCCACGACGTCCGCAGACATATAGCCGCGCTCCACTCCCGACACCTTCGCCTTGACCACCTCGCCGGGCAGTGCTCCTTTTATGAATACTGCCTTCCGCTTATAGTAGCCGACGCCTTCCCCGTTAATGCCGATCCGCTTAATGGTGACGACGATGCGGTCGCCCGCCTTCACCTGCTCCGCCGAAGTCCCGCCGTTCCTTTCACCAGCAGGCCTGTTCCCGGCTCTCACTTGCTCCCGTCCTGCGTGACCTTTGCCGTGATGCGGCCGCTTGCCTCCCGCTTCCGTTGGCCGACTCGTCTTCCTCTCACCGCCTCCGCTTCCCGCCGGCTTGCTCGACCTTCTCTCACCGCCTCCGCTTCCCGTCGGCTTGCTCGACCTTCTCTCACTGCCTCCGCTTCCAGTTGGCTTGCTTGACCTTCTCTCACTGCCTCCGCTTCCCGCCGGCTTGCTCGACCTTCTCTCACCGCTTCCGCTTTCCGCCGGCTTGCTCGCCCTTCTCTCGTTGCCACCGCGTTTGCCATGCTTGTTCTCGCCTTTCATTCGTCACTTCTCTCCGTTTCCGCCAATGTTCCTTCCACTATACCACAGCGCAGAACTTTTCCCAACGCATGAAAAAACCGACTTGATTTCTCCGGCCGAACCGCTATAATAAGTCGTAATATCTTGGAACGGGACAGTAGGCGGTGTATCCAGTTGCACAGCGAGCCGGGGCGGTGGAAGCCGGTCAACGATCATTAGCCGAAGAGGACCCGGGAGATGGCTTGCCGAACATAGGGTGCAGGAAGCTGCCTGTATTCGCACAGTAGGGAAGTCCGGCGAAGCGCCGTTATCGTACGAGAGATCCGATGCGCGCATCGCACCGGATAACAAGAGTGGCACCGCGGGTCAACCCCCGTCTCTAACAGAGACGGGGGTTTTATGTATTTCAGAGGAGGAATCGATAATGGACATGAATCAGATTACCCGGCTTATCTCGCCGCATGTGCCTCTGCCTGAAGAGGAAGTGAGAGAGCTGCTGCAATACCCGCCGAACCCGGAGATGGGCGACGTAGCTCTGCCCTGCTTCACATTGGCGAAGCTCATGAAGCGGAGTCCGCAGCAGATCGCACAGTCGCTGGCAGACGCTATCGAGCATCCGGCTATTCGCGCCGAAGCGGCTGGCCCTTATTTGAACTTCAAGCTGGACAGAGCGGGCTTCGCCGAAGCGCTGATCAGGGCGGCCGCATCCGGCCAGTTCTGGCATGTCCCTGCAGAGCGTCCGGAACGCATCATCATTGACATGTCTTCGCCCAATATCGCCAAGCCGTTCGGCATCGGGCATCTGCGGTCGACGATGATCGGCAACGCCGTATCCCGCATTTTGCGCGAGATCGGCCATGACACAGTCAATGTGAACCATCTGGGTGACTGGGGGACGCAGTTCGGCAAGATGATTGCCGCCTATATGAGATGGGGCGATACGGTGGATCTGGAGCAACAGCCGATTAAGGGCTACTTGCAGCTCTATGTGCAATTCCACGATGAAGCGGAGCGGAATCCTCAGTTGGAGGAAGAAGCCAGAAGCTGGTTCCAGAGGCTGGAGGCCGGGGATGAGCAGGCAACTTCTCTATGGCGCTCCTTCATTGCGGAGAGTATGCGGGAGTTCAATAAGCTGTATGAGCGGCTGGGCGTATCCTTCAATCACGTGCTGGGCGAGAGCTTCTACAATGACAAGATGGATGCGGTTGTGCAACAGCTTGCGGAGCAAAGTCTGCTGGAGGATAGCGATGGCGCCAAGGTGGTGCGGCTGGAAGAGCAAGGCATGCCGCCATGTCTAATTCTCAAGTCCGACGGCACCTCCATCTACGCGACCCGAGATCTTGCGACTGCCCTGTACCGTCATCGGGAGATGGGCGGCGACCGTCTCCTGTATGTCGTAGGCGGAGAGCAGACGCTTCACTTCCGTCAGGTGTTCCAGGTGCTGAAGAAGATGGGCTGCGATTGGGCGGAGCAATGCCGCCATATTCCGTTCGGATTAATGCGGCTGAAGGGGCAGAAGATGTCCACCCGGCGAGGCCAGGTCGTCTTCCTGGAGGATGTGCTGAACGAAGCGGTCGATAAGGCGCTGGTCAAGATCGAACAGAAGAATCCATCGCTGCATAACAAGCGGCAGATTGCGGAAGCTATCGGGCTCGGAGCCGTCGTCTTCGGCGATCTGAAAAACTCGCGAACGCTGGATATCGACTTCTCGCTTGAGGAAATGCTGAACTTCGACGGCGAGACTGGGCCGTACTTGCAGTACACGTATGCCAGAACGGCCAGCATTTTACGCAAGGCGGAGGCTGGGCTGCATGCTGCTACCGGAGGACTGGGCAGCACACCGTCTGATGATGACAGCTCGGCCTCTGCAAGCCGTACGGATGCTTCACCAGCAGTCGATACGTCAACGTCACCGTTACCGCAGATGGACTATTCGCAAGCGGAGAATCCTTATGCATGGGCGCTCATCACGACGCTGAACCATTATCCTGAACGGCTGCTTCAGGCGGCGGAACGCTACGAGCCATCCGTGCTGGCCAGATACCTGCTGGATCTTGCGCAAGGCTTCAACCGGTATTACCATCATGTGAAGGTGCTGTCCGGCCAGCCATCGGAAGTCCGCATGAAGCTGGAGCTGGTGAGCCTGGTGTCGCAAGTGCTGCGGAGAGGACTGCATCTGCTGGGCTTGGCAACACCGGAAGAAATTTGAATCGTTCTACGAAGCGGGCTTAGTTCTTTTTCTATGACGCTCTCTCCTTTTCATCGATGATCGGGAAGAGATGGAGAGGGCGATTCCGCGGTATTTCGACGTCAATAGGTATGTTCAATCTCCATGCGGCAATATATAGATTCTGCAGCAGCGAGAACCATTCTTCATCGGAAAATGCGTAATTTTTTGTTTTGACGGTACAGTTCTTTCCATTCCTCAGTTCGAATCTGATCTCTCTGCCTCCGCCGTTTTCCCGGCTTACTTTGCAATCTACAGTAATGCTTCTAATTTGATCTGCGGATAATTGTTTCTTACCAGATAAGATGATCCGGTTTTCAAAATCTGCGACGATCAGCCCGGCCTTTAACCTTCTGTAAGCAATTGTCAGGCGAGTCTCGCTCGATAGGGACGTATCCTTGCCCGTTTCCAGCTTTGCCGTTGCTTGCAGCGCCTCCACTCTTCGCTTATTTTGCCGTTCGTTACATTCAAACAGTCGGTCTTCAAGCTTATAATGGCTCTCGATATTTCTCATAGGCAATTTAATGATCTGGTCCGATATATAAAGACGGTATTCTCTCAACCAGTACAAACCACCGAGTTTGATTTTGAATAGTTGTTCCACCCCGATCAGATCATCGAAAGCAATATCGAAGGAACGCTCCCGTATCGAGAATTGAATCCGTTCATTCGTCATTACAATGGAATAAGGAGGCAGCAAGTAGCCATAAAGCATTGTTCCACTCAAATACAAAGCGATGAACAGGAAAATTCCCGAAGCAACGCCCGCTAGCGGCTTTAGATCATTCGATAGAAAAGATAACCATTCTATTCGAGGTAATTGAATCAAGAGGAAGATAACTGAAAAAATAATCATAAAGAAAAGGGATACACCTAGCGAGAAAACAGCAGTAAATCCAATAGATTTCATTAGCGGTTCTCTCTTCAGCGTTTCAGTAATTGCTTCACTCACTTGCTCACGTTTACGTTGTCGTTTTGTGCTTGCACGATTACTCATCATTCTTCCCCTTCCTGTTACTCTCTCCCCAAGGTCATTACTCAGGCTCCAGAAGCCCCATCGATAAGCATGTGGCCAGCGAGAGCACCTTCGACCCGGACGGATATCGAAGCCAGATGCGCTCCCCATCCCACCGCTCCACTACACCCGTGCCAAATACGCGATGGCGTACCATGCCGCCGGCCACGAGCTGGGAGGCCATCCGGATCGCCGTCGGGCTTGCCGCTCCGGCGGAAGTTCCGCCATGCTCCTGCACGATTACTCCGGAGGAACTATCGCCAGGCCTGCCGGCGTCGGACGCGCCATGCCGCAAGCCAGCGTCCTTGCGCCCGACGCCGCCCTTGCCTCTCACGCCATCTTCCACTCGTGCGGACGAGTTGCCCCTCCTGTCTGCGGCGGCCCCCGATCGCGCAGATGGAGCCGCACGTCCAGCCGCTCCCCCTCTGCCTCGTTCACCAGTTGCTTCCGTACGCCGGGCTGAGTGGTCGGACGAACCACCGCCACTGCCCCCGCGCTCCCGCTCCGGCTTCACAAGGCCGCGCACCGCGGTGACGAATGCGGACTCCTTCACCGTCTCCCCGTCCCGTTCCCGGTAGGTCACCATCTCCAGGTGCTCGCGCGCCCGGGTCATGCCGACGTAGAACAAGCGCACCGCTTCTTCCATAAGCGGTTGCTCTCCCGTGCCCCCATCCTTCTTATGGGGACCGCCGCCCTTGCCGTCCTCGCTGGACGGAATGACGCCGTCGATGAGATCGATCATATATACGCGGTCGAACTCCAGCCCTTTCGCACTGTGGAAGGTAGAGAAGGTGACGGCGTTCTGTCCCCGCTTCGAGCGCGAGCCCTTCAGCGCCGCCTCCAGCTGCTTCAGCCGGGCGGCGAACTGCTCCATCGTCCCCAACCCGTCCGCAATATCCTCCAGCGTATTCAGGATGCCGATCAGATACTCCCGCTTGAAACCGAGCCTTTCGCACATTTTGTCCAGCGCCTTCTCGTAGCCCAGCCTGCTCCGGATGACGCGGATCGCGTGCTGCGGAGGCATGCCGCGCATCCCCTGGAACGTCTCCCTCGCCTCCTCCAGCAGCTTCACCTGATAATCCTTGAGCATCACGAACTTCAGCAAGTTATCGAACACCGACTCGCCGTTATCGATCTCCTTCAGCACCTCCATCTGGTGCTTGCTGATATAGCCGCTCATCTTCAGATGAATCCGCTCCAGCAGCTCCGCCCGCTTATCCGTATACGACATGCGCATGAAGTTCAGCACGTCTTCTACCACCCAGTGCGAGAAGAAGCGGACATCCGCATCCTTCATATAGAACGGAATGCCCATCCGGTCGAATTCATTCATCAGCGCAATGGATGAAGCATTGTTGCGATATAGAATCGCCACCTCGGACAGCTTCTCCACCTCCTGCACATGCTGGGCGAGGAACTTCGCCTGGAAGCGGTAGTCCGGCAGCTCGCGGAACAGGATGTCGCCGCGCTCACCGTTGGCCGTGAACATATTTTTGTTATAACGGTTCCTATTCCGCTTGATGAAAGCATTAGCCGCGGCAACTATCTCCTGCGACGACCGATAATTCTGCTCCATATACAGCGTTACCGCATCAGGATACACCGACTTGAACTCCAGCAAGTACGAAGGCTCCGCCCCGCGCCAGCTATAGATCGACTGATCGTCATCCGCCACCACGCACAGATTGCGGTGCTCGCGAACCAGCTTCGCGATAATCGCATGCTGCACAAGCGACGTATCCTGGCTCTCGTCCGTCAGCACATAATCGTAGCGCCGCTGGTACTTCCGCAGCAGCCCCTCATCCCGCTCCAGAATGTCGTTGGCATATGTCAGCATATCGTCATAGTCGATCAGCATCTTCCGATGCCCCGAGCGCTTGTAGTCTTCGTATTCCTGCAGCACCTTGGCGGCTTGCGGCACGCTTGTGCGGACGCTGCTCCAGCGATCCGGAGGAATCATCTTGTTCTTCACATAGCTAATGAACGTCGTCAGCTCATCCATGCTGTCGTCGCTGGGGTTCTCGCCGGCTATTCGCTTGAACAGCGATCGCAGCAGCAGCTTCTTGTGCAGAGGCATGCCGTCCATGCCGACCTCGCCGCTTCCGCCCCCGTCTTCTTCCTCGCTGATCTCGCCTTCAATAATCAGGAACTCCGTTCCTTCCTTGCGGAACTGCTCCCTTATAATTTCGAACGCCAGACTATGAATCGTGCTGAACCCGGCGGTCGGAAGCTGCGGGAAGAAACGGTCGAACCGCTCCTTCATATCTCTGGCAGCAGCTCTGCTGAAGGTCACGGCTTTCATACGGGACGGGTTCACCCCGAGCGCTTCGATGAGATAGCCTATCCGCATAATAATCGTTGTCGTCTTGCCCGAGCCGGGCGATGCCAGCAGCAAGAGCGGTCCGTCCCCATGCACGACCGCCCGCTGCTGCGCCTCATTCAGCTCGATGCCGAGCTCCTCTTTCTTCACCGCCAGATACCGCTCTTGCTCCTCTGTCAATCCGCTGCTCCATTGCCCTGCTGCCCCTGTATCCTTCATAACCATCCTATCACTTCTTCCTTACGCTTCATTCGTCAAATGCCTATTCGACTGTCGCCGCAAGTCCCGCTCGATATTCATCGGGTACCGGAATGCTATATCTCCCTGTTCACAGGCCCATTGCAATGCAGCCGTTATAGGAATCTCCAGTACGCTGTGACCGAACAAGATGTAGCATTCGTTGTTGTTTCCGTCATCCCGCAGCGCGTTCAACTGCGACACCATCCGCTCACTGCTATCGCAACCGTCGAAGCGCCGTTCCGAGCGAAAATAATGCAGCTGATGCTCCAAGTCCGCGTAGCTGTCGTAGTGCCTGACAATTCTGAGCGGAGCTCCGGACAAGCCGCAATTGTCCGTTCGCTCATCATCCGCCGTCAGCGCTCCATCAATGAGACCTTGACGCTTCAGTGCGATGAGTGCCGAAGTGTTGACCGAGAAATAGCCGAACCGGACAAGCTTGTCGATGCTATCGGCGCCGGCGAACCGGGTGATGGCAGCATGCATATTCCCTACGCTCGCGATCATCTCCTCATCGCTCAACCGGCTGGAGCGCGTATCCTCGTACAAGGAATGATAGCCGAACTTCAGCCAATCCGCATGCGTGGCGAATTCATCCTTGAACTTGGTCGTCATATCCGACATCGTGAAGGCATCGTCCGTCCTGCCGTAGAACAAATAAAAGCTGAATACCGCGCCGTACTTCTCATGCATATCCCGCAAATACGCGAACACCTCATGATCGAACAGGCTGTTGTACCGCGTCTCGTTCACCGTCAACTCCTTCATCAGATCGTACGTGTCGTCGAACGATATATGCATGAACTTTCCCGGCTTGTGCTGCACGTCGAAGTGAACCAACTGAGGAACCGAAGCGAGCGTGTCTTCGACAACCGTACCCGCTTGTGTGACATCTCCATCAATGGCAGCCTTCAGCTCGTAAGCGGCAAGGAATATCCCGTTGGCATAAATAAAAGCCGTCTTGCCGACCATTCTCGTCTCAACCATCAGCCGTTCCGGCAAAGAAGCCCGACTAAGAACTGCCTTCGCCTCGCCGGGCAAAGCGGCAGAACGATGAACCCCCTCGCCAGACTCAGCCGCAGGAAGAACGGCATACGATTCATTCCCTTCATCTACCGTATAAGCTTCTGCCTTCAGCGCTCCCGCACGCTCGGCAGTCAGCAAGAACCATAACGTTCCGCCATTCGAGTTCCCGAGGAACAGCCGAAGCCTGTCCACTGAGGCCGCTTCTATATGGAACGTTGCTTTCACCACGTGTATTTCCCTGTTGTCATCCGTCAGCTTGCGCTGCCTCCACCGCTGTGGCGAAAGCGCCGAGTTCTTCTTGTTCATGACAATCGATCTCCTCTATTTCCCTTTTTCCGTTCCGCTTGCAGCCGCTTCATGTGTTATTATTATAACAGCTAGTACAGTATACAGGAGGACCATATGTTCAAAAGGAATAAAAAAACGGCTTCCAAAAGCGGCCCGGCACAAGAAGCGAAAAAAGGGCTGCATATGACCCGCATCTTCCATGCGCCGCCGGAGCTGCTGTTCGATATATTCACGCAAGGGGAGCACATGCCGAACTGGTGGGGGCCGCGCGGCTTCAAGACGACTGTCATCAGCCAGAGCCTGCAGCCGGGCGGCTCTATTCACTACATGCAGGAAGCGCCGAACGGCGGGATCATGTGGGGGAAATTCAACTACAGGGAAATTGAAGCGCCTCATAAATTCGTCTACACCAATTCCTTCGCCGATGCGGAAGGCAATCGCATACGCGCGCCGTTCAGCAAGGACTGGCCGCTGGAGATTCTCAACACGATTACGTTCGAGCCGCATGAGAACGGAACGAAGCTCGTCCTGCATGGCCTGCCGGAGGACGCCAAGAAAGGAGAGCGCCGCGTATTCGAAGCGCTCATGGACAATGTACGTCAAGGAATGAACGGAACGTTCGAGCTGCTGGACGAATATTTGGAGCAGGTGCAGAAGAAGGAATAGAGCAACGGTATACGAAAACGATAGAGAGAGGATGTCACGGATTATGGAACATGCAGCACGGGAGAATATACTTGTCTGCGTCTATTACGGGCCGAATGCGGAGCGGCTTATTCAACGGGGCGCCAAAATAGCGAGTGCGATGGGCGGAACGCTGACCATTCTGACCGTCAATCCGATGCGAGACAATGAATATAACGCTTCCAAGGAACGCAATATGGCGGAGTGGAAACGATTGGCGAAGGAGCATCATGCTGAGTTTCTGGCGGAGGAAAGCGGCCCGCGAAGCGTCGTGAAAGTGATCGTCGACGTTGCGAGGAAGAAGCAAATTACGCAGATCGTATTGGGAGAATCGGCCCGCACCCGATGGGAAGAGCTTCTTCGGGGCTCGATCATTAACGAGATACTGCGCCAAATCGACTTCATAGATGTCCATGTCGTATCCGTGCAGCGCGTCTTGCCGGAGCAATATGAGGAGGAATTCGAGCAAGGCGTTAGAGCCCATCTCCTGAAGACGGAAGGCGGGATGATCATGAACGTGGGAGAGTCGCCGACGGACGAGCTGGAGGGCATGTTCTTCAAGCTGACCGGTACAGACTTCAACAGCGGCGTATTCAAGCTGGTTCAGCACAAGAAGAAGACGTTATACAAGATCTCCGACGGCAAGGTGGCGGAGGAACTGAAGAGCAGTAAGGAAACTTAATATCGCCTTTTCCGATAAGCAGCTTCCGAAGCTGCTTTATTCTTTGTCATCCGCATCATTCGATGTATCTATTGGGTGATGAGCCGGTATGTCAATACGGAAGGCGAATCGTCCTTGATCATATGCCAGGTTCAAGCTGCCTCCATGATGCATGATGATACTTCTCGCAATAGATAAGCCGAGACCGGCGCCTTGCGGCATATTTTGTTCCGACCGGGATGCGTCTACCTTATAAAATCGTTCAAACAGCCGTTCAAGCTGATGCTCGGCAATCGGCTCGGCCAGATTCTCGATGACAAACCCGATGTTTTCTTTTTTCCGATACAGCTTGATCGTTATTTCACTTGGCCTAACCGAAAATTTCAGTGCGTTCATTAGCAAATTATCAACGGCGCGCACAAACATTTCCGCATCTATCCATCCCGTCGCCTCGCCTTGCTCCATCTCGACAGAGACGGTAATTCCGTTCTGTTGAGCCAGCGGCTCGAATTCATTTATGATTTGATTGAATAAACTTCTGAGATCGACGGCTTGGAAGCCGAGCTGTACCGTACCGCTCGTTAATCTTGTATATTCGAACAGATCGTCAATCAATTTTTTTAGCTGCTGCGTTTTGTAGAATGCGTTCCGAATATACCGTTTATGCTCCGTAAGATTCTGATAATCATCATCCAACAGCAAATTAAGATAACCGATTATGCTGGTAAGCGGCGTCCGCAAATCATGAGAGACATTCGTAATCAACTCCATCTTAGCCGCTTCAACCATTCTTTCCTTATGAATCATCGTCTGCAGCCGTTCGGCCATATCGTTAATGTTGCTCGCGATCTCGCCCAGCTCATCCTTGCAGGACAGCTGCACGCGGCAGCTTAAATTCCCATTGGCAATGGTCATAAGTCCTTCGTTAATGACTTGCAATCGGGTAATGACAGGATGCATAAATAAGAAAAACAGCAAAAAGAATGAGCCTAGAAAAATGATAAACGGAAACACGCGGCCAATGAGCGGAATGCCTTCCAAAAAATACTCCCATATCGAACTGGCGAAGACCGTTACAACAAAACTGAGGACAATCGAGCCAAACATCCGAAATCGAACACTTTTTTTCCAATTGAAATGATCCCAGAACGATCTACTCAATTTTGTATCCCACTCCCCATACCGTTTTCACATATCGCGGCTCTCTCGGATTTGCTTCAATTTTCTCGCGTATATTGCGAATGTGGACCATAACGGTGTTGTCCGAGGTGAATTTGTCTTCCTTCCACACCCGCCGGTAGATCTTATCAACACTAAATACATAACCGCGGTGACTCGCCATTAATTCCAAAATAGAAAATTCAATCGGGGTGAGCTGTACCTCCTTGCCTCTAACCGTAACCAGGTGGCGGTCGCGATCGATGACTAAGTCGTGAACAACAATTTGAGACATCTCTTGCGTCATTTGATTCTGGTGAGCAGGGAGATTACGCATCTGCCTTCGCAAATTCGCTTTGACTCTCGCGATCAATTCGAGCGGATGAAACGGCTTGGTCATATAATCGTCCGCTCCAGTAGTAAGTCCCGCTACCTTATCCATATCTTCACTCTTGGCAGACAGCATGATAATGGACGTGTCGTATGAATGTCTCACTTCGAGACAAGTTCGCAACCCATTCATAACCGGCATCATCACATCGAGAATAATGAGATCAATGGAATCTGTCTCCATATAGCGCAATACTTGTGCACCATCTTCCGCTTCAAGGACCCGGTAGCCTTCATTGAGCAAATAGATTCGAATCACATCGCGAATTTCGGGATCGTCATCTGCAATTAATATCGTCGGGGTGTAACTCATGCCATCACTCCTTTTTTTTGCGGCAGACATACACAAACGCAGGCGGTACATTGAACAAGACGAAGCGGATTCGTTCGATCTCGAAATATTGACTGAATGACTTGCGCATTTGCAGTGAATATTGAAAGGCGATAAACCACCCTTCGGGCCTTAAGGATTGATTAATTTGCTTCAGTATTTTGCTACGCATGGCTGGTTGAAAATTAAAGAACGGCAAGCAGCTTATAATGCAATCGACATTCGTCAGCTGTTCGTTGCGGAGCGCATCTTGCAAATGCAAGGCATCCCGATAGCAAGGGTGGGGATATTGCTGTGCCATATAATCTCGAAGTCCGGAATCTTTTTCGAATAGGATGATTTTCGTCTCTTCTTGACTGGCCCGCTCGATCTGTCTGGTCACGGACCCGGTTCCTGCGCCCAGCTCAACAACGGATTCCACTTCATCCCATGGAACGGAAGCAACCATCTTGTGCGCGAGATGCCGCGAGCTGGGCGTAACACTTCCAATATATTGGGGGTCATTCGAAAATTTGAACAAGAAAAGCAATTTTTCATGAATCGATCTGATCATCGATCGCAATCTCCTCTCCAAGCTCTTTATGGTGTAAGCATAAAGAAGCCATTTGAGATTCGATTGAAGATTTAATAAAGAAATCATGAAGATTGATCGCCAGCTTTAGCTCATTAAATTCCGCCGATGATCAATGATCAATGCTCCTGACAGCACGCCTACCGCTACTACTTTTTTCATCCAGTTGAGCCTCCTTAATGTTGTGCTCTCTCGCTTACAAGACATACTTTATAGGGCGTGAATGAGAGCAACATAAGAGCAACATTAGAATTCGATGAGAAGAGGGACTCACTTTACTCAGACTCCTTATCCAGAAAAGTGGGAGCAGACAGATAGTTAAGATCATTAAGTTAGTTAGAAATAATCATCCGATCCGAGGAGCGAGTTGCATGCAATAGCGATACAGCGGTACATTGCATTAGACACAACTAACTGTATTTAGTGTTGTTAATAGATGCGAGATCGCCATTCTGATCTCCTGTAAATGGAATAAGTACAGTTATATTAGGTCATTCAGCGTATCATCCCAACAATCGATCAAATTAGTATCATGAAATCCAGTTATCGCTTCGTTCAAGCCTTCCATCTCCCGTTCTCGTCCATCTGCTGCCTACCGCTCGTCACATTCGTCCATTACATAAGCAAGCAGCAAAGCCGCTGTGCCGACAATCGCACTCGCATGCGTCCGCTCCATGCCGTGTGAAGCGTGAACTCCCGGCCCGATAAGCCCCGCGCGAATATTGCTTCCGCCTCTTAACGCCGCCGAAGCGTCCGAGCCGTAATGCGGATAGATATCGACGGCATGCGGAATGCCCTCCCGCTTCGCCAGCTCGATGAACCGCGATGTCATCCCGTAATCGTACGGCCCGGAGGAATCCTTCGCGCAGATCGACACATCCTTCTCCGTCGCCGACAGATCGTCGCCAAGCGCTCCCATATCGACTGCGATCAGCTCCGTAATATCTGCCGGAATATACGAGCTGCCGTGACCGACTTCTTCGTACGTCGAGATCAGCAGCTTGAGCGTATAAGCAGGCGTCTTCCCTTCCCGCTTCAGCCATTCCATCAGTCCGAACAGCGCGGCTACGCTTGCCTTGTCGTCCAGATGGCGCGACTTGATCCAGCCGTTCGGCAGAATGCGGGTACGCGGGTCCCAGGAGATGAAGTCGCCTACCCCGATGCCCAGCTCCAGCACGTCTTCCTTCTTCTCCACCGACTCGTCGATTCGGATCTCCATATTGGCTTCCTCGCGCTTCCAGTCGCGCGCATCGCTGTACACATGCACGGACGGCTTGCTGGACAATACCGTTCCTTCATACTTGCGTCCATCCCGGGTATGGATGACGCAATACTCCCCCTCCACCGTCTGCATGGCGTAACCGCCAATCGGGGTGAACCGGATCATGCCGCTGGACTTGATGGAACGAACCATGCCGCCAAGCGTATCGACATGGGCCGAGATCCCAATCGTCTTGTCGTTGCTCCGTCCCGGAATGGTAATAATGCCCATGCCCTTCGGCGTTCGTTCTACCGTATAGCCCAGTCTGCCGGCTTCCTCCCGAATATGCTCCATAATGGCCATGCAATATCCGCTCGGACTAGGTATGCCAAGCAGCTTCCGCAGCTGCTCCACCATGTAATCTTGCTTTAATCCCTGCTTGATCGTTGCGCTCATCGCCGGATTCTCCTTTGCTTCATGCTATGTATTCCTGCTCCTGCCTGCGTGCCTTATCTACCCCTATAGTATACATGATACCGCCATCTCTCTTCACGTCTCCCCGGAGCACTCCCCCATCCATAATGAAAGAAGCCGCCCCCAAGCCCGATTCAGGCTTAACAGGACAGCTCCTCTTCTTAATTCACTATCACACATTCACTCCGGCATCTCACGGCTAGCCAACCTTACGCTGACGACAACCATGCCTGCCGATAATATCAGAAAATAAACGGGCATCGTCCATAACGAACCGTTATGCCAATAGCTCATTCCGCTTGTTATGAGACTAACGACCGCATAATAGCCGAGCCCGAAGATTGCCCCTGCCGTACCCAGCACATCACCGTAGCGAATTAGTGCGAGACTGAGACAATTCGGGATAGCCATCCCGATTCCCAACAGCAATAGGAACAGACAAGCGACGATCAAGATAAAATGGGCGACCGTCGCTTTCATGCCAAGCAAGGAAAGCCCCGTCAAGCAAGCGGCGCCTATTGTCGTCACTATCGTCCCGATGACGATAATCTTGCACGGCTGCACTCTTCCCAGCAGACGTCTCGACAGCATCGCGCCTATAATGGAAGATAGGGCAACGACAATGCCCAGGAAGCCATATTCCCCGGAAGTCAAGCCGAAATAGTCGATGAACATGAACGGCGCTTCGGCATAATAGCTGAACAGTATTCCGTTCGTTGTGCCAATCAAAAAGCCGAATGCCCATATGTCGCGGTCTGCCAGCATCCGCTTCGCCACGGAAAGCATATCCGCCTTAACCTGAACGGCTATTCTCGTCTCCGGCAAGGCAACGAATGTATAAGCAAAAATAGCTGCGCTCATCGCTACCAGCGTAAACAATACGGCCCGAAATCCAAAAGCTTGATCCACCCAGCCGCCGATTAGCGGCCCGATGGCCGGAGTAAAGGCAAGTGCGGCGGAAATTTGGGCAAAAACAGCATGGCGCTTCGTTCCGTCGATGCTCTCGCGCAGAATCGTCTGCGTAACGACCGAACCGGTGCTGGCGCCGAACGCCTGAATGAAGCGGCATGCCAGCAGCCACTCGGGCGAAGACGACAGGAAGCAGCCCAGACTGCCGGCTCCATACACGAGAATTCCCCACAGCAGCGCGGGACGTCTTCCGATCGCATCCGAGAGCCTGCCCCAGCAGAAAACGCCGACGGCAAATCCCAAAAAATAGATGCTGAGCGTCAATTGAATCGTATTGCCGCTGGCATGCAAGCTGTCCGCGATACCCGGCAATGAAGGCGTATAGATCGTTTCGCTAATTTGCGGAAATCCGATAAGAATAATAACTAACAACAATGACGGCGTTGAGATTTTCTGTTGCACTGTTCATACCCCCTGTATTGTCAAATCTCAATCAGCGCAACAGTAAATTACGGGATAGGGGGCTTGCACTTCGTCAATCTTGTAAATGAGAGCATAAATTCACTTCACCTTTTATCAATGGGGGTATGCAAATGTTAAAATCGATTAAAACTCAACTTGCATTATAACATATCCATTCGCAAGATGACGCAACCGGATTTAAGATCATGGATGTTCAAGGCAACTGCGATGCTGTTATAGTAAATAAAAGAAATGAAATCGGTTGCATAAAGAGGTGTTTCCGCTGCTGAGAAAAAAAAGTGTGTTCATGACGATTCTTATCTCGTATTGTCTCATTCTGCTCGTCCCAACGTTTGCCGGAGGCATCGGGTACCGCGTACTGGAGAAAACGCTCATCCGCAACGTCAATCAATCCAACTATGCCATGATGGAGCAAGTCCAACAGCTGGTGGACAGCCGTATGATCGAGCTTCACCGGATGAGTCTGCAGCTTGCGCTCAATCCCAATGTGCAGTGGCTGATCAACAATCCCGACAGTCCGTTCGCGCAGCTGCAGCTGCGGCAGATCGGACTTATTCAAGATATGCAAGCGCTGGCGATCGCCAGCGACTTCCTGGATTCCTTCTTCATCTACTTCGAGGAGCTGGATAGCGTCATCACCCCGACGCTGCAGTCCGATCAGAAGCTATACTTCAAGCGCATCCAGCACTTCGAGCATGTAGAGGATATGTCAGGGCTGCTGTCGCAATATCATCCTCTGAAGTTCAGATCCATGGCCGTTACCGAGAACGATTCCACGAGACAGAAGCTAGCCTATATCCAATCGTTGCCCCTGCAGGAGAAGAGCAATCCGCAGGCTTCGCTTGTCGTGCTTATTGACGAACAGAAAATTCTGGACATCCTGCAGCTGACGAACTGGGACGACAACCGGACAGCTTATATTTTCGATCAGAACGGACAGCTGCTCGTCTCCTCCGCGAATCAGGAAGCGGAATTGCCGGCATTATTCCAGACGCTGAAGGATGAAGAAACGGTCTTCACTGCGGAAGAGAACGGGAAGCGGCTGCTTGTCTCCTCCATTACGGGGGATAACGGCTGGACGTACAGAATGGTCACTCCTGAGAGCTTCGTTATGGCGCCGATCCATCAAGTCAAGCTCATCTTCCTGCTCCTGCTTGCCGCCAGCGTGGCCGCCGGATTGGCAATCTCTTGCTATATGGCCTACCGCCATTACAGACCGCTGCGGGAATTGCTGAAGCTGATAGGAAAACGCCATGGGCACGCGCTGGGCGGTCATGCGAACGAATACGAGGTCATTAACCGCACGCTGATTGACGCCTTCGAGGAGAAGAGTATGCTGAAGAGCAAGCTGCAGGAGCAAGCGCCGCTTATCCAGTCCAATTTCATCTCCCGTTTAATGAAAGGCAGTGTGGACATGGCTACGCTCGATCAGGCGTCGCTGGACTTCATGAAGGTTGAGCTGACGGGGAAGTCATTCCGCGTTATTCTGCTGGATATCGAGGACGGCCGAGCCTTCATGAAGTCGGAGACGGAGCAGGAGCTGGCCCTCATCCGCTTCATTCTGTCGAACTTGAGCATGGAGCTCATGCATGAGCAAGGATACGTGGTGGAGCTGGAACGGAACCGCTTGGCGATACTGGAGCTTATGGAGAGCGATCGTGAGCCGCGCGGAACGGAATGGATCTATGAGCTGAAGCGCTTGTCGCAGGAACGCTTCAACTTGAAGATGACCATTGCGGTAAGCCTAGCCGCGGGGAGGCCCGAGGATATCGGGAAATGTTACATCGATGCGCTGCTCGCGCTGGAGAGGCGGATCGTCATCGGCCACAATTCCGTCATCGTCTCCGAGCCCGGCCAGCACGAGCAATCGATGTACCATTATCCGATCGAATTCGAAGCATTGCTGATGAACTACGCGAAGACGGGAGATTACGAGCAAGCAGCCAACCTGCTGACGCAAATATACGACACCAACTTCGCCAGCGGCACACTGTCGCCCGAGATGACGCGCTTCCTCTTCTTCGACTTGCTGGGCACGCTGCTGAAGCTGGCTCACGGCACCTGCTCCGAAGAGAATCGACCGTCTGAGTTGGCCGATCCCGCCTCCTTCTTCACGGAGTGCCACACGGCGGATGAGATGCTGAAGAAGTTGCAAGCTCTGTTGGCTCGGTTATGCGCGCATGCCGGTGAATCCCGTTCCGATCAAGGACAGCGATTATATGACGGCATTACGACTTATATCCATGAGCATTATGACGACGGGAATTTGAGCCTGACGCTCATCGCCGACCACTTCCAGCTGACGCCGCAATACTTGTCCTCCTTCTTCAAGAAGTATAGCGGCCAGAACCTATCCCATGTCATCTCGGAATACCGTGTCGCGCAAGCGAAGAGAATGCTTGGGGAGAGCGCGCTGACCATCAGTGAAATCTCCCGCAAGGTCGGCTACTCCAACCATATCGGCTTCGGCCGGGTGTTCAAGAAGATCGTCGGCTTGACGCCGAGCCAGTACCGCGAAACACTGGATAATGCCCGGTAAATGAATTCGGGTTGCATCACCTTAAGCATGTATACCCGCCAATCTTAAGAGCAGTTGCCGGTTCGAGCGATCGGATTCTTCCACAGCCGGTCGCTCCTCTGATACGCTGATGCTGCGGCACAGAGAAAGCCGACAACCAATCATTCCAAGGGAGGCCACCCGATGTACAGAAACAAAATAGCGCTTACATGTCTTGCGATTGTCCTCATTCTCAGCATGCTTGCCGGCTGCAGCGAGAACGCCGAGCCGAATACGGAAGCGGTGCAAAATGAAACAAAGGGACAGAACGAAGGAACGACAGGAGAAACCGCTGATGAAGTCCCGTATCCGGAGAAAATTACCTACTGGGCTGCGATGAATGCGAACGTAGCCGCTACGATGAAGAGCTTCAATGAAATGAAGGTTTATCAAGAGCTGGAGAAAATCACCGGCACGAAAATCGACTTCCAGCATCCGCCCGTCGGGCAGGAAAGGGAGCAGTTCAACCTGCTGCTCGCATCCGGCGACAAAATCCCGGACGTCATCGAATATGTATGGACGCGAGCGCCTAAAGGACCCGATGCCGCTATTCAGGACAACGTGATTCTTCGCCTTAACGAATTGATTGAAGAGCATGCACCGAACTTGACGGCTTACTTGAACGCCAATCCCGATCTGAAGAAGCTCATCACAACGGACGAGGGCAATATATATGTCATGCCTTACTTCAACCCGGAGATGAATCTGCGCGCCTATAACGGGCCGGCTATTCGCCAGGATTGGCTCGACAAGCTCGGACTGGAAGTCCCTACAACGCTGGAAGAATGGGAGAAGATGCTGATCGCATTCCGCGACGGCGACCCCAACAACAACGGCGAGAAGGATGAGATCCCGTTGATCTTCTACCCTGAGCTTATGCATGTGAATCACTACTTCGTCGGCGCGTACGGCATCTCCAGCCGCTACTACCAGGAAGACGGGCAAGTGAAGTACGGTCCCGTCCAACCGGAGTACAAGGAATTCCTGACATTGATGAACCGATGGTATAACGAAGGGCTCATTGACAAGGACTTCGCCACCATGGACGGCAAGCTGATGAACGCCAAGATGGCGGAAGGCATTGCAGGCGCCATGGGGATGAATGTAGGCTCCGGCATCGGTACGCTGACGCAGAGCGGGAAGCAGAGCAATCCGGACTTCAGGCTGACCGGCATTCCTTATCCTGTGCTTGAGCCGGGAGGCAGCTCGCTTGGATTCATGGACGCGGCCTTCATCGGTCTGGGCGCTGCCGTCAGTGCTAAAGCCGAGCATCCGGAACAGATCGTGAAGTGGCTGGATTACGGCTATAGCGAAGAGGGCGGACTCCTATACAACTTCGGAATCGAAGGAGTCAGCTACGAGATGAAGAGCGGTCATCCTACGCTGACGGAGATGATTACGAACAACGAGCAAGGACTAAGCCTTGCCCAATTGCTATCGCAATATTCCCACGGCACGTTCGGCGGGGCGTATATATTCGACAGCCGGCTGGCCGATCAATATTCGCTTACGATGCCGGAGCAGAAGACCGCTATCGCCGCATGGGCTCAAGCGGATCACTCCAAGTTAATGCCGCTTACGTCCCAGTCGATAGACGAGAGCGCGAGAATCTCTACGCTTGGCAATGATATCGAGACTTATTCTGCCGAGATGCTGAATAAATTCATTACCGGACTGGAGCCGCTGGACAACTTCGACAAATTCGTAGAGACGATTAAGGCAATGGGGATTGATGAAGTATTGAAGCTGAAGCAAGCCGGACTTGACCGGTTCAACAGCAGATAATGGAGCGCTCCCCCATGTCGTCTCCTAACAAAAGCTATATGAACCGGCTTCTGCGAGACTTCGTCCGCAACAAATATGTCTATATCATGCTGCTTCCCGTAGTCGCTTATTATGTCATCTTTCATTACGGGCCAATGTACGGCGTGCAGATTGCATTCAAGGACTATTCCCCGTCACGCGGGTTCTGGAACAGCTCCTGGATTGGCTTTCAGCACTTTAACGACTTCTTCAACAGCTTCTTCTTCTGGAGGCTGCTCAAGAATACGCTGCTCATTAGCCTGTACGAGGTGATCTTCGCCTTCCCGTCCGCCATTATACTGGCGCTGCTGCTCAATGAGGTGAGGCGGATGGCGTTCAAGCGCTGGGTGCAGACCATTACGTACTTGCCGCACTTCATCTCGCTTGTCGTCATATCGGGCATGCTGATCGACTTTCTGGCCCGCGACGGCATCATCAATCAGATTCTTGGCTTAGTCGGCATAGAGGCGATTCCGTTCTTCAGCTTGTCGGAATGGTTCCGTACAATCTATATCGGGTCGGGCGTATGGCAGAATGTCGGCTGGGGATCGATTATCTTTCTTGCGGCCATATCCAATATCGATCCTTCCCTGTATGAAGCCGCCAAGGTCGACGGAGCGGGTCGCTTGCGTCAAGTCATATCCATTACCATTCCAAGCATGATGCCGACGATCATGATTATGTTCATTCTGCAGATCGGAAGCTTTATGGCCGTCGGAACGGATAAGATTCTGCTGCTGTACAACCCGACGATCTATGAGACAGCGGATGTCATCGGCACTTATGTGTATCGGAAAGGCATATTGGAGTCCAGCTACAGCTATACGGCTGCCATCGGCTTGTTCAACTCGATCATCAACCTGGTCTTGCTTGTCCTGGCGAACTATTGGAGCCGAAGAAAAACCGATTCGGGATTATGGTAGGAGGTGCTTTCAGGATGATGAAAAGAAGCTTCGGAGAGCACTTCTTCGATAAAGGCAATACGCTGTTTCTAACCGGCCTTTGCTTTGTCACCGTCTATCCTTTTCTATATGTGCTATTCGCGTCATTAAGCGATCCGGCCGAACTGATTCGGTTCAGAGGGATCATGCTGTACCCGCAAGGATTCAGTCTGGAAGCGTACAAGCTCGTGTTCGCCAATCCCATGATTGTGCTCGGCTATGCCAATACGCTGTTCTACGTCATCGTGGGCACCTTCATTAATTTGCTGCTCACATCACTTGGCGCCTACGCCTTATCGCGCCGGACGGTCATGTTGAAGAATCCCATTATGATGATGATCGTATTCACCATGTTTTTCAACGGCGGGCTTATTCCGAACTTTCTTCTCATCAGCGATCTGGGGATGCTTAACACGAGATGGGCGCTTATTATTCCTGCAGCGATCAGCACGTACAATCTGATTATTATGCGGACATCATTCCTGGCGATTCCGGTCGCCCTGGAGGAATCTGCGAAGATAGACGGAGCGAACGACTTCACTGTGCTCTTCCGCATCGTGCTGCCCCTGTCGCTGCCGATCATCGCCGTTATGCTCCTCTTCTACGGCGTCACGCATTGGAACTCCTGGTTCAACGCCCTCATCTACTTGCGGGACCGGGAGCTGTATCCGCTGCAGCTCGTGCTGCGGGAAATACTGATTACGAACAGCATCGACGTCATGACGACCGGCGTAAGCGACGCCGATAAGTCGCTCCTGTCGGAGACGATCAAGTATGCCGCTATCATCATCGCCACCGTGCCGATACTGCTGCTGTATCCGTTCTTGCAGAAGTACTTCGTCAAGGGCGTCATGATCGGCGCGATAAAGGAGTAGTTATTCATCAGACGCAAAGGAGCAGTCCCTGCTGTCGTTCAGACTTGCGGGACTGCTCCTTCTTGCCTATGTCGCTAGCGTATCTTGCCTCAGTTACTCTCTTCACTCCAGACGATAGGGAATGATTCCGATCATATTCAGGCTTGCCGCTTCACGTCTTGCCCACTGTCCCGGCTGGCACGGAGCGTTTCTTCTTGCTGCCCCTCCTTCACATGCTTCAGCTGAGCTACAATGATGAAGCTGACGATGACGAGCAGGAACCATGAGCTGAGCTTCCCCCAGCTGACCGCCGTCCATGCCTCTCTCTGGTTGGGATATTGCCATGCGCCAAGGAAGGTGGCGATATTCTCAGCCAGCCATATGAACCATCCGATCAGAAAGAACGACACGGCCAGCGGCATACGCCTTGTAACGGACAACACCTTATACATGACGACTGTCCGGAAGAAGATGATAAATAACAAGGCGGTGAGCACCCAGCGAATGTCATAGATGTAATGATGCGTCATGAAATTCAGATAGATCGCCGCTCCAAGCGGAACGGTCCACACCGGCTTCGGCCAGCCGACGAGCGTCACGGCCAGTCTGCGCCACGCCTGGCACAAGTAGCTCGCCACGCTGGCATACATGAAGCCGCTGTACAGGGGAACCCCGAACAGCTTCGTCCACCCGTCCTGCGGATAGGACCACGAGCCGTGATGCACCTTGTACACCTCCAGCGCAATGCCGATCAGATGAAAGAGGCAGATCACCTTCAGCTCATCCTTCGACTCCATGCCTGACCGATACATGACGTACTGCGTCGCAAGACAAATGATGAACAGCAGATCGTAATCGGGAAGATAGGGCACGTCAATCACCTTGGTGATAGCGAGTGAGACGAAGATGATCACCGGAAAAAGGCATGACATCGCCTGCTGATAGCCAAAGTAAAGCAACGGCTTCCAAAAACGTTCCATCATCGCGTTCATCCGACGCCCGCAAGCAACGCAGCAATTGCTATGATCTTCTTCATGATGGAAACCCTCCTTTATTGCTCCTGCTCTTCATCCGATCCCGCATCCTTCGCATATGCCAGAATATCTCCCGGCTGGCACTCCAGCACCTCGCATATTTTCTCCAATGTAGAGAAGCGAACCGCCTTGGCTTTCCCCGTCTTCAGTATCGATAAATTGGCCATCGTAATGCCTACACGCTCTGAGAGCTCGGTTACGCTCATCTTGCGCTTGGCCAGCATCACATCAATGTTCACAATAATCGCCATATCGCAGCCCCCTCCTTAGATGGTCAGATCGTTCTCTGATTTGATCTGGAGAGCCTGCTTTAACAGCTCTTGCAGGACAGCGGCGAAGAACGCTACCGTCAAAGCGGCGAATACGATACTCGCTCCTGTTGCAGCAATTGCGGGACTCCATATCTGCCGCAGCGCCAGCGCTGCGAACATGACCGCGTACAGGACAGCGATCGTTGCGGCGCACTGCTTAATGCGCTGCAACGCCCGCACCGCCGACTCGGAGAACGCATCTCTGGCTTCAATGAGCTTTAACAAGACGTAGGCTTGATACAGCGCTATGAAGAATGGGATAGCCGTCACGTATACTCCGATTAGCAGCGGATAGCGCATAAGTGCCAAATCTGGGTGTATCCTGGCATAATGCTCGACAGACGCAGGCAACCAGACGACACACGCCATAATCGCAACTAGTCCCATGACTGCCAAGACCAGCTTCAAGAAAACAATACTTCCTCTGCGCATAGAAGCACCTCATCCCTTGGAAATGAGTACAGTTTACATTAAAATTTATCGTTTATCAATAAATATTTAGCGTTTAAAGATAATTACATGTTGCTATTCAATATTTATTGCAGCTTACGGAAAAGGGCGGTTGAGAATCCTTGCATGCAGGAAAGCAGTCATAGCCCGCTTCGACAGAGCCGACAAAGATCTACTTATATTGTTTTTAATCATATCCAGATAATTGTCGCTTGGCGGATTCAATTTGGTGATTCAGCTTGTCTACTCTATTAGAGATCGTCCACATATGTCCCAGTACATCTTCATGTTGTGTTATAATTTTGCATATTAGGATTGGCTTGAACAGGGAGGGAGTCATATTGAAGGCAACAGGGCTTCGGGTTATCGGTTACGTGGCTTCAAAACTTGCAGCCGCAGGGCTTGTATTTTTAGGATTTCTGGGTATGATGGCAGGATTCCAGCTATATGAAATGTCCGAGCTAGCCCGACAACTCCCACTGTGGAAATATATTTACGGCTATGCCGTCTTGTTCTCTGTCGTGGTAGATGCGATGCTATACAAGTGCAAGGCCGGCCCTTCCAAAATAGCGCTTACCGTCCTGCTTTATATACTCGGAGGGTATGTCCCTTTTTTATTTTGGTTTCCTGGCCAATGGTTCTTGAGCCTGTATGCTGGTGTCTTTGGCGTAGCCTGCGCACTTGCATTTCTCGCTGTATCCCATCTGTTTCGCGTGTTGCGGCTATACAGCGCAGTTGCAGCACTGCTGCTGCTTGCCGGATCCATCTACATATCCACGACCGACTTCACGGTGACTGAGCAGTGGACAGAGACGAGAACTGCCGACAGCTATCAAGCGGAATTTGCATACTTCAACGGACAGAAGGGAATTCCTGTCAAGCTTGAGAAGGGACAGACATTATCCTATAACATCGACTGGCAGATCACCAGCGGAGGTTATGGCACCTACTTGGACGCCAAGGGCGGGACGCACACGAGTACGGAGCAAGACGGGGAAGCATGGCTCATCTCCTACCGGGTCGATATGCCGTCCACTGTACGAATCGTCGTCACCGGCGATCAGGCACAGGGAGCGCTGAAGGTAGAGTGGGAAATATCCGGTTAAGGACGGATGACTTCGACTCCTGCGATAACTCCATTACAACAGGCTGCCGGTCATACCGGCAGCCTGTCTGCTATCCGAACAAGTCCGTCGACAGATAGCGTTCTCCTGAATCCGGAGCGATACAGAGCACTTGGGCGTCAGACGGCAGCACCTTCCCGATCTCAACTGCGAAGTAAGCCGATGCTGCGGAAGAAGCGCCAACGAGGATGCCTTCCTCGGATGCGAGTCTTCTCGCCATGTGCTGCGCATCGTCATCCCTGATATGCAGAATCTCATCATAGATGGAGGTATTAAGAATCGCAGGCACGAAGCCCGGACCCGTGCCTGGAATCTTATGTTTGCCTGGTTGACCGCCTGCTAGAACGGGCGAACCGACAGGCTCTACTGCGTATATTTTCAAATACGGCATCTTCTTCTTCAATTCTTCTCCGACACCCGTAATTGTACCGCCCGTTCCAGCCGTCAGCACCAGCGCATCCAGCTTCCCCTCGAACGCTTCATGGATTTCGACCGCTGTAGTCAAGCGATGCGCGTCCGAATTGGCCGGATTCTCGAATTGCATGGGGATGAAGCTGTCCTCCATCGTCTTAGCCAGTTCCTCGGCACAAGCGATCGCTCCACTCATCCCTTCATGCGCTGGGGTAAGCCGCACCTCTGCGCCGTATGCCATCATCACCTGCACACGCTCCCGGGTCGCACTCTCCGGCATCGTAATGATGCAGGGATACCCGAAAGCTGCGCTAACCATCGCAAGTCCAATTCCAGTATTGCCCGAGGTAGGCTCAATAATGGTGGAGATACCGCGCTTAATTTTGCCTTCTTGCTCTGCGCGCTGGATCATGTTGAAAGCTGCGCGATCCTTCACACTCTTGCCGGGATTGAAATATTCCAGCTTCATATAGACAGATGCGCCCATATCGGCTGCAACTCGTCTCAGCCTCACGATTGGCGTATCGCCTATAAGCTCTGTGACAGAAGAAACTATTCTCGACATTGTCAGCACACCCTCTCTAGTTGGTCATTGTCCGCACGATTGCTTCATGCGTTTACTTAAGCCCGAGCAGGCTCATAATCATCTGACTGTTCGCGGCGAAGCTCTCGTCGTTGCGATTCCGCGGTCTTGCCTGATAAGCGAGATCTTCTCTACAACCTGCCCGGGTCTTACGCTCATGACGAATATTTTGTCGGCTTCTATTGCCACTAATTTCATAAAGGAAATAATACGAAACACAAACATGCCGCAAGAATGCCTCGCGGATATCTTTACAATTCGTTAGTCCGCGATTATAATAAACGGAAGCAGTCTCCTGCAGCCTGCTGCCATTTGTACATATCGGGGTATGGCGCAGCCTGGTAGCGCGCACCCTTGGGGTGGGTGAGGTCGCTGGTTCGAATCCAGTTACTCCGATTTCTTTCAACACTTTATAGCTTTCGACGTTTTATCTGAACGTTATAAAGGTTGTAGTCACTGACAGTCACGCTTTAACCCATAAAGACCACTTTCTAAATGTAACGACTACATTTGGTGAGTGGTCTTTTCATGCTCATTAAACTTGCTATTAAATATTTCAGAATGAATTTCATACCTTTTGTTTAGAAAATAAATTGGTCACAAAGCTGAAATGATTATATCTTCCAATTTTTATATTGATTGCACATACAATACTTACTATACTGTAAATAGGTAAACGCATAGTGGTTGATGTTGGGTGCTGGCTGTCATCCTGTAGGCAAGGGGGTGAGAGCCTATGGATTATATAACTGTCTTTATTGCAGGAGCGACATTCGCTATGACACTGATGAAAGTTATAGCGAAAATACTCAAAGATGCAAAAAAGAAGTAGTCCACCCCAACCCTGACAAGTTGATGGATTACTTCTTTTAGAGGTGACACTATGCGTTTACCTCTTGCCTGTAGTGTATGACTTATTTGATTAAATTATACCAAGAAAAGAGGAGTGAGTCAATGTTGCCATTTGAATTAACAAAGCAAGCTGTGGGAATCGGTATAGAATATTGGTTCTTGCTTGGCATGGGCTTTGGGTTTTTGGTACATATGATTTATGAGCATGTCAAAGAACGCAAATAGCAAGTGCAGAGAAATAAAGATGAACAAAGAAGTATATAATTGGGAGTGTATTATTCATGGCATTTATCGGTTTATTTGCTTTTCTCGCCTTAATGTTCTTTATAGTAATGTCAATTGTTCCACCACTTAGGCGCAAAATTTCACCAAATTTCACCCTAAAGAAAAGTTTATTATTTGGATTAATTGCATTCGTCATTCTGGTTGTTGCAGCGGTGAGCGATCCTTCTGATGAAGAAACCACAACAACGATTGCTAGTGATAATAAAACTGTTGTAGAAACTAGGTCGGAAGCCAATTCAGAAACCAAAATAGAGCTTGCAAAAGAGCCAGTTAATAAAGAGTCAATCAAAGAAGCAAGTTCAACTCCTAAACCTACTATTGAACCAACTCCTGAGCCTACAGTAAAAGAAACAGCCAGCCAACGCAATGCAGTTCGTACCGCAAAAAGCTACCTAAATTATACGGCTTTCTCAAGGAAAGGCTTAATAGAACAATTAGAATTTGAAGGATATTCTACTGAAGATGCCGAATATGCAGTTGATCAAATTAACACAGATTGGAACGAACAAGCTGTAATTAAAGCGAAAGAGTATCTGGATTATTCATCATTCTCAGAGAAGGGCTTGAAAGAACAACTAGAGTTTGAAGGATTTACAAGCGAACAGGCTGAACATGGTGTCAGTCAGGCATACGAATAAGCTAATTAAATAACAACACTTCCGTTGCCTGTCTGGTAGCGGCTTTTTAATATGTCGGCTATTACACAAAAGTATTCCCTTTTCCTCCGAAACATGCCACAACTCGAAGCGCTCTCAACACTAATAGTTGTGGAACAGCATTAAGAATGTAACAGCTCGTTACTTCTCTCACCTGGACTCGCAAAACTTAAATCCCATTTCAATATAAACGGAGGAAGGGAAGGAATGGGAATATATTACTAACTTGTACATGTAACTGGTAATCATGATATAATGAAATTTACATGGATTGAAGCAGTGGGATGGGCATATTCGATGAGAAGGCGTCTGGAGGGAGATCGTATGAGCATGTTTGGTCAACGACTGAAGCAGTTGCGAAAAAAAAGGAAATTGACCATGCAGGAGGTAGCGGATTACGTAGGTGTGGCAAAAAGCACTTACGCCGGCTACGAATCTGGGTATAGACAGCCGACTATTGAATCGATTCAGACGATAGCCCGAAAGCTGCGGACATCGGCCGACTATCTATTAGGGCTAACGGATTACCCTGATCCTCCAGCCGAGATTAATCATAATGCCAAAGAATATTTGAATGTAGACAAGCTACATTGGGACGGGGTCCCCTTGGAGAAAGACGATCTGGAGCTTATACGCCATTTGCTTGAGCGCGTGCTTCGTGACCGCACCTCCCCCAAGGATGAATGAATCAGGACATCATCATCGCCTGAAGCTTCAATTCTGTCTCGCTGTGGATTTGTTTCAATATTTCGTTGAACGTTGACTTCCATTCCTTAATCGTATCTTGCGACACGCCATCTTTTTCCGCACGATCAATCACCTCGTTGAATTGCGCTTCGCATCCGTCCTGCGCAGTTTGCAGTTTGTTCGTCAGTTCGACGATCAAGGCTTGTACTGCGATCGGATCCGTTTTATCCACCTCCCCGATACTGACTTCCGCTTTCTGCAGCACCTGCTTCAAATCTTCTACGCAGACAGCTTGAACGGCAATCAGCTCGGCTTCATATAACGCGGCGGCATCGGCGGGCGTTGGCTCAGGCGATGGTTCAAGCGTCCCTTCGCTCTCTTCCGGTGTTGGATCGGGAGTTGGTTCGGGAGTTGGCCTTGGCGTAGGCATTGGCGTTGGACTGGGAGATCCGGGAATCGGCTTCGTCACAGGCTTATTCTCCTGCTTCGAATCCGGCTTGACCGGCACTTCCGGCGTTGTCGGCTTTTGGACAGTTCCAGCTAAGGAATCTCCGGCAGCAGTCTTCTCGTCATCGGCAACCGGTGCTGTCTCTTCTCCTGAGCCTTCCCCTTCGGAGCTGATGGATTCATTGCCGGAACCGGTATTCGCCGATTCCGCATTCACTTGCTGCAGCTTGTCCAGATCCACCATCACGACAGGCTCGTTATCCGCTTCGCTTGCATATATGGTCGGCTTATCCTCCGATTTCTCCTGCCAATACAATCCGCCCCACACGATCAATAACGTAACCGTCATCGTCGACAAGACGATAATGATCGGACTCGCATTGCCCGCTTGCGACCGTCGTTTCGTATGGGAACTTTTTTTCCCCATCTTGCTGGCACCGCCTTTCTATGCTTAAGACCATCAATAGACAGCCGAACCCGTTCGCCATGCGTGTGCGAACGAGTTCGGCTATCGTTTAAAATTCCAGCAGTTCGTTAATAATCATGGCAACCGTTTCATTGACCTTCTCCTTCACGACGCTCAACACTTCAGCCAGCCTCGAAGGCTCCAGTTCAAGCTTGAGCAGGTCTTTAGCAGCCTCATTGCCTGCGCGGACCGCATCCATTAGAAGATTAATTTTTTGATGATCGTGCTTGGCGGACGCTAGCTTGTCCTGAATCTTGTCCAGCTTGTCTTCCAATTGCTGCATAATCTTCTCAATCTTCTTTTCCACTTCACCCACGTCGCCGTTCACCAGCGTAACCTCCTGCTGGAACAATACCTTAGTCGAACGATCGAACGGAAGCGTCAGAGCCGCTTGAATGACAGCCGTTCCGGAGTCGACATTTTTCGGAATGGACACCTTGCCCTGCCAGTCTACCTTCACGACTTGATCGCCGGACACTTTGGACCACTTCAGCCAGCCGGTCGGGAATGCAATTCCGTACACCGACAGCGAATAATTATGCTGTCTGCCATTCTCCGACACTTTCACCGAAGCCTCCGAATCGGCACGAATATAGGCCACTGCCAATGCCTGCATCGCTTCCTCTTCATGCTTCAGCTTGCTCTGAAACGCCAGAGCGGTCGAACGAATATCCTTCGTCTTCACTCCCAACTCATGTAGCGCCTTCACAAGTGCATAGTCATCCTCTTCCTCCATCAGCTCTTCCAGCGCTTCGATGACCAGATTGTTCAGCTTGCCTTTATCGCTCAGCAGCTTGCCAAGCTCTGTAGCATTCATATCTTTCACGATATCCAGTATTTCGCCTTCCAGGCCACCGCGTTCCTCTCCGGCGCCGAATAATAGAATGAGGAAATCGTCCATGGACACGTCATTGACGCCGCCGGCAGCAGCCAATGTTTGTATGGCCGACTGATAATCTGGATTCGTCCGGATCGCATCCAGATCTGAAGCTTGCGGGTCGCAACGGAATAAGCCGATGGCGATGATCATATCGAACAGCGTTTTCTTCAATTCGTCCTTGTCCACCGAATCGGGAAGATGCTGGGCGATCGGCTTCCAGATCGGGTCGATTAGCCTATGATCCCTGTCGAAGCTGAGCGAGGCTAATTCCTCACGCAGTTCCCTTACTGCTTCGGCGTCTTCGGGATCGCCTGCCAGCAGCGCTTCTCGCAGCTCATTCATCCGTTCCATGAATTGCTCTGCCGGGAATACATTCCCGCTCCCGGCCGTCAACGTTACTTCCTTGCGGATAATCATTTTCGGCGAGCCGCCATAAGGATTAATCAGACTGGCCTGAATAACGGCAGATGCGCTCATCACATCATCCGGGATTGTCACAATGCCGTTTGCGCTTACCGACACATCGGGACTGCCCGACTCCTTGGACCACAGCACGACAAGCGAAGGAATGTCGACCGAGAATACCTTCAACCGATACTCGTGCTGGCGGCCGTCATCACTGACTTCCACCGCGGTCTCGGCGGCCGTCCGAATGTAGGCGACCGTCATCGCACGAATAGCAGGCACGTCCTTCTGCAGCTTCGCCTGGAAATTGCCTACAAGCGCTCGCACATCCTGTGCCGTCACATCGAGTTCGGATAATATAGCGCTGAACGTGTAGTCGTCTACTTGGGCAAGCAGCTTCTCTGTTGCCTGCAGCAGCACGTTCGTAATGCCTTCCTCGTCGGCAAGCAGGCTCATGAGCTGGGCGGAAGACAATTCTGCAAGCTCATCGACGATCGTCCCCTCTACGCCCCTGCGGCTTCCGCCATCGCCGAACAGGAAGACAAGGAAATCGTCAATCGTAATGTTCGCACTGCCGCCCGCAGCGGCTATCGTTTTCAGTGTCGCGCGAAACTCCGGGTTCGTTCGGATGGCTTCCAGCTGCGAAGCTTGCGGATCATAGCGGAATGAGCCGACAGCCTTGACGATGCGAAACAAATTCGCCTTCAGCTCCTGCTCGTTCGCATCATCCGGGAGATTGGCGCTGATCTTGCCCCACATCGGGTCCAGCAGATGCAGATTGGCTTCCACGTCCAAGGCTGCGATCTCGTCGCGCAAATTCCTTACATCCTGTACGTCGGCTGGCTCCCCCGCCAGCAACGCTTCATGAAGCTCGTTCATCCGATTCAAGAATACACCGGAGGGCAATCCCGCTTCAGCAGCGCTGGCTACCCCCACGGAGCCGGGCATCACCTGTCCTCCGCCGTATGACGGCAGGCCGGCCAACGATGCTCCGAGCAATGCAACGCTGAGCGTGGCCGCTGTAATCGACTTCCTTACTTTCAACATGTCTTCATCACCTCTTCTTTTATGGTTAAGCTATGTGTTGCTAGAATTGAAGAACAGGCATCTGCTGTTTCGTGCCTTGCTTCAGGCTGGGACGCCCGATCGAATCATAAATAAAACCGGTATTCAGCAAATCCTGCTCATCGAACACATTGCGTCCGTCAATCAAAATCGGGCGCTTCATTATCGACTGCAGCTGCATAAGATTCACCTGGGCGAATTCTTCCCAATCGGTAAGCAGGCAAAGCGCATCGGCACCTGATGCGGCGTCCATCGCCTTCCCGTGCCATGATACCCCTTCCCGCCCCAACAGCAGCCGGAAGTTGCCGGTTGCTACAGGATCGTAGGCTCTGACGCGAGCTCCTGCGTCAAGCAAGTGCGATATAATTTCAAGCGCAGGTGTATCTCGCACGTCGTCGGTGTTCGGCTTGAATGCCAGTCCCCATACTGCTACCGTCTTTCCTGCAAGCTCTCCGTCGAAGCACTTCTCCAGCTTTCGGATAATGCTGAAGCGCTGATCCTGATTCACTTCAACGACAGAACGAAGCAGCTTGAATTCATAATCGACATGGCCCGCGATTTGAATCAGCGCTTTCGTGTCCTTAGGGAAACATGATCCTCCATAACCGATGCCGGCATTCAAAAAAGATGGTCCGATTCGACGGTCGCGCCCCATGCCCTCCGCTACTCGCAACACGTCCGCTCCCACCTTTTCGCAAATGTTCGCGATTTCGTTGATGAACGAGATTTTGGTAGCCAGGAAAGCGTTGGATGCATATTTAATCATCTCCGCGCTCCGAATATCTGTCACCATCAGTTGATCCGTCAACGGATTGTGCAATTCCACCATCCTGCGAGCCGCCGCTTCCGATTCGGCGCCAATGACGATGCGGTCCGGATGCAATGTATCATGGACGGCGGTGCCCTCCCGCAGAAATTCTGGAAGCGAAATGCTGTCGAAAGGCTTATCCGTCATTGAGTGGATAATGCCGGCCAGCCGTTCGTTCGTCCCGACAGGAACAGTGCTTTTCACGGCAATCATTTTGTACCCGTCCATCGCCATCGCAATCTCTTTCGCAGCGCCGTCGATATAGCTCAGATTGGCTTCACCGTTAGGCAGCGGGGGCGTTCCAACCGCGATAATGATGAGCTCGGAGCGCCGAACGGAAGAGGGTAGATCGGTCGTGAATGACAGCCTGTCGGCAAGTCGTTCTCCCTCGATCAGCTTCTTCAGGCCCGGCTCATAGATCGGAATTTCGCCGTCTTGCAGCATGTCGATTTTGGCGGGCTCCTTATCGACACAGACGACTTCATGGCCTATCTCCGCGTAGCATACGCCTGATACGAGCCCGACGTATCCGGTCCCGATGACTGTAATTTTCATGCCTCTTCCTCCCTTTTCGTCAAGCGGTGCACAGGTCCAAGATTTCATTCCAGTCGTAAGCCAGGCGCACAATATCCTCCTCGATCAGCTGCGTTCCTGTCTGCACTTCGATGATTTCCATCTCGGTGTCCGCGCGCAGGCTGTGCCGGCTTTCCTTCTCGATCGTCAGCACATCGCCGGCCTTGACCCGAAACATTCTGCCGTTGAGCACCACCTCCCCTTCGCCGGAAATAATCGTCCACACCTCGCGTCTCAGCTGATGGTACTGATAGCTCAGATTTTGCGAAGAGCTTACGCATATGCGCTTCGTCAGCACTTCCGTTCCGCCCGGATATTTCAAATAATCGAGTACCCGGTAGCGCCCCCAGCGCCGCTCCTCGTACATCGGCCGCTGGTCGGAATGCTTCATGATTTCTTTGATCATCGGACTCGCGTCCTTGTCTGATACGAGTATGCCGTCAGGACTCGCAGCTACGACCACATTGGACAGATTGAGAAGCGTAATGGGGATATCAAGCTCGTTGATGACATGCGTATTGTCCGAGGTTCCGGCAATCATCCCTTTGCCGATCAACGAATCGCGAATTTGCTCCGTTAGCGTGTTCCAGGTTCCTAGATCCTTCCACTCGCCTTCGTATGGCATAGCCACGATGCGATTGGAGCGCTCTACGATTTCGTAATCGAAGCTGGTCTTGGGGAGCTGGGCATATCGCTTCAACATTTCGTTATATTGAATCGGATAGCCGCCGGCAATGAGAATGTTTATTAGAAATTCCAGCTTGAAGGCGAACACGCCGCAATTCCAGAGCGCCGATTGTTCCATCATCCGGATCGCTTCCTCACTGGCCGGCTTTTCCTTGAAGCTGCTCACCTTGCAATAGGACAGCTCCCCACGAATATCCCGAACAGAGATTGGCTCAGAGTCCTCCGCCGGCACGATGTAGCCGTACTTCTCCGAAGGGAAGGTCGGCTTGACGCCCATCAGCGCCAAGTCGGCTCCGGAATGATCCAATACCCGCTCCAATTCCTTTGCTTTTTGGAAGAACGATGTGTCCACATAGGGATCAACCGGCATGACAACTACGGTTTCACTGAGACCGACGCCTTCCACAGAGTACAAATAAGCGACGGACAGCGCGATAGCCGGAAACGTATCTCTTCGCTCCGGCTCGACGATTATCTCGACTTCGCTGCCAAGCTGGCTTTGAATCATCTCGACCTGCGGCTGGCTTGTTGCGATATAGGCATGCCGCCGCAGTCCGGCCTCTTCGATTTGTCCCCATACTCGCTTAACCATGGATTCCGGACTACCTGTAGCATCCGGCAGCACCTTCAAAAACTGCTTGGATCTGGAGTCATTAGAAAGCGGCCACAGCCGCTTGCCCGATCCTCCCGACAACAACACTATTTTCATCTGGAATTCCTCCCCTATCGAATCATCTCATCCGCTAATGCGTTTCCTCGGAGCCCGCCAGGCGGGCCGTCTGCACACTGCTCGTCCACGTATGAAAGTAACCGGAGTTTTTGCCGTATGAATTGTCGAACAGCGTGTTGGGCTTGTCCAATAGGCAGGACAGAATGTGGCCGTGCAGCCTGGACGTTTGAACCGCTTCATATTGACTGAAGCGACGAATCGCCTTGTCCACCAAGTAGTCGCTGTATTTGCTCCAGATCGTCCCCATCGGCAGCGGCCCCGTTCCCTTCTTCAACATCCGCCCGATCAAATAAATCGACTTGCGTTCCACGCGATTGTACAGCGAGCACCAGTCCAGACAGTCATCTGAGCCGCCCTCTTCAAGTGCGATCTGATCATTGGTCTTCTCCATATCGGTGCGGAGGAACCGCAGCAGTTTTTTGCCCGGCTTGCTTGCCGGAACAATCGGCCACAGCTGATGGGCCATATCCGGAGAAAGGTAGATCGAACATTGCCCGAACCACTCCTTGGCCGCCTTGTAAGACAACGGGTCCCTTACGAATAAGTGCACATCGGGATGCCGGTTGAAAATATGGGCCGTCTGCCGAAACTCCGAATCCTTCCGATAAAAAATCGTTTGCGGCAAAATAACGATACGATTATGCGGATAACTTGCCACGACCCGCTCCCGAAGCTTCTGGTGTACGGGATACAAATCTCCGAAATTACCCCCGCCCTGCAGCACAATGATATGATCGCGCGGAACCGCAAGCGATTCGGGAAAATCCAGGACGCTATAACGCGCGTGGATACGAATGCCGTTCTCCCTGAAAAAAGCCTCGGTTCCTTTCATAATCAACAGATCGCCGCCGTTGTTATAAACGGGATAATCGATATATTGAATGGTCGAACCCTTCGGAATAACCGTCAGTATGCGGCTAAGCTGACACTTCAGTTCGTCCATAGGATGCCGGCTGCGCTCTTGCATCTCCTTCGGCGGTTGCATCGCCTGCGAATCAGCCCACTCTTCGGCTTGCGCCCCGGATGCCGTCCCGCATGAAGCCTCCTTTGGCGGACACATGACCGGCGAATCCTGCACTGCTGCATGCCCCAAAGCTGATGGCTTTGGCGGCGTCTTAGTGTGTTCCATCTGCATGTTCATTCGCTCCTTTGCGACGTTTTTTCTCTTGCATCCGCATCTGAAGAAAGCGGAAGTCCGTTCGGTCAAACAGCAGGGTCGACAGCCGCTCCCGAAATGTAATGCGCATGGCCAGAAGCGTTACCCCCAGCCGGATGAACGAGCCGATTAACAGGGACAACGCGATGCCGTTAAGGCCGTACTGCGGTACTAGCAGGAAGAACAGCCCAATCGTCGCCGCCAGCGCGATCATCTGCCTGATCAGCACGAGCCCCGGCCTGCCCATTGCGTTGAACGCAGATGCGAGAATCCACGATCCGCCGCCGATCATGCACTCTACCGACAGCAGATAGAAGGCGAAGCTAGCTTCCAGGAACGGTTCTCCGAACAAGACGCCCATTAGGAAGCGGCCAATCAGCATGCAAGGAACCGCCGCTATCGCCATTAATAGCATCGAGAGCCGGAACGCCCGAGCGACCGTGGCGATGATGACGCTTTTGTCCTGACCCGTCACTTTCGGAAACACAACATTCGTAATCGCCATCTGCACAACGTTGAACACACGCGACAGCGCATAGACGACCGTATACAACCCTAACTCTCTGGCTGAAAGCATCGTCAGAATAATGAGCTTGTCGAATTGGGCGTATAACGTCCCGAGCAGTTCCACGCCGAACACCCTGCTGCCGTACCCAAGCAGCGCCTTGGCCGCCAGCCGGTTGCCTAGCCCCTTCAGCCAGTTGATAGCCAGCGAGTCCCGCAGACTGTAGAATGTCCAGACGACGACCGCCGCGCTTGTGGCGAGGAAGACAGCCGCCGCTGCGGACAGCGACGGATGACCCGCAGCCCATAACGCTGTCAGACCGATGAAGTTGAACAACGGTACGGACAGCCGCAAACCATTGTATGTCTGGAATCGGCCCGTGCTTTGCGCTAGAGCGGCCAGAAGATTGATCGCGAGCAAGATCGGCAGCATGGCAACCGCGTACCATCTTGCGGTTTCCACGACCTCACCGGGATAATTCGCCAGCCAGGAAGGCATCCAAGTCCAGGCAGCTGCCCCCGTCACAAGTACGACGGGAAGCTGGAATAGAAAGCCCGCCCGGATGAAGTCGGCGCTGCTGCCCTTGTTGTTTTTTAAATTGTAGATCAGTGAAGTGGGCAGCCCGAATGACACCAGCCCGGCCAACAGCGTTGGCCAGTACAGAATGGCCGAGAATTCTCCCTTCCCGACGACGCCGAACATGCGGGCCGATGCGATTGAGGTCAGCGTGCTCAGCACCATCACGAGCAGGTTGGTAGCACTGGTGCGGAAGATCGTGCCGACAAGCCCTCCGCTCCTCCACACTTTGCTCAAAGCGATTTGCGCCATCTGCCGTCAGCCCTTCCCGCCATACCGAAGAATTCCGACAAGCGTTCCGTTGCGGTAGCAGATGTTGCTCACCTGGCGGATGAACGCCTTGGGATGGAAAACCGCGGGCAGCGTCGCCATAATGGCTTGCAGCATGCGTATGATATGCTTGGCCATGGCCCAAGCGCTTCGGTCCCCGCGTTTTACCGCATCGCTGACGCCTTGCCAAAAAATGCGCCTGAGAAACCATTTCCTCGTTGTGCGCGTCTTGGCGATTTTATGTCTGACGGAACCGTGAGGCGTATAGACAACCTTATGCTTCCTGCGCAATCTGGCGATCAACTCGCTCTCCTCACTGGACAGCAGCTTGCTGCCAACCCGTCCCAGATCTTCCCGGAATAACTCCCCTTCCATTAACGCGCTTGTCCGAAAGGCGACATTCGCTCCGTATGGAATCGCGGGCGCTTCCATCTCCGTTATCGAATCCGCAAAGTCCAGAATCGTAAATACGGAGCGGTGCTCGTCCGGTATCCATGCCGGCTCCCCCGCTTCCCAGATCGGGTCGATTCGTCCTCCGACGCAGCCGATACCGGAATCGCCCTCGAATACATGCAGTATCTCCTCCACCCATTCCCGGGACGCAAGGGCGTCATCGTCCAGAAATAAAATATATTCTCCTCTCGCCTCGCGAATAGCCCGGTTGCGGGCGACCGACAGCCCTAGTCGCTGCTCGTACACATAACGCACCCGGGGGCCATGCCTGTCGCATAGCGCTCCGATGACCTCGGCGGTAGTGTCCGTCGAACCGTTATCTACGACGATGATCTCCATATCATCACCGCGATAGCTGCCGTCCAGCACACTCTGAACTGCCTCCCTCGTATCCTCTGCCCGGTTGTGGGTACAGACGGCTACCGTTGCTTTCATCCATTCATCCCCGTTCTTCGTTACTTGTGATGCCGGTGAACCATCCTCCTCTAAACGGCCAGATACACCCGCAGCCCGAGCGAGCCCGATACACCCGTTTCGTCTTCTTCGCGACCACACTCTATACAGCCCGAGTTCGATACACCCGTTTCGTCTTCTTCGCGACCACACTCTATACTGCCCGAGTTCGATACACCCGTTTCGTCGATTGCGCAATCACACTCTATACTGCCCGAGTTCGATACACCCGTTTCGTCTTCTTCGCGACCACACTCTATACAGCCCGAGTTCGATACACCCGTTTCGTCGATTGCGCAATCACACTCTATACTGCCCGAGCCCGATACACCCGTTTCGTCTTCTGCGCGACCACACTCCAATCCAGCTCCCTGAGCGCTTCCTCGTAGCGGGATGTCCGCTGCCCGTATTTGACACTACGCGCAGTCATAAGCGCATTGTCCAATCCCCCGGGCTTCGCCGGATCGTAGGTCACGACCATGCCCTCCCGGAAATATTCATTCACGAATTCATTGTCCGGCATGACAACGAGCTTCTGGAACGACAGTCCCAGAATCGCCGAACCCGAAGTTGTGATTTCCTTGTAAGGCAACACCAGCACGTCCGCAGCACGAACCAGGTCTGCTACTTCCTCATTCGGAACGAAGCCAAGCCGCAGTACGATATTGTCGGCATCTTCCATCTGGCGCAAATACCGCTCTTGCTCCTCATCCGCTTTGCCCGCAATAAGTAAATGCGTTTCCTTGGTCTTTATCGCATTGAACGCCTGAATCAAATCTTCGACACCCTTATAAGCCTTGATCGCGCCCATAAACAGGAAGACGTCTGCTTTCTCGTCAATTCCGTATTCCTTACGGAGGCAGATGCCTTGCGGCTTGTATACGTCCAGATAGTGTCCGTGCTTGACGACATGGAGCTTGTCGGGCGGAACGCCGAACTCCTTAACGGCTTTGCGCTTGATCGATTCAGAGGCGACGATTAGCCCTGTGCAGAAATGGCATATAAGCGAGCGCATCCAACGTTCCAAGCGTCCATACTTCATCTGATGCGGGTACAAGTTGTGAATCGTCCAGACTAATCCGATGTTCCGCAACCGCAAATAAAGCATCGTCAAGATCAGAATGAGCGACTTGACCACGAACAGAAGCGGGTTACTGTGCTGATAAGCATGATGAATCCAATGGATATGGACCGTATCCCCAGGCTTCACTCTGCCGATCTTCAGCATCAGTCTGCCGTGCTCCAGATCCATCACCTCAATGCCCGCTTCACCCAATGAATCCGACAATAGATCGTTGTACCTGTTCAACGGGCTTGATTTCGGCCACATCCATACTTTCACAAATCCGCTTCCCTTCTGTTCAGTAAAATGTAATTTGTACGATATTCCGTGTCCAACTCACAGCGTTATCCTGTACCACCTCGCAGCCCCATTCCGTACCAGCTCGAAAAAGTAACCGTTCATCGCTCAAAATGGCCACCTAGACGCTCCACCCTGTGCCCCAAGCCGTTCATCGCCTAATGGCCATATTGACGCGTTCTAGACACTTCAAGCACACTTTCCCTCGTCTGAGATTCAACGCTACTTCAAGGGTTTGTATGATTTTTCGTACAAACACGACGGCGTGGCGCACCATTTCAGGGATTTTGTACGATTTTTCGTACAAATGCACCGGTGCGGCTCACCATTCCAGAGGTTTTGTACGGTTTTTCGTACAAATGCACCGGCGTGGCTCACCATTTCAGGGATTTTGTACGATTTTTCGTACAAATGCACCGGTGCGGCTCACCATTCCAGAGGTTTTGTACGATTTTTCGTACAAATGCACCGGCGTGGCGCACCATTCCAGGGATTTTGTACGATTTTTCGTACAAATGCACCGGCGTGGCGTACCATTCCAGGGATTTTGTACGATTTTTCGTACAAACACGACGGCGTGGCGCACCATTCCAGAGGTTTTGTACGATTTTTCGTACAAATGCACCGGTGCGGCTCACCATTCTAGGGATTTTGTACGATTTTTCGTACAAACACGACGGCGTAGCGCACCATTTCAGGGATTTTGTACGATTTTTCGTACAAACACGACGGCGTGGCGCACTATTCCAGAGGTTTTGTACGATTTTCCGTACAAACACGACGGCGTGGCGCACCATTCCAGGGATTTTGTACGATTTTTCGTACAAACACGACGGCGTGGCGCACCATTCCAGGGATTTTGTACGATTTTCGTACAAACACGACGGCGTAGCGCACCATTTCAGGGATTTTGTACGATTTTTCGTACAAACACGAAGGCGCAGCACACTATTCCAGGGATTTTGTACGATTTTTCGTACAAACACGACGGCGTGGCGCACCATTTCAGGGATTTTGTACGATTTTTCGTACAAATGCACCGGGCGGCTCACCACTCCAGAGGGTTTGTACGATTTTTCGTACAAACACGACGGCGTGGCGCACTATTCCAGAGGTTTTGTACGATTTTTCGTACAAATGCACCGGTGCGGCGCACCATTCCAGAGGTTTTGTACGATTTTTCGTACAAATGCACCGGGGCGGCTCACCATTTCAGGGATTTTGTACGATTTTTCGTACAAACACGACGGCGTGGCGCACCATTCCAGGGATTTTGTACGATTTTTCGTACAAACACGACGGTGCGACTCACTGGTCCACCGGTGCGGCGCACTGATCATGCAGCTTGATCATTCACTGCGACGCTCACCTCACCATTCACTGCGACGCTCACCGCACCTTTCACTGTGCCGCTCTCCTTACCGCGTCTGGCTTCTCCGACGCGACCGGCTGCTCCAGCAGAGCGCAGTAGGTGTCCTCCACCTGACGGGCGATCGGGCTCATATGGAATTCCTTCATAACGCTGCGGTATCCGCGATTGCCCATCTCCTCGCTGTCGAACGCGCCCTCATCGAAGCTATTAATGGCGTGACTCAGCGCTTCCACGTCCCCGTCCTTCACAACGATTCCGCCTTGCGTGCGGCGGATAATCTCGGGAGCTCCGCCGGAATCGGCTACGATAACCGGCGTCTGAGCAAGCATCGATTCGATAATGACCCGGCCGAACGGCTCGTTGCGGGAGAAGTTGATTGTCAGATCGCATGCTTTCATCAACTCGATTGGCTTGCTGCTGTACCCGTAGAATTCCACATGATGCTCCAGGCCGTAATCGATCGCTCGCTGAATCAGATCCGAGTAGTACGTTTCCGAGCCGTCCACGGACACATCGCCGACGATCAGCAGCTTCCAATCCAGCTTTCCGCTTTGCGCGAGCATATGGACAGCATCGATGACAAGATGATACCTTTTCCACTCCACGATCCGGCCGAAGATGCCTACGACAAGCTTGCCGTCTTCCTTGAACTTCCTGCTCTTCGGCGTCAGCGCAAGCTTCGGATCGATACCGTTGTAGATAACGGTTTTGTTGTCTCCTTGAATGGAGCCTGCCACGAATTGCGAGATGCAGATGACACGGTCCATGAACCGCGGCAGCACTTGATCATACATGCGCTGCTGCATGAAATCCCGGTGATGCCATACCAGCTTGCAGCGCGCGAAGAGCTTAAGAGGCGCGGCATACCATGGCGCACGCCAGCCATTGGCGTGAACGATATCGATTCGGTGCTTCCTGACCAGCGCCCGAATTCGCCATACAGTCGCGGCATAGTCGAATCCGAGCCTTTTCTTCACACTCTCCAGGCACAGTGGAATATGCTCGTATTCCGCCCGAATCTCCGGCAGATAAGACGCTTCGCCCGGGCTGATCAGGAAGATCCGATACTGCGTCGTATTCAGATAGTTGATCAAATGAATAAGACTTTGCTCGGCCCCGCCCTTTTTATCCGCGTGCGTCACAAACATGACGTTGATTTTTCTGTTGCGCATCCGAAGCACTCCACTCTTGAGATATTTGGGGACCAAGGGATTGAAAGAACCCCTTCAGCACCTCCTTATGGTTATAACAGGTTCGAATGAATAGCTGAGACGATTCCAGCAGCTTTCCAGCCATCCCGGGATCGCGAAGCAGCAATCTGATTCTGTCGCAGAACGCTTCCGGGCTGTCCGCCACAAGAATATGCTCTCCGTCGACCAGTCCCGTGCCTTCGCAGCCGACCGAAGTCGATACGACCGGTAGACCGTTCTGAATCGCTTCGATCGTCTTCAGCTTGACGCCCGCCCCGTTCCGCATCGGATTGACGAACAGATAGCCTTGCCCGTATATGCCGTCCAGACTTTCCGGCGTATCATGCACCTCGACATCTCTCAGATCGGCGCCCTTGAGCCAGTCCAATCCCCTCCCGCGCGTATTGCCCGCCACAATGAAGCGATACCCCGGCTCGCCTCGCAGCTTGGGATGGACATGAGTCAGATACCAGTGAATCGCCTCGCGATTGTTCGGCATGAACAATGAACCGATGAATACGACATGCCCCCTGTGTAATGTCCCCGGCTTGAACACCTCCCGAGTGATTGGCGGCGGCAGAAAGCGGCTGATGGCTCCGGGGTCCCGTTCCCGGAAGCGATCGTATTCCTTGCTTGAGATGAACAGGTATTTGTCTACCTTTCGGCGCATCCTTTCTTGCAATCCGGCGAACTTCAGAGACTCCATATAATAATAGAGCTTATGGGCCGGATTGCCGGCGCTGCGGGCCAGCGCCTTGAAGTAGGCCGCTTCGTCATTGTGGACCCGCAATATCGCACTTGCCGGAGATATGGCGGGATGCTCCAGTATGGGGTAGACGTAATCGCCTTCCAGCAGCACGTAATCGTATCCGCCGTCCAGCTCCATCTGCCGCAACCCTACACGGGATTGAACCTGCATCGGAAGCCTGTGCAGCAAGTCCGCCAGCCTGCCGGTTCGCTCGCGGAATAGGATGCGGTTCACATAGACGCTTGCGGCTTCCCTGTCCGCAGCCGAAGGCGCCTGCTTGGCGCAGACCGCCAGATCGATTCGCCAGCCCAGCTCCGCAAGAGCTTTGATCCTGCCCCAGGTATCCACTCTGCCTCCATGATCGGCAGGATAAGGAAAATCGCTGCACACGACGAGTATTTTCATCATCCCTCTTCAAACCTTCCTCACGGCGAGAGCTTCACCGTTCATTTATGTTCCCGAAATAGTCGTTCCGCCCCATAAACATGCTGATAAAGGCAAATAGAAGCCAAATCTCGTATTTGATCTCTAAAGAGACAAGCAGCAGAGAGAACAGAATGAATACGAGCGCCATAAACATGATCAAACTGGCCTTGGCCTTTGCAATCAAATTCCTTGCTATCAAATAGAAGAAAGCGACAGAGAACAAGCCGCCAAACATAAACCATTGAAAGAATCCCGACTTGACGCCAAGGTTCTTGGTCGATTCGGAATAGCGAAGCAGCTCGCTCACATTGATCTGGCTGACGCCTAATGCGTCGTAATACATGCCGGACATTAGGCTGATCGAGTCTCCCATATATTGATTGAAGTAAATGGGATAGGCTCCCGTGCCGACGCCAAGCGGGTGATGCAACACCGTCAGTACCGCAATCAGTATCGTTCCCATCCGCGTGTAAGATGAAGTGTAGTTCTCAATATCATTGCTGAAAGAGCCGAGAAGCTCAGCAGCGAACTGCGCAATAAACACATACATCATCGCTACGGCCGCAAGCACCAGCACAAAGTTCCGTTTCTTCCTGAAGTCCAGAAATTTCGCCATCGTTACAATGAGAGTCAGCAGAATAATGATCAGAAACCCTTTGGAGCCGGTTACGGACGTGTAGAAGAAAAAGAAAGCGGCAGCATATCCGGTCGCCAGCCATTGTGCCGCAGGAGTGCTGAAGTATCGCGACAAGTAAATCAAAATCGCGGTAAACACGACAATGATGGAACCCGTCGTACTGCTCTCCGACGTCAGCAATCTCACCCGCCAGTACGGCTGGTCCCCTGAGTGCAGAAATGTCAGAGCGTTAGGCATAGTGGCCAGCTCAACAACCATGATCCCGAGCAAAAATGTGACAGCGGCGAGAAAGCACAGACCAATCGTGCGACCGTTCCCAAGCTTGGCAAGCACCAACTGCACATGGCGGATATACAACAGGATCAGTATGAAATAGATAAGCACCTTGACGCCTTTGGCCAGCAGCGCTTCCGATCCGAAGCTGTATTGGCCCATCAAATAATTAACCAGGATGTATGCAAGACTGATAGCGCTCAAATACACGATAAAGCCGAAAACATACGCTTGCAGCCGCGTGCCGCCCTTGATCGCTTTATGCTTGACCAGCAGCGCTACCTCGCAAAACACGAAAACCGGAAGCAGCGCCACGATGGGCGTTCGGCCAATCTCCCCGATCATTGTAACTAACGGAAAGTCCTGATAGACGGTGAACAGAAGCAGCAGCACAAAATACGCCGCGAGAAAAGAATGCTCCATCCCTTGCTTTCGCGCCGCAATACTAGACATATTTCCCCTCAGCGGAAGCATGGCGTCCCCTTCTTCCGATCAGAACATCCCGGTATAAGCTTTCGATCCGTCCGTTCATCCCATCCGCATGAAATTTCCCGAGGAATATGCGTCTGCCCGCATGCCCCATCTCCGCCAGTCTATTCTTGTCCATCCCGCGGATGATCGCTGCCAGTTGCTCCGTATCGTCGAAATCGAATAAATAGCCGTTGACGCCATGCTCGACGATTTCCGGAAGCGCTCCACGCCTGCTGGCGATAACCGGCTTGCCATTGCGCAAGGCTTCTACCGCCACAATGCCGAAGCCCTCCCAGCGCGAGGGAACGATCACCGCATCGCAGGCGCAGATATAACGGTCAATCTCGGAATTGTCCACCCATCCGAGCCGGACAGCGTTGTCAGGGAAGTCATACGTCCGCGCCTTCAGCACGGTATCCCCGATCAGATACAGCTTCACGTTCGGGAAATCGTGCTGCCGGAACAAGTCCAATAGACGGTCGAACCCTTTCTGGCGGTCGAAGCGCCCAATATACAGAAGGTTCAAGCAAGAGGGGATCGTCTCGATTGGAGAATGCTCGGCATCAGATGGCTTCCGTTCCGACACGCCATTGTACACCACGACCGATTTGCGCGCGGACAAGCCGTACTCTAACGCCATTCGATACTCGTGCCGGGAAATATGGATGATGGCATCCGAACGGCTTTCCAGTATGCGCTCGGCCAGCGCGTACAGACGTTTCTTCCATGGCGAAGTGTCCATCAGGAAGGACCAGCCGTGCGCGCAATATACGATTGCGGGCCGTTTCCGCCGGAACAGAAGTATTCCTCTTGCGAACAATCCGGCGAACGTTCCATGCACATGCACGATATCAGGCTTCAGTTCCTTGATGACTCTGGCCATCTCCCTCATCGCCTTCAGCATGTGCACCGGCCTTCGCTTGTAAGGATACACGATTAACCGTTCCGGACTGATGCCCAGCGTCTCTCGGCTGGAATTTTGCTCGGACACCATCAGGTAGACATCGTGCACAGAGCTTTGATAGCCCAGTACTTCATTCAGATGCGTCTCGATGCCGCCTTTGGTGAACTCCGACAGATGAAGTACTCTTGCCATCCTCTCCTCCTCCACTTCACTTGCTAGAATGCATCCTGGGGCGTAATCATGACCTTTACGGTTTTCAGCATGATCTTAATATCCAGCCACAAGCACCGCTTTTGAATATATGCAATATCCAGCTCTACCATTTGCTTGAACGTCAGACTGTTGCGACCGCTTACTTGCCACATGCCTGTGCAACCCGGCGTAACGCTGAGCCTCAGCTTGTCGTACTCGCTATATTCCTCAACCTCCCGCAGCAGCGGCGGTCTCGGACCGACGAGCGACATGTCTCCCCGCAGCACATTGAACAGCTGCGGCAGCTCGTCAATGCTCGTTTTGCGTATCCATTTGCCCACCTTCGTAATGCGCGGATCGTCTTTCATTTTGAACATAGCTCCGCTGATTTCATTTTGTTCCAGCAGATCCTTCAGCCTCTCTTCCGCATTCACCGCCATCGAGCGCAGCTTATACATGCGGAACGGCTTTTCATTTTTGCCGATACGAGTCTGATAGAAGAGAATAGGCCCTCTGGGCTCCTCCAGCTTAATCAGAACGGCGACCAGCACGATGAGCGGACTGAACAACAGCAATCCGATCAGCGATCCGACAATATCCAACGTCCGTTTCGCACTCTCATACAGCGTCGCTCCTTGTCGCCGTCCCGCATGCTGTGCTTGCGAATAGTAGCCGGACCCATTCCATACCGCTTCGTCCCTATAAGGTGAAGGCGCCATAACTACTCACTCCTTCCCATAATCAATTGTCTGCTGATCTCGCGCTCCATGAGCTCTTCGAGTTCAGTAATAAGCGGATACCGGAGCTCCTGATTCCGGAGAGCGAAGTTGATGGTCGTCAATATGAATCCGAGCTGCTCACCAACATCGTAACGAACACCCTGGAAGTCGTATGCATATACGCCTTGGTCCACATTCAGACGCTGGATGGCGTCGGTTAACTGAATTTCCCCGCCGGCTCCGATATGGTGTTCTCCCAGATACCCGAATATTTCAGGGGTGAGTACATAACGTCCCATGATCGCCAGATTGGACGGCGCTTGCCCAAGCGGAGGCTTCTCGACGAAGCAGTTCACTTGATACAGGTTGTCGATCCGCTCGCCGGGATCAACAATGCCGTAACGATGCGTCTGATCCACTCCGACCGTCTGCACGCCAATAACAGATCGACCCGTCTGCTCGTATTGCTGAATCAGCTGCTTCGTACACGGAATGTCCGATTCTACGATGTCGTCTCCCAGCAGCACGGCGAACGGCTCGTTGCCGATAAAGCTGCGAGCGCACCATACCGCATGACCGAGGCCTTTCGCTTCCTTCTGGCGAATATAGTGCAGATTCACATTGGATGACTTTCTGACCTTCTCCAGCGTACTCAGCTTGCCGCGCTCCTGAAGCGTGTGCTCAAGCTCGAATGCGATATCGAAGTGATCCTCGATTGCGCGCTTGCCTTTTCCTGTCACGACGATAATATCTTCGATGCCGGATTCGATCGCTTCCTCAACAATGTACTGGATCGTCGGTTTATCCACGATCGGGAGCATTTCCTTCGGCATCGCCTTCGTAGCCGGCAAGAACCGTGTACCAAGCCCGGCAGCTGGGATAATGGCCTTAGTCACCTTTTTCATTAGAACTCACCCTTCCCTTCAAAATTTGGCATAACACTCACATTCATCGGGCATCTAACCCCTCCTCACGCCACACCCTCGACGATTAACGTCTAAGGCCGCATGCCCACAGCATGGCCGAGTGCCTCCAGTGATAGAGGTGCAGGAGGCATTACCTGTATCCGGCCCACTCGGGCAGGCTGCGCTTCCACCGATATGTTATTTCTCCTCGGTGTAGTAGTAAGAGTAGGAATCCGCCTGACGGCGATTGACATTGTTCAGCACTACGCCAAGCAGCTTGGCGTTGACATGCTCCAGAGACGCCTTTGATTTCAACACGAGGTCCTTCGACACTTGTCCCGAATCCACGATCAGCACAGTACCGTCGCTGCGTGTGGCTACGATTTGCGCATCCGTCACGGAAAGAATCGGAGGCGTGTCGATGATCACCACTTCATAGTCGCGTCTGGCCTCCCGGATCAAATCGGACATCTGCGGCGAGGATAGCAGCTCGGATGGATTGGGTGGCGTCGGCCCCGCATGCATGATGAACAGATTGTCAGTAATCGTATGCTGGACGGTATCGCTTAGCGGCTTCTGGTTAAATAATGCCGTCGTCAGCCCGTTGCGGTTGGACGTGCCGAACAGATAATGCTGCGTCGGCTTGCGCAGATCCGCGTCGATCAAGAGTACCCTCTTGTTGGCCTGAGCGAAGGCGACGGCCATATTCGCACAGGTGGTGCTCTTTCCTTCGCCGGGCTTGGATGAGGTGACCATAATCACTTGCAGCTTCTGGTTAATGGTTGAGAATTCGATATTGGTGCGCAGCATCCGGTACGCTTCCGATATCGGAGAGATCGGATTCAGCTGTGTGATCAGATTCCACTTAGGCATCGAACGTGACATTGTTCTCCCTCCCGGTTCTCGCAGCGAACTGCATGCCGCTATGCTCTCTCGAATCGCTTTCCCTGAACAACGGCACCGTGCTCAACACCGGAACCTGGAGAAGCGTCTCGATGTCCTCTTCCGACTTCACCGTATCGTCCAGATATTCAAGCAAGAACGACAGCCCGATTCCAAGAAGCAGAGCCAGCATAAAGGCAACCGTCATATTCATTTTCAAATTCGGCGACACGGGACCTTGCTGCTCAAGCGGGTTAGCCTGATCCATAATGGAGACGTTATCGACCTTCATCAGCATCGGCACCGATTCCTGGAATACTATGGCAACGGCATTGGCGACATTCGCCGCCTTCCTGTAGGATTCCGCCCTGACGCTTATCGACATCACCTGCGTCTCATTTACCGAGCTGACGCTGACCATCCCGATGAGCTCCTTATACGTGACGCCCAATTCCGGGTAAGCTTCGACTACTTTCTTCATCATGCGCGGCGTTCTAATAATCTCTTTGTAGGTTTTAATCAGCCCGATCGTTGAATTGATTGCACCGATATCGATGCTGGACAGCAGGGAGCCGCTTGCCTTGTACTGATTGACAATCAGCTTGGCGGAGGCCTGATATTGAGGCTTGGCATAATAGCTGGAATAGAGCCCCACGCTTAGACAGCTGACTGCAATCAGCAAGCCTATCAACAACAATCTTTTCTTGATGATGATCCAATATTGTTTTAACTCCAACTCGCCACCTCCAATGGTTTGGAGCCATGCTCCATTCCATAGCCTTCGCATGCAATTCTCTTTTTTGTTATTCAATTAGAGTTTTCTAATAATTTTATTATTCATTTCGCGACCTTTTAGGCATAAAAAAAGCATACGAAACCCCAATTGCCATACGATTCCATTGTGACCGTCAGTGCTAGCTTTGCAAAAAACCATCAATCGTTCCGCCGTTCAAAATATGCTCCATCATCGCTTCCGAACAACCTTTCATGCCTCTCTTCTCCAGCAGCAGCGTGATGAGCCGCGCCAGATCAATGGATTCATTCCAGGGTCCGTAGCCTGACATCAGCAGCAATTCCGTCATGGAACGAGATTCGTCTATTATCGATTTTTTCTGACACAACGATTCGTCTTCGGATATCCGCTGCAAGAACTGCTTCAGACGTATTTGCTTTTGTTCCAGATTGATAACACTCATCGTAGCAATTCCTCCATTCATCCACTTGCTGCCCCCGCAAGTTTTAGATTGCTTTACTCAGATTTCCTATACAACCTTAATGAGGAGGTTCTATTCATTCCATATGCATGATTTCCCTTTGAGAGGGGACATGTGAAGCTTTTTCACACTACGAGTCTAAGTATGCCATAGATTTCCGCAAATCATGAGGGAAGAAAGACATGTGTCGCTTAGCCTTTCTTTCTCATTTTCGTCATCGTTTTTCATAAGTAAGGACGACTATTTTAGTGGTTTGACACTTACTTTGGTACCGCTTTCAACTCCCTATCTTGATGAATTGTCAGAAAAAATCGTTTTTTGTCCCAGCAGCCGTTTTCCATCTACAGACTCACATTCCCGATGCAATCAGGCACCCGTCATCCCTTGTAAAATAAAGGATTTCTCACCTCTATTCCAAGAAGATTCTGAAAAAAGCAAGCCACCGCTTCCCGGATTTGATGATTCATTAGGGACTATGGTCCATGAGCTTGCCAATCCACGGGAAGAAATGTTGGTTTCGACAATTTTTGCACTTCTCGCGAAGCCTGTTTTTTCAGCATGCAAAGCTATATTTTTTCACATTAATGCAAGTCGTCCATCAAAATTGTAAATGAAAGGTCGAATTGAGCTTGACTTTTGCAAATGGCTTGGTCCTTTACGAACGTTCCTCAAACCGCAATTCAAATTAGCCGTCGTCCGACTAGGCATACGCGACCATAAAGCGTCTTGATTTCCGTTACTATTGGAACAGAGATTAAAAATGGAATGCGAAACGGCACAGGAAATAATCCTGTACCGTTTCTTCGGGTTCTTCATCATCGGCCCCGATTGTTTTCTATGCCCGCTCTCCGCTCAACGTGCAATCTCGTACAAGGTGAAATCCGCCCCCCGAAGGAATGGCGTCCACTCGCCGTCCGCGTAGAGATGCAGCCGGTGCATGGCCCGCGTGCATGCCGTGTAGAACAGCTTCCGCTCACTCTCGCGGCCGTATACCCGTTCCGATGCGTCATAGACCAGCACCGCGTCGAATTCCACTCCCTTGGCAAGATAGGCCGGGATGACCATGATTCCTTTCTCGAAAGCCGGCGTCTTCTTCGTGATCAGCTTCAGCCCCCGGCAGCCCCGCACCTGCAGCGCTTCGTACGCTTCGAGGCTCTCCGACGCCGTCTTCGCAATGACGGCGATCGTGTCGAAGCCCTCGCCGCGAAGCGCCTCAAGATCGGCTGCCATGCGCGCAAGTCGTTCCTCGCCCGTGTCCGTCTCGACGAGCAGCGGCTGCTTGCCGCTTCGTTCGAACGGCTCGATCTCCCCGCCGTCCGGCAGCAGTGTCCGAGTGAAGGCCACGATCTCACGTGTGGAACGATAGCTGCGAAGCAGCCGGATCAGCCTCGTCTCTTCCTTTCCATACAGTTGAAGTAACGGCGATTGTTCGTCCCGAAGATCGGTCGACTGTGTGAAGATCGCTTGCCCGAAATCGCCGAGCACCGTCATGCGGGCGCGAGGGAACAGTTTTTTCACGTATTCGTACTGGAACATCGAGTAGTCCTGTCCTTCGTCGATGAACACATGGCGCACCTCCGCATTCGTCCGCACGCCCTCGACCAGCTCCTTCAGATACAGGAACGGCGTCGCATCCTCGTAATACAGCTCCTTCGCGGCCAGCTTGCGCTTCGTCTGCCCGCCGATCTCCGCCCAGCGCCCTGGCAGCTCTTCCGCCCCCGAACCCGTCATGTCCCGGTAAGTCTCCCCGCTGTCGAACAACTGTGCGTAGACGGCGGGCATATCGACGAACGCAAGCTTCCTGACGCTTCGCCTGAGGGGGCGGTACGCATCCTTCACGACCCTCTTGCGCAGCAGCTCTTCCTCTCGATCGGCGAATTCGAAGTCCGCCTCGTCGCCGCGGCGCTTGCCGGTTACAAGCTCGGCGACTTGCTCGTACTTCTCGCCAAAGTCGAATACGCCTCGGTCCTTATGCAGTTCCTCGAACGCTTCCGCGTACTGTTCCTTGTCGAGGTAATTGAGCTCCTCCTGCACCCACTCCTCAAGCAGCTCCCGGCGCGCATGCCTGGCCAGTTCCCCAAGCAGCCACTCACGCAGCAGGTCGATCCGGTTCGGCAGCGTGACGGACGGATCGATGCGGTAGAATTGTTCCTCCATGCGTCCCGCCGAGATCAGCTCCCGTTCGCGGAGGCGTATGCTGCGGAAGCGCATGCCTTGCTTGCCGAGCCATTCGGCATAACGCTGCAGCGCCTCGAGATACTTCGGCGATGCCTTGTACCGAATGCCGTTCATCCGAGCTTCGTAGCCCGCTTCTCCCGTCTGCGACAGCACGTATTCGATCTGGTCGAACGGGTCCTCCGCGCGGAGCTCCGGCTCGAGCGAATAGTCGAGATACTCTTGGAACGTGGTCTGCTGCAGATTCTCCTCTCCCAGCTCGGGCAGGACGGTAGAGACGTAGCTGTTGAACATCGGATTAGGCGAGAACAGCAAGATCTGATCCGCCTTCAAGCGTTCGCGATGCTTATACAGCAGATAGGCTGCGCGCTGCAGTGCGGCGGACGTCTTGCCGCTGCCCGCCGCCCCTTGAACGATAAGCATCCTGCTCGCGTCGTCGCGGATGATCGCATTCTGCTCCCGCTGGATCGTCGCCACGATGCTCTTCATCTGCGAATCCGCGCTCTCGCTCAACGCCTCCTGCAGCAGCTCGTCTCCGATCGTGACGCCGGCGTCGAACATGCCGCGAAGCTGTCCTCCTTGAATCCGGAATTGCCGCTTCAGCTCCATCTCGCCAGAGACGGGGCCGATCGGCGTATCGTAAGCCGCCGTGCCCGGCGAATAGTCGTAATACATACCCGCGATCGGCGAGCGCCAATCATAGATCAGGAACGTCAATCCGTCGTCGTCCATTAGCGATGAAACGCCGATATAGATCTCCTCCAGCATGTTCAGACCGTCCTCCCGGAAGTCAATGCGGCCGAAATAAGGCGATTGCAGAAGCCGATTCATCCCCTGCCACTGCTGCATTAATTGCCGGTGCCTGCGTTCCCGCTCGTTCAGTACCGCCGCTTGCTGCCGCACTGTATAGAATGTTTCCTCCAGATCCTCGTCCGAGCTCGTGTTAACCGTCACTTCATCCCAGAATCGCTTCTGGATATCCGCCGCCTGATCGCGCAAGCCCTCCGCCTCCGGCTCCAGTTCGGCTATCCGCACCTGTAGCGTTGATAGGATTCCGGCAAGTCGCTTCTCTTCCCGCTTCCATTCGTTCGCATCCATCATTTACACGCCACGCTCCCCGTATTGAATTTGCATACCGCGCTTGACAACCCGACGACCTCCATGATAAGATTAAATTATAGATAAAATGAATTAACTGTGTCCATATGAATTGTGAATACATATGGATTTCTTATCATAGCACAAAAAACAACTTTGCACCAGCCTGCGTGCATGAATGATCGAGCGCATATTTATGAGAAATGGCTTACGGCGTCCTTTTACAAGGACGCCGTAAGCCATTTCTCATAAAAGTTTATTCGACAGAAGAATCGAAGCACTGGCTTTGGCAGCTTTTGTTTAACGAGCAAGCTGCACATTTGCCCTGCCGGCTTTTCTTCATAAACCGATATATTGTCCACGAGGCATATCCAAAAATAGCAACACCCAATATCCAACTCACCACTGCCGCTTCCTCCCTTGCCCTTTATTCGAATCCAAGTAAACGGCCTGCATGATACACAATGAACGATATCAAATAAGCGATAACGAGCGCATAAAGTATGGAAAATAGCGTCCATTTCTTCGATTTCGTTTCCTTCTGAATAATCGCTACAGTGGCCAAACAAGGGACGTATAACAGAATAAAAGCCATAAAGCTGTATGCCGACAAAGGTGTAAATTGTGTGGCCAGCAGCCCTTGCAGCATATCCGTATTCGGTACAAAGTAGATAATATTCATCGTCGACACAACGACTTCTTTCGCAAGAAATCCCGTAATTAACGCAGCTCCCGCTTGCCAGGTGCCAAAGCCGATCGGGGCAAAAATAGGAGCGAGACCTCCGCCCAATATGGCCATAAAGCTCTTGTCGATCTCAACGTCGAATCCGCCAGGACCTGTATAGGATAACAGCCAAATGACTACTGTCCCTCCAAAAATCAACGTACCCGCTTTTTTGACAAAGCCTTTCCCTTTATCCCACGTGCTTCTTATCAATGTCTTGCCTTGCGGTACTCTGTATGGAGGAAGCTCAATGACAAATAAAGAGGACTCGTTCTTCATAAATAATAATGAGAACAGCTTAGCTAATAGCAAAGCTACGACAACGCCCATAACATATAAAGATAACACAATGAGCGCTTGATGGTTTTCGAAAAATGTGCCCACAAATAAACTGTATACGGCAAGTCGGGCGGAACAGGACATTAATGGCGTCAATATGACCGTTAATAACCGTTCCTTAGGCTGCTCGATCGTTCTGGCCGCCATAATCCCCGGCACATTGCAGCCAAAGCCGATAATCATGGGAATAAAGGCTTTGCCGTTAAGACCGGTTTTCTCCAACAGGCGATCCATGACCATCGCTACACGCGCCATGTAACCCGAATCTTCAATTAACGAAATAAAGAAAAATAAAATGAAAATTTGCGGCACGAAAACCAACACTCCGCCAACTCCAGCAACGATCCCATTCAAAACAAGCGCTTGAATAAAGGAATTAACGTTGAGCTTCGTTAAGGCGCCACTTAGCATGTCTGTTAGCGGGCCTGAGAAAAAGGAGTCCAGCGCGTCTGATAAAGGGGAGCCGAGCCAATCAAACGTAAGCTTGAAGATAAGAAACATGAACAATAAAAAAATAGGGATGCCCAAAAAGCGGTTCGTAACGATTTGGTCAATAATTTCAGTGAATTGATCTTCTTTATGTTCTTGTCTCTCATAAGAGGCATTCAGCACAGTTTGAATATATTGCTTTCTTATGCGGTATATATGGTCCTGCATTCGCTTGGATAATCCGGATTCGATAATAGCCTTCTCTGTCCGATCATACAGGAATTGCAAGGAATCCGAATCAATATAATGCTCCAGACTGTGACGAGCAACGTAGTTGCCTTCAAAAAATTGAATCGCAAGCCACCGCTTATTACGATCGTCCATATCCGGCAACTGCGAAAGCAGCTCCCGTATGCCGTTCTCCAATTGGCCGCCATAGTCAAGAACAAGCGGTTCCCTGGCCGGAATATTCTGAGAAAGTGCCCCCAACAGCTCTTGGCATCCTTGCCCTGTCCTTGCAATAACAGGCTTGACACCCACTCCGAGCTTCTTGGCTAGAATAGAAGGATTTACGACAATGCCGCGTTTTGCTGCAACGTCGATCATATTTAACCCGATCATGACAGGCTTTCCGTATTCCAGCAATTGGACAGTTAAGTGCAGGTTTCTTTCAATTTGCGAAGCATCAACAATATTAAGTATGTGAGAGAAGGTTTCGTTTAACAGAAATTGCGAGACTACCCCTTCATCTTTCGAAATCGGCGCCAGCGTATATACACCTGGGAGATCAATAAGTTCTCCTGCCTTGTTCGTCAACACGCCGACTTTCTGTTCAACGGTAACTCCGCTCCAATTTCCAACGTATTCGTAAGAACCCGTCAACTGATTAAATAAAGAAGTCTTCCCGATGTTCGGGTTTCCGGCCAGTGCGATTCTTGTCATTGGTACTCAACCTCGATGCATGCGGCTTCTTTGTAACGAATCCCTAGCCGTTGTCCGTTGCATTCCAGCATTAGCGGTCCGCCGAACGGCATTTGGCATTTATAGCACAGCTCCGATGCTTCAACGACTCCCATATCGTTTAGCCGTTTGCGTATGAGCCTGTTAATTGAAGATAAATCTTTTACTTTAATGACATCGCCGGTTTTTAGTTGCAGTTCTGAAAGTAATGGCAAGAGGCATCACCCTAATCGATAATAATTTTCATTAGCATTTATATTATAGGCGAATTTCGATATTTGTAAAGACTTTTCATAAGGTAGGGATTTTTTAACAACTGCAACAAAATGCTTCAATCCTCGTCCATTACTATTGTGATCACTTCATACGCGCATGAATGAATATTCAACTTAGGGGGAAGCATGTTTTGGTTTTCAGTTCCGTCATCTTTTTATTTTTCTTTCTGCCCCTTGTCCTAAGCTTGTATTTTGCTGTTCCTTTCAAATTTAAAAATATCATTCTTCTCATTTTCAGCTTAATCTTCTACGCCTGGGGTGAGCCCCGATATGTATTTCTCATGATCGTATCCATCCTCATCAACTATGGCTTCGGCATCTGGATTGATCGGGCGGAGCACTACGAGAAGAAGCGAATCTACATACTGGCTTCCGCCATTGCGGTCAACATCGGGCTTTTAGGCTTTTTCAAATATGCCAACTTCGCCGTTGATGTCATGAATGCCGCCTTGCACACGAATATCCAGCTGCAAGCGATTCCGCTGCCGATCGGCATTTCCTTCTATACGTTCCATGCGCTTAGCTATCTCATCGACATCTATCGCAGACAAGAGCAGGCCCAGCGGAATCTGTTCAGATTATCGCTGTATATTACGTTCTTCCCGCAGCTTGTGGCAGGCCCGATTATCCGTTACAACGATGTCGCCAAGCAGCTTGGCCGGCGCGTCTTCTCTTCCGTGCAGTTCGCTGAAGGCATCCAACGGTTCATTCTGGGCTTGTCCAAAAAGATGCTGCTGGCCAACCCGCTGGGCGCTGTAGCGGACACGATATTTATGACTTCTGCGAATGACCTGTCTACCGGCAGCGCGTGGATCGGCATTCTCGCCTATACGCTGCAGATCTATTTCGATTTCTCGGGTTATAGCGACATGGCGATCGGTCTGGGTAAAATGTTCGGATTCGAATTCAAGGAGAATTTCAACTATCCCTATATCGCCAAGAGCATCTCGGAGTTCTGGCGGCGCTGGCATATCTCCCTCGGGAGCTGGTTCAGGGACTATGTCTATATCCCGCTGGGCGGCAGCAGAGTATCGAAGTGGAAGCTATGCCGCAACCTGCTGGTTGTGTGGGCATTGACAGGCTTTTGGCATGGAGCAAGCTGGACGTTTATGGCCTGGGGCATCTATTACGGGGTGCTCATCGCGTTGGAGAAGTTCGGTCTGGAGAAGTGGCTGTCCAGGATCTATCCGTTCAATCACGTGCTGGTACTGCTGCTTGTCATGATCGGCTGGGTGTTCTTCCGCGCCGACAATTTCAGCTATGCAGCAGATTATCTTACCGCCATGTTTTCATCCCGCGGTCTGGAGATTTTGGATGCCCAGGCGCTGTCGCTGCTGTCATTGAATTGGTTCTATTTCGCCATTGCGATCGTCGCGGCCATGCCGGTATTTCCGAAGCTGCAGAAGCTTAAGCTGCACCCTTCGACCAATATTTTACGCGAGGCCGTTGCATTGTTCTTTTACATTTTCCTATTCGTGCAAGTGATCTTGTATCTGGTTAATTCAACGTACAATCCGTTTCTGTATTTCAGATTTTAAGCGGGCTTGCAATCAAGTCATAGTCATCAAGGGAGTATCAACGTGAACAAAACAATTGCCATTGTCTATATCGGAGCCTTCCTTGCCATTATATTCGGATTCTCCATAGCCAGCCTGGCGACGCCGGACAACAGCTTCTCGGCCAGCGAGAAGAGAACGTTAAGCCAACTGCCTGCATTCAGATCCGATTCGCTCCTCTCGCGAAGCTTCTTCGAAGATATGAATCAATATGTGAATGATCAGATCGTGCTTCGCGACGGGATGGTAATGATGTATCAGAGGCAGCAAAATTCGAAAGTATTCAACGCGATGCTGTTCGAAAACTTGCTCCGCCCTGCCCCTTCCCCCAGTCCGGAGGACGGAACGGTCGTGAAGGATTCGCGCATCGTGTCCAAGCTTGTGCTGATCAACAAGAAGTGGATCTTCCCCGTTCCCAGCAAAACCGTCTATATAAAGCATATTGACGCTGCGACCGCTAAATTGAACGAAGCGGTGAAATTCGCCGGGGAGCAAGGCACCGAGACCTATTTCGTCTTCAATCCGTCGAGAACGAAATCGTTAATGCATCTGTATCCCGCTTATTTGCGAACCGATTCTTATAGCAAGTCCAAGCAATACTTCCTATCCAAGCTGGATCAATCGGTTAACGTCGTAGATATCGGAGACAAGTTCGATACGTTTACGAAAGCGGAGCTGGAAGAGATGTATTTGGAGACCGACCATCACTGGAATATCAAGGGCGCCTTCACCGCTTATCAGGAAATGATTGAAGAAATCTCCGACAAATCGCCGCTTTTCACGGACGAGCCTATGACGTTGGACGATATCCATATCTCTCAATTAACGGACGGCAGATTCGAGGGCAGCTATAACAATCAGATCAATTATGTTATCAATCCGAAGAAAGCGGACCGTACGATTATTTACGAACCGCGAATTCCGTTCTCCTTCGAACAATTCGAGGTCATAAACAAGGACGGCACGCAGACGATCAAGGAGTTCCATGATTTCTACGGGTACAAGCGAGGCCGAAGCACCTACACGTACGGTTCGATCTTCGGGGGCGACCGTCAGAGGATCGTATATGAGAATCCGCAGGCGAACAATGATCTGAATGTCCTGCTGCTGAAGGATTCCTTCATGAACCCCCTTACGCCTTACCTGGCTCAGCACTTCAACAAGTTGACCGTTCTGGACAATCGATATTATACGGAATTCAGCTTGCAAGATGTGCTCACCCGGGAGCATTACGATATGCTCATCATCGCCTTCCACGACGATAATCTGTTCAGCGGCAATTATAGCTTCGAGAAGAAAGCGGAATGATCGGCACAGCTTGTCGAGCTATACAGGCAATAGCCCGATTCCTGCCGCATCAGAAGGAATCGGGCCATTGTTATCATGTATTAAGCTTCATCTCTCAAGCATTCAAGCATAAATGCTGGTATCCACCAGCTCACGGATGGACACCGGCCTGCCCTCAGCAATGGATACGTTCGCCCCTGCTCCGATCAGCAGCGACATAGCGCCCGCATGTGTCCCTGCCTGCTGCCCCAGCGGATCTGGCACCCCGTCTCTGAACAGCATATCGCGCAGCCTTGAATCTCCGCCGCCATGGTCGCCGCTGGACATGCGGCACTGCACGACCGTCCGTTCGCCATGCTCATTGTACAGCAATATGTCATTGTATGGCTTCATCTGCTCGCCGTTCACCGGATAGAGCTCCTCGGCAATCAGTCTGCCCTTCGTCCCGACAAGCACCGCCCGCCAGCCTTCTATCGGATTGTATGCGCTCAGAGAGTAAGACATCGTCGTTCCCCGTTCATAGCGCACTTGCACAGCCATCGTATCATAGATATCGATTTCCTCACTGAACACACAACGATCCCGATAATAGCCGTCATAGCTCTCATTCTCGAGATACAATGTCCGGTCCCGTTCGTTGCCCGCAATATTATAGTAGAACGAACAGGACTGCGCATGTGCGCAAGTATGACAGCGTTCGCCACGCTCTTCCCGGTTCGGCCCGTAGAACTTCAGATCACCGAATGCTTGCACTGTCTCGGGATGATCGTCCAGCCACCAATTGATCATATCGAAGTGATGCGTCGACTTGTGTAGCAGAAGCCCGCCGCTCTTCTCCATATGCCGGTGCCATCTGCGGAAGTAATCCGCTCCATGACGCGTATCCAGGAACCATTCCACATTCATATGCAGCACTTCGCCGATCGCTCCTTGCTTAAGCAATTGCTTCACCTTCGATACATATGGCATGAACCGCATATTGAATGTTACGGCCACCTTCTTCCCCGTCTCCGCTTCCGCCTTCATAATCGCCTGGCACTTGACGGCATCGATCGTCATCGGCTTCTCCGTGATAACATCGCACCCGGCTCTCAGTGCACGAATGATGAAGTCGTGATGCAAGCTGTCAATCGTGGTGACGATGACGCGGTCGGGCTTCGTCTCATCCAGCATTCGTTCGAAATCGTCGTAAGTGGCTACTCCTCCGCACCGCTCGCTCATCAGCCTGGCACGCCCCTCATTCACGTCGCATATGCCGACCAACTGCGCCACATCGGACAACTCTTCCACCAAGGGAATGGCGAACATATACGTGCATCTTACACCTGCGCCTACAATCGCATATTTCTTTTTCATTGCTACTCCTCCCGCTTCATATACGATGGAATCAAGAATAGAAATCGATTTCTAAAATTGGTTTAACCTTACTATAGCACAGCATTGCCGCTTTGAACATACAAAAAAAACTAACGATTATCAGAAATGGCTGCTGCCGCTGCAACTACGCTTCTTGACATTCGTTAGCCTATGGAACGGCCTATTCTAAAAGCAGTCCATCTCTTCTACAACCGCTTCCTTCTCATTAATTCGCACTCTCGTCATACCGTTCAAATATTCCGTATATCCGCATACAGTAAGCTCCCCGCCTTCGCCTCTGGCGTCCCGGAATTTCAAGTAAACGGCATTCTCGCTGGTAAGATCGAGATTCGGAATGAATCTTGCTTTCGACCCGCTCGCAATGATCTTGTCCAGCGTTTCCTTAGATTCGCCCTTCAACAACCCGAATTCCAATGAAACAATATCGTATTCCGAGTCATTGGTCACTTCGACTGTGAACGGACGGACGAAATTGAAAACCTCTGCGCTCTTGATCCAATTGACCAGCAGGAATGCAGTGGCAGCGAATAACGCTATAAAGATGAAAACGATCAGAATCGTGTTCCTTCTTCCGCTTTTCTCCATACGCCTTAGCTTCCGAATCGACGGGCATTCCTCGCCCGGGCGCGCTCGGCTTCCACTTCGCGATCACGCGGTTCGGCATTCGTTACAAGCGTGTCCAGCAAAGTTTTGGCCGAAGCCGCAACCTCCATGACAGCGCGGTGGAAGGCTTCTTCATTCGCCTTGGAAGGCTTGTTGAAGCCGGACAGCTTCCGGACGAATTGCACAGCGGCCGCCTCAATCTCCTCGTCCGTCGCAGGGGGATCGAAATTGAACAGCGTCTTAATATTTCGGCACATCGCGATCACTCCTTCATTGTAGCTTTATCTTTATTTATACTACGATAATGCGCGCGGCGAATCCAGCTCATGCTATAATTCACTTGGAGGTGATAGCCATGCTGGAGCCGATGGTGCAATGGATACAGAGCAGCCGGAACATAACCGTCTTGTCCGGAGCAGGCATCAGTACCGCAAGCGGGTTGCCCGACTTCCGTTCTCGCGGCGGCATTTACGATAATCATCTGAATGTGGAAGCGATTCTGTCGGAGTCTTATTTCTACAGTAAGCCCAAGCAATTCTGGGTATACTTCAAGGAGATTTTTCAATTCGAACAGCTGGAGCAGTATAAGCCCAATCCGGGCCATCATTTCGTTCGCCTCCTTGAGGACATGGGGAAGTCAGTGACCGTCGTCACTCAGAACATTGACGGCCTTCACCAGCAAGCCGGCAGCTCTCATGTACTGGAAGTTCATGGAACATTGAACTTCGCATGCTGTCCAAAATGCAAGCGTCAATACGATAGGAAGCATCTGATGCAAGAGGCAATTCCACGCTGCACGGAAGACGGCTTTATCCTGAAGCCGGAAGTCGTGCTGTTCGGTGGCAGTGTCAAGCATATGGAGGCTTCCTTCGCGGCAGCCTACGATGCCGATCTATTCATCGCGATGGGCACATCGCTGCAAGTCTCCCCCGTCAACGGGCTACCCGGCTATGCTGCGCGCAATCGCAACAGCAAGATGGCGCTCATTAATCGTGAGCCGACATCGATGGACTCGCTCTTCGATCTTGTCATACATGCGGACATTGTCGATACGGTCGAACAACTGCAGAGCCGATTGTCCATATCGTGAGACCTCTATCGCCGCAAAGCGTCTATCTATCAGGGTGAGAACGCGCGCTCCTGCACAGGGGCGCTCCAACTCCATCCTTCCCTTTTTCTTTCATTTCCCTCCTTCCATAAGCATGACTTGCAAGAGCTCCTTCGGATTGCTGGTCTTCAGAATAATCCCTTTGTGATCCAGCAGCACAATCGTCGGCGACTGCTTCAGATCCAGCAAGCTTTTATAATGATAAGGATGGGTCATATCGTTTACATTCACAAAGTTATACTTGCTAATCTTCGTAGCGGACATAACCTTATCGTCATAAAGAATGGCAAGCATTTCGTTATTGAGCTTCTGATAATCGGTCACCTTCTTGTCCCAGAAGACGAAAATGCTATAATAGCCCGGTTCGCTGGCGCTCATAAACCGTATTACTTCTTGTTTATCGGATGAATAAGCCACCGGCGCAAACACGAAAATTGCAAGTAATATTAACAATGACCATTTTTTCACAAATGCACCCCCACTATATAGGAACACCATGGATGGGGGTTAGGTTGCATGAGCTGATACCGCTCGACTTATGTATTCGGGATAACCATACGTTGGAACTGCTCTTTGCTTGTAAGGGTGGCATCGTTGACAACGGTTTCAAAAAGACTCCTTGACACCGTATACCGCTCGTTGTCTATGCCGGCATCTGACTCGGTTGTCAAATCTATTATGGTTACATACTCCACATCGGGAAACCGTTCGAACACTGTGCTGGCAATGCCTATTACATGAACATCCCTTAATTCTGCTTCGGTTTCTTTTATAGCTACGCATACCCGGCTCTCATCGGATACTTTGATCTCTTGTACAATTCGATGGTTTTGCAGTGCGGCTCCCAGCAAATGCTCCAGACCGGAATATTGCCCTCCTTCGCTTTGCCATCCCCCTTTATCCATGTACAGCATTTTTGCATAGTAGCCTTCCTTGCTCTTATAGTCTCCTTCAGACGATTGAATGAGCAGCTCGAATACGCGAGGAATGGCATACACACTAATAATGAACATAATAAAAATCAATAATATGTAGTCGCTTCTTCGAGCATACTTGCTTCTTTTCATTTTTATATGATCCCCTTTCCCCTCAGCTTGGACCTCTTACAGTAGTAACACTTCCAATCTCCATTAGGTAGCAGCTGCTGCGAATTTCTCTCAATTGCCAATAGTTTGTAAACACAAAGGATATCGGAATAGGTTATAATAACTGGAGGAAATTAGCGGAATAAGCAACTTTTCCACTATAAACAGCGCTAGCAAGGGGGTCGCAATAGATATGCAAGAGAAGCTAGTCCATCTGATGACCGCTAACTATGAACAACTAACCCCACAGCTTCAGAGAGAGATCTACGATGAGTTCTATCAGCTCATGTATCCAGTCATAATGTATATGGTGAAGGATCACGCCACAACCGAGGATATTATCCAGACTTCATTCCTGAAGGTCATACGCAACGTGCCGGAAACCAATACCGAAATGCAGTTGAAAGCATGGATGAAGGTTGTCGTGAAGAACACGGTATACAATTATTTCAGAAAAACGAAAAAAAATCGCAACGATATTGACTCTGACAGTGTTTACATAAATGAGAACTCCGAACTGACCACGGAACCGGGCTCAATCGAGCAGGAGGTGGAGCTCAAATTGATGTCCGAGACGCTGGATCAGTGTCTCAGAGAATTGAAGCCGGAGTATCGCTCGCTGATTGAACTAAGATGGAAACGGGACTTGAGTTACAAGGAAATAGCGGCAGAACTGGATACTACTCAGGAGACGGTGAAGTATAAGCTGTACCGCGCAAGGGAAGCCATGAAGAAGAGATTCAAAAAGAAATGGGGTGGCCGAAATGAATAAAGACGAATTCGAAAGGTGGTTCGATGAAGCATTCGAGGAGACGGCAAAAAAACATGAATTCGTACCCAGCTCCGATCAGTCATGGACGAGAGTTCAGGCGCAATTGCAGCGCAAGTCCAAACGAAAATTCCGGTTAAAAGTACTGCCTTATGTGGCAGCCTCTTTCCTGTTAGGCGCCATCATCTTTGGAACACCTACGGTGTCGAACGCTTTCGACCCCATCTATAAAGCCATTGTCAGCATAAAGGACGAAGCCATCAAGATCATATTCGGCTCGGAAGACAACAAAGGAGCCATTCCACAAACATCGCCTCCTCCGGAGGAAGGGGCTAAAGAAGTGAATGATGGGGGTGGCGGTAAGAGTAATGACTTTGGATTAATGGAATACAATTCAATTAAAGAAGCAATGGATCACATTTCATTCAAAATCCCAACTATTACTTATCTTCCTGAAAATTATACGATTAAATCGATTAAAGAATATTATAGTGGAAATTTTGAATCGGATAAGAAGACTGCTTATTTAAATATCATTTATACGAATTCTAATAACAATGATGTAACTATGTCTATTAAAAATGTTATTAGTCAAGAGCAATTAACCTCAGAAAACATAAAAGCTAATGATACTTTTAAGACAATTAAAATCAATCATGCAGATGCATTTTTATTTAACGATTCAAACGGAAAACTTAGTATTGAATATCCCTTTAATGACATTTATATTGTTATTTCAGGGAAGGCTGAAATAAACGAGCTAATCAAAATTTTAGAGAATATACAATAAAAAGCGAATCTCAATTGATTCGCTTTTTATCATAATATTAATCTGCTAACATTGTCGCAGTATATTCTACGGCAGATTCATTAGTACCATTATGACTTACGTAGTGGGTTATATACCCCCTGTAATAATATCCAGATGTAGTTGTTTTCGTAACACCGCCAAAAAATACACTAGTATCAGATTCACTAAAATTACTCTCTGGTCCAACGCTTAGCCAGTACGTGCCAGTCCATCTTTGAAGTTGAAACTTGGCTCCAATTGTATCAACATCTTGACTTGCCTGTGTTTGAGCTTGTAATTGACAAGTTTCATTCTGATTATCAATTATTGACCGAAACGATGATTCTAAATATGTATACCCCGTATATAATCCTAGAGGCTGAACCATCATCGGCGGTGGTGGTGTCTTCGGAACCGTCTTCGATTTAGATGCCGTCCCTCCTTCTGCAAACGCTGCCATCGGCGTCAACATTAATACTAGCGCCAAGACCATGCATGCTGAAATTTTTGAAAATCTGCTTAACCTTTTCATTTCAACCAATCCCTTCTTTTTTATATTTGTCCTTCACTCCTTAAACACATAAACTATTAACGAGGTTGCATATTTCAAAAAAAAAATTGTGACTTTTTAACCAGACAGCATGCACTATATAAAAACAGTTCGACAAGTCTATCATTGGTGCTATGTAACCATGTATTGATCATAATGAGCGATAGAGAACGACTTTGGGGCGGTCGAGGTACGATTGGCGGGGCTATGTGATCATTTTGAGCGATAGCGCACACTTTTCGGCTCCCTCTCAGGGGCTATGCATACATAATGAGCGATAGAAAGCGACTTTGGGGCGGTCCAGGCACAAGTGGCGGGGCTATATGACCATTTTGAGCGATAGCGCACACTTTTGGGTTCTCTTTCGGGGCTATGCGAGCAAAATGAGCCGATAGAAAGCAACTTTGGAGCGGTCGAGGCACGATTGGCGGGGCTATGTGACCATTTTGAGCGATAGCGCACACTTTTGGGCTCTCTTTCGGGGCTATGCACGCATAATGAGCGATAGAAAGCGACTTTGGGGCGGTCCAGGCACGAGTGACGGGGCTATGTGATCATTTTGAGCGATAGCGCACACTTTTCGGCTCCCTCTCAGGTGCTATGTGAGCAAAATGAGCGATAGAGAGCGACTTTAGGGCGGTCGTGGCACGATTGGCGGGGCTATGTGACCATTTTGAGCGATAGCGCACACTCCAGGCTCCCTCTCGGCGGCTATGCACGCATAATGAGCGATAGAGCTCGACTTTGGGGCGGTCGAGGCACGGTTGGCGGGGCTATGTGAGCAAAATGAGCGATAGAGAGCGACTTTGGGGCGGTCGAGGCACGGTTGGCGGGGCTATGTGAGCATAGTGAGCGATAGAGCTCGACTTTGGGGCGGTCGAGGCACGGTTGGCGGGGCTATGTGAGCAAAATGAGCGATAGAGAGCGACTTTGGGGCGGTCGAGGCATGATGGGCAGGGCTATGTGATCATTTTGAGCGATAGAGAGCGACTTTGGGGCGGTCGAGGCATGATGGGCAGGGCTATGTGATCATTTTGAGCGATAGCGCACACTTTTCGGCTCTCTCTCAGGGGCTATGTGACCATTTTGAGCGATAGAAAGCGACTTTGAGGCGGTCGAGGCACGATTGGCAGGGCTATGTGTACAGAATGGTCCGCAACACTTGCTCGGCGGCTTCCTCCAGTAGTCCTTCCGTTGCAGCCATCGCCTCACCCAGCTTCATCGGCCGGTTCACGATGCTGAATATGGCCGTTATCCCATGCTTATACAATACTTCAATGCCATCCCCTATAGACCCCGCCAGTACGATAACGGGGACACCATGACCTTGCGCAAGTCTCGCAATGCCGGACAATGTCTTGCCTCCGGCAGTCTGGGAGTCGATGCGCCCCTCTCCGGTGATGACGAGATCGGCTCCCGCTATCGCTTCTTCAAGTCGGGTGAATCTGGACACGATGGCTACGCCGGACTTCAGCTTGCCTTGCAAGATTGCCTTGATCGCCCCAGCGAGTCCGCCCGCCGCCCCGGCGCCAGGCTGGTGATGGATGGAGATGCCCAGAGTCTGCCGAATAACGTCGGCGAAGAGCTCAAGATTGCGATCCAGCTGCGCTACCATTTCGCTTGTAGCGCCCTTCTGCGGACCAAATACGACGGATGCCCCTTTCTCGCCAATATAAGGATTGTCTACGTCGCAAGCGATCAGGAACTCGCATTCCTTCAAGCGGGCATCCATACCGTCTATTCGAATCGTACTCAGCTCGCTTAATGCTCCGCCTCCGAAGCCGATGGCTTTGCCAGCATGGTCCAACAACTCCACGCCCAGCGCTTGCAGCATACCGGCCCCGCCATCATTCGTTGCACTGCCGCCGAGGGCGAGGATGAACTGCCGGCAGCCATGATCCAGCGCGGAGACAATGAGCTGACCGAAGCCGTAAGTCGTCGTCAGCATGGGATTCCGCTCATGCTCCCCGATGAGATATAACCCCGATGCCATCGCCATCTCGATGACACATGTCTTCCCGTCTCCCAGTATACCGTACCCGGAGCTGATCTCCCTGCCCAGCGGGTCGAGTACCGGACAGCTTACGAATGTGCCGCTTGTCGCTTGGATAAGGCAATCCAACGTACCTTCTCCGCCATCCGCCATCGGCATGTTCACCGTTCTGACTGCATCATCAGCTTTCTTGATCCCCCGCTCGATGGCTGCTGCTGCAGCTTTGGCAGACAGACTCCCTTTGAACGAATCGGGAGCTATAACAATCTTCATATCGCATCCTCCTCTGGCATTGGACAATTACTGAATTAACTGCTAGTACCATTATAGAAGGCGATCAAAGCTGCGACTATGTACGAAATATATAAATTGAAGACAACTCAAGAGCATCTTCTTGTACGAATTGCACAATATCACAATCCCACCTGCCGCCTCATCATCATCGCCACTTGAAAGTTCACCGCTTCCTGGAATTGACGCGGGTCTCTGCCTGTAATAGAAGCGATCCGCTCGAGCCGATACAGTAACGTATTCCGATGAATAGAGATGGTCCCGGCTGTCCGATTCAGATTCATGCCCTGATCGAAGAACACCTGCAGCGTGTCCAGCAGAAGGGGATGCTCCATAAGCTCGCCAAGTACTTGCATAATGAAGCGCTGGGACGATTCGGCCGATATATCTGACAAAGCATATGCCAAGCCCGCATCCTCCACATGAGCGATTGGCTCATCATCGGCATGCAGTCGGACAATCTTCAATAGCTTGTCCGCTTCGATAAATGCCGGTCCGATATGCTGCACCTGCTGACAAACGCCGCCTATTGCAATAATCGTATCTGCCTGGAAGCGGTCTAACATGAGTGAACGGATGCCGGATGCAATAGGAATGAGCGACTGCTTTGCATGACTATTGGACTGGTATGCCGATACGTCGGCCACAACGATCCAACGTCCTCTGCCTAATTGGGCAATCAGTGTCTCGCTGGGTGAGGGGAACAGAGACGCTATTTCTCTTGAGGCTATGCGATACACTCTCGCATCCTCCACGAACTTCATCTCAATGAGCAGAATGGCGCGAGACAGCTTCAAGTCAATCCCCAGCAATTCCCCTCGCATATAGAGACTGTCGAGTGCAGCTTGATCCACGCCTCCTGCATAACCTATTATCTCCTGTACCAAATACACCTTGGATCGTTCCTTCAGCTCCACTTGCTCCGTCAAATACGATTGCTGCAGCAGAAGCTCTGTCATCATGCGTACCGCACGGCCGAACGGGACAACCTCTGACTGTTCACCGGTCAAGCCAATTACACCGATGACTTCGCCATGGAAAGTGATCGGCATATTCATACCGGGCTTTGCCCCCGTCCACTGTTCCCCATCCGCATCCGTTACCGTCACTTCCTTGCCGAGCCGTACCGCTTCTGCAGCCCCTCCATGAAGCATGCCGATCCGTTCCGGATCGCTGGAGCTGATGATGACACCTGATTTGTCCATCACGTTAATATTTAATTGGGTTAATTCCTTCGTCTTCACGACGATCAGGTCAGCGATTTTCTTCGTAATCCGCATAGCGCCTCCGGAAGGATGTATAGTTGGAGATATCTTATCATATTCATTATCGACACACATCATAAAAAGCCTCCAACCACCCTGAGGTGAATTGGAAGCTTTCACATGTTTCGATGTGCCGCTAATGACGTTAAGCATGCATATCTGCATCAGCAGCAATACGGAAGCCGCAATTGCCCGTCGAGCTGTCTGGCGTATTGGAGCTTCTGGCGGCAACCCGGTATCGATTGCAATAGGAGCGATGACACAGGTATGACCCGCCTCGCATCGAGCGCTTGCCCGTCTCCTTGCCGTAATAAGGATTGTCGTCGGAGGTGGTCCGGTGATAAGCCGGGCTGAACCAGTCCGCTACCCATTCCCACACGTTGCCGGACATATTGTACAAGCCGTAGCCGTTAGGCTCATACGCATGAACGGGCGCTGTGCCGATATAGCCGTCGGAAGCGTTGTTCTTGACCGGGAACTTGCCTTGCCAGATGTTGCACATATGCTTGCCGTCCTGCTTCAGCAGGTCGCCCCAAGGATACATGCGCCGCTCAAGTCCGCCTCGCGCCGCGTATTCCCACTCCGCTTCCGTCGGTAGGCGAGCGCCGGCCCAGTCGCAATAAGCCAGCGCATCATTCCAGGAAATATGCACGACGGGATGATCCCAGCGACCTTCCAGATCGGAATCCTCGCCCTCCGGCTTCCGCCAATAAGCTCCCTCTACGACCAACCACCAAGGCACCTCTTGCGGCACATTCTGCACCTTCGCTTGCGTCGCTTCGGATGCCAGCAGATGGAAGACGAACGACCAGCCGAACCGCTCCGCCTCCGTCACATAGCCTGTCTCTTCCACGAAGCTGCGGAATTCCTTGTTCGTCACGCAATATGGCGCGATGCGGAACGGCTTCACCGTTACTGCGCGCACCGGCCCTTCCCCGTCGGCGGGGAAGCCTTCCTTCGTATCCGTTCCCATATGAAAGGTGCCCCCGGGAAGGCTGATTAAAGCATCCAGCGCCTCCCTGGCCCCTGCACCTGTATGCCGATCCGTTACCGGTTCCGCAACTGCTTGTCCACCTTCTGCTTCCCTCTGCGCTTTTGCAGCCTCGGCAACCGCTTCAGCGCTTGCAGCAATCGCTTCGGTGCCTGCAGAAGCCGCTACCTGTCCCCGGCTTGCCGCGCAGCACGCCTTCTTCTGTTCCATATTCACAACTTCCTCCTTCGTCCATCCTGCCTGCACGCATCTATTGTCAACCGCAGCGTTATCGGCTCCATCTCCCGTCGTCCGCCTTGTCAGGAGAAGAAGGCGATGCCTCCGATAGCCGAGAATAGCAAAATATAGACGGGATGCATCCGATACTTGACGAGCATCATCCAGCATACCCCTATCATAACAAGTCCGAACAGCAATTGCATGGCCCACTCCGGGCCGTCAAGCGAACCGACGCCAAGCCGATAGACGGCGAACAAAATAAGTGCCGTCACGATCGGCATCAGGCCGTAAAATATCCGGTCGATCCATTCCTTCTTGCGCAAGCGGTGAATGATGATGAAGACAATTGCCGCCACGATAACCGATGGAATAATAAGCCCCGCCAGCGCTGTAAGAGCGCCGCCAATTCCAAATGTCCGATAGCCGATAATCGTGCCCAGGTTCACCGCGATCGGTCCCGGCGACATGCCGGCAACGGACACCGCTTCAATGAACGCTTCCGTAGACATCCATTGCTGCGCCGCCGCTTCCCGTTCAATCATCGGAATAAGCGCATAGCCGCCGCCGAAGGAGATGAAGCCCAGCTTCAGGAAGAACAAGAACATGTGCAACATATGAATCATCTCCTCTTATCCGGATTATATAAAGTACATGTACCCTTCTTCGACTGTCCGGCTCGCTTCCCGCTTGTTCTCATTCCTCTGCTTGAATAAGGTTGCGACAATGCTGATCACGATGCCCGCCACGATCAGATAGACGGGCGACAGTCCGGCGAACAGACAGATCAGCCCGCCAAGCATGAGCAGCAGCGTGAACTTATCCTTGATCGCCGTTCGGCCCATCCGCAAAGCTGAAAACAAGATCAACGTAATGACGCCCCATGTGACGCCCGATAAAGCGCCCCTTACCTTGGGGGAATCTCCGAACCGCATATAAGCAAAAAATACGGCAAGCACAATAAAGAAGGTCGGCAGGATCGCCCCGATGCCTGCCGCGACCGCTCCGGACACACCGTTCAGCCGATGTCCCAGCAAAATTGCCGCATTGACGCCAACGCCGCCCGGTGCAGCCGAAGCCAGCGACAGCGTCTCCGACAGCTCCTGTCCGCTCAGCCAGCGGCGCCGGTCGACAACCTCCCTTTCAATAGAAGGGAATATCGCATAGCCGCCCCCGAACGAGATCGGAGACAGCTTCAGGAAACTCCACAGTATGGAGAAGAATGATGGTTTTTTCGTTGTAGTATGCATCATTATGGCCACCTTAGTGTTTGGTATCTCTATCATACCTCACTTTTGACCATTTTGGAATAAACTTTTGCTGATAAAAGCTATAACACTTCCTTATCAACTTATTAATTCCATTAATTCCGAGTACTTTAGTTCGTTTTGGAGTTTATTCCGTCGCTTTCTTCAGCATGAACGCCGCGGCGCCCGTCGCTACCGCATCGTCGCCCAATCCGCTCTGTTCGAAGGTTACGTCATATTGCGGGTAATGATACGTCTTGGACCTGGCCACCCTTACCGCTTGTTCGAAGAACAAGTCGTTCCCGGATACAAGCGGCCCGCCGAGCACGACCTTCTCGGGATGAAGAATGTTCAACAGATTGGACAGTCCTATCCCGAAGTAGCTTGCCGCCTGCAGGAACAGCTCCCTGACCATCTCATCCCCTTGCGCCAGAGCGCGCTCAAGCATGGGATACGTCACCTCTTCGGGCCGTGTCACCATACCCCGGAGCAGCGTCTCCCTGCCCAGCTTCAAGCCGCGCTTCGCCCCTTGCTGCAGCGCATAGGCGGAGACATACGTCTCCCAGCTGCCGCAGTTGCCCCCTTCCTGTCTGGATGGAGGGCCGTCTGCCTGAATAATCATCTGTCCTACGGCGCCTTCCATATCGACTGCACCGTACATGATCTCTCCGCCCATGATCATGGCCGAGCGAAGGCCGACACCGGCATGCACGTAGAGCAGATGCCGAATGCCGCTGCTCGCCTGCGTCCAGTACTCCCCCAGCAGCGCAGCATTCGCGCCATTGTCGATATGCACGGGGAAGCCAAGCTGTCTCTCCAGCATCGGCCCGATCTCCACATTCAGCCACCCCGCTGCGGCGAAGTGCATCGGATTCAGGATAATCCCTCCCTCGCGGTTCAGAGGACCGACGGCTCCGATGCCGAGACCGAGCATCGATCGGCTCTCGAGACCGTGCTCCCGCATCATGGCGTCGATAGACCTGACCACTTCCTCCATCAGGCGTTCCGGCGTCATGTAGCGGTTCATCGGCCATACTTCCGCCGCCAGCTTATTCAGATGCAGATCGCACAGCAGCAGTCTGGATACAGAACGCGATATTTCCAGCCCGAACACATAAGCGTACCGGGCATTGGTCCGGTATAGAATCGGACGTCTTCCTCCGCGTGATTCGCCGAAGCCGACTTCCTCGATCCACCCTTCCTGCACCAGCTCCTCCAGCAGCCTGGTCAACGTGCTGGTCGTCAGTCCGGTTAATTCTTTCAGATCGACCTTGGAGATCGTGCCTTTAGCCCGAATATGACCGTATACTTCCTTCGCTTTTCGCGTTGCCATGCGCTCGACTTGCCGCATTCATTCAACCCCCCGACCGTTATTCACCATATCTGCTAACACCGTTCACAGCCATTTCACAGACTGTGTCCCGACACTTTCATCCATTATGACATTAAGCGGCATAAGCCGTCGTTCCAATCGTACTTTCATGACCTCTTGCCCCATTATTCCACATCATATCATGAAAGTACCATCGAAAGTCATCACATTCACTTATGCTAGGTGCCTCGCCACGATAAGATATAGAAAAAACTATGGCGTAATTAGAGGAGGAATTAGGCATGATAAGAGAAATGAAAGCGGACATCGTCATTATCGGCGGCAGTCTGGGCGGCTGTTCGGCAGCGCTCGCTGCAGCCAGAATGGGCAAGCAAGTCATTATGACAGAAGAGACGGCATGGATCGGCGGGCAGCTGACGAGCCAAGCGGTTCCTCCCGATGAGAACAGATGGATCGAGGAATTCGGCAGTACTGCATCCTACCGCGAGTTCCGCACCAGAGTGCGCGATTATTATAGAAGAAACTTGCCGCTGACGAAGGAAGCGGCAGCGGAGCCGAATCTGAATCCCGGCAATGCCAACGTCAGCCGGATCAGCCACGATCCGCGCGTAGCGCTTGCTGTCCTGCAGGAAATGCTCGCCCCATATACGCTCAGCGGCAAGCTGACGATTCTGCCCCATCATCGTCCGGAATCCGCGGAGATGTCGCAAGACCGCATCGCCTCCGTCACCGTACGCAACCTGTTGACGAGCGGCTGCACCGTATTGACGGCTCCTTACTTCCTGGATGCGACAGAATGCGGCGATCTGCTTCCGATGACAGGAACCGAGTACGTCACCGGATCGGAGTCCAAGTCGGACACAGGTGAGCGGCACGCTCTGGAAGGAGCTGCGGACCCGCAGGATATGCAGGCTATTACGCACTGCTTCCTGGTCGATTATATCGAAGGCGAAGATCATACGATTAATAAACCGAAGGAATACGAATTCTGGCGGTCATTCCGTCCGCGCTTCTGGCCGGATCACTTCCTGAGCTTGTCCGGCGTCAAGCCGACAACGAGGGAGCATGTCCGCTACGATCTGCTGCCAGGCGGCGACGGACTGGCCCACTGGAAGGGCTTCTCGCTGATGACTTACCGCCGTGTGGCCGCAGCGGAGAACTTCGCACCCGGCACGTTCCCCGGCGATGTCAGTGTTATCAACTGGCCGCAGAACGACTATATTCTGGGCTCCGTGATCGACGTGCCGGAAGAAGAGCGGCAGCTTCATCTGCAGAGGGCGAAGGATCTGAGCTTGTCTCTGCTGTACTGGCTGCAGACGGAAGCACCGCGGGCGGACGGCAAGTGCGGTTATCCCGGCCTCCGGCTGCGCCAGGACGTCTTCGGAACCGACGACGGTCTTGCGATGTATCCTTATATCCGGGAATCCAGAAGAATCAAGGCCGAATTCACCGTAAAGGAGCAGCATGTCAATCCGGAAGATCGCCCGGACGGCAGAGCTCAGGCCTTCCATGACTCCGTAGGCATCGGCCACTATGATATCGATCTGCACCCAAGCACCGGATATCGGCATTATATCCATATGTCGGCGCTGCCTTTCCAGATTCCGCTTGGCAGCTTCATTCCAGTGCGGGTTAATAACCTGCTGCCAGCTTGCAAAAATATCGGAACGACTCATATTACGAACGGCTGCTACCGCCTCCATCCCGTGGAATGGAACATCGGGGAAGCGGCCGGTGCGCTTGCGGCATTCTGCCTGCAGCGCGGCGAATCGCCTCGCGCTGTCAGGAACGGACAGAACCTTCTGGAAGAGTTCCAGAGCGAGCTGAAGCGGCAAGGCTTCCGGCTGGAGTGGCCGGACAGCATCAGAGAGTAGGGCCCTGCAACAGCGACGGCACGAATTATGCTGCTGCCATGGCAGCAATAACTCCTTGTATGGCATTATTTTCGCTTATGCTAGAATATAAGCAGAGAATAACCGGATTGAAACCGATGATATCCTCATCGGTTTTTTCCCGCTTCGCGAGGAGGCATTGCCGTGCATGGCACGCTAAGTTCTATAACCGTCACTACCGCAGCCGGGCAGCATATCACTGTCACACCGGTTACGACATGCGCATTTCATATCCGTTCCTCTTACTCATGTGATCTTGTGCAGGCGTACTCGCCTCTCAGACAGCTTGGAGCCATATCCGCCACAGAGCCGGTACAATATGTCACGAGTGAACATAACGACTGGCTGTACCTGTCTACCGCAGACGCAGAGGTCGCCATCGACCGGAACAGCGGAGAACTGCTGCTTCGCAGCGGCACGGGCGAGCGACTGGCCAGACAATTCCCGTCCCAGCTGCAGCATGAGCCGGGTGAATCAGGCTACTATACCGAGTTCGAACTGAGAGCGGACGAATCAATATATGGATTGGGCGATGCGCCGAGCTTGCCCCTAATGAAGCGGGGTTGTACGGTACCGATCCGAATGAGAGACCACAATGCCCATACCCCCGTTCCGCTGCTGCTGTCTGCCACTGGCTGGGGGATGCTGGCGGATACGACGGAAGAGCATGAATTCGACATCGGACGGAGCCGTCCTGACCGCATCCGCTATGACCGCAGGCAAGAAGAGCTTGCATACTATTGGATGACGGGAAGCGATCTGAACGGACTGTTGAAGACGTACAAGGATCTGGCCGGTCCTCCCGCGCTCCTTCCTCTATGGGGATACGGCCTCTCGTTCAATTGCAATCTGCAGACGACCGCCCGGGACATGATCGAAGATGCGCTCAAATTCGGAAGGGAGGACATCCCTTGCGACTTGATCGGTCTGGAGCCGACCTGGATGGAGCAGCCGGAAGGCGCCGGCAGAGACAGACCGTTCCGCTGGCATCCGGAGCGCTTCTACATCCCGCAGTGGATGCCGGAAGGCGAGCATACCTTCATGGGCGCGCTCAGACGCATCGGCTTCAAGCTCAGTCTCGGACTCTATCTGTCCCAATTAGAGGACAGCGCGCCGGGCGCATATGAAGGCTCGGACACAGGGCAGCAGCGTCTCTACAGCAGAGTCGCACCGCTCGTCAGGCAAGGCGTGCAGGGCTTCCATCTCTGCTCCAAGAAGCCTTATATGGACAGCGCGCAATCCCATCTCCCCCTGCCGCAGCACGAAGCGGCGGGAGAGGCGGGACTGACCGATACGCTGCGTATTGGCAAGGAGCTGGCAGAGGGCTATGCCGCTCATACGGGGAAGCGCCCGATGCTGTCCGTCCCCGCCGGCTATGCCGGCATCCAGAAGTATGGGGCCGTCTCGTCAGGCGGCACCGCCAGTCCGCAGCTCGCGGTCATGAACGCCGGATTGTCCGGCATTCCACATATGAGCGTCGATATGCATCTTCATACGAGCGAAGGCATCCATTACGCCTTCTTCCAGCCATGGGTGAGAGTGAACAGCTGGGCGTACTGGCGGCATCCCGCACTGCTGGAGAAGAAGCTGCTGACCGTCTTCCAGACCTATGCGAAGCTGCGCTATCGGCTTCTTCCTTACATCTATACTGCGGCGCATGAAGCGGCCAGAAGCGGCTTGCCCATCATGCGGGCGATGCCGCTTATGTATCCTGACGATGCCGAATGCGCAGCCTTGCACAATCAGTTCATGTTCGGCGACTCGCTGCTGGTAGGCGCATTCACCGGCCGCATCTACTTGCCTTCAGGGCAATGGTTCGATTACTGGACAGGACAACAGTATGACGGGCCGGGGTTCATTGACGTTACTGTCCCCGAGACGGCTGGCGGCCCACTTCTTGTGCGGGCCGGAGCCATCATCCCGATGTGGCCCGATGTACGGCATACGGCAGAAGGAGTACGGACGGAGCAACTGGAGCTACATCTCTATGCCGGCTGCGATGGCGACTTCGAATTAATCGAAGACGACGGGGAGAGCTACGGCTACTTGCACGGACAAGCGGTTACAACAGCGATTGCATTCCGTGACGAGGGAGAGCAACTATCGCTGCAGTTCGGAGCGCGGCAAGGAAGCTATCCATCCATGCCTGTCGGAAGAAGCTGGCGCATCTGCTTCCATATGCAAGGACGAGGCGCTCCGGCGACTGTTCTGGTTGACGGGAAGACGCGGCGGAAGAGAAGCGGCGGCAAGGCGAAAACGAAGGCGGAGGATGCGTGGCATTTTCACCGGGGGAACGGTATGGTGGAGCTGGGAGTGAATGAAAGCGCCGACCGGACGGATGCCCGCGTGATCGAGCTTCATATGAAGGACGTCGCTCGCAGCAATTCCATGAAGAAGAAGCCGGAAGGACAAGCCAGACAGAACGAAGCGGCAGCCGATCACAACCGCTTAACGATGGTATCGGAGCAGTTCAATGGCATGAACGCGCATAACGGCCCCGGCACAGAAGAGGAAAGCGCTCCTGCATCAAGACACGAGAATACCATTGTGAAGGAGACGTTGGACCTGATCCGGCAGCATCTGGATAAGGAAGAACTCACGCTGCAGTATGCGGCCGACCGGCTGCATGTTAACTCTTCTCACTTAAGCCGCCGCTTCAAGCAAGAGACGGGGAGCGCCTTCTCCGAATACCTTCAAGCCGCCCGAATGGAGCGTGCGAGACAACTTCTGCTGGAGGGCTCCACTGTCAGCCTGGCGGCGCAGGACTGCGGCTTCAAGGATGCCAGCTATTTCATCCGTGTCTTCCGCAAGCATTGGGGCGTGACGCCTGGAGAGCTGCGTAAGTGAAGGGCGTGACATTCGGACTTCGATGCAGCCGCGAAAATTAAAGTGACCATCTATTTGAAGCAACTATGCCAATTGGGGCTGGCTGCGGAGTAACCGAACGTCGAATGGAATATAACGCAAGTCATGAACGGGAAGATAAAGCTGCAATCAGTCGGCTTGACGGATATGCGTGGGGTTGTATGCAGCAGCTTATCTCGTCAAGTTGAACGATTGAAGGCTTGTACGACACGCGATGTATAATACATCATAGTGGCTACGAACTGCATTTTGTAGCCACTAACTGTGCTTTGAGCTGCTTACTGTCATTATGTAACTACTAACTGTGCTTTGGGCTGCTTACTGTCATTATGTAACTACTAACTGTGCTTTGGACTGCTTACTGTCATTATGTAACTACTAACTGCATTTTGTGTACTATATTGTAGTCAGAATCCATGTTCTCCCCACTTGAAATGGAAAATGTACAGTTATTTCTGATGTTGTCGGCTTAGCAGCAATGATAGTGATCAAATTAGTATCCAGAAATCCATCTCATTGTGATGGCAAGGTACAAATCGGTGAAAATAGTGACACTAAATACAGTTATACGGATTGCCGGATTGATATGGCATGCACCTCTTTTGGACTTGCTATGGCATCATGTCGAGCGATTAGAGTAAGGTAACAGCTATCCATCAGTCCATGCTGCACAGAGGAAGGTAGAGAAGCATCCAGGAGAGGCGCATACGCACCCCTCCTCTACCGCTCAAGCCGCTTAAGGAGCGAGCAGCGAGCTCGCATCGCGCAGCAGATAGTCCGCTGCCTCCGCCGCAATTGCTCCTCCCCGATTCGCTTCCACTAAGGCGATGAAGCCTTCCAGATCGCCATTGTAGATTTTTCTCAGCATGGAGAATAACAAAGACACCGACGAAATCCACCTTTGAGATGAGAATTGCAACGTTAGTGACCGCAGGCTATCTGCGCTCGCTGCGGTGTGGAACGTTACGGACTGGCTCGCCGCATTGCCTGCCAAGTCTCTGGCTGTCACGGTGAACACATGTGCACCCAGCGGCAGCGTGTACAGAGGAATACTGGCGCTGGGATCGATAACCGCTCCATCCAGCGTCGCCGCCGTATAACTGCCGTCGACACCTGAGCTGTCGTCCGAGATTTGGAACGACGTAAGCAGGCTGTCCGACGTCAGGTAGCTGCCATCGGAGACAGGCTCGTCTATCGCAATGTTCGGTGCTGCCGTGTCTGCGTGGAATTGCAGCACCGGCTTCGTGTCGGAACGAATCTGGCTGTGAATATACGTTGTGTATCCTTTGCCCGTCTGCTGAAGAGCAAAGCTTGCAATGCCGTCGCCGGCATGCTCTGCACGCACATAATCCGTCACATCGTATTCATGCCATGCTGCCGTCTGATTGAATGTTGCCGTCGCGACCAGATCCGCTGCATCCGGACGGTTGTTCCATGTAAGAGTAGACTCCGTCCAGTTGTCATCAGCTACGCCATGCAAGTGGGTAACGGACTCAGTACCGCTTGGATCTTGAACATAGCCGTATACGCTTAAGGTGACACGCTCAGTAGCGGATGGCATTTCACTGACATCGAACTGCAAGTAGGACATGCGATTGTATCCTTTATCCGGCGTGCCGGATTTGACGATCAGGTTATATCCGCTTCCGTAATTTTGATCTGCATAAACGCCATCACGCACATAAGTATCATGGAGCGGGAACACTCTGCTGCGATCCTTCGCCTCCAGATCTACGCTGGACATCCGAATATTCCATCCATCCTTCACCATAACTGTCAGTCTTGCCGTTCCTTCTGCTTTCGCCTCCGTCAGGCCGGAAGGAGTCACGGCGATAATATCAGGCTGATTAGAATAATACGTGACTTCCATTGCAGTCAAGTCCGCCTGCGTGCCGTCGCTCATCTCGCCTGTCACTGTCAGTTGAGTCGTATCTCCTATGTTGAGCGATGAAGCGTTAGCAGCGAGTGCAACCTTCTCCAGCCGAAGCGGCTTCGCGGGTGCCGGAATGACCACATCATATATTCTCGCCTCCGCCACGCTGTTCCACATACTGTTCGTATTGCCATGTCCGACAATGCGAATATATCGGGTCACATGCTCGCCGATTCCGTAGTTCTCCAGCTGCGCTGTCTCGCCGCTGGCCGTGCCGCTGAATACACTCGTCCAGTTTTGGGTGTCATCAGATACTTCAATATCAAATATAGCTCGTCGCTCCGCCCCCCTGAACCAGGCCAGTGATACACTGCGAACGGTTGTCGGAGCTCCCAAGTCGTACTGTATCCAGTGGCCGTCTCCTTCTACCGCCCATATCGTAGAGTAATTGCCGTCGACGGTGTTCTCTGGAATATTGTTGTCTTGCGGGCTGGAGAAGCTTGCAGCGACAGCTTGTACCGGCAGACCGCTATCTTGAGTAATGTCGCTTTCATATTGAAAATGAACGGCATAGCGGGTAGCCTCTGCCTCATTCGGATTCTGAACTTCAATCCATGCTGTCCCAGGCACCGCGTCAGCTTGTGTTACGGCAACCGATGTTCCCAGTTGTGCAGCCGATGCGGCAACATTCGGCACGCTCGTCATCTCCGCAGGAAGCATCACATTGTACGTCAGTGTATCCGGCATGAAGCCGTCTAATGCTACGCCGTCTATCGTCACCTCTTGCAGCAGCGACACTGACTCCGTCTCCTGTCCCCATTGCGACAACGGCGTCGTGACAGGCAGAGCGACAGGAGGCTCTTCCCACTCGCGGAGAGGAACCATGAGTACAGACAGCTGGAGGTGAGATACATCCGGTTCATGTATAGTGACCTTTCGCATACCCAGGTTAGGATTTTGCACCGAAGGATCGTGGGATGACGGCAGCGGCTGTGCGTCCATGACCGTGAATTGGCCTTGAGAGGACAGTATCCGCATCCACAAGCGCTTCCCATCCAATTGAAGGATAGCCGTCTTCCCATCGGCGCTCACTTCTTCCACATTCGCGCCTGTATGCATGAACCACCATATATGTCCAGGTTCGCTCAGTTCCACTTCATCTTGAACAAGGAACTGACGGCGATGATCCAACAGCTTGATGCCGCGGTGCGCCCGCAACACTTCCGGCCCTTGAAGCGGCTTCAGATCAACGATCGCATAGCCTCCTGTCACGCTTGAGCCGTATTCGATCATTTCTGCAGCGGTATTATAATCTTGCTCCGGTCCTATACCCGGGTTGATCACAATTGTATTCGTTCCTTCCGCCCGATTGCGGTAATAAGACCATCTTTGGTTATCAAAGTCAAAGTATCCTGGCATATCGTAATCATCAAAACCCAGCACATCGGCCCAGCGCACATCAAGCGCATCCAGCACGAATTCCCCTGCATCCAGTTGCCTGTGGCTCCGGTGATGATAAGCCCCTTTCAGACCTGTGAACAGTGCTTGGCGGTCTTCCCAAGCACTCCGGAAGGTCGCGGCATCAATATTTTCAAAATAGCGATCCTTCGGCATTCCTTCTTTTCTCGGGCCACTGTATGCGCTTGGACGGTACCATAGAAGATTTTCCGCCTCACCCAATGCTCCCTTACGGAACCATTGATACTCCGGGCGGTCGTATTGATTCGCCAGCCACATCAGCTGCGGTGACGGGAATCGTCCCGGGCCGCTGTCGGAGTAATTGAAAGAACGTTGGAACGGTCCTTCCATATAGATGGAGTAGTCCCCCGTCTCCGACAGTCCGGGCAGATTCGACAGACCGAAGTCCGTTCCCAATGCGCTCTGCATGCCCCCCAGATAAAGCGCTAAGTATTGCGAGGTGAAATCCCAATAGGAAGGGCCTTCGTACCATCCTCCATCGGGTGCGAATTGCTGCAGTGCTCCCTGTACGCTGTCCAATCCTTTGCGAAGCACTTCTTCGGCCAGCTGCCGATAGGCCGGATCATCCCCGATGGCCAGCGCCCCCGCAGCCAGTCCGCCATTGCAGACGACATTCCAATTGCTGACGGTTTTCGTCCACCACCGTTCGTTTGTATAGTCCCGCAGCCCCGGAATCAGACCTTTGACCGCAATCGCTTCCTTGATTACGTCCTTGCGGGATTCCGACCAGTAGGGATAGAACCAGTCATAGCCGATGGCTACAGCATGGATCATCTCTGCCGTTTCCAGGAAGTTGGAGTCCAGCCAATGCACGAATCCTGCAACCGCTTCCAATTCATCCCAAGCCCGTTCTGCATATGCTATATCGCCTTCCAGCCAGTAGGCCATCCCCAGCGTATACATCCGGTGATGCACAAGACGTGCTGTCTGCAACAACCGTCCAGTCCCGCTGAAAGTAACCACGGGCTCCTGAATCATCGCATCGGCATCCGCCTTCACCTTCTGATACCAGCCAGCGGCTAGCGGGTCGCTCTGTACCCGTGCTCCAATTGCCGCAAAATCATCGGCGTCCGCCAGCAGTCTGGGGTGGGTCGGCTTCAGCAAGCCCGTCAGCATGCCTTGGTGCAGCAATGAGACATTATCGAACCATACGCTCCCCGTCGCGAGCCACAGGAACGGCTCGATCTGAAAGCGCGTCGCATCGGCAGGAACCTCTGCGCTGTATGTCACCTCATGCCAATCCTTCGTTCCTGTGCCGACGACGATATACGCGCTATCGCCAACCTTGTTCCAGCTTTGGTCGAAGTACTGTATCCGGATCTGTGCTCCCTTGTCGCTGGAGACGATATTATCCAGCTTCACTGATAGGCTCAGATCGTATATTTCGCCGCCTGTAACAGGAACTGTTTGCTTCACATTGGCTCTGCTCACCGTATCTGCCTGGATGCGCAGCGATGCGGCGCCTTCAGCGTATACAGATGTATCTACCGAGACCGAAGGCGTTCCCGAAGCTATCCAAGACGACCAATTGCCGGGCATGCCCGTACTGGCATCATAGCTCTCGAAGCCGGGATTCGCCACCAGATTGGGCGAATGCCAGCCGCTCGCTTCCACTCTGTCCCCATAAGGGGGAAGGAGACTGGCCGCCAACAATACGGCCAGCAATACCGCTGTCGCCCGCTTCAGCAACCCCTGCCTCGCTCTTCTATTCACATTCCCCAACATTCATCACTCCTTCAGAAAAGTAACAAAGTAGGACTACCATTCGCTCATAACCTTTCTCAAGTCCATCTCATAGATCTGCCTGCTTCCCTCATGTGTCGAATCGAATGAAATATGCGTACCCGCGTAGTTCCAGCGGGGATGGAGATCGCAGCGCGCATCCAGCTCCGACGGCATGGCGGAATAAGAGCCCAGCGTCATACCGCGCCCGCTGGCGGGATGGTAGAGATACAGATGCTGCATCCGGTTCTCGTCGGGATAGCTGTCGTACAGCAGCCACTGCCGATCCGGCGAATAGCTGCAATGCCCGTCCTTGCGGAAGTACCCCATGTCTATGGTGCGTATATGTGCGGAGCAGTCTTGCCATTCGTACAGCTGATTGCCCTGCGGGCCGTCGCTATAGATCAGCAATTCCCGCTCGTTCTTCCAGTAGTAATGAGAGGCGAAGGAGTAAGCATCCTTCTTCGCGAACAGCCCGCTTCCGTCCCTGTTCGCCGTGACGACAACCGTTCCCCAAGTACGACCCTGCGAAGGAAAGTTGCGAAGCAGCATGACGAATCGGCTGCCGTCGTTGTTGAAGGTAAGATGGTTCACGAGCAGCTTGATGTCTTCTCCCGGCATATACCCTTGCGTGAACGATTGCAGCTGACGCAGGGACAGCGCCAGCCTGCAAGTCCCGCTCTCCAGATCCAGCAGGTACACCCCGTCTTCCTCCGGAGCCAGCTTTCGGTCATGCTCAGCATCCGCTCCCGCATATCCGTAGCCCGGCCGGAACTGGAACATGCGGCCGAAGCTGACGCTGAGCGCATAGCGGCCGTCAAGAGATACGCATGCGATCGGAAGCGGCAGCGTCCTCGACGTGCCGTTCGCCACATTCATCATCACGCCGCATAAGCTGCCGTTATCACCATAGCTGTTGAACAGGATTTCCCTATCCGCATGCTGCGGCCGCCATTGCAGCATCGCGCCTTGCTGGAAATTCCATGCCCGCGTCTCCGCAAGCGCTGTGAATGCTCCGCTTTCCCCGTCCAAAATACCGATTTCGCAGCTTTCCGTCCGCTCGGGTATACGCCCTGCGAATGATGTGCGATGCGCCAGGTGAAAGCTCCCTTTACCGCCGTAAGCGCATACATCATAATAGCCAAAAAAGTAATGTCCCTCCCCATTGCTCAAACGTCTGGACTGCACTCTCTCCCACTTGTACAATTGAATCCCTCTTTCTCGTCTTATTCTCTGCATACTTCGTGCATGCACTGTGTCCTTCGAGCATCCATCAATTGCCGCAGTCAATGCCGCACAACATACCATTGTAATACAGCATCGCATACGCACGTCTGACGCTTCTCACAATTGCTTCGCAATACGATTCCTTCGCAGAATCGCTTCACAGCAATTGACACAATTACGCCTTGGCTATACAATGTTGCCAACTAACGACCCATGAAGGGAGCATAACCGTGTCCCGATCGATCATTATTCCTTACCCCTCCGAGGCATATCTGGACGTGAACTACTTGCAGCGGCAACAAGGCTGGTCCAAGGAGCCCCATCGCCATGCCTATCATCAGTTGATCTGGGTGACGGAAGGCATGCTGCAGATGCATATCGCGGACAAGCCGTATGAGCTGAAGCCCGGCATGCTGTGTCTGATTCCTCCTGACATGACGCACAATCTCTATACCCCTTCCGGTTACGTGCAATTCGGACTGAATCTGAACCACAAGACGGCCTCCGACATGCGATCGCTTCTGCTCTCCCATATGACGGAGCTGACGATTGTGAATTACGCCCATATGCAAGGTAAAATCGCCGTTATGCTGCAGTTGGGCGAGCATGCGAGCAAGCTGTCCAGACTGAAGCTGGCGAACGAGCTGGACGCTCTGCTTATCGCGATCATCGAGCATTCGTTGCAGCGCAGCGAAGCGGAATTCCGGCTTAAGCTGCTGCAGAAGCTGCGTCAGCATCTGACCGGCAAGCTTACTCTGCTGGAGATTGCCCGCCACTTCTGCATGAGTCCCTCGCATCTGGAGCGCCTCGTCCATCGCGAATTCGGCTGCGGAGCAATCGAGCTGCACAATCAGCTGCGCATCGAGCAAGCGTGCACACGGCTGATCCAATCCGAAGACGCCATCGAGCTGATCGCCCATGAACTGGGCTTCTATGACGCTTCGCACTTCTCTCGCTACTTCAAGCAAAAAATGGGTCTGTCGCCCACCCAATACCGGCGGGCTTCCTATTCCGATTAATCCGCACTTCACCTCCTATTCTGCTGTTACTATAACAAAGCCTCTATCGCCCGACCTATAGAAAAAGTAATCGCAAACTTGTATATTCTTCTCCTGCCTCGCCTGCAGCCCCAGTCCCTCCATCTGCTTAAATCGCAGCGATATTTTTCAATAATGACAAAATAACCCCACAAGTGGAAACTTCTGCAAAAGTCGTGCTTTTAAAGAATCCGACTATTTCAGGGGGTCAATAAATGTCTCCCCTACCTCAAAACGAGCCTTAGAATCGATTCTAGTGGCTCGTTTTTTTGATTCACTTAAGTTGGTATTCCGAATGAGCACTTTTGCAGCAGTCTCCAAGTGTGGGGCTTTGCTTCGAAGCATGCACAGGTACTTTGCGGGGGACCCGGAACTTATTCTTTATACAAAAAAAGGGGCTGCAATCAGCCCCATTCAGCTTGTACGCCTGTAATGACTCCCCATAGCCAAAGTGGCTAAAGATAGGGCTTTTCGGCGCTAATTCATAAAACTATTCCAACTGCACGTCATCGTCATCATCCACAGCTGTAGTCGTTTCTCCCGTTGCCTCTTCAGCCACTTCTTCAGTCTCCGCTCCCTCCGCTGCCGGTCCGCCAAGCAATGCGTTGGCGTCGCGCAGCAAATATGCGGCGGCCTCCGCGGTAATATGCTTCCCGCTCTGCGCTTCAACTTCATAGATGAATGCTTTCAGATTGTCTTGCTGCAGCTTCTGAGAAAGGTTCTTCCATACGTCCTTGTTGTCGATCCATCCCTCCCGGGCGAATGCGATGAGCAGGTCATGCAAGCTTCCCATGCTTGCCTCCGTTCTGAACGTAACGGAGCGGCTGGACGTATTGCCAGCATTGTCGCTTGCCGTCACCGTGAATACATGCAGCCCCAGTGACAGCGTATACAGCGGTATGGCAGCTTCGGAATCGACCGTCACTCCTCCGATCGCCGCCACCGTGCGGCTGCTGTCCACGCCGGATTCCTCATCCGTAACCGTGAACAGCGGCGTCAGCTCATCTGCCGTGCGATACGTCACCTCTGCAGGCTCCACTATCGCAATCTGCGGTGCCGTGTTATCGGTATGGAATTGAAGGGCAGGCTTATTGGCGACGTGCTCCTTGCTGTGAAGCACAAGCACATAGCCGGTTCCGTTCTGCTTCAGCGCCAAGCTGACGATGCCGTCGCCTGCCGCTTCCTCCAGCACATAATCTGTAATATCGATCTCATGCCAGGAAGAAACATCATTGAAGTGCTCCACCGCGATCTCAGCTCCAATAGCCGGCTGATTGCTCCAAGTGAGCGATTGTTCGGTCCATGAGTCATCGGCGACCTTGTGCACATAGACATCCGCTTCGGTTCCGTTGCTGTCGCCTATATACCCTTGCACGTTCAAGGTTACGCTCATCGTACCGGCAGGGATAGAGGAAGCGTCGAATTGCAGATAAGATATCCGGTTGTATCCGTTGTTCGGAATAGACGCCTTCACCAGCAGAGTGCTGTCGCTGCCGTAATTGTCTCCGCTATAGGCGCCATCCCGGACGAAGGAATCATGCAGCGGCATCCGCATGCTGGGATCCTTCGCCGTCAGCTGCATACTGGCCATCTTCACGAGCCAGCCGTCCTTCACCATAACGGTAATCTTGGCTGTACCATCTCCTACCGCCTCCGCTAATCCCGATGGCGATAGTGCGATGACATCCGGACGATCCGAATAATACGTCACCTCCGTTACGCTCATATCCGCCGGCGTTCCATCTGTCAGTTCGCCGCTTACGGCAAGCTGCAGAGAGTTGCCCAAGTCGATCGTATCCGCAGAAGCGGAGAGCGCGACACTGTCCAGACGCACCGGCAATTGCGGCCCTGGAATGACGATATCGTGGATGCGGGTTTCCAGTATGCTATTCCATAGATTGCTTGTATTGCCGTGGCCAATGATTTTCACATAACGGGCGTTATGCTCGCCGATATCGTAATTTTCCAGCTCCAATGTATCGCCGCTGCTGCTTCCGCTATAGACTGTCGTCCAGTTCGTTCCGTCCTCCGACAGGGTAATATCGAAGATGGAACTTCGCTCATTGCCCCGGAACCATGCCAGCGACACACTCTTCACCGTAGTCGTTCCGCCCAGATCGTATTGTATCCACTCTCCGTCTCCTTCCGCCGACCATCGCGTCGCGAAGTCTCCGTCCAGCGTATTCTCCGGAATATTGCCATCATCGGAGCTGGCCGTCACGGCAGCGACAGGCAGCCCGCTATCTCCTCCATCATTCGATTCTTCTCGTTCGAAGTGAATCGCGTAGCGGGTGACGTCTCCTCCTGGAGCATTCTGCACTTCAATCCAAGCGGTGCCAGGCAGCTCCGCCGCCTGTGACACGGAGACACTGGCTGCAGCATTGCTTGCCGCCGCACCTACTGCGGGAGCGGTTGTCGCTTCGGCAGGCAGCTTCATATGGTAAGTGAACGTATCCTCCGCGAACTCTGACATGGCCTCGCCGTCCAGCGTGACGCTCTCCAGCAGAGATACGTTCTCCTGCGCTTCAGCCCACTGCGACAGCGGAACGACGGAGGGCAGGTCGGTCGGAGCCTCCTCCCACTCATGGAGAGGCACCATCAGAATGGACAGCTCAAGTCCCATCGTATCCGACACGTGAACGGCTACCTTCTTCGTCCCGATATTAGGGTTCTGTCCAGCTGGATCGGGCGACGCCGGCAGCGGCTCGGCATCCATAATTGTGAATTCGCCTTGGGCCGACAATATCCGCATCCATAAGCGCTTGCCGCCCTGGCTAAGAATGGCTGTCTTGCCATCCGGGCTGACTTCTTCTACATAAGCGCCCGTATGCATGAACCACCATATATCAGAAGGCTCGGTCAGCACCACCTCATCCTGCACGAGGAACTGTCGCCGATGGTCCAGCAGCTTGATACCGCGCTCCGCCTTGACTGCCGCTTCGGAATAGACCGGCTGAAGATCGACGATCGCGTAAGCTTCCGTCAGATCGGACCGGTAATCGATGACTTCTGCCGCGCTTCGAATATCCTGCTCCGGCCCCATGCCGGGATTAATGACGAGCGTATTGCTGCCTTCCGCACGATTCCGATAGTACGTCCAGCGCTGGCTGGCCGTGTCGAAGTAGCCGGGAAGATTGTAATTGTCCGCTCCCAGCAGCTTCGCCCAGCGAACGCCAAGCGCATCCAGGACGAATTCACCGGCATCCAGCTGCTTATGGCTCGTATCGGAATAGGCGCCCTTGATACCGGCGAACAGCGCATTGCGATCTTCCCATGTGCTGCGGAACAAGGCAACGTCTATATTGGAGAAGTACCTGTCCTTCGCGAGTCCCTCCTTGCGCGGACCTTCATACGCATTCTCTCTGTACCAGAGCAGTCCTTCCGCCCTTCCCGGCGTCCGCTCGCTGAACCATTGATAAGCCGGAAGGTTATACTGCTGAGCCATCCACATCAGCTGCGGCGCTCTCGTGGAATCCGGAGATGCGTCAGAGTAATTGTATGTCTGGCCGATTGGCCCTTCCATGTAGATGGGGAATTGCCCCGTCTCCGCCAGACCTGCCCGCGCGGACAGTCCGAAGTCCGTGCCAAGCGCGCTCTGCATGCCCGCCAGATGCAGCGTCAAATATTGCGTTGCATAATCCCAGTAGCTGTAACCTTCGTACCAGCCTCCGTCCGGCATGAACTGATCCAGTGCCTTCTGTACGGAGTCCAGTCCCTTGCGCAGTATCTCATCCGCCAGATAGCGGTATTCCGGAACGTCGCCGATGGCCATAGCCCCGGCTGCCAGCCCGCCGTTGCAGACCATGTTCCAGTTGCTGACCGCATTGGGCCACCATGCCGATTCGTATTGCTGCAGCCCCGGCATTAACCCCATCGTCGCAATCGCATGCCGGATGGCTTCCTTCCGCGTCTCCGACCAGTAGTCGTAGAACCAGTCATAGCCGATCGCGAAGGCATGCGTCATCTCCGCCGTATCCAGGAAGTGACGCGGATTCCAATCCGGGAATGCTGCTACCGCTTCCAACTCTTCCCAAGCCCGTTCCGCGTACAGCGCATTTCCTTCCACCTGATATGCCATACCCAGCGTATATATCCTCCGCAGCACTTCCCGGCTCGTAGCCAGCAAGCGCAGCCCGTCCGGTATTTCATAAGAGGAGACAGGCATGCCAATGATGCTGTCCGCATCCTGCTTTACGCTCTCATACCAATTAGCGGCTAATGGATCTTGCGACACTCGTTGCCCGATTGCCAGGAAATCGTCGGCATCCGCCAGCAGACGGGGATGGTCCGGATTCAATATCGCCGTTATCGTCCCTCCCGGAAGCAGCTGGACATCATCGAACCATACCGTGCCTGTCGCAGCCCATATAAAATTCTCGATCTGTAGCTTGGCCGTTCCGGGAGGCGTCTCTACCGTATACTGCACCTTCTGCCAGTCCAATGTCCCTTTCCAGCTGTCCAGATGAAGATTGCCCCCGATCTTGGTTCCCGTCTCATCAAAAAATTGCATGCGTACCGTTACTCCCATATTGCTGGATACGATATTGTCGAGCTTGATCCACATGCTCAGCTCATAAGGAACGCCTCCTTGAGCGGCAACCTGCTGCGTGACGCTAGCCCTGGCTTCTGCTGCAGCATGGATGCGCATCGATGCGCTGCCCTCATGAGCAATCGTCGTATCCACTCCCATTTCGGGCGTCCCGTCCGGCACGAAGGTTGTCCACATCTCAGGAAGCCCGTTGGCATCATAAGCTTCATATCCGGCATTGGCGAACAGATTCGGCGGGTCCCAGTTATTGGCCGCCTCTACTCTGCTGTTCATTAAGGGAGTCATACTTACCATCATTGCGATCATCAACCAGGCTGTCAGCACTCGCTTTATCCGCAGCGCCGCATCCTTTTTGTCACGAAGAGCATGCACGAGTCTTCACTCCTTATTCTACATAATGAGCTTCCACCTTTCCCAATAGATGTTCCCATCTGGTTGCAGTCAGCCGAACTCCCCCCTTTCCATATCACCCATAAATTATAAGCGCTTACATTCCGAATTGTAGACAGACCGATTATCCGATCCACTAACAAGATTTCATCTCCACATCGAAAAAAGCCTGTAAAACCGCGGTTAACGGCTTCACAGGCCAATCCTTATAATTGCGTCTGATCCAGCAAATGCTTCGTCTCCACCAGTGCCACAGTAGGGGCGCCAAGCACCGTTGTCGTGTAACAGATCCATTCGTCATTCAGGCAAAACTGCGGATGCGGGTCGGTATGATATCTCCCTCTTCCGAGGGGCGGCTCCGGCAAATTCGAGACGATATTGATCTCGCGCGAAGTCAATGTATTGTAGAATGCAACTCTGCAGCCGTCCTTCCAAGTGTATGGACCAATATCTCCTGCTACGTATTGTCCTGACCGATCGCAATGGGAATGGCACGTGCCGCTCTTCCATACAATCTTCCGCTCGCCTGTCTCTATATTCACCTTCTCGGTTCCGTGCTTGTAATCCACGTACCAGACATGCTTCCCGTCCGCTCCCCACCATTCATGAGCCTGTCCGCTGGAGCCATCGGCGCGGATCGGCCTCGCTTCCTCCCCGCGCCGGATGAGCCACATCCGATTGTCGAGCCACCCCTGATGGCCGCTGTTCTGATCAATCCAGGAATCCTGGGCAATCAACTGAAGATCGGGATCTGTAGGGCTGAATTGTCCATGATTGTAGCAGCGGTCGAATGACTGCCAGATAGCGATCGGGCTGCCGTCCAGAGGCGCTTCGCCGCAAAACCATTGTTCACCGAACTCCGCATCCACGGACAACGAGCGCCGATCGGCCGAGAAGGTCAGATGTGTGGCGATTCGTGCCGGGCGCCTCCGCTTCGCCAGCTCCTCGGGGAACGAATGAACTAACGCGGCCTCATCCTTCTCTTCAGGCCCGCGTCGCCATATGTCCAGCCCCGTGCACCAGTAAGCTTCTCCGCTGTCGAGATCGATTAGCGGCGAAGCATCCAGAAACGCTGTCTCCGGAAAATGCCGTATGGTATCCTCCTGCAAATCTGCTACACCCAGCAGCCGGCCATAATGCGAGCTTCCCGAAGGAGGAAATGCGCAATAAAACCATAAATAACGTCCATCCCGGGTCATACTCTCATTGGTGAAATAGAATGAGGATTGATAAGGAGCCGTTCTTGCCGTCAGTATCCAGCTCTCGACTCCACTCACAGGATCGATCCATTTCGTGAACATTGCACTTTTCTTAATCGGACTGTCTGTTTCCGCTAGCAACACTGCATCCCCCTTTTTTGATACCCCGCCATTTTTTCCAAAGTTTAGCATGATGCCAGAAGGATTACAATTCTTTTCGAGCAAACGGCAATACGAAGCATTTGCATAATTTCCGCAGCAATGCGCAGGCTATGGGTATTGCCAATTTTTAGTTGCAACGATATCAATTCACACAGGAGGTTATTTGCTCACGATGAAGAAGATGATAATGCTCATGGGAGCTCTGCTGTTGGCATGCTCCATCGCTTATGCTTCTGCCCGCGAAGATATAGCGGAAGAAGGAGTCGGCCATAACGAAGCCGGCCCTATAGCGGACGTTGCCGCATTAACCGTCGATATGACGAATCAGCAAGGGGAACGAATCGGCAGAGCGACCATCACCGAGAACACCGATAAAGTTCGCATCCATCTGGAAGCAGAGGGGCTTCCTCCAGGCAAGCATGCTCTGCACTTCCACGAATTCGGCAAATGCGAAGGACCAGACTTCAAAAGCGCCGGCAGCCACTTCAATCCTTACCATAAACAGCATGGCTTCAACAATCCGAAGGGGTTCCATGCTGGAGACTTGCCCAATATCGAAGTCGATGCTTCCGGCAAAGTGAAAGTCGATATCATTAGCGCCGTGGTCACGCTTAAGCCGGGCAAGCCCAACTCCTTGAAGCGCGAAGGCGGCCTGTCGCTCATCATCCACGAGAAAGCCGACGACTATACGACGGACCCTTCGGGCGAGTCGGGCGCCCGCATCGCTTGCGGCGTTGTGAATTGAATCCGCTCATCGCTCTTAAGCTCCAGACAACATGAAGGGAACGCTCATTACCGAGCGTTCCCTCATCATTTCCCATTCCCTGCAGCAGATAAGTGCATGGCCTCCTTACATGCTCCAGCTCCTTCTCGGCTTATATGCTGCCCCTACGATGAAATCCTGCTCCACTTCATTCGGCAGCCCCTTCATCTCAATGCCCGCCGATTGCGACACGATTAACATCTTGCAGGCCATTTCCAATGTATGAAGCGCCATTCTGGCTTCTCGAATAGACGTATCGTACACAAGAACGCCATGATTGTCGAGAAGCAGAATATTGGCCGATTTCGCTTTGCCGCGCACTCCTTCACCCAGCGCCTCGCTACCCGGATGAGAATAGGGAACACGCTCCACACGCTCCAGATAATACATCGATTCAATGAACCAATTGGATGGAATCTCGATGCTGGAAGCTGCCACCAGCGTACTGTAGAAGGGGGATGCATGCAGCACGGCATTGATTTCTGGACGCTCTTCGTATACAGCCCGATGCATCGGGGTTTCCTTGGAAGCCTTGCGCCCTTCCACGCCGAACGTGTTGCCCTCCAGATCGCATTCAATCAGGTCGTGGTCATCCAGTTCGGCCATGAATGTACCGCTGGCCGTAATGACATAACGGTCTTCGGCAATTCTGGCGCTAATATTCCCCGAATTCCCCCAAGCAAGCCCATACTTCATCATATATTTACCGGTTTGCTGCAATTCTCTTCTAACCGCTCCGTCCTCCTTCATTTCATTCACCTCCTCCTGTTAACCTCGAATATAGCCACTGCCAACGGACGTTGCTTATTCCAACAAATTCGGTACGAACATCGTCAATTGCGGAACAAATGTGATCAGAAGCAACGTGACTATTAGCAAGATATAGAACGGCACCATCCCTCTGGTGATCTGAAGAAGATTGATCTTCGCCAATTGGGCCGAAATGAACAGATTGACGCCAAGAGGCGGGGTGCACATGCCGATAGCCAGATTGACAATCATAATAATGCCGAAGTGAACCGGATCAATGCCAAGCGTGACGGCTACAGGCACGAGCAGCGGAGCCAGAATAATGATGGACGCATTGGTTTCCATAAACATCCCGACGAACAGCAGGAACACATTCACCAGCAACAGGAATACGATTGGATTATCGGAAATGCCGATAAAGAACTGTGCAACATCCTGCGGAATGCCCTCACGCGTAAGAATCCAGCCGAACAGCCCTGCGCTGGCCAAAATAAACATAATCGTCGACGTCGTAATGACGGACTGGGTTAAAATATGAATCAGCTTTTTCAGCTTGATTTCCCGATAGATCAATACGCCAACGATGAACGCATAGGCAACAGCGATCCCAGCCGCTTCCGTTGCCGTGAAGAATCCGCCGTAAATACCGCCAAGAATAATAACAGGCATCAGCAGAGCGAAGAAGGCATCCTTGAACGCTTTCCACAGCTCCTTGCCGGATTTCCGGGTTTCTTTCGCGTATTTGCGCTTCTTCGCAATGATCAGGATAGTCGCAATCAGTGACATAGCGACGAGAATACCCGGCACCATGCCAGCCATGAATAACGCTCCGATCGACGTTTCCGTCGATACGCCGTACAGAATTAACGGTATGCTGGGCGGAATGATGACACCCAGCTCGCCTGATACGGACTGAACCGCACCCGTAAAATTTTTATGGTATCCCCGGGCGATCATGGCCGGGATAAGAATACTCCCCAGAGCCGCGGTAGTGGCCGCGCTCGAGCCCGATATCGCCGCGAAGAACATGGATGTCACGACTGTGACGATCGCCAATCCTCCCGAGAAATGGCCTGTCAGCGCGTTCGCGAATGCGACAAGTCTTCTTGATATTCCTCCGTATTCCATCAATACGCCGGCAAGAACAAAAAACGGAATGGACATAAGCGGGAATGAATCGATGGATGTAAATGAGCGCTGCACCAACACGGTCAGCGGCGTGCCGCCGTCCCACCATAGCGCTACTGCGGCAGCAAGCCCCATTGAGATGGCAATCGGTATGCCAAGCGCAAAAAACAGGATGAGAAACAGAAACAGTACTGTACCCATTAAGACTGCTCACCTGCCTTCAGCGCTTCGGAGACTTCCGAAGTGTCGATATCGTCCTTCGTCAAGAAATCGATTATATTAGCTGCCGAGTTAATAATCATAAGCAAAGCGCCGAGAGGAATGGCCATGTAAGGAATATCCATATTGATGCCAAGGCTCGCAGAGGATTGCCTGCTTACAACATCAAGCATATCCACCCCTTTGAAGAGCAGAATGACAAAAAACACGATAGAAATAAGCGAAATCAAAATTCTAAGCACTTTACGCACCTTGGGGCTAACGCTTTCCACAATGATCTCGATCGCAATCATCTTATGGTTGCGAATCGCCAGCGGAGCGCCCAGAAATACAGTGTAGACCATCAAATATCGCGCCGCTTCCTCGGACCAGGCTAATGGAAAATTAATCACAAATCGGCAAAACACTTGAACAACAATAATAATGGACATAGCGCCAAGCATAAGGCCGACTACGATTCCCACAAACTTATTCAAGCCATTTATAGCTTTCATAGTTGCCTTCATTGAGGTTATCCTCCTGTTCAGAAACTCTCGCTGTCGCAAAAACTCTACAGAAAGGCCGGTGTCTGCTTGTCTGCTCTATGCAATCCAGCACCCATCGACACCGGCCATCTATTATCGTCTACCTATTTAGTATCAACAATACTGTCATACAATTCCTGACCGTACTTCTCGGCGAATTCCGCATGCACAGTTTGTGCTTTCTCCATGAATGGAGCCGTATCCAATTCAATAACTTCCATGCCGTTCTCTTTCAACTGCGTCAACAGCTCTTCTTCTTGCTTGGCTACCAGCTCATTCTCGAATGCAGTCGCTTCCTTGGCGGCTTCTTCGATAGCTGTCTGCTGCTCCTTGGTCAGCTTCCCATACGTGATATCGCTCATCGTCAATTGCACATAACCGTAGACATGGTTTGTCATCATCAGATATTTCTGCACTTCATTGAACTTATTGCTCGAGATAAGAGCCAGAGGATTCTCCTGCCCGTCAATTACTCCGGTCTGAAGGGAAGAATACACTTCACCGAATGCCATAGGCGTAGGCGCCGCACCCATTGCTTCCCAAGCCGCTATCGATGCCGGAATTTCCGGAACGCGAACCTTCAATCCCTTCAAATCTTCGATTTTCTCGATTTTACGATTCGTTGTCAGCTCGCGGGGACCGCGCAGCCAAAAGTCCAAGCCGCGGATTTGTGCATTGGCTAGCAAATCTTGCTTCAACTGCTCACCCACGTCGCCATACAGCACGTTCTTCAAATGATCGACATCTCTGAACAAATACGGAAGTTCCAGAATAGAATATGGCTCATAGAAGTTGGACAAGACCCCCGCCACGAGAGCAAAATCAACGGACCCGAGCTGCATGCCTTCAATAAGGTCGCGGTCGTTGCCCAATGTGGAGCTAGGGAATACCTCGATTTCTACGCTGCCGCCGGTTTTTTCCTTCACCAGCTCGGCGAATTTGAGAGCTCCTTTATGCCACGCGTCGCTTTCGCTTGTAATATGCCCCAATCTTAGCTTTACAACTTTATCGGAATTGCCGGACGAGCCTGAACCCGCATTGTTATTGTCACTTTTCCCGCATGCTACAGCGCTTACAAAGATCAACACAATCATCATGGTAATAGCAACAGACTTTTTCATCATTTCAGTATGCCCCCTAGTTGAGTTAGATGAAGTCATTTAAAATGAACAAGTACTTTAAGCGACCGATCCTCTTTCTTGTCCACGATACGGAATCCTTCCGCTGCTTGCTCGGGCGCCAATCGATGGGTGATAAGCACCTTGTCGTCGACGAATCCCGCTGCGATCAGATCGATCGCAATGATGAAATCCTCGCGGGTATAGGTCATGCAGCCCAAGATCTCTTTCTCCTGGTTTTGGAGATTGTGAATGTTGAACGTCTGATCGCCATGGAACATGGCGATCGTAACGACTCGTCCCCCTTTGCGGAGCAGCTTCAGCGATTGATCCACGATGCCGGGAACCCCTGCCGCGATGAGAACCTTGTCGAAGAGACCTCCTCCAATAAGCTCCCGCGCCTCTTGCGTCCACTCCTCATTATGCTGAATGTTCAGTGTATGGGTCGCTCCCATATACGATGCGCTCTCCAGCGCGTAGTCCATGACATCCGTAACGAGAAGCGTCGTTGCGCCCGCTGCCTTGGCTGCGGCCATGGCAAGCAGTCCGATCGGCCCCGCTCCCAGAATCGCGACTTTATCTCCCGCGCTTATCCCTGCTTTGCGCACAGCGTGAACGCCTACCGCAAAGGGCTCGACCAGCACGCCTTGCTCGTAATTCAAGCCTTCCGGCAGCTTGTACACCGTCTGCTCGGGCGCCGCAAAGTATTCGGCCATCGCCCCGTACCATGCGCCAATGCCCGGAGCGCCTCTGTCTTCGCAGTAATTCACTCTTCCCGTCAGGCAATATTCGCATGTTCCGCATCCCGCTTGTGGCTCCACCGTGACACGATCGCCCGGTTGAAACTTGCAGACTGCGGACCCGATCGCCACTACTTCGCCTGCAAGCTCGTGGCCGATAATGACCGGAGGCTTTCGGAATGGATGGAGACCTTTATAGGTATGAATATCGGAACCGCATATGCCGGCCGTCTTTACTTTGATCAGCACTTCATGATCTCCCAGCTTGGGAATGTCCACATTCTTGACAATAACCTCATAAGCGTCTTGCACAAATACAGCTTTCATGTTTGTCCTCTCCGTTCAGTCTTTTCGTGATGCGATTCTCGGTTTTATTCAAAAAGCTTGCTCTTGGAATGCTGAAGATGATCGCGCATCTTATTGATGCATGCTTCGTCGCTCTGCTTGAGCAGATCGTATATCGCAACATGATCCTGCCAGAAACCTACCATGCGATGCGGGTCCTTCCTCAAATGACGGAGCGTAATCCGAAGCAAATGATCCTGGTAATTAAGCAGTACGCGATAAATTTCTTGATTGCCTGTGAACTGGCAGATCAGCAGGTGAAATTCATGATCGGCCTTGCCGAAGGCTTTCACATCCAAGCGCTTCACGATCTCTTCCGTTTCTCTTAAATTGTCCAGGAGCAACTGGCTCTGCTCTTCGTTCAGCTTCCCAAGAATCGATTGCAAATTAAAGGTTTCAAGCGCCGTTCTCAGATCATAAATATCGATAATGCGATTAATGGCCAGATCGTTTATAATGATGCCTTGCTTGGAAGATACCGTTACGAAGCCTTCTGCCTCCAGCCGAGTAAGCGCCGACTTGATTGGCGTTTTGCTCATCTCCAGCAATTCAATTAGCTCACGCTCCGACAGGAAACGCCCCGGTTCGAATCTTTCATCCAGTATTCGTTCTTTTATTTGGTCATATGCAATGTCTTTCAATAACAACGAAGCGCCTGATCCCTTGGACACCGCCATCGCTTGCTTTCTCCTCTCTCTATCTCCATATTTTCAATCCATGGCAGCATCCCTGACCTTTGCGAAGTAGTCGGGACTGCCGAATTGGCCGCCTTTCAAAGCCAGCTCGACGCCGTCCATATATTCATCATGCGAGTATACTCTGCACAGCGGCGCGCCAGGCGAGATCGGCATCAGCATTTCCATGCCGTAAATCCCCATCTCACTGGTGACGAAGCCCGACGTATCCCCGCCTGCAATCACTACTCGCCGCAGCTTGGCCCGGAGCATAATATGCCTCGTCCAACGGCCTAATTGCCGCCCGATATGCTCCCCGGCTTGCGAGCTTTCCATTCCATTATCCAGTATTCGCTCTCGCGCCTCAACAATGGCTTCGTCTTCCGGGCCAAGCGCCGTATAAAGTACGACGCTTTCTCCTCTATCCAGCAAGCTGATCGCTTCATTCAACAGCTCTTCCGGCATGCAATCTCTCTGCGCCAGCTGCTGGGGCGAGATGCGAATGCCATGGAACCCTTCTGCGATAGCGTTCTCAATCTGACGCTGGCTAACTGATGAAGCGCTGCCGGATACAACCAGAATGCGCTCTGCAGCCTTTACTGGTGCGGAGGTTAAGCTTCCTTCAGATGCAGCTATCCCCTGCTCCTTCCAGAATGCCGACAGTGCATATTCCACGCCGGAAGAACCGACCACGAACCGGTCTCCCTCTTCCGCCGCTTCCCATATTAATCTGCCGCTCAACGTCATTCTCGCCTCGTCCAGCACATCCAGCAGAAGAACCGACGGTTTGTCCCTCAGCTTCCCCTTGTATCGTTCCCCTACATGCTCATATTCGCCGTCCAGCTCAATAATATTCATCAGTTCGACCTTTTCGCCCAGCTGCGCTTCAAGATGAAGGCGAAGATCGGCTTCATGCATCGGAGTGACGGGATGGCGTGACATGACAGGATGGCGATCCAATCGGTATATCTCGCCGTTCATACGGGCGAAGTGCTGTCCGAACAGCGTATATCTGCCGAGAGCCGGCGCTCCTACCAATAACGGAACGGTGCTCTGTTCCGGGAAGAACGGCCGGGAAGTTCTGATCGCTTCTCCGATGCTCCCCACCTCGGGCGACGAATCGAAGGTGGAACAGGTTTTGTAATGAACGATAGGCGCTTTAAGCTCCGACAGACGCGACATCACCGGTCCGATCTCCTTCGCCATGTCGGACGGAGTCTTCGCCCTGCTCGTCCCTGCGACGCCTATGCAGCGGATGCCTTCGAAGCGCTCAAGCATGTCGGCTGATGGAGGCTCCATGAACAATAAGGTCCGATTGCCGCTTAGGGCCAGTGCTTCCATGGCATCTGTCGATCCTGTGAAATCATCGCCGTAAAATGCAAGTAAAATGGTATTCTCTCTCATGATGCCCTTCCCTCCAAGATGTTACTAGCCGCCAAACACGCGAATTGCGGCTTGAAGCTCCGGATGTGATTCAGCAAACTTCTCCAGCTCGACGCCTTGCACCGCCGCTTCCCATCCCAGCTGCATGCTGCGGACGCCTGCGGCAACTCCGTCGGGATGCGCCAATATCCCTCCGCCGGCAAGGTGAATGACATCCAATGTGCCGACAGACTGATAAGTCGGTATCGCGCTGCCTGCCCATTGCGCCGAGGAGAGCACCGGCATGGCCTCGTATCCGCCGAACATCGGCTGCAAGCAATCCCGAATCGATTGACTGACCGAATCGTTGCTTTCCGCGAACTTGCTGTTCAATCCGTTCGTATGCAGATGATCCACGCCGGCTAAACGGCAGAGCTTCTGATAAGCGGTAAAGCTCATGCCCAGCAGCGGACATCTCGACATCGCTCCCCACTGCGTGCGGTGACCATGAACAGGCAACTCCGTATAGCCCCGAAGATGCGATACGCCAGCGAGTCCAACGCTGTTCACGCATACCATCACGCAAGTGCCGCCCGCTTCATAGACGATGTCGTGATTTCGCTTCATCTCATCGATGTCGCCGGTAATATTAAAGGCATACATCAACTTCTTGCCGGTGCGGTCTGCCACTCTCTCGATTTCAGTCATGACGGTTTTCACCCGCTGCTCGAAAGGCGCATACGGCGGATTCCCGCATAGTTCATCATCCTTGATGAAATCAAGCCCCGCTTCCGCAAGCATCCGAACCAGCGGACCGTAATCGTCCAGAGGAAGGCCGATGCTCGGCTTGATGATGGTACCGATAAGCGGACGGCCGTGCACTCCCGCAAGCTCTCTTGTTCCCGCTATGCCGAATTTCGGACCCGGATACTGAGTCGCGAATTCGGACGGGAGCTCAATATCGAGCAATCTTAATCCCGAAAATTCACGAAGCTCGTATAAGTTCCCCGCTATCGTCGACAATAGATTAGGGAGAGAAAGACCGAAATTATGAAACGGAAAACTAATCTTCACAATGGCTCTCCTGTAGACCGGGTTGTTCATCTCCTTCGTCAGGTACACGCCTGGCAGCGTAGGCGTAATCGATTCCTCTATCGGTTCGATAGCAAGCACCTTCGCTGCGTGAAGCTCCTTCAACTCATCTGTTTCACCCGGCACTGCGATGAAGGTTCCTGTCGATTGCTCTCCTGCCATAATGGCAGCAGCTCTCTCCAGAGGATACGGCGTCTCTATGAGATACGTGGCTGTCACTTCATTACCCCTCAACTGTCGTTCCCTCCTCTTGTTGTTTATGTCCAATTAGCTCATTAAGCTTCCATACATCTACGTTTACTTTATAGATCTAACATAGATCTATGTTGTATCTATTTGATATCCATCATAAGGGAAGCGTTTTCAATTGTCAACAGGTTATATTTTCTGTCTGTTCAATCCGCCTTTGCTCCGTTGAAGTGACAGTGAACAATAAGGAAGGGGCTGCCGCTTGCCGAAGTTTCACGGATGCCGAAAGCAGACGAAAGGACCTCAATCTCCACTTCCAGTTGGAGACTAAGGTCCTTTATCTCGAAGACATTCGCACTCAGATGCATCCCGGAAAATGACAAACCGACTTTCGGGATATCCCTTTCACTTCTGCTTGCTTACTCTTACAAAAACTCTGCCTTGTCCAGGAATCGCTTCAGCATCATGACGGACTCGGCGCGAGTCGTATCCTTCTGCGCTTGAAGCATGTCCGATCCGGCACCTTTAATCAATCCTGCAGCTACCGCAGCGGCTACTTCCTTCTGTGCCCACACAATGTCAGATTGATCCTGGAATGCGTCCAGTATGCGCTGCTGCTCAGCGTCGGAAGTTACAGAGATATCCGTCCCCGCATATTGCAAGGCGCGCACGATCATCGCGATCTGCTCCTCCCGATTAATGGATGCTTCTGGACGGAACGAACCGTCGGCATAGCCGAGGATCAATCCCGCGTTAACCGCCGCCGATACGTCGCTGGCATACCATGCCGATGCCGATACGTCGGCGAAGCTTGCTCCCGCTTCAGCCGGTATCAATCCCAGTGCGCGAACCAGCATGGATGCGAACTCGGCGCGAGTAACGCTGCGGTCTGGTGCGAAGCTGTTCTCGTTCATGCCATGAATCAATCCCTTGTTCGCCAGCAGCTCGATTTCCCGCTTCGCCCAATGCCCCTGTATATCATCGAAGCTCTTGTCATATGCGGCCAGCACATAGACGCTGTTGCCGTTCCGCTTCACCAGAGCAATCGTCTTGCCGTTCTCGTATCGGAATTGCGCAGGCACGAATTGCAGTTGCTGCGTATCCTCCATATATTGCAGCGCCGTCAATTGACTTGCATTGTACTTGCCATCCAGTCCGATCTCTCTCACGACATAAGAGGTGCCGAACGGTACGGCTGCCGTATTGCCTTCACTGTCGACAACTTCGACTTCGAATTGAATGGCGGCATGAACCAGATTGCCGCCGGAAGCCTTCACGGCATCCTTGACGTTCTGCGCCTCCTGACCTTCCAGCTTCTTCATCGTGAAGCGGAGTGTCAGATCGTCTCCATTGCCTGTGCTGCCGAGCAGATTCGCCCATAGCTCCGGCTGCCATGCAGCCGCAGGGAAGCGGTATGCGGCCACCTCATTCCGGGCGATAAACATGCCGTTCTCCGAGCGCGCTTCCTCCGGCCATGCATCGGCCTTCACCGACAAGCTGTCGCCTTCGAATTGAACTGTAACACTGGACGAGGAGTTGAATGCTTCTTGAATATGTGCCGAGCAAGCCAGCTGGCCATCGGCTACAACAACATGGCTTCCGGCTTCCCGTGAGCTGTCGCTGCAAGGGTCCGCCCCGTCTGTACCTGTGCCAGTTCCCGTATCGGAGTCTCCGTCGCCATCGCCATCGCCATTTCCGTCTCCGTCTCCGTCGCCATCACCATCGCCATTTCCGTCACCATCGCCATCGCTGCTTCCTGTCACTTCAATCGCAATCGGCTTGGTATACAGGTCATAAGCATTCGCATCATCCAGATAACTCGTATAACGGAGCATAGCATAGGCCGTTCCGGCCGACTTCGCTGTCAGAGCAGCTCCGTCCGTATCCAACAGCTCTTCTCCTTGCAGCCATATGATATCTGGAACGACCTCGTGAACGGTGCGGTCGTATGTCTCGGCCCGTGCCGTCAAGGTGACGCTCTCGCCCTTCTCCAGTGTGTACTGCTCCTGTTCAGGTTCCAGCGAGATATTCCAATCAGCCGAGTAGTAGGCATAATCCGTCGTAATGCCGTATATCCCGCGCATGAAGAACGTCTTATAATCCGCCAGATTGTTGATCGTCCAAGGTGAGACGATAATGCCCCGATGCTTGGCCGCTTCCAGATAGGCTTGTCCCATGCCGTAGTAGCCGGCGTTATAAGTCGCGTTCAATGTCTGCGTCGTGCGCAGCGTGTCGCGCAGCGCCTTGTTCACATTGGCGTCGGTGTCGGGACCGCTGCCCACAAGCAGCCCTACCGGCATGCCCGGCATCTGCTCGGCGAACAGCTTCAACTGCGACGTATGGAATGCCATCACATTAATAAGTTCTTCGGCGTCCTTCTCCTTAATGAGGTTAACGAGTACGTCGACCGCCCGCGGTGTTCCCGTCTTGATCTCCGCATACACCATAATGCCCTTCTCGCGCGCCAGCTCGATCTGCTCGTCCAGCGTCGGCACCTTCACGTCCGGATAGCCTTCCGGATAAGGCTTGTTGGCATTCAGCTGCTTGATCTCCTCCAGCGTGAAGTCCTCTACCGGACCGCTGCCGTTCGTTGTATTCTGCAGTACGCCATCATGGACAATGACCAGATGGTCGTCCTTCGTCACATACATATCATTCTCGATAAAGTCGGCCCCGTTCTCATAAGCGAGCAGGTTGCTCTCGATCGTATTCTCCGGCGACTTGGACGGCATGCCGCGATGACCGATAATGTATGGCTTGCGAACGAGCGTCGTCTCATGGTTGTAGACGCCCAGAGCCGCGATCGCCTTATCGGGGCTGTCGGTCACGATGCCGTTCGTTCCGGTTGCGATTATATGATGAAGCGCTACAGAGCGGCCGGCCTGATCCGCTTCGGCCTTCGTCCATACGACCACGGCGCGCTGCTGCAAATATTCCACATTCTCTTCCGTTGCCGCCGCTTCAGACAAAATCGCGATTTTGGAACCGCTGATTGTCGTCTCGCGGCGAATGTCCAGCAGTTCCTCGTCGCTTGCCGCCTGCTGACCGCTAAAGTCCAGGATACCCCGCAGCATAGGCGCAATCTCTCTCGCTTGTTGGATCAGTTCGCCTTGCGAGGAGACGATGAACGCATCCTCGATGCCGTGTCCCTTCGCATACTTTGCCACCTCGCTTGCCGCCTCGCTGCCGGTTACATAGAAGGCGGGAATGATATGACCTTCCATCGCCTGCAGCACAGATGGCAGCTCCCCGATTACGCTCCCATCCCCAGAAGACAGAACGTCAAGCACGTCGTTCACATGAATGATCACGGTGGCCGGAGCCGGCGGCTCGCTCAGCGATGCAAGCTGCTCTTCTCTAGTCAGCTCCGTCGCAATCGTCGGTCCCATAACGATCTTCGTATCCGGCTCATAGACGTTCGCGAACCGGTCGGCCGGCATCGGCGGCAGCTCCTCCTGCTGCAGCGTAATCCGTATATTATCCACTTTCATTTTGCTTCCGTTCGCCTGCAAGCCGATGAGGCCTTGAAGATAGCCGCCTGCGGCATCGGTATCGATGATCAGCTCGTCGTTAATCCACTCCTGTACCCGATTGCCTCGCGCAATGACGGTATAGCGATACATTTGATCCGATTCGATCATTCCGCTGAACGGGCCCTTGTCATGGACGGCCCATCCGTTCGCCGGTGTGCGCTCCGCGAATTCGACGCCATTCGCAGCAGATGCATCCTTGCGTACAGCCATTTGATAATAGGGATAATTGCCGTTCTGAACGCGATACATGATGGAATGCCATCTGCCATTGTCGTTCGCGCTCAGATGAGTGACATCCGCTTCAATGCGATAATCGCCGAACATGCCCAAATATTCCGGCAGCAAGACACGGGACGGATTATCGGAACCGGACGAAGCGTCGATCTGGAATGCGCCGCCTTGCACGGCCGCCTTGGAGGCGGTGGACCCTTCGATTCGCGACCAGCCGTCAGGCATATCGCCATCCGCAATAGAATCGAAATCTTGCTCATACAGCGTATATACGCTGTCCGCTGCATCCTTCGCAACGACGAGCAGTTCTGCGGATACGCCATCGATCTCTGCCGTTAAGCGATATACCCCTTGCTCTTCGATATGCATGCTTCCGTCTTCGATAACAACCTTGCTGTCTTCAGCATGCCAAGCGAGTGCGCCGCCTTGAAGCGTTCCCGATGTGAAATCGCTTAGCTCCGTCAAGAAAGTCAGACTATCCAGGCTCAGCGGCGTCCCCGCTGTAGCCAGCACATACCCTTGCTCATGGCGAAGCTCGACCACCTTGGCCCCTGTGGACGATGGCTTCACCGTCATCTCGTAGGTCGCTTCGGCGCGGCCATAGATCGCCTTAACTGTAACCTGGCCCGCTTTAAGCGGGTACAGATTGCCATCGATCACCTTCATGACGGATTCATCCGATGAATACAGCTTCAGGCCGCTTAACGGAATGGCTTCCGTCAAGCCGTCGGAGTAATACACACTGCCTGTTACCGTCACCGGTCCGGTCAGAGCCTCCAGCTCGGAAGGCATGATCAGATCGAGACGCTCAGCAGCAAGACGAGTCACCTTCAAGTTGTCGAAGGACACCTTGCTCTGATCCGCCTGGAACCCGACTTTGCCGCGCTGCAGCAGCCCGCTTGGGAAGCTTTGATCCAATACGAGCGTATATTGAGGGTCATCCTTGGCTTTCAAATATTCCTTCACATTGTCACCGTAGACGCGCACCTTCATCTGATAATCCTCGTTCAGCGCCAGCGGCTGCCATACGCCCGACGCCATGACAGACCAGCCGTTATCCGGCTTGCGGTATGCGACTTCATACGTACCGTTCTGGCGAACCGCCATCTGGTTGTATGGATTCGTCCCCTCCGGAATTCCCCTGAACATTAATGCCGTCCATCTGCCGGAGTTATGTACCGCCTCGAAGCGGACGTCAGCCTCAATCGTATAGTCGTCCCACTGCACAGGAGCCGTCACCCTGCCTTGCTTGCCCGCGGAGGAGCCGTCGAAGCTCATTCTTCCGCCGTACGTGCTCTGTGTAACGGTGAAAGACGGGCTTCCCGCATTGACATCGGAAATCCAACCGTATGGCAGCGCGCCTTCCAAGACGCCATCGAAGCTCTCTTCCAGCAGAACGGGATTGATCGGACCGATCACGGGCATGTCCTCTTGCAGCTGGATCGTCCCGTATCCGCTCGTATCATTCCAGAAGGAAGAGGAATCATACGCGCTCCAATAAGCCGTCCGCTGCATGGAGCTGTCCTCTCCGTACCGGTCAGTCACGCCCAGGTTGAACCCAAGCTGCTTGCTGAGCTGGGGATCGAACTGCAGCATGTCCCACGATATGGCGACTTCCAGCTCCCAGCCCGTTGCCGTCTGGTTCATCGCACGCATTATGCCCTTGTCGTCCTTGCCCTCATGGTTGTTCAGCGCCGCGCCGAAGTGGAACTCGGGCGTCGCCGAATCGGCGCGGAACAAGAAGCCCGCTTGCATATCCTCCGGCTGGAACGGAGTAGAACGATGCATCGTCGGATCGAAGAACAGATGCATGCCGTCCTGCTCGAACCAGTAGCCCGCTTGATCCTGAAGCGGCGTATGATCTTCGGTTCGAATGCCGATATACAGGTATTGATTGTCCCACAGCATTCCGAATGCAGAAGCCGGGAACGGCGCTTCGCCGAATAGCTCCGGCAGCGGCTCGGCTATGCTCCAGTTGCTATCATCAAGCTTGCCGTCAATGATAGGAGCATGAATCGTTTTCTTCGCTTGCAGCACTGGACGTCCGGCTTCCGTGGCTTCGCTGATCTCAAAGCCCTGGACGGATGCCGCTTCCTTCTCTACAGTGTCTTCCTCCGCGGCAAATGCCGGATAGGCCGGCACAAGACTTGACAGAACAACAACGCACAGCAGAATCGATAACCATCTTGACGCTGATCGGGATAACATGATCATCTTCCTTCCCTCTCCGTATTCGGCGGGGCAAGAGCCGGGCAAAACAAATAAACCCTTCTATGCATCAAATCCGGAAGCCGCATGCGCTCGCTAAAGCACTTCCATATCTGATACATAAAAGGGTTTTCTCCCTGTCTCATACCCTGGCCTTACTGGGTGGTATGCCCAGCACTACTGTACCGCTTTTTTGTCAGCGCAATGTTTTCGCAACTTAAAGAAATTATTAACAGCATGAATTATAATGTGGGAGAGACTTGAGGGATGAGGTGAGAGGGACATGACCGTTATTTCGAAGGAACATTATTTCCGAAGCAGTACTTTCCCTTTTCATATTGAACAGTACACCATTGGTCATCATGAGCGGATTGCTCATCATACGCATGATTTCATTGAATTGGTGTTCGTCCATAGCGGAAGCGCTCATCACGAGATGGCAGGGCAGCGGTATACGCTGCAAGCGGGCGATGTGTTTATTGTCGAGCCGAATGTTTATCACAGCTATGAGGGATCACCGCAAGAGGAGACAACGATATACAATGTGCTGTTCGATTCCGGCTTTTTGCAGGCGGAGATGGGCACGTTGTTGCAGCTACCTGCCTTTGCTAGATTTTTCTACCTGCTTCCCTTCATGCGGAGCAACGCATCGTTCGTCCCGTTCCAGCCGTTGACGGAAGAGCAACGTGCCGTCATTCGGCAGCATCTGGATACAATTCATCATGAATATATGGAAGAGAGAGAGGGGTGGCAGCTCATCGTCAAGACGCGCTGGATGGAATGTATGGTCTGGCTCAGCCGTTATCTGCCGACAGAGCGTCTGCAGGGGCAGAGTGCGTCGCCGGACTATGACTGGATTGGCTCGGTCTGTCACTTGATTCAGCAGCAATTCCGGCAGCCGATCAGCCTTGCGCAGGTTAGCCGAATGTGCGGCATGAGCGAATCCTCGTTCCGAGCCAAATTCAAGGAAGCGACCGGCAGCAGCCTGCTGGACTACAAGCATGCCGTTCAGATCCGCTACGCGTGCTCGCAGCTCAAAGAGTCCAATCGCAAGGTGCTCGACATTGCGCTGGACTCCGGCTTCAACGATATTAGCTTCTTCAACAAAATATTCCGCAAGCATTGCGGCATTACGCCGAGGGATTACCGGGAGCGCGGCTAAGTGGAGGGGGCGCGCACGCACCATTTCCGAGCTTCAATGTATGCGGCATACGCTAATTCGGCGTGTACGCATCATTTCAGAGCCCCAGTGTATGCCACATGCACTAATTCAGCTCGCACGCATCATTTCAGACCTTCAGTGTATGCCACATGCACTAATCCAGCTCGCACGCATCATTTCAGACCTTCAGTGTATGCCACATGCACTAATTCAGCTCGCACGCATCATTTCAGAGCCCCAGTGTATGCGGCATACGCTAATTAGTCGTGTACGCATCATTTCAGACCTCCAGTGTATGCCACATGCACTAATTCAGCTCGCACGCATCATTTCAGACCTTCAGTGTATGCCAC
>NZ_JAOQJC010000039.1 GCF_025567625.1 Paenibacillus sp. J5C2022 | reverse complement strand
TAGCGCACAATTCCCACTACTTTTCCGCTTCTATGTGACCATTTTGAGCGATAGCTCCTACTTGCTTAGTAGCTAAGTAGTAACGAAAAATCGTACAAATCGGAGCAGTCAAGGCCGCCCGCAGCGGAGTTTGGAGGCAGCGGAGTTTGTTCATTGCGTTATCGTCGCAGACTGCCCTTTTCTTTCCAGTGGAATCAACAAAACCTTAACATGGCGTTGATGCCGAATTAACATACGGCGATTACGATAAGGACATGTTCATAGACGTCGTTGCCCAATTGTTAAACCGGTTTAACAATTGCGCTGCGGCTCCCTACATTTACAGCATATTGGAGGATTCAACTGTGAAAAAGAAAGCTTTACAAACAGTCGCGGCAAGTATGGTCATTGCGAGTCTTGCACTCACGGCATGCGGCAGCAACGGCAACGGCGGTGATTCGAATCAAGCGTCCAACGGCAACGGTACTTCACAGCAGAAAGAAGCTTCAGTGAAAGAGCTGCGCATTATGGCGGGTGTCGTAGGCGGCAAGACGCCGGAGGAGACCGACCTGTTCGAACAGGAGATTGAGCGTCTGACCGGCATTAAAGCCGACATTACGAAGCCGGCATCTGATTACAATACAAAGCTGACAACAGCCATCTCTTCCGGCGAGAAGTACGATTTGCTGCAGATTAGCAAGGAAACGATGAATACCTTTATCGATCAAGGCATCTTGACGCCGATAACAGACTTCGTGGAAGGCTCCGACGTCTTGTCCGACTCCAGCGTCATTCCTTCCGGCGAGTGGGCGCAAGTGAAGACGGAAGACGGCCAGATCTATGGCGTATTCAGCAAGTTCCAAGGCGGCACCATGCCAATCGTCAGACAGGACTGGCTGGACAAGCTCGGCTTGGACACGCCGGAGACGCTGGATGAGTTCTATCAAGTGCTGAAGGCGTTCAAGGAGCAGGACCCCGACGGCAACGGGAAAGAGGATACGTACGGCCTGTCGACAGCGGGATTGTATGAGATTCAAGGCTTTATGAGCGCGGCGGGCGTTAAGCAGAGATATGTAATGGAAGACGGCAAGCGTGTCATCCCTTATGCGACCGAAGCGGCAATTCCGGTATACGAATGGTTCGCCAAGCTGTACAAGGAAGGCATTATGGACCCTAACTTCGCTACGAACGATACCGGAAAGATGCGGAACCTGTTCCTGACCGACCGCGTCGGCATGGTTACGTATTGGGATGCATGGGTAGGCTTGTTCAATAATGCAAGGCTGCAAGAGGACCCGGACACGGCATTCCAGGCGAAGGGCATACCGGGACCGGCGGGACCGGGCGGCGAGATTATGCTGCGCCGCGGCGATCCTGACGTATGGGTCATTCCGGTCAATGCGGAGCATCCGGAGACGGCTATGGAGTTTATCGAGTGGTGGCATACGGAGCCGGGCATTATCCTCGGCAGCCTCGGCATTGAAGGCGAGGATTATGTGAAGAAGGATGGCCAATATGAGCTGACCGAGCTGGGCAAGGAGCATGGCATGGATCACGGCGTACCGTTCTGGTACAACGACAATGTCAAGCCGCCGTTCGGCAAGCTTCCGGGCGTCGAAGAAGCGCAGCAGATCGTGATGGAGCATGCTTCGCTGGAGCTGACGCTGCCGAATTGGACGGATGCCGAGAAGATTATTAACAATTATGCGATCCGGGCGATGACGGGCGAGATGCCTGCCGCTGAAGCTGTAGCCAAAATGCAAGACGAGCTGAAGCGTGCGGATCTGATCGACTAAATAGCGTACTATATAGCGTTACGGATGTTCGGAGAGTATGGCGATCCGCCATACTCTTCTTTTCTCCATGACATACAGAAGGCGGTGCAGCAACTTGAACGGGATGAAACGTTACTCTTCTCTCTATTTGATGATGATACCGATTATGCTCTATTTTCTCATCTTCACATATTACCCCCTTATTCGGGGCTTTATTATGAGCTTGCAGCAATTCCGGTTAATCGGGGATACGCCGTTCGTAGGCTTGGACAACTATATGAAAGTATTGAAGGACCCAGTGTTCTACGATGTATTCCTCAATACGATTGTTATTGGCGGCGGCATTCTCATTGCCGGATTTATCGCCCCGATTGTGATTGCGCTGCTGTTGAATGAGATCGCTCAGAAGGCGTTGAAGAAGTGGATTCAAATGGTCATCTACTTGCCGCATCTATTCTCGTGGGTTGTCATTGGCGGCATCTGGATATTCATGCTCTCCCCGGACGGCGGTCTCGTCAATGAGGTGCTGCTGGCTCTCGGCAAAGAAAGTCCGATACCGTTCCTCTCATCGGAGACGTATGCGAGGGGAGTTATGATCGCGTCGGCGACATGGAAGGAGATGGGGTATACGTGCATTCTGTTCCTGGCCGCTATCGTAGCCATTAATCCGTCGCTGTACGAGGCGGCGCGCATGGACGGAGCCAATCGTTGGCAGCTAGTCCGCTATGTCACATTGCCCGGTCTTTACTCCACGATGAAGGTTGTTCTTCTGCTCAATATGATGAGCGTACTGCGCATGTTCGATCAGATTTTTATTATGAAAAATCCGGCTATCGCCAAATATGTCGATGTCATTATGGTGTATACGTACGAGAAGGGCATTATGGAATTCAACATGGGCGTAGCTACGGCGGCCAGCTTTGTTGTCATTGCCTTAACGTTCATACTGACCATGATCACGCGGCTGGTAGTCCGATACGACAATTAAAGGGGGGACATGATGATGAAGAAAAGCTTCTCCGGCAAACTGTTCGACACGCTCAATATGATTATTCTGCTAGGCATTGTAGCGACGATGATTATTCCTTTTCTTAACGTAGTGGCGCTATCCTTCTCTTCCAATCTGGCCTCTATGTCCCCTTCCATTGTGCTATGGCCGAAGGAATTCAGCGTAGAAGGCTTTCAAACGGTATGGAACCGATTGGATCTGTGGCTTCCCTTCATGAACAGCAGCATCGTGACGGTGAGTGGAACTTTCATGCATGTCATGCTCAGTGCGATGGCCGGATATGTGCTTATCCAGCCGTACTTGCCCGGCAAGAAATTGATCCTTTCTTCGATTCTGCTCACGATGATGATCCCGCATGAAGCGATTATGATCCCTCTCTATGTTGTCAATAAGGATCTGGGCTTGATTAATTCGCTGTATGCGCTCATTATTTCCGGTATTGTGTCGGGCTTCAGCATTCTGCTCATGCGGAACTTCTTCACGATGGTGCCTTACGAAATGTGCGAATCGGCGCGCATGGACGGTGCGGGAGATTTCCGAATCTTCCTGACAATGTATATGCCCCTTGCCAAGGCGGGACTGGCGACCATTACGCTGTTCGAATTCGTCAGCCGCTGGAATCAGTTCACGGCCCCGCTGTTGTTCATTAACGACCAGAGCAAATATACGCTGCAGTTGGCTCTCAAGGCGCTTATTATCGATACGGACGCCACCTCCAGCAATTTCATGATGACGACCAATGTGAGGATGGCGGGTGTCGTGATCGCGCTTGTTCCGCTATTGCTCATCTATCCTTATGTGCAGAAGTATTTCGTCAAGGGCATTATGGTCGGGGCGAATAAAGAATAGCGAAAGAGGGTGTCGATCGTGTCACTGGAGAAAGAGTACGTGATAGAGCATATGTTCAGCCGTCATATCGATAAAAACGAGGAAAAGGGTTACATTGAAATCCCCTTCGAGCTGCCCGAGCATACAGAGAAAATCCACGTTCAAATGGACGGGGAGAGCTTGAAGGGCACGGGTGCCACCATTGATCTGGGAATAAAAGGACCGGGGAGAATGAGGGGCTGGAGCGGCGGAGCCCGAACGGAATTCTCAATCGGGTGGGAGAAGGCGACACCCGGCTACCTTCCGGGAGAGCTGTATGCCGGACAATGGGCTGTTCTGCTCGGAGCTTACCGCGTTCCCCAGGAAGGCTGCGAGGTGAAGCTGACGGTGACAGTTATGCTGGAGCACCCCCGTTGGCTGAAGGGAGATCTGCATACCCATACCGTTCACAGTGATGGCGCCTATACCCTTCGGGAAGCGGTCGGCATCATGGAGGACAGCGGCTGCGATTTCATCGCAACGACAGACCATAACACGGTTAGCCAGAACTTTGCTCACCCAGCCGATACGGATATTGTCTTGATTCCAGGCGTGGAATTGACAACGAATTACGGTCATGCCAATTTCCTCGGGGCAGCCGATCCTGTGCTGGACTACAGGGCGACAGAGATGGACGATGTGCACTGGCTATTGCGAGAAGCGAGAGAAGCCGGGGCGAAAATTACGCTGAACCATCCGCATTGCGACTATTGTCCTTGGGAATGGGATTTCGAGGTGGATTACGATTGGGTGGAAGTGTGGAACGGCCCTTGGTCCAGCCGCAATCAACGGGCGGTTGACTGGTGGCAAGGCCAGCTTGCCGCGGGCAAGCGGATTGTAGCCGTTGGCGGCAGCGATGTGCACCGGCCTGATCCGTGGGTGAAGCATGCGATGCCGGCGACGCATGTATTTGCAGCTTCCCGTACAGTGAACGGGATATTGGAGGGGCTTGATACAGGCCGCGTCTTTATGAGTTACGGTCCGGAAGGGCCCGAGATCGACTTTCGCATCGGAACGGCGATGACGGGAGATGCCATTCAGTTGCACGAAGGAATGGTCCTGCAGGCGGAATGTTCCGTGCAGCATGTGCGGCAAGGAGATGTCGCGAAGGTCATTACGGAGAACGGGGTGGAGAAGGAAGCTGTCGCGGAAGAAGACGGGAGCTTGGAGCTGACCTGGCCTGTTGCCGACAGGCTCTTCTACCGCGTTGAAGTGTGGCGTTACTTTCCGGAAGCGGACCGGACATTGATGGCGGCGCTCGGCAATCCGATCTACTTGAAGAAAGGGAACGACGATGAGCAAAATTGATGATGTGGCAAAGCTGGCCAATGTGTCCAAAGGGACAGTGTCCAATGTATTCAGCCGCAAGCGTCCGATAAGCGCAGAGGTGGCCAAGAGAGTGCTGGAAGCGTCCAAAAAGCTGAATTATGTGCCGAATCATATCGCCCGCAGCTTGGCGACAAAGCAGACAATGACGATCGGATTGAATATTCCATTCATCAACCATATTTATTTCAACAGCTTCCAAACGCATCTCATTAACGGTATAGTTGCCCGTGCGGCAAAGAAGAAATATCGCGTATTGCTGGATACTCTGTCGCAAGGCGAGCTGGATCTGCCCAATCTGTCCAGCCTGCCTATGGACGGCGTCATCTTGATCGATCCCGCCGAAGAAGACGAACGAATTGAATTGTTGCATCAATTCAACATTCCTTATGTCGTGATAGGCAGACCCGCGAATTCCAATATAGACCATGTCAGCTATGTGGACAGCGACAATGTGCAGATTGGCTACGATACGTGCCGTTATCTGCTGGAGCTTGGACACGAGCATATCGTATTTCTTAATGTTCCCGAGAAGATGACCGTTGCGGTCGACCGGAAGAAGGGCTTCGAGCTTGCGATGCAGGAGCAGGGGATTGACGAGCAGAGCTATTCTCACCATTTCCGGCCTCAGCTGAAGCTCGAACCGTCTGAATTCGGCTATTTGAAAACGATGGAGCTGTTGGGAGAGAAGAGAACGAAGGTGACGGCCATTATTGCCGACGACGAAAGCTTGGCGATGGGCGTCCTGCGGGCATTGACGGTATTAAAGCTGTCTGTTCCCGAAGATCTCTCTCTCATCGTGATTAGTGGCGATCCATCGCTGGCGCAGAAGACGGAGCCGTTGTTGACGACAGTCGACTTGCGCGCCTCGCGATTAGGCGAAGCGGCGGTCGATACGCTGTTCAAGAAGATGAATATTGTGCATGGCGAACCGGAGCCGGAGGGCATCATACAGGCGAAAATCATTGAGAAAAACTCATGCCGTCGAATGAAATAATGGGGCCATCGCACCCCAAAAGGGGCTTTCAGAACCTCCTTTCTTACAAATTATGCTATAATGAATGAAACACATACTGGGAGTCGTGTTTACGCACGGCTTTTTTTTCGTTGTAGTCCCCCTTCCCGAATCGAGAAACACGCCTAACCCAGGCCGCTGAATAATAAGTGAAAGAAAGCGACGGTGATCAAAATCGATGAATGGCAGATACGGTCCGGAGTTCATACAGAAGAGTAAGAAAAGAAACGGAAAGAGATTTCCAGGGAAGCTCGCTGCCGCTTGTCTTGGAGCCATCATACTAGCCTATTCCACCAGCACAATTCTGTACTATAGTGAATCGCCCCGGTCTATCCACTTCTTGTCGGCATCAACAGCTCCGCTTAATATTGCCCATCAAGGCGGCCGTCTTGCTCCCCCGAATACAATTGCAGCCTTCGATACAGCAGCTTCGCTAGATGTGGATATGTTGGAGATGGATATCCATATGACAAAGGATGGCGAGCTGGTTGTTCTACATGACGAGGATGTGGATCGTACAACAGACGGTACAGGCCCAACGGATTCCTATACGCTGGAGGAATTGCAGAAGCTGGACGCCGCCTATTCGTATCAGGATGAAAACGGTGAGTTCAGTTATCGAGGAAAGGGATTATATATTCCGACATTGAAAGAAGTGCTCGAGCGATACGGGGATCAATTTCTGTACAGTCTTGAAATAAAGGACGATTATCTGGGTGTAGAGAAGATGTTATATGAGATGCTGCAGGCGTATGGCTTGGAAAATCATGCAGTTGTGACCTCCTTCGACGATGCGATGATGAAACGTCTTGATAAGCTGTCGGAACATACAATAGCGCGAAGCTCGGGACTTTTCGAAGCGCTCCGCTTCGCCTTGCTGACGAAATTGTGGCTGCCAGGATTCTTCACGACGGATGCGAGTGTGGTGCAGCTTCCGGTTCGTATGAAAGGAGTCAGCATGGATAGTAAAAAAGTCATTGAATTCGCGCATAGGAATGGCTTGCAGGTTCATTATTGGACGATAAACGATAAAGAAACCATGAAGAGATTGTTGGATATTGGCGCAGACGGCATCATCACGGACAGACCGGATGTATTGAAGGAAGTGATCGAAGAATATGAGTTGAATGAATCAGGCAGTTTCTCATAGCCAGCCGAATCATTCGAAAGAGGAGTTACCAAACGCAATCTTGAAGCGAAACAATCGGAGGATGCCTATGAAAACGATACTAGTGACCGGCTTCGACCCATTCGGAGGAGAAACCGTCAATCCCGCATGGGAAGCCGTTCGCACGCTTGCGGAGCACAAGCATGCCGATTATCGAATAGAAGCCAGACAGCTTCCCACGGTGTTCGATAAGTCTATTGCGTTATTAAAGCAATACATGGAGGAAACTGAGCCCGATGTGGTCCTATGCTTAGGCCAGGCCGGAGGGCGTGCCACCTTCTCTGTTGAGCGAATTGCCGTTAATGTGAACGATGCCCGTATTCCCGACAATGAAGGAAAGCAGCCGATCGACACGCCTGTCGTGGAAGACGGGCCAACCGGCTATTGGACGACGCTGCCGATTAAAGCGATCGTAAGCGGGCTGAAGGAAAAGGGAATACCAGCATCCATCTCCCATTCAGCCGGAACGTTCGTCTGCAATCATGTCTTCTACGGCTTGATGCACGAGATTGGCGTTGCGAAGACCGGCGTGAAAGGTGGATTCATTCATATCCCTTATCTCCCGGAGCAAGCGGCACAGCATCCGGGCCAGCCCAGCATGGCATTGGACACGATTGTGAACGGGCTGGTTGTGACAATCGAGACCACCATAGCCACCTCTTCGGATATTGTAGAGGCGGGTGGGGACATTAGCTAAGGGCGTCTGAAGATAGTGTGCGGATCACCAGCTGGTGCAGGACGTCCCGACGGGTCTGCTAAGCGAGTGCTGCCGGCATAAGCCCTCATCCCCTCGGCCACCGATATGGGGAGACATGCCGCAGCATGGCAAGGAAGAGTGCCGCCCACTGCTCCAGCGATAGTGAAGCGACAGTCCGTTCGCGATCGACCCCTGCATGCTGCAGTACAGCTCTCAGTTGTGCCGGCGTGAATATGCCTGTCAGCGCATGGGCTGCCGCCAGCTTCGGTTCACGCAGCATATACGCCGCGAAGGCGGAGAATCGCCTTCCTTCCTTGAAGGGCACCAGGGGGTGTTCTCTTCGTGCAATGCAGACGATAGCGGCATCGACGCGCGGCGGCGGGGCGAAATGCGTACGGGGAATGACCGTTTTCATTTGGAATCGGAATTGCATTCTCCACATTAACAACCGCGGATTAAGCACCGCTCTTTGAGTAAACCCTATAGCCGCTCCTTTCTCCATAATCAACGCCCCCCGTTGAAAGCTCTTCCCCTCAACCCCTAGCAGCTTCTCGAGAATCGCAGTGGTGATGGAGAAGGGAATATTGGCGATGATACAGAACGGCTCCGACGGCAATCGCAATCTCCTTATATCGCTGTGGATAATATGAATATGGGGTGTGTCTTCCGCCTTAATGCGGAGCCTCTTGACGAACTCCGCATCGATTTCTACCGCGATCACCTTCCCGGCTCTGTCGGCTATTGGAAACGTGAGGCTTCCTTTGCCCGCCCCGATCTCCAGCACAGTATCGCTCTTCTTCACATGTATCGTTCCAATGAGCTGTCCGATCGTCCGCGGGTGATGCAGCAGATGCTGCCCGACGCGGTTCGGTTCCAATTTAGGTTGGCGTGCCGCTCTATTGTTCTTGTTTTTCTTGCGCATAGATAAGTTCCTCCCGAATTCGTTGATTTCCGTGGACAAACGAAAAAACGCAGACCTGTGCCTGCGCCGGATCAACGGAAATGGGAATGGAAATGGGAGTACGCCAATACCATATTGAATTAAACGGTTGCCGAAATGAAAACTGCAGATAGGAGTTGCAGATACAACAATGAACAGGCGTCAAGCTTCCCCTTTCACCTTAGTGAGGGGAGTATGCTTTTTCGCACGCCAAAAAGAGACAGACGTGCTGTCCCTTTATCCATCGTATAAGCAGCAGATGACCTGAAATGGGCAGACCGATTCCGTTTTGCTCCGCACGCAGGCAGAGTCTTTGTTCACTATGAAATTAGCGGGACAAAGTGACAAAACGCAATCTTCCGTAATTAACTGCACCCATCGTCAGGACAACCCTCCGTTCCTTGAATTGTGCTTATTGTAGCATATGGCGGTCCCAATAACGACGCGAAAAACAAATATATCCGTTTATTACCGGTGATACGCATCTGTAGCTGATAAAATCAAAAATAGGATGGAGGGGAGCTGTATGCTTGATAAAATGGCGGCACTTCATATCATCTACGAAGGGGCTTGCGTAGTTTGTGCGCAGGCTTCTTCATGATTCCAGAATGCGGATTGGGGACGCTCTTTTTTATCCCAGTGAAAATCCGTATAATAATAGGCATAACAGGTAGTATGAAAGGCGGAAAATGACAATGAATCATATTGTTTCTTTAAAGTGGCTGCTGGCCCGTATGTACGAGCCGGACGTTGTTATCGTAGACTGCAGATTTCTGATGGGGCAGCCGGATGCCGGCCGTGAGCTATATGAGACATCCCATATTCCCGGAGCGGTGTACCTGGATCTGGAGAAGGACCTGTCCGGTCCCATTGAAGAGCATGGCGGACGTCATCCGCTGCCGGATATCTTCGACTTGACGGTAGCGCTTAGCCGGGTGGGCATTAGCAACGAATCGCTCGTCGTCGCTTATGATGATCAAGGAGGAGCGATGGCTTCGCGCCTATGGTGGCTGTTGAAATATTTGGGACATGAGCGGGTATCTGTGCTTGACGAGGGATATACGGCATGGGTTGACGCTGGATTCCCGGTATCTTCCGAGCAGCGCGTGCTTATTCCCTCGAAGTTCCTAGCGGAGGTCCAGCATACGATGCTGGCGGAGATGGATGAGGTGAAGGAACTGCTTGGTCAGGAGCGCGTAACGATTATTGATTCGCGTGAAGGTCCGCGTTATCGCGGCGAGGTAGAACCGTTGGACCCGGTAGCGGGACATATTCCCGGAGCGATTAACCGCTTCTGGAAGGACGGTCTGAGCGATAGCGGCTCTTGGAAGGATGCAGCCGCACAAGCCGAGCGCTTCGCCGATCTGGATCGCGACGACGAGCTGATCGTCTATTGCGGCTCCGGCGTGACGGCGACTCCGAACATCATCTCCTTGCGGGAAGCGGGTTATACGAAGGTCCGTCTGTATGCGGGCAGCTGGAGCGACTGGATTAGTTATGAGGAGAATCCGGTTGCTGTTGGCAATGAGGAGAAGAAAAAAGACGAATAGTAGTATGCGAATCGGAGTACATCCCCATATGGACGATGTACTTCTATGCTTTGTCTTCAGGGTCTCTGAAGTCAACACGGAGTCAACTCTTGCTCTCTGAAAACATTTTTATGAGCCCTCCAGACCAGGCACGGATCGAGCTTCCGCTCAGCTTTGCTAGATACATCGAACAGACCACCAGAAATGAGCATCCTCGAAGCTGTACATGCACAAAGATGGCCGATCAGCTCCATCTTTCTCGGTAGAGCTCTAACTTGCCTATTGTGTAAAAAGCTTTAAGCAACGACTGTTAAACCTCCACGAGTAATCAACATCAAATCAACAGATTAGAAAGAGAAAAACAGAAATTTCACCACTCCGCCTCTTACAAATTATGCTATAATTAGACAAGCACGTGGAATGGCTTGCAAGGGTGGTCGGCTACCTCTCGTTGAAGGGAGGGATGCCCATGGAGGTTAAAGACGCTTTGACGTTGATGATCGGTTTTGGTGCGCTTATAGTAGCGCTGCTGACGCTGGTTGTTGCCATCATCGCAATATTTAATCAACAAAAATAGACCGCCCCCTGCAAGGTTACGGTCTACTCTCGACTAGTTAACTGAAGCCGACCGCCTTTGAAGCGGTCTACTGTGCTGTCGGAGTCGTGTTGGTAGCACGGCTCCTTCTTTAGTTTTATTATAACGGCGTGGATATATACATGCAATACGATAATGGTTTAAGCACATATTCGGCAAGTGTACATAATAGAAATCAATCACATGTTGCCGCTGCTTTAGGAAAGGAAGATATTATGCAAGATAAAGTAGAGGGGTTAATTCATTATTATTTCGAGGACGCTCCTAATTATTCTGCTGAATCAGTCCCATTTGGTCTAACAAACTTGACGAAAATAATTAACATCAATGAACGAAAATATGTCATTCGAATCTATAATCAATTTACCAAAAGTATGCCTAGTATCGAACTTGAATCAAAAATTACATCTTATTTGAGTCATCAAAACCTTTCATTTCAAGTGCCTGTATTTATCCGGACAATCAGCGGAGACGATTACGTACGATTTCCAGATGGAACATTAGGTGCTATGGTATCTTTTCTTAAAGGTCATGCTCCTGATTTGGCTGAGGTGCACCATGCTGAAGAATTCGGTCGGATTGTCGGCGAAATCACATCTGCACTTGGGAAGTTTGCAGACGCAGACGGGTCTTTTACCTACTACGGAATCCCGTTTTCGAACATATACAGTATTCATCCACTTGCAGACATTCCTTCAGTAAAGTCTTTTTTCGAGGAGCCTCCTTTTCACATACCGGGGGGCGACGTCGCATTCTATAGTGAAATGATATTATCCGTTAAGAATTCAATTGATCTGTTAGAAAAGCTGCCTAAACAATTTGTTCATCATGATTTATTGGTGTTCAACTTATTGGCTCATGAAAATAAAATTAAAGGTGTTTTGGATTTCGATTTCATTTCGCTTGATGTGAGTTTCATGGAGTTTGCTATTTGCCTTAATCATGTTTTACAGATGTCCAACGGATCTCTGGAAATGGCTGAGGCATATATAAGGGGGTATGCTAAATACCGCAAAGCCTCATCGGAAGAGATTACTTACCTTCAACTCTTGACTCAGATTTATCATATTGCAGTTCTTCATATTTATATTGGCCAGCATTACTCTGGAGTAAATGTTGAACAAAATTTCAACTATATCCTCAATCAATTTAAAACAAGAAATGATTGGTTAACTGAACAAAGCTCCCCCCTGCAGCGAATGTTCGAATCCTACTTGCTATGAAATCCGCAATCGTTTGGTATTTAAAGAGTTTTTCAGGTCAGAATCGACAGCTGGAGCGATTGGATTTCGTATAGTGAGAATCCAGTTGCCACCGGTGATAATGAAAAGCCAAGCAAGGCATAGTATTATATACATCACAAATACATCGCCATGGTGTTTGCGTGCATTGGCGATGTTTTTTTGTTCCATGAAGTCAACATAGAGCCAACATTCGTTATTTGAAATTACTTTCATAATGCCCGGAACAAGCGCTAACAGAGCTTCTTCGCAGCTTTGCTCATCCATCTTACAGACCAGCAGTTAAGCATATTCGACACTGTATATACATAAAGAAGGCCGGTCAATCCCCCATTCTTATTTGTTAGCTCAAAAATAGATGGATTCTTCACTCAGTTTCTTACAAATTATGCTATAATCAGACAAGCACGTGGAACGGCTTGCAAGGGTGGTCGGCTACCTCTCGTCGAAGGGAGGGATGCCCATGGAGGTTAAAGACGCTTTGACGTTGATGATCGGTTTTGGGGCGCTAATTGTAGCGCTGCTGACGCTGGCTGTCGCCATCGTCGCAGCGATTAACCAAAAGAAATAGACCGCCCCCCTGCAAGGTAGCGGTCTATTTCTGATCGTTTCACCGAAGCCGACCGCCTTTGAAGCGGTCTATTGTGCTGCTGGAGTCGTGTTAGCGCACGGCTCCTTCTTTAGTTTTATTATAACGGCGTTCGTTTATTCATGCAAACAGAGATTAAGCAAGATGGAGTGTGATAATAATGCTGAATATGGATGACACGACCATTTCTTTTGACCATGAAGTAGATACAGATGCGTACTGTTCGAATCGGAAATCGCCGACGATTAATCAGGAGTGATTTTCTGTAATAAATACGAAACACAAGATTATGATCAACTGAAATGATGATTCATTCAAAAGAAGATGAAGAGGTTGCTGCTTTGTGGCGCTTCTTTTTTTGTTTTTGAAAACGGGGTAAGTACACTTCATTCTTTAAGAATCCTTTAAGTATTACGGATGGAAGCTGATGGTACTATTAAGTTCAATCAAGATTTTACCATTCAGCCAATGATAGAGGAGTTGTCAGAAAGTATGTTTGATCAATGGGAAAGAAAAGCCGAAATCTCGCGAAGGTTTGTAAGGTTTACCTTAATGTTTTGTATGATGATCGCATTGCTGCTAGCGGAAGGATTGTTTGAAAATAAAGTAGAGGCATCTGTGGGGAATGTCGTGTATGTAGACAATACTGCGATTGGTGCAGGGGATGGCAGCAGTTGGGATGACGCCTATACGAATCTGCAGATGGCCATTGAAGCAGCAGAAGAAGGAGATCAAGTTTGGATTGCAACGGGTATCTATATTCCTACGCTATTGATGGAGGGGTCTGAAGATTTGAGGTCCATTCATTTCCATATGAAAAACGGCGTCGAGATTTATGGGGGATTTGCAGGAGATGAGGATTCGACAACCTTTGATTTGAGGGATCGAGATTTTGCAGCAAATGAAACGATTCTGAGCGGCGATAGGAATCAGGATGATGATGCAAGCGACTTCTCAACTAAGGATGAGAATGCCTATCATGTCTTTTATCATGCGGACAATATAGTCAGCCTGAATGAAACTGCTGTTTTAGATGGCGTGACCATTTCTGGGGGGAATGCCAATGATCCAGACTACCATAATAGCGGCGGCGGAATGTATAACGATAATAATGATCCTACAATTAGAAATGTAACATTTAAAAATAACAGAGCTTTGAATTTCGGCGGGGCTCTATATAATCACATAAGTAATGTCGATTTATCTCATGTCCGAATGATGGGTAATATTGCCGGTAATGGCGGTGGATTATTTAGTGAAAATAGCAAAAGTGAATGGATTAATCTTATTATTAGCGGTAATAATGCGATTAGTTCTGGCGGGGGATTGTACCTAAAAGATGATCGTTCCACGCTTGTGAACGTACTAGTTAGTGGGAATGATGCGAAAACTGCTGGCGGCATATACGCGGAAAGCGGCGATTTAACGCTTGTTAACATAACCATTAGCGGGAATAAAGGAGTGAATAATACGGGAGGTATATATTTCCCGTATGACGCTGACAATGTTGATGGCGTTACCCTTTACAATAGTATAGTTTGTGGCAACAATGGGAAGTTTGCACCGGACTATTTGGGAAATGTGAAATTCGAGAATAGTTTAAATGCTGCAAGTTCTACCGGATCTTGTTTGGATGCGAGAAATATAATTCTGTTACCAGCCAGTATTTTCGTAAACCCTTCAAATGGGGATTATCGTTTGCGAGATTCGTCCCCTGCAATTAATGCAGCAGATGCTGGCATTTTTTCGGACGGAGGTATTCTGTCTCATGTTAAAACGGATTTGGAGGGGAAGCCCAGATTCATAAATGATGGATTAGATGCAGGAGCCTATGAATCGTCTCTCCTTAGTGTTAATGCTAGTGCTAATCCTGAGGGCACCGGTACTGCTGAAATTTATGAATTTGGTCCTTTTCGTTATGGTCATGCTCCTATTACATTAACGGCCACCCCAAATGAAGGTTATGAATTTGTGAATTGGACCCTGGCCGATGGAACATCTACTGGACAAGTAGTATCCGAGGAAAGTGTCATTAGCTATGAATTGTCTGGTTCCGCTGTTACTTTATATGCTAATTTCGCAGCATTGGTTGAAGTTAGTGCAACGTCGGCAGTGGATATAGAAGGGACAGTCGCGGGGGGAGGGAATTTTGCAATCGGTCGGGAAATAACCGTTTCAGCGATACCAGGTGAAGGGTACCGCTTTGTGAACTGGACGGAAGCGGATGTAGAAGTGTCGACCGATGCGAGCTACAGCTTTGAAGTGACGGGAGCGCGGGCGCTTGTGGCTCATTTCGAATTAATTTCTTATGAAGTATCTGTCGCAGCTGCCCCGGCAGAAGGGGGAAGTGTAGAAGGAGCGGGAGACTACGAGCATGGCAGCGAAGTGACGGTTACTGGGGAAGCAGAAGCAGGATATGCCTTTGTGAACTGGACGGAAGCAGATGTAGAAGTATCGACTGATGCGAGCTACAGCTTTGTAGTGAATGGAGAGCGGGCGCTTATTGCTCATTTCGAACTAAATTCTTATGAAGTATCTGTCGCAGCTGCCCCGGCAGAAGGGGGAAGTGTAGAAGGAGCGGGAGACTACGAGCGTGGCAGCGAAGTGACGGTTACTGGGGAAGCAGAAGCAGGATATGCCTTTGTGAACTGGACGGAAGCGGATGTAGAAGTATCGACTGATGCGAGCTACAGCTTTGTAGTGAATGGAGAGCGGGCATTAATCGGGAACTTCAAGAAGCTGCCCCCATCTTATACGGGTATTATTAATCCCACAGTAAAGCGATGTGACGCGGATCTTTGTAAAGAGGTCGAAGTGGATCAAGATTCTACATTCGAATTTGAGGGATGGACTTTTGAAATTCCAATGGAAACGTGGCAAGAACCCTATGAGATCAAGATCAATAACATAATCGATTCGGGAGAATTCAATCTTCCTGATCCTTTCATTATGTTGAGTTATGTCATTGAGGTGAAATCTTCATTGGATGTGGATGTACTGCTTCCTATCACATTATCTGCGGCATTCGATCAGGATCTATTGCCAGAAGGAATGATTCCGGTTATACAATATTATGACGAGGATACCAATGAATGGGTGAATACAGACGCAACTATAGATGGTAATGCTATTTCGATAAAAGTGAAGAAGTTTGCTACATTCGCCGTCTTAGTTGTCAACGAAGATGAGGCTGCGATGGAAGCAGTGTTCAGTGACATGGCTGGACACTGGGCGGAACAGGATGTATTACGGGCTTGGGACAAGGGATTGGTTCAAGGCTACCCAGACGGAGAGTTCAAACCCGACGAATCTGTTACGCGCGCGCAATTCATGATGATGCTGTTCAATTTGCTGGATAGAGATAAAATCATATCCGATAAGCTGAATTTCAAGGATAAAGCTGATATTCCCGACTATGCGATAGAGGCGATGAAGTTTGCAATTTCTGAAGGGATCCTGCACGGTTATCCGGATGGAACATTGCGCCCCAATCAAGAGATTACACGCGAGGAAATGGCTGTAGTCGTAGCACGCGCCTTGGAATTGCCGCTTCATCCTGAACAGAAAACTGGATTCCGAGATGATAATCGTATTGAAAATTATTCCAAGTCGGCTGTGCAAGCTGCTGTTGCAGCTGGATATATACAAGGACGGAGCGAGAACCTTTTCCAACCGAAGGAGACAGCAACGAGAGCTGAAGCTGCGGTCGTTATATTGAGAATATTTGAAAATCAGGTCTGAAGGAATTGAAAGTCAGTTGCCCCTTGCCGTCCATGCTAATTAACACCTCATGTTCCTGGAGCAGTTCGATATACTTGGGACTGGTCCTCTTACATGGGCAATGTTCGAGCCGTTGTTCGAAATCGGAAATCGCCGACGATTAATCAGGAGTGACTTTCTATAAGTAAATACGGGATAACGAGTGTAAAAGTCGTATGAACGCCAGGCTTGCTCTCCAGGCGAACGCTTCCCTTATGGATGCCGGCAACGTCCCTGACGATGGATAACCCGATGCCGAGACCTTCTCCTTCTCTTGCCTCGGACCCCCGGATGAAGCGTTCAAAGACGATCTCCTGTTTCGCGACGGGAATGCCGGGTCCTTTATCCGTTACACTGATTTCAACCTCGTAATCATTCCGAATATCCATTCCTTCCCTGCGTCCGCTGGCGTCCGCAACGATAACCTGGCGCAGGGAAAGGCCCAGGTATTCGCCGGCACGGCCATATTGTAATGCATTCTCAATCAGATTGCGTACAGCTCTTTCGATCAGAGGAGGGTCGACCATGACCGCAAGGGATTGCTCTGGAATTTCAATGTCAAAGGACATGCCATGACTCTCCAATACCGCAATGTAATCCGCCGCCAGTTTTCTGAGTAGTTCAGAGAGGTTGGTTAGCTGCAAATGGATACGAGCAGGATGCATGTCCATACGGGATATCTCCAGCAGCTTCTGCAGCAGCTCATTCATGTAACGAGACCGGCGCAATACAATTTCCGAATAGGCCCGGATTTCTTTGTCATCTTGATATAAACCGTCGTGAAGCGTCTCCGCATACCCCTGAATCATGGTGAGCGGCGTTCTCAGGTCATGGGAAAGGTTCGCGATCAACGTATGGCGCTTGCGCTCGTTGTCTTGAATCTGCGCCACCTGATCCAGGATGCGCTCAGACATGTGGTTGAGATGGCGATTCAGTTGAATGATTTCATCGTTTCCGCGATCATCAAGGACGATCTTCGTACTCCGTGCATCGAATTCCTGTACGGCCCTGTTCAGCGTTTTCAGTCTGCGGTTAATCCGGGTGAAAAAGAGCAGCGAAAATACGATCGGCGTAATAAAAAAGACGCCGAGCGGAATTAACAAGGTTAGAAGCATCCAGGATTGCCGTACATAAACAAAGACTTGCGTTCCCCGCATTTCCTTGCCGGGCATTGACATGATCAGATACTGGGGTTCATTATCAAGCGCCCAATGAAACACTAAGGTCACCACTTCGTTGTTAAAGCCCCACAGCTTATCAGGCATGCCTGCAAAACGTTCCATCATCTCATCGAACGCATAAGGTTTCTTCCGCTGATTTGTGGCATACTGCAACGTGCCATCCTTGGAAAACCACTCCAGACTCATCTGCGGGTGTTCATCCCGAGTATGATCCAGTAGGCTTTGAATTCGCTCATCCACCTCTCTCTTGTTTAAATCAACTGCTTGATTGCCCGCATCTTCTACCAGCTGATTTCCTATCTGATTCAGCGATTCATGGGTATAGCCACGCGAAGTAAAAGAACCCATAATTACGATGCTCGCGATTAACAACACTAGTCCGGTAAAACTGGCTGCAATGACCATTAACCACAATTTAGTCCTCAGATTCATGCGTTCCCTCCACAAACCGATAGCCAACACCGCGTATTGTCTCAATATAGCGAGGGTTTGCCGGGTCCCTCTCTATTTTTTTGCGCAAAAAATTGATATACACATTGACTGAATTCGCATCGAATTGATCCAGCTTCCAGACATATTTGAATAGTTCTTGCTTGGTGAAAATGCGTCCCGGCTGGCGCATGAACAGCTCCAGCATCATCGCTTCTATTGGAGACAGGGAAATAGTGCTGGTTGGTTTCTCGATTTGCTGAGCGGCACGATCGTAGATGAGACTCCCACAGCTGATCTTATTTCCGTACATAGCGGGCTTGTAACGCCGCAGCAACGCCTTGATGCGGGCCGTCAGCTCGCCGGGGCTGAACGGTTTCGTGACGTAATCGTCTGCTCCTAATCCGAGGGTTTCAATTTTATCATCTTCCAGATGTCTGGCGCTAAGGATGATGACGGGCGTGTCCAACTGGCGGGACTGCATATAGTGCAAGACCTCCCAGCCGTTCACATCCTCCATCATCAGGTCCAATACGATCAGATCGACTGTGTAATGCTCCAGTATGGAGATGGCATCACGTCCTGAAGCTGCTTCAGAAGTGTGGATTCCTGCATTATGCAAGTGCAGCTTGACCAGCTGAACGATTTCCGGTTCGTTATCGACAATCAGTACGCGGGGATTTTCCATGGCACACTCTCTTCTATTGTCCAACGTTTTATTCATTATACAATACAGCCAGGCGTTTCTCCTTTATAGAATGAAATTCTTTAAGCATCCTTTAAGACTCTAGCCTTTCAGCAGGTGGTAGGATGAAAAATGGCAAGAAATGATCGAATCATAGATTCAGATGGAAATAGAGAAGGGGATGTTCTGGATATGTCCAAAAATACACGGCGTTCAAAGAAAAGCTCGCAACTGATTACGGTCGTTTTGGCACTCATCATACTTTGGGGTTACACTGTGCCTGCTGTCGTATCGGCTGAGAGGTCTTCGGGTGGCAGTTGGAGTCGGGGATCGTTCCAGATGATCGCTGCGGGAGTGTTTCATTCGCTGGCGCTGAAATCAGATGGAAGCGTGGTCGCATGGGGATCTAAGGTTAACGGTTTAACGACCGTTCCCGCAGATGCTCATAGCGGCGTAGTGTCCATCGCTGCGGGAGAGTATCATTCTCTGGCACTGAAATCGGACGGCAGCGTGGTCGCATGGGGAAAGAACAATTACAGTCAAACGAGTGTGCCGGATGGTCTAAGCGGCGTCGTGTCCATTGCCACGGGAGCGTATCATTCTCTGGCACTGAAGTCGGACGGCACTGTCGTCGCTTGGGGATTGAATAGTTCCCATCAAGCTGATGTACCGGATGGTCTAAGCGGCGTCGTGTCCATAGCCGCGGGACATTCTCATTCCCTGGCACTGAAATCGGACGGCACTGTCGTCGCTTGGGGATTGAATAGTTCCCATCAAGCTGATGTACCGGATGGTCTAAGCGGCGTTATATCCATTGCCGCGGGAGATTATTATTCTCTGGCACTGAAATCGAATGGTACTGTCGTCGCTTGGGGATCTAATAGTAATGGTCAAGCTGATGTACCGGATGGTCTAAGCGGCGTTGTGTCTATCGTCGGGGGAGGAGCTCACTCGCTGGCACTGAAATCGGACGGCAGCGTGATCGCGTGGGGAAAGAACAATTATCATCAAACAAATGTGCCGGTAAATGCCAAAAGCGATGTCGTCTCCATCGCAGGGGGAAGCTCTCATTCACTGGCGCTGAAATCGGACGGCAGCGTCATCGCATGGGGATTCAATGCTTACGGTCAAACGACCGTTCCGGCAGGTCTGTCTTCACCCGTCAAGGCAATCGCTATCGCTGCAGGAGAGTCTCATTCACTGGCATTAAAATCGGACGGTAGCGTGGTCGCATGGGGAAAGAACAATTACAGTCAAACGAATGTACCGGAAGGTCTAAGCGGCGTTGTGTCCATTGTTACGGGATGGAATCATTCGCTGGCGCTGAAATCAGACGGTAGTGTCGTCGCGTGGGGAAAAAATGATAATGGTCAAACGAATGTCCCCACCGATGCGCAGAGCGGCATCGTGGGGATCGCGGCTGGAGGCAACCATTCCTTGGCGTTAAAGTCGGACGGCAGCGTCGTCGCGTGGGGATATAATTATTGGGGTCAAACTGCTGTCCCCGCTGATGCGCAGAGCGATATCGTAGCCATTGCGGCTGGAAATGGTCATTCCATGGCGTTAAAGTCGGACGGCAGCGTCGTCGCATGGGGATTGAATGTTGACCATCAATCGACCATCCCGACCAACGCGCAAAACGGGGTTGTGGCCATTGCGAGTGGAGGCTATCATTCCCTGGTGTTAAAGTCGAATGGCAGCGTCATCGCGTGGGGATACAATTTTAGTGGTCAAACCTCCGTACCGACCGCAGCGAAAAATGGGGTTGTGGCGATTGAAGGTGGAACTCATTATTCCATGGCGTTAAAGTCGGACGGGTCTGTCGTCGCATGGGGGAAAAATGCAGACGGCCAAACGAATATCCCCACTGATGCACGGAGTGGCGTTGTATCCATTTCTGGGGGAGAAAATCATTCGCTGGCGCTGAAAACGGACGGCAGCGTAGTCGCCTGGGGATCTAATAATTACGGTGAACGTACTGTACCAAGCAGCGCGAATCTAAGTAATCTTGCGATAGATGCCGGTGAGCTAAGCCCATCATTTGTCCCCTCCGTCACGGCGTATACCTACCAGCTTGTGGGTTCATCTGCCGCCAGCATCGATGTGACGTCTATATTGTCCGACGCAGCCAACTCCATGTTGCTGGTCAATGAAGAGGAGCAGACAAGCGGCATACCTGTTGCCGTACCCTTGACCGGAGACACTACGGAAATCTCCGTCCGGGTCGAGCCGCATCTCCTGAGGGGCAAGACGTATACCATTACCGTGTCGCAGCTTTATACCGTCACGTATGATGACAATGGCAGCAACGACGGCAACTTGCCGGCTGACAATAGCGCATATAGCCCGGACGACAGCGTCACCGTGCTCGATAACACAGGCAGCCTGAGCAGGACAGGCTATACGTTTGCGGGCTGGAACACAGCAGCTGACGGCAGCGGTACGGGCTACACGCCGGGTGATTTCTTTTCGATGGGTACGGCCAATGTGACGTTGTATGCGCAGTGGACAATCGACAGCTATACCGTAAGCTATGACGGCAATGGCAACGACGGAGGAATAGCACCCGCCGATGTGAACGGGGATTACGGGAGCACGGTGACGGTGACGGGTAACACGGGAAATCTGGTGAAGACGGGGTATACGTTTGCCGGCTGGAATACCGAGGCAGACGGCAGCGGTACGAGCTACACGCCGGGTGATGCCTTTATGATGGGCGCGGGCAATGTAACATTGTATGCGCAGTGGTTGGATAGCTTCGCTCCTGCGATTACCGTTCATATGTCAGAAGCGGACGAATCGCCGTACGCGAACGATACGTGGACGAATCGTAGCGTGACCGTCAGTGTATACGCGTCGGATGACGGAAGCGGAGTGGCAACGCTTGAATACTCGGAAGACGGGGGCACGTCCTGGCAGCCGTTTGTCGAGGCGTTGACCTACAGCGAGGATGGGATATATACCCTGACTTTGAAAGCGACCGATGAGGAAGGGAATGAAGGGCAAGTAACTAGAAAGGTGAAGATCAATCGAAATGGGCTGGTTGTCACGATTTCCGCAAGCAATCAGGACGGTGGTCCGTACGTTTCCGGAGACTGGACGAACCAATCCGTGACGGCGGAAGTCAATGCCTCTCATCAGCAAGGGATTGCCGTCACATCAATAGCCTATTCGTTGGACGATGGCGCAACCTGGTACCATTACACGGAACCGCTAACTATCTCGGGAAGCGGAACGCACACGATCAAGGTCAAAACCCAAGACGAGGCGGGCAATGAATTGGAAGATGTCCTGACGGTTAAGATCGACCAAATCAATCCAAGCATCGAGTTCGGCACGAACGGAAATGAAACATGGAGCCTAAGCGGATCGACGTTGGTAACGGTGAGCGATACGGAGAGCGGCTTGCATCCAACCGCACTGGCATTCGCTTGGTCGCAGAGGCAGATGGCTGGGCGACGTTCACAAGCGGAACGGTACTAACGCAAAGCGGAGTGGATGGAGACTGGTACTTGCACATCCGGGCGCAGGATGCGGTCGGCAATACGGTGGACGCAGCATCGGAGCGGTTCAGACTGGACGCATCTGCTACGGAATTGAGCGGGCTTGCACTCTCGGCGGGAACGCTGGACACGGTGTTCGACGCATCCACGATGGATTATAAGGCAAGCGTGGCGAACAATGTGAGCAGCATCGCCATAACGCCGGTTGCCCTCGACGCGACGGACATCATCACCGTAAGCGTCAACGGCGGGACGCCATCAACGGTGACGAGCGGACAAGCGAGTGAAGCGTTGGTCTTGGATGTGGGTGGCAATACAATTGCGATTGAAGTTACGGCGCTGAACGGGGCGCGGAAGACCTACTCTGTCGCTGTTGCGCGCGCAGCGAGCAACGCCGGAACTTCTGGAGGATCAAGCGGCGAACCATCGGAACCGATGGGGAAAGCGAGCTTGCAGGTTGACTCGACTGAAATTGAAGCAGTGGCGATTAAGAGAGTAACCCGTCCGGACGGTGCTATCGTCGAGCAAGTCTCGCTTGATGAAGAGACACTGGATGAAGCGTTGAATTCATTGAAGGATGCCAAGCAACCGGTCCTCACGATCAAAGTGGACGATTCCGAGCCGATCGTTCTGGTAGAGCTTCCTGCCACTTCAATCGCCGCAGGAGCTGTCCCGAATGCGATTATCGAGGTGAAGCTGAACGGGGCCAGCTACCAGCTCGTCATCCGTGTGCTTGATCTGGTTGGATTGGCGGAACAGCTCGGCGTTGAACTGACAGACCTCAAGGTGAACATCATCCTGGAGCGCGCGGACGAAGCCACGGAGACGCAGGTCCAGCGGCTCGCCGTTATGGAAGGCTTTGACCTGGCAAGTGCGGTCATCGATTTCAAGGTGACGGTAGAGGCGAACGGTCAGACGGAGGAGATCCGCGATTTCGGCGGGACCTATATGGCGCGGGCGATCACGACGGAGAAAGGCGCCGAGAATCGCAACCTGACGGGCATACTGTATGATCAGGAGACGATGACGTTTACGTTCGTTCCTTCGCATTCAGGTACCCGCCCGGATGGTACACAGGAAGTCATTATGAATGTACCGCACAACAGCATGTATGCTGTACTGGAATCAACGGGCAAGACGTTCGACGATCTGAGCGGGCATTGGGCGCGGGAGGACGTTGAGCTGCTGGCGTCCAAGCTGATCGTCAATGGCGTCACGGACAGCGGCTTCGCGCCGGACGCGGACATCACGCGGGCGGAATTTACGGCCTTGCTCGTCCGAGCGCTCGGCCTTTCGCCGAATCCTGACGGACAACCTTCCGGCTTCGCGGATGTGGCGGCGAATGCGTGGTACAGGCCTGCCGTCGAGGCAGCGGTGAATGCAGGACTGGCGAGCGGCCTATCGCCGGACCGATTCGATCCGAACGAGCGGATCACTCGCGAACAGATGGCCGTAATGGTTGCCAGAGCACTATCGTTCGCAGGCAAGGAGGCGGCAGCAGACATGGGAGTGCTGGGATCGTTCACTGACCGAACGTCGATCTCCGCCTGGGCCGCGGATGCAGTTGCTCAAGCTGTGGCTGCGGGTATTATCACGGGCACGCCCGGCGGCACAATTATGCCTTCCGAACATGCAACCCGCGCGCAGGCGACGGCGATGCTGAAGCGTTTTCTGCAATATACGGAATTTATCGACTAGAGAGTTGGGGCTGCGGAAGAATGTCCCAAGGGGTGAAGTTGTACACAAAGACCCGTAGAGCATCATGCTCTGCGGGTCTTCCCTGTCCCATCCTTCTATCCAATCCTCTTATTGCTCAAGATTGATTGCTTTAAGAATAACTGTAGCAGCCTCCGCGCGAGTGGTATTAATCTTTGCCTTAAATGTGCCGTCTGTATAGCCGTTCATTAGCTCCTTCTCGGCTGCGGTTGCTACTGCTTCCATGGCCCAACTGGACACCGACGAATTGTCCGTAAAGCTGATAGACGTACTTGATGCCGGCAGCTTCAGTGCCCGGACGACGATTACGGCCATTTGCTCACGAGTGATCATGTCGTTCGGACGGAAGGTATGATCTTCAAATCCGGAAATAATCCTCAAAGCTGCGGCTGTACCGATCGCATCCTTAGCCCAATGACCAGTTGTATCGTCAAAGCTGCGGCTGCTTGGTGCTGTCAGCTTGAGCGCCTTTACCAAAATGGAGACGAATTGGGCTCTTGTAATCGGGCTATTCGGTTTAAAAGTCTGATTCGGATAACCGCTGATGGCTCCCAATTCAATCAATTCCCGAATATCGGCTTCCGCCCAGTGTCCCTTGATATCGGTCAAGTTCGATTCATTTTCGGACGGCGAAGGCGTCTGCTTAAGCTCCGAACGGAGCACGGCGAACTTCGTAAAATGCATGATCGTGCCGGATACCGTACCGCTTGCTTCATCCGCCTTCGCATTGTCCAGCTTCACCCATTGGTTCGTTTGTTCGTTCAGCCAGTAGACAGCGACCTCATTCGCATTGAGATCGACCTTGGAGCTGTCAAAAGGCAGCGTAATCGTCACAGGCTTTATAAAGTCGCCATCGCTGTTTTTCTTTACTTCGTAAACGTCCCCAAGCAATTGGAGCGAGGCGTCTTGCGGCAGATGAGCGATATTAGCCACTTTATCCACCGTGACTTGAATGGTTTTGTCCGAAGCTCCTTCCGGAAGGGTAAGGGTAACGCCATTCAGAGTGAACTCGGCACTAGAGAAAGCTTTGATCGTAAAACTGTTGGACGGAGCACTGCCTCCCCCGCCGCTTACAGTTGGCGGACTAACCGGCGTATAGGCGGCAAACTTGGTGAAGTGCTTGGTCCAAATAACAAGATCGCTGCCAACGGTGATTGCCGCTTCTCCTCCGGCTGCAATTTCACTGTCAGCCGCAGCCTGAGTGTCCGTGGAAATCGTGCGTGTAATCGGCGTACAGGTTGTGTCGCCTGTTCGTTTGAAGCAGGCCTTCTTGCCCCCTTTATTCGGGATGAGCAAGCGTACGGCCTTGTCGAACGTTAACGATACGTCCGACGATCCGACCTCGATGACGGCGTCCACGTTGCCGTTATTGACCGATACGCTGTCGTTGCTCAGCACCTGCGGAAGCTTGATCGTTCCGTCCCAATTAGAATTAGCCGTAACTTTTGCGCCTGCCGGAATCGTTACGCTCACATTGCCTGACGAGGTAGCTGCTTGCACTTCCACAAGCGGCAGCGTCGCTTCTTTGTTCGAGCCTGCCGTCGTTGTCGTGACCGCAATCTTGGCACCCGTTACCCCCGCAGGGATGGCAATCGATACAGGATCGCTGGATACTTGAGTCATCAATCCGTATTTCATCACGGTCGCTTTATTCAAGTTACTGCCATCTTGATAGACAACATAAGGAGTTCCGCTGCCGTCTATCGCGATAGACGTATAAGAAGCCGAGCCTGCCGAGAAGCCTACCGTTGCCCAACTGCCATTCGCGTACTTCATTAAGGTCGCTTTATCCCCGTTTCCGCCATCTCGATATACAACATAAGGAGTTCCGTAGCTGTCTATCGCGATAGACGTATAAGAAGCCGAGCCTGCCGAGAAGCCTGCACCGCCTACCATCGTCCAATTGTTATTCGCGAATTTCATCACGGTCGCTTTATACGAGTCCGAAATCTCCCAATATACAACATAAGGAGTTCCGCTGCTGTCTATTGCGATTGACGTGTACCAAGCATCTTCTGCCGAGAAGCCTTCACCGCCTACCGTCGCCCAACTGCCATTCACGAATTTCATCACGGTCGCTTTATATGAGCTATCGAAATCCCGATAGACAACATAAGGAGTTCCGTTGCTGTCTATCGCGATCGACGTGTACCAAGCCCAGTGTGCTGAGAAGCCCGCATTGCCTACCGTCGCCCAACTGCCATTCGCGAATTTCATCACGGTCGCTTTACCCGAATTTCCGCCATCCTGATAGGCAACATAAGGAGTTCCGCTGCTGTCTATCGCGATCGACGTATACTCAGCCTTGCCTGCCGAGAAGCCTGCGCTGCCTACCGGCTCCCAATTGCCACTCGCGAATTTCATCACGGTCGCTTTAGACGAGCTTCCGCCATCCTGATAGGCCACATAAGGAGTTCCATTGCTGTCAATCGCGATCGACGTATACTCAGCCTTGCCTGCCGAGAAGCCTGCACTGCCTACCGTCGCCCAACTGCCATTCACGAATTTCATCACGGTCGCTTTATTCGAGTTCCCGCCATCTTGATAGACAACATAGGGGGTGCCGTTGCCGTCTATCGCGATCGACGTATAATTAGCACTGCCTGCCGTAAAGCCTGTGTTGCCTAAGGGTTGCCATAGCGATATCCACTTGGCGTAAAGCGTGATGTCGCTCGTTACTGCTGTCGCGGCGTTAAATGTCGTGCCGTTGCCATCCGACTGAGTATTCCATCCGCTGAACGCATAGCCCGTTCGTGTCGGGGGAGTCGGCAGGCTTCCTACAGTGTCGCCGTAGGCCACAGTTTTTGCGGCCGGAGTGGCTGCCGAGTCGCCGCCGTTTTTGTCGAAGGTGACCGTGTAGCTGGTCATCGTCCACTTGGCGTAGACCGTCATGTCGTTCGTTATCGCTGTCGCGGCGTCAAATGTCGTGCCGTTGCCGTCCGCCTGGGTATTCCATCCGCTGAATGTATAGCCCGCCCGAGCCGGCGGAGTCGGCAGGCTCCCTACAGTGCCGCCGTGGGTTACAGTCTTTGCGGCCGGAGTGGCCGCCGAATCGCCGCCGTTTTTATCGAAGGTGACCGTGTAGTTGTTGATCGTCCACTTGGCGTACAACGTCACGTTGGCGTTGTCCATTGTAAACGTATCGCCAGCGGCGTATGTCGTGCCCGTCACCGTATCCCAACCTGTGAACGTGAAGCCTGTATTCGTCAGGCTCCCTACGTTGTCGTATACCGAAACCGTATCACCTTGCGCATAGGTTCTACTGTCTGTCGGCACACTTCCGTTCGTAGCGCCGTTGTCGTCATAAGTCACGGTGTACGTCGGTACCAAGACATACCTTACTACGGTCGCTTTATCCGACTGTTCGCCATCCGTATAGACCACATAGGGAATTCCGCTGCTGTCTATTGCGATCGACGGATCCATAGCTTCGTCTGCCGAGAAGCCTGTATTGCCTAAGGGCATCCAGCCGTCATTCGCGTAAATCATGACGGTTGCCTTATTCGAGTTATCGATATCCTGAAAGGCCACATAGGGGGTGCCGGTGCCGTCTATCGCAATTGACGTATGAACAGCTTCGCCTGCCGAGAAGCCTGCATCGCCTACCGGCGCCCAATTGCCGTTCACGAATTTCATTACCGTCGCTTTAGACGTGTTCCCTCCATCCTGATAGACCACATAAGGAATTCCGCTGCCGTCTATTGCGATCGACGTGTATGCGGCTGTGTCTGCCGAGAAGCCTGCATCGCCTACGGTTGCCCAATTGCCATTCTCGAATTTCATCACGGTCGCTTTAGAGGAGTTTCCGCCATCCTGATAGGCAACATAAGGAGTTCCGCCGTTGTCTAGCGCGATTGACGGATCATTAGCCCAGTCTGCCGAGAAGCCTGCGCTGCCTACGGCTGCCCAGCTGTCATTCTGGAATGTCATCACGGTCGTTTTATTCGAGTTCGCGCCATCCAGATATACCACATACAGAGTCCCGATGCTGTCTATCGCGATTGACGTGGACGCCACACTGCCTGCCGAGAAGCCCTCATTGCCTACGGGTACCCAACTGCTATTCTCGAATTTCATGACGGTCGCTTTGGACGAGTTCAATCCATCCGAATATACAACAAAGGGAGTTCCGCTGCTGTCTAGCGCGATCGACGCGCCAAAAACCGGGCCTGCCGAGAAGCCTGCATGGCCTACGGTCTCCCAATTGCCATTTACGTATTTCACCACGGTGGCTTTATACGAGTTCCCTCCATCTTGATAGACAACATAAGGGGTTCCGCTGCCGTCAACTGCGATCGACGTCTCATAAGCGGTGTCTGCCGAGAAGCCTGCGCTGCCTACGGTCTCCACTTTAATTGCAGCAGCCCATGCATATTGCGGTATACTTACCGCCATTATGATAAGACACAATAACGTTACTCTTACAATCCACCGTTTGGCTATCACTTTCTTTCACTCGCCTTTCTATGCCTTCGATTTTAACCACATGTCAACTATATCACTCGAGAATACACAACGAATCGACAAGGAATACACAACGAATCGGCAAATCCTTGGGCATAACGTAGGATTATAGCGTCTTTTGTCGAAATTAGAAAAGAAAATCAATCCACTGATCATCAGGAGGGTCGCCAAATGATTGTAAAAACAAAGCTAACCATCCCCCCTGTGAGCAACGATCTAGTCGATCGTTCCTCCTTGATGCGCTTGCTCCACAAGGGGATGGGAACCAAGCTGACACTGCTTTCCGCGCCCGCCGGCTATGGAAAGACGACAGCGTTAAGCAAATGGACTAGGCTAAACAACATTCGTGCAGCGTGGTTGTCACTGGATCAACACGATAACGATTGGGTTCAGTTCTGGAGCTGTGTCACCGCATCCATCCAGGACATCATCCCTGATTATGGCCAAACGGTATGGCCGCTTCTCGAGAACGGTCCTTCCGCGTCCAGGGTGTCCGCGGAGCCTGCCGTCCAAGCCATGCTGAACGAACTGAATCTATTCACATGCGAGCTAGCGATTATCCTCGACGATGTTCACTTGATTGAGCATCCCGCGATCCATCAATCGTTAAGCTATTTGCTGGAGCGGTTGCCTTCGTCGATCCATCTTTATATGGCAAGCCGAACGGAACTGCCTTTTCCTACCGCCAGGCTTCTGGCGAAGGGAGATATGCAGCGAATTACGATGCAGGATCTGCGTTTTACGCACGAAGAGGGGGTTGCCTACTTCCGCGGTACGACGGAGTTGTCCCTGACCCGCGAACAAGTCGTGAAGCTGTGCCAACAGACGGAAGGCTGGATCAGCGGTCTCAAGCTCGCGGCGATTGCACTTGCGCGCAGCGATAATATCGCGGAGTCCATTCGCGCGTTCAGCGGTCATCAGCATCATATTTCCGAGTATTTGCTGGAGGAAGTTTTTCACCATCAATCGGAAGAGATGCGCGCTTTTTTGCTGCGCACATCGATCTTGAGCCGCATGAATGATTCTCTGTGCCGGGCCGTAACAGGTTTGGAGAGCAGTCAGAACCTCTTTGAAACGTTAAAGCAGGGCAATCTGTTTACGATCCCCTTGGACGATCAGCATAATTGGTATCGCTATCATCATTTATTGTCCGATTTTTTGCAGAAGTTGTTTTCCCGGACAGCGGAGGGTGAGTGGACGAAAGCACATGTTCAGGCTGCGAATTGGCTGGAGTCCCATGGCTTCGTGGAAGAAGCGGCGGAGCATTATTTGGCAGGGCGGCAATACGAGGATGTCGTTCGAATCATGGAGGAGCATCTCCTTGCCTTTCTTTTTAAGAAGAGCATTGTACTTGGCGAATTGATTCTGCAAGTGCCGGAGAGCTACCTTGTCAATCGGCCTTATTTGGAATGGTTTTATTTGAACCTTATGTTTGTAGACAGGACGCGATGGGCGTACATCCCTGAGAAAGTGGAACAAGCCCGAACGCGTTATGAAGCGCTCAAGGATCAAATGAGTGAAGAGAACTGGAACAAAATGATGGGCGATTTTTATTTGCTGAGCGCGATGTCTTGTTTTATTCAAAAGGATTTGACGCGATCGGCCGACTATCTGATAATGGCCGAACACTATTTGACTGAAGACAGCCTTACTTACTTGATCGGGCAAAATAAATATTTCGGGACGGAAGAATTAGAGGATCACTTGTTCTACATTAACGACCATCATGAGGCAGCCGCCTATTTGCACAGGATGATCGATCATTGCGGCCCTCGTACGGATCATCCGTATATCGCCTCGATGTTTGCTTCTTACAGTAAACTGCTGTATGACTGGAACCGGTTAGAAGAAGCTGAAGCTTGCTTGAACCGGATGATGAAGCCGAACCATAAACCGCTCATTCCGCGAATGTTATTCCATGTACATATTACCGCTGCGAGAATTCAACTCGGACTTGGGAACCGTGCAAGGGCACAAGAGCTGATGGAGCAGCTTAAGCTCACGATCGACTCTCCCGATTATGAGCTGTTTATGCGAAAGATCGAGGCGGAGGAAGCTTGGCAATTCGTACGACAAGACGATATCGCATTTGGCGTGAAGTGGCTTGAATATTGCGGTATGGCTTCTACGGATGAGGTATCGCTCGTTAGTGTATCTGAACATATGGCTTTATCCTATGTACTGTCGGCCTGCGGTCGAACCGAAGAAGCATGGTCGCTTTCGGAGAAGCTGATTCAGTTGTTGGTGAAAGAGGATCGTCTGCGCGACCGCATTAAAATGATCATTTTGCAGGGGCTTCTCCTGTATCGAATGGGGCAGAAGAAGGAGGCGCTCAATCGACTGGAAACGGCTTTGCATTTAGCGCAGCCGGAAGGGTTGATCCGCAGCTTCATCGATGAAGGCGCCGTGATGGCGGAACTGCTGTCTGAGTATGTGCAGGCGGACCGAGATCTTTCAATAAAAGATTATGCAAAGAGCCTGCTTCAGGCTTTCCAAGATTCGCAACCAATTCCCCCCAAAATGATCCGGGCGCAAGTGTGCTGCTTCGGCAGGTTTCAAGTCACTTCGGGACAAGGAGACGGAAATGCCATCAAATGGCGCACCTCCAAGACGGAGGAGCTCATGGCTTATCTCGTCCATCATCGTGGAGAACCGGTAGACCGGGACCTGATTCTGAATAACTTGTGGGGAGATATGGATTCGGACAGAGCGAGAGTTCAATTAAACAACACGGTCTACACGCTGCGAAAAAACCTGAGCACGCTCGGGCTTGAAGGGATCGTCCAGCATGTCAAAGGCTATTATCGGATTGAAATGCACACGCTTAATTGCGATTACATTGCATTTCTGCAATTGATATCCGAAGGCGTTCCGGCCCCTATCGAACACATCAAGGAATATGAAGAAATATTGGGAAAAATATATCGGAATGGTTATCTGCAAGGCAATGATTTTCCGTGGGCGGAAGGGATGCGAAGCCGCCTGGAAAACGAATATTTCCGGATTCTTCTTCAGATTTCTGAACATTATGTACAGGAACGTGAATTCTCTTTTGCGGTTAACCAGTTAAACGAAATTCTGGCATTCAATCCGCTCAATGAGGAAATTCATGCCAAGCTGATTCGCGTATATATGCTTGCGGGCGATCGCGTTTCAGCGATGAAACAATATGATTCTCTTAAAGGGATGCTTCAAGCCGAGTTGGGGGTAGAACCGAAAGAGTCTATTAGACAATTGCTGTGAATGAAGGGGTATATACTAATATTGATCACAAGAGGAGTGGTAAGATGGACTATAGCATCCTGGAGAGTGGTTTATCTATTATATCGCAGTGCAAGGAGCGGACTGGTGATATTTGGGAAGCGCATTTTGGAGCGGCAGCTATCGCAAGTTATTTTTTTGTCAAAGAAAATGCACTGTCTGCTAAAGCGGTAGCTCGAATTACGGAAGAATCCCACGCGATGTTGCGTAGCCGCACGTATGTACATATACCTCGAAACGCAGAAGAAACGGATGTCCAAGCCGAAGAAATGGCGATTCTAATTGCACTAGAGCCAACAATGGATGGACTCCATTGGGTCGGACACAATGTAATCTATGCCGCCCTCAGTTTGTGGGCTATTAAAGAACTTGGCCATTGGGGACGTAAGGATGATATTGCAGGCATCTCGAAGCTGATCGAATCGTTCCATAAAACGATTCCCGGGAGGTCTTGGCTAGGCTATTCGGTATCGGAAGTGAAGAAGCTGGAAGTGGAGGAAGGGGATTGCTTTCCTGAAATCCGAAATGCAGAACAGCTTTCAGATTTTATATTAAACGAGTTGTCATCCTTTCGAACCATTTACAAAGCGGAGGCTCATCACGATTTAATCGGACATATGCTCACTTTCTCTCAAGCATTAAATATTTTGCATGATCTTGGTCACACCGAACTTTTTCTGAAAGGTATCCCGTCCCTTCTAAAGCTGATTAAGGCGCTTCGAATGAGTCGGGATATAGACCCGAAGCATCCGCCCAAATTGCTCTCTCCAGTAGATCGATTGCCCCTTCAATTAGCGTATCGTTCAGAGTGGCTGCCAGTCGAGGATGAATATTGGCTAAGAGACTTTCAGCATCTGGGCTGGGAATTCGGCCATACATTTAAATTCCCCTATAGTCTATATAACCACATGAACAGACTACCCAGACCTAACTCCAAAGCAGTGGAGAATTTTCGATACATTATTGGGTAATGAAAAAACTTGCCGTTACAGACAGCGCGGAGAACCTCATCATCGCTAGAAGTATCAACAGTCGTGGCGTGCCGGCCGTTTTGGACGAGAATGAGATTTTTCGAGGTAACCGATGATTTTACGGTGGCCGAATCGTCTATACTTATGAAACACAATCGAATCAAAATTTGAGGAGGAACAATCTTATGACGGTAAAACTTACCCCTTATATTACTTTGGAGGGACGTGTAAAGGAAGCAATTGCGTTTTATGAACAAGCCATCGGTGCAGAAATCCTCTCCATTGCTACTTACGGTGAAATGCCGGACATGCCCAATACGTTCACTGACGATTTGAGTAGTCTTATTGCGCACGCCAAATTGAAAGTCGGTGAAACGGAACTCATGTTATCGGATTCTCCAGGCGGATCGCCTATTAAAAGCGGGAAACAGGTAACTATTTGCATTACATCGAACGACGTAGAACAATCAAGACGAATTTATGAAGCCTTGCGGCAAGACGGTCAAGTCAATATGCCGTTCAAAGAGGAATCTTTCAGCCCAGGATTTGGCGATGTAACGGATAAATTCGGCGTGACCTTTCAAATTTATACGGAGATGGAACACTAAAAACGATAGCGCGGTAGCAGTATTTATTCTATAAATGCATCGCCATGCGGCTTGTACGCCTTGGCGATGCATTCTTCGTGGCTCGAGGTCAACATGGAATCAACACTTGCATACGCTGTATCAAAATTTGGACAATTTGAATATCGGCCTCAAAATGCCGCGAAGATAATAAGCCATCATCGTCGCTGGGTTCCATGAGCTGCGCTTATTTTGGATGTATTGATCGCTGATAATATAAGTCCGAGTGGAAGCGGGACTCTTCAGACCGAGCTTTTCCCACTTTGACGGATCATTCGAGCCTGCGAGCCTTTCAAGCATATTCGCCGACTCATTATTTATTTTAGCTGGAATTTGATCGTATGCTTCGGTAATCTGCACATGGAATTCGTCGATCGGATTGCGGCTGGCGAGGCTCTCCAAGTGGATGCCTTCGCGAATGTAAGAAGCGTATGCCAGATGGTCAGCCCAGAACTGATCGATATAAAATAGTCGTACCCGTTGCTCCGAAGGACTCATCGACTTCCCGCCTTTCAATATGGCAAGACGCTCCTCATATAGAATTCGCCTCTGATCCTCTACCATATCCGAATAACAGTTCAACTCCTGGCGGATATGGTAGTTTTGGGCCATCGCAACCCGCTGAATATGCGAGATTTTGCTGTGGAGCGCTGGCTCTTGAAGCTCCTCATCTTGTCTAAGACCGCGAACCCATCTGTCAATGCCGAACTGAAGCATCAACTCGTCCTCCAAGCTTACGAAAAAAACGGAAGCTCCCGGGTCGCCTTGGCGGCCGGCGCGCCCGCGCAGCTGGTCGTCGATCCGCACGCTTTCGTTCACATGTGTGCCAATTACGTATAAACCGCCCAGCTTGGCGACGGCTTCTGCTTGCGTGGGATTGCCGCCGCCGAGCCGGATGTCGACGCCGCGTCCCGCCATATTGGTAGACACCGTTACGGCGCCGATTTCTCCCGCTTTGGCGATGATCCCGGCTTCTTCTGCGTCATTCTTCGCATTCAGTACATGGCAAGGCACATCGGCAACGGCTAGCGCCTCCGCCAGCATGTCAGACTCCTCGACGCTTGACGTACCGATAAGAATCGGACGGCCCGTTGCATGGACAGACGAGATTTCTTGGACAAGTGCCTTAAGCTTGGCCGCTTTATGGGTATAAATCCGGAGCGGATGGTCGATTCGGATGTTTTGCCGGTTCGACGGAATTTGCACGACCTGCAGCTCATAGATCTCTTCAAATTCGATTGCGGAAGCATGCGCGGTAGCTGTCATTCCGCAAGCCTTCGGGTATAGGCTAAGGAAGTGCTGAAGGGTGATCGTTCCAAGAATTTTACCGCCGGATTCGGACGGCAGCCCTTCTTTGGCCGTAAGCGCGGCTTGCAGCCCGTCCGGCAAATGCCTGTTCTCCGCCACGCGTCCGGTATATTCGTCGATCAGCTCGATTCTCCCGTTCCGGACGATGTAATCCACGTCTTTCTTCAATAACGATTCTACATGCAGCGCACAATTTAATGCAGATAACAGAGGACCGTTATGACTTTCGAACAAATTGCCGCATCCAAGCAGCGATTCCACCTTTGCAGAGCCCGCTTCATTCAAGTAAACGTTCCGCTTGGACTCGTCGAAGTCGTAATGTTCAATGGGCGTGAGCTGCCGAACCACTTCTGCGAGATGAATGCCGTCGCTGCTGGAAGAGTCCGACTCGCCGGCGATAACTAACGGGACCCGCGCTTCGTCGAGAAGCAGTGAATCCGCTTCGTCGACGATGACGTAGTGGAAAGAACGATGCACGGTATCGGCTTCGTTCAGTGCGATCGTATCGCGCAAATAATCGAATCCCGCCTCTTTGGCTGTGACGTAGGTTATATCTGCGGCATAGGCTTCCCGTTTCTCGGACAGGCTCATGCCCGCTTGAACCGAATTTACCGTTAATCCGAGGGAACGATAGATTGGGCCCATCCACTCCGCATCTCGACTTGCCAAATAATCGTTGAAAGTCAGCACATGAACGCCTTCCCCGGTTAGCGCATTTAGATATGCAGGCATAACTGCAGAGAGCGTTTTTCCTTCGCCTGTATACTGCTCGATCAACTTCCCATCATGCAAAGCGAGGGCAGCCATGATCTGGACATCGTATGGCTGTAATCCCAGCGTTCTCTTCGCCGCCTCGCAGACTAACGCATAAGCGTCGACAAGCAGCTCGTCCAAAGGCGTACCCGATTGTGCTTCTTTTTGCAGCCGGAGGGATTCCGCTTGAAGTTGCCCATCATTACATGCCTCCCAATTCCGTTTCCTGATGAGCTCCACCTTGTCCTGATAGACCTTCAGCGTATTCCGGATTTCGCGGTTTTTGAGTTTTTGCAACAACTTGTCGGCTATATTCATAGCAATTTGATCTCCCCTCGGTAAAAATACGCAGTTTTATAAAGGTCATGAATAGATTAGTGAGGAAATGTAATTGTCTTTATCAGCAGAAACTGGCAGAAACGATTGGATTTTGTACAGCGATGATCCCATTGAAGTGCGAATTTCTTGACTATGCTTCTTACAAATTATGCTATAATTAGACAAGCACATAGAACGGCTTGCAAGGGCGGTCGGCTACCTCTCTAAGGAAGGGAGGGATGCCCATGGAGGTTAAAGACGCTTTGACGTTGATGATTGGTTTTGGTGCGCTAATTATTGCGCTGCTGACGCTGATTGTTGCCATCATTGCATTAATTATCCAACAAAAATAGACCGCCCCGTAGCAAGGTGATCGGTCTATTTTCGACTAAATTACCAAAGCCGACCGCCTTTGAAGCGGTCTACTGTGCTGTCGGAGTCGTGTTGGCGCACGGCTCCTTCTTTAGTTTTATTATAACGGCGTTAGTTTATTCATGCAAACAGAAATTAAGTGAAATGGAGTGTGATACTAGTGCGGACGATTCAGCCAAAAGCAATTTTGCTGGATATGGATGACACGATCATTTCTTACATAGTTGCAATAACATCCTATTTGTTGTATCTTAAAATTAGTTGCAATAACATTCTATTTGAAGGAGGGAAAGTGTGAACGAGCATTGGAGGCAGAATGACAATAGTGCAGAGGAATCACATGGACAATACATCTCAGCCATTTACCGACACATGCAAGTATTGATCTCAGCGGAGTTGGCACCTTATAGAATCGGAAGCGGACAGTATACTTTTCTGATAGCAATTGCGAATCAACAACCCATTACTCAAAAGGAGCTAAGCAAAAAACTGCTCATCGACAAAACGACTACAGCCAAAGCGATTACCAAATTGGAAGCGGAAGGTTACGTACGAAGGGAAGCCGATCCCGCCGATAATCGCTATCATCTGCTCTTTTTGACGGAGCGGGGACACGAGGTGGTACCTAAGGTACAAGAAGCGCTGGCCCGCGTTAAAAATAAAACGAGGAAAGGTATTACCGATGAAGAGTATGGCTTGTTCGTAGGCTTGCTGAAAATTGTGCTTCGCAATCTGACAGAGCAGGAGGAGATGCAAGATGATTAACGCGGCGTTCCCCTACGAGAAAAAAAGAATGCAAGTTTCTGGATTAGAGATGGCCTATGTGGATGAAGGAAGCGGAGATCCGATCGTCTTCCTGCACGGGAATCCGTCATCCTCTTATCTCTGGCGTAATATTATTCCTTATGCCCGGAAGTTTGGCCGCTGCATTGCTCCCGATCTTATTGGAATGGGTGATTCCGCAAAGCTTCCGGATAGCGGCCCTCAATCGTATACATTCGCCCAGCACCGTCTCTTTGTCGATGAGCTGCTCGATCAGTTAGGGGTAAGTGAGTGTGTCACCTTCGTAGTTCATGACTGGGGATCGGTACTAGGCTTCGACTGGAGTATGCGCCATCCCGCCGCTGTCACAGGCATCATTCACATGGAGGCCATTATTAAGCCCCGCAGTTGGAGTGAAATGCCGGAGAAAGGGCGCAGCATCTTCCAATCGCTTCGGACGCCGAAGGGAGAGGACATGGTGCTAGAGGGAAATTCATTTATCGAGTTCAACCTGCCGGTTAATATATTGCGCAAGCTGACGGATGAAGAGATGACACAATACCGGCGGCCGTTCCTGGAGCCGGGCGAAAGTCGCCGTCCTATGCTCAGTTGGGCCCGTCAGCTTCCCTTCGACGGAGATCCGGCTGATGTTGCAGAGATTGTCACTGCGTATGGAGAATGGCTGGCACAAAGCGACGTACCCAAGTTATTCATCAAATGCGAACCAGGCTTATTGCCGCCATCGCACATCGATTATTGCCGTACATGGCCATCGCAGACCGAAGTTACCGTGCCAGGCCGTCACTATCCTCAAGAAGACGCACCCGATGAAGTAGGCGAAGCTATTGCCGCATGGCTGAGTTTCCACCTACAGCGTTTGACCGCTGTCCACCGTAATGATTTGCCCCGTCATCGCTTCCTGCTCCAAGGTCGCGCAGATCATGGAGGCGATATCTTCAGGCGTTGATATGCGCTGCAGAGGAAGGTTCGGAGCTAATCGCTGCATTTGTTCTTCTCTTCCTGCCCACCACCTTGTCTCGACGGCTCCCGGCACGATACAGTTGACTCGAATATAGGGCGCTAATGCTCGTGCCAGCGATTTTGTCAGGCCGTGGACCGCCGCTTTCGATACGGCATAGGGAAGAGAAGAGCCTACTCCGGTTAGTCCGGCAATACTGCCAAGATTGACGATGGCTCCCTGTTTATTCTTCTTCATGTAAGGGGCGACAGCTCGCGCACAGTTGAACATGCCCTTCACATTCACATCGAACAATTCATTCCATACTCCAGACGTTACTGCCTCCAGATTGTCCATCGGAATATGGCTGGTGATGCTGGCGTTATTGACGAGCAAATCTACGGTCCCGAATTGCTGCACGATCGTTTCGACGATGCCCTGGATTTCCTCATCACGGGATACGTCCCCTTTGACGGCTACAGCATGCCCACCCTCACTGTTGATTCGTTGAACAGTTTCTTCCGCATCGGATTGAGAACGGGAATAATTGACGACAACAGTGGCCCCTCGCTTGGCCAGCAAGAGACTTGTCGCCTTGCCGATTCCTGTGCCGCCGCCTGTAACAAGAACTACTTTGTTACTCACCATCATATTGGACACACTCCTTAATATCGTATTTTGCTCTTTTTTAATTGTAAATCCTCCAACTGTATTTGTATAATTGAATTAAGTGAATAACTCATTCAAATATTTTGAATTACATTGAGGTGGCGTGCGATGGATCTTAAGACGTTAAAGACGTTCCACACAATCGTTAAATATGGCAGTTTTGTCCGTGCGGCTCAAGAAATGAACTATGTGCAATCCACCGTTACGATGCAAATACAAAAGCTTGAATCGGAATTGGGTGTTCAGTTGATCGAGCGCGGGAAAGGGAAGGAATTTCAGCTAACGGAAGCGGGAAGGCTGTTGCATGACCAAAGCTTGCAAATTGTAAAGAGTATGGAGCAAGTACAAACAAGCTTGTCGAATCTGCAATTAGGGGAATCGGGGCATGTCCGCGTAGGCGTCACGGAGCCGACAGGGAGTTATCGGTTGCCAGGCATTTTGCAGGGGTTTATGTCCAAATATCCGAATATCCGCATTTCCGTGGAGTTTGCGAATACTCAGGCGTTAAGCGATCGAATCCTCGGAGGCGAGCTTGATTTCTCACTCTGCTCGGCACCCGATTTGGGTAGGGAGTTTTATTTTGAACCGTTATTCCAGGAACAGTTCGTCGCCGTATTGCCTGTATCCCATCCGTTAGCGCTGAAGTCGGAACTTTCAATGGAGGATTTTCGAGGGCATCGTCTACTCATCACCTCAGCAGCTTGTCCGTATCGAAGGAAGCTGGAGGTCATGATGCAGGAGACAGGGAACGCATCCATCGACACGATGGAGATAGGGAGCATGACGGCTTTGAAATTTTATGTCGCGGAAGGGTTAGGCATTGCACTTGTCCCGAAGATTATATCGGAGCCAGTATCTACGGGAACAACTATACGGCCTCTTCACGGGAGCATGATATACATGATTTTCGGGCTCCTGTGCAAAGCATCTGCATATCCGCTGCAATTGGCCGGTCAAAAGCTTTATCAATACCTCAAGCTGCATCTGAGTGAGCAATCCGTTTCAAGCAAAAAATAGTTTGAAAATAGCAAGAGACAAAGCGGGACTTTACAATTTACAATTACAGGATATAATATAATTAGAATTCGAATTATTGGGGGTCGATATGATGAAGGAGCTAGAGCATGAGGACTGGCAGTGGGATAAGGGGCCGATTGGCCGGCTGATCAAAACGGGCTATATTACGCTTCGCAGAGAAGTAGAGGAATTATTGCGGCCTCTAGGCTTAACGCATACGCAGTGGAGTGCGTTGAGCGTTATAAAGCATCTTCCGGGAATATCGCCGTCTCAATTAGAGCCAATTCTAATGATTGAACGGCCAAGCGTGACCAGCTTGCTGAACGGACTGGCGAACAAGGGATTAATTATTCGTAAGGACCATCCCAAGGATGGGCGTTACAAACTCATTTATTTGACGGACGAGGGCTTGAAACTGGCAGAAGAGACTCAGCACTTCACAACTGTTGTAGAAGAGCGGATTAAAGAGGGAATGACGGCGGACGAATTCGAAACCTTAAAAGCGCTCATGGTCAAAATGGTCAGTTTGTTCGCAAAGGAGTGATATTCAATTTCACTCATATAGTTAGAATTCTAATTATGTGCAATTCATTCAAAATGAAGGAGTGGTATAAATCGTGAATGAACAAGGTAAGAAAGTGCCATCAGAAAGTTTTGGTTGGTCTGGCTTTCATCATGTGGCGTTAGTTACACCGAACCTGGACGCAACCCTTCACTTTTATGAGAATGTGCTTGGCATGCAAGCATCATCGGTGTATCCGGCAACCTCGCAACGCGGCAGGCACTGCTTTGTGAAACCAGGCAATACGGAATCATGGGGAATCCATTTTTTCGAGTACCGGGATGCCGAAATCTATCAAAGCGCCGATGCATTGAGACGTTTGGCGGAAAAGCCGGAGTCGGAAGATTTGTATCGATTTGTACCCGGGTCGCTTCAACATATCGCTTTTGCTCTCTCATCAGAAAAGGAGGGTTTGGCTCTTCGCGATAAATTGAGCAGTTTCGGGATTGCGATGACGGATATCTACGATCAGGGCAAAATACGCAATTTTATTTTTATCGATAATAATGGGATTCAGTTGGAAGCCGCCTGGACGAAGACAACTCGCAGGTGAACGGTCTTTTTCAGATGTAAGCAAGGATATTATTATAACCGTTTTTTAGCTGGCGGAACCTCTGCCTATCAGATAGACTAATCATTATTGTCTGTGGGAAAGAGGAGGCCGTCATGACTGATCAACATAAAATATCCATGATATGGCTGCTGCGTTACTTGAAGCCGGTTAAAAGGCGGATCATCCTGCTCCTGATCTTGCTGCTCGGATCGACGAGTCTGCAACTGATCAATCCCCAAGTCATTCAACGCTTTATTGATGCGGCGGCGGGGAGCGGGGGGATGGCTGAATTGCTGGAGCTGGCGACTCTATTCCTTATCCTCGCTGTCTGCAATCAATTGCTGGGAGTTGCGGTTACTTACTTGGGCAGCGATGTGTCCTGGCGAACGACGAATCGGCTTCGGGGCGATTTGCTGAAGCATTGTCTGCGGCTGGATATGCGATTCCACAACCGGAGGACGCCGGGCGAGATGATTGAACGGATCGACGGAGACGTGACAAGCATCTCCAATTTCTTCGCCATGTTTATCGTGCAAGTGATTGGAAGCTTCGTGCTGCTGGCCGGCATTCTTGGGTTCATGTATACCGTCAATGTGCCAATCGCCGTTGTAATGACGGTGTTCACACTGCTGTCCGTGCTGGTTATGATGATTATTCGCAATGTAGGCGTTCAGTCTTCCAAGCAATATCGTGAAGCGAGCGCCTCACTGTTCAGCTTGATCGAAGAGCGAATTGCCGGAATAGAGGATGTGCAGGCGAATGGACATGTTCCTTATGTCATGAATCGCTTCTACCGCTCCATGCGCGCCGTGTTCCTGAAGGGGAGAAGAGCCTGGATGCTTCGCTTCGTCCCCTGGAATATGACGGTTGCCTTGTTCGCGCTGGGGGTGACGGCTGTCATGCTGCTGGGCGTTCGTTCATAAGTTGGACTATTTTTTTATGACTATGCAGTCTCCTGACTGAAATTGTACGATGTCCGCCCCGAAGGCTTTCGCTACTGTTGTTGCAAGCTCCAGCATTTCTGCGTCGTCCCTAACCAGCAGTGCGAGCGGCTGACCTCCCAAGTACCGGCTTCGATCGGTCGTTACATAGGCGAGTATGCCATGATTGTCTTTGTTCACTTGTTTGTCTCCCCCGTTGCGTTCGCATCTAATAATCTGTGCGTTTTTTTCACGGTTTCAAGCAAGGGCGTGTTCAATAACGTCTCTCTCATCAGTTCAAAGTTATGAATGATGGGAACCAGTGCGATAATGACCTTGCCTTCCATCAAATTCTGAAAGCAATATCGTTTCTTTCCTATCGCTCTGGTGACTTCAAATAACATAGCCTGACGCTGGCCGAAATGTTCCAGAACAATGCGAAGCTGGGGCTTATGGGGATGAATGACCGCAGCGATGCCTTCCTCCGTGAAAAATTGCTTCGCTTCTTCTTCTCCGGCGGCGTTGGTAACCAGCATCCCGTCCACATAAAGCTCGGAGCCTTTAATTTCAATGCTTCCCTGCGTTATGTTCGCGATGTCCTCCACGCTTTTGCCTCTCGTGAACCGACGAAGAAGGACGAATAACAGCAGTCCGACCAGGAGGCCCGCGGCAATTTCAATCCAATCGGGAAGCTGCAGAATCTGCATGGTCAAACTCACCGCAAATGCGACGAGCAGTGCAAAGTAGTTCCGCGCCTCGAACGTTTTGGCAATTCCATCGATGTAAGAGTCGCCACGTGTTGTATACTCGCTGCCTTCCAGATCCTTCAAGCTGTCTCTTTCGGTTTTCCTCACCTCACGGAATTGCTGAATGGCCAGTGAAAGGAAAGTGACCGCCACAAAGTTTTTGGTCATCAAGGTAGGAACGATAAAAGCTCCTAATGCCGCGGCCAAAGCTCCCGTCACAAAATGAATCAAATATCCGTTCGGATGGCTGGGATACTGTCTGTAGTCCTGTTTAATGGTCAGAGCCCGCGCCAGCAGACCGGCCACCGATGCCGTAACGATCATGACTAAATACTGTGCGGAAAGAATATCGTTGCTTTCCATCCCTCGTCCTCCTCTTCACCAAGCAAGCGTTCGTAATCACCCGGTGTATCGATATCGATAAAATAGCGCTTGTCCTGCCAAGCGACCATCATGCCCTTCTCCTTTTCATGCATCTGCAGAATCCTCCGTGCCCCCTCGTCTCCATGCAACTGGTGAAGATGGGGAAACATGCATGCGTCAAACAGCACCGGCGGACGAGTTATTCCCTGATGGCTGGAAGCGATAAATGCTTTTTTCTCATGCTTATAGGCGCTGACGTAATCGTCAATCATTTTTGCAGTAACATATGGCTGGTCCGCCAGAAGCACCATAACGGCATTCGCTTGCCGGCTCTGCGCGGTTCGCAATCCTGTTTTTAACGACTCGGACATGCCGAGGCAAGCCGCTTCGCATGGGGCGTGAATCCATTTTTTCTGAAACTCGGGGCTGTCCCGCACGTCCTCAGACATCCAGTCCAGCGAGTCCTCCATCCGAGATACGACGATGACGCCATCCAGCGTCGATGTCATTGCCGCATGCAAGGCGATGCCGCCGAGCGGATGGCCGTTAATAGGCATACTGAGCTTGGGGCGCCCCATTCGCTTGCTTTCGCCTGCTGCCAGATATATCCCCCAGATCATTCCCATCTCCTCCTAGACGAGCGGCTTGAATGACCCCGGCAAGGATGCTGACCGCAATCTCTTCGGGGCCTTCGGCTCCGATGGGCAAGCCGGCGGGGGATTGTACCCAGTCCGGAACTCTCCCGCCGTAAAGCCGTTCGGTCCGCGCTCTTGACCCTAAGATGCCCACGTACTGCAGCTTGTTGGACAGCAAGGCATGGACAATCTGTTGATCCTTCTGAAAATGATGCGTCATCACGACGACAGAATCACGCTTCGTGAGGGGGAAGTCGGATGCGATCGTCGCTGGCAAGCCGAGCAGCAATTCCTGTGCCTCCGGAAAGTGCGTGCGATTGCACAGTGAAGGGCGCCAATCGGCAACGACCACACGATAGCCGGCTTCGGCGGCAAAGCGAACTAGCGGCTTGGCATCCGGGCCTGCTCCGAATATGAGGAGACGAGGCTTAGGTGTGAAAATCTGGGTGTAGATCCAATCCGACGAGTGTTGAAGCTGCCTCAAGCCGGCCCTTCGGGTTGTGAACAGCCGGTCCAAGTCCTGCGGGAGCTCACCGCTCCAACGGCCGAACCATAGGGCTTGTCCGGCATAGAACAAATAATCCGTGACGCTCCGTCGTTCGGACAGCTTCTTGATATGAAGCAATGGCATTCCTTGGTCAAGCATGCGCCTTGCAAGCTCCAGATGTTCCATGAACCCGGTCTGTACAGGCTCCAGCAGCACATGTACGGTGCCGTTGCAGCCATTTCCTTGTCCCCAGGACAAATCATCCTCGGCACTCATATCATAAACGACGGTTCGAGAGCATCCTTCCTCCCACACCAGAGGCGCCCTTTCCGCAAGGTCAGCTTCCAGACATCCGCCGCTTAATAACCCTACCCGTTCACCGTTGTCCTTCAAGAGCATCATCGTTCCTTCTTTGCGATAGGCCGAGCCTTCCACCTTAATAATCGTCGTCAGCAGCTTCTGTCCGTTCGTATCCAATAGCGCATCCAACACTTCGTACAAATTTCCCACAGCACACCTCGCTTTAAAACGGCATCGCTCATAATCTATCCATTTTTTAGAAAACTAATCCAGTTCAGGGGCGAGTAGTGTTAAAGTCATATGGATATAATACCCATTACGATTGGTCGTTAGGGCATCATTTATTTCAAAAAAAAGAGGAATTCGGCGAAATGACGATTGGAAACAGCACATACAGAAAAGAAGCCTTGGAGAAGGTTACCGGAACAGCAAAATATACAGACGATTACACGACGCCTGGCATGCTTCATGCGAAGCTGGTCGTTAGTCCGTATGCGCATGCCAGAATCAAGGCGATCGACACCGCGGAGGCGTTAAGTGTCCCTGGTGTTCGAGCCGTCGTAACGGGCCGGCCGGAATTCCCGCTTACCGGGGAAGAAATCCACGATCGCCCTCCTCTCGCTTACGAGAAGGTTCGCTACCATGGCGAAGCTGTGGCGATTGTTGTAGCGGACAGCGCACACTTGGCGAAACGGGCCGCAGGGCTTATCAAAGTCGAATACGAGCCGTTGTCTGTCGTCAATTCCCCTTCCGAAGCCATCTGCATGAGCGCTCCGCTCGTTCACGAGAAACTGGCGAAGTATGAGAAAAACGAGCACGTCATCCCGGAACCGAATACCAATATTGCGGATCGGGTCAGGATACGCAAAGGCGACATGGAGCTGGGCTGGAAGGAAAGCGAAGTGACCGTCGAGGCAAGCTTTTCGTTCGGGCCCTCCGATCATGCTGCTATGGAAACTCGTTGTGCAACCGCCGAAATGCGTCCGGACGGCTATATACACATCGCAACCTCATCTCAGGCTCCGTATATGATCAAGAAGTTAATCAGCCGATACTTCAAACTTGACGTCGGGAAAATCATTGTCTCCACCCCGCTCGTAGGCGGAGGTTACGGCGGCAAAGTGTCCGCGCAGCTGGAGATCGTCGCTTACTTAGCCTCCAAGGCAGTAGGAGGAAGACCGGTTAAAGTATTTCATGAACGGGAAGAAGACATGATCACCTCTCCCGTACATATCGGACTTGAGGCGACCGTAAAGCTGGGATGCACGAAAGAGGGTGCTTTAAAAGCTGCGGAGCTGATGTACTTGATTGATTCCGGAGCGTATGCGGATAAGGGGGCAACGCTCACCCGTGCCGCCGCCGTATCCTGTACAGGGCCTTACCACATCGAGAACGTCTGGTGCGATTCGCTCTGTGTCTATACCAATCATCCCTATGCTACTGCCTATAGGGGATTCAGCCATTCCGAGGTATTGTTCGCATTCGAACGAACGATGGATAGACTTGCAGATAAGCTGGGCATTGACCCGCTTGAGCTTCGGGAGATGAACGCTATTCTTCCGGGCCATACGACGCCGACACAGGCTTCTCTGAATACCAGCAATGTGGGGAACTTGTCCCAATGCATAGAGAAGCTGAAGACACTGATGACGTGGGACGAAGGAAGGCTTATTGCAGTCAATAGCCGGAAGGTGCGCGCCAAAGGCATCGCGTGTATATGGAAGACCTCAACGATCGATACAAGCGCCAGCTCCGGTGTCATCTTGACCTATAATCGGGACGGCAGTCTGAATCTGATGTCGGGGCTGGTCGAGATCGGAACGGGTACCAAGACCGTGCTGGCCCAGATTCTCGCGGAAAAGATGAAAATGGACGTGAGTCAGATTCATGTTCGCATGGATGTGAATACGCAAACGATGCCGGAGCACTGGAAGACGGTGGCCAGCAGAGGCACCTATATGGCGGGGAGAGCGGTTCAACAGGCAGCAGACGATCTCATCCGTCAGTTGAAAGACATCGCATCACGAATGTTGGTCTGTTCATCCGATGAGCTGGAAGTCGGTTACGGCAAGGTGTACGTCCGTGATGATCCAACGAATTATTGTCTGATTTCCGATATTGCCTACGGGTATAAGTACCCCAATGGCAACGCGATCGGAGGGCAAATTATGGCCAAAGGCAACTTCATGTTCAGACATATGACGAAGCTGGATATGGAGACCGGAGCGGGCAAGCCGGGGCCGGAATGGACGGTAGGGGCACAAGGAATAGAGCTGGAGTTCGATACAAGGGATCTGACCTATAAACTTCTCAAGGCTTACGCTGTGATCGATATCGGCAAGGTATTGAACTACAAAGCGGCGCTTGGTCAGGTAATCGGCGCCATGAGCATGGGGCTTGGCTTCGCGGGACGGGAGACATTCATCTTCGACGGGCAAGGCAAGGTGCTGAATCCGCAGCTGCGTACTTATGTCACGCCACGTTACGGCGAGCATCCGGAGTACATCGTGGAATTTGTGGAGACGCCTCATATCGATGCGCCTTACGGCGCCCGCGGGATCGGAGAGCATGGCTTGATCGGTATGCCGGCGGCACTCGCCAATGCGTTGTCGACCGCCGCCGGCCTTCACTTGAATCAACTGCCGCTTGTTCCAGAGCTGATCTGGAGAACGAAGAATGAGGGAGGTGCGCTATGATTCCTTTCGATTTCTCATATTATAAAGTCTGGTCTGCCGAGGAAGCCGTCCTGCTGTATCATTCTTTGCGGAAGAAGGGGATACGTCCTTACTATTACGCCGGAGGAACCGAGCTCATCACTCTGGGAAGAGTGAACGAGGTCCATGCGGATGCCGTGATCGACATTAAAGGCATAGCGGAATGCAAGACATTGCAACTGGAGCATGGTCGGCTGATCATGGGGGCGGCCCTCCCGCTTGCGAAAATTCGGGAGTCCGGCTTATTTCCGCTGCTGGGTCAAACCATTGGCGAAATATCCGATCATACAGCCCGAAATAAGATTACACTGGGCGGCAATCTATGCGGACATATTTATTATCGGGAAGCCGTTCTTCCGCTCTTGATCTCGGACACGGAGGTCGTTATTGCAAGCAGATCCGGGAAGAGGAGCGTACCTCTGCATTCGATTTTCGACAGGCGCCCGCAATTGGAGGAAGGGGAGCTCCTTGTTCAGCTGCATGTAAAGTCGGACGATCTGGAGCTGCCTTACTACACCAGGAAAAAACGCAGACAATGGGATATCGGATATCCATTGATTACAGTAGCAGCAGTTAAAAAGGATGAAAAGTTCCGTGTGGCAATCAGCGGCCTTTGTCCGTTCCCATTTCGTAGCGAATCGTTGGAGGAAATTTTGAACGACCGCCGGCGGCACCCGACAGCGCGAATTGAGCAGGCCATTCGCCATTTGCCCGAGCCCATCTCGAGCGATGTGGAAGGCTCTCCGGAATACCGTGTTTTTGTATTGAAGAACACGCTGCTAGATGCCTTGGAGGCACTGGAGGGGGAAGGACATGAACATAGCTGAAATTACTTTGGGCATTAACGGGGAAGCCCGAGCATTGACTGTAAGGAATGCCGATACGTTATTATATGTGCTCCGGGACAAGCTGGGATTGACCGGGGCCAAGCCCGGCTGCTTGAATGGAGATTGCGGGGCGTGCACGATTGACGTGGACGGGAACCCGATGAAATCGTGCTTGATGCTGGCTGTTGAAGCCGAGGGCGCCAGGATTACAACGGTGGAAGGGCTGACATATACGGCACTTCAGACTCAGTTTGTGGATAAATTCGCTTTCCAATGCGGATATTGCACTCCCGGCTTCATCATGAATGCCCAAGCTTTGATCCGGCAATACCCTCACGCGACTGACAAGACGATCACGGAATGGCTGGAATCGAACATTTGCAGATGTACCGGATATAAGGAAATAGAGGAGGCCGTAAAGGCGGCTCTGGCTGTCGCCCGGACCTCATTGCAGCTGTAGTTTCACTCAGTACTTTACAATTTGAAAAGGTATTCAGCTGGAAGCCGCTTGGCCGAAGGCTTAATGCAACCGTACGATTCGAATAAATGAGAGGTTTTGATTAAAAATTGAAAGATATGCTGTTCATGAAACCTGTACAATCAAAGCAAGTTGATAAGCAGGAGGTATGAACAATATGGCGAGATTATCCTATTCCGAGCTGATGATGTTGAAAAGGTGGAATACGCCTACGATCTATAATGGTTGGGAGGCTATTACCAAGCATGATATTACTCAGGGATTCAATTTGGAAGAAACAAGAGACTATATGCCTCATATGGGACCGATGGCAGGTTATGCAGTAACGGTGCAATTTGAACCCAGCAATCCAGACCACCCCCGACAAAATGCTAATGCATGGAGCGAATATCGCCAATATGTTGCCGGCATACCGGGACCGAAAATCGTTGTTGTTCAGGATTTGGATAAACCGGATGTAATCGGAGCGTTCTGGGGGGAAGTGAATAGCAACATTCACCGTGCGCTAGGATGTGTAGGAACGATAACAGACGGTGCGATTCGTGATATAGATGAAATGAACAATGCAGGATTCAAGGCGCTAGCCCGCAGAACTTGCGTCGGACATGGCTTCAGTACACCGGTTCGCTGGGGAATTGAAGTGGAAGTGTTCGGCTGCAGAGTGAAGCCTGAGCAATTGATCCATGCCGATAAGCACGGATTTCTAGTCATACCTGAGGAAGACGAAGCTCAACTGCTTGAGGCATCTATATATATGGATGGCAATGAGTGCAGTACGGTTATTCCTGCAGCAAGAAATGTAATGGGCAAGACTGCCGAAGAATTGCTGTCGAGGATAGATGAGGCCGGTCGTCAATTTGGAAGAAATATGAAGCAGACGTTTGACACGACAGGGGAATGGTAATGGGGGAAGCTGCTCTTGAATGTCTCAAGGGAGGACACCGGATGAAGATTGTCGTGTTGGATGGCTATACGGTTAATCCCGGAGATCTTAGCTGGGGAGAATTGGAGAAGTTGGGTGAACTAACTGTCTATGAACGGACGTCCCAGGATCAAATTGTAGAGCGGGCTCAAGGCGCGCAGATTTTGTTGACGAACAAAACACCCTTGCATGCAGAAACGCTTAGCCAACTTCCCGAATTAATGTATATCGGCGTGCTTGCTACGGGATATGACGTAATTGACGTTGATGCGGCATCCCGGCAAGGCGTGATCGTGACGAATATTCCAGCCTATAGTACGGATTCCGTAGCGCAGTATACAATCGCGCTAATGCTGGAGCTCTGTCATCAGATTGGCCGCCACGCTGACTCCGTACGCCAAGGGGATTGGGCGATTAGTCAGGATTGGAGTTATTGGAACTATCCCTTACTTGAACTGACGGGTAAAACATTTGGCGTGGTGGGAGCAGGACGAATTGGCTTGCAAGCGGCACGCATTGCGAGTGCGCTCGGTATGAATATCGCGGCATTGAACCGTTCTGGCCATAGCCGTCATGATGTCGGCATACCCCACCTGAAATGGGTGGAAATGGATGAATTGCTTCAATGCTCGGATGTGATCAGCCTCCATTGTCCGCTTACGGCGAGTAATGAAGGTTTTATGAATAAGGATTCCTTGTTGAGCATGAAACGCAGCGCTTTTCTTATTAATACAGCGCGTGGGAAACTTGTGAATGAAGAGGATTTGGCTTATGCGCTTAACAATGACTGGATAGCGGGGGCGGCTTTGGATGTCTTGTCGTCTGAGCCGCCTTCTCCGGATCATCCATTGCTCTCAGCCAAGCATTGCATCATCACACCGCATATGGCTTGGGCAACCAAAGAGGCCAGAGGACGTCTGATGGATACGACGGTACATCATCTGATTCAATTTTTGCAAGGGAAACCTGTTCATGTGGTGCATCCCCGGTAATCCTTGGGCGATAAGCCTTTGGTCTTGTGGAATACGCGAACAAAGCTGGAATAAGACCCGAATCCCGACTCCTCGGCCACGTCGGCAATGGGCATGTCCGTCGCGCGCAATAAGGCACAAGCATGCCGAACCCGCAGCTCATGGAGAAAATCCGTGAAGTGAATGCCGTATTGCTGAATGAACATTTCGCTAAGCGTCGACGGGGGGAGTCGGAATTGTTCAGACAAGCTGACAAGCGTAAGTTTGTCTTGATAATGCTTATGGATGTAATGAATGATAGACCAGATACTGCGGGCATTCGTCGCGCCCTTCAAGCTTCGCTCGGAGGAAGAAGGCCATTGGGACAGATTGCTCCGCGCATATTGGGCAATAGCTCTCATTAGATGTGCTTTCAGCACCATTGATTTGAAAGGATGATCGTTGTCATACTCGTGGAGAAGCTCCGAGAAGCACTGCCGGATCTCTTCGAACCGGGAACCTTTAAGCTGGACGAACGCTCTCTGCTCGGACATGCGGTTTCTTAGCACATATTCGTGCAGACCCCATTCCTTGTCGTCCAGTTCAGACAACAGGTCCAATGAGAAATTGCAAATATATAGATCTAGCGGATGGTTCGGATGGGATACGATTTCATGGACTTGATAAGGAAGCAGTAATACGAATGTGCCCGGCAGCATTTCATGAGCTTCCCCGTTTATGGTTTCCATTCCTTTACCAGATACAACCAAGGTTAGTTCGACAAAGTCATGGCGGTGTGCAGGAGTTTTCATTTGGCGTTTGCGTTTCACGTATATGGGAAGACTGGAGCTCATATTGGGATATTCAAACAAGTATTCCGGGTACATGCGGATGTCCTCCTGAATGTCCTGTTATTATTCTCGTACATCATACTGTCTGCGTACAACCATGTAAAGCTTCTTATTATGATTTCACGAGAATTGTATTATGAACATCTGACGATTCTGTTATAGGATTCCCTGTTATTTTCTTAAAATGATAGTTATCATACTATACGAGGGGGACAAAAGCATGCTTGCCACGGTAGAATACGCGACGATTGCAGCAGCTTCAGCGAATAATCCCAGAAATGATACGGCCTCGGTCGTAGAATTGGAAGACGGTGCGTTATTGGCTGTGTGGCATAAATACGACGGATTGGTTGGAAGCGATTTCGATTTATGCCGTATCTATGCCAAATCGTCCTATGATGGCGGAATGACCTGGGAACGTGAGAGAATGCTGATCGATAATCACCCGGAAGACCATAATGTACAAGCGCCCGGACTGTGCCGGCTTCCAAGCGGAGAGCTGCTGCTTCATTGCCTTAGAGGTCATTCGGGCGGCTCCAGCTCAACGATGGAGGTATATGTCTCGCGTGACGGAGGAGAATTCTGGGAGTTTCGGTCGCACATATGGACACGCACGAATGGCCAATGGCTGCAGGGCGGGGCCAATCATATGAATGTGTTATCCGGTGGCCGCTTGTTGCTTCCGTACCATTTCGGCAGCGGTCATCAGGGAGACCAGCATAATACAGTGGGCTGCTACTTCAGCGATGATCAGGGGGCAACGTGGACGCGTTCGAAAGATACCGTCGATCTTCCCATGAGGGGCGCGATGGAGGCATCTGTTGCCGAGCGAACGGACGGGTGGCTTGTGATGTCGCTGCGATCCCAGCTGGGGTCCGTGTTTATAAGTTTATCGCACGACGGAGGAAACAGCTGGAGTCCGCCTCAGTCAAGCGGCTTGAAGTCTCCCGAATCGTGTACGTGCCTGCGGGCAATTCCCGGTACGAATGCCCTTCTTCTATTATGGAACGACAGTATGTATCAACCGGACAAGCATCACTTTGGGCGGAGGACGCCTTTAAGCGCGGCGGTGTCCGAGGATGGCGGTGCAACATGGTCCAAGATAGGCAATATCGCGGAAGGCCCTTATGAATTTACTAATTTGAATTGCATGTTCACAAGAGCGGGAAAAGCTGTCATTACGTATATGCAAGTAGAAGACCCCGCATTCTATGAATCGGGAGACCCACCTTTCAAGAGGAACGGCATGAACTTGAACGTGGCTGTAATAGACAGGAACAACTTGATTGAGATTGAATGACAGAGGGGATTCTATGTTCAAAGTTTTGATTGCTGACGATGAAGAATTTATTCTCGAGAGAGTCAAGAATAATATGCCGTGGAAAGAGATGGATTTCGAAGTGATAGAATGCGTATCGAATGGCGAAGCGGCTCTGGATCGGATACGCGCTTGCTCTCCCGATGTCGTATTGACCGATATATTGATGCCGAATATGACGGGCTTGGAACTGGCTCAACGGCTGAGAAGTGAGTTTCCCGAAGTGAAGGTTGCGCTAATGAGCGCCTACGATGATTTTCATTATGCCAAGGAAGCGATTCGTTTCGGAGTGAAGGGATATTTGCTCAAGCCTATTATACGAGATGAATTCCTGGAATTGTTCCAAAGCATTGCCAAGGACATTCAGAAAGAGGAGGGGCAGATACCCCCTCCTTTCTTTCATCATGAAATGAGCGGTTCTGACAACCGCAATGTTTATGTCGCACGCGCCAAGCAATACATTGCGGATCACTATTTCGAGCAAATCAGGTTGAAGGATGTTTCCGAACGATTGTACGTCAACGCGAATTATTTCAGTTCCGTCTTCAAGCGGGAGACGGGGAAAAATTTCATCGACTATTTGAATGAAGTAAGAATTAACGAATCGAAAAAGTTGCTGCTTCATACCGATCATAAAGTTTTCGAAATTTCACTTCTTGTCGGTTTCGGGAATTTCTCATACTACAATAAAATGTTCAAACGTCTGTGCGGCGTAACGCCACAAACCTACAGGGAGGCGGGTGGTTTGGTCTACACATGCAGAGAGGGCCGCGAATGAAACGGAAAAAAATAAAGCTGAACCGGTTTTTAATGCTTTTTTCACTTGTAATTGTAACCGCTCTCATGTTAAGCGTCGGATGCATGCTGTATTGGAAGACGGAAAGGTATATGGAAGATAAAACGGATTTGATGCAGTCCATGCAAATGAATCAGACCGTAAAAGATGTGCGCAAGCAATTTGAAGATATCTATCAGACAATGGACAGCTTGCGCAATACTTCCACGTTGATTCATACCTTGGACAGACTTCGCCAGAAGCAGCTGACATCGTACGAGCAAGTCGTATTGTCGCAAAACCTGGAGTCGTCCTTATCCAATTTGAATAAAGGAAACGAATTAATTGATAGCATTACAATATGGACGGAAAATGACCAATATAGCTCGAAGACGGAATATGCCTCTTATTATTTTCAAGGTCACCAGTTGCCTTTATCGTCTTTCGGGAGCGGGATTCAGTTCGTAGCCCGGAACCGGACTTACGAAGCGTTGGGTCCGGAATTCGCGAATATTGAGGATGAAGCGCTGCAGCGGCTTTTAGAGGACTGGAACCAGTCCAGTTACTTTATATGTCCGATCACGGGACCGAGCGGTACGCTTGGCGTCTTGAGGATGAAGCTGAACTTCGACGCCTTTCGGCACATTCTTCCGTACGGTGAATGGTTGTCAGTGTTTGACGCCAATGAAGAAGTGTTGTATAGAGGGAGCGAGGCTGCGGAGAATTCAATGGAGCGGGGTCCTTTTTATCGCGACAGCGGGTTTGGCGGCATTCACGTTGCGTTGCATGTTGAGGAAAGCGGGTTTCATCGGAAACAGCTCCGTTTCCTCGCTTTATATTCCTTTATCACTCTTGGGGTCAGCGCAATGCTGGCTTTTTCTCTCTCTCAACTGATCAGCAAGAAAGCAATGTCTCCTTTGCACAGTCTTGTCAAATGGATCAACCGGCATCGTTCGCTGAATACAAGATGGGACCCGACAGGGGAGGAGCGGGACAAACGCAGAAGCCTGACAATGAGGGACCGTTTTTTTATCTATTTTCTACTTACCATTCTATTTCCCGTCGTTTTGTTTGTGACGGTTTTTTATTTCCATTCATCAACAATAATTAGCCATGAGCTGGAAAATACATTTAAGATTTGGTTCGACAAGACATCCCACCGGATCGAACTGTTCACTGAACAAAAAGAATCCGCAATGGCCCGATTGGCATACGACGCCTTCGTCGTATCCTATGTGTTCCAGCCTGACAACGAACGGCAGCGAGATATGGACCAGCTTATTTTCGACAGCAGCTTCCCGACGCTGAGCGAAGATGCGCTTGGCATCTACGGGTTGGACAATAAGCTGATCTACAGCAACCGCGTCAAATATTCGCCCCGGATCGATCCGGCGTTTTTTGATCAAATGCGCACAAATCGCAAGCATTTATTCTATTGGCTGCCGCCTGGCGCGGCATCATCCACGATCAGCCTTGGGATCGGAATTGCCGATCTGAATCGGGATGCCCAACCCCTCGGCTACTTGAAGACGGACATAGACAACGTATATTTCGCGAATTTGTATGCCGATTTGAAGGGAAACGGCAAAGAAGCTTTTATTATGGACGGGAACGGACTTATATTGTCTCACCCGGACGCGGAGAGGACGGGACAGAAGGCCGAAATTCCTTTCCGGCTGAATGGGGAGACTGCAAGCATATTCAGGGACGGCGATGGCGTCTATTATGCTATGAAGATCTCTTCTTTGCCATGGTATTTTGTCGCTCGTTACGATGCCTCGCTTATACAAGATCAGGTCATTCGCCTCTTCCTCAATGACTTTTACTTGCTCGTCGTTTTATTTCTGCTGACATTGCTGTTTTCTTATTTCATGTCTAATTATTTGGTAAGGCCGTTGGCCTCCTTGCATAATCGGTATTGGAATATCGATCTGGATGGAGTAGCACAATTAGGTGTCGATAAAGTCTATACAATCGATGAAGTCGATCAGCTTCGGATTTCATTTAATGCGATGATGGAACGGATTCACCAGCTGGTGCAGAATAAACTGGACGCTCATCAAGAGAAGCTGGTGTTGGAATTCGAGAAGAAGGAACTGCATATGGAAGCACTTCAGGCTCAGATTACGCCTCACTTTCTCTACAATACGCTGGAAAATATTATGTATATGGTCGAGAATGGCGAGCGCGAGCTTGCGGTTGATACGATCGGCCTGCTGAGCCGGCTGTTCAGGTATGCCATGGGCAAGGAAAGCCCTCTGACAACGCTGGGAGAAGAGATCGCTTATGCGCAATCCTATGTAAAAATTATGAGCTGCAGGTATAAATCCAAACTGATTTGCGATTGGGATACGGATCTATCTCTCTATCCCTTCACGGTCAATAAAATGATTCTTCAGCCGATTATAGAGAATGCGATCCGGCACTGCTTGCCCGTCTTGAACCAGGTTCATATAACGGTCTGCTGCAGGAGAAGGAACGACTGCCTGGAGATCGCCGTCCGCGACAATGGCCCCGGCATCGAACCGAGCAAGCTGGAGGAGCTTCGTTTGCAGTTGGACAAGAGAGATAGACGGAAAGTCGGTCTATACAATGTGAACAGCAGAATCAAGCTTCATTTTGGAACCGAGTTCGGGCTGCGAATCGAAAGTCGGGGCACGGGAACAACTGTGACGTTACGTCTGCCCCTCCATAAAGCTCGAGCAATGGAAGCGTATTCAGAAAGCTGAAAATCGTATTATGAACCCCTGAGGATTCTGTTACGAATCTCGGGGGCTTGTTATATATAATGATCATGCAAAACAAAATATCACGGATATGGGGGATGAACATGGCAACTAAAAAGCTGGGGGTGACAGCGCTTGCCGCGGTCATGCTGTTGTCGGCTTCGGCCTGCTCGGATGGCAATGTCACGAATGAAGGCGGCGCTACGAGTTCGCCGACGGCAACTCAAAATACGGAGGCTCCCGAAACATTCGAAATCAGCTGGCTTGGACAAGGGGCAAGAGGCAAGGTCGAGGATAACAATAAGGTACAGCAAATGATCGAACAGAAATTCAATGTCAAGCTGTCCAACCGGAAAATCGACATCAACAACAAGGAGCAGCGAAACTTGATGCTGGCTTCCGGAGAAATGCCGGATATCTCGTTCATGGACACACCGGTCAAGCTTTACAACGACGCGGTTACGCGCAGCATTCCCAAAGAGATGATCGAGCAATATGCGCCTAACTACGCCAAGATGCTTGATGAAGAGCCGACGGGGTGGCTGGTGAACCAGATCGAAGGCAAGGACGGGGAATATTACGCCCTCACCGGCTACAAAGAAGATTGGGATAATCTGATCTGGGGGCAGGTGTACCGGCTGGATTGGATGGAGAAGCTTGGGATCGAACCTAAAGGCGAGCTCGTTCCCGTTGGTGACTCCGGCGGACTGGAACGGATATTTTTCTCGAAAGAAGCGTTCACCTTGGAAGAGGAGCAGGCTATGTTCGAAAGGTTCGTCCAGGATGATCCCGACGGCAACAATAAAATGGATACATTCGGCTTGCTGATGAACAACAGTGACGCCTCCTGGGCCATGAATACGGAAGCGGGCGCCTTCGGCTTCGGCTGGGACTATAACTTGGAGGAAGACGGCCAAGTTACGGGCTATGCGATCAGCCAAAGCTACAAGGCGTTCTTGAAACATATGGCACAGCTTTATCAGAAAGGGCTGCTTGATCCGGAATTCACGACGCTCAACCGGGCCAAAAGCTGGGAGAAATTCGCGGCAGGGAAATACGGAGCCGCCCAAGTACAGGTGCAAGCCGCAGGTTTGATGCCTTTTACATTCAACCGTCCGCCTGGCAATCTCGTTCAGAAGGACCCTGCTGCGAAATTTCTGTTCACCCCGCCGCCGATTGGTCCGGATGGCCGACAGGGCTCGGCGGCTTACAGGCCTGTCGACGGGTTCGGATATGCGATGGTCGTCAAAAAAGATGTCTCTGACGAGAAGCTGGCCCGGATCTTGCAAATTTTCGATTATATCAATTTCGACAAGGAAGGTTTAATGCTTTCGCAATTCGGCGATGAAGGCGTGGATTATACGTGGGAAGGCGAGCCGTACCAATCGGCCGTAGTACCGATAGAGACGGCGGAAGCGGACCGGGAGAAGCAAGGAATCGGTTATTACAATCTGTCGATCCAGCATGGCAATGTCGCCGCTTATTACGTCAATGAAGGCGTAACGAAATTGACGGAACTGTTCTTTGGCAGCAACGAAGGCAGGGATATCGTGTACCGTCCTTACAGATGGGATTACTTTAATCAAACGAAATACGAAGATCTGAATACCACTTACGGCGCGCAGCTGAAAACGGTTACGGATGAATTCCTGTTTAAATCTATTACAGGCGAAGTTGACGTGGATGCAGCCTGGGATGACTATGTGACAAGCTGGCGCGGCAGCGGAGGCGACGACATGCTCGCTGAATTGGAAAAAGCGCCTAAGGTGTCCGATTTGCGCGAAAAGCAATAAGTCATATATAAAGCCGCGGGGAAAGGGAACGTGCTTGCATCGTGCTTGCATGACCCCTTCCCCAAGGCAGGAAAGGCGGTGGGGGCATGGCTAACCCAGCCGAAGCGACTCCTTCGATGAAACCGAACGCATCAAGAGCACAAGTCTGGAAACGTATGAAAAAAATGAAAACGCTGTATCTTCTTTTGCTGCTGCCCGCTTTGAGCCTGGCCATTTTCCATTACGCTCCGTTGTACGGCGTTGTTATTGCATTCAAGGATTTCAAGCCCGGACTCGGCATTTGGGACAGCCCATGGAATCAATTTGCACATTTCAAAACGATGTTTCACGATTTCGTTTTTTTGCGTGCGTTCCGCAATACGCTCATCATTAGTGTGCTGAGACTTATTGTCGGCTTTACGTTCCCGATTCTGTTCGCTTTGCTTATCAATGAAATTACGAAATCTGCTTTTAAGCGGACGGTTCAAAGCATTTCATATTTTCCGCACTTCATGTCCTGGGTCATTATTGCGGGCATGGTAGTCGAAGTTTTCTCTCCCGAACGCGGCATTATCAACTATGTGATTACTTTATTCGGCGGAGATCCCATCAACTTTTTATCGAGCAAGTTGTATTTTATCCCGATCCTGCTCATTTCAGATGCCTGGAAGGAGGTCGGATGGGCTTCGATCATCTATTTGGCTTCAATCACATCGATCTCGCCGGAACTATACGAAGCGGCCGAGTCGGACGGCGCCAACCGTTTCCACAAAATGATTCATATTACGCTTCCTGCGCTTGTGCCGGTCATTACGATTTTGTTCCTGTTAAGGCTTGGCCATATCCTGTCCGGCGGCTTTGACCAGGTTCTTAATCTGTATAGTCCGTTGGTGTACGAGGTTGCGGATATTATCGATACTTACGTGTACCGGGCAGGGCTTGTCGAGTTCAGAATGGACTATTCCGCCGCAGTCGGACTGTTTAAAAACATAGTAGGGATCGTGCTTCTTGTCACGGTAAACCAAATTGTCCGGAAATACAACGACTACGGGGTGTGGTGAGATGAGACAAGTTCAGCTTGGCAACAGGCATAGCCGGTTTAACCTTCATCCGGGTTGGTGGTTCGATATTTTGAATGGCGCTTGCATGGTCATGTTTGTTCTATTGATCCTTTATCCATTCTGGCAAGTTTTCCTGTTGTCCTTCTCCGACGGAAGAGAAGCGACGACGCTTGGTTTTCACCTCTGGCCGCAGAGCTGGTCCATTGAGGCGTATCAATTTCTGTTATCTTCAGGGGAAATTATCCGGCCTTATATGAACTCTGTCATGCGAACGATTATTGGTACTGCACTGGAGGTCTTGTTCACGATTTTGGCAGCCTATCCGCTGGCGAAGAAAGAGTTGCCGTTCCGCGGCTGGTTGACGACCTATTTCATTATTCCGATGTTTTTCGGGGGAGGCTTGATCCCGACTTACTTGATCATAAGAAGCTTGGGGCTGCTGGATCATTTTCTGGTGCTTATTCTTCCCGGAGCCGTTGCCGTGTTCAGCATTATCATTATGCGGAATTATTTTATGTCGCTGGATGTTGCGATCGAGGAGTCTGCGTTTATGGACGGGGCGGGATATATGACGCTTTTGTTCAAAATCATACTCCCGGTTTCTACCCCTGTGCTGGCAACGATTGCGTTATGGGCAGCCGTAGGACATTGGAATGCCTGGTTTGACGCTATGATTTATATACGTGACCGTGATTTGACCGTCATACAAGTCATTATGCGGGAAATGCTTACATCGGTCAGCGATGTCAGCAACGACTTGATGTTCGACAATAATACACGGCAGGCACAACTCGCGATGAACAACGTCCGCTCTGCCATTGCGCTGTTGTCGATCGGCCCCATCGTCCTGGTTTATCCTTGGCTGCAAAAGTATTTTGTGAAAGGGATTATGTTAGGTTCGGTAAAAGGTTAGCTCTACATTACTTTCATTGAAGGAGTGAATGCATGTGAGAGCAAGTGCTTGGAATTCGAAGAAGGGTTTACATTGTGGGTTGATTGTCTTAATTGTTTTAACGTTGTGCAGCGGTTACGGCGCGGGAATGAAAGCATACGCTTCAGAAACGGATGTTATGCAAATCTTGCCGTTGGCGGACACCTATCTCAACAGCGGATCAAACGCAAATCAAAACTATGGGACCGACCCGACGCTGCAGGTGCGGACTTGGGCAGGTGATGACAATTATACCCGCGAATCGTACATGAAATTTGATTTAAGCGGCTACGAAGGCGAGATTGGATCGGCCAAGCTGAATCTGTATGCGAAGATCGTCAATCCGAACGGAAGCCCGTACAATTTCCAATTGTACGGATCGGGGGACGACTCGTGGGAGGAAGAAATGATCACATGGTCCTATAAACCGACCCTTGATCATTATTTGGCCAATGTCAATGTCGGTCTTGCCTGGAAATGGATCGAGGTCGATGTCACTTCATTCGTGAAGGCCCAGATGGCTTCTGACAAAGTCGCCAGCTTCGGATTATCGCAGCACGCCAATAGCGGTGCTCTCATTCACATTTACAGCAAGGAAAACGGGGCATACCAGCCTTATCTGTCAATTGCCGAATCGCGCGTCGATGCGTCCGCGCCTGCCTGGCCCGAAGGGAGCAGCGTGCAAGTCACCCAAATGAATGCGGAGGGCATTCGGGTCAGTTGGTCCGAAGCCGAGGGTTCCGATGGCGTAACCGGGTATCGGGTCTACGAGAACGGAAAGCTTGTGGCAACGGTTAATGATACGACATGGCATCGCGAGATTGCGGAATCGGATATGGACAAAACGTTCACTTACAAGATCGAAGCCGGCAACGGCGGAAATCATTGGTCGAACGACGGGCCTTATCTATCTGCCGCCATTCCTTCAACGCAGCTGGAGCAGACCCGCATCGGCAATGTGTTCCTGGACAATGAACCAGTCCAGTTTCAAGTGGCGACCCTGAGGCCGGATATTGCTTGGTCCGTGTACAATATGCAAGGCGACAGGGTGTCTCAAGGCAGCGCCGTGAACGAAAACGGAAGCACGATTATCGAGGTTCCGTTTGCCGGCTATGGATATTTTACGTTCCGAGCTTCCGTCGGAGGTGAAGGTCTGGAGCCGATCGAATTAATGACATCGTTCGCCGTCTTGTCCCCGTTCGATATCTCCGAAGTGGAGGAGTCTCCGTTCGGCATGGCAACGCATCTCCACCGCGGACAGAAAGATACTGTTCCGCTCATTCAATATGCTGGTGCCAAAACAATCAGGGATGGAATTGAATGGCGGGTACTGGAGAAGACGAAGGGGGAGTATGATTTCAGCCCCGTGCCGGACGATTATATGGCTGATCTGAATCAATATGGGCTTAACATGCTGTTCGTATCCGGATTCAACAATCCCTATTACGATAACAACGCTACCCCTTATACCGATGATGGAAGAGAAGGCTTCGCGAATTATGTGGAAGCCTACATCGAACAGTACAGTGACCAGCTGATCGCCGCAGAAGCGTACAACGAATTTAACGGTGGATTCGGCAAGAGAGGCAACAGTCCGGCTAACTCTCAGCCGGAATACTACTATAAGCTGCTGAAGAAAACGTATGAAACAGTGAAAGCGCAGCACCCTGACTTCCCTGTCATCGGCATCGTTGCTTCCGAGGATGCGATGGACTGGATCGAGGAAGTGTTCAAGCTCGGCGGGCTTCAATACATGGACGCCGTCTCCATACATCCTTATCGCTACCCGGATTCCCCTGAAGGTCTGGCAGATTCCGTGGAGGAAATTAAGGCGCTCATCAGGCAATACAATAATGGCGAGCTTATGCCGATATGGGCAACCGAATTTGGTTATCCGACGTTTCAATCGACCAGAGGCGTCGATGAATTGACGCAAGCCAATTATATGGTGCGTTATTACGCCATTGCTCTTGCAAGTGGAATCGAGAAGACGTTTTGGTATGACTTGGTGAATGATGGCGTGCGTATCGATTATAACGAAGACAACTTCGGCATGCTTCGCAATGCGGCGGACCCGATGGGCAGCTTTACTCCGAAACCGGCATACGCCGCCTATGCTGCCATGACAAGAGAACTAACCGGAGCGGAATTTGTGATGGAAGAATCAATAGGCGGCGATATAAAGAGTTATGTATTCGATCAGTCCGGCAACCGGGTTAGAACGGTATGGTCCTTGTCCCCCGTTAATGCGGCGATTCTAACCGAAGACCCGATTCAGATTGTCGATATGATGGGCAATTCGAACACCTACACGCCTTATCGTGGTCGCGTCTATGTTAGCCTGAACGGCGAGCCTCTTTATGTCAAAGGAGACATTCAGGGCATTGAGGAGAATTCCATGTTCGCCGTTCATGCTGAAGAAGCGGTAGCGGGTGAACAGGTACTGTTCAGCATACAGGCCAACAATACGGCTTCCTCGCCGGCGGACTTCACGCTGCTTGCGAACGGCGGCACTTACGACATTCATGCGGGCAGCGGGCAACCTGCGGAGTTGACGGTAACGGTAGACGGATTGGAAGAACCGGGAACGCGTCTCTTCAATGGAACGATCATGTACGGGAATGACCGGATCGGATTGCTGCGCGATGGCGTAGCCGTTGGTCCGGCCAGTGAGATTCATCTCCGTCCTGTTCTGAACAGCGCTGATGGGGAGAATAAGTCGTTGACAATAAAAGTCACCAATTTATCGAAGCGCAATGAACTGCACATTAGTGATGCGGATTGGCAGTTGGGGGATTATTCCGGGCATGTGACGATCAACCAATCGGTACCGCCCGATTCGTCCAGCTTGTTCGACATTCCGCTTGAGAATATCGTAATCGGACAAAGCTATCCCGCCAGCGTGACCGTAAAATACGGCGGCAACAAGCTCTTTACTTACGCCGGCAATATAGCATATCATCCGATATACGCTGAAACGGTGCTATTGGATGGCATTCCCGATTCACAGGTGACCGCCAGGCCGGCTTCGATCGATTTATCCGGCGGTACGGTGCGTGTGAGCGGTTATGGCGGAGCTGATGATCTGAGTGGCGAGGTATGGCTTAATTACGATCGGGACAATTTGTATCTGACGGCTGAAATAAAGGATGATACGTTCGCGTTCCCGGCAAGCGGGAAGGACATCTGGAACAATGACAGCATTCAATTCGCCATCTCGAACGGTCTGCCTGCGGAGGATGTGAACTATTATGAATACGGGATCTCACAGACGCCGGACGGACCGCAGATTTATCGCTGGCTGACTCCTTCAGGCGTGGCGAGCGGTCCGGTGACAGACGGCGCACTTCATGTAACGCGGGATGAGGAACAGCATATGACGAGATACGAATTGGCGCTGCCGTGGACGGAATTGCTGCCGGTTGATCTTCATGAGGGAGTAATCAGCTTCTCGCTGCTGGTGAACGAGAATGACGGCGGGTTGAGAAGGGGATGGGTAGAATGGGGAAGCGGCATCGGCGATGGCAAAGCTCCGGGCAAGTTCCTCACCATGCAATGGGTACGCGAGTCTACCGTTCTGGAGATGCAGCCGGTCTCCGGTGTATATAGCGATGCCGTCTGGCTGCAGGCTTCGTTGAAAGCCGGGAACGGCACCCCTCTTGCGGATGAATGGGTCGGCTTTCTCGTAGACGGCGATCTTAAGGGAACGGCATTAACCGATGAACAAGGTATAGCAAGGCTCGAATATACGATCGATCAAGGCGCTTCCGCCGATTCGGATTCCCGGAGCGTGACGGTCAAGGCGGTATATGATGGAGACGATACAGGGTTCTATAAGAAGACGGAAGCTGATGGGACGCTTGTCGTCAACAAAGAACAGGGAACCGTTACTTGTACCTACAGCATTGCCGATGACGGCAGCGGCATGCTTACGCTGCAAGCGCAGGTGCATCAGGAGATGGACGGCAGCTATGGCTCTCTTGAGCATCTACCGATCCAATGGCAGCTTTCCCGGATAAACCCGGATGGAACATTGAGTCCAGTGCCAGGGGTGGTCGACAGCGTATATGAAACGAATGCAGATGGTTCGATTTCCATTGCCGTGCAACTGCCCGCCGGACTTTACGATATCAGGACGAGGCTTATAAATAATCTTTATTATCAATCGGCGGAACAATCAACTATTATTGGAATTACAGGCGGAACTTCGGGTAAATTGCGAGTCAATGGATTTATTGAACCCGAGGACATTGGGGAATTCATGGGAGATAAGGCCAAGAAGATTCATATGAATATTCAATCAGGCGGCGCCGGGAAGAAGGATAAGGTGCGCATACACGCCGAACCGCAAGGGCTGGACATTACTTTGGATGAGACAGATTGGATGGTTATTGCCGATGACGGCAGCAGCGCGTATGTGCAAGGCGAATATGATGCGAATGGGGAATTACAAACGCTGCGGTTGACGGTTCAAGCCCGGCAAGATGGCGAAGGGTATGAGATAACGCTTCAGATATGGCCGGACCGTGATACAACAGCGGCTCCAGTATATCAATCGATTGGAGTCCCGTTGTCGGGTTCTGCAGACATAACGGAGGGATGAGATGAAAGTTCAATTGAATTGTTTTCCGGAAGGGAAGAAAAAAGCGCTTACTCTCAGTTATGATGACGGCAGGGAGCATGACCGGCAATTGGTAGCTATAATGAACCGGTACGGGATACGAGGGGCATTCCATCTGAATTCCGGTCTGCTCGGCAAACCCGGTTATGTGGAAGCTTCAGAGGTAGGGGAGTTATATGCCGGTCACGAAATATCCGCCCATACGGTGACACATCCGTTCCTGACCAAATGCCCGAAAGAGAAAATCGTGGATGAGATTGTGCAGGACCGCAGGGAGCTGGAACGGCTTGCCTCCTACCCGGTTAAGGGGATGTCGTATCCTTACGGCGATTGGAATGGACAGGTCGTCGCTTTACTGCCCGCTCTGGGCATCGAATACGCGAGGACAACCAAAAGCCACGGAAGCTTCAACATGCCGGCAGATCCGCTAGAATGGCATCCGACATGCCATCATCGGGACATGCTGGAATGTGGCAGGCGCTTCCTGGATGATCAGCCCCGTCATTCTTCCATGTCGTTGCTCTATGTGTGGGGGCACAGCTACGAGTTCCATGATCGTCACAATTGGGATGAACTGGAACGATTTGGTGAAATGATAGGCGGGCAAGAAGGGATATGGTATGCGACCAATATAGAGCTCGTCCTGTATTGGAAAGCGCTGCGGAATTTGCGCTTCTCCGTCTCCGGTGAGTCCGTGCACAATCCTTCGGCCTTGTCCGTGTGGTTCAGTGCAGATGAGGACATAGTGGAAGTGAAGCCGGGGCAAGTTCTGCAATTGCGTTGAATCCAAAAAATTCTTCCTCAAGAAAGTACTCAGGAGTCGTGTAGGCACACGGCTCCTTGGAACTAAGCCTATAGTTTTATCAATACTTTCGTGCCGTCCTGAGTGTGGACATTGACCAGAACCGTTCCTTTGCAACGCTGCAGCTCCTTAATGAGCTGCCGGAGCGCTTGCTTCGTGCTTTGGCTTCCGAGAAGCGACAGCAGCAGCTCATTACCGATATGGCTGCTGTCGGAATCGAAGCCATGCTCCCGGCTCACGCTCGAGTGCCCACCCGCATGTCGGTCATAGCTCAGCCATTCCTTCATTTTGCGCTGAACGAGATTGGAAGTCAGTATGCCGCATCCCATGCGCAATATAGTATAAGGGACAGGAATCGTAAAAGCGTGTTCCTCGCTCTTCACCTTCACAATCATCATGATTCATCACTCAATCACGACGCTGACAGTTTCTTCACCGGAGCGGACATCAATGATTTGCCCGTCAAGCTCATTCTCGATGGCATCGATCAGCAGATCGATATCGATATCCTTCACATATTTCGCAGCCTGCGGGATATTGGAAGCAATGCTGTGACCTACTCCGAGAACGGCCTTTACCAGTTTTATCGGCAAATTGATGTTGACGTTATCGTTTTCTTGGGAGGTTACCCTTATTTTCAACGTTTTGTCCAAGTAACCGCCGGATGCCGCTGACAGTTTCCTGGAATAGTCCGATTTCCCCAGCGTCTGTACGGTTTGCGTTGCATGAGTTGTTTGTTTCTCATTTAACGCATCAATCAACTCCGAAGCCTTTTCTGAATCAATTTTGCCCTCCTGCACCATGGACAGCACTTTGCCGATTTCTTCTTTCATCGTTTCTTCCTCCTTTTTCATTCCTTCAACATTTTGACCGCTTCGTCGGCGGTGATTTCGCCATTCTCCAGCATGGAGATGACCTTCTTCTCATCGACTTCCGGCTTCTTCTTCGTATCGTATCCGAGGGCTGTAATGATATCATTGAGCTTGCCGCGCACCGTCGGGTAAGATATGCCAAGCTCTTTCTCCACTTCCTTGATGTTGCCTCTGCTCACTAGAAAGGTGATGACGAAATGGAGCTGTTCGGGCGAGAGTAGAGCCAGCTTCGATAATTCAAATGTGTTCTCAATTGTCGTCCGGCAATGTCCGCATTCCAGCTTGACGGCATGCAGCCGATGGTCGCATACAGGACACTGAGTGATGATAGGGTATTTCATAGTTCGCTCCTTTCTTTATTTGAATTATAAATCAACATATTTAATTTGTAAATTGATAATATTGAATATTTTAATTTAGAAATTTAAAATATTGATTTTGTTGTTGTTCTTCTGAGTTTGTGAGCGAACTTGTTTGGACAGGATCATTAAAAACCAGTATAGAGAAATTGTTGTGAATTATTAGTTTACAAAAAAGACTAATAAAGATAATATAAACCATGGTATATAGCGTCCAATCATATCATATTTTTTCCAGAATATATTTAGATGGGGAGTTTGAGGTTGAAGGGACATTTGTTCGACGGAGGTTCTAACGTCTCTGGTTCTGTAGCGTTAAATTGACAGCGCAGCTTTTACAACATTCAAAGTAATGATTAATTATTGCGAGGATTGAATCTAAAATGAAAAGAATGCTAGTCATTTTTATTGTATTACTATTTGTATTATCAGCCTGCATAGCTCCATCCGAAGAGGTGCAGGAGCCTGTCCAGTTGAAAGTTCTTACTTGGAATGAAAAAGTGTTTAATGATAAATATGGGAATTTTTTTCGTGCAACACATCCGAACTATGAGCTTGAAGTGATTTCAGTGGCGGGGAATATGACACCGGGAGAAAATTTGCAAAAAACAGTTCAAAACTTGATCGCATCTGAAAATCCAGATGTTGTTGCCCTTGATATGGATCAGTTTGAAGTGTTAAAGAAACAGGACGCATTGATTTCTCTAACTCCCTTAACGAGTAAAGATAATTTCGACATTTCTGATTATACACCGGCCGTAGTAGATTATTTTACAGATGAAAATGGACAAATTTATGGCCTATCGCCAACATTTATTGGCAGAGCATTGTACTACAACAAAAAAATGTTCGATGATCGTATGATACCCTATCCGAGTGACAGGATGACTTGGGATGAGGTACTTGAATTAGCTTTGCTGTTCCGTAATGAATCAAACGCGGCTGAGCCACAGTACGGCTACAATTATGAGCAAATCTCGAATCCGTTTATGATGGCTCTGTACATAGGAGAAGGAAATGGTTATTCCTTTTATCGTAATAATGAATTTTTCTTCGATACAGAGTCCTGGGAAAGAGTGTTTCAACTTGTAACAGATTGTTTTAAATACAACAGCTGTTATGTGCAGGACTCCAATAATCCTTCATATTCCGATCTTGTTTCTGCACAAAAATCAAGTTATCCCTTTCTCGAAGGAAATATTGCCATGTCCATTAATGATTCGTCATTATATCACTTGCTGACAAGCGATAATAACGGTCATCAAGAACTAGATTGGGGTATAGTATCACTTCCAGTTAGTGTTGACCAGTCCGGACTTAGCAACGGTATTCAGATGACGGATATTTTCTCAATTACCAGAAATGGTGACGCAAATGCAGGTTGGGATTTCATCAAATATGTGTGCGGTGAAAGCTATACCAGACTTCTGCCTAACATAAACCCGGAAGAACTTCCCGCCATTCAAGATGCGGAATGGCAGGATGAAGGGGTGAAGGTTTTTTACCAATTGGAGCGAATCTCCAATACGACTATTCAAACATTGCGTTCACTCCCAAGAGCCGTCATTACCCGTATGGATGAGGTTTCACCAGTCTATATGTCCGAGATCTTGACTGAGAAAGCTACGGCACAGGAAGTATTACAAAAACTTGAACTGGATTTACAAACGACTCTGAATGAGAGCAAATAAATGAAGAACAACTAGATTCATGCATCAGTTCGACCCCAATAGGGGCCGCCCTTCTTATACCGACACTACCAGCTAGGAGCCATAACGGCGGCCGTTCATATAAAAATTATCCTCTCGGCCGACACGGAAGGAAATTTCCAGATCGGGGATGCCGAGCGACCGGACATGCCTATCGATCGTCTCGGCCATCTTATCGCGCACTTCGTCCCCCCGTTCAAACCACCATACGTCAATGAAAGGATACGAATCGGTATATTTTCCATCGAATATAGCGGTGACGTGCAGGCACTCCAAGGTGAAATTATCCGTTCCGCATTGGCATATTGCGGCCATCTCCTCTACGAGCGGTACGCTGATGGCGCGTATGCCCTCGGCTGGAATTCCTCTGAAAATTAATTGCGGCATCTCTAATATCCTCCTGTCGATTAACCCTTACTATTGTCTTATTGTATATGTACGAGTCTGTCTGAGGCAAACGTAAGACCGCATCTGACAATCTTCTCGGGGCCATGTTGTGCAACTGTTGTCCTTTATGCAACGTCTAGGTGGTTAGAGTTGGAAGGGGGAGTTATATGAGGAAGATAAAGTTCATAATCTTCGTAACCGTGATATCAACGTTGCTTGCTGGATGTGCAGATTCGGACTATGAGGATACTAAGAACGTTCAAACCATGATTGAGCTTAACGCTGTTCAATCGATTGCCGTTCAGAACGATAGCGGCGCATCAATGGACATCACGGATCGCAAATCAATAGAACGCTTTGATGAAGTCATTCATCATGCAGTATATGACATCGGACAACTTGATATAGCGTCGCCGGATTATGTGGCTTCAGTAAAAGCGGAGAACGGAGGAGCTGTAACATTCTCCTTCTGGATGGAAGGAGAGAATGACGCCTTATTCATCAAATCCGGGCAGAATGGGCATTACAAGCTGCGGGGAACGGCAAAGGCAACATTGCTTGACTTGTTTCAATCAGATGAGCCCTTGAATAGATTGGCATTTATTGCTGAGCGTAAAGCGGATGGGGAGCTTGTGGCGAAGCCGATCATTCCTGCCGGTCTTGGAGCTCTAAGCTGAGCACTTCAAGCAACCGTTGGAACAACGCATTCATGAGCAGCTATAATATGTTGATCCCGTTCGATGCTGAGCATCTCCTATTCCTGGAATCCGAACTAACGGAAGAAGCGGGGCAATATCACTTGTCATCGTACAATGTTGTGACGGGAGCAATTGAACGGCTTAGAGAAAATTTCTGGCCGCTTACGGAGCAGTATGACTACATCTATCAGCAACAATGGAATGCCGATGAGCAAAAATTGTTCATGCAGAGCTTTCTCGGGAATGTGTGGATCTTTGATCTGAAGACAGGAGAGGACGTTGTCCATCTTCAAAAATATCGCGTTATTCCACACTCCACAACTGGGGCGCCGTCTCTGTTTATCTCTCCAACCTTTGAGAGATTTGTACATGATGATGAAAGCGGCCAATTAACCTTCTACAATGATGAGGGGGCAGCGCTTCATCAAGTACCATTGCAACCGAATGCATATGTACCTTCTGAGAAAATAAAGTGGAACCCTGCGGGTACGATAGCCTGGATGGATTCATCAGAGGGCAAATCGGATCGAATCCTTGCAATCGATATTGATTACCTGAAAATAGCTCCTCAGCAGGTCGATTTCTACAACCTGGACGGACTTCTCATTGGAACCATTCAAGCGGAGGATGGCCGTGACGGTGCGGCATTGGAAGTTGCGGGATGGATGGACGATGATATCGCTGTCATAAAATCCTATTCGGTAGAGGAGCTTAAGGAAGCTGATAATGACCTGCAGAATCTTCATGTGAAGGATGTTTCTTATTATCTCTACGATGTGAGGAAGAAGCAAAAGGGAGACATGACGGAATCCATGCCGCTCGATGCAACCGTTATCTCTGATCGGCAAAGGCAATGGAACGATGTTGGTGATAGGGGGAATATTGTTGTTGAAGATGGTAAGATCATCTACGCAAACGAAAAATGAATTGCCATAATAACTTAATATGTTTTTTGAAGAAAGGATGATCAAAATGCTGTCAAATGATAACCCGGCTCATCCTCCTGACGGTTCTATTAGTGAGGATGGCCGTTATCCGATTGACCTGACCGGTCCTCGCAGTCACACTCTTGTCATTCGGCCCGGTGTGGGGAGTCTGTCCATTGGACCGTCGCAATTGGGAAAGAAAGCGGATCTTCACGTTGCGCCCGATGCGCCAATCGACTGGAACGTATTCGACGCCTTTGCCACGCCTGCCGGCTCGCCTTGGCCACGGTTTCTGTACTATACAGGCAGTGACGCAAGCTTCTTTGACTGGGCGCAGAAGCGTCCCATTGAAGAGATGACGTGGGCTCCGATTCTGGTTGCAGACACACTGGTGAATGCCAGCCAGTCCAATTTACACGGCTTACATATCGAATTGGATCCATCCGGGGGACATCTGAATCTGAAGCTTCCCAAGCGGAATTTCCGCCTGAGTGTGTCCGGCGCTCTATCACGATTCTCGGCCACTGGCGGCATGCCGTCTTCTCTGACGCTAGCCCCGCATGCCGGCCGACGCAAGAGTGATGCTCCTCTCTTGCTGCCCGACTTGGGGGAATTGCATCAGGTGACATGCCTGACGTTAAAGAACGCGCCACTAGGACAACCCATCTCGCTGGAGTGTCTTCACCGGTTCCCGAATCTGAACTCACTGAGTTTGTGGGGGAACTTCTGCGACGTGGACTCGTTGGCTTGTCATACCGGGTTGAAGAGCCTGGAGCTGCGCTTCATGCCTGATCTGGGGGAGTTGCCGCCACTGAACGTGTGGCCGTTGCTTGACAGATTTATCGCTTTCAATGTGGAAGAGACCGCGGGTAAGCGCCTTAAGCAGCAAATGAAAACACGTGCTAAAAACCGTCCTTGGACCGGCTATGCTTCAGTGAGCCAATTGCGAAAGTCCGAATGGTGGACGACCGAGTTCGGCCGCCCGTTCTCTTCCTGGCCGAAACGTCTGGCCAAGCAGGCTAACGAAGCTTACGACGATGCGCAGGCATCCTTGGCCCAGGCTCGCAGCTTTGCCGATGCCGAGGCAGCCATTACTGCTTTCACCGTCCGCTTCAATACCCTTAAAGGCATCGAAACTGTCGAGCGAGAAGATCTTGGTGAAGCGGTATGGCAACTGAGACAGTCTGATCACCTGATTGGCCAGCCTATAACAGAGGAAATGGCTCAACGCTGGTTCGATGAGGCGCGTGACTATTGAATAGCTGGCCTGACGGCCTGACGTGAGGCTTACCCTACGCCATCACTTTCCAACAAGGAATAGAAATGATCGCGGTCTTCGTTATCGAATTGGCCAAGTGTTCTTACTCTGACAATTTCATGTCCGCCATGGAGGTCAATTTCCTCGCCATACCAGTTGTAGAGCGCGATCATATGGCCGGACTGATCCAGCTCCATATACCCGTAACATGGCGTCTTAGGTACTTTATTGTAAAAGAGCTCAAATCTGATTTTGTATACGCTGTGCATACATCTCCTTCTCCTTCCGTTAGTAAGCATGATCTTGCATGATTGCGCACTGTGCTTTGTGTGAATATCCCTTGATTTTTCATCGACCTGAATAAGATTTTACGGGAAACCGGACGAATTGGAAAAAGCGGTAGCACTCTTCACACTTGGAAATTCGTTTCTATTTGGGTAACATAGGGGGGACTTCCTCGTTATGTCGCTTATTCGCGCATTTTCTCTTGACGAGATGAGATTTGCGGATTATGATAACGTGCCGGTCGACTCGAAGGAAGGAAGTGGCGGTAAAGTGAACAAAACAGACCGTCTGTTGGCTATCGTGCTTGAGCTGCAACGTCATAAGGTGATGCGGGCGGAAGACTTGGCAGCCGCATTCGAGACGAGTGTGAGGACCATCTATCGCGATATGCAGGCGCTTAGCGAAGCAGGAGTGCCTATCATTGGCTCTACCGGCCAGGGGTACTCTTTAATGGAGGGGTATTTCCTGCCGCCAGTTAGCTTCACAGTGGAAGAAGCCGTAACCATGCTCATTGGGATGGACTTTATTGAGCAGAAATTTGATAGCGATTATGGGGCCAAAGCCCGAGCCTCCCGTGGGAAAGTCGAGGCCATTCTGCCGGAGAATGTTCGCAACGAGGCTAACCGGGTACGTAAGAGCATGCGGCTGCTGACGTCAGGAAAAGATGCAGTTAAGGAGCAAGAGAAGGAGTATTTGGAACGAATCCGAGACGCTATACTGGAGGAGCGGAAGATAAGCTTCCGTTACATGAAGAGTGCCCCCGAACCCGATGGGAATCGTCAAAGCTCCAGAGTGGCGGAACCTTATGGACTTGTCCTTAATCAAGGAGCATGGATGCTTGTTGCCCACTGCGAATTGCGGCAAGAAATTCGTCACTTCCGCTTGTCCAGGATGTCCGAGCTTCACGTTCTGGAGTGCCGATTTCATGTGCCGTCCGATTTCAACTTGCATGATTACAAGCCCTCGGATGACCGTGACATAAGTATAACCATACTGGCCAATCCTGACATTGCGGATAAAGTGATCGAATCGAACAATTATTTTATGACAGGTACTGAGGAGCATCCGGATGGCTTGCTTGTGAAGTTTCGCGTTCGTCAGCCCGGGGATTTACTGCATTGGGTGCTTAGCTGGGGAGCGGGAGTGGTGGTGCTGGAGCCGGAATCTTTCCGGCGACGGGTTCGCATTGAGGTGGAGAACATGTTAAAACGCTACTGACATACTGTTGTCAGTAGCGTTTTTGTATAGTTACGTATAGATCACGATAAAGGAGTTGCTTCAACAATATGAATACCATGGAAGAATCGTTGCGAAAGTTTGAAGAAACGGCAAACCGCTATCTTCTTGAATTAAATGGATTTGAGCTAGAGCAGTTACGGCTGCAGCCAAGTGAGAATGAATGGTCGCTTGGACAAATGTACTTGCATTTGATTAACTCGGCTCTGTACATGCAGCTTCGCAATATCGACAACTGCCTGACACAAGAGGAGGATTCTGCTGGCTCCTTACCGGAGAAAACGAAAGAGGGACAAGCCATAATGGAACGGGGGCAATTCCCGCCTATCCGCATACAAGTCCCGCCTTCTCCACAATATACACCGGGGCAGCCCGAGAGCAAGGAGCAGTTGATTGAAGGACTGCATACTGTCATTGCTCGTATGAAAGAAATCATGCCAAAGCTTGAACAGGCGCCTGTGCGGAATAGCATGCCTCATCCGCGATTCGGTGCGCTGAATGCACAGGAATGGTTTTTGCTCATTGAAATGCACTATCGTCATCATTTGATGCAGATGGATCGCTTGAAGCAATTTATAGCCGGAAGCGCATAGGGACCCTTTTCGCAATCCTCACTTTACCTCCAAGTACATCGCCACACAGGGGTGATGTACTTGGAGGTTCATACCGTAATATTGCCTAATATTGCAATCAGCTATTGGAGAAGGAATACCTCGAGTATCGCTCTGCGTTGCGCAAGCTTGACCATATATCCGAACTTTCTCCGCCAATATACCAATAGGCTGCTCCAGCTAATCCGTTGTTCACAACCAAATGATACTTGGCTATTAACGATCGGCCTTCCTCGAACCAGATCATATGCTGCACAGACCGCTTCTTATAGCCGGCAATATATTGTCCCGAAGCTTCGCTCCACACAGGCTTAAGGGAATAGGACTCCATCATCTCATTCTGCTCCGTAAGCGTAATAAATGCCGAGGAAGCGACATTGCCGTCCGGCTTCAATGTCCAATCGCGGTTATAGAAGGGCATACCCAGAATGACTTTGTCGCCGGGAACAACCTTCAGCAGTGTATGGACGGCATTCGTAACATAAGGCAGGGAAGCATTGGGACCTGCACCAGACAATTCTCCATAATGCTCGTCGTACCCCATCATCACGATATAATCAGCGTGCTTGCCAAGCGCAGCATAATCGAATGCCTCCGTCCAGCTGGTTCCCCGGTCAGGAGATACATCTATCGATAGCACCGCATCTTGGTCATGCAGCTTTACAGCTAATAAAGCAATGAACGTTGTAAATGATTGCCGGTCCGCAGGAGCTACATTTTCAAAATCAATATTAAGCCCCTCTAATTCGTATGTTTTCACCATATCTGCCAATTGATTAATTACTTTATTTCTAGCCGTTGTATTGGTTAAAATGAAATGTGTCGTTTCCTGATCGGAGCGATTGCCTACCATTGGCCAAATTGGTTTGTTATTGTTCTTTCCCCATGCTATAAGCTTCGCATCGGTCAAATCTGTCATCGTACCCGTTTTATCAAGGAAATACCAACGCGGTGATAACGTATTTACGTTCGAATGCAGAATATTATCCGTATATTGCTCCATCGTCTGACCATACTGCCATCCCAGCATAATCCGTTCAATTGGCTTTTTCTCAAGCTCCGAAGCCCAGCTGTCATTTTGCAGCACCCGATCCATTAGCATTGCCGTTTCTTCTCTTGATAGGGGGTCTGTTGGCCTGAACGTCCCTGTATCGTCCCCTTTTATTAGCCCCAGCTTATGGACTGCACCAACAGATGCGCTCGCCCAATCGGCAATGCGATCTTCATCTTCGAACACCTTCTTCACGATAGACGGGGTATCTGACTGTTTCAATGCTCTTGCCATCCATACCGCAGCCTCCTGACGCGTAACGGATTCCTCCGGTGCGAAGGTTGTGGCCGACTTGCCCTTCGCAAGTTCCAATTGAACGGCCGCCTGAACCGGGCCGTAATACCAAGTGCTCTGATTCAGATCCTTATAGGGAGTGACCGGACTTGCCACAGGTTCTAGACCCAGCAAGCGGTTCAGTATCGCAATAAATTCAGCTCTTGTTACCGATCGGTCAGGCGAAAAAGTGGTTGCAGATGTGCCGGTTATGATTTTTTTGTTATATAAGTGTATGATTTCATCCTTGGCGTAACTCGTGCCTATATCTTGAAATTGCGACGCGTCAGCTGTAGCAAGGTGCGACAAAAAGATGCTTACAGCAAATAAAAAAGCGAGTGTCACTATATGTAATCTACCAACCATACTTTTCAAATCTTCGCCTCCCCATACTAACTTAGGGATCATATCAAAGATCCGGTTATAAAGCATCGTAAAAATATTGGCAGATACATGTATTTCGAGCTGGCACTTACACTTTAATTGGTACGGTCCGCCCGTTCAATCAGCACGGCTGTTCCCTCGATAATGCGCTCCAGTCCGAACCGATAAGCATACTCCGGGTTGTACGCATTCTGGTACATTTCCCTTGCGGCTTGCCCGACGCGCGATGATACGGGGAAGCGACTCCAGTCCGTCAGCTTCTCCAGTGCGGGGGGAAGTCTGATGCCACCATTCCTTGTCGTCAAGTTTCTGGTAGACTATCTGTATGACAAAAGAAAATATAAAGCACGCTAGAACATGCGTTTACAACGTCAATTATCACATCGTTTGGTCGGTTAAGTATCGTCGTTCTGTACTAACAGCAGAAA
>NZ_JAOQJC010000038.1 GCF_025567625.1 Paenibacillus sp. J5C2022 | reverse complement strand
AGTGACAGTATGGCAGTAGAATTGTGTGCGTTTGTACGATTTATCGTACAAATGGTGCCAGTTGTTCGAAGAAGACAGCGCATTTGTGTGGTTTTTCGTACAAAAGTGGCAGGATAGCTGTAAAATTGTGTACGTTTGTACGATTTATCGTACAAATGGTGCCAGTTGTTCGAATAAGGCAGCGCATTTGTGTGATTTTTCGTTCAAAAGTGGCAGGTAGGCCGGAGAAAAGCAGCTGAGGAATCGGGTGAAAGCAGCGAATTGGAGCGGGCAGTGGGCGGGGGATTAACCATCAGAGCGGGAAATACAACAAACCGATCACCAATCACCAATCATAATCACGAAAGCCCTGAGACATCACAAGATGTCTCAGGGCTTTCTCTGCTTCAATGTTTCCGGCAAAGCGGAAAGATCTTCTCGACCGATATGCTCACAGAGAGCATCGCGTGATTACATAGCACCACTACATGGCACCATTGCATAGCACCACTACATAGCACCATTACATCGGGCGATTACATAGCACCATTGCATAGCGCCATTACATGTTGGCAATCATCTGGCGCAATACCGTCTGCAGGATGCCGCCGTTGCGGTAGTAATCTACGTCCACGAGGGAGTCCAGACGAACAAGCACCGTGAACTCGAATGTGGAGCCGTCTTCGCGTGTAGCCGTTACGTTCAACGTCTCGCCAGGCTTCACATCGTTGCTGAGCCCGGTAATGTCGAACTTCTCGCGGCCAGTGATGCCAAGCGTCTTCCAGCTTTGGCCTTCCAGGAACTGCAGCGGCAGAACGCCCATGCCGACGAGGTTGGAGCGGTGAATACGCTCGAAGCTCTCCGCAATAACGGCTTTCACGCCCAGCAGGTATGTGCCTTTCGCCGCCCAGTCGCGGGAGCTGCCCGTTCCGTACTCTTTGCCCGCAATAACGACCAAGTTATTGTCTTCACTTTGATACTTCATGGAAGCATCATAGATGGACATCACTTCGTCCGTAGGCAGGTAAGTCGTTACGCCGCCTTCCGTGCCAGGAGCAACCTGATTGCGGATGCGGATGTTGGCGAACGTACCGCGCATCATCACTTCATGATTGCCGCGGCGGGAGCCGTAGGAGTTGAAGTCCTTGCGCTCGACGCCGTTGTCGATCAAGTACTTGCCGCCAGGGCTTGTCGGCGTAATATTGCCTGCTGGGGAGATATGGTCCGTCGTAACGGAATCGCCCATCAGCGCCAGCACATTCGCCGAATGGATGTCGGAGATGTCAGCCAGCTCGGAGCCCAGGTTCTCGAAGAACGGCGGGTTCTGAATATAAGTGGACTTCTCATCCCACTCGTAGCTCTCGCCTTCCGGTACGTCGATCGCGTTCCAGCGCTCGTTCTGCGTGAACACATTCTCGTACTTCGCGCGGAACATATCCGGGTTAAGAGCAGTTGCCACCGCTTCTTTAATCTCGGCGTTCGTTGGCCAGATATCCTTCAGATAGACCGGCTGTCCGTCTTTGTCGTAAGCGAGCGGCTCGTTCGCCAGATCGATGTTCACAGTGCCGGCCAGAGCGTAAGCGACGACAAGCGGCGGAGAAGCCAGATAGTTCGCTTTCACCTGCGCATGTACGCGGCCTTCGAAGTTGCGGTTGCCGGACAATACAGCGGCTACTGTCATATCGTTGTCGGCGATTGCCGCGCTGACTTCGTCAGGAAGCGGACCGGAGTTGCCGATGCATGTCGCACAGCCGTAGCCTGCCACGTGGAAGCCCAGCGCTTCAAGCGACTCCAGCAGTCCAGCTTTCACCAGATAGTCGGTAACGACCAGGGAACCAGGCGTCAGCGAGCTTTTCACGTAAGCCGGCTTCGTCAGGCCGCGCTCGACTGCTTTCTTCGCGACAAGGCCTGCACCCAGCATAACGCTCGGGTTGGATGTGTTCGTACAGCTCGTAATCGCCGCGATGACGACTGCGCCTGTACCCATCTTGGACTCTTCGCCGCTCTTATGCTTAACAGGGATAATCTGTTCGATCTTCTCTTCGTTCAAGCCATATCCGCCCTTGTCGATCGGCGTGCGGATGATGCTGTTGAACGCTTCCTTCATGTCTGTCAGCTCGATGCGGTCCTGCGGACGCTTCGGACCGGCCAGAGAAGGCACGATAGTGGCCAGATCGAGCTCGATGACGTCCGTGAATACCGGGTCAGGCGTCTCATCCGTACGGAACATGTCTTGCGCCTTGTAGTAAGCTTCTACGAGTTCTACTTGCTCTTCGCTGCGGCCAGTCTGGCGCATGAAGTCCAGCGTCTCGCTGTCGACAGGGAAGAAGCCGACGGTTGCGCCGTATTCCGGAGCCATGTTCGCGACAGTCGCACGGTCAGCCAGGCTGATGTTGGACAGGCCAGGGCCGAAGAATTCGACGAACTTGCCGACAACGCCTTTCTTGCGAAGCATCTGAACAACGGTCAGCGCAAGGTCGGTTGCCGTCGCGCCTTCCGCCAGGCTGCCTGTCAGCTTGAAGCCGATAACTTCAGGCATAACGAAGTACAGCGGTTGGCCCAGCATGCCGGCTTCCGCCTCGATGCCGCCTACGCCCCAGCCGACAACGCCAAGACCGTTGATCATCGTCGTATGGGAGTCTGTGCCGACCAGGGAATCCGGATAGACAACTGTCTCGCCGTCCGTTGTCTTCGTAGCTGCAACAGATGCAAGGTACTCCAGATTCACTTGGTGAACGATACCTGTTCCCGGCGGAACCGCGCGGAAGTTGTCGAACGCCGTCTGCGCCCAGCGAAGGAAGCGGTAGCGCTCCTCATTGCGCTCGAATTCTACCTTTGTGTTATACTCCAGAGCATCTGGGCTGCCGAATGTGTCAACCATAACGGAGTGGTCGATAACGAGATCGACAGGTACGAGCGGATTGATCTTCTTGGGATCTCCGCCTGCCTTCTTCACGGTATCGCGCATAGCCGCAAGATCCACGACTACAGGCACGCCAGTGAAGTCCTGCAATACGATACGAGCCGGGATGAAAGGAATTTCCTTGTCTTCGCGGCCGCTTGCCCAGCTGGCAAGCTGCTTGACGTGCTCAGGAGTGATGGCGCGTCCGTCGAATTGCCGAACGGCTGCCTCCAGCAGCACTTTAATGGAGAAAGGCAGCTTGGACACATCGCCCAGGCCTTGCTCTTGCAACCCGTTCAGACGGTAATAATTATAATCTTTGCCGCCTGATTGGAGAGTCGTGCGAACGGAAAACTGATTTTGTTTAGTCATCGCTATTCTCCTTTGCTGAAATAATGGGAGTCGGTTTCATTTGTTTCATCAGATGAAACTCAATTTCAAAAACCTTATGCCTCTAGTATAGCTTTAAAAGGGCTTCGTCGTAAAGTCCATTCTGCCTATTTCCAACGCTTCCAATTCCACGGCAGATCCGATAAGTTTCCCGGTGACTATCTATATACTGTCCCCATTCACGAACATCTCATGAAAATGGTTCCAACGTCATATAATGAACCAGTATTTCCATGTCAGCTACAAGTCTGGAGCGGAGGGGATCGCGCATGGCAAAGTCAGGCGGGCGGGGCCCGCAAAGAAATCGGCAGCATCGTACAGGCAAGCCGGCTGCTTCGGAGAAGAGAACGGCTTCCGCGGCGCAGACGCGCCGATCAGGGCAGGCCGCCATTCATGACGCGAGCGGCGGCATAGAGCCCGTCAAGCAACTGGAGCGGAAGAAGGTGAAGCTTAGCGCATTGCTGGAATCTTCCGCTTACAGCGGCGGACATCAGACCAGGGAGCAAAGCTGGAGAGCCGCGATCGACCGTTATGTCAGCTTGTACAACCAGGCGGAGACGGAGCAGCATGCCCGCGCGTTGTCCGACTATATAGAGGACGATATCCATGAGGCGCGACTATCCTCGAAGATGGCCCGTCTGCGCGAGCGCGATCTGCTGCGCGGCGTGCTGCCGGCAGGCAGTCAGACGAAGGCGCAGCTGCTGCGCGTGAATGAGTCCGGGAGCGAAGTATCCGTTCAGCTGCGATTGCATGTGAAGCGGAGAATGGAGCATTCCGGACGTTATTATATGGAAGAACGCCATGAACTGGAGCGACTGTGGCTGTACCAGACCGAAGGCAGCTGGATCGTCAGGCAGATTGAGCCGCAGCTGGCGGAGCGGCGGTCGCGATACGGCAGCGCGGCTCATCAATGGCTGGCGGAATCGGAAGCGTCCGCCAACGACGCCCTTATTCTGACCCCATCCTTACCCTATCTCAATTATGACCTGTTGCCCCAATTCAAAAACAGACATAATGGAATTCGTTACAGGAGAGATTTGGCCGCGGCCTATGCGGACAGATGGTGGAATGAAGGGAATCCCGCATTCGAACTGTTCGAGGTGAACTGCACGAATTATGTGTCCCAGTGCATCTTTGCAGGCAATGCTCCTATGAACTATACTGGTAGAAGGGAAAGCGGCTGGTGGTACAAGGGAAGAATGAAAGGCGGCGAATGGTGGAGCTACAGCTGGGCCGTCTCGCATGCCTTGACGAATTACTTGGCCGCTCCGCGCAAGACTGGGCTTCGCGCCATCGAAACGGAGTCGGCAAGGGAGCTGCAGCTCGGAGATGTTATCGTGTACGACTGGAACGGGGACAACCGATTCCAGCACAGCACGATCGTGACGGCCTTTGACGCCGCGGGAGAGCCGCTTGTCAATGCCAATACAGTAGCAAGCCGCCACCGTTATTGGGATTATAAGGATTCCTATGCCTGGACGGAAGGAACGAGATATCGCTTTTTTCATATACCGGATCTGTTGTAGTGCATTCCTATTCAGTTATTTATTCATACCGGAGGATTGTGGACATGGGGAACAAGATAAGAGTAGGCATTGTATACGGGGGCAAGTCGGGGGAGCATGAAGTATCGCTGCTAACTGCGCTGGCCGTCATGAAGGAATTCGATTACGCGCAATATGAGATAAAACCGTTCTACATTACCCAGCAAGGCGAATGGAAAGCCGGCGCTGCGCTGAACGCGCCGCCAGAAAGCGTGGAAACGCTGCGTCAAGGCAGCGCATCGTCTTCCTCCAGCAGTCTGGCGCCGTTGTTCAGTATGCTGGACAGAGGCGGGAAGGCGCCCGAGGCAAGCATTCGCAGCCATAACGAAGTGATGCAAGCGAATGCCGGACATGAAGCGCCGATCGATGTCATGTTCCCGCTGCTTCACGGCACGTATGGGGAGGACGGCACGATTCAAGGACTGTTCGAGATGGCGAATATCCCTTATGTCGGCGCGGGCGTGCTGGCGTCTGCAGTAGGCATGGATAAAGTGATGATGAAGAAGGTGCTCCAGCATGAAGGACTGCCGCAATGCGCCTTCCGCTACTTTACGCGGTCGCAGTGGCAGAATGACCCCGCCTTCCATATCGCGGAATGCGAAGTGGCGCTCGGTTATCCGTGCTTCGTCAAGCCGGCCAATCTGGGTTCCAGCGTCGGCGTCTCCAAAGCGAGAAATCGGGAAGAGCTGGAGCAAGCGGTACAGTATGCACTCCGCTTCGACCGCAAGGTGATCGTGGAGGAATTCGTGGATGCGCGCGAGATTGAAGTTGCCGTGCTGGGCAATGACGAGCCGGAAGCCTCGGTACCCGGCGAGATTGCTTCGTCCAATGAATTCTACGATTATAAAGCGAAATATATCGACGGCAAATCCGCAATGATTATCCCTGCGGAGCTGCCGCAGGAGAAGACGGAAGCCGTAAGGGACATGGCGGTTCGCGCATTCCGGGCGGTGGACGGTACCGGATTGGCTCGCGTCGACTTCTTCTTGCGCAAGGAGGATCAGGCACTGCTGATCAACGAGCTGAACACGCTGCCGGGCTTCACTCCGTTCAGCATGTACCCTCTCATGTGGAAGGAGAGCGGGCTTCCTTACAAGGAGCTTCTGGCCAAGCTGATCGGGCTGGCATTGGAGCGTCACCGCGAGAAGGAACTCATTCAGTATTCGGACGAATCGCTGTAGCAACGCAAACATCACCATATACCATTTTTTAGGAAGCGGGGGAATGAAGATGGGATTTGAGACAGAGTTCAATTCCGTGTGCAAGTTCAAGTCGGAGCAGGAGCTGTATGAATTACTGGAATACGGGAAGGGCAAAATGGTAAAGAGCGGATTCCGCGTCTACCCCACCGGCCAGAAGGTGATCGCCTACAATCCAAGCAATGAGGCGATTGCGATTGTACGCATTATGGCATCCGTTGCGGAAATCAATTTTCAAGGGGAAGAAGTGACGGGAGTGGAAATGGAATTGGTAAGAAAGCTGACCGAGGAAGAATCCAGAGTGCAGACGGCGCTAGCCCATGAAATGTTCTTCGGAGAGCGTGAGCAACAATGATCGTCCGCCTCGGCTTCGTCGCGATGAGCCTTATGGTTGAGAACGCATCGCCATCGCGCACGATGACCTACGCCACGCTGTCGAAGCTGGCGGATCGCGAAGCGGGCATTCGAAGACTGGAGCAGATCGCGGAGGAAAATCTGCATAACACGCTTCGTATTCTGAAGCACAGTCATGCGTACGACATTGCGATGTACCGGCTCTCCTCCAAGCTCATTCCGCTGGCGACGCACGACGCGCTGGAGGGGTGGAACCCATATGCCTTACTGAAGCCTTCCTTCCGGAAGATCGGCGACTATGCGCGCAAGACAGGCATACGCTTGTCCTTCCATCCCGACCACTTCTGCGTATTCAGCACGCCCAGACCGGAGGTGCTGCGCAAGTCGGAGCATGATCTGATTCATCATGTGCGCATGCTGGAAGCGATGGGAACGGACGAAGCTTGCAAGTGCAATATTCATATGGGCGGCGCATACGGAGACAAGGTGGTGTCCGGTATGCGGTTCATCGAGCAATTCGGCGCATTGGACCCCAGATACAAGCATCGCGTCACGCTGGAGAACGACGACAAGACCTTCCAGGTGAAAGAGACGCTTGCGGCAGCGGAGGCCGTCGGTGTGCCGATGGTGCTGGATATTCATCATCATGCGGTCAATCCCGGCGATACAAGCGAGGACGAGCTGACGGAAGCCTTATGGCCGCGCATCCAGCGCACCTGGGAGCTTGAGCGAAGAAGGCTCGGTATGGAAGCTGAGAGCGAGCTGCCGGCCAAAATCCATGCTTCCAGCCCCAAGAGCGTGACGGATCCGCGGGGGCATGCGGACAATGTTCAAGCGGAACCGCTGCTTCACTTTCTTCGGAAGGTGGCCGGCTCGACCGAGCGGCTCGACTGCATGCTGGAAGCGAAGCGGAAGGATGCCGCATTGCTGCAACTGATGGAGGACTTCAAGGCATTGGAGATGAACGGACAAGGAGTCAAGGTGCTGGATGGCGCCAGTGTGGAGATCGAACCGTACTGACGCTCCCATGAGACCAAGACACAATTGAAGTAGGTGACGGTGAAAGTGGAATGGGTATTTCTTGTACTGTTGGGAATTGCGGCTGCGATGTTCGGCAGCATCGTCGGTCTTGGCGGCGGCATTATTATCGTGCCGGCTTTGCTGTTTATAGCGCCTTCATTGATTGGACAACCTGTCGATCACGGGACGGCCGTCGGCATCTCGCTGACCGTGCTTGTCGTGACGGCATTGTCCTCTTCCATGACATACGCCAAGCGCGGGCTGGTCGACTTCCGCAGTGCATGGCTGCTGTTCGTGACGAGCGGCCCCGGCGCGTTGCTTGGCTCGGCGATGACAGGGCATATGAAGGCTGGCAGCTTCCAGCTGACGTTCGGCATCTTTATGCTGTTCATGGCTGGCCTCCTGATTGCCCGTGATTATATGAAACCGTTTGCGAAGGAGTGGTCGCGCAAGCGTACGCTCGCCGATGCGAAGGGGCAGGAATATACGTACAGCTACGGCATGGTTCCAATGCTCGTTATCGGCTTTGGCGTCGGACTCATCTCCGGTCTGTTCGGAATCGGCGGCGGCTCCTTGTTCGTGCCGATGATGGTGCTGTTGTTCGCCTTTCCTCCCCATGTCGCGACGGCGACTTCGATGTTCGTCATCTTCCTGTCGTCCATTCTCGGCAGCGGCATGCATATCGCGTTGGGCGAGATCAATTGGCTGATGGCGGCGGCGCTAGTGCCAGGTGCATGGATCGGCGGCAAGCTGGGGGCGGCGATCGCCATGAAGATGAGCGGGAAAGGGCTGCTCTGGCTGCTCCGCGCAACGCTGCTTCTGTTATCGGTTCAGCTTATCGTGGACGGTATAGGCGCCCTCTAAGGGGACGGATGCTGTGGAATGGTGCAACGTAACAACTTTTGCGAAACGCAAGGCGTCCTAATACGTATATACTAAATCGATTTCAATCAAGGATAGAAAGAAGAGTGATAGAGCGTGAACGAAGAGCGTAATGCCTCCGTGGTAGGCGGCAAGAGCTTCACCGCTGTCGCTATTAACTGTGCCTCCAAGGCAGGAGAATGGATTAAGACCAAGCTTGGCAACTATAATCAATTACAGTCGAAATACTCCTCGCAGGATCTCGTAACAGAAGTGGACAAGGGCTCGGAACGGCTCATTCGCAATCTTATTGCGACCCACTTCCCTCACCATTCCTTCCTGGGTGAAGAAGGAGTGGAGCCGGGACCGGAGGCGTCGGCGAAGGCGCTGGAGGAAGCCCGCGACGCCGAATATTTATGGATCGTCGATCCCATCGACGGCACGACCAACTTCGTGCACGGCTTCCCGTTCTTCTGCATCTCCATTGCGCTTGCCCATCGCGGCGAATTGATCGTAGGCGTTGTATACGATCCTATGCGCAATGAACTGTTCGTCGCAGAGAAGGGCAAGGGAGCTTATGTACACGGCCGCAAGATGGGCGTTGCTGATGAGGAGAGGCTGCGGGAGAGCCTGATTGCGACGGGATTGCCACCGGAGCAGCAAGCTGCGCTGCCGCTTAATTTGCGAGGGATCAATGAGCTTGCTCCCAAGGTTCGCAACTTGCGTATCGCGGGCTCCGCAGCGCTGCATATGGCGTATGTGGCCGCCGGGCGGCTTAGCGGATTCTGGGAGATCGGCCTGAACAGCTGGGATATGGCTGCAGGCGTACTGCTCATCCAGGAATCCGGCGGGATGGTGACGGATTTGAACGGCGAGCCGTATAACCTGGCGGTGCGGAATGTAGCGGCTAGCAATGGCCGTATACACGACGAGCTGCTAGGAGCGTTGAAGGACGCGGAGACATCATCAGGATAGCGGAAGGAGACAGCTGGCTGCGGTGAAGGCAGGGCTGTCTCTTTTTTGCATGGAAGGGTGCATGTACATACGGAATGGGGGAGATCGAAGTGGCAAGCAGCAGGTACAAGCGGCTGGCTCTGTTTTCGGGCATAGTTATGCTTGTCGTCGCCATAGCCGTGCTGGCGGCAGGCTGCCGGGATCACGGAGGGGAGAGCGACGACTCGGCGGAGGGCGTCAGGCCTCAGTCGTCCGCCTCGGCAGGTGAAGGCGGGAAGTCGGCAGAGAATGTGGAGGAGGAGCGAGCGCCGGAAGACGAAGGAAGCGAAGCGACGGACGAGCCTTACCGGATCGAAGCGGAAGGACTGATGATACCATGGTCGATCGATTTCCACGGCGACGATATCTATATGAGCGAACGGGAAGGACGCGTGGCAACGGTTCGCAACGGGACGCTGGTCCGGGAGGAGCTGCATCTCGCCAAGCCGGTTCACCATGACGGAGAAGGCGGTTTGCTGGGCTTCCTGCTTGCGCCGGACTTCGCAGAATCCCGTCAAGCCTATGCGTATCATACGTATCGGGAGCAAGGGCAGACGAAGAACCGTATCGTGCTCCTTCTGCATGAAGAAGGGGGATGGCAGGAGATGCGGGCGCTGCTGGAGGACATACCGGGCAGCCTGTACCACAACGGCGGGAGACTAGCCTTCGGACCGGACGGCATGCTGTACGCCACGACCGGGGATGCGGCGGAGAAGTCGCTGGCGCAGGACAAGTCCAGTCTGGCGGGCAAGATATTGCGCATGCTTCCGGACGGCGGCATTCCGGAAGACAATCCGATAGCGGGTTCCTATGTGTACACCTATGGGCACCGTAATCCGCAAGGCATGGCGTGGACGGCGGACGGCGTCATGTACAGTACGGAGCATGGCCCGTCCGGGAGCGTGGGCGGACATGATGAGATCAATCTCATTGTTGCTGGAGGCAACTACGGCTGGCCGCTGCTCATGGGAGATCGGTCGCAAGAAGGGATGATTTCCCCCGTGCATCACACGGGGACAGGGACGATCGCGCCTTCGGGCATGCTGATCGACGCGGAAGGAAGCCTGCTGATCGCCGGCTTGCGCGGTGAAGCCATCTATCGTTATTCGCCGGACACCGATACGATGGAGAAGCTGCATGAGGGCGTAGGGCGTATTCGCGATGTGAGGCTGAAGGATGGGCGGCTATACTTCATAACGAACAACAAGGACGGGCGAGGTTTCCCCGCTCCCGGGGATGACAGAGTGATTTCGATCACATGGCCTTAATCAGCGAATCTTTCCGACATAATCTAGCAAAGAGTGACAAAAATCACAGTGGGTGCTAGGATGATAGAGTAAGATGAAGTGAATCATAACACCTTTGTCGGGAGGATTCCGGTTATGAAGCTGCGGTTCGGTATTGTAGGCAAGATGGTGCTGGGCATTACGGCATGTTCCATCGTGACGTATAGCACAAGCGCCTTCTTTCTACTCGTGTTAGTGGATATATTTCCTGAAATTCCGGATATGGTCTTTATCGTCGGCACATTGGCGATGGGCATATTCTGGACGGGCTTGTTCGGCTATATCGCGGCGAAGCTGCTGCTGAAGCCGCTGCAAGCTGTTACTGCGGCCGTGCAGGAAGCGGCAACGGGCAATCTGAACGCCGTGAACATTCCGGTGAAGTCGAAGGATGAGATGGGACAGCTGATCGAGTCGCTGCAATCCATGATGGGTCAGTTCAGTACGATCGTGAAGGGGATTAAGGAGAATTCGATGCTGACGGACCGCCACATCCAGGAGCTGCAAGGCGCAATTACGCAATCCGCTATCCAACTGGAAGGCCTTGCGAACGAATCGGAGAAGATTACGACAGGAACCGGAGAGCAGGCTGAAGCTGCGGGAAGGCTGAACGAATCGGCCGATGCGCTCTATCAGTCCTCGCTGGATATGCAAGAGGAAGCGCTGCAGACAAAGCAGAGATCCATACATATGAATACAACGGCCGATCAGAGCGGCGAAGTGTTCCGCTCGCTTGTAGACGGCATGCACCATCTGGAAGAGCTGAACAAGAGCGCCATGGACGTGGTGAAGAAGATGAGCTTGCTCGCGGAGCAGATCGGCAGCATCTCCGAAGTTGTCGGTGAAATCGCCGATCAGACGCATCTGCTGGCGCTGAACGCCGCCATCGAAGCGGCCCGCGCAGGCGAGGAGGGAAGGGGCTTCGTCGTCGTCGCGCACGAGGTGAAGACGCTGGCTGACCGCAGCGGCAAAGCTGTGGACGAGATCCGCCAGCTGGTGGAGCAGGTGGAGACAGGCGTCGGCAATGCGGTCGGCTATATCGAGAAGCAATATGAGGTATCGCACAAGGAAGCGAAGCAAGGCGAGCAGTTCGCCGCCGCTTTCATGGAAGTGAAGCGGGAAGCGGAGCTTGTGGCCAGAGCGGTGGAGATGATGGCCGCCGGGCTTGCGGATCAGACGAAGCAAGTGGAGTCCTCCCGCGAAGAGACCGGCAAGGTAGCCGGTGCGGCGGATCATATTCGCGGCGGTGCCCAGCATATCTTCGCTGCCTCCCAGCAGCAGGCCGCTGTCATGGAGGAGATTGCCGCTTCTACCGACGAGCTTCGGGTGAAGTCTACCGACCTGCTGCAGAAAGCCGCTTATTTTCGCACGTAGCGGGAATTACTGTTGGCGAATGATTGCAATGCATCATTTTCAGAAACTTTATATTGCGCATAAATGTGCCGACTCCCGATAACGGGGGTTGGCCTCTTCGTCATTATCGAAAAACTTCGCTTGGGGAGTGGACGATGGGCAAGTGGCGTGTTGCAGGTGATGTGACCTCGGTTAGAGGAAGGAAATGGGGCAAGTGGCGTGTTGCAGGCGATGTGACCTCAGTTGCAATTAGGGAATAATTGTGAAGCGATATATATGGGATAAGCAGGAAAAATAGCGAAGAACAGCGAATTTACTCAATGGACGTTTCCTCAGGTGACAAATTTGTGAGAAAATGTCGCCATAGCTTCAATAGCGGACTTCCTCATCCGATAATAAAAAAAGGAAACGTACGTTCCTTTCTGTCGTATATATCGTGTTGAATCAAAAAAACAATGAGAGCGGAGGTAATCATGTGATCGAAATAACGGAGGCTTACGTGGATGCGCTGGCTCCGAACAGCTCAGCCATCAAAAATGCGCAGGGCTTGTCCAAGAAGAAGGCATTCGTACAGCTCAAGCAGTCCGCAGACCATACGCTCATATTCGGAGAGTGCTCCGGCAGCGGCAAGTCGAATTACGCCTGCTCGGCCGATTTCATTAATCCGGCGCAGCCGGTATTGCGCTGCTCTTGTCCGAGCCGCCAACTGCCATGCAAGCATTCGCTTGGACTGCTGTATGCTTATATCCAGAGCGGTCCTTTCGAGACGGCCGACATCCCGGAAGATGTAGCCGCGAAGCGCGAGAAGGTGGAGAAACGGGAAGAGAATAAGGCGAAGCGAGCAGCCGATGAGGTCACCGACAAGCCGAAGAAGGTGAATAAATCAGCCCTGAAAAAGAAGGTTGCAGCACAGCTAGAGGGGCTTGCATTGCTGGAGAAATTCACGCTTGGCATCGTGCGCGACGGTCTTGGCACCATCGACAAGAAGGGGATTAAAGCGATTCAAGATCAAGTGAAGGTAATGGGCAATCATTACTTGTCAGGAGCACAGATTGAGCTTCGCAGGCTGGCTCATTATTTGTCGAACAAGGATGATCAGGAGAAAGCTTATAGTGATGCCATGGAGCAGTTGACGCTTATTCATGCTTTCATCAAGAAGGGACGCGCCCATCTGGAAGCGAAGCTGGAAGATCCGGAGCTGGCGCTGGATCATGAGTCGACCATCGAGGAATGGCTCGGTCACGCTTGGCAATTGACGGAACTGAAGCAATTCGGATTGGCGACAGAAGATGCGGAGCTTATTCAGCTTGCGTTCCTCAGCTACGACGACAAGGCGCGCGGCGAGTTCGTCGACTATGGTTATTGGCTGGAGAAGGGGAGCAGCGAAGTGCACCGGACAGCACAATATCGTCCCTACAAAGCTTCCAAGTATATAAAAGAAGAGGACAGCTTCTTCGATGTAGCGCAAGTGAAGACATTATACCGTTATCCGGGAGATATGAACCGCCGGGTGCGCTGGGAAGAGATGACGTCACGCCCGGTAACGCCGGAAGATTGGACGCCTGTTCATACGGTGGCGCAACGGTCTTTTGCAGATGCCGTGAAGAAAGTGAAAAACCAACTCAAAAACCCGCTGGGCGATCATCAGCCAGTTATGCTGCTGCATGTTGCCGGCGTTAGTCAAGATGAGCGGGGACAATATGTCATTACAGATGAGTCAGGCACGCACTTGGTATTGGAAAATACGCTGCCTTTCGGCCACTCTACGGTTGAGTTGCTGCCTTTCTTGCCAGGGGAACGTCTGCAAAGATGTACGATGCTCGTTATGTTCCAGCATCAGATGGATACCGGCCGCCTGGTGGCACAACCGCTCTCTGTTATGAAGGATGCCGAAATTACACGTCTAATGTATTAGGCTTTACAACGGGAAGGGAGTTACATACATCATGAGTACTGCATTGCTTCAAGAGCTGCATAAGGAATTAAGACGAGTGTACATTGCAGGCAGTGAGTTGGCAACGGGGGATATGCGGTTAAAGCGACTGTTGCCGCAGTTCCAACAGCTGGGCCAACGCGCGCCTGTATTCTCTAAGCTTGGACAAGGCATCGCCGCTTTGATCGAGCCGTCAGATGGGACTGCATCTTCTTCGGGAGAACGTCTTCAGGAAGTGTCTACTTTGCTGGCGTCTGTCTTGCGCACGCTTGGCGCATCAGCGGAATCCGGCACGCTGCAATCGATAGCCCATCAGTCGAATCAACTCAAGACTATTTCAACGTATCGCAAGCTGGCTCCTGTTGTTGAAGCTCTTTCGACATCTGGCGGCGGACGTTATGAAGTGATTACAGATGCATTCAAGAACGGTGTGTTTAACGATCTGCGTCTGATGCAGCTTGCTGTAGGCGCGCTCGACGATTCCTATTCCGATATATCAGAATATACAGCAAAACATATATTGCCAGCTTACGGGCGGCAAATCTTGCCGTACATGCTGGAAGTATTTGATCCGAACGGCAAGAGCGCGGATTGCCGCAGATTGCATGTCATCGCAGAAGTAGGCGGGGAAGAGGTCATCGGGCAGCTCCTGGAATGGGCGGAGACAGGTTCAAGTGAAGTGCGTGCCGTCGCTATCGAACATCTGGCAGGCCGCGAGGAGTATGTTGATCGCTTGATTGCGTGGACTTCCGATAAGAAGAAAGCTGTACGAGAGTCCGCTTATGGAGCGTTGGCCCATTGCAAGTCAGAAGCGGCGCTGGCGCATATGATGGAAAGCTTCAAAGGGAAGGACGGCGAGCTTGTAAGGGATGCGGCTTACTATAGCGAGAATAGGGAACTGGATACCCTGATCGTACATGCGTTGGATGCCGTCATGAAATCCGCTCATGAAGCGGTCGGCGACGAGAAGAAGCTGGCTCGCTTAAGAGAGGAAGCAGAGAATTACTTTGAGGTGTTGAGGAGCAAGCGGCTAGAGCAACTGTATGATACGTACCTGTATGTCGCACAACATGCCCAGTTCTATGCCGATATCGACTGGTTGATTCTCATCTATGATCAGGCTGTTGAATATTTGGAAAATATGGGGACGACGAGGGAGCTTGGGTTATTGTTCGCCATTGAGAAACAAGCCCCCAAATACATTCCTTATGCTTTCCGGACCGCTGCCCGACTGTTGGAGCCGCAAGCACTGTATGAACGTTATTATGGCTTCATCGCAGGCGCTTGGCGCGAGGAGAAAAAGAATGAATTCGAGGCGCGGATCAAGCTGGTTGAATCAGCAATGGAAGAGCTGTTCTGGGAACAGGCTAGAAGCTATGAGGCAAGCTTAGGGCAGGTCACAAGAGTATCATACAAGCAAGCTCGGTTTAAGATGCCTGTTCATGAACTGTGGGATGGGCGCTGGCTGGACTGTGCCATGGAGTGGAATGCCCTGGAGCTTCTCGCGATGCTGGCCCGTCCGGATCATGAAGGCTGCAAGGCTTATATAACGGAGCAACTGCAATTGAAAGAGAAGCATAGAGATGGCGATGAGAGAATACTTCTATTGCTGAGAGCCTTTGACCGGGCGCAGATGGACCCGGAAATAAAGTGGGAAGCGCTTGTCTGCTATATCGAAAATCCTATCCGTTTTAAAAATTACTATTTCGATCGCGTCTTGATTGCTGAGTATTTTGAACAATTGCCTGCCAAGTACAAGTCAAGAATTGAGGCCGTTGTGCCGATGCATAGCCGTTATTCGAAAGAACAATTGAAAGAACTGCTAGAATCCATGAGCGACAACATCAAGGAATAGACATAAGCGGATTCAATAATCTAGCCGCTCCAGAAGTGGGAGGAGATTATGTATGAGTACCGGCTTATTGGGAGTGCTGCAAGGCGTGAACAGACAGACTTCGGAGGAGAGACTACAGGAATGGTCTCTCCTTCTTTGCATTGTTCTGGGAACGTCGTCAAGCTATAGGCTTGCAGGCAGGGGTAACGATTATGAAGGGCATCGCAAATCCGACATTGAAAGAAACGTTTGGTTAAGAGGAAGAATTGCTTGAAGGGGAGGAATGAAAGATGAGCACAGCCATATTGCAACAATTGCATCAAGAGGTGAAGCGGTTATATATTGCGGGAAGCGAGCTCGCGAGCGGTGACTTGCGATTGAAGCGGCAATTGCCGGAATTGCGTAAGCTTGGCGGGAAGTCGGCTGTATTCGGAAGATTGGCTGACAGTGTTGAAGGGCTGACGCAGCCTGATGCCAAGGGGACGAAATCTGCGGCAGAGAAGCAGCAGGAGCTGGCGCTGCTGCTGACATCTGTGCTGCGCACGATGGGAACAGCCACACCGACAGGCGTACTGAAACCATTGACGCAGTCGGATGCATTTGACTGTGCAGTGTCGACGACAGAGCAGAACACGATAGGCAGTGCGGAGCAACCAATTACAGCTGCAATAGCAGGAAGTGAAGACGCGCCGGAGCAAACCGATGCATCAGCCAGCTCGAAGCGGAACCAGCCGTCTGCAGGTCTGTATTCTTATCGAGAGCTAGCTCCCGTCATGACAGCGTTGAGCACTTCTGGAGGCGGAAGGTATGACGTTGTAAAGCAAGCCTACGATGCAGGATTATTTCAGGACATTCGTCTTTTGGAATCTGCTGTTCGCGCAATGGACGATTCCTTTCACGACATAGCCAATCTAGCGGCAGAGCATATTGTCCCCTCCTATGGTGAACGAGTGCTTCCGCTTCTGCTGCCATCCTTCAATCCGCTTGGCAAGCGGGCTGATGCCCGCAAGATACGGGCGATTGCCGCGGCAGGCGGCGACAAGGTGAATGAGCTGCTGCTCCAGACAGCAGACAACGGATCGAATGACGTGCGAGTAGAAGCGATTCGAGCGATGGCTGGACGTGACATGTACATGGACAGGCTAGTCGAGTGGACGACTGACAAGCTGAAGCCGATACGCATGGCTGCTTATGAAGCACTTGCAGGAAGTCAGTCGGACAGTGCGCTGGATTTGCTGATGGAAGGCATCGTAGGCAAGGATCACTATGACATTGCGACAATCATGAAGAGATGCCGGAATGCTGAACTGGATAACAGAATTATACTCGCCTTGCAGCAATTGCTGCAGCAAGTGCCGGAGCGTAAGAAGGATACGCAGTGGCTGACGGAACAGAAGTATGCTTTGGACAGCTATTTGGAAGCGTTGTGGAAGAAACCTATTCCAGAGCTTTGCGATGTGTACGACGATGTGCTCCAGCATGCGGACTTGTTCAAACGATTGAAATGGTTGGACAAATTGTTGGACTACGCTTCCCGCAATTTGGCAGCATTACGTTCCAATCGGGCGCTGGAGCTGTTGTTTCGAATAGAGGAGTTATTCCATCCAAGCATTCCTTACGCATTCCAAACAGCTGTGCGGTTACTGCCGCCTGATGCGTTGTATGAACACTATGCGAATCGGATTACGCAGGAGTGGGAATCGTTGAAGCCGGCACGCAAGAAAGAACGAGTAGAGAAAGTGTTCGAGGCGATGAGCGGTGTCATTTCGGAAATGTTCAAGGCTTATCAAAATGGTCGTGAAGGCGTCTTGCCACAGGTGAATGACAGCGATATTGCCTTTGATGAGGAGAATGAAGATCGTCACGACTTCAGCTCGGTCAAATTTCAAGTGAATATGGCGAAGCATTGGGATGAACGATGGCTTGATCTGGCTATCGATTACGATAAGTACGACTACATTATGTCATGCTTGGCCAGGCCGGGTCATGAACGGTGCCAAGAATATATAAGCGAGATGGTGAAGTCCAAATCCTACGAGAAGGGCGAGTATTCCCATTTAACGCTTGAATACTTATTCGATGGCATGAACAGAGCAGGGATGGATCTGCAGCTGAAATGGGATACGATTATGGAGATGATTGAAGGGGCCGGACGATCAGCGCGGGATTACGGCTTTGATGATGGTTTGGTGGAAGATCATTTTTATCATTTGCCGATGTCGTACAAGCCGAGAATAGAAGCGATGCTGCCGAAATTCAAGTATTATGGGAAAACGCAACTGGAAGAGATTATAGAAGCTATGGAGAAAAATAGTCAGTCTGCCTTGCAGACAAATGCAGTCATGTAGTCGTTCATCGTGTGAGGAGAAGAGATCGAGATATATTGGGGTGAAGCATTGAAAGAGGTGTTGTGAGGTGAGTACAGAGCTGTTGAGGGAGCTTCATCAAGAAGTGAAGCGACTGTATAAAGCGGGGAGTGACCTAGCGATTGGCGACTTGCGTCTAAAGCATATGGAGCCTTCATTCCGGCAGCTTGGCGAGAAAGCAGCCGTGTTCAACCGATTGGCGGATCGTATGGAGGCTCTCATCATACCTTCGGCTCAACAGGAGAGCTCGCCTGCTGAGAAGCTGCAGGAGCTGGCGATGTTGCTGTCGTCTGTGCTTCGTACAGCAGAGAAGACTGATCTCGAGGGCGAATTGCAGCCGCTATTATCCTATTGCAATCAGCCCTCTTCACAGACAAGAGATGAAGTTAGCTTGTCCAATTCGCTCTCCTTTCAAGAACTCTATCCTGTTATTCAAGCGCTAAGCACAAGGGGCGGCGGACGATATGAGATTGTTCATGAAGCATACTCTTCAGGCAAGTTTCAAGATTTTCGTCTAATGATGCTGGCCGTTGATGCGATTGGCGATTCTCACCCTGACATTTCAGACTTGGCAGCTCGTTCTATTGTGCCGTCGTATGGTGAGAATGCGCTGCCTTATCTTCTGTCTACATTTGATCCGTTTGGCAAAAAAGCAAGTGTGCGCAAGCTGGCATTAATTAGAGCTGCTGGTATAGAGAACGTTGCAGCATTTATGCTGCAGACAGCGAAGGATGGATCGGTTGAAGTGCGTGCGGCAGCTATTCGAGCGTTGACTGGCCGTGAAGAGGTGGTGGATAACCTTGTAGAGTGGACGACTGGCAAGAACGGTCCGATACGGCTTGCCGCTTATGAAGCGTTGACCGGTATTCATTCAGATAATGTCAATAGCGTGTTCATGCAGGGGATTGTCGGCAAGGATCGGGCTGAGCTGTCAGGAATAATTCGTCAATACGGTCACGTTGATTTGCATAGAACCATCGCTCTTGCCATGCAGCAATTATTGCAGCGTGTGCTAGAAGAGAAGCGGGATGCGAAGGGGTTGGAGGAGCAGAGGCAGCAATTGGAGGTTTATTTGCAAGCGTTGCATTGGAAGTGTGTTCCTGAGCTTTGCGAGATTTATGCTTTTGTACTGGCTAATGAGCGACGCTTTAAGAAGCTTGGCTGGCTGGATATATTACTCCTGTATGGGGCTGCAAGCTTAGAAATGATAGGGTCCAGGCAAGCGCTGGATCTGCTCTTTCATTGTGAACGATTGTCTAGTGAATGCATAAAGCACGCCTTCCGCACAGCAGCAAAGCGGCTGTCGCCTAGTGAGTTGTATGAGCTGTATGCGCAACGAATGACGATAGATTGGGCATCGTTAACATCTAGGCAAAGGGATGAGCGGGTAGAACAAGTATTTGAGACGATATATGGCATGTTGTCTGATGGAATCCGTCAGTATGAGAGGGAGCACGGAGAAGGAAGTCGACTTATTCATACGAAGCTGCACATTCCTTTCGCGGAAATATGGGATATCAGGTGGCTGGATTTAGCATTGGAGTACGATGAAGATAATTTTTTAGTTTCTTGTCTTGCCCATCCGGATCACGATCGCTGCAAGCGTTATATCGAAGAGAAGATAAGAGGGGATAGAGAGGAAGACCCTTCTCACCAATCACTGCTTTGGCTTTTTGACGGCGTGACAAGAGCGGGAATGGACCCGGCCCTGAAGTGGGATACGATTATGAGGATGATAGAAGAAGCCGATGACGACGAACGGCGATACGGATTTGATGAGGATTTGGTGAGAGAGTATTTCTATGATCTTCCGGTCGCGTACAAACCGAGATTACAGAATATGCTTCCCGAGTTCGATGGGTTTCTGGGATACCAGCAAATAGAAATGATCTTGCAAGCGATGGAAACGAATAGCAAGGAGCAGCGGCAAGTCTGTAGTGCGGATTAGTCTTTTGTGATTTTTCAAGATAGCGGGCAACAGCAAGTTATATCGAATCTCTCTATTGGTTCGGACATCCAGTACGCTTACGGAGAGATTGCTCCAGTAATAGCTGCTTTGACGACTTCAGGCGGTGGAAGGCTCAGGGTTATAAAGAAAGCAAGTTCGATTCCACCGGGAAGGGTGCAGACGCCCGCAGGCTGATGGTTATCGCTTCGGTAGGCGGTGAAGAGATGACGAATCTTATTGTAGAGTCTGCCACGCAAGGCTCCGAAATTGTACGGAGAATGTATTGCGGGATAAGGCAGCGCCCGTATTCGGCAAGCTTGCGGATGGCGTAGCGGGCTTGGTGGAACGGGAAGGGATGGCGAATCGCTCTTCAGAGGAGTCTCTGCAGGAATTGGCGGGGCTGCTTGCTTCTGTGTTGCGGACGACGGGGGAGTACAGCACAATATGCTGAAGCTGATGGAGAGCAATGTGCAGGAGAAGGCCATTACGCCATAATATGGATGGGGGGAGCTGAATGACTGAGACAATGGACAGCAGGAGAGGGACGGGGTCTTCACCATATTCTTATAAGACAATTGCACCTGTAGTGAAGGCGTTGACATCGAAGGGCGGAGGGCGTTACGACACCATTGCAGATGCGTACGAGAAGGGAGTATTCAGCGATTTCCGGCTAATGCTTCCCGCTATAGATGCGCTGGATGACGGGAATGACGACATCGCGTATTTCGTTGAAGCTGCTGTGATTCCCTCCTATGGTCAAGATGCCGTACCGCATCTGATTGCGGCTATGAGCTCGGAAGCGAAGAAGGGGGATATGCGCAGAATACGCTTGATTGGGAAGCTCGGCGGGAAAGACGTCGAGCCTCTGCTGCTGCATTATGCTGAAAGCGAGTCGGTACGGATGAGAGCAGCAGCGATTCAGGGAATGGCAGGACGGGATTCGCTTGTGGAACGCTTAATGGCATGGAGCACGGATAAGAAGAAAGAAGTGCGCAGGGCTGCCTTAATCGCACTGACCTCATGTCGATCGGAAGCTGCGATTAAGCGCGCAGTGGAGGGAATAAGCGGCAAAGAGGAATATTACGAATACATGGATGAAAACGACAATTCATTATTTCATTCGGCCCTTGCCCGATCGTTAGGCGAGGTGTTGAGGGAAGTGCGTCTCTATCCCGAAGCGGATGCGAAGCAGGAGGAGCGATATGTTCTCATCCTGCGGTATATTTTTCTTCTGCGCCAGAAGCCTGCAGACGAGCTGTATGCCGTTTACTCCGATATGTTAGATCATGCCGAGCATTACGAGCGCTTGGGCTGGTTGAGCGAGCTGTGCAATTATGCGTCGGAAAACTTGGAGATGATGGCGACGAAGGCAGCGCTGCAGCTACTGTTCCGAATGGAGCTGATTTGCCCTTTCGTAGCGGGGAGTGCATTCCGAACGGCGGCCAGTGTGTACACGCAGCATGATTTTTATGAACTTTATGAAGAGCGAGCTGAGATGGAATGGACAGGGCTGGGAAGTGAGGACAGTCAAGAGCTGAGGAATTATTTGAATGAGGGTATTCGCGATGTGCTGGGCATGCAAGTACAACAACATGATGCCGAGCTATGGGAACGTTCCAATCGTGAATTTGAGATTGGACGGTTGCGTGATATGCCATTCGGAACGCTGTGGGACGAGCGCTGGCTGGACTGGACGATTGATCAAGATATCACGTTGCTCGCAGCGTGCTTGGCACGGCCTGACCATCAGCGTTGCCGGGATTATTTCAAGGATAAGCTGCAATGGCAGGAGCAAGCAGGGGATCATTCCGAACAATTGTTGCCTCTTCTTCTGGCCGGTGCAGAGCGGGCCGGGATGAGCGAGGAAGCAAGATGGGAAGGCATTGTTGCGTATTTGGAATCGCCCGTCTCTTGGCAGATCCATCAATTCAGCGATGATACGGTCGAAGACTGCTTCAAGAAGCTGCCTGCTCATTATATGTCAAGAGTTGCTGCCGTTCAGGAAAAGTTCGTGTGGAACGCTGCGTATCAAATAGAAGAAGTGATAGAGACGATGAGAACGTGAAGGTGGAGATAAGGTGGTGCAGGCAATGACGTTGCCAACGCGGCTGACGTATCGTCAGCTTGCTATGGCTTTATCCGCTCTGACCAGCAAAGAGAAGGATCGCTTGGACGCATTGCAGCTTGCCTATGAACGCGGCTTGTTCCCCGACTTGCGGCTGCTTTCGCCAGCACTGGAATTGCTAGAGGATAAAGGCGTGAAAGTGTCGGAATATGCTTCCGAATATATTCTTCCTGCGTTCGGCAGAGCTGTATTGCCGTATGTCGAGGATGGATTCCACATGAAAGGAAAGAAGCTGGAGGCGAATAAGCTTCTGGTCATAGCCGCAGTCCGCGACGAAGAGGTAGACGATCTGGTTCTGCAATGTGTCAAGAAGGGATCGTCTACTGTGCGAAAAGCTGCCGTTCGCAGCATGTCCGGCAAGCTGAGATTCCAACAGGAGCTGATCGCTCAGACCTCTTCACGCAATAGCGGTATACAGGAAGAAGCGTTCAGAGCGCTGGCGGAATGTCAATCGGAATTGGCCGTACAGCATATTCTGAATGCTTATATGAGCAAAGCGAATGACGTGATCGACAGCGTTATCCGTTCTCATCGCAATCCTCAGCTGGACGAGAAGATCTTGCAATATATGCACGCCCTGTTGGATAGAGGCTGTGAATGGCTGGACGATGAAGGGAAGCAAGCTCAAGGCAGATATTTTTTACAACGTTTTTTGTTGGCTATGCGCGACAGATCCGTAGAGCGTCTTCATGATTTTTTTAGGCGAGCTGCCGAGGAGCATCCTTTCGTTCGAGATCTGGGGTGGCACAAGCTTATTTATGATGAAGCAGTCCGCTATTCGCGTCTGATGGGCAGTCGCAAGGAGCTTGAGCTTATGTTTGTGCTGGAATCGCTAGATGGCGATTACATGCTGGAAGCAGTCCCTATGGCTTTCAGCATTTTTTCGCAGAAGGAGTTTTACGAGCATTATATCGCCCTTCTGAACGATAAGCGGACGACAGGGGCTGTAGAGCAATTCCAGTCGTTCCTCAAGCGATTCAAGCAAGCGACGAGAGCGCTGATGCAGGAACAATTGGCAGAGGTGGAAGATGAGCTGTATCGCGGGAGCGTCTCTCGTTACTACGGGCGGTGGATGGAAGCGCAAAGTCAGGCCCCTTGTCGCGACATGTGGGATGAACGTTGGCTGGATTGGGCGATCGAACACGACGATCCTGTTATGGTCGGCGTGCTCGCCCGTCCCGACCATGAAGGCTGCCGGGCATACATGGAACATGCGTTACTGCTGGAACAGCAAGAGTTGTCTTATACGATTGCCGTGGAATTGTTGCTGCTGGGCATGGTACGTGCAAGAATGGAATCTGAATGCAAGTGGGAAGCGATTATGCGGGTGATTGAACATCCTGACAATACGAATATTCGTGAATTCAGCCATTCATTCATTTATATTCATGCAGATGGCATGCCATCTTGTTACAGAGAGAGGCTGGAAGAGAGATTAAGCCGCTACAGAAAGTGGAGCTGGTCTCTCAGGCAAGTGGAGGGAATCTTGAATCAAATGAATGTGAGAGATGATAAGCCGCTAAGCTTCATAACGTTCAACAAGAGTTAAACAGGGGGGGGAATGTCTTACTCCAAGCTGGCAGGTGATCGTGGAGTGTTGGGAAAGCTCAGTGGGCTCGAAGAAGGGGGAAATCAGCGTAATCATCTATCCACCCCGCTGACCTATCGTCAGCTTGCGGTTGCTATGTCCGCGCTTACGAGGCGGCGCGTCGGGATGGACTCCGAGCGGAAGTGGGAAGCGATTATGCGGGCGATCGAACATCCGGAGAACGACAGTCGGCATTTTTTTAAAGAACGGAATTTTTGGAATCTATTTTCATTTACTTGCCACCGACTTTCAAGCCAAGGGTAGAGGCTGTGCTGGCGGGGAGGGAAACTGGGCGGATATGGATATATTCGCCAACAATTAGGGCTTATCTTGACCAGAATGAAGGAGAGAGCCGGGGGAGGAGGAGACAGGGAGGCATCAAGTTGAACTGCACTGCGAATAAATATTAAACTAGCAATAGGTGTTCTAGTGCATCTATTGAGAGAGAGCCTGAATCGTGTATGCTGTATACGCTGAAGCGTATTTTGACACAGGGAGAGGATGAGAGTAATGAACGCACAAACAGAAAATTTGCAGGATATGATAAGGCTGCCGGCGGAGCAGCTCTATAAAGAGGAAATCGAGGCATTGATCAAAACGGATCAAGGGAAGGTACCCGCTGGCTGGCAGATGTCGCCCAAAGCGGTGCTGACGTTCATTACGGGAGGCAAGGCTGGAGATACAGTTATTACGCCGAAGTATATCGGCAACAAGCGGATCGTAGAGATGGCGATTGCGACTCTGGTCACGGACCGCGCGCTGCTGCTGATCGGGGAGCCGGGCACGGCCAAGTCGTGGCTGTCCGAGAACTTGACGGCGGCAATCTATGGCAACTCCGGTCTCGTCGTGCAAGGCACGGCGGGAACGAGCGAGGAGCAAGTGCGCTATTCGTGGAACTATGCCATGTTATTGGCTGACGGTCCTACGCCGGAGGCGATGGTGCCAAGCCCGATCATGCGAGCGATGGAAGCGGGCGGCGTGGCACGGTTCGAGGAAATCTCCCGCTGTGCGTCGGAGGTGCAGGATGCGCTTATCTCCATTCTGTCGGAGAAGACGATTACTGTACCGGAGCTGGGCAAGGAGTGCAGCGCGCGCAAGGGCTTCTCAATTATCGCGACGGCGAATACGAGAGACCGCGGCGTGAACGAGATGTCCGCGGCACTGAAGCGGCGCTTCAATATTATTGTGCTGCCTACGCCTTCGGATATGGAGACGGAAGTGGAAATTGTGAAGAAGCGCGTCGCGGAGATTGCCGGCGCTTATGACTTGGAGGCAGCTGCTCCTGCGGATGAGGCGCTGCGCAAGGTGGTCACGATCTTCCGCGAGCTGCGCAGCGGCATGACCATCGACAAGAAGGAGAAGCTGAAGTCGCCGGCGGGCGTTATCTCTACGGCGGAAGCCATCTCCTTGCTGACGAACAGCATGGCGTTGGCGGCCAGCTTCGGCGATGGCACGCTGAGCGATGAAGATCTGGCTGCAGGGCTGCAGGGCGCTATTGTGAAGGATGATGTGAAGGACAAGCTGGTCTGGAAGGAATATATCGACAACGTGATGAAGAAGCGCGGTGCGGAATGGCGCGGCCTGTACAATGCGTGCAAGGAGATGAACGAGTGAGTACGGGAATGGAGAGCGCTGTACATATATTTGGCGTGCGGCATCTATCTCCGGGCGGAGCGAAGCATCTGCTGCAATTCTTGGACGAGATGAAGCCGACGGCGGTGCTGATTGAAGGGCCGGCGGATGCAACGGCGGAGATTCGCCATCTGACCAACAAGCGGACGAAGCCTCCCGTAGCCTTGCTGGCTTTCACCGATAGCCTTCCCGTTCGAACGGCGATGTGGCCGTTCGCCGTATATTCGCCGGAATTCCAAGCGATGAAGTGGGCGAAGGAGAACGGCGCGGAAGCGGCCTTCATCGATCTGCCTTCCTCCGTTACGCTGGCTTTAAGAGATAAGCGGCAAGGCGGAGAGGCGGACGGTGTAGAAGCGGATGACGCAGAAGCGGCGGAAGAAGCGGACAGTACTTCAGGAGACGGGCGGGACGATGGCGCTACGGATGGCAGAGCGGGAGACGGCAAGAGCGATGGCGAACCGGAGGGCAGCGCGATCGGCTCGATCTATGAGCGCATCGCAGAGCTGGCCGGAGAGCACGACTACGACATGTACTGGGAGCGCCATTATGAGCATAACCTGAACAGCGGCGCATACAGGGAGGCGATCCTCGCCTTCTCGCGGGAAATGCGCGAGCTGTCGGAGGCGAAGGAACGCAGTGACCAGCCTTATGAGTTCGCCCATAATGCAATACGGGAAGCGTATATGCGCAGGGAGATCGGGAAGGCCGTTCAAGCGGGCCATCAGCCGGACCGCATCGTCGTCGTATGCGGCGCTTATCATGCGGCTGCGCTGGAGCATTGGCAGGATGCGATGACCGATGAAGAATATGCGCTGCTTCCGAAGCGCAGCGCCAAGTTGACGCTTATGCCGTACTCCTATTACCGGCTGTCTACGAAGTCGGGCTACGGCGCTGGGAACCATGCGCCGTATTACTATGAGATGATGTGGCAGCATATGGAGCAGGGGACGCTGGACGAGCTGCCGGAGCATTACTTGTCCCGCATTGCGCGGCGTCTGCGAGAGGAGGGGCATCATCGGTCCACCGCCGAAGTGATTGAAGCGGTCCGGCTTGCGCAGTCGCTGGCCGCGCTGCATGGCGGAAGCGCTCCGACGCACCGCGATCTGCGCGATGCGGCTCAGACGCTGCTGGGAAGGGGCGAGCTGTCGGTCATTGCTGAAGCGCTGGCGCATATCGATGTCGGCACGGCGATCGGAGAGCTGGCGGATGGCGTCAGCCAGACGCCGATCCAAGATGACTTGAATCGGCTGCTTAAGAAGTTGAAGCTGGACAAGTATCGTACAGCTGTAGCGGCGGATCTGGCGCTGGACCTGCGGGAGAATCGCCGTGTGAAGAGCGAGGAAGCCGCATTCCTCGATCTGAACCGATCGACGCTGCTGCATCGCTTGGCGTTGCTGGGCATCTCCTTCGCGAAGCAGCAGGCCAGCGGACAGGAAAATGCGACCTGGGCGGAGCATTGGGTGCTGCGTTGGTCGCCTGAAGTGGAGATTGAAGTGGTGGAATCGACGCTGCTGGGCGAGACGGTCGAGGTGGCGGCGGCGTTCAAGCTGAAGGGACAGCTGGAGAGCTGCGGCAGCATCGCGGAAGCGTCCGCGCTGATCAAGGTCGCTTGCCGGTGCGGGATGATCGCGCAGATGGAAGAGGCGCGGAGCACTCTGCAGCATCTTGCTGCCGACAGCCGCGATGTGGTGCAGCTGGCCGCTGCCGCGCGCGAATTGTCGACGACGATCAGCTACGGCGATCTAAGACGGATCGATACGGCGCATCTGCTTCCGCTTATGATGGAGCTGTTCTCCCGGGCGTGTCTGTTCCTCGTAGAGGGAAGCGGCTGCAATGACGAAGCGGCGCACGGCATGACGTCGGCCATGAACGAGCTGAACGCCATAGCATCGGATCATTACGAGCATATCGATGAGGAGCTGTGGCTGCAGGAGCTGCAAGAGTTGGCGGAGCGGGACGATCTCAATCCGCGGCTGTCGGGCTTCGCGGCGGCCATTCTGCTGGAGCGCAACAAGATGACGGCGGAGCAGTGCGCGCAAGAGGTGTCGCGCCGGCTGTCGCCGGGCATACCGGCAGATATCGGGGCGGGCTGGTTCGAGGGCCTGTCGCTGCGCAACCGCTATGCGCTGCTGTCCCGCATGAGCTTGTGGGAGCAGTTGAACGAGTACATCGGATCACTGGAGGATGAGGAGTTTCTGCGTGCGCTTGTCTTTTTGCGCCGTGCATTCAGCTCCTTCGACCCGCGGGAGAAGACGATGATCGCGGAGCTGCTGGGCGAGCTGTGGGGCACTGGAGCGGAGCAGACGGCGGAAGCGTTGACGGGCGAGCTGAAGGAGGACGAGGAAGAGATGATCGACCAATTGAATGATTTTGATTTCGAGGACTTTTAACATGAGTAGCACAGTGGATTATAGGGAAGTGAAGCGTTGGAGGCTCATTCTCGGTGCGGCGGCGGAAGGAGAGCTATCTCGTCACGGCGAGGGAGGCGGCATCGGATTCAGCGAGGATGAACGGATTATGGATGAAGCGCTGGCGACGATCTATGACGACACGTCCGGAGCGGCAGGATCTGCAGGTGGGAGCGGCAGAAGCGGCGGGAAGGAGAAGTCTGCGCCGCGTCTCGCGAAGTGGCTAGGCGATGTGCGCACCTTCTTCCCCGAGGATGTCGTGTCCATCATTCAGCATGACGCCATGGAGCGCAAGGGTTGGAAGCAGCTGCTGTTCGAGCCGGAGGTGCTGGCGAGCGTCAAGCCGGATATCGGGCTGGTGGGCACCTTGCTAAGTCTGAAGGGGCAAATTCCGGAGAAGACGAAGGATACGGCCAGGATGCTGGTGGAGGCGGTTGTAGAGGAATTGGTGAAGAAGATGGATAGCGATATTCGCCGTGCGGTGACAGGGGCGCTGAACCGGCGCCAGCATTCGCCGCTCCCTTCTGTCAGCGGAATCGACTGGAAGCGGACGATCCAGCGCAATCTGAAGCATTACGATGCGGAGCGCAAGCGGATTATTCCGGAGAGATTCTACTTCTTCGACCGTTCGCAGCGCACCAAGGAGTGGACCGTTATTATCGATATCGACCAGAGCGGCTCCATGGCGGATTCCGTCATCTGGGCGTCTATCATCGGCTCTATCTTCGCCAGCATTCCCGCGCTGGATACGAGAGTGGTCGTCTTCGATACGGAGGTCGTAGACCTGACGGAGCAATGCGACAACGACCCTGTGGACATGCTGTTCGGTGTTCAGCTGGGCGGCGGCACGGATATTAACAAGTCGGTCGCTTACTGCGAGCAGTTCATTACGGAGCCGAAGAAGACATTGTTCATCATCGTGTCCGATCTGTACGAAGGAGGCAACGAGGCGGCGCTTGTCCGCAGAATGCGGGAGCTGCGGGAAGCGGGCGTGAAGACGATGTGCCTGCTTGCACTGGCGGACGGCGGAGCTCCGTATTATGACGAGCGCTTGGCGAAGCGGCTGTCGCGGGACGGCACGCCGTGCTTCTCCTGCACGCCGGCTATGCTGCCGCATCTGGTCGAAGGCGCCTTGAAGGGGCGCGATCTGTCGGAGCTGGCTCGAAGACTGGACGGGAATAAGCGAGGCGTGTGATTCATTCGAGCCTCTGCCAATCAGACCTCATTTCCTGAGCGATCGGGGAATGAGGTCTTTTCCGCATGACAGGGTATTACATGGAAGAGGATGCGCCGTGAAGACGGCGATGCTGCTTCTTATTCAACCACATCGGTTGAAGGCTTGTTCCTCAAGCCATGATTAGACGACTGACCAAAGGGCCGGGGTAGTTGCAGGCTCCCAACCGGTTAAGGATGTGTGAGCCTGGATACATTCGTATACGCCGCCGCCGTAAGTTACTTGAGTGCCTAAAGTGTAAGTGCCCAAGCAGCTACAGGAGGCGTATTCGTGGTCGTCATGCTAACAGTGTTGCCGGATGATTCATTGTCTGCAGCATCGATTGCTGTGACGGTTACGGACAGGCCGGTCACGACTGAATCTTGTTGTCACTCCACATCCGAAGCGCATCAGCATGCGCATAAGAATTCCGAACGGATCTACATTGATTTTGACATAGAAGTACGCCGGTTTTTCTCACAATTACCAGTTAATCTCGTGAATTGCATAAGTCATGTGAAGTTTAGTTAATATGCATTATACCCGTTTTAACACGCTGTGAAAATTTGAGTTGCGAAAAACATCTAGGACGTGTCTGAAAACCCGCTCAGTGGCATCTTTCACCGCCTTTCCGCCCCCTGCTGCGTTCCGTTTGCTTGACGTACCCCCGGGTACGCCTTCACAAACGCGCCTTGCATGGAACGGAAATTCGGCAAAATTTGCTATCCTCAGAGTTCTCAGACACGCCCTAATCCGAAATGACCTCCATCTCCTCCACGGTCAACTTATACGACGCGGCTCCGGTGACGTCGCCTTTGGCGGCTGTTTCATAAGTGTAAGGATAATCGCTGCTGCCCGGGCCTTCAATTTCATATGGACCTTGCCCAGTGAAGGCAATGTGGGCGGTTCCCAGCAATTTTCCCAGCTCATCATAGTAGTCTACTTTTGCGTTAAAGCGGTAACGTTCAGGCTTCAATACGGCCAGCTCATATTGAATCTTGGTATAGTCTCCGTCTCTTATCATGGAGGAGTAGCAGATTCCCAAACTATTCGTTGCATCGGACACATGCACTGCTGGTGGCGGAAGGAACATATCCAATGGCTCCGGACCTACAGATTCCAAAGATGCATAATCGTAATTACTGACGTCCGTTTCCGTAACAAATTCAAAGTCCAGCATGCGATCTCCCCCCGCAGTGAGGGGAAAAGAAACGTTTTCCTTCGCCATTGGAACACCGTCAGCATCATAAAAGGCAATCCTTCCACCTACATTGACTTCTGTGCCAGGAGGAAAGCTGAATTTCGCTCCGTCAAATGAATCCCAATAGCTTTGTCCCACATAGAGCTTGCCTGTAACAAGGCTTCCGTTGCCTTCTTGCTTCACTTGGAGATGCCCTGCTTTCACGCGAGTGTACATGCTTTTCATATGGAACGTATTGTCCAGCTCAATTGACTTCGACGCATCGTCATAGACGACGACGGCATCCAGACTTTCCGCTATGAACCTTACCGGCACATAAGCCCTGCCTTCCACATTTATGGTATGGTATCCGGTGGACAGGTCTTTCTGTTCTCCATTCACCACATACTTGACGGGAAATAAAGTCGCCTTAATAGCATCTGCCGCATATACGACGGAAGCGCTGGCAAGTAGTGCGCCGCATACAAAACCTATCGCATACTTTTTCATTTCGAAGGTACCTCCATTTCGATTTTTTTCGCACCGTTCAGTAGAGAGTCCTTATAGTTAGACACAAATTAACAGGTGAAAGTTGCTAAAAATGTACGAGAATGATAATGAATAAATATAAACGGACGACGAGCGCACGAAATTCCAAGTTACGTAAACGGCGAAAACGCTTAGCGACAAGTAAAAGTCGGCAAATCCGGGCTGAGAAGCCTCGTATTTGCCGACTTTACTTTCATATGAAAAGCTTATAGCGACTCGTTGACAGACTGCATGTACTTCTTGGAATAATTCAAGTGGCTGGTCAGCAACTGCTTGCCCTTTGCCGCATCGCGTTCACGCAAGGCTTCTACAATTCGCAGGTGATCGCTTACCGATTTGTCGCGTTCTATGGCGTCCATGTGATCATGCGGAACATTCGCGAAATACTCGATAATGAGATCGGTCATTTGCACGAACAGCTTGTTGTTGGTGGCCTTAAGCAGACCGCGGTGGAATTCGATGTCCGCGTCTTGAATTGATTTCGTGTCAGTAAAGGCTTGCATCCGCAGCGCTAATTGCTCCAACGCTTCCAGATCTTCATCGCTTGCTCTCTGTACGGCCTGTTCAATAGCGGTCAATTCGAAAATATGCCGCAATTCAAGCAAGTCGCCACGTGTTTTATTGCCAAGCTTCCACATGAATATCATGTGCTCGAAGAGAGAGGACAAGTTGCTGTCGTCTTGCACGTAAGCCCCTTCACCATGTCTGATGGTAATAATGCCTGTACTCTCCAGAATGCGAAGCGCTTCACGGAGCACCGTGCGGCTGACATTCAACATCTTGACCAGATCTCGTTCGGAAGGAAGCTTCTGACCCGGTACAAGCTGATAGTCCAAAATATACTCTTTCAGGTTTTCGCTCACGATTTTGCTAAGCGTTAAACGTTCGTTCTTTTGAATAGGTTTCATGGAGATAACCACCTAAATATATTCTATTTCAAATAGTGGTACAGCGGCTGAAGGTGTGCGACCATACATTGCTTGGCTCTTGGAGCATCTTTCTTCCGAATCCAGTGAAGGATTAAGCTATGCTGTTCATAGGCCTGTTCATAATCGCTCAAATTGTTGATTTTATCAAGCTGACTGAGGCTGAAGTATTGGTGTACGACTTGACTTAACTGACAATAGGTGTCATTGCCGGTGGCAAGAAACAGAGCATGGTGAAATTGCAGATCTTCATGCTGCGGCTTTTCATTCCGCTCGATCTTCCCCAGAAGCACCTGGTTCCAGTGCTCAATCGCATCGAGCTTGTCCATATCGTAATGTTCAATGGCAAGATCGATAGCGCCGAGCTCAAGTATGGATCGAGTATCGAGCAGTTCCTTGAAGTTGTTAGCGCCAATCTTCCAATGGAAAGCGATTTGTTCGAAGATCGACCTGACCGACAGCTCTCCGACAACGATGCCTTGTCCTGATTTGATTTCTACAATCCCCATCATCTGGAGCGATTTCAATGCTTCTCGGACGACCGCGCGGCTAACCCCAAGCGCTTCTATGATTTCTTTCTCGGCAGGAAGCCGGTCCCCTGGCTGCAATTGATGGTCGACGATGTAATCTTTTATCCGGTCATGAACGAGATCCACGAGGGAAGTTTTTTTAATATTCATTGTCCACCACGCTTTATAGTGTTCATTCAGTGGTCATACTACCTGCTAAGATCGTAAGTGTTGACAATGGAAATGTCAATATCAGAAGCTCGTATCTGAAGCTCTTATCCATTCAGAAGTGCGATAATGCAGCCATTAGAACGATAATTTCGTGTTGAAAATGGTGTTGACAGCGGTTACAAACATGCTATAATCATATCGAACGTACTGGTCTGACCAGAAGATTGAAGTATGAGTTGGATGCGTATTTCTCGAATTCGGCATAATACAAAGTACGCTTGGCACAACATCGAAGAAAAGGGGTGAATGAATGTCAGTAAAGGAATGGGATAAAGAAAAGTATAAAGGAGTATTTGTCGCAATGTATTCGGCCTATGATGACACAGGAGAAGTCAGCGAGGAAAGAGTACGGAAATTAGCGCGTTATTATGTGTCTACCGGCGTTAACGGATTGTATGTCGGCGGCAGCTCCGGCGAGGGCATTCTTCAAACGGCAGAGGAAAGAAAGCTCGTTCTGGAGACGGTAATGGACGAAGTGGCCAAGGAGCTTACCGTTATTGTCCATGTAGGGGCCAATTCCACGAAAGAAAGCGCTGAGCTGGCCGTTCATGCCGAGTCCGTAGGTGCCGACGCGATTTCGAGCGTGCCCGCCATCTACTATCGCTTATCGGAAGCGGCCGTCGAACGACATTGGCAGGAAATGATAGACAGTACCTCCTTGCCCTTCATCATCTACAACATCCCGCAAACAACCGGGTTTCATTTGTCCCAATCGCTGTTTAAGAAAATGGCGGTGCAAGACAAGGTCATCGGGATCAAAATGTCCGGGGAAAGCGTGTTTGAGCTTCAACAATTTAAAGTGAATGCCGAGAAACCATTCCTAGTCTATAACGGACCGGATGAACAATACTTGGGTGGCAGAATTATGGGCGCAGACGGCGGGATCGGCGGAACCTACGGGGTTATGCCTGAATTGTTCTGCCGGCTGGAACGGTTGTACAGGGAAGGAGAAATCAATGAAGCTCAGCAACTGCAATGCAAGATTAACGCAATCATCAGCAAGCTGCTCAGCTTCCCGTCTCTATACGGAGCATGCAAAGCTATTCTAAGCCTAAGAGGGATTGAGACGGGGATTCCGAGATTGCCGCTATTGCCGGTCGGAGAGGAGGATATGGGGAGTTTAGAAGCGCTTAATGAAGAAATCGGGAAGCTGACGGCCTCTTACACCCGTTATCAAGTTTGAACAGGGGAAAGGCCGCCGGAGGAAAACACTATTTCATAGTGGGAGTGGAACCATGTCCAAAAAAACTGAAACGGTTAAAAGAGCTACGCTTCAGCAAATGAACAAAATGAAATTGCTTTACGTCATGCTGCTGTTTCCCGTCATCATGTTATTTGTTTTCAACTATCTTCCTATGTACGGAATTCTCATTGCTTTTAAAGATTTTTCACCGGGACTTGGAATTTGGGGAAGTGCGTGGAACCAATTCGAACATTTTACCCGGCTTTTCTCGGATTTCTTGTTTATAAGAGCATTAAATAACACCCTCTGGATCAGTATTTTGAAAATCGTCATTGCATTTCCCGCGCCGATTTTGTTTGCATTAATGCTCAATGAAATCCGCAACCAGAAATTTTTGAAGGTTACTCAGTCGATCTCTTATTTGCCGCACTTTATGTCATGGGTCATTTTGTCCGCCATGATTATAGAAGTATTTTCGCCCCAAAGAGGAATTGTAAACTTCATTATTACGTCCTTCGGCGGAGATCCTATTCATTTTTTGTCAAGCAAGCTGTACTTCATTCCGGTGCTTTTGCTGACAGATATTTGGAAGGAGGTCGGATACGGCGCGATTATTTACCTGGCGGCGATTGCTTCTGTCGATCCTTCGCTCTACGAAGCTGCCGATATGGACGGTGCAGGCAGATTCAAAAAAATGCTTCATATCACTTTGCCATCTATCATGCCCATGGTCATTATTTTATTCATCCTTCGATTGGGAGGCATTCTGAATGCGGGGTTCGACCAAATTCTGAACTTGTACAACCCGCTTGTCTACGAAGTGGCCGACATTATCGATACTTACGTATACCGCAGCGGTCTGGAGCAATTCCAATTCGATTACGCAACGGCAGTCGGATTGTTCAAGAACATCATCGGCGTCACTTTCATTTTGGGTGCGAATGCAATCATCCGTAGAAAAAGCGAGCATGGCATTTGGTAGAAAGGAGGAAGCATTATGGCGAGCGCCAAAAAATTCTCGCTCTTTGAAATGGTTTTAATGGCGGGCTTCGTGGTGTTCTCGATTCTTGTTTTGTATCCCTTCTGGCAGACATTCGTTCTGTCGTTCTCCGATCCGATCGGAGTGTCGAGCTTGGGATTGAATCTATGGCCCGAACAATGGATCACGGATGCCTATCGGTTCGTGTTTGGTTATGGGGATATTATGCAGGCGTATGTCAATACAATTATTCGTACGCTGGCAGGAACGCTCTTGATCGTAGGATTTACCGTGCTGGCAGCGTATCCGCTGTCCAAGCGGGAATTGCCGTACCGCAATACGATCACAATATTTTTCCTGATTGCGATGTTTTTCTCAGGGGGCATTATTCCGGATTACCTGCTAGTGAAAAACCTGGGACTGCTCGACACCCGATGGGCCCTTATTTTACCGTCCGCGGTGAATGTGTTCTACATCATTATTATGAGAAATTACTTCATGACGATCGACAAGGGGATCGAGGAATCGGCGGTCGTGGATGGCGCAAGCTACTTCACGATTCTTACGAAAATCATTATGCCGTTATCGAAGCCTGTGCTCGCGACGATTGCTCTGTGGGCGGCCGTATACCATTGGAATGAATGGTTCCATGCCATGGTGTACATACAAGATTCTTCGAAAACGGTTCTGCAAATCATTGTCAGAGACATGCTGACAGCTCTCGACTTGTCTCAATCGGCCAATGCCGGCGCCATCGGCGGCGGAGGAGGGGCGACAGAGAATTTATTGTTGAGCAATGTGCGCGCATCAACAGTAATCATATCCATCGGACCCATCGTTATGGTGTACCCATATGTTCAGAAGTATTTCATTAAAGGCATAATGATCGGTTCACTTAAGGGATAATCCAAAAGGAGGAAAAAACGATGAAAAAAAGAATGCGGTATGCCGCGGTGGTTATGCTATCCGCCGCTATAGCGATTACGGGCTGCAGCAATGAGAGCGGGCAGAACACGGAAGGAAAAGCCGATCTGTCGAAGCTTCCGGAACCGGGAGATTTCTCGAATAAACTTACATTGCAGCTATCCGGTTCCATAACGAAAGGGAAAGCCGAGGACGGGAGCTATGTTCAGAAAAGGCTGGAGGAGCAATTCAACATTAAGATTGTGAATACTAAAGTAGATACGTGGAACGCCGATCAAGTGAATTTAATGGTAGCTTCGGGTGACCTGCCTGATACATTCGCGTTCACGACAAGCGGGAAAAATGCACAGCAGCTGTACGATTCCGGATTAACGAGAACGATTCCCAAGGAGATGCTGGAAAAATATGCTCCTCGCTATATGAAGATGCTGTCTGAAAACCCGCCTGGCCCCATCATGAATTTGAAGAAGGGCACAGATAATGAATACTTGCAATTAATCGGACAATATTCTCATGTAGATGGATTGGCGTGGGGACCTACACTCCGTCTGGACTGGCTTGAGAACTTGGGCATTGAGTCTCCGGGCGAGATGAAACCGGTTGGGCCGAGCGGCGGACGCGAGAAAATTCTTTTCACGGAAGGCGCTTATACAATCGAAGAATTAGAAGAAATTCTGAAAGCCTTTACTTTCAACGACCCGGACAAAAATGGGAAAGATGACACCTACGGTCTCCTGCCGGCCAATAATAACTTGAACTGGGCCGGTACGTTAATGGGCAGCTTCGGAATCTATAGAGGCTATAATTTGATTGAGAATGATAAACTCGTCGTTACGGAAATCTCGCAAAAGTATAAGGAATTCCTGAAATTGATGGCGAAATGGTATGATATGGGCATTATTGATCCGGAGTTCACCACTTTGGACGAAAAACTGGGCTGGGAGAAATACAAACAAGGCAAGATCGGTTATTACATTACACAACCCGCCTATATTGCTATGGATGACTGGGCCAAAGGGAGAGCGCCTCAAAACATTGTAGAAAATCCGGATTCAACGGCAAAGGTGCTGGCAATGGCGCCTGAGATCGGGAAAGACGGTCAGCAAGGCTTAGGGGCCTATTTGCCTGTTACAAATTTGGCCGATGCGTTCTACGTGTCGAAAGATGTGACCGATGAAGAACTGGCCAGGATTTTGCAAATCTTTGATTATATTAATCATGATGACGAGGCCAGATGGACGCTTTACGGCGAAGTCGGCGTTCATTCGAAGTGGGAAGGAGAACCGGAGAAGTCTGCTCTGAAAGTGCTTCCGGAATATGCGCAGGAAGAAGGCAATTCCGGCTTCTGGGCATACAATTTTCGCACATACAGCAAAGAAAGAGTAAAATGGTTTACCTCCGAATATACACTGAAGCTGAAAGATGAGTTTTACGCTCGAGAGGATATTAAAGATAAGATGCTGATTCGTCCATACAAATGGGATATTCTGAACGAAACCGATTTGCAAGAGATTGCTAAGCGTTACAGTGGGCAGATGAATACGATTGTGGATGAATTCCGTATGAAAGCGATCGTAGGGGAAATCGATATTGACAAAGAATGGGACAGCTATGTGGAGAACTGGATGAATAACGGCGGGAAAGAGACGCTTGCCGAGCTGGAGAAGGCGCCGAAAGTATCTGATCTGTTAAATGACTAATGAAATAAAAGGGAGATTGCGCTTATGCCGAACATTGAAACGCAAGCCTTATTTTATCCGAACCTGGCCCAATCAAGGGCTTATCGGATACCGTCCATGATCACGACGAACAAAGGAACTGTCATTGCGGGCATTGATGCCAGAATCGCAGACCAGACGGATAATCCGAACCAGATCGATGCGACCATTCGAAGAAGCGAGGATGACGGCCGAACATGGGGCCCTGTGCAGAAGCTGGTGTCATTCGCCGGGGAAGGATTGGACGGCGCGGCGGCGATCGATACGGCGCTGCTGCAGGATGATCACACTGGAACAGTCTTCATGCTCTACAGTCACACGCCAGGCGGAATCGGTCTTCGGGCAAGCGAACCCGGTATCGGATTCGATGCGCAAGGCCGCAGGAAGCTGTATGACGGGGAAGGGGAACTGTATGTTCTCGAAGAGAGCGGGGCGGTTGCGGATGTGCAGGGGCATGCCACGGATTATAAGGTCGATGCAGAAGGCTATGTGTTCAAGTCAGGCGAACCTCGGGGAAATATGTATTATAAGAAGGGGATTGACCCGAGAGAGAGTTTGCTGGAAGCGAGAACATCATTTTTACAAATCATCCAAAGCGATGACGACGGGCTTACTTGGTCGAAGCCAAGAGAATTGAATCCTATGGTGAAAGAGGAGTGGATGCGCTTTATCGGATCAGGACCAGGGTGCGGCATTCAATTGCGGCATGGGGATCATGCGGGCCGACTGATATTCCCGATCTATTTCTCCAACGAGGCGGGGCATCTCTCTTGCGCATGTATCTATAGCGATGATCATGGGGCCACTTGGCAACGCGGAGCGTCACCGAACGATGGCAGAGAATTGGACGGCGAGGTACTCTCGGCGAAGACGATCTCCGAAGGGAAGCAGTACTTGACGGAATCTCAGGTTATCGAATTGCCGACAGGCGAGTTAAAGTATTTTTTAAGGAATCATTACGGACTCCAACGAACTGCGGTAACCGTGAGCGGAGATGGCGGAGAATCCTGGGGAGAAGTGACGTTCGATATGACGCTCATCGATCCGATCTGTCAATCCAGCGTCATTCTGTATCCCGATCTGGGCGACGGCAAGGTGCGCGTGCTCTTCGCCAATCCGGCCGATGAGAAGGTGCGAGTCAAAGGTACGGTTCGCTTGAGTGAAGACGGCGGGGAGACATGGCCTTACAGTAAAATAGTCGAAGACGGGTATTACGGTTATTCCTGTCTAACGGTGTTGGAGAGCGGAGAAATCGGAGTTCTGTATGAACGTGTATATGACTATTCGGATTGGAACAACATGGACATCAGCTTTGGCACCTTCACATTGGATTGGCTAAAATCGTAATAGCTATTTTTGGCGCGAGAACTCCTGTGTCCGGAGTTCTCGCGCTTTTCCATTGCCATGACGCTTGCTGCCGTTCACCTTCCGATTCAGGCTGCAAAACGGTGTTACTTCTGTTCGTTCAGGTCAACTGCTCGATAATCCTCCAGCAGCCGCTGCCAATTGGTCTTCAGGCGGTCGGGCGGGCAGTCGCGCAGCTCGTACATGAACGCCCCCTGATAGCCAGTCTCCGATAGCGCTCGAATGATGGCGTTCCACGACAGGACACCCTTACCCGGCAGCCAATGCTTTTCATCCATACCGTCATTGTCGGAGATATGGGTCGTGACGATCGAAGCCCCCAGCTTGCGGATGAATTGCTCCGGCGGCTCCTGCAGCAGATGATTGACATCGCAGCAGATGCCTAGCCCGGGATGCGCCTCCAGCAGTCTGGCCATCTCGCTTGCCGTGTTGGCCAGACAAGTGCGCGGCAGACACTCCACGGCGAGCCGAACGCCATGCGATTGCGCCTCCGTACCTAGCGTGTGCAAATTGCTTATACAGGCCGCGATTCGCTCTTCCCGTTCCTCCGGTCTGATTGGCTCATAGCTGGGATGATAGACGAGTCTGCCAATACCGAGCCGCTGTGCCAACTGAAAGATGTCGCGTATATTACCGATCATGGCATCTCGTATGCCGGCATTCAGTGTGGAGGGGTCCCACTCTTCGCCGAACGGAAGATGCATGGACCAGACGGCAAGTCCGTGACGTTGCGCAGCACCGACAGTCTCTTCCAGTTGGCGGCGGATGGCAGCCGAATGCATATCCAGGCCATGGAAAGTTAGTTCGATGCATTGGAGACCGGCATTGGCGACATCTTCAAGCGCCAGCTCTCCTTGCAAGCGATAGGTCGTACCGAGCAGCCATTGCTCGGGCAATGTGCGTTGCGTGTCAGTCATATGAACAATTCTCCTTGTTGAACGACGTGTTATTCCATTTTACGGTCGTCACGGCGCTTTTGTTTTCTCTGCTATGTGTGTTGGGGGAACCATACTGAAATAGCCAGCCCCCTTTGTACGATTTTTCGTACAAAGGTGGCAGGTTGGCGAGTGATGCCGGTCGTTTTGTACGATTTTTCGTACAAAAGTGGCAGGTTGGCGAGTCCGGCCGATCGTTTTGTACGATTTTTCGTACAAAAGTGGCCGGTACGCGAGTGATGCCGGTCGTTTTGTACGATTTTTCGTACAAAAGTGGCCGGTACGCGAGTGATGCCGATCGTTTTGTACGATTTTTCGTACAAAGGTGGCAGGTTCGCGAGTCTGACCGGTCGTTTTGTACGATTTTTCGTACAAAAGTGGCCGGTTGGCGAGTCCGGCCGATCGTTTTGTACGATTTTTCGTACAAAAGTGGCCGGTACGCGAGTGATGCCGATCGTTTTGTACGATTTTTCGTACAAAGGGGGCCGGTTGGCGAGTCCGGCCGTTTGGTTTGTACGATTTTTCGTACAAAAGTGGCAGGTACGCGAGTGATGCCGGTCGTTTTGTACGATTTTTCGTACAAAAGTGGCAGGTTCGCGAGTCTGACCGGTCGTTTTGTACGATTTTTCGTACAAAAGTGGCCGGTACGCGAGTGATGCCGGTCGTTTTGTACGATTTTTCGTACAAAGGTGGCAGGTACGCGAGTGATGCCGGTCGAACGGATTGTACGAATTATCGTACAAACGCATCCGATTGCCGTGACGGACGAGCCGCATTGAATAATTCGTACAATGCGGCTCTCTCGTCTATAGCCGACCTATTGATAGGCAGAGTTCCACACTCGCGCCTTGTAGAAGCCGGCGCCGTCGCGGGTGCGCGTACTGCTGTCCGGGAGCAGGACGTGAACAGTGTCGGTCGTCCATGCATGCACGCCTCCGGCCTTCGGCACGGTCAGCGCGATTCTTCCGGACGGCAGATTGCCGGGAACCACCTGCGACCATAGTCTGGCGTCTCCAGCAGGGGAAGGAACGATGCCTGCGAAGCCGTCGGAATCCACGACGAGCATGACCTGCCCGCCATGGAGTTCGCTGTGTCTGAGCTTGACGCCCGAAGGGTAGCCCCACCCGGGCTCGTCATCGGAGAAGCCGTTGTCGGCACCGGGCCGCCAGGACCACTTCACCGCTTCTGAGCTATTCCAGTCGCCGACCTCCGGATCGAACACGAGGATGCTGCCGCCTGCACTCTGATCCGTCACGGCAATGTACTCGGCGGATGCTTCGTCTTCCGTCAAGGCATTTTCCTCCGGATCAGTCTCCATTCCTGCTCCTTCACTGCAGCCCGCCAGCCATAGCATGGCGAACACGATGAGCAGCGAGACCAGCGTTCTTCTTTCTATCATCACGGGCCTCCTTCATCTTACTGGTAATCGGAGTTCCATATGCGAGCTTTGTAGAAGCCCCCGCCAGTCACTGTACGCGATGTATTGGGCAAGAAGAAGTCGACGGTATCGGTCGTCCAAGGATGAACGCCTCCGTCCTTCGGCACCGCCCGAACGATCTGACCGGACGGCTGGTTGCCATGCGCCTTCACATGCGCACGATTGGCATCGCTAGAGCCTGCATAGGTTTCTGACCAGATTTTCGTAGACTTCGTAAATTGATAGACTTTGGAGCCCGAAGACACCCAGAGCCGATCCGTGTCGCCATAGACGGGAGACAGATCATGTCCCCAGCGAGTCGGCAAGGTAATCTTGTCTACTTCTGTTATAACGGGAGCGCTGGCCGTTCCTGTGATGCGCAAGGAGACCAGATGATCGTTGCCAAGCGCCCAGAGCAGCTCGTTCTCGGGATCCCATAGCACGCCATGTCCGCCAGGCAGATCATATTGCACATAAGTGGAGGAGTCGACGGCTTGCGACGAAGTATAAATGCGAACCCAGCCGCCGTTGCTGGCGGCAATGGCGACATTGCCGTCCGGCAGCAGCTCGATGGAGTGCAGATTGCCGGGAATGACTTGCGACCATTTCTTCGAATTGCCCGCCGGGTAAGGAATAATGCCGGCGAATCCGTTGGAATCCACGACGACCATCCATTTTCCGCCGTATACACAGTTTTCCCTTAGCTTGACGCCCGAAGGATAACCCCAACCGGGCTGGTTGTCGACGAAGCCGTTGGAGGCATTCGGATACCAGGACCACTTCACGGCACTGCTTTGGTTCCAGTCTGTCGCGAGCGGGTCATACAACGTGATTCGGCCTCCCGAGCCCTGATCGGCTACGGCAACATAGGAATCGGGAACAGTCGTATTCGCGCGGGCATTACCCATCCAATTCATTGAACTGACGACGATGACGATAGCCGCAAGAGAGACGGCGGATGCTTTCCATATACGCAACATATCGGCAACTCCTCCTTATTGGTATTCGGGAATCAGGTAACGGACTTTATAGAAGGATGCTCCTGTGCGGGTTCGTGTAGCCGCTGGTTCGAAGAAGTCAGCTGTGTCGGTGCACCAGGCGTTCTGACAGCCCGCCTTCGGTACGGTCTCGACGACTTGGCCGTCTTCGTTGCTGCCTACGCTTCGCACTCCGGCTCTGCTGATGGAAGCGGAGCCTGTATAAGACGTATCGAAGGTTTTAGTCGATTTCACATACTGGTAGACTGCGCTGTCCGTTGAAACCCATAGCCGGTCGGTGTCGCCATAGACGGGCTGAACATCACGGCCGACAGCGGTCGGCAGCGCGATCTTGAAGGATTCTTCCAGATTCGGCGCCGAAGCGGAGCCATTCTCCAGCAGAGCTACCAGATGATGTTGCCCGACCGCCCACAATACGTTGTGAAGCGGGTCCCATAATACGCCTTTGGCGCCGGGCAGATCGTATTGGACATAATTCGTCGAGGAAGCTCCCTGAGAAGAGGTATATATGCGTACCCATCCGCCCGAGGTGGCGGCGATGGCAATATTGCCGTTCGGCAGCAGCTCTGCTGCCTGCGGGTTGCCGCCAACGTTAAGCGACCATTGCCTGCTGTTGCCGGCCGGATATGGGATGATCGCGGCTAGTCCGTCGGAAGCGGTAATCGCCATATATGTTCCGCCGAATACGCAATTGTTCCGTATGCGCATATCGGTCGGGTTCCCCCAGCCCGGAGTGGGGGAGCTGAAGCCGTTCGCCGCGCTCGGTGCCCATGACCATTGCTGGGAGCCGCTGTCGTTCCAGTTCGTATCCGTCGGATCGAACGCGACGATTGCATTGGATGCCTGATCCGAGCCGGCGCAAGCAGCGGACGAGCTGGCCCGCGCCGGTGAAGGAGATGGCATCGTGCTTGAGAGAAGTGCTATGATCAATAAGGAAATCGTGAAGAAGCTAATCCAGCGAATTCGGGATGTTGCGTTCCATACGTTCATATTGTTGCCTCCTCGCACATGCGTATTATTATTGCTGCTTCAGCTTGCTCCACTCTTCGTTCGCTTCCTGCTCGACCTTGTCTCCGCCCTGGGCGTAGTACTTCTCCACGAACTCATCGTGCTTGTCGACAGAGTAGACGCCGGTAACAATCTTGACGAAGTATTCCGTCCACAGCTTGCTTGTGAGATCAGGATAATCAAGCTCCGACTGAAGCGGCTTCCACAGCTCGTTCTGGATCAGATGCTTCGTCGCAGTCTCGATCGCGCCTCTTACTTCAGGCAGCGCGTAGCGGCGATCGGAAATGCCGGATATGCGAAGCGGGTTGGAGTAGCCCTTCTTATACAACTCCGAGTAGGATGAAGACTGCTGAATGAAGTCCTTCTCGCGGTCGTACGTATAGTCCTCGCCCTCTACACCGTAATGAACGAGATCGAGTCCGCCGCCTTGGTCGCCGGTTATCGTCATCCAGTTCAACACCTGGAGAAGCTTGTCGGGATCTTCGATCTTGGCGGAGAATGCGCGCAGGCTGCCAAGCGATTCCGGATAACCGCGCTTGCCTTCCGGACCGGCCGGCGTTTCCAGCATTGTCAGTACAGCTTCGGGACTAGTGCTCATAAGCGCTTCCGTCGTCGAGTTGGTCTGCGGATGGGTCATGAAGCCTGTGCCTTCCCATACGCCGATTTTCGAATTGACGATCTTCTCGTTCAGCTGCTTGGACTCCATAATCGGGAAGTCGGGATCGATCAGACCTTCTTTATACCATTTCTGCAGGACAGCCAGCGCCTCCTTGGCTTCCGGAAGCACCATGCCTTTCTTGATCACGCCATCACGCTCGAACCAGAAGTTCGGAGTGATGCCGAATGCGCCGAATATCGAGAAGAAATTAGACGTCTTAATGCCGCCGAGTCCATTATTGCCAGGATAGTGTGCGGTGATCGCCTTCAGCGTCTCATACAGCTCATCCAACGTGTCGGGCTGCTCCAGATTCAATTCCTTGAGCCAATCCTCTCTAATCAAGATGGATGTAACACTGCTGTGGTTGATCGGATTAGGCAGCTTTCCGGAAGGGATAGCGTATATTTTGCCATCGAATGTCACTTGCTCCCAACGATCCTCGGGAATCAGCTCCACATATTCCGGCACCTTCGCCAAGTAATCGTCCAATGGAAGGACGAGCCCTTGCTCTACGAACCGCTTGAGTGTAATGCCGTCGATATCGAACAGATCCGGCAACTCGCCGGAGGATGCCAGCAAATTCAATTTCGTATAATATTCTGTTCCCGCAGCCATATTGATCTTGTAATCGAAGCCCTTAATGCCGGATTTCTCAAGCTCTGCGATAATTTTCGTCTTCGCTTCTCCGCCATCGGAGGGATATTCCGGAATGGAGATATTGCGCATGATGTTATAGGTTGTTGTCGTTTCCGCTGGAGCTTCGGTCTGCTTCTCGTTCGAAGGCTTGGAAGGGCTCTTCGTAGGCTCAGGCGTATTATTGTTGCCGCTACCGCAGCCGGCAGCAGTCACCAGCATAGCGGATGCGAGTGTAAGAACGGACAATCTCTTCATTAATGTCATGGGTCGACCTCCATCGATTAAGTGAAAATCAAGATTTTACCGAGCCGAGCATAATACCTTTGGCAAAAAAACGTTGCAGGAAAGGGTAAACAGCTATAATTGGAATGATGGAGATGATGATTGTAGCCGCGATAACCGATTCCGTAGAGGAATCCGACAGCATGCCCATCTCTTCGAACTGCTGCTGTCCTTCGATAATATTGCGCAGAAGAAGCGGCAGCGTCGTCAGCTCTTTGTCATTCAAGTAAATAAGCGCCTGAAAAAAGTTGTTCCACAAGCCGACTCCGACCCATAAGGCCAATGTCGCAAGTACCGGCTTGCATAGCGGGATAATGATGCGGAAGAAGATATGTATCGGATTCGCTCCGTCGATCATCGCGGACTCTTCCACTTCTTCCGGAATGGAACGGATAAAGTTCAGCATGATAATGACGTTAAAGGAGGAGATCAGATTGGGAATAATTAGCGCCATATGCGTATTGAGCAATCCCAGCTCCTTGACGACCATGTAATTGGGAATCATGCCTCCGCTGAACAACATGGCGAACAGAATCATGACAATCCACACCTTCAGCCATGGCAGCGTCCGCTTCGACAGCGCATAAGCCGTGCTGGAGGTGAATAACAGGTTAAGGAATGTACCGACGAAAGTGATGTAAATGGTGTTGCCGTAGGCGTTCCATATATAATCGGCGCTCAAGATGTCGGCATAAGCGGTCCAGGTGAAATCCCTGGGCCAGAGGAACAGGCCTCCGCTTAACGCTTCCGTCTTGGAGCTTAGCGACAAGGACATGACATGCCACAGCGGGTATAAGGTCACGAAGCTGAGCGCGATCAGAAAAGAATAGTTGCTTACACTGAATATTTTTGATGCTGCTGATTGTTTCATGTGCACCTCACCAAATTCCGCGTTCGCCGACTCTGCGGGCGATTGCATTCGTTATGAGCAGCAGGACAAGGCCGATAACGGATTGGAACAAGCCTGCAGCCGTTGCATAAGAATAGCGTCCCATCATCAGTCCGACCCGGTATACATAGGTATCCAGCACATCGGCCACTTCGTAGACGAGCGGATTGTACATGATGAAGATTTGATCGAAGCCGACATGCAGAATATTGCCGGTGCGCAGAATCAGCATAATGATGATGGTCCCAGCTATCGATGGCAGCGTAATATGACGAATCAGTTGAAAGCGCGAGGCGCCGTCCATGCGCGCAGCTTCATATAAATCCTGATTAATGCCGGCAATGGCTGCCATATAGATGATCGTGCCCCAGCCGACTTCCTTCCATAATTCGCTCAGCACAAGAAAGCCGCGGAATTTGGACGGGTCCATGAATGGAGAAGTGTCCATTCCGAGCAAGTTAAGCAGCGCCGCGTTCGCCGAGAAGAGGGAGAACAGGATTCCGCCAAGAATGACCCAGGACAGAAAGTGCGGGAAGTAGACAATCGTCTGCACGACCCGCTTGAAGAACATCAGACGTACCTCGTTCAGCAGCAGCGCCAGTATAATAGGTGCCGGAAAGTTAATGGCCAGCTTGTAGAAGCTGATGATTACCGTATTGCGGAACGCCATATAGAAGTCCGGCGAATCGAACAGAATGCGGAACCATTTCAGGCCGGCCCAAGGACTCCCTAATATCCCCTCTAGCATGCGGTAATCTTTGAAGGCGATCGTAATCCCGAACAACGGCCAGTATTGAAAGATAAGAAAAAAGACGAGACCCGGAAAAAACAAAATAAAGTAGTACTTGTGCCGGCTAAAAGCTTTCAATTGTCTGCGCCATCCCGATTGACGGACCGTTGTGGCGGGAGCTGAAGAAGCAGCGGACAGATTCAAGGTTGCAACCTCCTTTCTATGCGTTAATGGTGTGACTCGCGTCAACACGGTTAAAGCATAGCCCGTCACGGGTGGAGCGTACATCCACAGTTTCTGCCCGCTGTGCAGACTTTTTTGCGTAAAGCCGCTATTCTACACGATTGTATACATGGATATCAAAAAGTTGCAGCTACTCTAACTGCGTCTTGCGGAAGTCTCCGGGCGTCATGCCTACGTACAATTTGAAATATCGGATAAATGTATGGGCATGATTGTAGCCGATCGCCTGACTGATCTGATTCAGGGAAAGCGTGGAATCGGCAAGCAGCCGCTTGCCATGCTCCAGTCGGTATTCCGTCAAATATTCCAGTGGCGTCTTGCCGAGCTCCGACTTGAATACGCGGCTCAAATGGCTGTTGCTGATGCCCATCGCTTCGGCAATGTCCGCTATGGATAAGTTGTTCGCGTAATTCTGTTCCATGAAAGCGATCGTCTTGCTGACGAGCGAGCTATACGGCTGTACTTGACGGAGCGAATCCAGATGGTTCATGATCAACCCGATTCGCGCGTTAATATCGACAAGCAGCTGCGAAGAATTGCGGCTGTCTTGAAAGTGAAGGAAATCCGTCTCTCCCAGAATCGGACCCACATCGTAGCCCTCTTGCGCAAGTGAGCTTACGATGGAGCCCATCAGCATCGTAATCATCTGCTGCAGCTTGGATTCGGAATACCTGGAATTGAAGACGTACCGGTCGAACAAGCCGGACATCAGCTCTTCCGCTTGCTTGCGGTCGCCGGTCAAGATGACATTCAGCAGCAGCTTCTGATAGGAGACGGGGTAATCGAAGCGTTGCGGAGCCGCCGTGTCGTCCGGGAACAAGACGCCTTCGTGATGCAGGAATGCCTTGTATGTCATCGTGCGCTGCGCTTGCTCGCAGGATTCATGGATGAGATGCAGAGATTTAACCTCGCCCGCGCTGATCGTGAGCGGGGCCAGTCCTTGCCCGTTAATATGGGAGAGCAGCCGGTCGCAGCATTCGCTGAGCTTGTCCGTTAATGCGGCATCTCTTTCGGCTTGCTCCACGTTCAGGATAAACCCGATCTTGCTGCGGTCCAGCACGGTGCCGATCAATCGGAATTCCGCGTCCAGCACGTCCTCCGCCAGACTGAACAGGTAGAGAATGCTGTGCTTCTGCGGATCTGCTGCGGCAAGCTTGGACGGCTCCCATGCGATGATTAACGCCAGACAGCCGGGATGGGGGAAGGAGATGCCGAGCTCGTTCAGGCGGCGCTCCGCTTCCTGTTCCCCCGCGAGCTGGCCTTGCAGCAGGTCGCGAACGAGCGTGCTTCGAACGATCGGTTCGTTATGCCGTATCGTCGAGATCATATTGCCGATCGTGCTGTCTACGATCGTGTAATCGTCCACGGCAGAATCGGGCGGATAGATCATGTGATCCTTCAATCGCTTTGTAAGCCGCTTCCACGGCTCGTACAGAAGCGATGCGAACAAATAGGACATGGCTAGCCCAAGCAGCAAGATGACAGTGAATACGAGCAGGATGGTGCGCAATGTGCTCAGCATCTCTTCGCTATAGACTTGGTAAGGCGTCAATTGCAGCATGACCCATTCATTGCCGCTATGCTTGCGGGCTGTTACGAAGTAACGTTCCTCTCCCAGCGAGGCGATGTGTGTCCGCTGTTCTCCCGATTGTAGATTTTGAATCAAGCTGTTGTAATCCATCTGGACAGGAGCTCTGGACAGCAGCTGGTTCTGCGGATCAATAATAAGCTCCATCGTCCCCGCTGAGTCTGTTCGGGGTGTAATGAGATCAAGCAGCCGGTTCTTGTCGATCCCGATATTCAGCAAGCCGAGCGGAGGATGCTGAAGAATTGGAATCGCTTTCACGAATGTCACAACTTCCGATTCCGAATTCATCAACGGGTCCTTCGGCGTGCGAAGCCCCGTCCAGGAGGCGGCTCGTTCGATATTCATCTCTCTCATATCATTCAGAAAGGCTCGGTCAAAATACTCCTCGTTGTCGTATATCCCTTCATCGGCTGTCAGCACTTTGTCGTTCAGGAAGACATGCATGGAGAAGGAATGGATAAGCGGATTGGAAAATTTCCAGTCGCGCATCTGTTCTTTGACTATGTAATAATCGAAGGCGGTCATCGTATAGGAATGGTTCAAGTAATTCGATACCGAAGGCGTGAAGGAGAATTGGAGCGCCATACGGTCGATACTGTCCAGAAACATATTCATATTGCGGTCGATTCGGTCCAAGCGGGCGGATGAATCCTTCGTGATCTGTTCCTTCGTCTCGTGCGAGGCGATGAACCAGTAGACCGTGACGATAAGCAATGTTGGAATCAGAATAGTAGCAAAAAAAAGCAGCAAATGCTTGCGGAAGACAGATCTTCGAAACAAGCCGGAATTTCCAATCATGATGAATGCCTCCTAGGGGAATAAATGAACAGATAGATTATACCATGGAAAAAGTGAGGGAACAGTTTGTTCGTCCATAAATAATGATAAGATTGTGCAAATTGGACTGGAGAAGGTGTCGATAAGGCATAGAGAGGGCGTTGCGAAACCGCTCTAAATTTGTAGGAATTCAAAGTTGATAGGCTGAGGCCGACCGCTGCCTTGTACGATTAATCATACAAATTGGGTGGAGTTATTGTGGTGATCGGCGGCTTTATACGATATTTCGTATAAAAGTGGCTGATATGCTGGAGGTGGCGGCGAGTTTGTATGATAAATCGTATAAAAGTGGTTGATATGCTAGAGGTGGTGGCGAGTTTGTACGATAAATCGTATAAAAGTGGTTGATATGCTAGAGGTGGTGGCGAGTTTGTACGATAAATCGTATAAAAGTGGCTGATATGCTGGAGGTGGCGGCGAGTTTGTATGATAAATCGTATAAAAGTGGTTGATATGCTGGAGGTGGCGGCGAGTTTGTATGATAAATCGTATAAAAGTGGTTGATATGCTAGAGGTGGTGGCGAGTTTGTATGATAAATCGTATAAAAGTGGCTGATATGCTGATGTGGCATGTGGATCTGTACGAAATTTCGTATAAAGTAGGCTAATCTGATGCAAAGTAATCGGCCTGGCGGGGGGGCGATTAGCAAGACGAGGCACAGTTGACGGGAGGCTGCGACCTGACAAGTAAAGGGCACAAAAAAAGACCGGCAGAAGGAGGGAGAGCGTTCTTGCTCCATGTCTTCCTCTCTCATTTGCCGGTCTTAGTCGCGTTCGCTCAAGCTAGCGAGGCCATCGCCTTGCGGGCGGCTTCAATCGTGGCGTCGATGTCCGCATCTGTATGGGCCGTCGTCAGGAACCACGCCTCGTACTTGGATGGCGCCAGGTTGATGCCTTGATCCAGCATCAGGCGGAAGAAGCGGCCGAACAAGTCGCCGTCGGTGTCCTGCGCCTCGTCGTAGTTCGTGACGGGATGGTCACAGAAGTGAGCCGAGAAGGAGCCGCGAATCTGGTTGATCGTCAGCGGGATCTCATGCGCATCCGCCGCCTCCTGCAGTCCGCCAGCCAGTCGTGACGCCAGTCGGTCCATCCGATCGTATAACCCCGGCTCCTGCAGTACCTCAAGGCAGGCGATGCCGGCGGAGATGGAAGCGGGGTTGCCGGCCATCGTGCCGGCCTGATAAGCAGGGCCGAGCGGAGCGACCTGCTCCATAATGTGACGGCGTCCGCCATAAGCGCCGATCGGCATGCCGCCTCCGATGATTTTGCCCAGTGCGGTCAGATCCGGTTCGATTGCCGCATGGTCCTTGAAGGCGCCGAACGTCTGGACCGAGCCGTAGTGGAAGCGGAAGGCGCTGATCACTTCGTCGTAGATGACGAGAGCGCCGGCTTCGCGCGTCAGCTTGCACAGCCCTTCCAGGAAGCCCTCATGCGGCATGACCATGCCGAAGTTGCCGACGATCGGCTCCACCATGACCGCTGCCGTATCGTCGCCCCACCGGTCCAGCGCTTTCTTCAGTGCGTCCAGATTGTTGAACGGGACGGTAATGACCTCATGCGCGATGCTCGTCGGAATGCCCGCACTGTCGGGAATGCCGAGTGTGGAAGGGCCCGAGCCGGCGGCTACGAGCACCAGATCGGAATGGCCATGATAGCAGCCGGCGAATTTGATGATTTTGCTGCGGTTCGTATAAGCGCGTGCGACCCGTATAGTCGTCATGACGGCTTCCGTGCCGGAATTGACGAACCGAACCTTGTCCATGGAAGGAATGGCTTCCTTCAGCATGCGGGCCAGCTTGATCTCCAGCTCCGTCGGCGTACCGTACAGCGTGCCGTTCTGCGCCGCGCGAATAATCGCTTCCGTAATATGTGGGTGAGCATGCCCGGCAATGATGGGGCCGTAAGCCGCCAGATAATCGATGTACCGGTTATCGTCGACGTCCCAGAAGTAGGCGCCTTCGGCCCGCTTCATCATGACGGGGGCACCGCCGCCCACCGCCTTGAAGGAGCGAGAGGGGCTATTGACGCCCCCTACGATATGCTCCAGCGCTTGTTCGTACAACGCGTCCGAGGTTGTTCTGTTCATAGTCACGGTCTTGAACTCCTTCCGTGTAATGCAATGATGTTAGTTGGTCGAGCTTCCGCTGCTCCCTGCGTTCCCGCCGCTCTCCCCGTCAGGAGATGCGGACTGTTCCGGCTCCGGCTGCGATTCGTCCTTCGACAGTACTTCCTGCACGTAGCCGAGCAGCGCATCTTCGCTGCGGATGGTGATGACGTCCGAGCCGTTCACTCTTTCTTCCTTGACCAGCTCCATTGGCGGAATTTGCGCTGTGCCGCCCATATTCAAATTCACGCCCAACTGTCCCAGCTTAAGCATATCGCTTACGGACATATTGGTCTCGATATAAGGGGAGACGCTCTCCAATATTTCCTTCATCCGAATAATGTTCCAGGTTGACTGCAGCTTCTTCGCTACAGCTGTCAAGAAGTTGCGCTGGCGCTCCGTTCGGGTATAGTCGCTCAATGCATCGTGGCGGAAGCGGACGTATTGCAGCGCTTTGTCACCGTCCAGCAGCTGATAGCCCTTCTTCAGATCGATATCGTAGCGGTTGCCGTCCGCATTGTCGCGGTAGCGCATGTCCTTCTCCACTTCGAACCAGACGCCGTCGATCGTATCGACAAGCGATTTGAATCCCTCGAAGTCGGTATAGATGAAGTATTGAATGTCCAGCCCAAGCAAATTGCCGACCGTCTTCATCGCCAGCGGAGGTCCGCCAAGCGTAATCGCAGAATTGATCTTGCCTTTCCGGTATCCTTCGATATCCCCGTACGTATCGCGCAAGACAGAGAAGAGATGAGCCGTCTTCGTGACGGGATCGATCGAAGCAACCAGCATAGAATCGGAGCGGGCAGGCTCGCCTTCCGCGGCATCGCGTGCATCTCCGCCCAGTAGCAGGACGTTGACGCGTTCCTTGCCTTCCCACTTCGGAATTTCGACAATTTTATCAGGTGCTTGAGTAGGGAATCGGGACTCGTCAGGCGACTTCTGGAATTTTTCCAACTCTCCATATACGCCCACGCCCCAATAGACGGCGCCTCCGATTAATAGCGCTACAATTACTGAGAAAATAATGAAAAACCATTTCCATCCTGATTTTTTCTTTTTTGACCGCGTACTCATGGTGTGAGCTGGTCTCCTTTCAAAAAAGCTTTGTGAAGCTAAAGTTTGATTGAATGAAGGGGAGATACAAAGCGCGAATAAAAACTTTATTAGGATTAGACGCCAGGCTGCCGCTTAAGTTGCATGATGCACAGAAAGCCTCGGCACCAGAGCATGCTTATGGACGGAGTCTCATATGTATGTTTACCTTCGATTCGTGCAACCGAAACATTTACGCTTTACAAGAAGTAATGTATCATTACATATCATAAAATTATATCGTTAGGCACGGATGACATGCAAGTTTTATCATTTCGAGCAAAATAATATCGCTATTTCCCAGGAAATGTCGAGCGAGAGGGGCTAGAACAGCGTCATGCATGCAATTGATGTGAAGGATCTGCGGAAGCAATTCAAAGTGCAAAAGAATCGCGAGGGCTTGTCTGGCGCGCTGAAGGATCTATTCAAGCGCGATTACAGGGAAGTGACTGCGGTGAAGGATATTTCATTCCAGATTCCGCAAGGCGAGATATGCGGTTATATCGGAGAGAACGGAGCGGGCAAATCGACCACGATTAAAATGCTGACCGGCATTCTGGTGCCGACGTCTGGCGAATTAAAGGTGAACGGCTTCGTTCCGTATAAAGAGCGGGAGAAGTTCGTAAACGGCATCGGCGTCGTCTTCGGACAGCGTTCCCAGCTGTGGTGGGATATCGGTGTCATTGAATCGTTCCAACTGCTGCGCAAGGTGTACCGCGTGCCGGAAGCGGAATTCAAGAAGCGGCTGGACAATCTGGTGGAACGGCTTCAGTTAGGCGACTTGTTGAACCGTCCCGTCCGCAAGCTGAGTCTGGGGCAGCGGATGCGCTGCGAGCTGGTGGCGTCCCTGCTGCATAATCCGTCTATCCTGTTCCTGGACGAGCCGACGATCGGGCTGGATATCGTCGTGAAGACGGAGATCAGGGACTTCCTGCTGGAGATGAACAGGCAGGAAGGGACCACAATTCTGCTTACGACGCATGATCTGCAGGATATCGAGGCCCTTTGCTCGCGGGTCATCATGCTGGATGACGGGCGGATCATATACGACGGCGGGTTGGATGAGCTGAAGACGAGATGGAGCAAGGGGAGAGAGATCCAGTTCCAATTCGGCAGCCATACTTCGCTGGCGAAGCTGCAGGCGTTGACTGCGGGGCTGGCTGTCAGTTGGACGATTGAGAACGATGTGACGGCGAAGATGTTCGTGCCGCATGAGGTCAGCGTGTCGGATGCAATGGGCAGAGTAGTCGGCGGCGCGGAAATCCGCGATATCAAAATTTTCGAAACGAACACGGACGAAATCGTCAGGGGCATCTACCAGACGGGATCGGCCGAAGCGAGCAGCGGGATGGCGGCGAAGCTTCCAGCGGAAGCGGCGGAAGTCAAGAAGGAAGAAGTGGCGTCCCCATGATGAGCGCTTATCTTGATTTTATTCGTATCCGCTTCCTCATGATGCTGGCCTATCGGGTCAATTATTACAGCGGAATCGTCATCTATGCGATCAACATCGGCGCGTATTATTTTCTGTGGCAGGCGATCTATGGCGATCAGGAGACGCTGGCAGGCTTTACCGTGGCGCAGATGACGACGTATATTGCGGTGTCCTGGATGGCGCGCGCCTTCTACTTCAATAATCTGGACAGGGAGATTGCGAACGAGATACGGGACGGCAGCGTAGCGATCCAGATTATTCGTCCTTATAATTATTTGCTGGTGAAAATGATGCAGGGCTTCGGCGAGGGCTTGTTCCGCTTGCTGCTCTTCATGGTGCCGGGACTGTTCATCGTCTGTCTGATCTTCCCGGTGAAGCTGCCGACGGAGCCGCTCGTCTGGGTGATCTATCTTGTCATGCTGTTCTTCAGCTTCCTGATCAATTCCCAGATCAACATCTTGACGGGACTATTCGCTTTCTTCGTGGAAAATAACGAGGGCATGATGCGCATGAAGCGGGTAATGGTGGACTTGTTCTCCGGCGTGGTCGTGCCGATTGCCTTCTTCCCGGGTTGGCTGTCCGGGATCATGGAATGGCTGCCGTTCCAGGCCATCACATACTTGCCCAGCTCCGTCTTCACGGGACGGACTCCGCTGGGAGACGCCTCAAACGTGCTGGGGCTGCAGATGCTGTGGTTCGCGCTGCTGCTGCTGCCCATCTGGTTGACATGGCGGGCGGCGCGCAAGCGTCTGTTCGTGCAAGGAGGGTGACAGCGATGAGATACGCTTCATTATTTACGGAGTATCTGAAAAACTATGCCAAGACAAAGCTGACCTATCGGGCGGACTTCTGGATCGAGGTCATCTCGGACCTGTTGTTCCAGATCATGAACCTGATCTTCATTCTGGTCGTGTTCCAGCATACGCCGTCGCTCGGCGGCTGGTCGCAAGACGAGGTGGTGTTCGTGTACGGCTTCTTCATGATTCCGTACGGCATCTTCAGCACATTCTTCGGCATATGGAATTTCAGCGAGCGGTATGTCGTGAAGGGGGAGATGGACCGGGTATTGACGCGCCCTGCGCACAGCCTGTTCCAGGTGCTGCTGGAGAACGTCGATCCGCCATCGCTGATGGGCTCAGCCGTTGGAGCAGGCATAATGGCAATCTGCTGGACCAGACTGGACTTGCCGTTCCATGCCATGGACCTGCTGATGCTGGCATTATTCGTCATTGGGGCGGTGCTGATCTACGGAGGCATCTACACGGCGCTTAGCGCGATATCCTTCTTCTCCGATTCTCCGACGGGTATCGTACCGCTCATCTACAATATTCAGAACTACGGGCGTTATCCTGTGAACATCTACAACAAGGCGATTCGCTTCGTGCTCACATGGCTGCTGCCTTTCGCGTTCGTTGGGGTCATTCCGGCCTCCTACTTCCTGGAGAAAAAGGCGGATGACCTGTCCAAGCTGGCGATGCTCACTCCGGTGATGGGCCTTGTCGTCTTCACGCTGGGGCTGGCGTTGTGGAACCACGGCGTGAAGCGGTACCGGGGAGCCGGCTCGTAATAGCGTGTGCTGCTATGTTCCCCAACCAGCCGGGACCTGCTGCCTATGTTCAATAAGCGCGTAAGCGTGCGACTAGAGAGGAGTATAGAGATGACTATTGAAATAGGGAAGAAAGCGCCGAAGTTCAAGCTTCCGGCGTCGAACGGCGAGACGGTGTCGCTGATGGACATGCGCGGGCAGCATGTCGTCATCTTCTTCTATCCGAAGGACATGACGCCGACCTGCACGCAGCAGGCATGCGATATGCGTGATGCGTACGGCCAGTTCCGGGAGGAGAACGCCGTTCTGCTCGGTATCAGCACCGACAGCGTGAAGTCACATCAGAACTTCATTGCGAAGAAGGAACTTCCCTTCCTTCTGCTGGCGGATGAGGAGCACAGCGTATGCGAGAAGTATGGCGTATGGCAACTGAAGAAGCTGTATGGACGCGAGTATATGGGCATCGTGCGCTCTACCTTCCTCATTGACAAGGAAGGCAACCTCGTCCGCGAATGGCGCAAGGTGAAGGTGAAGGGCCACGCCGAAGAAGTGCTGAAGGCTGTGCGGGCACTGAACGGGTAAGCTGTTGACTATCGTGCGTCAGAGGCAATAGGCGGTCAGGGACTGGCGAGCGCGTCAATGTCAACGGTTGTGCAGCGGCAGTTGTTGGCATAAGTATCGGCCTCTGTTCAGCAGCAACCGTTGGTATAAGTGACGGCCTCTGTTCAGCGTCAGTCGTTATAGTTATAGTTATAGTTATAGTGAATAGTTGCTCATCGACTGCCATAGGCGCAAGTGATATAACATTCGAATTGAATACCCGTAGCTAGTGGATAGACTCGTGCGGGCTGGAATAGTGTATGTGGCCAACACTGGGGAGACGGAAATGCGGTTATGAGTAGATATAGTGTATGTGGCCAACATTGATGAGACGGAAATGCGGGTATGAGTAGATATAGTGTATGTGGCCAACACTGGGGAGACGGAAATGCGGTTATGAGTAGATATAGTGTATGTGGCCAACATTGATGAGACGGAAATGCGGGTATGAGTAGATATAGTGTATGTGGCCAACACTGAGGAGACGGAAATGCGGGTATGAGTAGATATAGTGTATGTGGCCAACACTGGAGAGACGGAAATGAGGGTATCAGTAGATATAGTGTATGTGGCCAACACTGGAGAGACGGAAATACGGGTATGAGTAGATATAGTGTATGTGGCCAGCACTGGGGAGACGGAAATACGGGTATGAGTAGATATAGTGTATGAATCCTACACTGGAGCGGCGAAAAGGGGCGTAAGAGATAACGGTTGTCAAAGGCAACCGTTGGCATCATAGTGAACGACTGGTCATCGACGGATCAACAGTGTCCAGGGTCACTTTAAATGGATTTTATGTAGCTATTTTGTGCTCCAAGTATGGTATGTGAGGTAGGTAATGGATTTCCTACAGTTAATCTAGCGGATAATCGTCCAATTGGTCGAAAACGTGCATAATAACTGTAGGTTTTCCATTTGAATCAGCTGAGTCTCCGTTTTGCTGCGATATAATGGCATGAAATACAGTTGCTTACCACGAAAACATTCCCCCTCCCCATGCAGGCTACATGAAAGGAGTTCCCTCAAACGCAACGCATGCTCAGTACGAGAAAGGAATTCCAGCTAATGCCACGCATGCTCAGTACGAGCAATGAATGGAATTCCCCTAATGCCACGCATGCTCAGTACGAGCAATGAGTGGAATTCCCGCAAACGCCACGCATGCTCAGTAAGAGCAATGAAAGGAATACCCGCTAACACAACGCATGCTCAGTACGAGCAATGAATGGAATTCCCCTAATGCCACGTATGCTCAGAACGCGCAATAGAAGGAGTGGAGTGTGATCGCGGAGTGGAGTGTGATCACGGAGTGGAGTGTGATCTCGGAGTAGAGTGTGATCACATCCTCACTCGGCAGTACCTCGCACTTGTCCGCACTAGGGTTCCCCAGCCTCAGCCCGAGCCTCAACTCCATACTTTCCAAATTGCAAATCAAGCGGTCCGCCTGTCGAGCCGTGCAGAAGCAGCCGCGGCTTCCCTTCGTTCGATCGCACGATCTCTCCGAACATGCCGACATATGGAGGCAGCATCTCATCCGCGTTCCGTTCCAATTCTCCTCTCACATACCGTTCCGCTTGCGTCTTGTCGCTCCAGAAGGATACGGTGTCCAAGTGGGCGAATGCAGCGCCTAATTTGTAAAGCAGCCGTTCGCGTTCCTCATTATCATTCGGCGTCTCCTTCACGTATACGATAGTTCCCGTCGCTCCCTCCTCCAGCAGCTCGAAGTCAGGCACTTGTCCGTCTGTAACCACCCGCAGCATGTCCTCTCTGCGCTGCAGCTTGTCGTTCAGCTCCTCCAGCAAATCAACGTATTCTTCCTTCGCTAGTTGTAGCCCCCGATTATCCGCTTCCAATTGTTCAATGTTCAACCGTGCCTGCTCTAGCGTGGATGCCAGCTGTGCATTCGACTCCTGAAGCACCGACTCCAGCTGTTGATGAGCGGAAGTTATCTCGGTCAACTGCTGTCTATGCTCGCGATCAGACAACAGAAGCCCCGCGCCGAACGCGACAACAATCATAACGAAGCTGATGATGGCTGTAATACTCTTCTCCAATGGGCAGCCCTCCACTTCACAATAATATCCATAGTATACGATCGACTGGCGATTAGTGAATCCGATACGAGGATGAGCGTTCTTGCATGCCAGTCATACGTGTAAGTGAACAACCGTAATCAAATTGTCCAAATTTCCGTTATTCTCTCCATGGCTTATGAAAGCCCTTTCTCGATAAAATGAGGGCGAAATACAACAACTGATAAGGAGGGGATATGATGTCGGGTTCCGTTGTCAGCTAACGAGTTTTTGGTCACCCCTTTTTGAGAAAGGATGAAGGGTTTACCCCTGTAATCCTTTTGAACAACCGGCTGAAATAGTAAACATCTTCAAATCCCACTTTCCGGGCAGCCTCCGTTACATTGCAGCTGCCGCTGAGCAGGAAATCCTTCGCTTTGTTGATTTTGATTTTATTTTGGTATTTGGTAATGGATTGGCCGGCCACTCGTTTGAATAACAGGCGAAAATGGGAAGGACTTAATTCGGTATGAGACAACAAGTCTTCTATCGTGAACGTAGTTTGATAGTTTTCCAGCATCATATGCATCACTTTTTCGATCGCACGGAAATGAGGGGGATTGGAACGGGCGGCGATCATTTGCTCATTGATGAAAATATGGATGATGTCCAATATGAGACTGCGGCATTTTAGCAAATAACCCGTTTTTTTACCGGTCCATGCCAAGCTGAGCTCAGTAAAGAGAATGGCGAGTTCGTTCGTGTGCGAGCTGAGGTTCACGAGAGGCCATTCGGAGAAAAGCGGGGCTGAAATGTTCTCATCCAAGAAAGCGATTCCAAAAGCGACGGAACAAAAATGCCACGGCTCGTCCGGGTTGCTTACGGCAGTGCGCTTGAGTTTTTGCGGGAAGAAGAGGATGTCTCCGCCTTGTACATCGTATTGTTCATTGTCAACGATATAGCGGGCTTTGCCGCTTTTGGCAAAGGCCAGTATGTAATGGCTTTGATTTCCCACTGTTATTGTCCAATCTGGATCTGTTCTCCGTTCAAGAACAAAGGGTATGTCCGTTACGACAAAATCATAAGACGGATTCGGATTGCTTTGAAACAATGGAATTCCCCCTATTGGAAAAAGGATATGAATTTTACTCATTATATCATGTAATCCATTTTCAATAAGAATGGAAAAATGAACAAGGAGGACTGTTGCATGCGTTTTGTCAAAAAAACAGGTTACATGTTCGTTGCTCTCATTCTCTTGTTTTCCGCCAGCAATAGTGTATACGGTTATGAGTACAGATATGAAGCCAGACTTGCTGTCATGCAGTTTTATGCGGATACAAGTCTTGTGGAAGGGCCTGTCCTGAGCAGCAAGGAACTGTATGAGCAGCTTCTGGACGACAGCAATTCCGTTGCAATCACAGAGATCATCGATACGTACCGGTCAGGCGATTTGGAACTAACGAGAAACAAATGGCACACCTATTTCAAAAACAAGGAATATGCAACGGAATTGCGAACGGAGCTTCAGCTTGTCAAATCCGCTTCGGAATTGACGCGGGAGGATGTCGACTGGGATATGGCGGACAGAGGCTTAAGCAGAGGCCATGAATATAATGATTATGCGTATTCATTCACGGATGAGATCGACTGGACGTATAATCCTACCTATTCGGATCCCGAATTGCAGACGGATCATGGCTGGACCTGGTCGCTGAATGCGCATGAATGGTGGGTGGAAATGGCGAAAGCAGCGGCCGTAAGCGGAAATGCAGCCTATGCGGAGGAACTCGCCTACCAGATGAAGAGCTGGATTACAACCCAAGTACCCGGCACACCCAGCGTAGGCCAGGAATTTCATGATCAGCATAAACGATATGTCCAGTACAGCCACTCCTTGCATTCGGACATTCTTGACGACGGGTCTGATGTATTTGAGTACGAGCTGACGGGTCCTGACGGGACAAGCTTGACGGGAATGTCTGCCAGCTGGAGAACACTTGAAACCGGGATTCGGCTGCGCGAATGGCTGAAAACGCTTTACTATTTCAGAGAGTCGCCTTCCTTTGATCCGGAGCTTTGCGAGTTGGTTACGCGTTCTCTCATAGATCAAGCGACATGGCTGGCCATTCCCCATCATTTCAGCGAGGGACAGGAGTGGGAGGAGGACGAGACTAGCGGCTTGCGGAGTGCGCTTGCATTCTTTCCCGAATTGATGCTGAGTGAAGAGATGATCTATGCAGTCGAGCAGCGCTGAATATATAAAGAAAGAAGGGTGAACGATGAGATCGATCAAAATAACTGTCTCTTTATTGATGATGATGGTGCTTATCGGGATGCCGGCAAGGGCATTCGCCTATGAATACAGATATGAGGCGCGGCTTGCCGCATTGGATGTTTATCCGCACAGCAATCTTGAAGCCGGTCCTATCGTGAGTGAAGACGAGTTCTACGGGAAGTTGCTGGACCCGACTTACAATGCAGAAATCGCAGACATCGTAGAAACGTATCAATCCGGGGATGCGCAGGGGGCGAAGGAAAAATGGCATCATTATATCGTCAATCGGGATGATCGGCTATTGATGTTGTCCGATCTAAAGTCTCCCGATCAATTGACAGCGGGCGATATTAATTATTCCTCCGCGAACAGAGGGCTGAACCGGGGGCATATTCGAAGCGGCTATGAATACTACTTCCCTGATGAGATCGATTGGAATTATAATCCCACCTACTATGACGAAGAAGTTCCCCTCGATAACGGGTGGTTATGGACATTGCACAATCATGCCTCCTGGATGAGCATGGCCATGGCTTCGTTGCTTCAGGATGGGAATGAGTACGGGGAAGAGCTGGCGGATCAGATGAAAAGCTGGATTGCGACCCAAATTCCCGGAGTGAGGAGTGTCGGTTACGATTTTCACGATGCGAATAAATCCTTTGTCAACTATAATTCTGTTCCGGGAGGGCTGATCAGAGACGAGGAGGACCCGTTCAGCTACGGCTATAGGGATGACAACGGCAGTCAAATGATCGGGACTTCGGCTTCGTGGAGAACGATCGAGGTAGGGGTGAGACTCCAAAAATGGGTCGAGACCATTTATTATTTCAAGCACTCCGAATGGTATGATGCGGAATTAAACGATCTGTTGACGCGTTCGCTCGTCGATCAGGCGACATGGCTGGCCTTCCCGCATCATTATACCGAGGGCAGCAATTGGGGGAGTTATGAAGCGGGAGGCATGCTGTATACAGCGACTTACTTCCCGGAAATTACAGTGCAACAGGAAATGGCCGAATTGGCAGCCAAGCGTCTGACAAGGGCGATTGACGGTCAGGTGCTTCCCGATGGAGCGCTGAATGAGCTCTCTCCGACGTACCATATCTCTGTTTTGAATAGATACACGGCTTTCATAAAGGGGGTAAGGGACGGGAAATTGCGGGGTGAGACGTGGGAACAGCTGGAGGAGAGCATAGAGAGGCAATATTCCGCCTTCCTTGCCATTACAGCTCCGAATGGAGGCATGCCGACAGGCAATGAAGCGACATTGAGCAAGTTTGCGGGGAGCAGTTTGCGTGAGATTTTTGCCAATGCTCTCGACATCTTTCCGGAACGGGAGGACTTCAGATGGGTGGCCACAGGGGGAGCGGAGGGGCAGCGTCCCGATTTCGATTTCTATCACTTGAGAAACGCGGGCAATATTACGATGCGCTCAGGATGGGAACTGAATGATGATTACTTGCACTTTACGGCCGGCCCTACTGGATCTACCGGCTGGCACTCCTTCCAAAATAAACTGGATGTACAATTGTACAGCAATGGCTATCCCCTTCTTGTGAATGCGGGAAAGCACTTGTATGACAAAAGCGCAGCGAGATGGTACGTGACCAATACGAGAGGTAGCAACAGCGCCCTGGTGGACGGTTATGGCCAGGCAAGAAGAACAAGCACTCCGATGAACATATTAAGAAGGCTGGCCGATTATTTTTACTATGACGGGGAAGGCGTATCATTTGCTTCCGCCACGTATGACAAGCCCTACGGAACGGCAGGGTATGGCAGCATCTTGGAAACGGCCGATGTGGAGGTTGAGCATACAAGAAGCGTCATTTACTTAAAGGATGCATATGCTGTCCTTATCGACGATTTCAAGGCGCTGGATCAGCAAGAGCATCAGTATGAGCTGTTGTTTCACACGCCGGTCGGATATTATCAGCAGAACAGCCCTTCCGTAACAGCCGAGGCGGTAGAATTGGCGGACGGCATGCATTGGAGCATTGGCTCTGCTGAAGCGGTCATGAAGGGAATCTCCGCAGCGCCATTCGACTCCGCTATAGTAGAGGGTCTTAACCCTGGCAATGTCGATCTGGGTGCGGAACTAAACGGAACAGGCAGGGAAAAGGAAATGCGGGGCTGGTTGGAGCATAATACGCCTACACCGACACAGCAGTATACGGTAAATGGAACCGATGTACGGTTTTTCACTGTCATTTCGCCTATGTCCCAACCGGATCAGTTGGCTTTGGAGCTGGATAACGGCGGCAAAGACCTTGTCATAGTATTCGAGGACGGCAGCCGGCACCAAATTTCGTTGGATGATGCGGGGGATGCGCCATCGGTGGAAATACAGAGAGGTGATCACACGATTGCATTTACCGCCAAATCCAACCTGGCGGAACAAGTCCTCAGCATTGCGTCCATGCGCGAAGCGCTCAATCGTTATAAAACTTCCGGCGACTTGCACGATCCACTGCATCAACAATTGGGCAATCGATTGGATCAGGCGGAGCACCATAGACAAGGCGAGCGCACCAAGCAAGCGATCAAACATATGGAGGACTTTCTCCGGCATTTGACCAACAACGGATTGCAGCATTTGGTCACGGAAGAGGTGAGAGAAGAGCTGGCACAAGACGCTCAAATTCTCATAGAAGAATGGAAAGAAGAATAAACCGAGCTGTAGCAACAATTCGGCTCCTTGCAAGCCAGCCTGCGGATTCCAGCGGAACCGCGGGCTTTTTGCTGTTTTTACAAGAAAAATGGCGCATGAAATGAAAAAGAAAGGATAGTCACTTTGAAATGGAAGGGCTTACAATTATGGAGATTCACAAATAAATACGAAGGAGAGATCGTTATGCGGAACAAGGAATGGGAGCAGTCAAAGGAAGCGAAGCGGGAAGAGCCGGGACTGGAGGATAATCGCGTCGGTTCGGGAAAAACGATCAGCAGAAGGGCGCTGCTGGCGTCGCTCGGGACGGCAGGTGTAGTGATGGCGGCCTCCGCATTATGGCCGGATCGATCATATGCTGCAACAATCACGGAGGCGGTATCCGGAGAGAGCGGCGAAAGGAAAAAAGACAGCGACCGTGACAAGGTGGACATGAAAAAACGGCTGTCGGCGGCAAGCGAGTGCAGCGTTGAGGATTTTGGCGCCGTCGGCGACGGAGTGACGGACGATACCACAGCTATTCAACTGGCAATCGACAGCGCCGCCGGCAAAACTGTATGTGTGCCCGGGCATTTGACATGCATCGTATCAACGCTGCTGCTCCCGAGCAGCACTCATTTCAAAGTGGATGGGACACTGTTCAAAAAAGCGGGCACTTCCGGAGCCATCATTCGCAACGCGGATCAAACGCAAGGCAATGACCATATTCGAATAACGGTCGGCGGTATGATAGACGGCAACAAAAGCGGGCAAACGCAAGTGGAGAACAAGGTCGGGCTGCTCGATTTCGTCAAGTGCAGCCATATTTCTGTCCAAGCCGCAGGAGTGATCAGAGGCAACTATTTCCCAGTTGCGCTCGCTTCCAATATGACGACGGCTTGCGTGTATGTCAAGAACAGCGAATTCGTAACCCTAAATATAAGCAGGCTTGAAGACTACGGCAGGGAAGCCTTATGGCTGCAAAATTGCAGCGATTCCAACATCGAAGGCTTGAATGCGATCGGTGGGGCGGACAGCTGGTCCGGCTTGCAAATAAGCGGAACGCGCAATATGATCTGCAATGTTCGCGTAATCGACGCCGGCGCTTCCGGGATATCGATTGATTCCACCCACTCTGTCGTATCTGATTGCATAGTCAAGGACAATAAGTATTTCAACGGGTTCAATTTCGGTCATGCCGGCGTCCCGGCGCATTATACGACGGTAGTCAATTGCATCTCGATCAATGCCGGGCACATGACAACGTCGGCCACGAACGTCGCCAACGGCTTCAATATTGTAGCGGGCTCACAGTCTGTCGCGCTGGTCAACTGCCGCGCTATCGGCGCGTACAGGCATGGCTTCAACGTGTCGGACAATGCAGTCGACGCTTCATTGACCGGGTGCGTGGCCATAGGGTGCGGCGTCTTCGGCTTAACGGCCTGGAATACGAAGCTTCAGGCAACGTCATGCGATTTCCGGGGAAATACGCACAGGTTCAACCAAGGCGGTACGACGGAAGCCTTATTGACCAACGTCCGGCTGGCGGACGATCCGATGACCCAGACGATAAGCGTGGCGGGACTGGGAGCGGGCGGTACCGTTACGGTAGCCAACCTCAATGTAACGGCTGCTAGCAAGCTGACGCTTCAGCCGGTGAATGGAGAAGGGCTCGATGCCGGCGCATTTATCAGCCAAGTAGACAAAGGCAGCTTCGTCATTACGACCCGCTCGAACGGAGCGACCGGTGCAGCGGTAAGAGCGGATATCGGTTAGTAAATCATAACAGAATGGAGCGTCGTTATGCCGCCATTTGCTTATCGCAGCTACAAGAAGGTTGTCGTCGTTTATATCGTCTTTTTCCTCACGATTATCGCAACAATTGCCGCACTTTCCTATTGGAACTCGATTCGTCAGCTGGAGCAATCGCTCAAAGTGTCCAACCTGTCGCTTCTGGAGCAAATGTCCCACAAGCTGGAGCAATCGCTGAAGGACGTCAGTCAATCGACGCTGGAGTTGGCCGAGCTGCCCGCCGTCAAAAACTTCGTCGAAGATCAGTACGAAAGCGAGGAGCAAAGGTACAGTGAATTCGATGCGCTCAGCAACGCCATGAAATCGATGACCTTCGCCAACCCGAATATTTACTCCGTTTACTTATACTCGCTTTCCGAGCGTAAAATGATGACGGATAATACCATTTATAAGGAGGAGGCTTTCTTCGACATGGGATGGCTGGACGAATTTCGCGAACGGGAAGAGTATTCCGTTCTGCTTCCTGCGAGGAGAGTCGAGTTCAGTGAAAATAACGACCAGTCCCGCAATTTCAAGGATATGATTACGCTCGTCCGCACTTATCCGATTCTTAGCGTGCCAGGAACCCGTACGGGAGCCGTTGTCGCCAACATCGACGAAAACTTGCTTTACGAGAGCATGACAGATAACCGTCAGCTGCAATCAGGGACCTTATATGTTCTGAATGCGGAAGGCAAGGTCGTCATACACGGTGACAAAAAGCTGCTGAATCAAAAGCTTCAAGACCCTTATGTTGCGGATATTGTAAGCGGACCAGACGAGGGCGCTATGAAGCAAAATGTAAACGGTTCCAATAGCTTTGTGTTTTATTTGCGCTCGGAGCAGACGGGCTGGACGATCGTCAGAACGATTCCGGTAGACAGTCTGAACGGGCCGTTCGTGACATTGCGCAATATTTTGGCCGCTATCGCTGTTGTGATGGGCATCGTCTCTCTAGTCGTTATTCCCATGCTGGGGCGATGGACGTTAAGGCCAGTCGACAGCTTCATGCAAACGTTCAGAAGTCGGCTCAAGCTGCAGCCGCCCGCATCGGGACGCCGTCCGGACTTCAGCCTTGGCAATCTGGAGCAGGCGTTTCATCAGGTGCTCGACGACCATCAGCAGCTGCAGGAACAGCTCAGGGACAGCAAGCAGGCTGTCAGATGGCGGTATTTGATGGAGATCGTCATGTCACACCGTTACGATTACGAGCAGGAGAAGTCGTATTTCAAAATGCTGGACATCAACTTGTACCCGCGAAATTTTATCGTAATGACGATCGAAATGGAGCCTTCGGACCTCTCTGTGAATCCGAAGGATAAACTGCTGTATCTTTACGGCATCGGCAACATGGCGGAGGAATTGATCAATGCGGAATGCAAAGGCGTTTCCATTCAGCTGTCGCCGGACAGCTGCACCTGCATTTTGAGCTTTGAGGCTGACGATGAACGGGATAATGCGATTACGGCTTACGCTGTAGCGGAGCTGATCAAGGATCAGGTGCCTCAGTATGTCAATCAGACAGTGACGATCGGTGTCGGGAAGCCGTATTCGCGGCTGGACGGCGTTCACAGATCGTATCTCGAGTCGCTTGAGGCGCTGAGCTACAGAATGATTATGGGGAGCGGCACCGTTATCTCGTATGAAGATGTTCGGGAAGCGGAGGGCGACGAAGCGCTCCTGTTCGCGACAGGCGCTGAGAAGGTTATGGATGCCGTGAAAAAAGGCGATATGGAGCAGTTGCGCGAGACGCTGCATGCCGCTTTCCGCAGCAATATTCTTCGGAATTGCTCTCCCGATATGCTGAAGCAAAGCTGCCTGCACATACTGATGAAAGCGGCGGAAGCGGCAGCCGCGGCGGGCATCGAGGCGAAGAGCATTTTCCGTCCAGGCGATCAGCCGATTCAGCAGCTTATGCTGTGCAAGGATGCGGTTGAACTGGAGGGCTGCCTGCTGCGGTTGCTCATGGCGCTAAGCGAACAACTGGCGGACAAAAAAACGGCAAGGACGAAAAACGATTTGATCGAAGTTATCCGGCAATACGTCGACAACCACTTTCAGGAAAGCGAGCTTTCATTGAACTTGCTGGCGGACGAGTTCCGCATCAGCGTGCCTTATTTAAGCAAACTGTTCAAGGAGCATGCAGGCAGCAATTTCGTCAATTATTTATTCCAGCTGCGCATGGGCAAAGCGGAGTCGCTGCTGCGCGAAAGCCGCCTCAGCATCCAGGAAATTGCGGAGGCGGTCGGTTACAACAATGCGTACAGCTTTATCCGCATATTCAAGAAACATAAAGGCGTGACGCCCGGGGAATATCGGAATCAGGTCATTGAAAAGGATAAAAACGGCGCATGAAAAAATGCAGGCCGCTCGATATGAACAAACGACGATGATGCAAATAAATGCGGATAGCCGGAGAGCGGGCAGTTCGCTTACGATTGCAATTGAAATCGAGGAAAGAGGGGAGGCGGACGACGATGAGCAAAGAAAGGGTGATCGGAATTGAGCAGGGCATGGAAGCACATCCGACGTGACCGGTATTTGTATTTGTTCCTGCTGCCGGTTATCGCCTATTATCTGATTTTTAAGTACCTTCCGTTATCGGGGGAGATTATCGCCTTCAAGGATTACAAAATCAACAAAGGCTTCTTGGGCAGCGAATGGGTCGGCTTGAAGTACTATAAGGAGCTGTTCGCAAGCAGTGAATTTTATCTGGTGCTGAAAAACACGCTGCTGCTCAATCTGTACGGGCTCGTCTTCGGGTTCCCGGCGCCGATCGCGCTTGCCTTGCTGCTTAATGAGGTGCGGCACAACCTGTACAAAAGGACGATTCAAAGCATCCTGTACATCCCTCATTTTATTTCATGGGTCATACTGAGCGGGATGGTTATAGCCGTGTTATCGCCGAGTACGGGAATCGTCAATTTTTTGCTGAATCGGGTTTTTGGCATAGAGCCGACTTATTTTATGATAAGCCCGTTTTGGTGGCCCATCGTTTATGTGTTGTCTGGTATTTGGCAGGGGGCTGGCTGGGGGACAATCCTGTACTTGGCGGCCATGTCCAATATTGATCCGCAGTTGTATGAAGCGGCCCGTATAGACGGAGCGAGGAAGCTGCGCCAGATATGGCATATTACGCTTCCGGGCATCCGCAGCATCATCGCGCTTCTGCTGATCCTGAACGTCGGCCATTTCCTCAGCATCGGCTTCGAGCATGTGTACGCCATGCAGAACGATCTCGTGCTGGATGTGGCGGAGGTAATCAGCACCTACGTGTACAAACAGGGGATTCTGTCGATGAATTACAGTTATACTACCGCGCTGGGGCTGTTTCAGTCGCTTGTCGGATTCATTCTGGTTATGACGGTGAACAAAATCGTGAAAGCGCTTGGAGAGCAGGGGATATGGTGAATACCACGATGAAAAGATGGAAGGAGCCGTTGCCGGTCAAGCTTGCCTACGGCATGCTGTACGTTTTTCTCGCCGCGATCGCCGTCACCATGCTGTTTCCGCTGATCAATATTGCCGCAAGCTCGTTAAGCAGCTCAAGGGCGATCGTATCCGGAGAAGTGCTGCTATGGCCGGTTGAATTCAATGTGCGCAGCTATGTGCAAATATTCCGCGAAGGGAGCATGTTTGCCGCTTTTCAGAATTCCGTTATTCTGACGCTGGTCGGGACGGTGTTGAACATTGTGGCGACTTCGCTTGCGGCATATCCGTTATCGAAGAAGCGTCTGCTCTTCCGCTCCCAGGTGCTCATGGCAATCGTATTTACGATGCTGTTCTCCGCCGGACTTATTCCAAGCTTCCTGCTGGTCAAATACCTGGGATTGATGGGGGACTACTGGGCGCTATGGCTTCCCGGCATGATCAGCACCTATAATCTGCTCGTTATGAAGACTTATTTCGAATCGCTGCCTCAGGAACTGGAGGAATCGGCCGCGATTGACGGCGCCAGCGATCCCGTTATTCTGCTCCGGATTATATTGCCGCTGGCGAAGCCGATGCTGGCCGCGATCTCGCTATTCTATGCGGTCGGCTGGTGGAATTCTTACTTTGGCGTGCTTCTCTACATTAACGATCCGGCCAAAGCGACGCTGATGGTCAAGCTGTATTCGATGCTGCTTAATTTGAACGAGCTGCTGCAGGATTCAACGGGGATGAAAGTACTCGATGTGGAAATTTTAACGCCGGAAGCGGTCAAGGCGGCGGCGATCGTCGTATCGACGATGCCGATTCTGCTCGTCTATCCGTTTCTGCAGAAGCACTTCGTGAAAGGCGTACTGATCGGCTCGATAAAGGGCTGAACGAACAGGCACGGGACAAACAATACCATTGAGCAAAGGGGCGTCATCGGATATGAGAAAAAAATGGTTCGCGCTGACAATCGCCATGACATTGGTAGCGATGGCAGCAGCAGGCTGCGGGGACAATGAGACGAAGCAGAAGGAGCAAGTGGCCGCAACGACGGCCGATCCGTACGACAAGCTTCCCAAGGAGCTGACGATCCAGGTATATGAGAGCGGACAGGTGCCAAGCGAGGAAGGCACGTTCATCGAGAATCGCTGGACCAAGTGGATCAATGAAAACTCGCCGGTCAAAGTGAAGTGGGTGTCGATCCCGCTTACGGGAAACGGGGCTCGGACGCAAAAGCTCAATTCCTTGCTGGCGGCAGGCGACGCGCCGGACATCATCTGGGAATGGGGACGCAATTATCCGGCAGAGCTGATCACGCAGGGCGCCATTCAGCCGCTGGACGAATATATCGAGAAATATAGCACGAGCTATAAGGCATTTTTGGAGAGCAATCCGGCGTTGAAATCTTACGTCACCTTCGATGACGGCAGCATGTATGCGGCAACCAGCAACCGAACGCGGCTTAGCTCGCTTGATACCGGATTGTATATCCGCAAGGATTGGCTGGATCAATTGCAATTAAGCATGCCGGAGACGGTGGAGGAGCTGCTGGAGGTTGCCAAAGCCTTCGTTGAACGCGATCCGGACGGCAACGGAAAGAAGGATACGGTCGCTTTTTCGTTTGACAGCCGCAACTTCGGCATGTTCGAGAATTTGTTCCAGGCGAATTCGGGCTACTGGTATTCGGAGGACGGGAAGGCGAAATACGGACCGACGCTGGACCGGTACAAAAACTTTCTGGATACGTTCAAAACGATGTATGAGCAGGGGATGATCGATAAGGAGTTCCCGACGGACAAAACCTTCGAGCGTTCCTTGCAGCTCTGGTCGAGCGGAAAAGCCGGCATGTGGTACGGAGCGTGGAATTCGGTCAAATATAACGAAGTGAAGCAGAACGTGCCTGCGGCGCATATCGTTCCGGTTCCCGCAGTATCGACGGAATTCGGCAAAAACGGCTACGCCCGCACCCCGGAAGGCATCGGCGACAAGATGTTCATGTTCAACAAGACGATGAAAAATCCGAAGGCCGCTGTTGAATTTCTGGACTGGATGCTGGATTCAGGCTGGGAAACGCTCAAATACGGTATTGAGGGCGTGCATTACAAAATCGAGAACGGGCAGAAGGTGCCGATCGATGCGGAGAAAAACAGCAAAGAGCTGAAATATGCGGGCAATTACATTTTGACGAACAACTATCAGCCCACTGTGGAATCGCTGGCGACTCCGAAAAATCCGGACCCGCTTACACAGGAGCGCAATGAATTGCTGGTTCAAGCGTATGACATTTTTACGGCGGAGCCGTTCCGTTCCGACTTCCCGATCCCATCCATCAATCCGGAGCTGGCGAAAATAAAGGCTGACTTCGGCAACGAGCTCGATAAAATACGGTTGAAAGCGGTCGTATCCGGAGACAAATATACTTCGGATATGGCGATGGAGGACATTCGCAAGGCCTGGAGCAAGGCCGGCGGCGATAAGGCCGAGCAGATTATGCAAGACGAGTTCGTCACGAAAAAGTAAGCGGCGGATTATGCAGAAGGAGCTTAACCATGACCAAGCAAAATCAACAATTTGATGTCCGAATGTCTAAGCCAATCGTCGTCGCTCAAGCTTCACCGGAAGTGAAACAATGGGGACATTGGCAATTTCCTTCCATCGAGAGGCTGGCGGACGGCAGACTGCATGTGGAGTTCAGCATCCATAAGGATAGCATCGTATCCTATGGAAAGCCCGTGGGACATGCCGTGTCCGACGATAACGGGCTTACGTGGAGCGTTCCGGAACGGCCGGACGATCTGGAAGGAGGACTTCTGCTTGCCGGCGGGGACAGGCTGAAGCCGCATGCGAAAGTGCCGGAGAAGCTGGCTGAACGGGATATGCAGCTGCCGAAGCCGCTTGGCATTGTAGACAGTTACGGCAACCTGCGCACCATTTACCGCGCTTCGGATATTCCGGATCTTTACAGCGGCCGGTTTTTAAGGCGGAAGAGGAAAGGCGAGAGCCAATGGAAGGTTGAACGAACGAAGGTTCATTTTCCCGAGGAAACCCGGTTTACCGCTGAAGGTGTGCTTCCCTATCCTTCGTTCTGCCGGTTGAAAGCCGCTCCGGACGGCTCCCTCTGGGGACTGGCTTACCCCTATATGCCCGATGAGAGATCGGGCATAATGCGGATGACGCCTGTCTTCTTCCAATCGGACGACGATGGGCACAACTGGCATGTTCAATCGACAATTCCTTATCGGGGTAATTCGGCGGTTGATCCGAAGCAGGACGACCGCGAAGGCTTTTCCGAGCCGGACATCGCTTTCATGCCGGACGGTTCCATCATAGGCCTGCTAAGGACGACGGATGGGCTGGGCCTCGGACCGCTTTACAGTACGCGATCGGCAGACAACGGTCAAACGTGGAGCAGGCCGGCATTATATGAGTCCTTTGGCGTGTGGCCGACTCTGATTGTCTTGAAGAGCGGTTATACGCTGGCGGCTTACGGCAGATTGGGCTTGTATCTGAACGTCTCGAACGATCCCGAAGGCTTGCGGGCCGACCGGAAGCTGGTCATTGTACCTCCGGGGGAGTATCAGAAGGACACGTGCTCCTATTGCGGGCTGCTCGCGATTGATGACCATTCGATTCTGATCGTCTATTCGGATTTCCAGTATCCGAACGGCGATGGCGTTCCATGCAAAACGATTCTTGTCCGCCGGATCACCATCATCTAATGAAACGGAGTGACCGTACCGTGACAGAAGCAATATCTGCGCAAGCATCCGTAGCCTCGGGAAGTCCGCCCGTGAAGCGCGACGCGATTCGGCTTGCGATGCTCGGCATGGTGGAGGGGAACGGGCATCCGTATTCGTGGAGCGCCATATGCAACGGATACGACGCCGAGGAGATGATGCTCTGCCCATACACCAGAATACCAGCCTATCTGGACAAGGAGCCGAAAGAGACGCTGCGGATTGAAGGGGCGGTCGTCACGCATATTTGGACCGACGACCCAGCCGATGCGGTGCGCGTATCGCGGGCATCGCTTATCCCCAATGTCGTCGAACGGCCGGAAGAAGTGATCGGTCATGTCGATGCGGTTGTCGTCGCTACTGACAAAGGACACGAGCATGTCGAGCGCTGCCGTTCTTTCGTAGAGGCGGGAATCCCCGTCTTCGTGGACAAACCGCTTGCCGACAATGAGGCGGATTTGATCACATTCACTGAATGGGTCAAGCAGGGAAAGGCGATTATGTCTTCCAGCAGCATGCGTTACAGCAAGGAGTTCGCGCCTTACCGCTTGTCCGCCAACAACTTGGGCGGGATACGCTTCGCCTCCATTACAACTCCGAAAACATGGGAGCGCTACGGCATTCATGCTCTGGAGAGCGTGTATCCGATTTTTGGAGCAGGCTTCCTCTCTGTTCGGAATACGGGAACGTTCGAACGGAATATCGTCCATTTGAAGCATGCGTACGGAGCCGATATCGTTGCCGTCGCGAGTGCGGATATGTTCGGAAGCTCAGGTTTGCTGCAGCTATGCGGAACGGCCGGCCATGCGTTTGTGCCGTTCCAGGACACCTTTTATTCGTTCAAGGCGCAGCTTCAGGCCTTTGTCGATTATGTGCGGACGGGAGTAAGGCCGTACTCCTTTGACGAAACGATTGAATTGATGAAAATGATCATTGCCGGCATCATTAGCCGCGAACAAAATGGCCGTGAAGTATGGTTGACGGAGATTGCCCCGAATGAGTAAGGAGCTCTGTCACAGGGAGGTAGAGAGATGTCGGGATCGACGTATGCGATGCGGCCCAGCCGGGTGCTGCAGAAGCTTAAAGCGGGTGAGACCGCCTACTGCACGAAGCTGAATTTGGCCGACGCCAGAGCGGCGGAAATTGCGGCGATGAGCGGCTTCGATTGCATTTGGACGGATATGGAGCATGTTCCGAACGACTGGTCCGCCGTCGAGAAGCAGATCCTTGCAGGAAAGGTTTACGGTGTCGATACGATTGTCCGGATATCACGAGGCAGCTATAGCGATTATATACGGCCGCTTGAAATGGACGCGGCAGGCATTATGGTTCCTCACATTATGAGTCTTGCCGATGCAAAGGCGGTTGTCCGGCACACCAAATTTCATCCGTTAGGCCGCAGAGCCGTTGATGGCGGCAATGCAGACGGCGGCTTTTGCACGATCGGGCTTAAGGATTATTTGGAACAGGCGAATGCGGAACGGTTCAACATTTTGCAAATCGAAGACGCGGAGGCTCTTGACGAGCTTGAAGCGATTATCGCCCTTCCGGGGCTCGATATGATCTTCTTCGGTCCCGGAGATTTCAGCCAGTCGATCGGCGCTCCGGGACAGATGGATCATCCGCTGCTGCTGGAGACGCGCGTCAGGATAGCGAAGCTCGCGGGCAAGCACGGCAAATTCGCCGGAACGGTCGGTTCTGCCGGCAATGCCGAAGCGCTCGTCGAGATGGGTTACCGCTTTATTAGCGTTGGTGCGGACGTAGTCGCCTTGTCGCAATACTACCGATGTCTGATCGACGAGCTGCGCAAGCAGGACAGCGGCCGAGTCAAGAGCATTTATTCGGATATAGGAAGCGGGGAGGCTTCGTTATGAATATCATGCAATCGTTCTGTCTGGAGGGGAAGGTCGCACTTGTTACCGGCGGCGCCGGTATGTATGGAAGGCAGATCGCATTGGCGCTGGCGCAAGCCGGGGCTGTGACGAATATGACCTCCCGCGACAACGGGAGGCTGTCCGAGATAGAGGAAGGCTTCGCCCAAGATGGCGCCAAGGTTCGCGCCCATTGTCTGGATCAGGAGCGGGAGTCGTCGATTCTGGAACTGAGGGACAGCATACTGGCCGAGCACGGCCGGATCGATATTCTCGTCAACAACGCCGTCGCCCGTACGATGGGAACATGGGATGACCCGCTGGAGACGTTTGAACGCAGCATGCGGATTAACGCCTCCGGATTGTTCGCGATTACGCGCGCGTTCGGCGACATAATGGCGGAGCAGGGCTCCGGCTCGATCATCAATATTGGCTCCATTCAGGGGATGGTCGGCGCGGACAGCTCGCTGTACAAGGGATTGGGGATGCGTATCCCCAATCCCGATTATTTCTTCCATAAGGGCGGCATGCTCAATTTCACCCGTTACGCGGCAAGCTATTACGGTTCCCGCAACGTTCGCTGCAATTGCCTGAGCCCTGGCGGACTTGCTTCTCACCGCACGCCGGAAAGATTCATTGAACGGTACTGTGAGCGAACGCTGCTGGGCAGAATGGCCGGTGATAGAGATCTGATGGGAAGCGTCGTCTTCCTGGCTTCCGATGCCTCCGCATACGTGACGGGAGCTAACTTGCCCGTCGATGGCGGGTATACGGCGAAGTAACGAAAACGTCGGACAGGATGAAATCGGCATAAGCGAAGAGTTAAGCAGAACCGGGAATGCTTGGCGGAGAGGAGCGGATCTAGTGGCGAATAAGAAGATGGGAATGGTGCCGTCCAGGCTTACACTCGGCACGGTACAGCTCGGCATGCCTTACGGCATTCACAACCGGAATGGGGTGCCTTCGGAGGAAAGCAGCTTCGAACTGCTGCGGGAAGCGTGGGAAGGGGGCGTCGTATCTTTCGATACGGCTTCCGCTTACGGACAGTCGGAGATGCTGTTGGGACGTTTTTTTGAGGGCAAGCGTCCGCTGATCATGACGAAGATTGCTATGCAGCCGGAGCCCGGCGCAACGCCGGACATGATTGAGCGGGATATGCGCGAGAAGATTGAACGCTCCCTTGTGCATTTGCGTTTATCCGTTGTGCCGATTCTGATGCTTCATAATACGGACGTCATGAAGCATTACGGAGATGCGATATCCGGCTCGTTCCGGACGATGGTGCGGGAAGGGCTGGTAGAAAAAGCAGGCATTTCAATCTCGCACAATACGAAGGAAGAGTACGAGACGATGTGGAAGTACTTACAGGACGATAGTTATGATGCAATCCAAATTCCGATGAACATGCTGGACCACCGGCCGCTTCGGAACGGCTGCCTCGACATGTTGAGCAGAGCAGGGAAGACGGTATTCGTTCGAAGTGTATTTCTGCAAGGGCTTATTCATATGAAGGCAGAAGAGCTCCCTGCCGGCCTGCAGGAGGCCCGTGGCCCGCTTGCCGTGCTGCGGGAATTGTCCGAACGGTATACGATCCCTCTGGCTCAAATGGCCGTATCGTTCATACGCGATATGCCCGGCGTGAACAGCCTTATCATTGGCGCCGAAACCCGGGAACAGGTTCGAGAAAATATGGCGTTGATCGGCGGGCCCGCGATACCGGATCGGATGAGGGCGGAAATGATGGAGTTATTCCGCGATGTGCCGGAGAAGGTTATTACGCCTGGTCATTGGAACAGGACAGCTTTCCCATTGTGATGAAAGGGCAGGTGATGAAGATGATACGTTGCGGAATGGTTGAATTGGACATTACGCCGCCGCTTGGCAATACCATTCCCGGTTATTTCTATGTTCGGCAATCGACGGGCATAAGAGATCCTTTGTATGCGAAGGCATTGGTTATGGAGTCCGGCGGAACACAAGTCGCGTTCGTAAGTCTGGATTGTCTGACACTGACACGCTCGGTGGTCATTCGGATAAGAGAGCGAATCCATGCGGAGACAGGCATCTCCCCGTCCAATGTGATGGTCTCGGCGACTCATACGCATACCGGGCCGCCAGTGAAGTCCAACACCATCTTTGAAGCCAACCACGAGTATTTGGACTGGATGGCGGATAAGGCCGCGGATGCCGCCATTATGGCCTATCGCACGCGGAGAGAAGCGCAGGTTGGATTCGCTTCGGGCCATGAGGAGGATATTGCGTTCAATCGCCGTTTCCGGATGAACGACGGGACGGTGAAGACCAATCCGGGGATAGGCAATCCGCAAGTCCATTGCGCCACAGGTCCAATTGATCCAGAAGTGTCGGTTATGCGAATTGATGATACGGCTGGCAATCCGATTGGCGTGGTCACGAACTATGCTTGCCATACGGACGTTGTTGGGGGAACGGAATATAGCGGAGATTATCCAGGTGAGCTGTCCGCTGTAATCAAGAAGGTGCTCGGCGCCGAGGTGGTCAGCTTGTTCATGATGGGAGCAAGCGGCAATATTAATCATATCGATGTTCAGGGCGGTTGTTCAGATGACAACGCCAGTCTCTCCAGGCATTATGAGAAGATGGGCCGCATCCTGGCGGGAGAAGTAGTGAAGGTGAGGGAGAAAATCCGCACTTCGCCTGACAGCGTGAAACTTGAAATTCGCCAGTCATTTTTCCCAATGGAATATCGTGCACCGACCGATAGTGAAGTCAGCGCCGCGCGAACTACGCTGCGCACGGTTTCGCCTCAAGACGTTGAACATGCTTTCGCCAAGGAGCTGTTAGAGGCAGCGGAGATGAAGGATGGAGCAGTGGAAATCGAAATACAGGCAGTCCGGATAGGCGATTATGCCGTCATTGGCTTGCCGGCAGAGCTGTTCGTCGAATTCGGGCTGGAGATTAAAGATAAGTCTCCGTTCCGGATGACTTTCATCAATGAGCTGTGCAACGGGTCCGTAGACGCTTACCTCTGTACCCGTGAAGCTTACCGGCAAGGCGGTTACGAGCCGCGCATAACGTCGAAGAACAGGCTTGTCGAAGAGGCGGGCGAGATAATGGTCAAGCAAAGTTTGGAGCTGCTGCAGCGAATGACAGTGCCCGATCGCATAACAAACGTTCCGACAACGGAAGCGGAACGAGAGGTGGGGAAATGATGGATGCTGCAGAGCTGACTTTTGGCCGATTGCACGTCTGCACATTTGAACAAGCGTTGGAATTGAAAAATAAAGGATTTGAAGGTTATTACACGGATATGACAAGCACGATGGAACAACTGCTGGCGCATTTCGCGGCGAATGCCATCCGGCCTGATCTGTCTGTCGTTGCTTATTGGAATAATCGGCCAGTCGGCTTTGTGTTCATCGCTCTCAAGAAGGTTGGGGAGTTGAAGCTGGCTTGGAACGGCGGAACCGGTGTTTTCCCCGAATATCGGGGAAAAGGGATTGCCAAAGCGATGATGCAGGAGGCACAGCGCATTATTCGGGCGGAGCAAGTTGATCGGGCCATATTGGAGGTGGTTACGATCAATTCACATGCCATTGCCGCTTATGAGCGTGGCGGATTTGCCATTCAAGACCGGTTGATAGGTTTAACGAAGGAGGGACCGCTGCATCATCAGTGGCATGAAGGCGAGCTGCCCGAGGGCATTCGGTTGAAACACGGGAAAGCGATCGAAGCCGGTCTGTTGTCATTTTACCGGGATAAGGCTGCATGGTCGTCCATATGTAACAATATCCCAGACGGTGAAGTTGTGATTGTGCTGGACGCTTCGGGCGAAGCGGCGGGTTATGCCCTGTACCGCCGTCTCTATAACGAGAAAGGTCAGCTGGCGTCAATTGCATTGTATCAATGTGAAGCGGCAGCCGAGCGCCCGGATAAGGACCTATTGATCCGCATTATGCTCCAGGAAGTGTATGGCCCCGGCGATTGTGCGTGTACCCGCCGGACCGTTAATTTGTCCATGGCATGTCCCGCAGTGATTGAGGAGTTGAAGGAAGCCGACTTTACAGTCCAATATGAGCAGTACCTGATGATATATGAGAAAATGAATAGAAGCTGATTACGATGACAGAGCCCGACTGCTTAATGATCCATTGATGCAGGCCGGGCGATAACGAGGTTGAACAATCGTCCCTATGTCTCCATGAGACAAGGGGCGTTTTTTTACATACATAGAAAATATAAGTTTCGGGGTCCCCGCAGAGTACCCCAGTAAGCTTCGAAGCGGAGCCCGAGCTGAATACCCTAGGCAAGTGGATAGACTTGTGCGAGCCATATGAGTGTATGAATCCTACACTGTAGCGCCGAAAAGGGGCGTGCGAGCCGAAATAGTGCATGAATCCTACACTGGAGCGCCGAAAAGGGGCATGCGAGCCGGATTAGTGTATGAATCCTACACTGGAGCGCCGAAAAGGGGCGTTCTGGCCGAAATAGTGTATGAATCCTACACTGTAGCGCCGAAAAGGGGCATGCGAGCCGGATTAGTGTATGAATCCTACACTGTAGCGCCGAAAAGGGGAGTTCTAGCCGAAATAGTGTATGAATCCTACACTGTAGCGCCGAAAAGGGGCATGCGAGCCGGATTAGTGTATGAATCCTACACTGGAGCGCCGAAAGGAGGCGTGCGAGCCGAAATAGTGTATGAATCCTACACTGTAGCGCCGAAAAGGGGCATGCGAGCCGGATTAGTGTATGAATCCTACACTGTAGCGCCGAAAAGGGGCGTGCGAGCCGAAATAGTGTATGAATCCTACACTGGAGCGCCGAAAAGGGGCATGCGAGCCGGATTAGTGTATGAATCCTACACTGGAGCGTCGAAAGGAGGCGTTCTAGCCGAAATAGTGTATGAA
>NZ_JAOQJC010000037.1 GCF_025567625.1 Paenibacillus sp. J5C2022 | reverse complement strand
AACATCACAATCCTTTTTACCGTTTGAATTACAATAAGATTATAGCAAATCAAGATTGGCAATAGAGAAAAATGATCTTGAGTTGCTCATTCACTCTATTCGATTTGGAGCAGCCGGCACAACTTACAGATTTGGAGCAAGTAACATTTTTAGCAAACTTCAAGTTGTTGCAAAGCTTTTTATTAATAATAATTATCATGATCAGGACATTGTATTTGCAAAAACTGAAAATAACAAAGGTTATCCCGAGCTCATTAAAATGGTGCACAACCGCATGAGACGGCTTCAGGCTCGCTGGAGTTAACGAGACACTTCCCCCTCACTCACTTGCGTCACACGCATGTATCGCTCCTCGCAGAGGCTGGTATAGACATTTTTCAAATTATTCAGCGACTTGGTCATAGCAGTGATGAGCAAATTCGCACCGTATACTTACATGTTACAAAAACAATGAAGCAAGAAGCCTCCCAGAAATTTAGCGAGTTGATGAGAAAGCTCTAGCCTAATTATGTGGTAACTAAGGAAGCTTAATTGTTAGTTGAAAGTTATATAAACTATACTTACAGTAAGGATGGTGATTAACATGGGGATTTCGTCAGAAAAGTAACAAATAGTGACGCTCTTAAACATATTGTTGATCTTCCTGAAAGCCTTCAAAATCAAGACGTCGAGTTAATTATTATGCCGCTCAATAACGATTCTCTCGTGAAACAACTACTCCCTCGCACTTACAGTGCAAGAGGCGCGTTAAGGCAATATGCTAATCCTGATTTACTTCAGCAGGAGCAGGAGGCTCTTTCACCTATTCCAAAATCGGTGGGCACACCGTGTTTATGTTTGATAAAAAGCTTAACAGATTGCTGGATGATCTACGAAATCAATAGAAAAAAAGGCTTCTCACCAAGTTCAAATTTGAACCCGTGAGAAGCCTCTTTTATTTCTATGTGGTCAAAATGTGGTCAAACGGCGTTTCCACTAGCGGAAACCCTTGATGCATAAGGGATTGAGCCCCTTATTACATCATGCCGCCCATACCGCCCATTCCACCCATGCCGCCCATGTCAGGCATAGCTGGTGCGTTCTTCTCAGGCTTGTCGGCAACGACAGCTTCTGTCGTCAGGAACATAGCCGCTACGGAAGCAGCGTTTTGCAGCGCGGAGCGAGTTACCTTCGCAGGGTCAACGATACCCGCTTCGAACATGTTCACCCACTCGCCAGTAGCCGCATTGTAGCCGATTCCGATTTGCTCGCCTTTCAGGCGCTCAACGATAACAGAGCCCTCTTGGCCTGCATTCGCAGCAATCGTACGGATTGGCTCTTCCAGTGCGCGAAGCACGATGTTCACGCCAGTCGCTTCGTCACCTTGCGCTTCAACCGCTTGAACGGCCTTGTATACGTTAACCAGTGCAGTACCGCCACCGGATACGATGCCCTCTTCCACAGCTGCGCGAGTGGAGTTCAGAGCGTCTTCGATGCGAAGCTTGCGCTCTTTCAGCTCAGTCTCAGTAGCTGCGCCGACTTTGATTACCGCTACGCCGCCGGCCAGTTTAGCCAGACGCTCTTGCAGCTTCTCGCGGTCGAACTCGGAAGTTGTCTCTTCCAGTTGCGCACGGATTTGGTTCACGCGAGCCTGGATGTCAGCGGAATCGCCGGCACCGTCCACGATGATTGTGTTTTCTTTCGTAATGCGCACCTGACGAGCGGAACCAAGCTGCGTCACGTCAGTGGATTTCAGGTCGAGACCAAGCTCTTCCGTAATCACTTGACCGCCAGTCAGAGCCGCGATGTCTTGCAGCATCGCTTTGCGGCGGTCGCCGAAGCCAGGAGCTTTAACCGCTACGCAAGTGAATGTGCCGCGCAGCTTGTTCACGACCAGCGTCGCTTGCGCTTCGCCTTCTACATCCTCTGCGATGATCAGAAGCTGCTTGCCGGATTGCACGACTTTCTCCAGCACGGGCAGTACTTCTTGAATGTTGGAGATCTTTTTATCCGTGATCAAGATATACGGGTTGTCAAGCACCGCTTCCATCTTGTCTGTATCTGTAATCATGTAAGGCGAGATGTAGCCGCGGTCGAACTGCATGCCTTCAACCACTTCCAGCTCGGTTACGAAGCCTTTGGACTCCTCAACCGTAATAACGCCGTCGTTGCCCACTTTCTCCATTGCTTCTGCGATTTGCTCGCCTACTTCCTCATCAGCGGAAGAGATAGCCGCAACTTGAGCGATTGATTGCTTGCCTTCGATTGGCTTGGAGATGCTTTTCAGCTCTTCGACAGCAGCTTTTACCGCTTTTTCGATGCCTTTGCGGATAACCATCGGGTTAGCGCCGGCTGTTACGTTTTTCAGACCTTCGCGGATCATCGCTTGAGCCAGAACGGTTGCCGTAGTTGTACCGTCGCCTGCTACGTCATTTGTTTTTGTCGCTACTTCTTTCACCAGCTGCGCACCCATGTTCTCGAATGCGTCTTCCAGCTCGATTTCCTTCGCGATGGACACGCCGTCATTCGTGATGAGCGGGCTGCCGAACTTCTTCTCCAGTACGACATTGCGTCCTTTCGGTCCAAGCGTTACCTTTACCGCATCTGCAAGAGCGTCGACACCGCGCAGCATTGCGCGACGAGCGTCTTCACTGAACTTGATATCTTTCGCCATGTATATATACCTCCCAAGATTTTGTTATTAAGTATTTGTAAGCAATTTCCTATTCAAAAATTGCGTGAATGTCGCTTTCCTTCATGATCAAATATTCCTTGCCGTCATACTTGATCTCTGTGCCTGCATATTTGGAGAACAGAACGCGATCGCCTACTTTTACTTCCAGCGCCACACGCTCGCCATCTTTAAGCGCTCCGCTGCCAACGGCTACAATCTTGCCTTCTTGCGGCTTTTCCTTTGCCGTATCCGGCAGCACGATGCCGCTTGCAGTCGTTTCCTCTTTGGCCATTGGTTCGACCAATACGCGTTCACCCAGGGGTTTAATCATTGAAAAAAGCCTCCTTCGAAATATTGTAGCTTATTTTACCTGTTAGCACTCGTAACCTCTTAGTGCTAACAACCATTTTTATCATACTCATTTTTGGGCTTCTTTGCAAGTATCTCTTCACATTTTTTCAGCACTTTTATACAGTCGTCACAAGTAAGAAAAATGCCTAGCGGCGTCCTGCTCTCTTGCTGCGCATGCCCCCTTTTCGGCGCTCCAGTGTAGGATTCATGCACTATTTCGGCTCGCACGCCCCTTTTCGGCGCTCCAGTGTAGGATTCATACACTATTTCGGCTCGTACGCCTCTTTTCGGCGCTCCAGTGTAGGATTCATACACTATTTCGGCTCGTACGCCTCTTTTCGGCGCTCCAGTGTAGGATTCATACACTATTTCAGCTCGTACGCCTCTTTTCGGCACTCCAGTGTAGGATTCATACACTCATATGGCTCGTACGCCTCTTTTCGGCACTCCAGTGTAGGATTCATACACTCATATGGCTCGTACGCCTCTTTTCGGCACTCCAGTGTAGGATTCATACACTCATATGGCTCGCACAAGTCTATCCACTAGCTTAGGGTATTCAGCTCGAATTTATAAACTCTTTATTATAAAATCCTCCACAAAGTGGGGCTCCGCCTCGAAGCTTACTGGGGTACTTTGCGGGGACCCCGGAACTTATACGCTATATATGGAACAAATCACCCAGACGGGTGATAGACTCCACCGTTCGTTCTTTGGACGTTCCGTTCGACGCTCTTAACGTTTGCCAGCCAGCTTATTTCGACTAACATCTCATTTTTTTGGCGGTAACGAGCGCCACGAAGCCTATTTCGAGCAAGGCCATCCCATATCGCACTATTCGGGCTCCATAAGCGCCAGGGGAACCGTTAGCCTGCAAATTCGTCCATTTTGAGTCCCTTAAGCTCTGTGGCAACCGCTATATCCAGTTCCCACTCCCAAACCACTTTCCATTTCAACTTTATACTCTAATTCGGCTCCCACCCATTTTTTTCGACGCTCCAGTGCAGAATTCATAACTCTAATTCGGCTCACACCCATTTTTCGACGCTCCAGTGCAGAATTCACAACTCTAATTCGGCTCGCACCCATTTTTTCGACGCTCCAGTGCAGAATTCACAAATCTAATTCGGCTCGCACCCATTTTTTTCGACGCTCCAGTGCAGAATTCACAAATCTAATTCGGCTCGCACCCATTTTTTTCGACGCTCCAGTGCAGAATTCACAACTCTAATTCGGCTCGCACCCATTTTTTCGACGCTCCAGTGCAGAATTCATAACTCTTATTCGGCTCACACCCATTTTTCGACGCTCCAGTGCAGAATTCACAAATCTAATTCGGCTCGCACCCATTTTTTTCGACGCTCCAGTGCAGGAGTTCTAGCAACTAAAAAACCGAAGCAAGCGATTGCCTGCTTCGGTTCCCTCTGCTTATCCCTTCCACGCGCTGTCGATGGGAACGGGAGATCCGCCCCATGCCAGCTGCGATGTCCACGCCCGGTCCGCCCCGCTCCAGAACGGATGCTCCTCTGGCAGACCCAGCGGCAGGAACACAGCCGCACATAAGTATAGACTGCCTGTAGAAATGTACGATTCGCCCAGTCCAGGCTGATGGCCGCTAAGTCCAATTCTCAACCAGCCGTCCGCCGTATAAGTGCCCGGCGCTTCCAGCGTGCGCCGGATGACGGCCGCAAGCGCGCATCGTACTGCGGCCGGCTCCAGCGCTTCCGGCAGCATATCCAGCAGAGCGCTCTGCGCCAGACTCTGGAAGGCTCCGCTGCGATAAGCCAGTGATCGGCCGATAGGGGGAAAGCTGCCGTCCGGCGCGATGAAGCGTTCCTGCACCGCCGCATATCGGACGGCATGCTTCATGACGCCTTCGCGCATTCCGCTCCAATCGCCGTAATCATCGCCGACTGTACGAAGCACATCCACCAACATCGGGATAATGACGAAGCTGTTGTAATAATCCCAATGGAATTCCGGCCCGTCGCCGTATGCGCCGTCGCCGGCGTACCACTGTGCATGCTGCTTGAGCGCGTAATCGATGCGCATCGGGTCCCAATCGCTCTCGCCCGCCATATGCAACGCGGCTTCGATCGTCGCCCCGAACAGGAGCCAGTTGTTGTAATGAGGCTTGCGGGTTCTTGTCGCCTTCAAAGCGGCGACAACATTGTCCCGGACGCGCGCATCCAGCTTCATCCATAGCTCATACGGCGCCCGCAGCAGCGCTTGCGCCAGGAATGCCGTGTCTACGATGGGCTGGTAGCCTTCGGAGAAATTCATATAATCTGCGGAATTCGGATCGGTAGCGGCATCAATCGCCCCGCGAGCCAGCTCCGCGTACTTCCTCCGAAGCTCATCCTCTCCGGCATGAACCCGATCGTTGTCGAGCCATGGCGCAATACCGCAGAGCAGACGTCCAAGCGCTTCCAGATGCGTATACAGCGCCCGATCCTGCTGACAGCCCTCGACGCATTCAACAGGCATTCTCGCCTTCAGCTCCCGCTCATTCAACGCTCGAAGCACCGGCTCTGCCACCGCTTGCAGTTGGCGCAGCCAATATGAACGTCCGCTTTCCTTTTCCAATATTCCCTTGCTCGCCGTCATCCAAGCCCAGCTCCCCTCAAGTTGTCACGTGCTGCCTTGCAAGCTCGTCCATTCGACAGTACGATGCCTCCGATTATTGCCTCATACTCCAGGCTCGGCTTCCCCTTCAGCCCACTGCGCATCCTTCTCCAATTGCTTTCGGTATATAAGGCCGGACATCAATACGCTTAGTTCGTACAGCAGAAGAAGCGGGATAATGACCAGAATATCGGAGACGAAATCAGGCGGAGTAATCATTACGCCTACAGCCGCCATAATAAAATAAGCCAACCGCCTCATCTTGCGCAGCCGCAAAGGATTCACAATGCGCAACGCCGTCAGAAACATAATAATGAGCGGAATTTCGAACAATAGCGAAATCGGAATCAATATGCTGAACATAAAGGTGAAATACTGGACAATGCCGTACGTCTCCTCCAAATTCAGATGGCTTGCAACCGTTCTCGTAAATCCAAAGGCTAGCGGGAACACAACATAATAAGCAAAGGACAGTCCCGCCAAAAACATAATGAGCGCGAACGGCACATACTTCAACGTCGAACGCTGCTCATGCTCCTTCAGTCCCGGCTTGACGAACGCCCACAATTGATAAACCGTGAAGGGCAACGTAACAATCATGGCAATGACGAACGCGATCTTCATGTACATGCCAATGCCATCCCATAGTGAAAACGTATGTAAAGATATCGTATCCGCCGGCTCCTGGCTCATGAGCCAATTATATAACGGCTTGGCCACCGTAAGTCCCAAAATGAGCCCGATCGTCAGGACAATCACGATGTAAATAACTCTCTTCCGCAGCTCCCCCAGATGTTCCAGCAAGGGCATCAGCTGCTCTTCCTGCTGCTCCTTGTCATTAACGGCCCGATCCGCCGCATTGTCTTTACCCATCATTTCGCTGAACGCCCCCCTAACTGCAAGAAAAAAGCGGACCGATTAATCCGGCAGCCGCTTGTTTCCGATTTCGCTATTGTCTGACCGACTAACTTCAATACGCTTGTCGCTTTCCTTGCGATCGGTCTCGTCCATAATCTCCCTTGCACCGGACTTGAATTCACGCAGCGTCCGCCCTACAGCTCGTCCAAGCTCTGGAAGCTTGCTCGGGCCGAACAGCAATAAAGCAACCAACACGAGCAAAATGATACCTGTAACGCCAATACCGCCCATTAAAACTCCTCCTTGTCAATCAGTTATTGTTAACAACCAAGCAAACCGCCGTAACCCATCTCTACGATGTCTTGACGTTCAATTCGGTCACCAGCCAATATTCTAGGAAGCAGCACATCAAAAGAGGTATACGGGTCATGCATGACACACCCCGGCAAACCAAGCACAGGCACTTCCCCCATATAGCTCATAAGCAGCATGGAACCAGGTAGCATGGGAGTGCCGTAGCTTACAATCTCTGCGCCCGCGGCCTTGATCGCTCCTGGGGTGCGATCGTCGGGGTCCACGGACATGCCGCCAGTTACAAGTATTATATCATAATCTTTCTGCAATAAATATTGTATTCTATTGACTATTATATCTTTATCGTCAGGAGCGAATATGTGCTCGGCCACCTCTGAGCCAAGCGCGGACAGCTTCTGTTCCACCGCCGGCCCGAATCGGTCTTTAATCCGGCCGTAATAAATCTCATTGCCTGTCGTAAGCAGGCCAGCCCGCAGCTTGCGCAGCGGGCGAACGCGCAGTGGCGCGCAGCCATGCTTCTCGCGATAGCATGCCGCAATCCGTTCCACTTGCTCTACCTTCTCGCGAGGAACGACTAGCGGAATGGCCCGTGTGGCAGCAATGGGACTGGCTGTCCGAACGACCGTATGGTTCTTGACAGTAGCCAGCGCGATGTCGCCAAGCTCATTGACTTCTTCCACTACGCAACGGGCAATCTGGGCCAGTCCAACGATAGGCGACTTTACACTCACCTTGCCTTCCTGCGGCGCGGATAAGAAGAGTTGTTCATCCGCCAACGCCTTCGCCATGCGGCAAGCCGCGTCATCTTCATGGATGTCGCCCTCTCCCAGCTCCATCACATATATGTGCTCCTTGCCGATGTCCAGCATACCGGGGATGTCTTCTTCCGTAATCAGATGTCCCCGCTTGAACAACCTTCCCTTGAAGCGGCCGGGATCAATTCTCGTCAAATCATGAGCGAGACGAAGCCCTATCGCTTCGCGGACCGGAATCTCTCTTAACTGCGTACCGCCTTGCCGAACTGCGCCGTCATCTCTATCCGTACTCACCGGATATGCTCTCCAAGCCGTCCGGACAGAATGGCAAGCGCATGAGGCAGCTGATCAATAATCGCAAGCAGATTCTCGCTCACTCCCTTCGGACTGCCCGGCAGGTTTACAATTAGCGAGCTGCCTCTAATACCGCAGATTCCTCGGGACAGCATCGCTTGTCTGCTCTTCTTCATAGCTCCCATCCGCATCGCTTCCGACAAGCCCGGCACCTCGCGGTCGATCACCTTTTTCGTCGCTTCCGGGGTAATGTCGCGCGGAGCCAGTCCTGTGCCTCCCGTCGTCAATACAAGGTCCGCTTGGTAATATTCCGTCATCTCGATAAGCGCGGCCATAATTTCATCCTGCTCGTCCGGCACAATACGATAATCCACGATTACGCCGCCCAGCTCTTCTTCCACCAGCTCGCGAATAACTTGCGCGCTGGTATCCTCCCTCTCGCCCCGCGAGCCCTTGTCACTGGCTGTCAATATTGCCACTTTCCACTGCATGTCCCTTTCCTCCCATCCCAGCAGTTCGTGAATAATCGCCGCTTTTGCCGCCAGACTTGGAGAGCAGCTCCGTCGGACCTATGACCATATCCTTCTGCAGCGCTTTGCACATGTCGTACACGGTTAACGCTGCGGCAGATACGGCGGTCAACGCTTCCATCTCTACGCCTGTCTTTCCCGTCGTTCTCACTGTTGCTTCTATATAAAGCTCGCCTTCACCATCGTTGCCGAAAGCAATATCAATGCCCGTCAGCGGCAACGGATGACACATAGGAATCAGATCCGAAGTTTTCTTGGCTGCCATAATACCAGATACCTGCGCAACGGCGAGTACATCCCCTTTGCTAACGCTGCCCCCTAATATAGCCTGCAGGGTGGCGCGGTTCATCTTCACGACGGTGACTGCCGTCGCGCTTCTCGATGTAATCTCTTTCTCCGAAATATCCACCATACGGGCTCTGCCCTGTTCATTGAAGTGAGTCAACTTCACGCTCACCGTTCCTTCCGCCAGCTTCAATTCGCTACACGTCCATACCCCAGCCTCGGTAGCGACCCTATCCAGACGGAGATCGTGAGCTTCCGCCGGCACCTTCTCCATTAGCTGAGACTCATAACCTGCTCCGATCCAAGTCACGGGCTTGTCTCTCCAAGCATCGCTTGCCATCGCCGCATATCGGTCATAATAGCCACCGCCGTATCCGATTCTTCCCCCATAGCGATCGAACCCGAGCCCCGGTACGATGACCAGATCAGGCAAGTCGGCTTCCGGCAGCGGCTCCATCGTCTCCGGATTAGCCTCCATAATGCCGTACGCGCCGCTGATCAGGTTATCCCAGTCTCGCAGTCTGTAGAACGTCATGGAACGATCCTGTCTCCTGCACCGAGGAACCCACACCTCAACGCCGCAGCTCCAGCACCACTCCACAAAGGGGGCAATGTTCAGCTCGCTTCTGAACGGCACATACGCCAGAATGCGCTTGAAGCCGCGTTCCTGAACGTAAGCGGCCATCAGCCTTGAGCAGCGTTCGGACCATTCGGCGCGCAGCTCTTCCGGCAGCGCGTCCCTTCCGGCAGCAAGTCTGTCTCGCAGGGCAGACTTATTGATGACGCCTCTATCGCTTCCCATACCCATCATCCGCTCCAATTGCCATTATACCTAACAATGTTAATAGTAGTGTACCACTGTCAGGCAACTTTCGCCAATGATAACCAATGTTATGGTAAACTATGAATAGAAGCAAGCTTTCCATGAATAGAGCCTGCCGGCTGTGTTACAATGAATAGCAATTATCGCATATATTCGCGCCGGATCTTCATTTCCCTGCTGACGACAGGCGAATTTGAATCGTAACCGGCGCTGTCATAGCATTTATACATTGGAGGTCATCACAACCATGCTGCTGCAAGTATCGAACTTGTCCAAGAGCTACGGTGTCAGTGCCGTGCTTCAACATATAACATTCCAAGTCCAGGACAAGGAAAAAATCGGGCTCGTAGGTGTGAACGGGGCCGGCAAATCTACCCTTCTCAAAATTATTGCGGGCGAGATGTCGGCGGATTCCGGCGACATTCACAAGTCCAAAGAAACGACGCTGGGATACTTGGCGCAAAACAGCGGGCTACAATCCCATCGCACCATTATTGAAGAAATGCGAGCCGTATTCGCCAGCCTCATTGAAGCGGAGAAGGAGCTTCGCGAGCTGGAGGTGCAAATCTCCGATCCTGCGCTTCATCAGAACGAGAAGCTCTATGCAGAGACGATGGAACGGTACGCCAAGCGGTCCGACTGGTTCCGCGAACAGGGCGGATTCGAAATCAATACACGCATTAACAGCGTTCTGCACGGCATGGGCTTCGGAAGCTTCGATCATGATACGCCCATCTCCACGCTTAGCGGCGGACAGAAGACGCGGCTGGCACTCGCTCGCATTCTGCTCCAGGCGCCCGATCTGCTTATGCTTGACGAGCCGACCAACCATCTGGACATCGAGACGCTGACCTGGCTGGAGTCTTACTTGAGAAGCTACTCCGGTGCTATTCTTGTCGTCTCCCATGACCGCTACTTCCTGGATGCCTTGACGGGAACGACAATCGAGATCGAACGGCACGCCGCAAGGCGATATACCGGGAACTACAGCCGATATCTGGAATTGAAGGCCGCTCAATATGAGACGGATCTGAAGCATTACGAGAAGCAGCAGGAGGAGATTGCCCGCATGGAGCAGTTCATTCAGCGCAATATCGTACGGGCTTCGACCACCAAGAGGGCACAGAGCAGGCGCAAGGCGCTGGACAAGATGGACCGTGTCGAGAAGCCGTTGGGTGAGCTGAAGAAAGCTCACTTCTCATTCGAGATCGAACGGATGACCGGCAAGGACGTGCTCACTGTCCACGATCTGTCCATTACCTTCCCCGGCGGGGATAAGCCGCTGTTCGACAACGTCTCCTTCCAGCTTGCACGCGGCGAGACCGTCGCGCTTATCGGGCCGAATGGCATCGGGAAGTCCACGCTGCTGAAGGCGCTGGTAGGCAGCATGGAGCCTTCGGGCGGTACGATCGCGTTCGGCTCGCATGTGAAGATTGGATATTACGATCAGGAGCATGCCCGGCTGAATCCGACTAACACCGTCCTGGAGGAAGTGTGGAGCGCTTATCCACACTTGGAAGAGGTGAAGATCCGGACCGTACTCGGCAACTTCCTGTTCAGCGGCGAAGATGTATTGAAGCGGATCTCAGCGCTAAGCGGCGGAGAGAAGGCCCGCGTCTCCCTCTCCAAGCTGATGCTGGCCAAGGCCAACGTCCTCATCCTGGACGAGCCGACGAACCATCTGGACCTGTTCAGTAAAGAAATGCTGGAGGCGGCGCTTATCGATTATGAGGGCACCTTGCTATTCATCTCTCACGACCGCTACTTCCTGAACAAAATGGCGGAGCGCATTGTCGAATTAAGTCCGGAAGGAATGCAGCATTTCCTGGGAAATTATGACGATATGCTGGAGAAGAAGCGGGATATGGAGGCGGACAAGGAGCAGGCGCAAGCATCGTCAGCTCCGGCGAAGCAGAGGCAAGAAGCCGAGACGGCGGCGGCAGCGAATGCCGGCACTTACGAAGCCAACAAGCAAGCCAAGCAAGCGGAACGCAGCAGACAGCGCAAATTGGAAAAGCTGGAAAGCGATATTGCGCAGCTGGAAGAACGAATTGTCGAGCTGGAGCAGCAGCTGACAGAACCTGAAGTGTTCAACGACTACGTTCGTATCGGAGAAATTCAAGCCGAGATCGATGAGAAGAAAGCGGCTCTGGAAGAGACGTACGAGCAATGGGAGCAGCATATGGTGGAGTGATCCCCCTTGATGAACCAGCCGGCAGCGGAACATGCCGCTTAGCCGGCTTTACATCAAGGCTTTTTTATCCCCTGTACGCAAATAAAGGCCCCCGAGGGCCCGATTCATCATCCTAATCAATTGCGTGCTATAAACTGCTTATTAGACCAAGCCGCTTCGCTTCCCTTATCGCTTCCGAGCGAGAACGGACATTCAGCTTCTCGAATATGCGGGATAGCTGATACTCCACATTGCGCTGGCTGACGTGCATGGAAGCCGCGAGTTCCTTATTGCTCACACCTGCCGCTACCTCATGCAATATCGTCAGCTCTTTCTCATTAATCGACACGTCCTGAATCGACAGCTCCGAACGCGAGATAGCTACTTCATTTCTGCGGAGCTGCTTTAACAGGGAAATAGGAATGATAGCCTCTCCTCTGAGTGCGCAGCGAAGGGATTGATGCAGCTGCTCTCTGGATGCCGTCTTGGATATAAACCCCGATACGCCCGACTCCACAAGCAGATTGAAGTGCGAGCCGATCTCATACCCGGAATAAATGATTACCTTGCGATTGGGATCGAATTGAATTAACCGTTTGGTCAGCTCCAGACCATTAATGCCCGGCATATTCAAGTCACATAAGATGAGATCGTACGAGTCGTTCTGTACTTTCTCCAGTGCTTCGAGGGCAGACAATGCGACTGTTACCTCCATTTCGCTATCTTGTTCGATCATCGTCTTGGTCCCTTCGCCTACAGATGGATGATCGTCAACTAATAAGATACGAATCACGCGCTACTCCCCTTTCCGAACGTCCGCCTGCCGTCATAACCGGCATTAGTATCAATACCTCCAAGCCTTTCCCTCGCTCGGAATGGAACGATATGTCTCCTTCAAGGCTGGCTACTCTCTCCTTGATGCCGGATAATCCCATATGCCGGAACGATTCTGTCATATGGTTGACGTCCATGCCGATGCCGTCGTCCTGATACCGGAAATAGATGGTGTCCTGCCTCTGCTCCAGCTCCAAGGTGACCAGCCTGGCACCCGCATGCTTGTCTGCATTGCGAAGAAGCTCCTGCACGATGCGATAGATCGCAGTAATCTGCTCCTCGTCCAGTTGATCGCTCAGCGGCTTCGGATGGAACTGGACCTCGAAGTTCACTCTCATTTGGGTGTGCTCGATGATGGAGTCCACCGCTTCCACTACTCCCATTTCCTTCAATAGAGGAGGACGCAGCTCGTTGCAGGTTTCGCGAATTTGATGGATCACGTCCAGCAGACCTTCCTTGATATCCTCTAATTCGGAGCCAAGCTTGGCCGACATAGGATGATCCATCATGACGGATTCCAGCTTCCGATACCATAGAAGCTGGTCCTGGAGCGCGGAGTCATGCAGATCCGCTGCAAGCTTCCTTCTCTCATTCTCCGACAGGCAGAACAATAGACGAAGCACCCAGGGAGAAGTGGAATGCTCCTTCCGCACCTCGGATTCCAAGTCTTCAATTAACCCTTCTATTAGATATAAATTCTCGAACACGATGCTGGAATAATTCGCAATTGTCTTCAGCCATCTAATCTCGTCGGAGTTGAAGCGGGTATGATTCGTCTTCATGCCGATCCACAGCAGATGATACCGCGATCTCTGCCTGCCGATAATCATCCCCAGCCCGAATGGCAGATCGATTAATTCTCCCAGCTTGAGGGAGTTCACGATACCCAGCAAAAAATCCCCTGTCACTTTCTCCTCATGGTTGTCGCTCATAGGAAAAACAGCCTGCTCCTCCTGATCCACAATTAGAAAGGTGATCCGGTTGACGGGCAACAAGTGGGATATCTCTTCCTTCAGTACATTCTCCAGATCGGATTGCTTCATCACCTTCGCAATATTGCGAGAGAAGCGATCAAGGCTGTCCTGGTAGCTGTACATCGCCTTGAACAGCTTCGGCCGGAAACGATTGTCGATCTGCTCCTTCCCGTACAGGAAAAGCGTTATTCCGATATATACAATCAGGAATATGATCAGCCACCCTGACCAGGATTGGTTCGCGGTCCATATGAAGAGGGAAAGCAGCAGCGCTATGACAAGCGAAGGAAGCAGCGACAACGCTGTGTAATACTTGAAGCGCGTCAATATGAAATCAATGTCGAACAATTGGTTGGATGTCGACAAATAGAAATAGACGATCGGCAGCACAAACAAAAACAACGCAGTAAACGCAGAAGGCAACACTTGCGTCTCGCCAAGCATCTGCGGGAGCAAATTCAGCATCGCGAACGGCGTAAAAGCGATGATATGCGTAATGAATGTAATGGTGAACAAGGATTTCAGCTTCGTCTTGCGATGCTTGACGAACTTGTCCACCAGCTTGAACACGCATGTTAAATTGCCCAGTAGCAATATCCCGCTATGGGCCCCTTTAATGTACGTATATACTTCTCTTCCCAAGAAATCCTGCCAAATATACATCAAGCTGAAGAGACTCACGACGCCAACCGCACCGAACAAGTAGCCAAGCAACCGGCTGCTTATAAAGTGCGAGTCGAATCTTCGCAAGTACATATTCATAAAGCTCATATAAAATAGCGGAACTAGCGGCAATACGACATAAATAATGGATAGGCCGACCGGGTCCCGCAGGTTGGAAGCCGACGAGCTATAGTAACATATGCCTACCGATATGATGAATAATATAAGCATAATCGCGGCCGGGTCGTCCTTGCGCTTCACGTACAGGAAAAGTGAAAAGGCGCAAAAAATAAAAAGGGATGCGCCTGGAATGTACAGCTGCAGCAACAATTCCACTACAGACTGCTCACCCGACCATGCCTTCGCGAAAGTAAAAGAAAGGGTTTCATTCGTGCTTGCCCTGTATACCAGAACATGATCGGCGTTATCCAGCGAGTTATACTTTATTAAATTGTTGAACTCGCCTGCAGGCTCCCCGTTCACTTCAAGAATCTGGTCGCCGACCTGCATTCCCTGAAATTTCGCCTGACCCTCCGGACCGATGGAATGTACAATATAGCGTTCCGAAGTATTCTTCTCGACATAAAGCCCGACGGACGGGGCCTTTATGATAACGGTCGTCAAATACAGCGTGATGGCAAGAAATAAACCGAGGAAGAGAAATGCCGACAGGCGCTTGAAAAGTACGAAAATCATGCAAGTCTCTTCCTTTCAATCTAGTAAATTCGTAATATTAGTTCCAACCGTAATCGTAGCGGCTAACGCCGTTGTCCCTCTTGTTCAGTTCGCTAAGTAAAGCCTTTTGTTCCTCTGCAGAAACTCCCGCAAGCTGAAGCTGTCCCCCCATAACCATGGACATTTTTTCTTTGCTGCTTGCCAATTGACGAATTGTTTCTTTCAACATTAGAACTCCTCCTCTTTACTACTATTTTGCCATCTAGTACATTTCTACTATATCAGGTAATAGTTTCTCAGGGAACGCAAAAGTGATTGGTATTTACCGAAATGCGTTTTGCGTGGTTTGCGAATTTATCGAATATCCGCTCAGCAGAAGGGAAAGCCGTTCCTGCCATGCCTTTCCCTGGGGAAAAGTGCCTACAAGCTCGAGACAGCGGTTATAATGCTTGCGTCCTATAACGGAGCCGTACAGAATTGCACCGGATTGCTCGCAAGCCTGCAGGAACATCTCCTTGCGGTGAGACACATCCGTCACGGTTAGTCGCTCTTCCAAGTAGTCGGCAATCCATCCGTGCTCCTCGCTTCTCTCTTCCATCATGTATAAGAGCAGCAGGTTGCGTTTCCTCTGCAAGAAATCATTTTTTTCGTCCCATTTCAACATGTCTCGGACGTCGTTTTTGATTTGCGCCGAAATCCCCAGCTCCACTGCATATTCCGCCACGGTATCGTGCCATGGATGGCCGGCAACCATAACGCCTGTCATGCAGGCGAATACGAATATCGAAGCCGACTTCATCCTGACCATATCCAAATAAGCTTCCTCGGTATGTATTTCGTTCATCAGATCCAGCATCTGGCCGTTAGCCGCCTGAAGCAGCTGCCTGTTCATCATGCGGGCCAGCGCCTCGCTGTCGCTTCTGTTCATTACGCTGTCCATCAACGCCTGCTGAGACAAAGTAACGATGGATGCGGCGACATGAATCGCAATTGGCTGCGGGACTTGCATCCACGGCTTGGACGGGGCGTCTCCATCCTGGAGATCGTCCAGCATATCCGACGCAAGAAGAAATAATTCTACAGCGGCCGCTGCCTGGTAGATTTGCCCCGACCTTCCATTGAACATATGATAGTGGAACACGGTCAGCTCTCCGAAAATATTCGTCTCGCGAAGCTTGTCCTCGACGAACAGGATGGCATGACGAGCCAACGGCTCAGCCTCGAACCACTGGTACACAAGGTCCTTCATGCATTGGCCTATGCGTTCATAGCTATTATCCACGAACCTTCCCCCAAGAGTTACTTTTTACCAGTATACTACGTTTTAGGTGAAGAAACACCCTTATTTCCTTCGTGCTTATTTCCCCCCTCTCTTGTCCGGTTAAGGATCAATGCAATCATCTCCATTCGCTTCGCCAGCAGCTGCTTATGCTGACAGGAGTGATTGCTGCGCGGTTCCTCATGATGTGAGTGATTAAACTTCGACACCTCCTTCCACTTCATTGACGGCATAATGCATATAGACCGCCTCCATCGTCATGCCCCCGTAAGGGAGCTCATCGATTAGTCTCCTGGGCTGATTGCAGGCGACCAGCTGCCCCTCCCGCATAACGCCGACTCGGTCGCAATGGGAATATATCTCGCTCATATCGTGAGAGTTGATAATAATCGTCTTGCCTTGCATTCTTAACGCAGACAGCATCTTCCAGTATTCCTGCTTCGCTCCGGCATCCAGCCCCGTTGTCGGTTCATCCAGAAAGACGATCTGAGGATCGTTGGAGATGGCTATGGCAAGCATTGCTTTCTGACGCAAGCCGCCGGACAGCCGCTTCACTTCCTTGTCGGCGTAAGCCGACAAACCGAACTGCTCAATCAACCCCTCTGTCTCATGGTCCTGATGGAAGAAGCTCTGGAATTTATGCAGCGCTTCTCGCACCGTCAGCTTGTCCACCAGGGAAGTGCTCTGCATGAATATGCTTATATCCTCCTTCAATGCCGAGCTGCCGCCCTTCACATCGACTCCAAGCACCTTGATGGAGCCATTGTCCGGCAAGCGGTGCCCCATCAGCAGTTCCAGTAGCGTTGTCTTACCGGAACCGTGCCTGCCTATAAGACCGAACAATTCCCCACGCTTCACCTGAAAGGATACAGACTTAATCGCTTTATTCTCGCCATAGCATTTGCTGACTGTACTTACTTGAATAACAGCTTGCTCATCCATTCGGGTACCTCCGCCATATACTAGTATAAGTCTACGATAGCTTATAGCCGACCTGATTTCACCGAAAAGATGATTTGTAATTCACGCAACAGCTTTTGCGTGCCGCACAGATCGCGTATACTCTCGTTATACACAGAGATATCCACACCCGTGAATAAATTGTTAGTTAATTCTGTCGATAATTGACGACTCCAGTCAGGCGCCACCGTCCGATTTTCGTTTTCCCATTGCCCCCGCCCCCCTTTCACTATATATTTATCCACTTTATCCACATTATCCACAGAGTCATTGTGAAAAAACTATCCCCGTTTGCATAAAAATATGTACGTCTTGTAAAGCCGCTTTTTACAAAGGGTTTACAAGGATATACACATTATGCTGCGGATATGTGGATAACTTTGTGCACAATGTCGAATCATCCATCGTCTGCCATCTCTGAAAGAAGGCGAAATTTCATCAAAAATGCAAAAAAGACTGTCTCCATTCGCAGCTTCACTACGAAGGAACAGCCTTGCTGAGTATGATCATCCCTCTCTTACTCTACCGACCACTTCTCAAGCGACAATCCGGGGTCGGCCTTCATATTCAGATCGGAATACAGGCCGCGCTCCAGCTTCAAATAAGCGGCGGCCCCGATCATCGCGGCATTGTCCGTGCACAAGGCGTGCGGCGGAATATGCAGCCGTATTCCTTCCGCCTCGCAACTGGCCGACAGCGCTTCGCGCAGCCCCCGATTGGCCGCAACGCCGCCGCACAGCAGCAGCTCCTTCGCTTCATGCCGCTTAACGGCGCGCAGCGCTTTCGTCACGAGCACATCGATGACCGACTCCTGGAATCCTCTTGCAAGAGACCGTTCATCGAGCGGCTGCCCTTTCATTCTCGCCTGATTGATGGCGGCAAGCACCGCAGACTTCAAGCCGCTGAAGCTGAAATCGTAGCTGTCCGCTTCCAGCCAGGCGCGCGGCAGCGGGACAACCTCTTCCGCTTCCGCTGCAAGCCTGTCAATGTGCGGGCCGCCGGGATAAGGAAGCTTCAATGCTCTGGCCACCTTGTCATAAGCTTCTCCTACCGCATCGTCTCTCGTCCTGCCGATCACTTCGAAGCTGCCCTCGCTGCGCATCAGTACAAGCTCTGTATGTCCGCCCGATACGACAAGCGCCATGGCGGGATAGGACAACTCCTGCTGCAGCCTGTTCGCGTATATATGTCCTGCAATATGATGCGTCCCGATCAGCGGGATATCCAGCGCAAGTGCGAGCGTCTTCGCCGCCACGATGCCGACCAGAAGCGCGCCGACCAAGCCCGGGCCTTGCGTTACCGCGATGGCGTCCAGCTCCTTCATCTGATAGCCGGACTGCTCTACCGCCTGTTCCATAATTCTTGTAATGGTCTCTACATGCTTGCGGGAAGCAATCTCCGGTACGACGCCCCCGAATCGCTCGTGCACATCGATCTGACTGGAGACGACGTTCGACCGCACAATCGTACCGTTCTCCACCACAGCGGCCGAAGTCTCATCACAGCTGGTCTCTATCGCCAGTATCAACGACCGGCCATGTCCTTCACGCTCCGTTAATGCATTGCCCTTCATTGCTGCTGCTCCTCCTCGCTCTGTTGCTCGCGTGCAAGCTCCGCCCACATAATGAGCGCATCCTCGTTATTGTCGGAATAGTATCCCTTCCGTATGCCGGCCGGCTGGAAGCCATGCTTCCGGTACAAGCTCTGCGCATGCTCGTTCGAGACGCGCACCTCAAGCGTCATGCGCACCGCGCCGTACTCCATCGCCGTCAATCGCAGCCGATCCAGCAGGCGAGACCCAAGCCCTATTCCCCGGCAGTCGCTTCGTATTGCAATATTGGTGACATGCGCTTCATCGACGATGATCCACATGCCTCCATACCCGATCAGTTCACTTCGATATTCCATCACAACATAACGCGCGAACATATTATTTATCAGTTCATTGCGGAACGCTTCCTCCGACCACGCTATCGTGAACGCTTCTTCTTCAATCGCGAGAATGGCTGGAATATCATGTACCGTCATTGCCCGATATACCAGTTTGTCTGCATGCTCATTCATTTACGACTGCTCACCCGCCTGCTTCGCCTTCAGCTTCACTTCCGCCTCCGTAAGCTGGGTATAATTAGGCACGATATCGTGAGCAGACTGGCCCGCTCCTTCGTTCAGCGCCTTCAAGCCAAGCCGAGCGAGATATTGCCCTTCCATCGTATAAGGCAGCAGATGGGTGCGAACGCCGCTCTCTGCCGCCTTCACGTTCAGCCGCTCCGCTTCCTCTTCGTGCTGCGTCAGATCGCCTGCCACAACAAGCACCGGCCTGCCCTCTTCTTCGGAGAGACGCCGATCCAGCTTGCCCAGCAGGGCATCCACCCACTCCTTCATCAGGAGAATGCCGTCGTCCGCCCAGCGGGTCCAGTTGCCGCCGTCCTGCTCATTCCACCGGAAGCCGCCTGTATATACTTGCCCTCTCCGGGCATCCATAACGGGCATGATCCAGTACTCCCCGGCATCAGCACCGAACTGCGCCTTGCATTGGTGCAGCGCTCCATACCCTAAAGCCTCAAGACTGGAAATCCCCACAACCGGCTTATCCCATGCCCAGCCCAGCGTCTTCGCTGCCGTCACGGCAATCCGGACGCCGGTATACGAGCCGGGTCCTTGTCCGACAACAATGCCGTCCAGTTCCTCCCGGCCTACGCCCGCTTGATCCAGCATAGACTTCATATGCGATATGACATGGACAGAGTGGTTCCGCTCCGCCACCGCTTGCGTCTCACCCTTCACTGCCCCATTCTCTATGACCGCGCCTGCCATCGCCGCTGTCGAAGTATCCAAGGCGATGACCGTCCCTGCGGCAATTCCGCTCATCATTCCGACTCCCCCATCTCATTCAGCAACTGGCACCATTGTGCATAGGGAACGCCATATCCCTTGATTCGAAATTCTCTTGCTCCGTCTCCGGCATGCTCGATATAGATCTCCAGTCGGCGAGGCGGAAGCAGCTCGTCGATCAGACTGGCCCATTCCACAACCGTCACACCATCGCCGAAGAAATATTCGTCCAGTCCAAGCTCGTCGGCTTCCTCCATCGATAGCCGGTATACATCCATATGATAGAAGGACAGCTGCTCCCCCTCGTACTCTTTAATAATTGTGAAAGTAGGGCTGTTCACCACATCTCTTACGCCGATCGACGCTGCGAACGCTTGCGACCATGTCGTCTTCCCCGCTCCCAGATCGCCGTCAAGGGCAATGATCGTTCCCGGCACAGCCAGCTCAGCCAGCTTCCTCGCAAGCCGCATCGTGTCTTCCTGCGAGTGTGCCATCCATATCACTTCACCGTTATTCCATTCCATAACACTCACCCGTTCACTGTAGAAAAATGATTGTAACCCCGCTTCTCAATCGGGATGGTTCTCCCAAAACCGCGAGCCTTGGCTCCTCCCGAATGCCCGGACCGATCTGATCCGGCATCGCTCAAGAGCAGCTCCACGCCGGGATCGCCCGCCTCGACCTGACCGATGATATAGAACGGAAGCCCTTCGCGATGAAAAGCTTCACGCACTTCGTCCGCATCCTCCCCCGCCACTGTCCCCGTCAGTACGTAGTCCTCGCCGCCGTAGAGCATCCAGTCCAGGGGACGAACACCTGCCAGCGCGGCGTAAGCGGTCATGCTGCCGCTCTTCGGCAAGGCTTGCTCGTCGACCATCAACCGCACGCCCGAAGCTTCCGCAATCTCCCACACTTCACTGGCCAGTCCGTCGCTAATATCGTTCAGAGACGTACATGTTCCGCGCTGAAGCAGCAGCCGGCCCGCTCTGACGGATGGCGCCGGCCGCTGGTGCGCGGCGATCAGTCGGGCATACTCCGACCGTTCCGCTTCGCCGGCATGCTGCAGCAGATGCAGACCGGCCGCCGACATGCCGATCGGTCCCGTCACGAACACGGCATCGCCGGGCCGCGCTCCGGAGCGCTTCAGCGCCCGGCCCGCTTCCACAGCTCCCGTCACTGTCACGCTTATCGTCAGATGAGCCGGCGCGGACGTCGTATCGCCTCCGATGACCGCCACGCCATACTTGTCGGCGCATGCGTATATGCCGTCATACAGACGGCGAATGCGGTCTGCATTGTATGACTTCGGCACGCTGACCGCTACGAGAGAATGCAGCGGAACGGCCCCCATAGCGGCTATATCGCTTACATTGCAAGCAAGCGCCTTGTAGCCAATATCTTCATCGGCCATCGTGATGGAACTGAAGTGCACATGTTCCACCATCGTATCTACGGCGAGCACCATATGAGCATCGCCAGACAGGCCGTTAAGGGAGGCGGGCAGCGCGACTACGGCTGCATCGTCGCCGATGCCAAGCTCTACTCCGCGCTCGCGCTGCCACTCCGGCTGCTGTCTGCCGTTTGTCCAGTACGCAATCCTTTTGAACTCGTCCACGTTATTCTCCTCCAGGCCGTCCATCTCCTGCTAATGCCAGTTTCATTGTAACCCAATCCAGGGCGGATTCAAAGCCGCAGCAAAAAACCTCCTCCGCTGCAAATAAGCAGTCCGGAAGAGGCACAATGGGCGTTCACAGCTCTTTCACGATCGTAATATGCAGCTCGTCCTTCAATTCCATCTCGTAGGGAGACTTCAGCTCCGTACCATCCGCTTCCTTAATCACTCGCACTCGGGGACGATGGACAGCGAGCGGATTATTCTCGGTCACGACGACCGTCTGCCCCGTATTCAAGAGCAGCGTCGTGGATACCGGATACACGGATATATGGCTGCAGAACAGCTTGATGAGCTCCAGATCAAAAAAAGTGCCTCCCGCGGCAAATAGAAACTCCACCGCTTCGCTTGTCGTATATCGCTTGCGGTGGGGCCGGGGCGAGACGAGGGCGTCGTACATATCCGCCAGCCCGACGATCTGACCGTACAGATGAATCTCGTCCTTCTTCAGTCCGCGCGGATATCCCGAGCCGTTGAACCGTTCATGATGCTGCAGCGCACAGTGAGCCGATACAATGGATATGTCATGGTACTTGCGTAAAATATCGAAGCCTTCCTTCGGATGCGTTCGCAGCATCTCCTGCTCCTCCGGCGAATAACGGCCGCTGCTCGTCAGCATCTTCTGCGGCATACGGGTCATCCCGATGTCGAACAGCAGCGCTCCTACGCCCAGCTCTTCCAGCTGGATGCGGTTCATTCCTTTCGCAATGCCCATAATGCCGGCCAGCACCGCCACGTTGAAGGAATGCTGGAACAGATAGGCGTCCATGGAATGGATGCTGGACAAGTTGACAAGCATATTCGGCCTGGTCGCCAAGTCCTGCATTATACTGCCGAATATGCTCCGAAAGTTGCGCCCCATATCCGGAGCAATCGTTCTTCCTTTGTCCCCGAAGTCTTCTTTAATGGAAGTCATCGTCTTGTAGATCGTGCTGACCGCCTGTTGCCTGGTCTCTTCCCGAATGGTATCCTCAGGATCTATATCGTCGGTAAGTCCATCTTCAATAAACAAATAATCAATGCCCAAATTGCGCAACCGCTCGATATAACGATCATTCAACTCCACCCCTTCGCCAAGCAGAACGTTGCCATTCTCTTGAAAAACGGGCTTTGCTACTTTGTCCCCAGGCTTGACCATTCCAATTTGTACTCTTCTCATTAGATTGCTCCCGCCCTTGCACTTCCCAGTTTCGACTAGTTCTATCTTATCAGCCATGAAAAGTGCAGGCAAGACATTAAGCCAGCTTTCGCTTCACAACGCAATTGCGTCCATTATACTTGGCCTCGTACAAGGCCGCATCGGCCTGGGCCATCAAGCTTCTAAGAAATCGCTTGGAATCGAACAAACAATCCTCATGGAACCGGTCAATCGATATGACACCCATGCTGATCGTAACCGAAATATCGGAATCGCTCTGATCGGAGCTGATCCGATTATGCTCGACGGCGCTCTTCACCTGCTCCGCGATCACTTCCGCTTGCTCCCGGTTCGTATGGGGAAGATAGACCGCGAACTCCTCTCCTCCGAGCCTGGCCAGCACGTCGGTCAGCCGAATCACGCTCCGTACTGTATCCACCGTACTGCACAGTACTTCGTCGCCTGCCAGATGCCCGTACTTGTCATTCACCGTCTTGAAGAAGTCGAGATCGAATATGAAGAGCGAGAACGGAATGCCGTACCGGATATTATCCGCAACTTCCTTCTCCAGCTGCTCCAGCAAGTATCTTCTATTGAAGCAGCCTGTCAAGCTGTCGGTTACCGCCATCTGCTCGAGCTGCTTGTTCGCCTGATACAGCTTGTCCTGCATGATCAGCAGCTCCGTATTCTGATCCTGAAGCTGTCTGTTCTGCTGATCCGTCTCCATGACGAGCCGGCGCAGTTCGGTTACATCCTGGAAGGTAAGCACCTTCCCCAGCATCTTCTTCTTCCTGTCCAGGATGGGAGCCGACTGCATAATAATATGCCGCTCCGCATCTACCTTCAGCATAATCTCGAACTCCAGACGCTCCAGCGGCCGGGCTTCCATCTCATCGAATATCCGCCGGAACTTCCGCTTCGTCTCTCCCTTGAACTGTCCGCTCAGCATGGCAGGATTGAACACATCTCCGAAGTGGAACCGGAAGATGTGCTTGATCGCCTTGTTCACTTCAATGATCCGGTTGTTCTCGTCCAATACGATAATGCCGGTAGACATCGTATTCATGACATCCTGCTGCGCAATCTGAATAATATCGAACACCTTGCTGCGAATAATCGCATGGACGATATAGAGGGCGGTCAGCATAAGCCCGATCGATATAACCGGAATGAATCGGCCGATGTATGCAATGAGCACGATGTTCAACGCAAAGTCAAGCAACGCGGAAAAAGACAGCAAAAACACGCCGTTGAACGCCGTCCAGATCATGTCGCGGTGCTTGGGGGACTCCTCCCCGTTCTTCAGCTTGTAGAGCAGTATAACGATGGACACGGACATATACAGAGCAAGCTGAGCCACCATGATCCAGAACAACGAGCCATGCTGCTGCTGAATGCCGGACTCCAATGTCTCGTACACGTCCAGAAATTGATGATCGTGATTCCATACAATAATAAGAACCGACACAAGTGCCGGCAACGATAATAGAAACAACACGCTCTTCCTGATGATGAAATAGGATCTGGCCGTCAAAAACAGAATAAACACAAACCAGCCCAGCCCCAATAACGATAGCGCAACATAAGATGCGGATAGGTAAAATAGCCTAAACTGCGATCCGTCCGCAGTATGTGCGGCGAATTGAAACAACGGCCAGAACATGAACAAGACATGCAGCAGCAAATAGATGCGGTGCAAAACCGTGAACGCGCTTGTGATATATATGTACAGCAGCAAGCCTAATAATCCCAGGAATATCGCCAAGTCGAGCCATATTATCCAATCCAATAAGGTTCACCACTTCGTTTGTTAGCCATCTTCTTCCATTGTAGCAAATGTTACCGGTAACGACAATTAGCGAATTTGCAAGAAATGACCGGCATTTTCCCGATCAGTCCGGCCACTTCTCCGCAAGCGCTCTCTCCAATGCAGGCGATAGATGAAGAAAGTGCTTAAAGCTTTTATATTCTTCCCACTTTTGCCGGGATAGTTCTTTTTGCTCACCCTTCACTGCTCGAATCAGCAAATTTTTGGGCGTATGCTCCGGATCGACAAATTCCAACATCTGCACCTTGTAGCCCAGCACTTCAAGCAGGCTCCCTCGCGCCGCATCCGTGGCGAGCGCGGCAAAACGCTCCTTAAGCAGCCCATGCGACAATATAGGCGCCAGCGTGTCGTTCCGGACTTGCCTGAACAGCTCATGCTGGCAGCAAGGTACAGACATGATGACGGAGGCCCCCCAATGAACCGCCTTCGCCAGCGCCGCATCCGTCGCCGTATCGCATGCATGCAGCGTCACGACCATGTCCGCCTTCCGCGTCTCTTCATACTCCGCAATATCGCCTACCTGGAACGCAAGTCCCTCATATCCCAGCTTAGCAGACAAGTCTGAACAAAAACTGATCACATCCGCTTTCAGATCCAAACCTGCGATGTTGACGTCAAAGCCGTGAACGACTTTGAGCAAATGATAGAGGGCAAAGGTCAGGTAGGACTTGCCGCAGCCGAAATCTACAATCTGAATCGTTCGATTTTGCGGAAGCGCATGCATCACATCGCCGACCATCTCGAGGAACCGATTGATCTGACGATATTTATCCTGCTTCTGGGATTTCACGTGCCCGTCCGGCGTCATGATACCCAGCTCTACAAGGAACGGAGCCGCATCTCCCTCCTGGAGAACTCTTTGCTTCTGGCGATTGTGCTGCATATCTTCGGCATTGGCGTTGCCGGTAGGGGAAGACTTGCGGATTGACGCTTTCCCCTTCTTGTTCAACAGAATCTGCACGTCCGCTTCGGGCGTCTTCAAGAGAGCCTGCTTGTAATCCCGCATAAGCGCCTCCAGCAGCTGCTCCCCCGCTCTCTCCGCCTCCACGTTCATATGCGTCACTTTCCTGGCGAAGTGGGACTCGAACTGATAGTGAAATCCATTCTTCAATATGATAGGCCTGACGACGATACGCGTCGGCAACTCCTTGTCCTTGCGGCGCAAGCCGCTCAGAGTAGCACCTCGCAGCGCCCCCTCACCCATCCATCCGATAATGTCCTGCTGCCATGCTTCCTGCATGTGCTCTCACTCCTTCTATTCCCTATCCGAACCGGCTGAAGCCGGCCACGCTTGCCCAATGGCGCTTGCCGTCTCCGCCGCCATCTTCATTACCAGACGCAGCGAGGTCGTCTGAAGCATCCAGTAAGCCTTGGGGCCGAACCGGTTGACGATCCCCTTAATATGATAATGTCCCAGCGGGGGCAAGCCTCTATTTAACGCTTCACCCGGCTCCAGCGGACCGCTTGCCGCCAGCATGCTCCCGACAGCCTCTGGCTTGCCCAGGCATGCGTCAATGGCGATCGTAATCGCTCCGGCAGCCTCGCGCTCCCTTGCAGCCGCTGCAGCGGCTGCAACGCTTCTTGCATCGCATGGCGTATCCAGCGTGCCTATAATATGAGGAAATCCTCTCGCGGCAAGCTCCGAGCCGACCAACGGACCGTAAGCGTCTCCTGTCGAGCAGTCGCTTCCGATGCACAGAAAGGTGATTTGGTCGCAATCCGGATGCCGGACCGCAATATCGTTCAGCAGCCGGCGAAGCTCCTCGCTCGTTGCCGCATATGCGCGCATATCCAACATTTATATTCCTGCCTTTACTTCCGATCTCTTTATAGAGGTTGTCCTTCTCAGTGCTGAAAACCGGGTTTTTTGAACCGTACTATTATGGAATGGCTTTGATGAAGGCTATCCCATCCATTCATTGTAGCCAATTTTCCTACGATCATCAATTTGATTAAAGCGTGTCCCGGCGAAACATGTTACAATGATTGAATCTGACAAGGACGAGAGGGGAAGGTGAAGTCGTGAATTTGGAACAGCATACAGAGGACAATATCGTCTACATGATCGAAGCGATCAAAGTCAAGCTGAAGATGGCGTCAGCCGCAGCGATGCAGGCTTCGAACTTCAAGATCGAGCAATACGAGGACATCAGAGACATTTATGAAGTCGTTCAGTCCAAGAACAACTTCAGCATCAGCGAAGTGGAAGCGCTCGTCTCCGAGCTGGGCAAGCTGCGGAAATAAGCTGGCCCGCTTTGAATTTCCACAAATTTCAATTAACTTTTATATTTCGACATTTTTCCCATTGTACAACATGCAAGGAGAGGCAAAAAAGCAGACACCTTATGGCAAGGTGTCTGCTTTTTCAACTATTCGGGCTGCTGGGAGCCTTCGTCCGATTGTGCTTGCTGTTCTTGCGGCTCCAGCGCCACAATGGACAATTTAATGGAGATATCCTTCTGCTCCCCTTTCAAGAAGTGCGCAAGACGCTCCAGCTTGTCCGCAAGATCCGGCCCCTTCAACGTCGTATTCAATTGGTAATCGAAGGCGTCCGACTTCATCGCTTGGTAACCGCCGCTACGCCAGCCCCGCTCCTCCATCGCGCCGGGACGCTGTTGCAGCTGCTCCTGCACGGGATAGAATTTGTCCGATTTGTTCACCACGCGCTCGTAGATGCGCAGCTTCTTAAGCAGCATGTAATACTGCGCAGAATGCTTGAAATTCCAAGCTTCCCGTATATCCTTCAACGTATAGTCCATCTTCCATCTTTTCAACTTTTCTACTTGCTCGTCAGCGTCTAGCTTCAAAAATTCGTCGAGCGGAAGCATTTTTTCCGGCATACTGACCCCTCCATATAAAAATTAAAAAAAATATATAAATTCAATAAATATTATATAAAAAATACCATAACTTTTACTGAAACACAATAAAGAACCTCCTTTTTCTCACAGAAACTAATCCAATTACACCTGTGGGAATAGGAGGCTCTTACAGTCGGCACTACAGCATTATGATATCGGGGCCAAGGAGATGGCGGACAGGAAGCGGCGGAAGCCCTCCATCCCTTCGGACGAGCGCTTATACACGCCGGCATCCATCAGCACTTGCAGGAACTTGTCTCCCGTCTCTGCGCGTACGATGTCTCTTGCCTGCTCCAGACTTATGCCGGCACCATGTCTCCGGATCAGCTCCTTCGTCCAATCGGCGTGGTTGTGAAGCGGATGTACGGAATCCTCCAGCCTCTTCGCCCCCGTGCCGCCCGCCTCGGTCAGCAATGCCGCGACCGCTTCCAGCTCATCCTTCAGCCTGCCCGGCAATACGGCCAGCCCCATCACTTCGATCAAGCCGATATTCTCTTTCTTAATATGATGCAGCTCCGCATGGGGATGGAATATGCCATCGGGATGCTCTTCGCTGGTACGGTTGTTGCGCAGCACCAGATCAAGCTCATATTCGCCGTCTTCACGCAAGCGGGCAATCGGAGTAATCGTATTGTGCGGCGTGCGCGTTCCATCCGATTGCTCCGTATAGGCCAGAATGTCGGCCGCAGGATCGCTGTATGCCCGCCACGCATCCAGTAGGCGGCATGCCGCCTCATGCACGGCCGTCTTCGACGTTCCGTTCAAGCGGATGACGGACATCGGCCACTTGACGATACCCGCCCGTACCCCAGCAAGCTCGCCGCTCCAGCGGTACGCCTCCTCCACGGCCGCTTCCTCCATCGGGAAGACGTGCCGCCCCGCCTGGAAGTGGTCATGGCTCAGGATGGAGCCGCCGACGATCGGCAGATCCGCATTGGAGCCGATGAAGTAATGCGGGAATTGCTCCACGAAGTCCAGCAGCCGCAGGAATGAAGCATGGGAGACGACCATCGGCTCATGCTCGCCCTTGAACACGATGCTGTGCTCGTTGTAGTACACATAAGGCGAGTATTGGAATAACCACTGCTCTCCCTGAAGCTTCATCGGGATAACCCTCAAATTCTGGCGGGCGGGGTGATCCGCGCGCCCCGCATAGCCGACATTGTCCGCACACAGCAGACACTTCGGATAATGCGCCTGCGGCATACTCTTCAGCCGGGCAATCTCCCTGGGGTCCTTCTCCGGCTTGGACAGATTGATCGTCATCTCCAGCTTCCCGTAAGGGGTGTCGTGAAGCCAATATTTATTCTTCCGAATCCGGTCCATGCGGATATAATTGCTATCGATATTGGCGCGATAGAAGGCGCTCGTCGCCGCGGCGATGCCATCGCTGGCAGCCGTGTCGTGGAATGCTCGGACCGTCTCCGCCGGCCGCGGCATCAGCAGCCCCATCAGACGGGCATCCAGCAGATCGCGCTGCGTCGTCGTATCGTCCGGAATGAGTCCGATGGAGCAGCCGTAATCCAGCAGCGCTTCCAGCAGCTCTCCTGCGCTATCCAGCTCCTCGTTCGGCACGTCTCCCCCATGCGGCTCCGTGAACCGGAACAAGTCCAGCAGCGCATTGCGGGCGAAGCTGACATCCAGCTCATGAAGCAGCTCTCTCTGTTGCGCGAATTGAAGCAGCCTCTCGATCAGCAGCTGCGCTTCCGGCGCGGAAGGAATCGTACGGACTTCGCTTGTTATCTCTTGCATCTGTTGCATCTCCTCTCGCTCCTTCTTCCGTGCTCCGCTTCCCGCTTATTTCCTGTAGCCTTCGGGATGCGCGCTATGCCATTGCCATGCGCTCGCGATAATTTGCTCCAGCGTATTGCGGCTTGGGTTCCAGCCCAGCTCCTTGCGAGCGCGCTCGGAAGATGCGACCAGCACCGCGGGATCTCCCGCGCGGCGCGGCTCCATGACGGCCGGAATGTCTCGTCCGGTCACGGAACGGGCAATGTCGATGACCTCCTTCACAGAGAAGCCTTTGCCGTTGCCCAGGTTGTAGACGGAACTGTCCGCACCGCCGCGCAGCCGCTCCACCGCGAGCACATGAGCGTCGGCCAGATCGCTTACATGGATATAGTCGCGAATGCATGTGCCGTCGGGAGTATCATAGTCTTCGCCGAATACAGAGATATGAGGGCGCTTGCCCAGCGCAGCCTCCAGCACGATCGGGATCAGATGCGTCTCCGGGCTGTGATCTTCCCCGATTGCCCCGCTGTTATGCGCGCCTGCGGCGTTGAAGTAGCGCAGCGATATATACTTGATGCCATGCGCGACATCGTACCACTTCATCATTTTTTCCATAGCCAGCTTCGTCTCGCCGTAAGCGTTCGTCGGAAGTGTGCGGTCGTACTCGTCGATCGGCACGTTCTCCGGCTCGCCATAGGTTGCCGCCGTGGAGGAGAAGACGATACTGCCCACGTTGTATTGCTTCATCTTCTCCAGCAGGCACAATGTCCCGTAGACGTTGTTATGATAGTACTTGCCCGGCTCCTTCATGCTCTCTCCTACCAGAGAGTTGGCTGCGAAGTGGATAACGGCGTCGATGCGATTCTCACCGAATACGGCGTCCATGAAGTCACCGTCGCGCAAGTCCCCCTCGTACAGCTTGCCGGCCAAGAGCGCCTCCCGATGCCCTTGCTGCATATTGTCCACAATGATAATCTCTTCTCCGCGCTCCTTGAGCGCCGCTACCGTATGGGAGCCGATATACCCCGCTCCTCCTGTTACCAATACCGCCATTTTCCTCGTTCCCCTCTCTATGCTTGGATGAAAATTGCGTTAACCGCCACTTATCGCACTGGATGATTGCACAATCTATTGCAGCTGCTCTACGCCGTTGCCGATGCTGCACACATAGAAGTCGGCCGTAAGTCCCGTAGCTTCCATATAGCGCTGACCAACCTCTGCAATGAATGCCTCTACGCTGTCCTCATGGACAAGGGAGACGGTGCAGCCGCCGAAGCCCGCACCCGTCATCCGGGAGCCCAGCACGCCTTCCACTTCGCGCGCAGCATCCACCATTGCATCCAGCTCCGCCCCCGTCACCTCATACAGGTCGCGCAAGGAGTCGTGTGAGCCGTTCATCAGCGCTCCGAAGCGTTCCAGGTCGTTGTTCCTCAAGGCTTCGATCGATTGCAGCACACGGTCAATCTCCTCCACGACATGCTGTGCCCGGTTGCGCACGACCTCATCCGCGATGTGGTGCTTCGCGGCATTGAACTGCTCTACGTTCAGCTCACCCAGCAGCTTAAGCTTCGGATACGCCTCGCGGAGCTCGTCAACGGCCAGCTCGCACTGGCTTCGACGCTCGTTGTACTTGGAATCGACCAGACCGCGGCGCTTGTTCGTATTGCCGATAATCAGCTTGTAGCTGCCCGAATTGAACGGCACCAGCTCATAGGCCAGCGTATCGCACATGAGCAGGATGGCGTGATCCTTCTTGCCGTTCGCAACGGCGAACTGATCCATAATGCCGCATTTCACGCCATTGAACTCATTCTCCGACTTCTGGGCCAGCAAGGCGATCTTCACTGTATCCAGCGGCTGCTTCTCCAAGGAAAGCAACGCATAGGCGGTAACGACCTCGATCGAGGCCGACGAGGACAAGCCTGCTCCGTTCGGGATTTCGCCGTGGTAGAGCAGGTCGTAACCGCTTGTAAAGACGATGCCTTCATCGTGCAGCTCGTTCACGATCCCCTTCGGATAATTCATCCAGTCGTCCGCTTCATCGTACTGAACCGCTTCTATAGACAGCGTCTTGCTGTCGGGGAAATTGGTGGATGCAAGACCCAGCCCATTATCCTCCCGCTTGCGAATGAGCAGCGTCGTGCCGAAGGTGAGCGCCGCCGGGAACACGTAGCCGCCATTGTAATCGGTATGCTCGCCGATCAGATTCACTCTGCCCGGTGCGTGGAATACAGAGATTCCTTGCTCGTCACCGCCGTACAAATCGATAAATTGCTTCTTCAACGCATTCAAATTCGCCATCGTCGATCACATTCCTTTTCGTCAAATAGTATAGCTCCAGTATAGATCATAGAGTGGAGAAGCGAAATGGCGGCATGTGAATTGCATATGGATTTATGTGACTTTTCCTTCTCGGGATGCACATGCTATGATGAAGGGAATAAGACCAGAGAGCCATTCTTGGGATGGAAGCAGGTGAAACCATGGAACAGGAGTACTATAAAGTCGCATCCAATCCGTTCATACCGGATACCGATTCCGAGCCGGTCCCCATGCAAGTGCTGTTCGCAGGGGAAAGCCAGACCAAGCCAGCTCATCGTCTGGGGCCGAAAGTATACGACTTCTACTTGATGCATATCGTGCTGTCCGGACACGGTACCTACTCCGCAGGCGGCGAGCAGCACAGGCTGGGACCGGGACACACTTTCCTTATCCGCCCGGAGCAGCTAATCAGCTATGAATCCGACGGCGCTTCGCCATGGCGATACCGCTGGGTGGCGTTCCGAGGGGACCATATCCCTCTTTTGCTCCAGCAAGCGGGCTTCGCGCCTGAGCGGGAAATCGCATATTTGCCAGACATCCGCAAGGCCGCCCTGCTATTCCATCGTATCTATGAAGTGTTTCGCCATGGCAGGCCGTCGGCTTCCCTGCAAGCGACGGGTTCGCTTCATATGCTGCTCGCCAGCTACAGCGAAGCGCTGCTCCCCGTCAGCCCCGCCGCACGGCACTCCAAGCAGAAGGAGAGCGACCGCCTCTACCAGCAAGTCGTCCATTATCTCAGCACCCAATATACACATCCCGTATCGATTGAAGCGATGGCGGAGACGCTGGGCTATAATCGCGCTTATCTGTCGCGCTTGTTCAAGCGCCAGACAGGCTTGTCCCCCGTCACGTTCCTGCTCAGGCTCCGGCTCGACAAAGCCAGGCACATGCTGCGGGAGCGTCCGGAGCTGACGATTGAGCAGGTCGCCGCCTCCGTCGGCATTCAGGACGCCTTGTACTTCTCCAAGCAGTTCCGAAATATTCACGGCCAATCGCCAACTTCCTACCGCCAAGACATGCTAAACACCCCTGATTAAGGACATACTAGAGGTCGGGGTGACGATGAAAATGAAAGAATTGCACACTGGCCGATTGTATTGGCCGACAACACTGGCGCAAGTCCCCGGCTATCCCTCCCTTGCTTCGTCCGCAAAAGCGAAGGCCGTCATCATCGGAGGAGGGATGTCCGGCATTATATGCGGTTTCGTACTGTCATCGGCTGGCGTGGATACGATTGTAGTGGAAAGAGGAGAAATTGCCGGGGGAAGCACTTCCGCGAACACAGGCTTGCTGCAGTTCTGCAACGATGTCATGCTCTCCGAACTGATCGGCCAGATCGGGGAAGCGGATGCGGAGCTGTTCTACAAAAGGTGCGAGAATGCGGTGGGCCAGCTCACTGCAGCAGCGGATAGCTTGCCGGCCGATGTAGGCTTTCGGAAGCGATCCAGCTTGTATTTCGCGTCGAGCGAGCAGGATCTTCCCAAGCTTAGGCGGGAATACGAAGCATTGGCAGCTTGCGGCTTCCGCGTGGAATACTGGGAGCCGGAGGACATCGCCGCCCGCTTCCCTTTCCGCAAGCCGGGCGCTATTGTTACGCATGGGGACGCCGAGGTGAATCCCTATCAGTTCGTCCACACGCTCGCGGCTTCCGCGGTACGCCAGGGGCTCCGCATATATGAGGGAACCGATATCGTGCGGCACGATACTTCGCCTGACGGCAGCCACCGGCTCCATTCCTCTGAAGGACATCCAATTGAAGCGGAGCATGTCGTCTATGCCGTCGGATACGAGCCGGAAGAGCTTCGCGGCCGCTTGAACAAAGCCGCCTTGAACCGCTCCTATGCGATCGTAACGAATGTGCAGCCGGAGATGGATCTCGCGGCATGGCACGGTAAGTATATGCTGTGGGAGACGGCCAGACCCTACTTGTACTTGCGCACTACACTGGACAATCGTATCGTCTTAGGAGGATTGGACGAGGAGGAGGAGCGGCCTACGCATAACCGCCATACCCAATCGAACCGCAGCGGCAAGCTGCTGGAGCAGCTGCAAGCCTTGTTCCCGGCGCTGAAGCTGGAAGCGGAGTATGAGTGGAATGCCACCTTCGGGGAGTCCCGGGACAATCTGCCGTTCATCGGGGAGGACCCTGCCTGGCCGAATGTCTATTATAGTCTGGGCTACGGCGGCAACGGCACTGTCTACAGCATGGTGGCAGCACACCTGCTGCTTGGCTTGATTCAAGGCAGCAGCACCGACGATGATCGGCTGCTTCTGAACATCCTCTCCTTGAAGCGGACGACGCTTGCGAACTCTTAACCTTTGAAGGTGGCACACTCATTGGCTCGCTCGCCACTCCAGCGTATGTGGCATACACTCGGGGCGCGCACGTAGGCCGTTTCGCTGCTCCAGCGTATGTGGCATACACTCGGGGCGCGCACTTAGGCCGTTTCGCTGCTCCAGCGTATGTGGCATACACTCGGGGCGCGCACGTAGGCCGTTTCGCCGCTCCAGCGTATGTGGCATACACTCGGGGCGCGCACGTAGGCCGTTTCGCTGCTCCAGCGTATGTGGCATACACTCGGGGCGCGCACGTAGGCCGTTTCGCTGCTCCAGCGTATGTGGCATACACTCGGGGCGCGCACGTAGGCCGTTTCGCCGCTCCAGCGTATGTGGCATACACTCGAGGCGCGCACGTAGGCCGTTTCGCCGCTCCAGCGTATGTGGCATACACTCGGGGCACGCACACTGGCCGTTTCGCTGCTCCAGCGTATGTGGCATACACTCGGGGCGCGCACGCTGGTACTCGCGTCTCGAGTGTGTATGCCGCATACGCTGGAAGTGAACAGTCGCACGCTCGTAGCTTTCAAGCCCATGCAGCGCGATGCGTCGCATCAGCTGCCGTCGACGATACGATCGGCGCCGCATCGGCGGAAGACCGCTTCCGCAATGCCCAGCTTGGACAGATCGGGTCCGCCATCCTTGTCCAGCAATGCCTTGCTTTCGTCCGTCTCCACATACAAGATGACAGAGCCGCTCTCGACAGCCTGCGAGCACAGCTCCGACTCCTTGCTGTCCAGACCCGACTTCGCATAGGCGGCCTGATGATCTTCATCCCAATCCCCCGTTACCGCCCCCAGCGCAACCGGAAGACCGCCGGCCAATGTCGTGAACCCTCCCATTCCGGCAACGCTTATCGCCCCGGCCGTTGCTACACCTACTCTCGTGGAAGGGTTGTCTCCGAACGGAGCCGTCGCCTCCTGCGTCAGCTCCAGCTCTCTCATCTCATCCGCATGCACATCCGTCTCCGACTCGATACGCCGGGAATGCTCCCAATCCTTGGCCAGCACCTTCATCTCCCCAGGCGAGAAGCCTGCTTGCTCCAATTGCTCGATTGCATCAATTACCCCTTGCTGATTGTGAAAGATAGCGAATTTTTTGGCCATTGCCTGCCGCCTCCATTCTTGCTTGTCAACTGACACTCCCTCTTGGTATGCCCTAACAGTCCCCGGAACAATCATGCCTGTCGAATAATGGCCATACATGACGGATTGTGGCAGAATTGCGGTAGATGGTTGTACTCCATTGCCGTTCAGGTTATGATGAGGGATAGATGTGTGAAAATATGGATGACGTAAGGGAGGATGGCCAAGCGATGATTCATCGAATGCTGCGCTATCCAGCAAAATGGGATTGGCATATTCTGCAGCTGTCCAAGCAGCCGGAAAAAGAACAGCAAATTCAGGACACCGCAGCCGGAACCCCATCCCTACATGCCGAACCGGATATGTTGGAATTAATGCGTATGCTGCCGGCATGCTCTTCCTGGCTGGAAGAAGCGAAGGAAAGAAGCAGCAATCATATATCAGTTGATTCCTTAACGGATGAAGGAGCGGTCATCAGCGGTACATTAATGGTACAAGCATCGGAAGAACAGTCGGATATTCAGCCCTTCCACTTCTGGCTGTCGGCAGCCACGCTAGTGACGATGCACGGCGATATGAGACTGCCGCTGCGCCTGCAATCTCCTCTTCATACCCAAAAGTACGAACAATGCGGCAGTGCGCCGGAAGCCTTCTTCATCATGATCGGCGTTATTCTGGAAGCGTTCCATGCCGGACTGGACGGCTTCGAACGGCGGCTGGGCGAACTGGAGAAGGCGATGCGTCACCGCAATCGCAGCGGCTTGATCGATACGATCTTCGACAGACGTTACGACCTGCTGCATTGGAGTCATCTGTTCATTCCCGTCAGAGAAGTGCACGGCGCCGCCAAGGAGGCGTTCATGGAGGAACTGACTGCCAAAGACGCCTTCCAGCGCATAACGCATAAGCTGGATCGTATAGATACCTTACTGAAGCACTACTCCCTGGAGATCGATACGCTAATCTCCATGGATGACGCTATGTCCAGCTTCAAGGGCAATGATATTATTCGGACACTGACCATATTCACCGTACTGTGCTTGCCTGGCACGTTAGCGGGAACGCTGATGGGCAGCAATTTCCACTGGTTGCCGCTTAGAGACAAGCCTTGGGGCTTCGTCCTTATGATTGCCGTCATCGCGGTCATTACCGGAGGCCTGTATTTGTGGCTGTGGAAGAAGGGGTGGACCGGCGATATTCTACACTACCGCAAGCGGAAGCAGTCGAGACATTCGACGATTCCTTCCGATGCTCCAGATTACGAAGAAGCCGGCATAAGCGTCAGCCGATCCCGCCGTCATGCGGGCAAGCCGGGGCATCCCTCGGTTGCCGAACGGCCCAAGCCGAATGATGCCGGGAACAGAGAGCAGCCGCTGCAACCGCGAGCAAGAAGGAAGAACGCTGTCCGGAAAGGATAACTCCCCTCTCCGATTCTTATGTCCGGCAATTGAAGAAGCCTCCACATCCGCGCTTGCAAGCGGGTAGGAGGCTTCTTTACTTGGCGCCCGGCAACTAGCGCCCGATTCTTGTCCCGATTCCGCTCTCCGCCGGTACCCATTGCACACTGCGAACATATAATGCAGAACCAGAATGCGCAGAGTGGAGGGATGGAGAGATGAAGACGTTCAAGAACTTTGCACGCATGCACAGACCCGATATGGAAACAGCGCTGTTCCTGGCCGCTGTATGCGGACAAACCTATGTACAATACAACAATAAAGAGGATGGGTTATTCCTCGTCCCAAGAACCTACAGTCTCGTCGGAGGGTTCAAGGCTTCCTCCTATGACAACCGCCCGGAACCGTTCGGCTTCGTGATAACTTCCGAACAATGCTCCATTCTTGCTTTCCGGGGCAGCGGTTCCGCAGTCGACTGGGTATCCGATTTCATTGCGCAGCAGAACTCGTACACACCAGTCCCGAATTCCGGGCTCACCCACAAGGGATTTACCGATATTTATATGTCTGCCAGGAACAGCATTCATATGCTTCTCAATCAGCTTCCCGCAGACAAGCCGTTATTTATAACCGGGCATAGTCTGGGAGGTGCGCTTGCGACGCTCGCTGCGCTTGATGTTGCAAGAAACACCGTATTCTCATCCCCTATTGTCTATACCTTCGCAGCGCCGCGGGTAGGAGACCCCACATTCGTCCAGACTTACAACTATACCGTACACACCCATTGGCGCTTCCAGAACGAATTCGATATCGTGCCGCATCTGCCGCCGCTCGTCTACCAGTCGCCCCGTACGAAAGGAACCTATTACTACCTTCATGTAAAAGGGGAGGTGATGCGCTCCTTCCGCATGGGATCTGTATCGGGCAATCACGTGCTGCCCAGCTACTTCGCCGATCTGTCCAAGGAAGAGCCCGCCGCTGCCGCCCTTATGTGCGCCGACCCGCCCGGCTGGTGCCCCCTGTCGGAATAACGCTTATGCAGGCAGAACATAGAACAGTATGGCAAAAAAGTGAACGATCGACCCCGCCAGCACGAATAAATGCCATACGGCATGATGATAAGGAAAGCTTCTCCACATATAAAATATCGTGCCAACCGTATATAGAACGCCTCCGGCTATAAGGAGCAGGAGCCCTCCCGGAGCCAGATGCGTAACAAGCGGCTTCCAGGCGAAGACGATAAGCCAGCCCATTGCAATGTATACGATCGTGGAAGTAAACAGAAATCGGGACGGGAAGAAGGATTTGAAAAGAACGCCAACAAGAGCCGCTCCCCATACGACGCCGAACAGCACCCACCCCAAAGCTCCCCCGATAATGTGGAAGAGGATTGGCGTATACGTTCCGGCAATAAACACATAAATAAAGGAGTGGTCAAGTGATTCGAATACCCGCTTGGCCTTGCCTTGGGGGAAGCTATGGACAAGCGTGGAGGCCATGTACAGCAGCAGCATCGTAGTGCCGTAAATCGTAAAGCTCACCACATGCCAGGCGGTTCCATCCAATGCAGAGAAAACAATAAGCAGCACCAGGGCCGCAATGCTGAGGAGAGCGCCAATGCCATGTGTGATCGCATTGGCAACCTCCTCTCGTTTTGTAAACGTATGAGTGTTAGCCATTGTATCTACTCCTTCGGAAGCATATGCTATACACTCAATATTAAAGGGTTACATCCACCCTTTCAACCATTCCTTCACGCGTCCAAGCGTCTTGTCCAGATTGCAGATCATTTCCTGATCGATATAAGGATGATCGTGCCGGAAATAATCCGCATGGCCTCCCATAACGGGAATCCCTTCCACATAGCCGGGAGCGTACTTGTGCCGGTTCCATACAGGCACAGTGCGCTTGTATCGCGTCCATCCGCCCCAACTGCCAAGCTTGCTGATGGGATCGTTCAGCTTGCCGAGATGATCCACCGAGTGGAAATAGCTGACGTTCTCCTGCATCTCCGGGACGATAGGCGTCTTGGGCGAGCCAACCTGCACGACGCGCAGATCGATGGCGGAATCGGCTTCCTTCAGCAATCTTGCTGCTTGATACGCGGCCGCCCCTCCGCCGCTGTGGCCGATCAGCAACATCCGTTCGCCGCCTGCGAAGCTATCCCTGATGTTCTTCCACACCTTTCGCCCTCCGACTCTTCCCGCATTCATTCGGTTGCTAAGATCGCTCCTCACCTCCATCACTTGACGGAATAGGCTGCGGCTGGCATCCCCATATGGAAATAAAACATGAATTGCAGGTTTCATGCCTCTATTTTGAAGCTCTTCATCCAACTTTTTTGAGCAGGCGTGGAATACGCTTGGCGATGTTTTCACACCCGCCAGCAAGTATACATGAAGCGAAGACGTCTTAACTGCCATCGGCCAGTACCTCCTTGTCACTCTAAGCTGAGAAAGCTGAGATTTATCTACCCTCATTATGCGGGGTATCGCCGCAATTCATGCGTCTCCGCAAGCAACTAAAAAACGCCAGCTAAGCAGCTGGCGCTAGTCGGCATTTCTCACCGATTGAAGAATGGTCAGTAGTCGGACGGGCCTATACGCCCATCTTCTTCCGCTGGTTGTTTACTTTTTTCGTATTCTGGCTCTTCATTTCCTTCGTCCCAGTCGAGAAATGCTGCTGTCCCGGCATGCCAGCTTGCCCCTTCTTCTGTGCCAGCAGCTGCTTGGCACGCTCAGCTTGCGTCAGCTTCTTCGGCTGCTCCGCCGCTTCGTTCGACTCATGATTCGTCATAAGGTAGGTTCACCTCTCTTTGTACTCCGTCACTGTTATTTTACTACACTTACGTGCCTTGCGAAAGATCCTTTCCTGAGAAGAATGCCGCTCGCGACATGCATGCCGGCAGCCTCAAGCTGCATGCCTATATCCGCAGTTGCAACAATAACAGCTCTATCGGACATTCGCCTTACCGCGCGAAGCATCGACAATTGCGCCTCGTCTGTCAGCACGGAGCAGAGATTGTAGGGAAGATCCACAATAGCCGCGTCATAACGACCATCCCGCTCTGTCATATCCCCCAGCCGGACGACATCGGGATAGCCGAAATGCGTCAGGTTCTCCCTCGCGCCGCGAACGGCAAGCGGATTTTTGTCCATTCCTTCTATTGTTACGCCCATGGACAATGCCTCGATCAGCACGCTCCCCATTCCGCAGCAAGGATCGATAAGCCGCTTGCCCTCTGTGAGCCGCCCAGCGGCAATGTTGACGATCGCTCTGGCCGCTCTGACCGGCAGCGCCGTGGAATAATTGCACGGTTTGCGCTGGTGGCGGAGCCATACGGCTTCACTGTCCCGGCAAGGTCCGAACAGCCACTGGCCGCCATATCGCATCAGCCCGTACAAGCGCTGTGGCTGACGCATATCCGCCACCCCACCAATAGATGCGCCAATCTGTCGTTCCATCGCCCTTCGCGCCTCGTAAGCGTGCGGCTCGTCGCCTTCTGTGTACAGCACCTTGAACGTATCTCCCGCCGTATCCATCCCCCGCAACCTCTCCATTAATTGAGGCAGCTCGTCAGCTTGATGCATAACATCTATGCGGCGCTTAATGAACGGGCTGCGATCTGCATCCAGCGGCTGCTCATCACGGCAAGCCACAATTCCGTTTTTTCCCGTCACGGCACAGCCGAACAGGGTGGACAGTTCCAGCTCGCACAACTCTGATTCATCTTCATGGCTGGCATAGGTGTACACATATCGGATGGGACCACTGATACCCTCGCCGCTCCTATCGCTTCTTGTCATCCGCCGCATCATCCCGTCTGTCTGCGGTTGCGTCCTCGAGCGGCTTCACTTCATCCGATGTCTCGTCATGCTGCAGCAGTTCCATATGACCAGCGTTCTCGTCATGAGCTTCCTCCCACGCGCGTTCCCCGGCATTGTCCGCCGCTCCGGCAGCCAATTGCTTCTCCAGCCCCTTCACCTGGCGCTGCAGACGATAGATTCGAATCATGCCGAATAAGCCAACCGTCAGACCGCCAAGCAAGGTGGACACCAGAATAACGAGAATAAGCGGCGTAGACGTCTTCGTGAACAGGAAATTGACTTGAACCGTCTCTACATTAATAACGGCGAATATTGCAATGACCAAAGCGAATGCAAAAGCCGATATAAGCATGCCTTGTCCTTTCATTCGCATCCCTCCTGCCATAAATTGTCCAGCTTGTGCCATTAGTCTAACCCAATCGGGGGTACAGCGCAATCTTTCCGTATCCAAGATTTGTCTTACAACAAGAAACTCCACCCCAAATAGGTGAAGTTTCCTCATCCAGTCCACATCAGCTGATTTGCTGCTTGCGGTATTCGCTCGGCGAGATGCCGTAATATTTTTTGAAAGTCGTCGTAAAGGTAGAACTGTTCAAGTACCCCGTCTTCTCGCCAACCTCCGATACGCTGTAATTGGTGTTCTGCAGCAGCTCGCGCGCGTGTGAGAGACGCACCTTGTTCAAGTATTCCACATAATTGACGCCGAACGTCTTCTTGAAGTAGCTGGAAAAATATTTCGGGGAAGTCTCGGTTACTTCCGCAATATGATCGAGGTACAGATTGCGCATATAATTCAGCTCGATATACTGCGTGATGTAGGTCGGGTTCAGCTTGCTGGCCTCCTGCTGACCGCTGCCGATATGCTTGACAATAAGCTCCGCCGCTTGATGCAGCACCGATTCCACGTCCTTGCCATCAAAGGATTGACTGGCCGCAGCATGAAATGTACGTTCCAGCTTAATCAGCTCTTCATTGTCCTTCGCCGCGTTCCCAGCATGACGAAGCATGAAATAGAACATCGTCTCGGCTATGTGGATAAGCTGATAATGATGGACATTGCGTTCTACGGCGTTGCCTAGTGTCTCGCTAATGATCTGCTTCCCTTCCTTTACTTTCCTGTTCAATATATAATTGGACAGCTTCTCAACCTTATCGAAAGGATAATACATATTCCAATCGCCTTTCAGCTTACCGGCATCCAATACTTTACTATTCGTATTCACAAGGCGGTACTCAAGCGCTTGAACGGCATTGCTGTACGCCTGCCTGCAGTTAGCCAGCTCCGAAGCGTATACTTTGCTTATGCTGGCGCGGGCGCTGTAACCGGTTAGCTCATCCTGCTCCAGCTTCTGCAATACCTCATTCAAGCTTTGGAAAAGATGGTCGCGTTCTTTCACTTCGCGGATACTCATCAATACGATAAATTGCAGATCCTTATCATAATAGACGCTGGCCATAATTTGCTTCTCCCGCAATGCGCTCTTAAGCCATTCTGTCATAAAATCCAATGACCGCGCCGGATCATCACCAGGGCTTCTCCATTGCACGACAGCCATCACGAACAACCGATGAACAAAAAAATCAGCGTCATAACGGTTAAAAGCCGGATTTTGTTCGGAACCGCTGGCGAACTCGTCAATCGCTTGCAGCAGCACGCCTCGTTTCGCTTCGTTCTCCGCAGTTTGAAGCTGTTTCTTGATCTCACCGTTTTCTGTCTGCAAATGAATGATTCCGCTAAGTATCTTTTTAAAATCATTGCCGCTATGCCTGCCGCCAAGCTGACTCATAATCCGTTTCACCGGACGATACAAGTAGATACTGAGCAGGATAGACAACAGAACAGCTCCGAGCACAGCAGTCACCATAATAATTCGATTCGACTTGCCGACCGATGCAATGTTGCTGAATTGATAAGGCACTTTCTCGATATAATAAAACCCGTTAAAGTTTGAGCGGTACACATGATATTCGTAATTGCCTTTCGTTAATGACGTTTCATCGCTGGATTGAAGATACACCTGCTCCAGTATGCTGCCTATATCAAACCCATCTTCCGTACTGAAGATAAGCTGCTCATTCTGGTCCAGCACTGCCAGCGAAGAGCCTGGAATCATGCCTCCTTGATTGACATGCTTTAGGAAAGCGGGTTCATCAATATAAATCAGTATGTTTTTGCTGGACATTCTTACTTTATTGCCACCAGCGACAACGATCAACTTTTTCGACACCTTCATCATATTGACGTTTGTAATATTGTATCTTTCGCCAGGAAATATTTTCAATGAGTTGTCGGAATTCATGAAGGTGCGCCAATAATTTGCATTAAAGCGATTATGTTCATATTTATTGTTCAATATGAGTGAAAGATTGCTTGTTCCCATGGACGTAACGGCGATATCCAAATTATCGTAGAAGACAACGGCTTCTTCAATGTAATCGATGGAGGATACAAGAGTTGCCATCTGCTCCTGCATTTTGTATGCGCCGATCATATCAATCCGACCATCCTCACCCTTCTCCTGAAAGTCATAAGGCAGTCCATGTATCGAATGAATTAAGTTATTGATCGTACGGAATTGATTATCGTAAGATTGAATCAGCGATTTCACAACCAATGAATTATTTTGAGTCACCTTCTCATAAATGCTGGAGATTGAAATCCGATAGATCGCGTACATCGAAATGAGCATAGTTCCAATGACCACAAGCATGGCCAGAAATATCTGGATAATGCCTTGATTTTGAAGTAAGCGCTTCATTTTCTCTATCATCCCCCTCATTTCATGTTGTATATCCTATATGGTATAGCCAATCCAACAACCTTGTCTATCTATTATCCACATAATATAAAATCCAAACAGGCCTTACGCGCAAATAAGCCGCAAGGCCTCGGTAGTATGAACGATACCACGTGGACAAGCCTCATCCTTTCTCGGAACCGAGCATAACCCCTTTGGCAAAATATCTCTGGGCAAACGGATAAATCATCAACATCGGAATCATCGAGATGAAGATCGTCGCATTTTTCAATGCTTCCGGCGTTAACAGCTTTTCTTCCGATAGTTGATTTTCCGCACCATGCTGGTATATCAACATTTCCCTCAGCACAACCTGTAGCGGGAACTTCTCCATATCGTTCAAATAGATCATCGGAATAAAGAAGCTGTTCCAGTGACCCATGAAATAGAACAGGCCGATTGAAGCGAGTGCAGGCTTCGACAAAGGAATTATAATGCTGAACAATATGCGGAATTCCGAGGCGCCGTCGATTACGGCGGATTCCCGCAGCGAATCTGACATATTCTCATAGAAACTCTTCAAAATCAACAGCTCAAGCGTCCAGATCGCATTCGGAATAACGAGCGCCCACATCGTATTAAGCAGACCAAGCTTCTGTACGACGATATAGGTAGGAATCATCCCCCCGTTAATAAACATGGTCAGCACAATAGCAACGATGAAAAATTTCCTTCCGAACATGCCCGGCCGCGATAACGGATAGGCAGCAACCGCTGTCATCAACAGGTTGATGAACGTACCGACTCCGGTATATAGAAGCGTATTCAAATACGCTCTCGGCACTCTGTCTTCCGACAGAATTTCCTTATATGCATCCAGCGTGAATCCTTTTGGCCATAGAAATACTTTGCCTTGGACAATGTAAGAACTGTCGCTAAAAGAAATGGCTACAATATAAATGACCGGATATAAGGTTGCCATCGCTACGAGCAAAAGAATAATCGTATTGAAGATGGTAAACGGCGTAAGTCTTCTTTCTCCTACCATAAACTTCTACCTCCCAATCTTCTGCTAATCAGATTGGTGATGAGAAGCATGACCAATGCGATCAGGGACTCGAATAATCCAACTGCAGAAGCATAGCTGTAATCATATTCCAGCAGCCCTTTACGGTAAACATAAGTAGAAAAGACATCCGCAACCTCATAAGTTAACGAATTGTACAACAACAGCACTTTCTCATAGCCGATCCGGAACATCGCGCCGGACTTGATGATGAACAAAATCAGGATGGTCGGCATCAGCGAGGGAATGGTAATGTAACGCATCATATGCCATCGCTTGCAGCCGTCCACTTTCGCCGCTTCATACAGAGTCGGACTAATCCCGGCAATCGCCGCCAAGAAGATAATCGCTTCATAACCCATGGAAGACCAAATGTCTGAAGAAATATATATCGTACGAAACCACTCCGGCATGGAAAGGAAGTAAATCTTCTCAAACCCGAGCCAAGCAATGAGCTGATTCATCAACCCGCGCCCCGGAGACAAGAAATCGATAATCATACTGGAGACGATAACAACGGATAAGAAAGCAGGCAAGTAGCTGAGCGTCTGCACCCACTTCTTAAACCAAATCAGGCGAACCTCATTCAATAATACTGCGAATATAATCGGAAAAGGAAAAGACCATAATAGGGTATATAAACCCAGTAAAAACGTGTTTCGGAACAAAAGCCAAAAATCCGGGCTTGAAAAAAACTTGATAAAATTCTCTAGTCCTACCCACTCGCTGGCCAAGATGCCTGTAAAAACCTTATAATCCTTGAAAGCAATAATCAGGCCATAAATCGGTCCGTAACGAAAAAGAATAAAGAATACAATACAAGGAACCAATAACATCAGCAATTGGCGATCTTTTTTGATATGACGCAGCGTGGAAGTCCATTTCGACGGCGATTTGGAAGCGGGCGGTAGCTGCCCTGCATTCAATTCTGACTTAGGCACAATCTCTTCCTCCTATCCTGATGATGAACAGGACACCCGAAGAAGCTTCAAGTGTCCTGCCTCGGCAACTATGCGAATGCTATATTATTCACTGTCGAATCTTGCCTGCGCGTCGTTATAGGCGCCGACATAATCATCCTCGCCCAAGCTCTTCGCTTTGGCCTTCCATTCTTCCCACTCCTTATCGCCGTAGGATGCCGTGAAGATATATTTCGAGCTGAATTCTTCTCCCGCTTTCAACAGCTCTGTTGTTACATCCGCAATGGTGGAGTTCTCCTCATCGGTGAACTTAAGCACCGGATCGAGTGGCTGCTTCATATCCTTCATCATATCCTGAGCCTCTTGCTCTTTTTCAGTGAAATTATAATAGACGCTGCGGTGGTCAGTACGCACATAGGCTCCTTGCACCCACATGCCGTATTTCTCCTCAAGTGCTTTTATTTCAATCAATTCGACATCCTTCAATTCCGGATAGCTCACTTTGCCGTTCGCATCAAATTCATAGTTGTCGCCTTGTTCGCCCATCGTCATCAATTCGGCGCCGGAAGGACTCGTCAAGTAATCAAGCAGCTTCAAGGCGACTTCCTTATTCTTATTGTTCGCGACAGCATGACCGAACATGGTAATCTGCGGCAGGCTGCGAATCGTGTTCTCCGGCCCTACCGGGTTGGCATAGCGCAAATTATAGTCAGGGCTCTGTTCCTTAATCTGGTTGTAGAACAAATCAAGTCGCCCAATCCAGTCAAACGTAACGAACGCTTTATCATTCGCTGTCATCTTCGCAGACCAGGAAGCGGACGTATCGGTAAGGAATTCAGGATCAAGCAAGCCTTCCTGATACAGCTTCTTCATGAAATCCAGCATCTCTCTATATTCCGGCTGAGTAAAGGAGTATTCCCATTGATGTGCCGCCTCGTCGAAATTCATCGGATAGTTATCACCCGTCACTCCCCATCCATAGCCCCAGTCTCTAAAGATAAATTCTTTTGTTTTGGATGCAAACGGGAATGAATCGGGATATATCTCCTTCAGTTGCTTCAGCGCTTGATAAAACTCTTCCGTATTGGTCCACATCGGGATGTTATTTTTATCGAATATATCTTTCCGATACAAGAACCCATGATTTACTTCGCGGTTCAATCCGTAGATTGGCCACGTATACATTTTCCCTTCATCATCGGAATACGACTTCATGACCCAGCCATTCTCTTCTACATAAAGCTTCTTGAAATTCGGCAGTTCATCAATGTAGTCGTTGATTGCGACGAATGCGCCCGCTCCGCCCATTTCATTTATTTCCGGAACCGTTAAGCCATGAATAATATCCGGAAGCTTGCCGGACGCTAATGTCACTTTCATTTTGTCTTTGTATGTCGCTGTCGAGAAAAACTGGAAGTCAACTTTGATGCCGGTTCTCTCTTCCAATTCCTTGGCGACCCACTTCTCATTCAAATCTTGCGCATCGCTAGCTACATACATCGAGATTGTAGTCGGCTTGTCGACGATCGGCAGCTTTAGCCCGCCCGTATCGCCATACTTGTTCGGATCAGCTTCCGGTTCTTTCGTTTCACCCGGATTGTTGTTTCCCGTCGATTGTTTCGGCGGTTCGTTCGTGCCCCCATTTTTGTTTCCATCATTGTTGCCGCCGCTGCATGCCGCCAGTATTCCGACGATCAGCGTCAAAGCGAGAAGAAGCGGTACCAGTTTTCGAGACATTGTTTTTTCCTCCTCTTTTATATATCGCTTGCTCGTGCGCCCTGACCTTTCTCTCTCGTGGCAACCCCGCAAAGAAGAGGTGAGTGAGAACGGCTTCCTCCAAAGCACAAATTTACGATAATCCAGTGAAACGAATTTGTATAGGCTGCTTTTTCATTCTTGTTTTATATTTCTTTGCAATCGTTTTCAAAACCTCAAAAACCCTTATGTGACAAGGATTTTTACCATAGGGAAAATGATAAACTAGTGGAAAATGATAAAATTAAGCGTTTTCAATTTAGGTGAAACGAAGTCAAAATTTCTATTGGAAATTAATCACCGCAATACTGCCAACACAGATAGGACATCCCGGCGATTGCGAGATGCCCATGGCGAAATCCTGATTTTGTCTTTGGTTAGCCCCTCAAACCTGAACGATCAAATGTCTTGTGCTCAGTTGCTATTGCTGCCTCAGCATCCCCCGGTAAATGCCGGGCACCGATCCTTCGATAACGGTTGCCCCGGCAACTCCCTCATAGAACGCAGTAGGTCCGGCTGCGCCTATAATGGCGTAGCCGTAGCCGTCAAGACGCATAAGCTCCATTGCATGCAAGAACAGCATTTTCCCTACACCTCTGCCCCGTTCTCCTTCAGCCACCCCGGTAGGGCCGAAAAAGCCCCGCATCGTGGCATCGTAGCACGAAAAGCCAAGCAGCTTCCCGTCTTCAACAGCGACCAGGCATGTAACGGGACATCTGGCCATGCCGGCTTCGCATTCGCTGGCCCACGCTGCGTTGAAATGATTCCGCACCCACTCCGTTATGACATGCTTCTCCGGCGCTATGGCGCGGCGTACGGCAACTCCTGTTCTCCGTTCGTATTCCCGCGCATTCTCATGTTCCGGGAGATCATATAACTTCACCAGCATATCCGGCATTGCAGCTTCACATTCCTCTCTTTGATTATCTGTTCCCCTCACATCTGTCCCATATAGCCAATCTTGTCATATCTGAATTCACTCCGCTGTCTTTAACGCAGCCATCGCCGCACCAATCACCCCGGCATGCCCGCCCAATTCAGCGGCCACCAGGCGGATCGGTTCCGGCGAGCGGAACGCGGGCATGACACTATGCTCCAGCGCGCTCCTTACTTTATCCAGCAAGAAATCGCCTTGCCCTGCCACGATAGCTCCTCCCAGCACAATGGCGGCGGGATTAAACGTATGAACAAGACCGGTCAGCCCTGCTGCGATATAACCGCAATATCGATCTACAACCTCTAATGCTTCCATATCGTTCGCACGGGCGCTTCGGAACAATTCCTCCGGGCTTAGCTGCTGCTCTTGCATCCCTCTCTCCCGGGCAAGCGACTGCAACGCCGTAACGGAGGCATAAGCCTCCCAGCAGCCCTTGTTGCCGCAGCTGCAGAGTTTTCCGTCCATATGGATGATCCCATGACCGAACTCTCCGGCATACCCGTCCCTTCCTCCGTAGACAGAGCGGTCCGCAATCCAGCAGCCGCCTACGCCTGTTCCAAGCGCGATGCACAGGAAGTCAGCCCATTCCCGCCCTGCACCATGCCAGGCTTCGCCCAGCGCAATCATATTCACGTCATTATCCACAGCAACCGGCAAGCCCGTCTCTTCACGAATTTTAGCACCTAATGGCATGCCGGCCCATCCCGGAAGCGTTGCTGTAGCTCCAAGCACCTGACCGCTGGCGCGGTGAACCTGACCCGCAGTTCCAATTCCGACACCGTCCAGTCGCACACCCAGCGTACCAGCCAATGGAACGCTTTCCGATGCTATTCCTGCCAGCTTCGCCAGCAGCGCATCCGGACCTTGCCAGGATTCCGTAGCTACCTTCGCCTCATGGAGCAGTTCTCCTTGCTCTGTGACAATGCCTACCTTAATATTGGTACCGCCCAGATCGATTCCCAGCGCTGCCCGATTCATGAGTGATGTCCTCCCGGCACGGCATGACCGTCGTCTGCACCCGTTGCCACCGCAGCGCCGAGAGCGTCAACGAACTTCTTCGTGATATATTCCGGTCTCGTAATCGCTCCGCCGACCACGATGGCATATGCGCCATGCCGCACGCACTGCATCGCTTCATCCGGCGTGCCGATTCTTCCTTCCGCCAGCACCGGAACGCTCAATTGGACCGCCAGCTCTTGCACCAGCTTCAGATCCGGCCCTTCTTGCTTATGCGTATAGGAAGTATATCCCGACAGGGTAGTCGATATCATATCGAAGCCGATTGCTTCCGCTTGCAGCCCTTCCTCCACCGTGGATACATCCGCCATTAACAGACAGCCGTATTCCTTCTTCAGGCGCTTCACCATCTCTTCCAGCTGCTCCCCATGAGGCCGCGGACGAGATGTCGCATCCAGCGCTATAATATCTGCACCTGCCTCGGCAACTGCCGCAGCTTCCTTCATAGTCGGCGTAATGTAGACGTCCGAGCCTTCGTACTGTGCCTTCCATATCCCGATTACCGGAAGCGAGACCGCCTGCTTGATCGCTCTGACGTCCGCTGGCGAATTCGCACGGATGCCCACAGCTCCTCCCTCTTTTGCCGCAATGGCCAATCTGGCCATAATGTCGGCTCCATATAGCGGTTCTCCCTCGTAAGCCTGACAAGATACGATGATTCCGCCTTTCAATGCTTTCAGCATACCGTTCATCCCCACCACTCCGTTTCCCCGTAATGAACCACTATTCGCTGTCATTATACCCTTCCCGGATGCATCGTGTAAACATTTACTCCAATTAACAAACATAATAAGGAGTAATGTTCCAAAACAACGTAAAGAGTACACGCTACGAAACAAATGCAAAGCGCAACAATGCACATTCGTCTTCTACCGGGACAACGAAGAGCGAAAAAACGGCCGGCCTACAGTTCCAACAGACAAGTGAAGATCAATAAATTTTATCCAGCACCGACTTGGAAGTCTGCTCCAGCGCCTGATAGGATTGCTCGCGGAACTTGAGCGCCGTCGCCGTGGACAGAATGTCCAGCACATGAATCTGCGACAGCTTGGATGAGAAGGCTCCGCCTTGCAGCGGCGTCTCGCGCGACTTGAACAACAGTACGGCATCCGCATGCTGCGTCAACGGCGAACGGAGATGGCTCGTGAGGCAGACGGAGAAGACATTGTTCTGCTTCGCAAGCTGAACCGCATCTACGACATCCTTCGTGCTGCCGGAGGTGGAGATTGCGAACAGCACATCCCCTTCGCTCATCAATGACGCCTGCATCGCCATCAGATGCGCATCGGTTACGATAATCGAATTGAATCCCATGCGCATAAAGCGATAATGCCCATCCATTGCAGTGAAAGCGGAGGAGCCGACTCCGAAAAAGATGATTTTCCGCGACTTGCCCAGCACATCCATTATCCGCTCCATCTGATCCATGTCCAACAAGTTCAACGTATTTTCAATCGACTTCGTATTCTCCGCCGTAATTTTCGCCGCGATATCCGGAAGACTGTCGCCTTCACTAATCTCGCTATGGACATTCCTGACCGGTACGACAAGATCCTGCGCAAGCGCCAGCTTGAACTCCTGATAGCCGCCCAAGCCGATCTTCCGGCACAATCGCAGCACCGATGTCTCGCCTACTCCCGCCAGCACCGCCAGATCGGTCAGCGTGACATAGACTGTGGCTTCAGGGTCCTTCAAGATGACATCGGCAATCTTCTTCTCCGTCTTCGTCAACGATTGATACACACTGGATAAGACCAGCAGAGTGTTCACATTTTGAGCCGGACTCTTCCCTTTCAACATGCTTCTCGCCTCCCAACTTCAGATTCACAGCCCTCTACTCTGCGTTGACCCATTGTCCAATATCCGATACAGCTTGTCCCGCATATCATCTTCGCTCTGAAGCTTGGACCAGTAAATGCGCGCCTCCTGGAAAATAATATCCAGCTCATCCACGCTCAGTCCCGTCTCCGTAAAGGCCTTCATAAAAGGCGCAGCTTGCCGGAAAAGCGCATATCCAACAGGCGACTGCTCAACCTCCCCTTGCCATTCTGCCGCTTCCTGCAAGGCAGGGATGCTCGTCGTACGCTGCCGGATCATCATCTGCATACGGCTCGACGTCATAAAGTCCAGGAACAACCCAGCGGCCGCCTTCTGCTCAGACGCACGGGATATGGCCAATCCTACCGACATCAGAATATTGGCCGGGACGCTTAAAGTCGGCAGCGGCGCAATGGCAAATCGCTGGCCGCCCTCTCTCTCCTCCGATACAAGAGCGTTCATGGCCAAATATGACGTCATAATGATCGACAGCTTGCCTTGCTTGAACAACGCTTCCGCATCCGCTTCACTTTCCGCCAGGAAAGTCGGGAACGATTGCGGGGCATAAATCATTTCCCTTAACTTGCTCAGAGCACGTACGATCCTCTCCACCTTCAAGTGAATCTCGTCTTCCCCCTCGGCTTGGCCGCTTCCGTTCTGCAGAAGAAATACCGGCCACCGATTTTTGGAATGCAGGAAGAAGTAGAAACCGAACCGGACATTCTCAATCGTCAGGGAAGCGGCGGCAGCGATCAACTCGTCCCAGCTCTGAGGACGAAAGGGCTCCGCAATGCCCGCTTCCGCCAGATGATCGCGATTGTAGCAGAGCACAAGCGGAGAGAAGACAAGCGGAAGGACATACTGCCGGCCATCGGCCTGGAACAGCTCGCTCAATCCGGGATACAGCCCGCCCCGCTGCTGAAGAGGCTCCAGCCGTTCCAACTGCCCGCGGGATTGAAAGTCATAAAAATTATTGTAGTTCATGGAAACGATATCAAGCATGCCGGACTCCAAATATTCCTGAGCGTATTCAGAATATCGGTCGAAAGCAATCGGCACGGATTGTACCCTTATATGCGGATATTCTTGCTGGAAGGCCTCAATCGCATCCAGCAAGCACGCCTCCCGCTGAAGGGAAGCATGATAGCCGAGCTTCAACGTAACAGGCAGGCGCGGAAGCGGATCGGCGACCCGATTGCCAACGCGCGGGATTTTCTCCAGCAATTGCTCCTCCACCAGCTTCTCCAGCCCGACACGAACCAGCTTGTTGCTCAGATGGAACTGCTTGACCAACTCCCGTTCCGAAGGCAGAAATTCGCCAGGCCGCCTCCGTCCCGCCAGCATATCATCGCGCAGCGTATGAATCATATGCTCCAATTTTTTTCGAAAATGCTTACGACCATTCTCGTTTTGTTCATTTAATGACATAAAAACACCTTTGGCATCAATTTTAGTGACGCTTTCACGCCTTCACCACTGCTTGCTCACAGCATAACCGAATCCCTCTGCTCAGGCAATAGCCTGACCGCTACAGTAGACCTATTGACAGATGCGCTATCTATTATTACGATGATATTGCATTTGTGAGTCAGTTGTGAGTCAACAAATGCGATGTATGCCAATTAAAGGAGATGATGTGCATTGAAGCATGCTCAACACATGACGAAAATTCTGCTCGCTGCCGCCTTAACTTCAACCTTGCTGTGGTCGGCCGGTTCCGCACCACATGCCGTCGCCGCGGCGGGAACAGCGCCTGAAGCGCTCGAAGCAGCAGCTCCGCCTCCAACCGTCCTCAACGCAGGGTTCGAAGACCCTGTAGCAAGCAGCGGCATCCCCGGCTGGAGCCAGACGTTCGGCAATGGATACGACAGTCTGTTCTATGAAGTCACTCCCGCTCAAGCAGAGGAAGGCACACACAGCTTATTGCTGGATGACCAGAATGCAGTGCGTCCGCTGGGCATCGAGAGCGATCCCTTCCCGGTGACGCCGGGAGCGAGCTACTCCCTCACTTCCATGATGAATATTGAAAACGGTTCCATGGCGCTCTATATGCGGTATTTTGACAGTACGGGGACCAAGGTCGGAGAGTCCAGCAACTGGCTGACTCCTACGAACGGACAATGGGTCAAGAATGGCACTTCTTCCATCGTGCCTGCGAACGCCTCCAACGCCACCGTGCTCATCTATTCCTCGGGAGCAGGCATTACTCGCGGTTATGCAGACGATGTACGCATCGCCCTCAATCCCATCGGCACGTTCGAGCGAATCGGCGGTATTGTGAAAGGCATGATTAACGAGGACGGAGCAATCGGCACGGAGAATGGCCGTACGGTCATGTACACGGTATTCAAGGGGCGCGGAGAAGTGCCTACTGCCTTCGCCGTAATCGACGTGCTTACCCGGGAAGTGCTTCGCACTCATCCTATGCCGGGCGTCGAAGCCGCCTGGGGCGTCAAGATCGCAACCGACGGCAGAGTATATATCGGCACTCATTACGATGGCGGACTGTACCGCTATACGCCGGCCGACAATTCGTTCCAGTATCTGGGGCGATTCGGTGAAGAGACGCATGTGTTCTCGCTTGTGGCCGGATCGAACGGTGAGATGTATACCGGCACTTATCCTAGCGGCAAGCTGTATAAATTCGATCCCGTTTCCGACTCCATCTTGGAAATAGGGCAATTCGATCCTACTCAGAGATATGTTCGTTCACTGGCTTACGATGCGACACGCGGCGTACTCTACGTGGGATTAAGCGGGACGAAAGCCCGCGTATTCAAATACCTGGAACAGGACGGCTCTTTCACCGAGTTGTTGGCATCCCGCATTCCCGGAGGCGGCGACCAGTATACGTTCACGTACGGATTGGATTTCGCCAACGACCGGCTGTTTGTGAAATTTTCGAACGGGGATCTGCTTGTTATGCGGGCGGAGGACGATACGGTGGAGTATTACGACCCAAGCGGCATGGACATCCACTCCGAGAAGGTATCGCCGATTCCGGGCGAACCGGGGAAAGCGCTCTTCACGTACAGCGGCGATTACTACGTGTACGATTCCGCTACGCAGAGCTCATCTTTGTTGAAAGGTGTACAAGATGGCATGAACTTCTACTCCGGCGCCTTCGTGAGCTTGAACGATCCTGCATGGCCCGGACATACCTTCGTGGCAGTCGGCCGGTACGGCCATATCTTGTACTACAATCCCGCATTAGACCGTGCGGAAGTGCTCCCGTCGCTTTATAGCGGCGCTCCTATCCTCATCCAGAGCATTCATCAAGGCCCGGACGGCAAGATATATGCAGCAGGTTATATGTCGGGATTCACGTCCTATGATCCGGTTACCGGAGCAGTCTCGGACACGCATACGCTCGGTCAGGTGGAAGCTTCCGTTAACCGCAACGGGAAAATGATTATCGGAGCATACGCAGGCTCGCGCATTCTGGAATACGATCCCGCTCTCCCATGGTCCAGCCAGAATCCGAAGCAGTTGTTCGACCTGCGGGCTCATGGGCAAGACCGGCCTTTCGCTATGGCTTATGCTGAAGACCGGGATACGCTTATCGTAGGCACGGTGCCAAGCCCGGATTCTCTGGAAGGCGCTCTTGCGCTGTATGACTTTCAGACGGAGCAGCTGGACGTGTTCAAAAATATCGTACCGAATCAAAGCATCATCTCCGTCGTCTATAAGGATGGATTCGCCTATGTAGGAACGACCGTATACGGAGGCTTGGGAACGGATGGCCCGACAGAGCAGCATGCCAAGCTGTTCGTATTCGATCTGGCCACGAAGCAAAAGGTGTACGAAGGTATTCCGGCATCCGGACGGAAAGGGGTAACGGGACTTAGCATCGGTCCGGACGGGATGATATGGGGCATCGCCGAAGACTATCTGTTCAAATTCGATCCGGATACCTTTACTTACCCATACAAGGCATCCAAGCTGCGGCGGTACAAGACGACAGGCACAACATGGACATACGGCTTCATGGCGATCGGAGCGGACGGCAACATGTACGGCACTTCACGCGGACAGTTGTTCATGGTGAAGCCGGATACGATGGAGTTCGTCGTCCTTAACGGCACCTACGGCAATTACTTGACCAGCGATGCATTCGGCAATCTCTACTTCTCCGACAACAGTTCGGACTTATGGAAGTATACGCCGCCGGCCAGCGAGCAGTCTCTCCTGACCCACCTGGACATCTTCGCCTCTCAAGGCGGTATAGGCAATCATGGCATAGCGAACGCATTGCGGACAAAAGTAGAGCATGGCGAGCTGCGGGCGTTTATGAACCAGGTACGCGCTCAAAGCGGCAAGCACATTACAGAGAACGCCGCGGCTGTGCTTCTGAGCCAAGCGGAGCAGCTGCTAGGCGGAAACGCCTAGCTCGACATAGCCTTCAACGAAGACGATTGAATCGATCCGGTTCTGTATGACGATCGTCACTTATCATATGACGCCCTTTTTTTATATCGTTAATTGGGAACTTAAATCGTCTTCGAAGAAGGAGTGGAAAGATTGCGCAACGAAATGGAAATAAAGCAGTACAGCGTGAGCAAAATAATGGGATTATGGGCGTTGGTGGCGGTGCCGATGTTCATTCTTCGATTCGGAGTGATGCCGGTATTGGCGCCTGTCGTCGATTTGCACCCCGGCATCCTGTATTGGCTGCTTATGATTGTCGGCATGATCTGGCAGTTTGTCCTCTCCGTCATTGTTTTGAAACGGGAACTGGGCGATCTGAGCTGGCAGAAGCTGAAGACGAGATTGTGGCTGAACCACCCGCTTCATCCCAGATCGCACCGAGTCTACAAGCTCGCATACGCATTCACGGTCCCAATCATCATGTATGCCTTTTTCTTTGAAAGCTCGGGATGGTTTGAATTCATGAGCGAAGCGATGATACGGCTTTTCCCGTTCATGGCACCTGAAGATTACACAATGATCCAGAATCTGGTGAGCCCCGAGTTTGTCGGCGATTGGTATCTGCTCGGCATTGCGCTGGTCAGCTGCATTTTCAATTATGTATTGGGGGAGGAGCTGTTCTTCCGGGGAGTTCTGCTGCCGAAGATGCGGGGAGCCTTCGGCAACTGGGATTGGGCCGTGAACGGCATTTTGTTCGGGGCCTATCACCTGCATAAAATAGCGGAAATGCCGCTGCTTGTCATTGGCTCGCTTTTTTATGGCTTTTTGAATGCCAAGTATCGCAGCTTTTGGCCGTCCGTCATTATTCATGGCGTCGAAGCCATCCCGTTGCTATTGGGCGTTTTTATTGGCATACTGGGACTTGCTTGAAGTGATTAATTTTCAGGGGAAGTGCGTCTCATGTCGATTTCCACCGTCAATACGCTAAGCAATACGAAAGTATCCAGACTCTTTTTCTATGGGCTGGCATGCTCCTACGTGATTCTGTTGCTGCTCTTCAACGTTCTCTCTCATTTTAAAGGCCTGGCGATTGTCGCGCTTTTGATCGGACTTTATTTTTTCAGGCATTCGAAACCGGTGTTAAGCCAGCCCAAATACCGTCTCGTTGCCGCCGTATCGCCAGTCACGGAAATCGTGCTGCTCTTTATGCTGTTCCTGCAAAGCGGTACCGAGATCGAAGGCATTGCGCTGATTATTTTTGCCGCGGACATTATTCTGCATTATAAGGCGTGGTATGCTTTGCCCCTTGTCTACGGCGGCTATTTAACCTATATTTTCATCTGGTCGGCAGACGGAGAAATATGGGGCAACGTATTCGATATATTGAGCTTCTCGTGTCTGGTCGTTCCGATCTGGGCCACCAAGCTGCTGCTGAATCAGAGAGAGATGAGCCTGCGCTTGAACGAAGCCTTGGTGCAGGAGGCAAGAATGAGAGAAGAGATGGCGGCGTTGAAAGAGCGAAGCAGAATCGCAGAAGAGGTGCACGATACGGTGGGCCATACGCTGACGACAGCGATCGTCGCCCTGGAGGGAGCCCAATTGCTGTTCGATAAGAAGCCGGAAGAGGTCTATTGGAAAATTCTGGTCGCTCGCCAGCAGATGAAGCAGGGACTCGGAGATATCCGGCAAGTTGTCAAAGCATTGAAAGCCGAGAAAGGAATCGGCGGTAGCGGATTGGGGCTAGAGGAAGGAATTAAACTGCTTATCGCCGATACGTCGAAGCAGACGGGCGTTCAATTCGCATTTTATTACGAGGTGGCTGCTCCGCTCATATCGCTGCAGGAGTACGTGATGTCAAGCGCGATCAAGGAATCCATAACCAATGCGCTGAAGCACGGCATAGCAACCCGGATCGAGATCTCGATCCGTGAGCGCGAAGAGACGATTCATATGACGGTTAAAGACAATGGCGAAGGCAGCGATCCCATCGTGTATGGGTTCGGCCTGAATACGATGGCGAACCGAATCGAAGCGATCGGCGGACAATTCAGCGTGAGCAGCGAATCCGGGAAGGGATTTGTTGTCGAGATCCGAATGCCTGTCGCAAGGGGGTTACCGAATGAATAACGATCGCACGATCGGCGTCATGCTTGTTGACGATCAGAAGATCATGCTGGAAGGTCTGGAAACATTGCTGTCGATAAGGCCGGATATTGTGGTCGTCGGGACAGCGCAAAGCGGCGAAGAAGCACTCGAACAGCTTCGCTCGGTTACGCCTGACATCATCCTGATGGATATCCGGATGCCGGGAATGGGAGGCGTCAAGGCTACCGGGGCCATCAAAGAACGCCACCCGCAGGCGGTCATCCTCATCCTGACTACCTTCGACGATGATGAGTATATCATAGAAGCTTTGAGCAACGGAGCTTCCGGTTATTTGCTCAAAGACATCGATGGGGAGAAGCTGGCGCAGTCCATTCACGAGGCGCTATCCGGCAATTTGATGTTAACCGGCAAAGTGGCGCGCAAGCTCGCCCTCAATATTCGGAATACGAACAACCGCTATGAAAAAGCGGGCGAAAAATTGGACTTCACCCCACGCGAGCTCGACTTGGCGAGGCTGCTTGTGGAGGGGGATGACACCCGGGAAATCGCCGAAAAACTACGGTTGACGCAAGGCACGGTGAAAAACTATTTAAGCGATATATATGCCAAAATCGGCACCAACGATCGGACGAAAGCCGTCTTGCTGTTGAAAAGCATGATGGAAGAAGCAGTGGATTAACCTGCTCATCACCCATTCCAAGCCGATTAAGCGCTATGGCAACCGATACATCCGCTCCTCCACCACGGGTCGACAAATCCGCCTGAACAAAAAAAAGACCTCTGCATTGATCTTTGCAATGGAGGTCTTCTTCCTTATGCGGTTCGGAACGAGCTGGTTGAGGAGGAAAGCTGGTCGCATCCTGCATAAGCATGCAGTCTTCCGTGGTATACTAGCTCCATTACCGAAGTCTTCTGCAGATCGCCCGGGGTCACGAGCAGCGGCGATTTGCTCACCAGATTCACTCCGCTGCGCGCGAAGACGGTCGTTACGAATTGGGAACAGAAGTAGCGATTCTTTCTTTCCCATTCGACATTGAATACGACGCCAAGCATGCCGATCAAATTATAACGGTATTTCTCTTGATTGCGCATGAAATGCTGAATCTCGGCTCTGATGCTGTTATAGGTGTTGTAGCCTACCCGAATTCGGTAGATCGCGCACATAGAGTCCTCGAAGAACGTATTGCGGACATCCTCCCGAACAAATCCGGCTATGAAAGGATTGCTTGGATTTTTGCGCCCGAAGCTGTAGACTTCATTCAAATCCGCATCGAAGGCAATGGACGCATGATTGAGAGGGTCCTTGGTAAAAGATCTTATAATTTTCGTAAGCACTGTTCCTGTATCTGTCAACAAAATGTATATATCTTTATCTCTATTCATGCGTATACCTCCACATTAAAGAACTCTCGTCTAAGTATTAACTTTAATGCAGGAGACGGATAATTTTAACCTGCTGCAGGTATAGATGATCCCCCGACTTAAGTCTAGTTTTTCGGATTCGCCTCTCAGGCGAAATTGTGTACAAAACTTGAACGTCTATCAATCTCCCTCCATTCTACTGGATTTTTCTCCTTTACTCAACCTATTGTTGTCTCCTGAGCTTCAAACATATTTCAATTCCTGTAAACTTCTTCTATTCCGGATGCTCTTTCATGCTATATTATGATTAGTAGCAAAGACATAGGTTACACGCTAAAAAAGGGGAATAGGCTATGATCTGGTATGAAAGCTACATCGAGCAATTGACTGAAGTTTATCGTGCTGCGTCAGAACGTATTGCAAAGTTTCCGCCTCCGCTCAACGAGATCGGCCTGCAATATGCAGAGAAGTTCAATCCCGTCAAGCAGGACAAAGGCAAAGATTATATATGCACATTGCTCCCCTACTGGCTGCAAGATCAAGCCGGACTGACGAACGAGCAATGCGGACAACTGTCATTAGCCAATGTATATGGCATGCTGTACTTTTTTATTCAGGATGATGTCATGGACGATGGTCCCATGGACGCTTCCGGCTTGAAGCAGCAGCTTGCCCTGGGCAATCTTTTTTATTTGGAGATGTTCGCCGTATTCCGTTCCTTATTCCCATCCGACAGCCCGTTCTGGCAGCATTATGAACAGTATGTAAGCGTATGGGCGGATTGTGTCGTGAATGAGGGCGATGCGAACTACTTCCTGAACGACCCGTTGCGTACCGCGGGAAAGGCCGGTCCCGTCAAAGTCTCATGCGTAGCCGCCTGGCTGCTGGCGGGACAGCCGCATAACATCGCAAAATCAGAACAAGCCGTCGATATCGCACTCATGACCTTGCAAATGCTGGACGACTGGGCCGATTGGGAGGAGGACATGAAAGAGGGCAGCTATAACGGGCTGCTGGCGATGATTGCATCCGACTTTGCTTCTCAAGCAGGCGGAGTCAATGGACGTTCATCTGAAGAAGGTTCGATAACCCGCTTAACGAAGGAGCAAGTAGAGACGGCCATCTACGTCCACTGCTGCATGAACCGATATGCCGCATTTGCTAAAGACAACTATGAGAAGCTTCTGCTCTTGGAAGGCATACCGTCTCCTCTTATTGGCTTCCAGTCCTATATGGTGGCATGTTTGACGGAGACGGCCGATCATATAGCTTCCAAAAAGTCGGCTTTGCTACTAGGCGGTTTGAACTATCATTTCCACTCACAAGTGAAGTAATGTATAAATTTGTAGGAAAAACGAAACATTTTGTAGATTTTGTCGAAATTGAATGGTACACTAGTCATGGTAACATTATACATATTTGAGAGGATGATTAGTGTGCCTACTAAACAAGAACTAGGTCAGCAAATTATCGAGAAAGCCTGGGCTGACGCACAATTCAAACAGCAGCTCTTGGCTGATCCAAAAGCCGCAATTAAAGACGCTTTCAATGTCGATGTACCAGCAAACATCAATCTTCAAGTACTAGAAGAGACAGAAGATTCCTACTATTTGGTACTTCCTCAAAACCCGGCTTCTGTCGATGACGGAAGTGTTAAAGGGCCTATGTGGGATTAAAAAAATTAGCCGATGAGACCTAACCTTCATCGGCTTTTTGCATACAAGGAAATATTAACAACACTTCCGTTCCCACCCCAACCTTGCTTTTAAAATGTAGCTTTCCTTGCATTGCTTCAATTATTCTATAGGTAACCATCAAACCAAGTCCCGTACCTTTTGTCTTTTTAGAATAGTAGGGCTCACCAAGACGAGCAATATCTTCCTCAGCTATTCCTTCCCCATTATCTTTAATTGAGATGATAATTTCATCTGGTTCCTTACTCAGTTTAACGGTAATTGAGACAATTCCTTCTTCGTTAAATGCTTCAATACTATTTTTTATTAAATTGATCAGTGCCTGTTTGAACTTAGATGAGTTCCCTTGAATATACACATCGTCAATAATATTTAATTGTAACACACCACCATGTAATGTGGCTAAAGGCCCAAGAATGACTTCAATTTGACGAACTTCTTCTCCGATATTTAAATATTGTTCTTCCCCTAAATCTGGTTTAGCGAATGTTAAAAAATCTGTTATGATTTCCGATGCTCGATCAAGTTCATTAATAGCCAAATGCATATATTTTTGATGACTATCGTTCATTCGCCCGCCAAGTAACTGTAGGAACCCTCTGGTTACCTGCAATGGGTTCCTCACTTCGTGCGCAACAGAAGCTGCTAATTGACTGATCGTTTCTATTCTTTCTGCTCTCTGCAATTCGTTATTGAAAACTTCAATCTGTTTCGAATACAATATAGCTTGCTCATAATTTCTCATTACTTTTCGAACCATAATAATAATTAACCCTGCGAGAAAAAATAATAGACTAATCTTCCAATAAAACATTTCATACTGCCTGTCCTTTACATAATACCAAACCATTTCCCCTATACCGACCACTAAAAATATGCCAAGACCACTACTCAAAATAATGGCATCCTTATTCCCATACCAGCACTGATAAACAAGTGCGCCTAACAGAATTACATTACCTATTAGTGCAGCCGATGAAAAAACGAACATCCCCACTGAACTATAGATGTTTAACATAGAATCAAAAATAAAACTTCCTGACAACAAAAATATCGAAAAAAATGCCACCGCAAACTGGACTTTTTTAAACATAGAAATCAATCGATACGGACCGTTACCGAATACTTTTTCAAAAAAGAAGAAGAATGCCGGTATTAATATAGTTGATGCCACATCGAATGCATAGTAAGAAATTAACCCAAGTTGAGGATAGATTTTTTCAATCAATGTAGAATAAGTTAATATCATTATTCCAATACAAAACATGATTGTAAAAAGAGAATTCCATCCTGGTAAGAAATTCCTATTCACAAACAATGCACTTATAAGCATAAAGAAAGAAATAATAATAAGTGCTGCTCCCAATATGACATCTACCAAATCAGTTTTTGTGAATTTTTTAAATATACTATCGAAATACCCAACGTTCACTTCTTTAAATAATCCTAATTTATATCCGCCTTTATTAATGTTAATATAGATTTCCTGATTACTTTCCGTTTCAAACAATGGAATTACAATCTCATTCAAATTGTATTTATAATCTTTATACCTCTCAAACACCACTTCACCATCTATATACATCACCACATCTTTGGCGTATAGCTTCTCGAACAAAATCGCGGGGCGCATGTCAGTCAGCTCCGGCAGCTGAATCTTGAGCCAAGCGGAAGAAACTTCGTCAGGCACCGTCGGATACTCCTCATCTGCCATAACGTCGAACCAATGCTCGTCCTCCAATTGCATCACTTCTTCAATCGTCTGCTTCTGTCCTGGTGCTTCCCACAGCATTTCCCACTGACTGATGATGACGGATTCCTTCTGATCCCCGGGCTGGGCATAAGCAAGCGCTCCCGAAGCCAGGAACAGATAAGCCATCATCCATACGACCATTTTGATACCGATTCGTCCCATATCCTTCTCAAACCATCCTTTTATTCATCTTTATTTTCATCTATCATCATTATCCATAATTCGACATTATTCGTCATGAATCCCTAGAAACTTCTCCCTTAACTCTTATCATAATACCAGTCTTTGTAGATTACTATCGAAATATCAAAAAAGCTGCAGCAAAGGTTAAAAAACCTTTTCGCTACAGCTTTTTCTACATTATATGATTGTTGGATATTGTCGAATATTGACTCTAAATAATCTTGCGTCGAATCGCCGCATTGCGAAGCACATAATAGTTCGCAGCTCCAAGCAGCAACGCCGCTACCAGAATAATAACATGCACGACCGCGAAGCCCAAGTCCGCAATATAGAAGCTCATCTTCCCGAGTCCCGCAATCGTAATATTGGCTTGCTGACCGCCTGCATAGGATGCCTCCAGCAGCTTCTCCATGGCAATGACGACTATTCCGGCAACAATGGTAATCCCCGTCCCGGGCATCCATCCGAATCGATAGTAACTGGAGCCGATCAACCAGCCATAAGTAAAGTACAACACATACATCAGTATACTATTGATGAGCGACGGAAATAAAGCCGTTTCCGCCCAATTCTGCTCCATGTTCAAAAGATCATAGATCCACGCTCCTGCGTATACTCCGACACTTTGAATAATCGCACAGACTACGGACAGAATCAATATGGTGAGCATGGTTCCCATAGCAAAGTGCTTGCGCGTAATGCCGTTGGTTACATAGGAAGGCATCGATAAGGCTATCAACAGAATTCCCAATACAAGCAGAAAAATCTTGGGGGAATAGCTAATGCTCTGAAGCATATCTTCCTCTGCATCAATAACACCGAAGTTATTCAGCAATATGCTGACAATGACGAAAGCGATTATAAATATGGCCCAGTACCACAGCATTATCCGTATATGCGAAGCGCATAGATGTTTTGCGACACGGGAAACCGGAGATTGACCTTTTCGATTCATCGTTCCTTCGCTCCTTTCTTCGTCATATGAACGAACAAGTCCTGCAGGGACACCGGGCCAACAGCCAGCCCCTCCCTTTCGATCCGCTCCAACAGCCGGGCCGGAAGCTCTCCGTACACCGTTACCGACTTCGTACTTCCCAGCTTCTGTTCGTTCAGCACTTGCAGCTCCGAGGCTATAGCGTCAATCTGATGCTCAGGACCGGTTATTGACGCCCCCCGAGTGCGGAAGGCCTCCGACTCCTCATGAATGAGCAGCTTGCCCCGATCCAGTATAAGCACTTCTTCAAATAGATTCTCAATCTCTTCAATCAGATGAGAGGACAAGATGATCGTACGCGGATGCTCCATGTAATCCTTCAGCACCTCATCGTAGAATGCGTATCGGGACGGGGCATCCATACCGATATAAGCTTCGTCGAAAATCGTAACCGGAGCCCGGCTGGAAAGCCCGATCGTAACACTCAGCGCCGACTTCATTCCGCGCGACAATCCATCAATTCGTTTCTTCAAGGGTAGCTCGTACGTATCCAGCAACCGGCTTGCATATTCGCCATCCCAATTCGGCCAGCAAATCTCGGCCAATCTAAGAACGTCTTTAATAGAAGAAGAGTCTGCGAAATGGACGCTTTCTCCCACCATGCATACCTGACTGGTAATAGCCGCATTTTCATAAGGATGCTGTCCGCCTATGAACACTTCGCCGCCCGATTGCTTGCGCAGAGACGCCAGAACGGAGAGCAGACTCGTCTTGCCTGAGCCGTTGCGTCCCAGAAGCCCATATATTTTGCCGCCTTGCAGCTTGAACGAAATGTCCTCCAGCGCTCTCTGTCTCCCGTACTTCAACGTCAGCCTGCGTACCTCAATGTCCAATGTCATGGCCGATCCCCCCTGCGATTCTGAATGCGTAACACAATATCCTCGAGCGGAATGCCGATCTGATTCGCCTCCGTCAGCATCCGATCCACCACTTCCTCGAAAAATCGCTCTCGCCGCTGCTCCAGCAAGGTTTCTCTTGCGTTCGGACTTACAAACATGCCAATCCCTCTTTTCTTGTACAAGATCCCTTCATCCGTCAGTAATTGGAATCCCTTCGCCGCAGTGGCGGGATTAATCCGGTAGAACGCCGCATATTGGTTCGTCGACATGACCTGTTCCTCTTCCTTCAAAGCTCCGCTTACGATATCGTTTTTAATTCCTTCAGCAATCTGCTGGTATATCGGGCTCTGGTCATGAAACATTTCATCACCTCATCACTTACATGGTTCATTACTTATGTAACTAACCATATAACATTCACATTTTTCCGTCAAGCTTAATTTATAAAATCGCATGACCGGTACGTGTGCTGTCAAACCTTTACTTTGCAAATTCGATGGCGCAACATGACTGCCTCAACTGCCGACTTGCCACGTAGCCGTCTTCGGTTCTTTGAATTCTCCCTCCCTTTATCCCCTCCTCTATCTGCGATTGTTGTCACCATCTAACTTCTGGACTCTTCCACTTCTAGCCTACTTATCCACACTTCTGCACTCTTCCACTTCTATCCTACTTATCCACACTTCTGCACTCTTCCACTTCTATCCTACTTATCCACACTTCCACTTCTAGCCTACTTATCCACACCTTCCATTACGACTTCTGCCACCTTTTTCAGCAGATTTGCATGCATGCCGGGCTTTTTGTACGATAGATGACAAGAACAGACAAGTTTACGAGGAGCTACGATATGAAGGCAATAACGGTGGCTGGAGCGGTAATCAGGAATAATGAGCAGTTGGTGCTCTGCGCGCTGCGTTCCGGAAGCATGTCCATGCCGGGTCTATGGGAGTTCCCGGGCGGAAAACTGGAGGCTGGGGAATCCCCGGAAGAGACGCTTGTAAGAGAGATTCGTGAAGAGTTGGGATGTACAATTAACGTAGGGGAAATGATTGAGGATGTCGTACACGACTATCCCTCTGTTCGGGTCAGGCTGCTTACCTATTGGGCGGTCGTCGTGGAAGGTAAGCCTCGGGCTAATGAACACGAGCAATTGTTGTGGCTGCCAGCCGAGCGGCTTCATGAATTGGAATGGGCTCCCGCTGACTTGCCTACTGTCGTTCACATTCAGAGTGGATGTGAATCGGGCCGAAGTACATGAATACTCCCACCACTTATCGATGCAATTGCCTCGGTTGAAGTGGGGTTTCTGGTGTCTCATCCTTAGAAGACTTTAGCCTGTCAGCTCAACCTTATATATTCAGACCTGAGCGTACAGCATCAAGAGAGTGACAGTTGTTTGCAAGTTCTGTACAATAATTGTATCGGTGAAGCACACCGCTTGTTTTTGAACGATTATCGTTCAGGAACGAGCGGTGTTATTTTTTAAGGAGGAGATTATGATGGTGATGAAGTATGAGGAGATGTATGGTAATTGGATCAACGAACATTTGCAGCAGCGAGCTAAAACCAGCGAACGTTGGAGAAGATTGAAGGAAGGACACGGTCATGCAGAGTCAGATTTCGCCAAGAAGATATGGCTGGAAGCCGTTGAAGATTTTAGTTATTTGCATCCTGAATACGAAGTATGCGACTATCGCGATCGCAGCAGATTCCTGGACTTTGCTTACATTCGCCCGCCATATCGCATATGCATTGAAATTGACGGATATAGCTGGCACAATCGCAATATTTCCCGCAGGCAGTTTTCTGACGATCTTTTCAGACAAAACGATCTGATTATGGACGGTTGGATTATGATCCGATTCTCGTACGATGATGTGAAAGACAACCCCCGACTGTGTCAACAGTATGTTCAGCAATTGCTTGGCAAATTATATGGATCCAATAAATCCGACCCCATTATGGGGCATATTCTTCCTGTTCAGCGAGAAATTCTGCGCTTTATTAGCAGACAAACTGGGAACCAAATTTGCTCACCTATGCAAATTGCAACATCATTAAGCCTGCACCCTTCTACCGTTCGTCGAAATATGAAACAACTTGTTTCTGTCGGTTTATTAGAAGGAGCTTCTGCTACACAAGCAGCTTATATTCGGCGATACCGTCTGACTGTGCGTGGGGCACGACTGCAGCTTCACTAGACATACCAATGGATAGCCTCTATTTCCTCCGGGACGGCTATGTGAGCATTTTGAGCGATAGCGCACACTTTCGGCTTATTTCCGGTCGCTATGTGAGCAATATGAGCGATAGACGGCGACTTTCGGCGGGACGAGGCACTTATGATGGAGCTATGTGAGCATTTTGAGCGATAGCGGACACTTTCGGCTCATTTCCAGCGGCTATGTGAGCAATATGAGCGATAGACGGCAACTTTCGGCGGGGCGAGGCACTTATGATGGGGCTATGTGAGCATTTTGAGCGATAGCGGACACTTTCGGCTCATTTCCAGCGGTTATGTGAGCAATATGAGCGATAGACGGCAACTTTCGGCGGGACGAGGCACTTATGATGGGCTATGTGAGCATTTTGAGCGATAGCGCACACTTTCGGCTCATTTCCGGCGGCTATGTGAGCAATATGAGCGATAGACGGCGACTTCGGCGGGGCGAGGCACTTATGATGGGGCTATGTGAGCATTTTGAGCGATAGCGGACACTTTCGGCTCATTTCCGGCGGCTATGTGAGCAATATGAGCGATAGACGGCGACTTTCGGCGGGGCGAGGCACTTATGATGGGGCTATGTGAGCATTTTGAGCGATAGCGGACACTTTCGGCTCATTTCCAGCGGTTATGTGAGCAATATGAGCGATAGACGGCAACTTTCGGCGGGGCGAGGCACTTATGATGGGGCTATGTGAGCATTTTGAGCGATAGCGCACACTTTCGGCTCATTTCCGGCGGCTATGTGAGCAATATGAGCGATAGACGGCGACTTTCGGCGGGGCGAGGCACTTATGATGGGGCTATGTGAGCACTTTGAGCGATAGCGCACACTTTCGGCTTATTTCCGGTCGCTATGTGAGCATTTTGAGCGATAGACGGCGACTTTCGGCGGGGCGAGGCACTTATGATGGGGCTATGTGAGCAATATGAGCGATAGCGCACACTTTCGGCTTATTTCCGGTCGCTATGTGAGCAATATGAGCGATAGACGGCGACTTTCGGCGGGACGAGGCACTTATGATGGGGCTATGTGAGCATTTTGAGCGATAGCGGACACTTTCGGCTTATTTCCGGTCGCTATGTGAGCAATATGAGCGATAGACGGCGACTTTCGGCGGGGCGAGGCACTTATGATGGGGCTATGTGAGCATTTTGAGCGATAGCGCACACTTTCGGCTTATTTCCGGTCGCTATGTGAGCAATATGAGCGATAGACGGCGACTTTCAGCGGGGCGAGGCACTTATGATGGGGCTATGTGAGCATTTTGAGCGATAGCGGACACTTTCGGCTTATTTCCGGTCGCTATGTGAGCATTTTGAGCGATAGACGGCGACTTTCGGCGGGACGAGGCACACATGATGGGACTATGTGATCACTTTGAGCGATAGCGCACACTTTCGACACGTTGTTAAGAACTTGTGAAAGCGCAACCTATTCCAATTCTGCTTCGTCTAACGTAATAACCAAGTCTCAACCCTATGGAGATGTTCAATCCATAGTTCAATCCATATCGAGAAGGAGGAAGACGATTGTGAAGAAGAAAGGAATGGTAGCTGTCGCACTGGCCATTCTGCTATCCATCATCCCGCTGGTGGCAAGCCCGCCACAACAGAGTGAAGCAGCGCAGAGACCGATCCAAATTCAAGTGAATGGCACCGAATTGGCGTTATCCGAGCCCGCATTCATTGAAGACGGCGTCACGCTCGCACCTGCCCGCGATATCGCAGAAGCGCTTGGCGCAGAAGTCACGTTCGAGGAATCCATCAATGGCGGTACGAAGCAAGTCCGTCTGATCCGTGGCGACAGAGAAGCTATCCTTACGATCGGCTCCACGGTTATGACGGCAAGAGATACGTCGATTCGGCTTGAAGCAGCGCCGCGCCTCGTGAACGGGGTAACAATGGTACCGCTGCGAGCGATCACGGAGTCGTTCGGCTCTATCGTCGCTTGGGACAACGCCACGCGTACCATTTTCATCGATGAGCCTCTTCAGCTGCCCACAATAGGCTCTGTAGATAAGCTGCAAGAGCTGCTGCAGCAATCGCCGGCATTGGAGTACAAGACGCGAATAATAAGCGTTGCAGGAGAATTTGAATCGGTAGCTGCCAAAGAATCCGTCGACATAACTACCGAAGCGACGGCCGGAGACGACTATTCGACGACTAACGTGCAGGTTGCCGGTGTAGATGAAGGGGATTGGGCGAAAACGGACGGCAATTTTATTTATCAAATATCCGGCAGAAACGTCTACATCTCCAGCATCTCGGATGAAGAGAAGCCTCAGTTGGCCGCCACCTTGCAATATGACAGTGAGGACGGATTCACTCCCGTGGCGTTGTATGTGGACGGAAATACGTTAATCGTCCTTGGCGAGAGTCATACATTCGTCCCCTATCCATTAGCCGATTCGAATAGCGATAATCAGAGCACACCCGCTGCAACAGATGTGGCTCCATCGCCCGAGGTTAGCTTGCCTCCACCTATGGGCGACAGCCGCAGCACGGTCAAAACGCTGCAGTACGAGCTGGACGATAATGGGCGGCCCACATTGAAGCGCGAGCTGTTCCAGGAAGGCAGCTATCTCTCCTCGCGGAAGGTGGACAGCGCCCTGTATGTCATCACGAACAAATATGCGCACTATTACCGCACCTTCGATACAATGGTTGTCCAACCGGAAGCGAATGTGAACAAGAAGCGGTCTCAAGAACCCACCGATATGGAACAACTAGCCTTAAGCTTTCAGCCGGTCTATGGCGATACCGCCATCGCGAAGAAAGTGCAGACTATTCCGCTTGATCAGATCCGTTACTTCCCGAACCCCGTCGAACAGAGCATGCTGCTTGTCGGTGCCGTTAATCTGGACGATACGGATACCGGTATGCAAATTTCGTCTTATCTGGGCGCAGGAGAGAACATCTATGCCTCCAAGAAAAATCTGTACGTCGCTCAGTCGAGGCACGAATTCAATGGCGAAGCTTATGTGCAGCAAACCCAATTCCATAAATTCCGTCTGGATCAGGGACAAGTGGTCTATATCGGAGAGGGGACTGTACCGGGAGCGCTGCTCAATCAATTTTCCATGGATGAGCACCGCGGATTCTTCCGAGCAGCCATAACCAATGGCAATATGTGGGCAACGGGTGAAGCACAGTCGACCAACAATCTGTATGTGCTGGACGAACGGATGAAGACGGTTGGCAAGCTGGAGGGACTCGCTCCCGGCGAGAGAATCTATTCCGCCCGCTTCATGGGAGACCGTGCCTATATGGTCACCTTCCGCAATGTCGATCCCTTATTCGCTATCGACCTGACACAGCCGGACAATCCGACATTGCTGGGCAAGCTGAAAATTCCGGGATACAGCGATTACCTGCATCCCTATGACGAGAATCATCTGATCGGATTCGGCAAGGATACAATTGAAGTGCCTTCCAAGGGCATGTCGCCGGATGATACGGTAGCTTATTACCAAGGCATGAAGATCGCCTTATTCGATATTACGGACGTGAACAATCCGAAAGAGAAATTCAAGGAGATTATTGGCGATAGAGGTACGCACTCCGATCTGCTGAATGATCACAAGGCGTTGCTCTTCTCGCGGCAGAAGGGGCTGATGGCTTTCCCGGTGGAACTGCACGAATTGCAGAGCAAGGATGAGGCCGCTGCAGGCGGCTTCCCCGCATACGGCGACTTCACTTATCAAGGCGCATATATTTATAGCGTCGATCTGGATAGCGGCTTCCAGCTGCAGGGACGCATCACCCACATGACTGACGATGACTACAAGAAGAGCGGGCAATACGGATATGATTACAGGAAGAAAGTGAAGCGGATTCTCTATTCCGGAGATACGCTGTATACGTTGTCCGAATCGCAAGTGAAAGCCAGCACGATGAGTGAGCTCGACGATCGAGGATCGGTCATCTATCCTGCTCCGTCACTGTCCAAACCGACAATCAAAGGAAACATTAAATTATCCCCGATTACCGTCGAGCCGGAAGTCGTGGAATCGGAAACTGTCGTGCCAAGTAACCGCTAAGAAATGCCATACAACCACGTTGAAATGCGGGGCGAGTGCCGCTTCCATGCACTTGTCCCGCATTTTCTCCTTGAAGCGAACAATCGTATCGGCGTGAATCATCCCATGTCAGCCCGGTCATGTATTACTCCGCTATCCGTTCCGGATTCTGATGAACGATCCGACCTCTCCCCCGCTAACCTTCATTCCTATCAATCTATCGCTTCACTGCCCCCAATTGTCACTTTCTGCTATAATAAAACAAAATACTGTAAGCCAAAGGGTGATAGCGGTGTCTGATTACAATGATCGCGACGAACTGGCGGAACGGCGTAGAAACAAGCTGAGAGTGCTGCATTTCGATGGCAAGGACGGCAATGAGCTGGTAGAGACGGAGAAACCGAAGGAGACATTGGAAGACGTCGGCGGATTGGAGGACGTGAAGAAGAAAATCCGCATGAACTTCATCTTCCCTCTGCAGCAGCCGGAGTTGTTCGCGGCATACGGCAAGGATGCCGGCGGCAGCCTGCTCCTGTTCGGACCTCCAGGCTGCGGCAAAACCTTCCTGGCCCGCGCTATTGCCGGGGAAATAGACGCGAACTTCATTCATATCGAGCTTCAGGCGATTCTATCCATGTATGTAGGCCAAAGCGAGAGCAACCTGCACGACCTGTTCCAGCAGGCGCGGCAAAACAAGCCTTGCGTCATCTTCATCGATGAGCTGGATGCGATGGGCGGAAGCCGCAACAGTATGCGCCAGCACCATGACCGCATGCTGGTCAACCAGTTGCTCCTTGAGCTGGACGGTCTGCAGTCGCTGAACGAGGGCGTATTCGTCATCGGCGCCACCAATACGCCGTGGTATCTGGACTCCGCCTTGCGCCGTCCCGGCCGCTTCAACCATCTCGTATTCGTTCCTCCGCCGGAGGAGCTGGAGCGTGAGGCGATCTTGCAGCTTAAGCTCGCGAACAAGCCTGTCGATCGGCTCCAATTGCCCAAGATTGCCAAGGAGACACGCCACTTCTCGGGAGCGGACCTGGAGCAGACGGTCAAGGATGCCGTAGAGCAGGCGCTGGAACGGTCGCTGCAATCCGGCAATATCGAGCCCATCACGCAAGACGATCTGCGGACCGCCGCCCGCAAGCGGAAGGCTACCACGCTGGAGTGGTTCGCCACTGCGAAGAACTACGCCACCTTCAGCGATATGAACAATGACTATCAGCATGTGCTCGACTATATGAAGAACAACGGCTTGAAGTGAAATCATAGAAGAGGATTGGATGCTCCATGTACAAAGAAGCCTCGGAAGTGCGGTATGAACGCATCTATAAGCTGCTGGAGTGGAGAAAATATCAAGAAGCTTCGGAGGAAGCGATGGCTGTCATTCGCGAAGAACCGGAGGACGCCAACGGCTACGCTGTGCTTGCTCAGATCTGTCTGCGAATGGACAGACATGACGAAGCGAAGCAATGGACCGAGGAAGCGCTGCGGAAAGATCCCGACAATCATCTCGCCTGGTTCGTGAGAAGCGTCGTTTTCTATGAAAGCAAACGGTGGAAAGAACTTGAGGAGGCACTCGTCGATGCGCAGCGGATCGACCCTTACGAGCCCTATTACTATTTCCTTCATGCCAATCTGTACAACAAGGATGGCAAGTTCCAGCAGGCGAAGCAGCGCTTGTCGGAAGGATTGGCGATATCGCCTGACCACGCCTTGCTGCTTGCGGCTTTAAGCTATACAGAAGCATTGCTCGGAGAGCGGGAGCTGTCCAAGCAATGCACCCGGCAAGCGCTGCGACTTGAAGTGGAATCCTATACGGTGTTTATGTATTTGGGTTGGGCGGCGGAGCAACGCGGCGATTACGATGAACAACTGCAGATGCTGGCCAATGCCATTCGGCTCGAACCGACAGACAAGCAGATTCGGGATGAATATTTGAGCGCGCTGCAGAAGAGCTACAAGCTGTACCGCATCGTGCTCGCCCCCGCCAATGCCATCAAGCGGTTCAAGCCTTGGCAGATCCTTCTTGGCTGGCTGCTGGCATGGTTTCTGTTCAAGCCGCTCATCCTTCTGTTCCTAGCGTTGTATGTCGCGACGCATTGGGTAACCAAGCTGCTCGTTCATGTGAAGGTGTTCGGCTGGAGCTTCAAGCGATGAGCCATCCTCCTTCCGGATCTCCCCAGTTACCCTTTATAAAGATAACTCTCCGTCCCTGTCGCACCAAGCTTGATGCGGAACAGCCCTCCCGCATGGGGTTGTTCTGCCAGTGCTGCCTCATCAAGCCCTACTCTCGCAGTCGTAATATACAGCTCGTCCATCCTGTCTCCGCCGAATGTACAAGATGACACCTGCGACGCCGGCACCGCCACCTCTCCGATCTTCGTGCCATCGGACGGATTCCATCGGCTAACCTTCCAGCCGTCCCACTGCGCAATCCACAGCATGCCTTCAGCATCGATCGTCATGCCGTCAGGCACCCCTTCGCCTTCAGGGATGACAACGGCCGTCCTGGGATTGGCAATCGTACCGGCTTGCTTATGGTACTCATATGCCACTACTTTCTTGGTGGGAGAATCGATATAATACATAGTTGCATGATCAGCGCTCCACGCTAATCCGTTCGAGCAATAGATTGCTTCGGCATGCCGGGCGACATTATGCTCCGTATCCAGACAGTACAGACTGCCAGTCGGCTCCGACTCCGCCATCGGCATCGTGCCTGCCCAGAATCGGCCAGCAGGATCGCACTTGCCGTCATTGAATCGATTGCCTGCAGGCTCGTCCTGCAGAAGCGCAAGCTCCTTCGGCTCCCCTCCTTCCGCTTCCAATCCATACAAGCCTCTTCCCGCCGCCATGACAAGTCCGCCCGACTCTCGAAGCACGACCGCCCCGGGCATCATGCCGACAGGAATTACGCGATCACTGCCATCATGCGGATTGTATATATGGATGCATTCCCCGATGATATCCACCCAATATAGCAATCCCTTCCTCTTGTCCCAGCATGGTCCTTCTCCCAGCATGGCTCCCGCATCAATGATAAGCTCCAACTTGCTACTCATCCCTCTTCCACCCTCTCTCGTCAATTATGCTTATTTTACCATACAAAGAAAGGGGGCATCACCCGGTTTTGCAGACCGTTCGCGCCCCCCTCCCCCTTTATGCAACGATGACTTATTCAGCCGTTTCGGTCGATACCTCTACACCCGCTGAAGAACCCGCTTCGCCGGACATCTCGCCCATCTCTTCGCGCATTTTGTCGTCAATCATTTTGTTGAACTCTTCTTCCGTCATTTCCTCCTGCGCCAGAAGCTCTTCGCCTTTCACTTGAAGCAGCTCAAGCGCTTCGTCAACCGACTTCGTGCCTTCCTTAATCGCGTTAAATTCCTGCTGCATGTAGTCGTTGAACATCATGCCGAACTGCATAGGAAGCTTGTCGTAGTCCTTGTAAGGATCAACATCGCTTGGCTTCAGCGCATAGAATGCCGCAACATTGCGGTTATTCTCGTCTTCAATGTACTTCGTACGGATCGGGAAGCCGTTATATCCGCTTACCTTCGCCTTCACGCGCGCATATTCGTCGCCGGAGATGTAGGAGACGAACTTCCAGGCCATATCCGTATTCGGCGAATCCTTGCTAATGGCTATAATGTTGTTATAGTTGATGCTGCCGCTCTGATCCGGGTATTGCGTGCTGACAGGCACCGTCACCATATCCCAATTGCTTACGATGGATTCGGGGTCCTTCACATAGTTCGCCGCCTCTTCGATTTCGTTCATGAAGTAGCTGCTTTCAATCGTCATCGCCAGCTTGCCGGAGATGAACGGCTTCCTCATAATATAATCTTCATAGCTGCCGCCGCCGAACCAATTGTTCCCATCCTCAAAATATAACGCATTCGAATCGAGCGCATCTTTAGCCGTTTGCACAGCCTTCTTCCAGCCGTCGGTATTAATCGACATCTCCTTTGTCGCCGGATTGACATATTTCAGTCCTTCGGACTGCGCCAGCATCTGGGTAAGATCGGACAGATTTCCGCTGTAGCCTGCTTTCAATCCATATACTCGTTCGTCCTTCTCCCCTTCCACCGGGAACATCCTTGCCAGGTTGATGACCTGATCCCAAGTCATCTTGTCCGTCGGATATGAAATATTGAATTTATCGAACAAGTCCTTGTTATAATAAATGACCTGGCTATAGAAGCTTGTAGGCAAGCCATAGAGCTGTCCGCCGCTAAGCTTCTTCATATGGTCTACCATGCCCGGAATGAGACCTTCCGTATCGAATTTATCCTTCGTCATGAACGCTTCCAGATCCTGAAGCTTGCCGTCCTGAGCCATCTTCTCGTATTCATTCGTATTGAGCAGCAGCACGTCCGGCTTCTCGGCGTCAATCAAGTCCTGCATCGCCTTGTCCCGATCGAATTCCTCGCCTTCCGTCTCCTGGCCGCGATACAGCGATTGCGTCGTGACGACATCAATCTCCACTTTGGGATACAATGCGCTGAACAACATGCCATAATCCTGGAAGAAGCTGCTCTCGTCATAATACATAACCTTTAGAGATGTGGCTTCCCCTGCCGTATCATTCTTCTCTCCACCCATGCTGCAGCCCGTCACAAGCGCCGCTGCAACGGCGACCGATGCTGCCTTCGTGTACCATTTTCTCATACATTTCTCTCCCTTATCCTATGTTCTCTCTGTATAAACCAATTTGCACCATTATTAAGACGTTCTAATTTTTCAAAAAGTTGCATCATCCTTGCTTTATTTGCTGAATATCGGAAACGATGACTCGGCCCCGCGTTAACTGTTAATATATTACATTAATAACAGTGAATAGCGAGACTGCTCGAAGCGAATAAAACAATAACGCCTTGCCATTCAAAATGAACGAGCAAGGCGCTTTGCTTCATGACAACTATTCTGCTGTGTCCGTATCTGCGGCTTCTTCTTCTACAATAACTTCTCCGGCCGCTTCCCTCATGGCGTTCCTTTCATCTTTATACTTCTCATCATAATACTTCTGGATCTCTTCCTCCGTCATATCCTCTTGGGCCATCAATTCCTCGCCCTTCACCTGAAGCAGCTCCAACGCTTCGTCTACCGTCTTCGTGCCGTCGGTAATCGCCTGGAACTCCGTTCTTATATGGTCATAGAACATCATGGTGAACTGCTGCGGAAGCTTGTCGTAATCCTTGTACATGTCCTGACGAGACGGCTTCAGCTTATAGAATGCAGCGAAATTGCGCCCTTCCTCATCCTTGATATACTTCGTACGAATCGGGAAGCCGCCGTAATCGATCACCTTCGATTTCACCCTGGCGTACTCATCGCTGGATATATACGAGATTAGCTTCCACGCCGCATCCGCATTCGGAGAATCCTTCGCAATCGACAGGATGTTGGAGTACCAGGTAGAGTCGCTGCTCTCCGGATTCTGCACGCTGACCGGCATCGTGACGATATCCCAGTTCTCCACGACCTTCGCATCTTCGCCGCCGTATTCCTTCGCATCCTTCATCTCTCGAATGAAGTGAGAACCTTCAAGCGTCATAGCCGCCCGGCCGGATACGAAAGGATTGCGCAGCGCATAGTGCCTGTACATCATGTCGTTTTCTTGATTTTGCAATAAAGTATCCTTGCTTTCATCATAGAGAGCTCCCGACTGGATAACGGAATGAGCTTTGTTCACGACATTCTTCCAGGCGTCCGTATTGAACGTAACCTGCTTGGTCGCCGGAATGACAAACTTCAGTCCTTCCGATGTGCCCAACATCATCGCGAGATCGTTCAGACTGCTCCGATAACCCAAGTTCAAGCCATAGACGCGGTCTTCTCCTTCGCCGTCAGTCGGGAACAGCTGGGCAAGCTGGATGACCTGCTCCCATGTCATGCCGTCTGTCGGAGGCTGCAGGTTATATTTGTCGAACAAGTCCTTGTTATAATAAATAACCTGGCTGGTGAACGAGGTAGGCAAGCCGTAGAGCTGACCGCCGCCCATTTCCTTCATGTAATCAACCATGCCGGGCACAAGTCCTTCCGTATCGAACTTATCCTTGGTCATTAAGGCTTCGATATCGTACAGCTTGCCATCTTGGGCCATCTTCTCGAATTGGCCGCTATCCAGCATGAGGATATCCGGCTGCTCCCGCTCGATGAACTCCTGCTGCGCCTTCTCGTAATCAAATTCTTCGTCTCCTTCGCCACGGCTGCGATAGAGGCTCTGCGTCGAGACAACTTCAATCTCAATCTCGGGGAACAAAGCGCTGAACAACATGCCGTACTCCCTGAAGAAGCTTCCCTCATCATAGTACATGACTTTTACAGTAGCCTGCTCGTTACCGCTTTCACTGTTCCCCCCGGTGCTGCAGCCCGTTACCGCAACCATTGAAGCCAATACGGCAGCGGGTACAATTTTTTTCGTTTGTTTCCACATTGCCTCTAACCCCTCTCCCAATCTATCCAATATGTACCAATCTCTATAACGTTTTTACTGGCCAAAAAGTTTCATATTTTTCATACTTTTGCTCATTTCAGCACTTTCCGCAGCCACTTCAGCTTGCCCTTGTACGGCGGGAACATGAAATCGTAGCGTATGCGCGTGCTGCGCTTCACCAGACTCTTGCGATGGGAGAACGTCTCGAAGCTGTGCTTGCCATGATAGCCGCCTATGCCGGATTCCCCGACCCCGCCGAACGGCAAGCCACCGTTAATAACATGGGATATGGTATCGTTAACGCAGCCGCCGCCGAATGAAATCCACCCCAGCACCTGGCGCTCCACATCGCTATCCTCCGTGAACAGGTAGAGGGCAAGCGGCTTGGGACGATCCAGCACCAGTTCAATCGCATCCTCCAACCGTGAATAGGTGATTACAGGAAGCACTGGCCCGAACAGTTCGTCCTTCATCGCCTCCACTCCCTCCCCTCTGCCAATTGCTTCGCCTGCATCCAGAAGTACGGGCTCGATATACAGATCCTCCCGTGCTACTCGGCCTCCCCATATGATGCGTTCCCGATCCTCTTCTACAATGGCGGCCAACCGGTCGAATTGCCGCTCGTTAACAATCCTCCCATAATCCTCGCTGACAGCGGGATTGTCCCCGTAGAACGCAGCAACTGCCCTTCGCATCTCCTCCTTCAGCTTATCCTTCACGTCGTGATGCACAAGCAAGTAATCCGGGGCGATGCAGGTCTGTCCCGCATTCATCAGCTTCCCCCATATAATGCGCTTCGCAGCCAGCTCGACGTTAGCTGTACAGTCTACGATGACCGGGCTCTTCCCTCCCAGCTCCAGCGTGACGGGTACGAGATGACGCGCGGCCGCCTCCATAACAATGCGACCAACGGCTACACTGCCTGTGAAAAATATGTAATCGAATCGCGTATTGACGAGCAGGGAGGTCGTCTCCTTCTCTCCTTCCACGACGCGGATATACTTCCGTTCGAATGCTTGCTCGATCAGTTGGCGGATAACGGCGGATACATGCGGCGTGCTTTCGGATGGCTTCACGACTGCGCAATTACCTGCCGCAATTGCACCTAGCAACGGCTCCAATACAAGCTGAACCGGGTAGTTGAACGGTCCTATGATGAGCACCGTGCCATATGGCTCATGCATCATCCAGCTCTTCGTCCCTGCCATGTGAATGGGCGTCCTCACACGCTCCGGCTTCATCCAGCGGCTTAGCCTCTTCATCGTATGGCTAATGCTGTGCAGCACGAGGCCAATCTCGGTGGCGTAGGCCTCCGTCTCACTCTTGCGCAGATCCTTGTGCAGCGCCTGCACCAGTTCCTTCTCATGCGCGAGAATCGCCCCGCGCAGCTTGGCGAGCTGCTCCTTCCGGAATGCCAGCGATGACGTTGCTCTGGAATGGAAATACGCTTTATGCTCTGCGAGAAGCCGCTCCGCATCCTCTTTATTTGTCAATTCCACGACTGCCCACCTCCTGCCTTCCACTTTCGCACATTCACAAAGGAACTTCAAGCTATGCTGCACGGCTATGCTCCGAGCTATATCTCCATTGGCGGCTGCACGACTATGCTGCGAGCTATTTCTCCAATGGCGGCTCCTTCGACATTCTTTCCCTTTACCTGCTCCATCGCCGCCACCTTTATCAGCTCACTTGCCCACCTTTCTTCTACTGGCTCTATCGCACGCTAACTGGCTCACTTGCGCACTTTATTCTCTAACGCACACTTCACTTTCTCTATTGCACACTTCACTTTCTCTATTGCACACTTTACTTTCCCTAATGCACACTTTCTCTACTGCACACTGCTTTCTCTATTACACACTTTAATTTCCCTAATGCACA
>NZ_JAOQJC010000036.1 GCF_025567625.1 Paenibacillus sp. J5C2022 | reverse complement strand
GGCTCCGATTCGAAGCTTACTGAGTTACTTTGCTTTGCAGGGGACCCCGGAACTTATAATTTCTATATTTCTGAGAAAACCTCTAACGAGGCCCTTCGAAGATGAGCGGCCTAAAGTTTGCAAAGCAAACTCGCTTCGGAAGGATAAGTTGGTTTTATCGCCTAGACGCCTTTCACTACCGCCATCGGCTTGCACTTCGCCACAACATCCGCGAGCATAGCGCCCGTGACGCTGTCAATGATCTGGTCGACATCCTTGTAAGCCTGCGGACATTCATCCAGTATCGTCTCCAGCGTGCGGTGGTTGACCAGCACTTCATCCTCGGTCCCCACCTTCATGGATTGGCGGAATTCATCCACCGTGACGAGCTCCTTCGTCGCCCGGCGGGACCGGATGCGCCCGGCGCCATGGCAGATGGAGTAGAAGTTCTTCGCGCCTTCCTCCCGGCCGACCATAATATACGAGGCGGTGCCCATGGAGCCCGGTATGAGAGCGGGATGGCCCGTCGCCTTATAAGCCGGCGTGTTCAGGAAGTGTCCCGGCGGCAGTGCGCGCGTCGCTCCCTTGCGATGCACCAGCATGAGCTCCTTGCGGTGAAATTCCTGCAGTGCATAATTATGCATCAGATCGTACAGCACCGGCAGCTCCATCTCCGCATCCAGCACATCGCGGAACGCCTGCTGCACGCCGAAAGCGATCATATGCCGATTGCTGACGGCGAAGTTCAGCGCAGAGTACATCAGATTCAGATACCGCTTGCCTTCCGCGCTTGCGATAGGGGCATAGATCAATTGCGGGTCGGGGTTCGTAATGCCCCAAGCGTCCATAGCCGCCTTGATCTCTTTATTATGCTCGCGGCCCACCATCGCGCCCCATGCTCGGGAGCCTGAATGAATCATGACGACAACCTGCCCGTCGAACATGCCCCATTGCTCTGCAAGCCGCCGCATACCTTCCGGTATTTCCAACGCTTGCAGCTCGATGAAGTGATTGCCGCCGCCAAGCGAGCCCAGTTGCCCGTGGGCATGCTTGTGGATTTTGGGCGGCAGCTGCTCCAGATACTGCTGATCGTATGCAAAGGCTGCATGCTCGACATGCGTCAGCCAGCGCTCGTTCGGCACATATTTCTCCGGCAGTCCCTTCAGACCGTGGCGGACAACCTCCATAATGTCGATATCCGCGTAATTCGTATTGGTCCGCTCATTCGTCGGGACATATTGCTCAATCGCGTTCATGATCGCTCTGCGCAAGCTCTTATCCATCAGATCCCGCTTATGCAGCGGGGTAAGATGGACCCTCATGCCGCAGCCGATATCGGAGCCGACGATCGATGGCGATACGCAGCCATCCTTCATTCGCCATACCGCCGTCGTGCCGATGCACGTTCCGACGCCCACATGAGCGTCCGGCGTATAGCTGATATACTGGTTGCGCGGAATACGCAGGTTATTGTCCGCCATCTCGTACACTTTGCCCTCGAACGTTCCGAACACCTCTTCATTGGCGAATACATGAAGCTTGCCGTTGTTCAGTTCCCATTCGTAGTGATTATTGCCGTGGTATTTATATTGATGGTTCATCGTGCTGATTCCTCCCGTTACACTCCCGCGGTCATCTGGGGTGGCGTATGCATTACACAGCCAGCTTCTTATCTTTGCCAGCCGCCCGCCGCTCGCTCTTCCCCGCTTGCCGCTTCCTGTTGCCTCTATCATGCCTGAATTCTCCTCTTGCGAACATGGTGAAAGTATTACGACTTGGCAAATTTCTGCACGCATTTACTCTCTTCTTCTTCTCCTGCTACAATAGTCTGGAAAGGAGCGATGTAGGCGGATGGCCAGAGAAAGCTTCGATAGAGAGATTCAATACTTGCGCATGCTGGCGCTCACTAGCGGCGCATATAACCGCCAGCAGTATGCAGAGCGCCTCGGCATCTCTGTGCATACATACGACAAGATGGCCCGGCGGCTGAAGGAGATCGCTAGCACCGTTCAGCAAGCGGGACCGGCTAAGACCGACAAGGACTTCGGCGATATGCTGCGTTACAGCTATCCCGATTCCGCCGATCCCGTGCTGCTGTTCCTGTTCAAGGGAAAATCGTTGAAGGAATCCGAAAGCCAGCGCTTGTCTCTTCTGCTTACGGCCATGCAGGACAGCCCGCAGACTGCGCTCCAACTGCTTGACATCTGCTGCGAGGGAATGGATGAAGTTCTTTCCTTACCGGACGAGAAGACGATTCGCGGCGACCTGAAGTATCTGGAGGGTGTCGGCGTTATTCAGAAGCTGGGAAGCTCGCGTCCGTATCGCTATCAGCTGCGCAACGACTGGATCAGCGAGCTGACTGCGGACGAGCTGCTGGACCTGTACGATTTCGTCGATATTATGGCCAACACCCAGCTCCCCTCCGTACAGGGCTATCTGCTTCGGGACAGTCTGAAGAAGCAGCTGCTTCGGGACGGATTCAAGGATGATCACGACGGGCTTGAAGCCGCGTTGTACAAATACCATTTCTACTCCCGCATTCTGGACGAAGCTCATCTGTTCAGCCTCCTGCAAGCGATCGAGGAGCGGCGCCGCGTCTCGTTCCTGTACTTCACCCCGAAGCGCGCGACAAGCTACGCCTCCCGCAATACGAATCCGCTCTACGAGAGGGATAACATGGGCAAGCAAGTGTCGCTTCTCCCGTTGAAGATCGTCTATGACCACCAGTACGGCAGATGGTATCTGCTAGGCTTCAGCCGCGGACTGAACGTGCAGAAGTTCCGGATGGAGGGCATCACGCAGCTGGCTGTCACGGATGTCGTGCCGGAGGACGAATATTCGGAGAAGCTGGAGCTGCTGGAACGTCGCGTGAAGCATAGCTGGTTAATCGATACGGGCCGCAAGGTGCTCATTCGCCTGAAATTTTACAATCCGGGACCGTCTATCCCGAACTTCGTGAAGGATCGGGTGCGGCATCAAGGCCAGTGGGGAACGATTACCGAGGAGCAGGAAGAGGGGTTCATCTACGAGATTGAAGTGAACGGAACGACCGAGATCAAGCCATGGATCAGAAGCTTCGGCTCCAGTTGCGAGGTGCTGGAACCGGCTTGGCTGCGGCAGGAGCTGGTTGGGGAGTGGAAGGAGATCGGAGCATACTATGAGCCTCTTTGAGAAAATATTCAACTATCAAATTCTGTCGCGGCTTCATGACAACGGCACATTCATGACTACCTCCCATGAACGGAGCTGGCTGAAGGGGATGCTAGCGCACGAAGCGGCGGCCGAGGCAATGCTGCCGGATACGCTGGACAAGCTGAAGCGGCACTTGGCGGAGGAGGCCATGCCGGATTGGGACCGGCATCTGCTCATGAAAGCTGCAGGGCGGGAAACGCAAGTCTATCACCCGCTTATCCGCCCGCTGCGACGGGCCATCATGAAGGGATGCCTGCTGCAGTTGGATTACGGCGTGAAGGATGGGCGATGCCATGAGCATGTTGCCGCCCTTCCTTACAAGCTGGAATATTCCATGGTGAAGCGTGAATGGTACTTGCTCTGGCTTCACGTTCGTCAGCGCATGATGATGAGCACCCGGCTTAGCAAAATAGTGGCGTTTCGGGAGACGGAATGCTCGCAAGAACAGTATGCGGAGCTGCTTGCCACCGTCAAAAAGCGGCTGGCAGGCAAGCAGACGTCGGCGATTATCCGCATCGTGCCGGAATATAATGAGGAGCTGTCGCGCATTTTGTACGCATTTTCACCTTTTGAGCGCGATATGGATTACGACGAGGAAACCGGCGAATACCGGATTACGCTCTATTTCGCCAAGGATGAGCTGGAGTATGTGCTGTCGAAGCTGCGCTTCCTCGGCAAGCGGGTGCAGGTGATTCAGAATGAGCGGCTCATCCAGCGCATGCGTCAAACGGTAGAGTGGGTCATGGAACGATATGGCGAGGAGAGGGAATCATGAGCGGATCGACAGCCAATCATATATATCATGCTGCGACGCACGTGTCGCCTTCACAGTCAAACTCACTTCAAGACGACAGACTGGCGACATCGGCATCATATGCCGGTGTTCCACTCGCACTCGCCATTGCCGGCTCGGATAGCGGAGGCGGCGCGGGCATTCAAGCCGATCTGAAGACATTCCAGGAGCTGAGTGTGTACGGCATGTCCGTCATTACGGCGGTAACCGCGCAGAACACGCTTGGCATCAAGGGCATCCACGAGGTAGGCACGGACGCCGTTCTACAGCAACTGGATGCCATCGGCGAAGACTTGACGCCGCATGCGGTGAAGACGGGCATGCTTGCGAGCGGCGATATTGTGCATGCCGTGGCGGATAAGCTCGCGCAGTACGGCTGGCGTAATCTGGTCATCGATCCCGTCATGCTGGCGAAGGGCGGATCGACGCTGTTGCGCAAGGAAGCACTGCATGCTTTGACGCATCGGCTAATTCCGCTGTCACGCGTCATCACTCCCAATGTGCCTGAGGCGGAAGAGCTGGCCGGCATGACGATTACGAGGCTGTCCCACCGCGAAGAAGCAGCCAAGCGCATCCGTCAGATGGGTGCGGCATGTGTAATCCTGAAGGGCGGGCATGATCCCGCCACGAAGGACAAGGTGGTAGACATGGTCTACGACGGGGCTAACTTCCACTATATGGAAGGGCGGCGGATCGATACGCCGCATACCCATGGAACGGGCTGTACGTACTCGGCGGCCGTAGCTGCGGAGCTGGCTAGAGGACGCGATGTGCTCGCAGCCGCAAAGGTTGCTCGGGCGTTCATTCAAGCCGCCATCGAAGACGGGCTGCGTATCGGCGGCGGACAAGGCCCGACGAACCACTTCGCCTATCGCAGGCGGCAAAGCTAGGCCGGCCAAGCGGTTAGGGACACTCTTGGTGCGGCTATGCGATCATTTTGAGCGATAGCGCACACTTGGGGCTCTCTTTCGGCAGCTATGTGAGCATAATGAGCGATAGAAGGCGACTTTGCGGCGGACGGGGCACGATTGGCGGGGCTATGTGAGCATAATGAGCGATAGCGCACACTTTTCAGCTCTTTTGCAGGGGCTATGTGAGCATAATGGGCGATAGAGAGCGACTTTAGGGCGGACGGGACACTTTTGGCGGGGCTATGTGAATATTTTGAGCGATAGCACACACTTGGGGCTCTCTTTCGGCAGCTATGTGAGCATAATGAGCGGATAGAGGGCGACTTTGCGGCGGACGAGGCACGATTGGCGCGGCTATGTGAGCATTTTGAGCGATAGCGCACACTTTTCTACTCTTTTGCAGGGCTATGTGAGCATAATGCGCGGATAGAGGGCGACTTTGCGGCGGACGGGGCACGATTGGCGGGGCTATGTGAGCATAATGAGCGATAGCGCACACTTTTCAGCTCTTTTGCAGGGGCTATGTGAGCATAATGGGCGGATAGAGGGCGACTTTGCGGCGGACGGGGCACGATTGGCGGGGCTATGTGAGCATAATGAGCGATAGCGCACACTTTTCAGCTCTTTTGCAGGGGCTATGTGAGCATAATGGGCGGATAGAAGGCGACTTTGCGGCGAACGGGGCATGGTTGGCGCGGCTATGCGATCATTTTGAGCGATAGCGTACACTTTCCAGCTCACTTCCGGCAGCTATGTGAGCATAATGAGCGATACAGCCCAGTTCCCCCTTCTCCCATCCCCCCTAACCTACTCATCTACTCATCTACTCATATACTACTCCGGCATAATGCTCGAGAAGATCTCTGATGAGAAGGAACGCCTCTCCATTCGTTAATGCGGCTTGATTACCCAATGACTCCACCCGTTCGCGATTTACCCACCCCCTATCCAGCAGCACATCAAGCGCATGTCCCCGATCCGCCTTCACCCCCGCTGCCGCGCACATGATATAGGCTGCCTCCTGTAATTTCAGCGATTCCCCTTCAATAACCGATGCTTCACGAGTCCCCGCGCCATCCAAATCATCAGACATTCTTCGGAAATATTGTGGATGTATTACCGCCAGCTTCCCCACCATCTCTTGAAAACGATGCGTACCGGCCGTCCCATCCAGGTTCCAGCGATCATTGCTGTAACCGCCTGTCGTCAAGTTCATGCTGACAGCGGCCAGCAGCCCTCGATATGCCGGGTGCTTCATATACGCCGGCTCGACCAAGTCATGCATGACCAAATCCATGCCTTGAGACGAAAGCCGCTCCTGCAGCATGCGGACCGCTTCCTTCGACCGCGACAGCTCGCGGACGGTTATTCCCCGCTCCAGTGCCAGCTTCGCGGCTGCTCCCGCCGCTTGTCCCGTTGCCATTCCCAGCGGAATAACGCGCGCACTTCCGTGCGGCAAGGAATCAAAGCTCGCGGAACGCCCTACAACGAGCAGATTATCGACCTTGAGCGGTACCAAAGCGCGGTACGGCACGCCGTATTGCAACGGCGCCATCATGACTGCTCCGTTGTCGTGGCGGTTCAGCCGCTGAATGTCCACTTCGTAGGAGCCATAAGCAATGGCATCCCAATGGTCGCGATTCTCCATTACATCCGCCATCGTGAGGCGGTATTCTCCTTGTATGTGCCTCGATTCCCGTACATATAGTTCGGGAGCCGTTCCCGCGTAGTCTAGCTGCTCCAATTCCTTGAAGCTTCGTTTCAAGTATGCAGCGATTTTGGGAGCTTCCTCGCGTCCGATCCGCATGCCCTCCGCTCGCGATGACGCATCCAGCGGGTCGACGTCGAATAGATGCATCGCATTGATCAGGACAGTACCGTCATTTTGCCGTCCGATATTCAGCCCGCGCAACGCTACGCGTTCCGGGCGCGACGAGACATATCGGCTTGCCTCGGGGAATCCCCATGCGCTTCTGTCGTCCCGCCCTGTGTCCTTGCGTCTGCCGATCGCCTTCCAGCTTTCATCGGTAATGCCACGCATCTTGAAGACGAGGGTAACGGCCATTCTGGACGACGGATCACCCAGATCCTCGCGTCCGACCGTATAAGGCACACCCGCCATCGCAGCAATATCCGCATCTTGCGTCGCATCTACGACGACGGAAGCGTGAACCCGCTCAACCTTTCCCGCAGCATCCGTTATCTCCAGCCCTTCCAGCTTCCCATTACGCACAATCGGCTTCCAGTCCTGTAGCTTCAACTTGACCGTAATATTCTCCTCATGATCCACCAACTGGCGGAACGCCCCTCCCGCGGAGACCACATCAATCGACGTACCTTCCAGACGATCATACCATTCTTGGAATATCCCCCTGTTCAGAAAACGGTGCCCGCTTCGTCCTTGCTTCTTCACCGGAGAGTAGTTCAAATCCAGCGAGTTTAGCCACCCAAGCGTAATGAGCCCACCTATCTCTTCACGCCCCTTGCCGTCCGCCAGCAGCACCCTCAACCCATTTCTCGCAGCGGACACGGCCGCCGCTATCCCTTCCGGGTCTGTCCCTGCCACGATAACGTCATAGTGTTCCTGATATGACTGCGCATTAGCGGCAGGCGCAGGGACAAACAACATGGCGAGAAGTCCTGCCAACACACATCCAACTGCTACTTTGCTATACATCATGCCTCCATCATCCTCCCTGACCATGATCTTCCGACTGGGCTTATTATGTAACGATTTGTCGCTTTTATGAGAGAACGGATTCCCAATGGCACACTTTCCTGACTCCAACCAAGGCTACATCGCCTACAGCTCCTCATTCGCACAACTTTCTTATCTCCAACCAAGGCTACATCGTCTGCCATTTCCCTTCCAACGGTATATTTCCCTGCCGGAAATTTATGATGCAATAATAACGACTATAACTAGAAACATCCTCACAAAAGGTATTTCCTGCACAGTTTTTCCAGTATAATGATAAAAGCGCGACAGTGGAAAGGAATGAAAATAATCGGATGAACAAAAAAATATGGAGCGGCATGATCATTGGATTAGCATTATTAGGCTGCATACTGATCGTGGTCAACAATGCCAAAGAAGAACCGCAGTCAAACATAAGCAGCTCCTTGAACGGCATCGCTCTGCATAATCTGCAAGACGACAAATTAATGAATGTCGCCTACACCGACAAGCCTACCGTTCTCTCTTTCTTCACCTCCTGGTGCACCTATTGCAATATGGATGCGCCTAAGATGGTTGCGCTCTATGAGAAATACAAGGACCGGGTGAATGTATACGGCGTGAATTTGATCGACAGGGACGAGCGTGAAGAAGTTGTGAAATATGTGGAACGCCATGAGATTCCTTATCCCGTCTTGCTTGACGCCAATGGTGATGTATTCAGACAATATAACGGAAGAGGCTTTCCGACGCTTTACTTCATCGACCGGTCCGGCAAAGTGACGGACGCCATTATCGGAAGCAGCGAGATGGATACGATTGAAGCGGCATTCAAAAAACTGGCGAAACACGGATAACTTCACACCATACGCCATCTCCCTCTTATGTCGGCTCCGTATTTTGCTATAATGTAGAGATATGGTTCGAACCTAGATACAGGAGGGATTGCCGCCGTGAATATTATACCTATCGAGATGGAGTTGATCGATGAGGACAAGGATCAGCCCAGGTACCAGTTCCAGGAAGAAGCGCTGCAAGAGCTCATGAACAGCATACAGGAGATAGGGCTTCTGTCCCCGATTAAGGTAAGAAAGCTGGACAACGGCCGTTACAAGATCATATATGGCAATCGCCGATACAAGGCAAGCAAGCTGCTGGGGCTGCCCACTATTCCTTGCATCGTCTCCAGCGCGACGGACGAGATGGAAATCTATCTGGAGCAAATTGCGGAGAATTTGACTCGGGAGAACTTCTCTCCCATCGAAGAAGCGGAAGCTTTCAATAAGCTGCTGAACGATCCCAAGTTCCGCAGCTCGGTCAAGTTCCTGTCGGCTAAGCTGGGCAAGCCGGAGAGCTATATCAAAAACAAGTGCGACCTGCTGGTGTTCAGCAACGCCGTCAAAAAGCTGATCGTAAGCGGTACGGAAATCCGCAAGGACAGACTGACGGAGGAGCAGCTCATGCCGCTGAAGAGCTTGCCGATGGAATACCGCGATACGCTCGCGCTTACGGCCGCCAGGGACGAGCTTCCTGTCAGCGATATTCGTAAAATCGCCAAGCTGTTCAAGGACAAGTCGATATCCGAAGCCACGAAAGACAAGCTCCTGCTCAAGTCAGGCAGCGGCCTGCTGGAGACTTGGTCCACCTTCGAACAAAATCGCAAGGAGAAAGCGAGGAAGGCGGAGGAGCAGGCGGAAAGGGTACGGGAAGCCGAGGAACAAGCGAAGCTGACGGAGCGGCATGCCGCGGCTGCTGGGCAGCCGGTTGAAGCCGTTCCCCCCAACACCCGGACAAGTGGCGATGCTCGCTGTGTGACAGACCAGAGTACGGAAGGACGGGCAGCATCCCTAACAAACGGTCTCACTGAGCACAACAGTCATACGAGTGGCGCTGGCATGCAGCAAAGTGCGCCTACCGGAGGCTCGCAGCAATGGGAAGCAGCGGCAATGCTGGCCGAGCTGCAAGCCATGCGGTCAACGATATCCGGACATGGCGCCCTGTCGGATACATACGCCTCCGTTCTTCACGCATCTGCGCCAACCGATCAAGGGGTGCTCAACTTGGAAGCAGAGCAGTATGTCATGGAGCTGGAGCTGTTACTGGGCGTATGGAAGAAAGCACTGGCCAAGGCAACGAACGAACAAGGCTAAGCAAGCAGCTGCCTCCGGGACAAGCGCCTTGGCGGGAGCTGTGGCACGATGGAGAGTTCGGCATGCTGGAGGGTTCAGCGCACTGGAGGGTTCGGCATGCTGGAGGGCGCGGCACGATGGAAGATGCAGAGCGCTGGAGGGCAAGGCGGTCACGGAGATGACCAGTCGGGCGTCGAGCAGCAGATCGCCGATGCGGCGGTTAGCATGCGAGATGGATAGCATTCGGGACGGATAGCATTCGAGACAGATAACATGCGAGACAGATAACATGCGGACGGATAACATGCAGACGGGTAACATGCAGACGGATAACAAACGCAACAAGGGGCCGTACCTAGGTTACAAGACCTGGCACAGCCCCTCATTTCATTCCGTCATATGCGGTAAAAACCTTATGTGATCATTTATTCGTCGCGAAGCACGTATTGGGCAATGTTTTTGCTGTGGTCGCCCACACGCTCCAGATTGCTCAAGATGTCCAGGAAGATCGCACCCGAATTGCCTGTACAGAGGTTCTGATTCAGCCGCGCTATATGCGCTTTGCGGAATTCCAGTTCCATCCGATCCAGCTCCGCTTCTCCCTTGAGCGTGTCGGAAGCCGCTTCCTTGTCGTTATGCTCCAGTGCATACAGCGCTCTGGTCAGCGTATGGTCCGCCGCTTCCAGCATCAGCTTCAGATCGCGCTCCGCTTCAACGGAGAATTCTACTTTGTTATTGATGCTGAACTCCGTCAGCTCCACAATATTCTCAGCATGGTCGCCGATGCGTTCTATATCGTTAATCGTGTGCATTAAGCCTGATGCAACCTCGGACTCGCCTTCCGTCAGGCCGTTCTGATGAATTTTCACCATGTAATCGGTAATCTTGCGGTCAAGCTCGTTGACCAGCTGCTCCTTCTGAAGCGCCAGGTTAGCCGTCTTGCTGTCGCGCTTGAAGAAGAAGCTCGACGCATCGTTCAGCGTCTCCCGCGCCAAGTTGCCCATGCGAATAATCTCATGCTGCGCTTGGCCGAGCGCGATGGAAGGGTTGGCAAGCAATCTGATATCCAGATACTTCGGTCTGAACTCCAGCTCTTGCTCCTTCATTGGAATCAGCTTCGTCACAATCCAAGCCAGCACGGATACGAATGGCAGGAAGATCAACGTATTCGTCACGTTGAAGAAGCCATGCGCGTACGCAATCTGCATTCGGATATTGACATCTTCACCCATCCACATGACGACCTCATACACGATATCCAATGCAAGCACGAACAGAATGGTACCCAGCACATTGAAGATAACGTGCACAAGCGCCGCGCGCTTGGCTGCGACACTCGCTCCGATCGATGCCAGCACCGCAGTAATCGTCGTCCCGATGTTGTCGCCGAACAATACCGGCAATGCACCTTTCAGTTGAATCATGCCTTCATCGGCAATCGTCTGCAGGATGCCAATCGTTGCGCTGGAGCTCTGTACGATCATCGTGAATACGGTGCCGACGAATACTCCCAGTATTGGCGTATGCGACAGGTCGACGATGAAATCGGTAAATTCAGGCAATGACCTAAGCGGCTTCAATCCGCCCCCCATCGTCGAAAGCCCCAAGAACAGCGTACCGAATCCGAATATGACTTGACCGATGTACTGCACCCGCTTTTTGTTAATAAAGAACAGAAGAACCGCTCCCACGCCAATAATCGGAAGTGCATACTCCTCAATTTTGATACCTACGATAAATGCGGTCATCGTCGTCCCGATATTGGCCCCCAGAATGACGCCGATCCCTTGCCTCAAGGTCATGAGTCCGGCATTGATTAATCCGATGGCCATAACGGTTGTGCCTGTGGAGGTCTGGATAAGAATCGTGACGATAATACCGACCAGAACGCCTAACAATGGGTTAGAAGTATACTTGGCCAGCAACCCTCTCATCTTATCGCCTGCTGTCTTCTGCAATCCGTCCGACATGTACTTGATGCCGAACAGGAAGATGCCGAGTCCCCCGACAAATTTAAAGATAATCTCCTGCCAATCCACCTGAAATCCTCCCGCCACACAAATCAGTTTTTACGCAAGTCCTATACCATTATATAAGATTAAGTCGAATTTACAAATGCTTAATATAATCTTGATTGGCATAAATTTCGTCCATTTTGCAAATTGTACTACTGGAAGCGCTTTGCAACACAATTATCTTTCGCTAACGGGGGAAAACTATGCATTTCGTCAAGGATTCTCTGCTAGTTCTGGGGCGAATTTACACGATCTTCCCCCTGCTGCTGATCATCGCTTTATTCATGGGCAGACGCTCTATCGCGCAGCTGCCGATATTCGACTTTCTTATTATTATTTCGCTTGGTTCCGTCGTTGGAGCGGATATTGCCGATCCCCGCATTGAGCATATTCATACAGCAATCGCGATAGCAGCCATTGGCCTGTTGCAGAAGGCGACCTCCTACCTCATGTTGAAATACCGCAAATTCAGCAAGATGATTACGTTCGAGCCCATCATCGTCATGAAGGACGGAAGGTTTATTCATAAAAATGTAAAGAAGGCCCAATATACGGTGGATGATCTTCTCTTATTGCTTCGGGAGTACCAAATCTTCGATCCATCGACCGTCGATATGGCTATATTGGAGGGTAATGGAGGACTAAGCGTTCTGAAGAAGGTGAGCAGCCAAAATGTAACTATGGAGCATGCCGGCCTTGCGAGCGACAAGCTTGGGGTCGCTTATCCCGTTATTAAGGAAGGCGTTATCCAATCCCAAACATTGCAAAAGCTTGGATACAGCGAGGTCTGGTTGCTGCAGCAGCTGAACGACAGCAGCATTCGGCTTGCGGACGTATTCTTCGCTTCTTTGAACGACAAGAAGGAGCTATCGATATCCGGCTACCATTCCGCCGGTCCGCTCCCGCCCGTCTATCATTGAATGTGACAGGAATCCATCATTTGTAATCTGATTGAAATATTACGAACATCGTACCTTAACATAAAGGGGCTATACTAGTACTCGACCCCCTTTTTAATAATATAAAGATTTGACCCGCAGCCCGTTGCTGCGGGTCCCTTTTTTTTGGAGGAGACGCATGCGTTAAACCTTCTTCCCCAAGAATATATAAGTTTTCGAGATGCTCGAACTCAAATATTCGACCCCAGCTCCACAAGCACAATCTCCGGACGATTGAACAGGCGTTGGGGGAATGTGCTGTTGCCCAGTCCGCGATTAATGACGAGCATAGAACCGTCCCTCTCATGCATGCCTTCCGACAGCTCTGGCCACATGCCCTGACCCGGGGAATAGACGCCCCCGACAATCGGCAGACGGAACTGGCCTCCGTGCGCATGGCCGGTAAAGCTCAGATCAATGCCTCGATCGGCATAGACATGGAACAGCTCCGGCCGATGGGACAGCAGAATGCTGTAGTCTTCCAGCTCCTCTTCCCCTATCGCTTCCCGGAGATGTGCCGTCATCTTGTCGACATCCCCATCCTCCTTCTTGTTGAAGATAGGGTCGTCCACCCCGATGAGGGAGATGTACCCGTCGCCCGCCTTAATCCTCACCTGTTCATTCCGCAGCACATGTATCCCGAGGCCAGTCAGCTTCTTCTCCAGCCCCTTGAACGTACGCGCCGCATATTCGTGATTGCCCGCTGCGAAGTAGACGGGCGCAATCTCCGCCACTCCTCTCATCAATGCCATCGTCGCTTCTTCATCGTAATGGCCGGCATCCACCATATCGCCCGTCATGACGATGATATCCGGCTTCAACCGCTTCACTTTGGACACGATCGGGTACTGGTCCTTGGGATACATCTTGCTCTGCAGGTCCGACAGCTGAACGATCCGATAGCCGTCCAGCCCCTGCGGCAGCTTGCTTGAGCTGATCGAATAAGCCGTAATGCCGATATGATTGTTCTCCTCGTACAAGAACACGCTCAACAGTAATAGAAAGCTTGGTATATACACATAAAGCCACCTTTTGCCTCTGCTCATCCATGTCCCTCCTATCTCAATGTATTTCTACAAGACGGTGGGAGCTCCTTCATGGTTCCACTCGCTGCCAAGATAAATTCCAGGACGCCCAATGCTCCCTGTCACCAGCTTTCTTCCTCAACTCCTCCAGCCACCCTTCCAGCTCCGCCAGGTCAGGATACCGCCGGTGCAGCTTCATCACCGCAGGCGCCGCATCCGCCGACAAGGTGAGCAGATAAGGGATATCGATCTCGCCTGACGCTGCATACCGCTCGGCATTGTTCTCCGCTACTCTGGCATCCAGATTGGCATAATTGATGACGACATAAGCGACAATCGCGCCGCATAGATACGCCTTCGCCAGCGAGAAGCGATCCACCCATACCCTGATCAGAGCGGCGGCGAGCAGCAAGCCAAGGAAGATCATGAAGCCGTGCGCAAGCAATCTGGCATGCGTATAGCCGTATGCTTGCTCATACAACGACAACCGGATATAAGCGCTGGCCAGCATGACGAAGGTGGAGCAGACGAGAAGGCTGAGCAATACTCTTCTTGCCAGCTCGCCAAGCGCTCCGGCAGGCAGAATAAAGTGCAGCCCCATCAACAGCAGTCCCTGATTCATCAGACAGAGCAGGACCAATTCGGCGAATCCTTGCCGTGCGTACTCCGCATACGCCATCCCTTCCGGAAGAAGGCCTTCCGCTGCGCCGAATAAATAAGAGAACTGGAGGAATGCGAACAGCGCGTATACCGCGTTCACACATACAAGCACCGTTCCTGCCGTTACAGCATTCATGCCGATTGCCGCCTTCTCTCCCTCTGGAGGAGCGGAGGGCGCTTGACGCGGCTTGCCGGGGAACAACAGGCTCCACATGAAGCAGAAGAGATATATTGTAATGACAAGCGCCGTCAGCATTCTCGCCACGACGGCGTCCAAGCCCGCTTGCTCCAGCACTTGCGGTATAGCGTTGATCCACGACTGAAAGATGCCGTCCGCCGATGACAGCAGCGCCACTATAATGAGAAGCAAGGGCGCGGCAATCAGCATGCCGGACAGCACTTTCAGAATGTGGCTGCGTTCCTTCCCCTCTGCATCGCCCGCACGCAGCCAGCCTCCCAATATCAAGAAAGGCTCCCGTATATGCAGCACGGGCTGCACGAACAGCTGGCGGACCATCTCCCTGTAAAACTGCAGGCGATGCCAGGGAACGGAGCCCCCTTTGGTCAACAGCATCATTTGGGCAGTGACAAGTATAATGAGTACGATAGCGTTCAAGCGGTGAAAGAAGAGATTGCTGTAAAGGATATAGGTCAACGACAGCAAAAAGATCGGGATGAGCAGAAGCAAGCCCGATCGCAGCTGCCCTCTCCAACGCTCGAACCCTCCCATTCGGCCTCTGGCCGCGTAGAAGAACATGCCGTAGACACAGAGCAAATACAAGGGTACGGATAGTCCCGCAGCTCTCCCGAGAAATAAGTATTGGCCGAACAGGCCAAGCAGAATAGCCAGGCGCAGCATACCGTCATATCGCTGCCTCCACGGTGCCGGATTTCGCATTTTCCACACTCCTTGCCGCTTTATTCCTTTCCCATTTTATTGTAACCTAGAAAACAAGAACAAAAAGTGCAACTTCAAAAATGGAAATTTCATATTTTAGAAGGCGGTGAACGTATGAAGCTTCGGCGGCATTATGCGGCGTTGCGCCGCGCCTTCCCGGGTGCGGGGGAACAAGAGCCGATCGATACGACAACCGGTCAGCTCGCCTCTATCGTCGACTGCACCCAGCGCAACATGGTCATCTTGCTTCGCCGGATGGAGGAGGAGGGATGGCTGAGCTGGCAGTCTAACAGAGGCAGAGGCAAGCGATCGCAGCTCCTGTTCCTCGCTTCGCTGGACGCTATCCTGCTGCAGCAAGCGAAGGAGCATGTTCAGAAGCAGGACCTCGCATCCGCTCTGCGCATTATCCAGGAGCTGGAGGAGCCGGGAAGCCGGCTGCAGGAGCAATTCCGGGAGTGGCTGTCCGGACAATTCGGCTTCCGCTCCGAAGTGGAGGGCAAGAAGCGGTTGGATGTGCTGCGCTTCCCCTTGCCCCAGAGAATCGATACGCTGGACCCCGCCGCCATTCACTATATCGGGGAATCCCATCTCGTCAATCAACTGTTCGACGGACTTGTCGCCATGGACTCCGCCGGAGGTACCATCATGCCGCATCTGGCCCATGCTTGGGAATCCGACGCAGAGCGGACAACATGGACGTTCTATCTGCGCAAGGGAGTCTCCTTCCACCATGGCCGCGAGATGACGAGCGACGATGTCGTCTACTCCCTGAAGCGATTGCAGAGACTGGCACCCGACGGTCTGTACAGCTGGGTGTACAACGATATCGCCGAGGCGGCGGCGCTGGACGAGACGACTGTGCGCATTCGCTTGAAGCGGAGGAACGAGACGTTCCTCTCCTTCCTGACCACCAATCGCGCTTCCATCGTACCGGAGGATCTGTGCGAAGCGGACGGCGGCTGCAAGTTCGGCTCGAAGCCGGTCGGCACCGGCCCGTTCAGGCTGCTGGGCAGCGAGCGGGGTGTCTGGACGTTAGACGCCTTCCTCCCCTATTTCCGGGGACGCGCATTTCTTGACCGGGTGGAGGTGTGGACGATGCCGGATACCGTTGCCGGTGAACGGGAGGAGAACGAGCCGCCGCATGCGCGAACGTTCCAGGTGATGCACAATGCGAGGCTGCAAGAGGGAGAGAGCGGACAATGGCGACAGGTGAGGCAATCCGGAACGACCTGCAAGTTCATCGCTGTGAACGAGATCAAGCGAGGGCCGCTTGCTTCGCCTGACGTACGCGCCATCCTGAATCGTGCGATTCATCGTCCTCATCTGCTGGGCTTGCTCGCCGGCGATGTAATCGAAGCCTCATCCAGCTTCTGGATCGAGCGCAGCGACGAGATGCCGATGGAAGAGCAAGGGGCAGGGGCCTCTTACGACATCGGACAGCTGCGTCGCGAGCTGGCGCAGAGTTCTTACGCCGGGCAGCCGCTCTCGATGATGACGATCTCACAGTATGCCGCCGACGCCAGTCTGATTGCTGAATTGTTGGAGGAGACGGGCTTCGCTGTGACAGTATCCATCGTGCACGCCGGCGCGTTCAAGGGGGCTGCGCGGATGGAGGCGGACTTGCTTCTGTTCGCCACTATGCTGGACGAGCATCGCGAACTGCGCCTTATCGATCTGTACAAGAGCATGCAGCAGCATATGCCGCCGACGGCCAAGGACAGCATGGAGCGGTCGCTTCAGTGCATATTGTCGGAGCCGGATGTAGGGAAGAGAAGGAAGCAGTTCATCGGGATCGAGCGGCAGCTTCGAGAGCGGCACAGCCTGCTGTTCCTGTACCGCAAGGCGCTGAAGACCGCATTCCATCCCGCTGTACGCGGCATTGCCCTGGAATCGCTGGGCTGGGTACGCTTCCGCGACTTATGGTTCAAGCAGGAATAAGCAGGAATTTCATGAAACATTTTGAACGGCTGCCGCGTATAATTTTGTTACACATACAAGGAGGTTCACACGCTATGGGATTCGGTCCATTCGGCGGGGGATTCGACTCGGCATTCTCCCTCTTTCAGGTCATGTTCTTTCTCGTGTTCGCTCTCATTATCGTGATGTTCATCGTCAATATTGCGAAGTACTTCCGTAATGCCAGCGCACCTCAGGAGTCCAGCTACGCCCGCATCGTATCGAAGCGTACGGAGGTGCGAAGCTCCAGCAATCATCATCATAATGACAATATGCATATGGGCTCATCGTCCAGAACGTACTACTTCATTACATTGGAGTTCGACAACGGCTCGCGCAAGGAATATCTCGATGTGAAGGGACTGTACGGATTGGTGGCGGAAGGCGACGTCGGGTATGCCGCGGTGAAGGGCGACTGGATCGTCGCATTTCAGCGGCAAGCTGGCGAACAGCCTGGCAGCGGCAATGGGAGAGGGAGCGGCTATTGAGTGCCGCTCCCTCCCTTTTTATAATGCCATCATCTTCTGCAGCAGCTCTTTCGCATAGTCCGATTCCACATCCTTTAAGCGTTCTGCTTCGACAATTTCCACAATCCGGCCGTGGCGGACAATCATGATTCTGTCGCAGATGAAAGCAGCCGCTTCAATATCATGCGTGATGAAGATATAGCTCATGCCGTGCTTTCGCCTAATGTCCTTGAGCAATTGAAGCACTCCGGCCTGCACAGGCATGTCCAGCGAGCTTAAGGCCTCGTCCAGCACAATACATGCCGGCTCGGACGCTATAGCTCTTGCTATGCAGACGCGCTGCGCTTCTCCCCCGGACAATTCATGGGGATACTTCACGCGGTATGACACGTCCAGCCCTACCATCTCCAGCAGTTCATCCATTCGTCTATAAGCCGCAAGCTTATCACTGCTCGCATTCTTCAGCGATTCCTGTATTGCTTCTTCTACCGTATAGAAGGGGTTGATAGAGGAAGTGTAGTCTTGGAAGACGGCGCTAAGAGCTCCCTTGCGCACTTTACGGTGAAGCACGCTTCTGCCTTCGAACGTGATGCGGCCGCGATCCGGCTTCTCCAGCCCTAGCAGCAGCCTCCCTAACGTTGACTTGCCGCTCCCGCTCTCGCCGATAATTCCGAGACATTCGCCGCGCTTGCATTGAAATTCCACATCATGCAGCACCTGTTGTCTATCGCGGGACAACCATCCGCCCTTCTTGTAGCACTTATTTACGCCATGAACCGCAAGCAATTACAACACTCCCATCACTTGTCTGAAATGATTGCGCAGCATGGCTCTTGAAGTTAGCAAGTACTTCGTATAGGCATGGCGCGGTGCGTCGTACACGGAGGATACGCTGCCCTGCTCGACCACCTCTCCGTCCTTCATGACAAGCACATGATCCCCGATCTTGCGCACCACTCCCAAATCATGCGACACGAATATCATCGAGCAGCCGATCCTCTCTCGCAGCTTCATGAATTGTTCGATTACCTCGTATTGCGTAATCGTATCCAGTGCCGTCGTCGGCTCGTCGGCTATGATGAGGTCGGGCTTCAGCGCGATGGCCAAGGCAATCATGACGCGCTGCAGCGTCCCGCCCGATAGCTGATAAGGATATTTGCGCATCATGTCGAGCGGTTCCTTCAGCATGACGCTCGCCATCGCACTCGTTATGTTATCGATGAATTCCGAATGGCTCCAGTCGTAATGCTGCATGATCGTCTCCCTGAGGTGGACGCCGATCGCGCGGGAAGGATCGAACGCACGCATGCCGTTTTGCATGATCATGCATATATGCCTGCCGCGCAGCTTTCGGAACTGCCGCGCAGACAGTGCATTCAGATCCATGCCTTTGAATAGCAGCCGGCCTGAATGCGCCAGTCGGGATGACTGCAATCGCATAATCGTCCGGCATGTCAACGACTTGCCGCTTCCGCTTTCGCCTACAATCGCCAGACACTCCCCCTGCTTCAAGGAGAATGAGACGTCGCGGACGATGACATGGCCTGACGCGCGCTCCCATACCTTTAAGCCGCCCACTTCCAACAGATTCACGGATAGGTCACCTCCTTCGCGGCAATGCGCACTCCCATCCGGGCCTGCCGGGAAGAAGCCAGCTTGGGGTCCAGCGCCACCTGAATCGCATCGGAGAAGAAGTTGAACGCCATCGCCACCGCAATAATGGCCAGACCTGGCGCCAGCATAAGCTCCGGCTTCGTGAACATGACGCCGCGCGCTTCGTTCAGCATCATTCCCCATTCCGCATGCGGCGCTTGAATGCCCAGTCCGAGGAAGGAGAAGCCCGATATTTGCAGGATCATGGAGCCCATGGCGCTGCTGGCAACAACCGCAATGTCTGGCAAGGTCACCGGCAGAATGTGCTTATACAGAATGCGGACATGGCTCATGCCGGTAGCCTTGCTGTATTTCACGTAATCCGCATCCGCATATTGCATGACAGACGTCCGGATAATCCGGGCGAACCAGGCCCATTTCATCAACACGAATGCGAGTAGAATGTTGGTCAGGCCAACGCCCATTATGCCAACCATCGCCAGTGTCATGACATAGACCGGGAACGACAGCATCACATCGCATAAGCGCATTACGATTGCGTCCAGCTTGCCGCGGAAGTAACCGGCAGCCAGACCGAGCAAGGCCCCCAGAGCGACCGAGACGCTTAAAGCGCCCATAACCCAAAGCACACTGGGACGAATGCCATAAATAACGCGAGAGAGGATACATCTGCCCAAATGATCGTTCCCGAGCCAATACGACCAGGAAGCCCCTGCATAACGGAGGTTCATATCCACTTGATCGGGAGGATGAGGCGAGATATACGGAGCCAAGGCGCCGACGCCAAGCACAAGCATGATGATAATAAGCGAAGCGACAGCCAGCTTATCTTGAGCGATTCGTCCCAATAGTCGCATTTACAGCTCCCTCCTCAGCCGGGGATTCATCGCAGCGTTAATCATATCCGACAGCGTATTGAACAGAACGAATGCAGCGGCAACGAGCAGGACATAAGCTTGAATGACGGGAAAATCCCTGCCCAGAATCGATCGTACGCTCAAGCTTCCCATGCCCGGCCAGGCAAACACATATTCCACGACAACAGTACTGCCCATAATGATGGGAAACGCCATGCAAAACACCGATACGGCGACTTGCAATGAATTTCGCAATACATGAGAGATCACCCGCGCTTCCGGCAAGCCGCTGGCTCTGCCGTATACGACATAATCTTCGTTCAAGTTGCTCAGTACGGAACTCCTGACGATGCGGAAATAAATGCCCGCATAGTTGATCGTAATTACCCCGACAGGAAGAACATAGCTGCTAGCAGCGTCCATGCCGCTGGTCGGCAGTATGCCGAGCTTCACACTGAATAACCAGATCAGCATAGCGGCAAGCAAGTAAGACGGCATTGCGGTCAAGAAGAACGATATGCCCCTGACGGACTTATCTGCGCTGCGCCCTTCCTGCATCGCGCACAGCATGCCCAGTCCTATCGACGCCACGATGATGAAGACAGAGGAGACGAGCGTTAGCTTAAGTGTGTTCAGGAAGGCGGGGCCTACCATCTCCCATACCGGCTTGCCGGTCACGTACGAATCGCCGAAATTCAACTGGAGGCAAGAGAGCAGCCACTCCCCGTATCGGACAACAAACGGTTTATCGAACCCGAATTCGGCTCTTGTCTGTGCAATTAACTCCTCCGTTATCGTCGGAACGCCTTGCGCATGCAGCACGACCTCCGCCGGTTCCAGTGGGGAGAGATTAATGAACGCAAAGGTCAAGAATGAAGTGACGATCAGAAGCGGAATTGCGAGCAGAAGTCGTTTCCATATATATCCTCTCATAAGCTATTCCATGTACATACTCTCGAAAGGCAGTTCGAATTGCGTCTGTTTAAAGGTTATATTTTGCAGCCCGCTTGCAGCGACCACGGTTACACTCCCGTTCGTGATAGGAATAAACACGGCCTCCTCGTGCACAATGCTCAAGATGTTGGCGTACATCTCATTCCGCTTCTCTTCGTCTGTAGACACCATGACGTCTTCTATGTTTTGGTACAGCTCGTCGGCATTCGCAATTCCCCTTGTCGTATGCAAGTAAGAGGATTCCGATGCGAAAGCTGCAATCGTGCTCTGCGGGTCGTAAGCCAGCCCCCATGTCTGGTTGAACAGAAGATCGTATTCACCCGTGGCCCGGCGGTTGGCAATCGAAGAAGACTCTTCTCCCGTAATGGCGATCTCGATGCCGATTTCTTTCAATGCACTCTGCAGGTATTCCGCCTGCGTCTTCTGCGAAGCCGAGGCGACATCGTAATAAAGCTCCATAGACAGCGATTGGCCTTGCTTGCTCCGCACAACAGCTCCCTCCTGCAGCAGCCAGCCCGCTTCCTCCAGCAGAGCTCTTGCCTTGTCCGGATCGTAGTCTCTTCCGGCAAGCTCCACATTCGCATAGTTGACATTGGAGGAGAATAGCGTATGAGCGGGAGTCTCTGTCCCGTCGAAAATCTGTTCGCTAATCGTTGTGCGGTCGATCGCATGCCATATCGCTTGCCGCACCGGTTTCTCGCTAACCGCGTTATCCGAACGGCTGCTGTTGGCTACGATCATTTTCGTATTTATAGGATCGCTTCGCTCAATCCGGAACTTGCCTGAAGCGGCCAGTCGCTCCATGGCATCTACATCGAGACTGTCGGCGCCGCGATCATCCGTGAACACCATGTTTACCTCTCCTGTTTGCAGAGCGAGGAACGTCGTCTCTCCTGCAGGCAGCACTTTCGCCACTATTTGCTGAATGGCGGGTGCGCCTCCCCAATAGTCCTTGTTGGCTTGGAACACCGCGTACTCATCCGTTTTATGCTCTGCCAGCTTATACGGACCTGTTCCGTGGTAACCCTGAACGCCATCCTTCGTTCCTCCGTCGATGAAGTCGGCGGGCGATAGAAATACGTAGGGGCGTGTCATGGACAGCTCCACCAATGCGGGGTAATACGGCTCTGACAGCTTAAGCTCGAAGGTGTCCTCATCGATAGCCGTCATGCCGACAATTTTGGAGGACAATTTAATCCAGGAGTGTTTTTTCGCATTCTCCTGCACCGCCTCCATATTTCGCTTCACCGCTTCGGCGTTGAATGGGCTGCCGTCATGGAAGGTGACATTGTTGCGCAGCTGGAATGTATATGTCATGCCGTCCTCCGAGATGTCCCACGATTCGGCTAGCAGCGGCTTAATGCCCTCTGCCGTATTTTCCACGAGAGATTCGTAGACCATGCCTTGCGCGTGCATGGAGCCGGTATAGAGGTGGGGATTCATATCGTTAATATCCTTGGATACGGCATAAATGATTTCTTGTTTTTTGTCCGCTTGCGAAGCGTTTCCAGCGTTTCCTGTTGCCTGGCTTCCGCTCTGCTCGCTGCTGCAGCCGGCAGACATCGCCATGATGAACAGGCATGCCAGCAATAACGTAGTTGACGCTATCGATTTCACTTTTACTTTCACTTTAGGTCCTCCTAGGTAGGGATAGATGGTAATTTAACGGCGCAGCCGCCATTATCGAATTCGGAGCAGATCATGTCAATATGCTCCTTGTAGCTTCGTACCGCGAAGGCGTCCGACAGCCTCTTGTCCAGCTGTCGCTTGGTAGTCTCACGAATTTTGCACTCATACCGTTGGATAAACGTGTCAGTCGTCGGACATTTCACCCCCCAGTAACGCGCGATGCCCTGAATCACTTTTATGCGGTAATAGTCCTCTTTCGGCATTCTGGGGATATCCAGCTCCTGTTCCCGATTTGGAAATACTGTGCGAATAGGTACGGCTGAGAAATCAAAATATCTTCCTGCCTCATCCGGCTGGGAGAAGGGATCGATCAATAGCGAGGCATACCTCACATACAACAAATATTGCTGATGAATGGCGTCCAGCTCCGGAAATCTCTCGATATCCTGAGGAGACAGGCTTTCTTCCCTAACGGGATAATTGTCGGCAGTCATGAATTGGAGCAGGTTTATTTCCTTGATTCCCAATTGCTTCAATACCAGCATGACCTCCCGCCAATATGCCAGCATTTCGCCGATTAGCCGCTGCGTTATCGGCCCTTCGGGGAACAGCTTATACACGTACTTCGCATTTGAACTCTCGTCAAAAACAGCTCCTAGCGAATAGTCGTTCATAAACAGCGGAGGATGCACATAAAGCGATATGTTGCGTGACTCCGTCTCGATCGGCGCGTCCAACACTTCAAGCGCAATACCCAGTGTCGCGCACATCTTCCCTATCGCTTCAACGGCTTGCGACGGGGAATGAGTAGACCCCATGTACAACTTGCGCTTGACCGCTGTAGTAAGAATACGGTTGACAGGCTTCCCCTCTGCCCAGCGCGTGTCGCCTAAATAGGTAGAAAAGCTGATGACTTCACATACGGGCTGGATGGAACGGAGGTAATGACGCACCAAGCTGTTGGAGCCAAGCGTAGGCGAGAGCAATATCACCCGCTTGAGCAGGTGAAGCAGGCGCTCATCCAATTGCTTCAATACATCGATATAAGCATCCGTCGTAACTGCCAATACAAGCGTATCCCAATCGCCCTTCACATCTTCGTAGCCATGGAACAGCTCATCGATATGGCATTCTCCTGCCATGCTTCCATGCTTCTCATTCTGAACGGCGGCGTATATGCGTCGGTCATTCCGCTCCATAGCTGAGAAGAATAGTGCCGATCTCGCCGACCTTCTTCCCGCAATGCCGATACGACTATTGCAATGTCTCTTGAAAAGCAAAGCCAGCTGCAATGCGGCTGGGCCAGTGCCCAATAACAATACTCGTTGAAACAGCGTCATATCAGCATCAGCCTCCCTTTCCATACTTGATTCCAGATGTGGCGAATCGATCTTCTCCGTCTCATACGCGTCTATAATAGATAATGTCGAAAACTAGCTCCTGCTGCAGATGAGTCCCTTCTACCTTCCACTTGCGCTTATCCACATCTTCAGACGGATAGTTGAAAATGGACTTCAGACGATCGCCGAAGCGCATAGCTACAGCAACCTCTCCTCTCGTCAGATCATATAGCCGATCCAGGATGCGGTACTTCTCCTTCACAGTAGAGCTGAAGACAACATGTGTTATCGTATCCATGCCATCGAGTTCCTCTATCGTTGCCCGTTCCAGACGAATGGACAATTCCGGTCCTAGTCTGGCCACGACCTGCCTCCCCAGCGAGACAGCTTCGTCATCAATGTCGATGCCTACAACCGAAGCTCCCGTCTGTCTTGCAATATGCAGCGGCGTCATCGGGAAGGCTCCCGAGCCTACGAGCAGTACGTTGGATTCCGCGGTTACATTGAAGTGTCGGAACTCTTGCAGAATGCACGCTTCGATATTTTGGAAGTAGGAGCTCTTAGCGTCGGCTTCATCCAGAAGCTTAATCGCCCGATTTTTTTCCATGATTGCTACGCAGCGCGCGGAATCGGTGCGAAGTGCATGTAGAATGGTCTGGAAGCTATCGGAGTCGAGCTCTTCAAACCCGTTCCATGCTTCCTTATTGCTCTGATTCGTAACGAAGCCGGAATAATCGCTTATGACGGCTTCCAGTTCCTCAATATGGGAAGCACTGCCCTGCTCAGCCAGCCTGGATAATCTTTTCGAATATTCCACCAACTCGTGGCGTATGTCATGCAATACTTTCATTAACATCCCCCTGCTTCCTAATAGTCGTCCAGATCAACATAAGCTTTGCCATGAGCCACAATTTCAACGACGCCTTTAATGGTCATTTCACTTGGAGCACCGTCATGCCAATCCGCCTTCACCTGGATGATTCCTCCCGGTTGCTTCACCTCTGCGGCAATTCGTCCTTTCTGCCTCCAGGCCAGACAAGCGCCGATGGACGCCGTTCCCGAGCCGCAGCCCCGCTCCCATACCAGGCTGTTCAGTCCCGGAACATAGATGAGCGGCGCAAGCTCCGCATGATTCGGACAGTACAGCATGATGCCAATCAGGTCCGTGTCTAGCGTGGCACCCAGCAGCTTGGCTATCGCCTCGGCCTGATCACGCAACCGCTGGTGAATGCAATCCGTCTCGATGATCAGATGAATGCACGATTCATATCGAACGATAACGATGTCCAGTTGCTCGCTTTCGTATGTAATGACTTTCTGCTCAATCGACTTAGGCATCGGCATTCCCGCTTCACACACATACTTGTCGTTCACTCTCGTTACGTGGCATGTAATAAGCGCTTCTGTCCCTGATGCTTCCAGCACGATAGGCACTGTGCTTTCCGATGGCAGATCCAGCTCGGTTGCCAGATGTACAGCCAGCGCCATACAGGCGTTGCCGCAATACTCGCCGCCCGCCATATACAGCTGCGCCGCTGCTTGTTGGCTGCGGGGTTCAAGGATAAAGCCGACTTGCTCTGCATGGATACTGCCGTAATTCATCATCTGCGAAGCTATGACGCCATATTGACTGGCTGGGTGCTTGGTTTTCACGAGAATCGTCATATTTTGAGTAGGGCTGCATTTTACAAATTCGACCACCTGCCGCATTCTTCACCTCTTTACTCGCTGACTATTCCGCGATCATCATACCGTTTTATTAATCGTAATAATAACGATTACTATTTACAAATCCAGTATAGCGTTATTTTGGAAGCTGTCAACAGCAATTTCAATGTGAAATACGCCTGACGGCGTCCTTCTCGCTTCCTGCACATGACCTAATGGAGCTCTAGTGCAGGATTATGCACTATTTCGGCTCACACGCCCCTTTTCGGCGCTCCAGTGTAGGATTCATACACTATTTCGGCACGCACGCCCCTTTTCGGCGCTCCAGTGTAGGATTCATACACTATTTCGGCTCACATGCCCCTTTTCGGCGCTCCAGTGTAGGATTCATACACTATTTCGGCTCACACGCCCCTCTTCGGCGCCACAGTGTAATTCTTTCCTACACTGAGGTAAAAATAGAGGCGACGAGCATGCTGCTGCTCGTCGCCTCTTGCATTGGCGCTATATGCTGTATTATTCCGCTTCAGCTTCCCCCATCTGCTCCTCATACCAGTCCCATCCGACGCCTACATGCTCCGGCTTGTGGGAGTCGGAGCCGTATACGCAGGAGATACCCATCGTGCGACACTCTGCGAGGAACCACTCCGGCACATAAGGCTTCCCGCATGTCGGTACACGCAAGCCTGCCGTATTCACATCTATGCCGACACCCGACTTCGCAAGCAGGGGCAGAATGCGCTCCAGCCGCTGCCGGACAAGCGTTTCGTCAATCGGCGGCAGCTCGCGGCGGAACTTCTCAATCAGGTTGATATGGCCAAGCCGCTTCCTCATCGGCAGTTCGGCTGCGAAGGCAATAGCCTCCTCCACATGGTCGTAGTACGCATTCACCACATTGTCCATGCTGCCGTAATGGGCGAGCAGATTGACGCGGAAGTCCTCTGGCGTGAAGTCTATACAGCGCATGCCGCCCACACCCGGCAGGTAGTGAACCGAATAGACGACATCCTCCAGCTCATGCTGCCACTGCTCGACGATCGCTTCCGTGTAATCGAGACCGCCCTGCAAGTAATCCAGCTCCAGGCCTACCGTAACCTCCAGCTTCCCTTCATAACGCTGCTTCATAGCCTTCGCGTAGTCCATATAGAGCGGAAGCTCATCCTGTGGCATCGCCAGCTCTTTCCATAACGGCAGATCCACGATCCAGCCCTCTGGCAGAGGAGGATGCTCGCTGATCGTATAACGCTGGAATCCCAGCTCTATAGCGCGATCCAGGTACAGCTCCTGCTCCGCATCGCTACCATGATAACAAAATTTCGTATGTGTATGTCCATCCCATTTCATGCTCTGTCGCATCCCTTCTCGCTCGTAAGTACAGTCAATCGCAACTGTATCACTCCTAAGTTTAATGTACCATTATTCCGCCAATATTTCACCGGAATGAAGGAAAATGCGGGTTATTGTCGAATAGTTATGAGTTGGAAATTGGAAAAAACCTGAAAAATGCTCATCAATCAAGGAGGAAATGCATGAATTGGATGTCGAAACACTTCACCTTCGTCATCATACCGGAAGGCAATCAATCGGTTAGACGATACCGGTTGAACCGCATGATGCTGGTCCTCACCGTATCCTGCATCCTTCTGCTTGCGATATGCTCCGCATTATTCATCTACTTGTTCTGGGATCGATCCGATCGCATTCAGAAGCTTGAAATCCAGCTGACGGCGACCGAAGCGGATTACGAGCAGCAACTTCAATCCAAGAGAACTCACATTACAGCCCTGCAGGGCAATGTCTTGCAACTAACGCAGCAAGCGCAAAGCATCGAGCGGCAAATGTCCGAGATCAAGCAGCTGGAATCGCAGCTGAAGGAAATCGCCGGCATTAAAGAGCCTGCCGTGCGCATCTCATCAAGCGCTTACAATGCCGAGACGAGCGGACAAGGCGGAGAAGAAGTGCCTGTTCCTGTGCCGGCAGCTGCCAGTGATGCCGGTGATGCCGTAGCCGCCAAGACGATGGACAGCTACTCCGATATTCAAGCCAATATGGAGGAGCTTGGCCCCAGCTTGAAATCTACCATTAGCGCTCTGCTGAAGCACCAGCATACGATGAGGATTACGCCGACGATATGGCCCGCCGATTCGCGCAAGATGACGTCCCAGTTCGGTTACCGCAGGGACCCCATCTCCGGCAGATCTTCGCTGCATAACGGCCTGGACATCGGCGGCCGTCGAGGCGATCCCGTCTACGCGACCGCCGACGGAACCGTTACCTTGTCGGAGCGTTCCTATCCGCATGGCAACAACATTCTGATTGATCACGGCAAAGGCATCGAGACCCGCTATCTTCATCTGAACGCAAGAAATGTAGAGGTAGGCGATCAAGTCGTGAAGGGGCAGCAGATCGGCGAGCTAGGTAATACAGGACGAAGCACAGGTCCTCATCTGCATTACGAGGTCATCGTGAACGGGAGCCATGTGAACCCTCTGCCTTATATCCAGGATGCCAGTAAAGATGTAAGCGAAGGAGAAGATGAACATGTTCAAAACTAAAAGCGGCAAAGTCAATCCGGATACGACCGACACATTAATCGGTGCGGGAACCGTGCTGGAGGGTACACTGAAGTCCCAAGCGGGAATCCGCATCGAGGGCACCGTCATCGGCGATATCGTATCCAGCGGCGACGTTATTATCGGCGAAGGCGGCCGGGCGCAGTCCAATATAACCGCACGGGATCTGATGCTTGCCGGACAGCTGGACGGCAACGCTGAAGTGTCCGGCAAGCTGACGATATGCGCGACCGGGGTATTGAACGGCAACATTTCCGCGGGTTCGCTTATTATCGAAGCAGGCGGCGCCTTCAACGGAAGCAGCAAGATGGCTGCCGCAATGAATCAAGATACGAAGGCAGTCAAGCAAGAAAAATCCGCTAGTTGAACAACTTTTAACATCGCGCTTACATTGCACATACAATCTTTGTCTATACTAGGGCTATATCCCTCAGGAGGTATAGACAATGAATGGATGGCAGCGCAATATTGCGTTAATGATAATGGCAACTCTCACCTTGCTCGGCTCCCTAGTAAGCAAGCCGGTGGCGAATGCCGCTAGCGAAAGTCTCGCGCAATCAAGACAGAAGATAGAAGCAGTATCGAATGAGAATATGACTCCGGAGCATGAGCGTATCGTACTGAAGGATGCGAGTTTGCGCGGCAAGCAGCCCTATATCGCGCTTGATGCGCTTGTGAAGCAGACGGACGGCTTCATCTCTTACAACAAAGAGAACGACACCGTCGACATCGTCATTAACGATATTCCGTTCTCCCTGCTGCTCAGGGAGCAGTCCATAATGAGCAACGGCTATGAAATTTCCGGCGACTTTTATATCACCGACAACGGCGACGTGTACTTGTCCGTGGAGCAAGCCGCCAAGCTGAGCAAGCTGGAGTTTGCGCTGGAGTAAGGGGCGGAGCTTCTGGAGCTAGGAGCCGATTTTGAGACGGGGCTTGCGGTGAAGCTAAACCGGGGATGGACCCATTGCTGACAACTGTTAGCGACTTATCGAGAAGCCGCATTTCGCTAACGGGTGCCAAGGACGCTATTGGGGCGAATTTTGCAACATTGGTATTTTAACGGTTGTCACCGCGGCTAAATGGACTATTCATGCTCAAAGTAGTTGATTCCATGCCTATTAAGCTCCACTACACCCGTTACAATTTACTCCACCCTCCCTCCAACCAGTTAAGCTCGCTCGCAACCGTTAGCGACTTGATGACAAAAAAACCATGACTGGCGAGTAATGCAGCAGCATTAGCCCCGGTCATGGTTTTTACTATTACGGCAATGCCTCTATGAAGGGGATAGTCAGTTCCTTATCACAAGTCTTCCGCGTTCTTCAGCGCGTGATCCCAGCTGGGAAAGTAGAACAGCGCGTTTTTCATTAGCTCGGGATCGTACTGCTTGACATATTTTTTGCTAAGCGATCCTCCGGCAGTACGCATTTTATTAATGCGCCGCAAGACCTCATCCGGACCAAGAGTGTTTTCCATCGCTATGACTCCTTTCCTTAGATGGTGTCCTCAACAGTCTTTCTTTATCCTGCGACAATATACCTCTACCTGGAGTAACGATGAAAAAATACTGTTGACGGGTTGAAGCTGTTATTGGTGCATAATCCGGCAATGTCCTGAGGCATTAAACCAGTTCGGTAGAAGAAGCAGCAGCCAGCAGTCGCATAACAAACGCCAATCCGAATAAAAAATCAGCCCGCCCCTTCAAGAGGACGAGCTGATGTCTTGCTTCTCTTATTGCATGAGCTAGCCAATCAGCATGCCTCCGGCGGCTCCCGCCAGCACAACGGCCCATGGCGGAAGCTTCCAGTAGACCAGCAGCAAGAATAGCGCAAGTGCCATAACGAAGTCCACAGCTGTCGTCACCGAGCTCGTCCAGATCGGGTCATAGAATGCCGCCAGCAAAATGCCGACGACCGCAGCGTTCACGCCCTTCAGCACGCCTTGCACCTTAGGCAAGCCGCGCAGCGCGTTCCAGAACGGCAACGTGCCGACGACGAGCAGGAACGCCGGAAGAAATATCGCGACGGTGGCAATAAGCACGCCCCACCATCCGCCGGCAACGGCGCCGATATATGCCGCGAATGTAAACAGCGGGCCGGGAACCGCCTGCGCAGCGCCATATCCGGCCAGGAACTGCTCTTCCGTCACCCAGCCGGCAGGAATCGCTTCCCGCTCCAGCAGCGGCAAGACGACATGACCGCCCCCGAATACGAGCGAGCCAGAACGATAGAAGCCTTCGAACATCGCCAGCCAGCCACTGTCCGGCGCCCATGCTCTGGCCAATGGAAGAACGATCAACAGCAGAGCGAATACGAGCAGCGCAATAACGGCAGCACTTCGCGTAACCGGGACGGCAGTCCCAGGAGCCGCAGCAGACCCAGATGCCCCAACAGCAGCAGGCTCTCCCTTCTGTCCCCGGTACAGCCATAGTCCGATCAATCCCGCTGCCGCAATGACAGCAATCTGGGTAACTGCCGTCTGCCATAGCAAGGCTGCCGATGCTGCCATGACCGCTATCGTCATCCGGCTTCGGTCCGGCGTCAGCTTCTGCCCCATTCCCCATATCGCTTGCGCTACGATTGCGACCGCCACCAGCTTCAAGCCATGCAGCCAGCCTGCGTGCTGAAGATCCAGCCCTTCTACAAGCAAAGCGAACAGCGCCAATGCAAGCACAGACGGGAGCGTGAAGCCCACAAAGGCAAGCAGCCCGCCCAGCATTCCGCCGCGCATAAGCCCGATGCCAATGCCGACCTGGCTGCTGGCCGGTCCGGGCAGGAATTGACAGAGCGCTACCAGATCGGCATAGCTTCGTTCATCCAGCCACTTGCGACGCTTCACATACTCCTCATGAAAGTAGCCCAGATGGGCGATAGGTCCTCCGAAGGAGGTCAACCCTAGCTTCAATGACACTCCGACGATCTCCAACAACCGCCTGCCAATCGCATTTCCCAAAACTTTCTTCCCCCAATCTATCCCCATAGTAAAGAGGATGCCCGCATTCGGCGGTCATCCTCCTTATAATCAACAGCTATATCCTATTGTAGCTCAAATACACTCGGCATGAAAAGTAAACGTTCCGTAAATGCTCGCACTTGAAACAGCAGATTCATCCGCATCAGCAGGGAGCACTGTTACTGTCGTTTTGCTGCGGTCGAAATCTAACATCCATCTCCCCGGCTTATATTGCATGCACTATCTTCTGTGCACTTCTGCTATCGTCTTCACCCACAGCTCCAGAGCGTCCGTGCATATCAATGCGTCGGGATACGCCAGAGCCAACTTTCGCATCGTCACTTCATCGTTCACCGTCCACAGAATCGGCTGTATGTCCTCCGCCCTGCATTGCTCCATGAACGCATCTGTCACATAGCTGTGACAGACGGACAGATATCTCGCTCCAATCTCCTTCATGAACGGGAACACGGATCGGCTCGCTCCCTCAATGACGAGGCCGAGCGCAATGGCAGGGTCCAGATGGCGCACTCGTTCTATCGCATAATGGTCGAAGGAAGAGAGGAACACTTCCTGCATCATGTCGGTCGAGCGCACGATATCGAGCACCCGTTCCTCCAGGTTGGGATACAGCCTGCCGAACTGCTTCAATTCGATCATGACCATTGCCCGGCTCTTCAGCAGCAGCAGCACTTCCTCCAGCGTCGGAATCTTCTCCTCCTCCGCAATGCGCAGCTGTCCCAGCTCCCGCAACGTATAATCGCGAATAACCCCGTGCCCATTCGTCATTCGGTCAACCGTTGGATCGTGCATGACGACAGGAATGTCATCCCTCGTCAGATGGACGTCCAGCTCGATATGGCTGAAGCCGCACTGCAACGAAGCCTCGAATGCGGCGATCGTATTCTCCGGATATTGGATGGAGTACCCCCGATGAGCCATTCCTCTGATCATATACTAATCCCCGCCTTTATCCCACTTGGGACCTTCAGATTCATATACTTGCCATTCATGCGTTCCCTTCACTTCCTCATCATCCACTTCATCATTCACTTCGCCGTTCATCATGCAATCACAAGCCGCAAAATCTCTCCATCGCTTCCACGACGCCGTCTCCATAGCTGCTGCTGCATATATAGTCGGCATGCCGCTTCAATTCGTCGGGGCTATTGGCTACCGCCACGCCAATTCCCGCGTAATGCAGCATGTCCAGATCGTTCATCTGATTGCCCAGCGCCATAATCTCCTCGCGCCGGATGCCCATCCGCTCCGCCAGCTTGCGAAGCGCCGCCCCTTTGCTCTGGCTGCCGGGAATGATCTCCCAATAATTGCTTTCCGACTGCAGGCCCGTGAAGGTCCCATTGAAGTCCGGAACATGTCTGTCCCACAGCCTTCGGCTAATGGAGACATCTCCCATCAGAATGACCTTCTGCAGGTCAAGCGCCTTCCACTCCTCCAAGCCGCGGTCCAGCATGCGGCAGGCGGTGCTCTCCTTCCTCTCGAACGTGCGCACCCCTTCCGTTACCCGGAATACGGACACTTGCTTCTCCTGGAAGAGCAGCACATCCAGTCCCGCTTCATCGGCTTCCTCCAATAGCGGCAGCAGATCGCCGCCCTGGAAAATATGGCTTTCGATCATCTCGCCCTTCTGCGCGATGATAGAGCCATTGCACAATATGTAGGGGAGTCCCAGCTTAAGCTCCAGTTCATAGTCCGCCGCTGTCAGGAACGGCCTACCTGTCGCGAAGGTGAATAGTCCGCCCTTCTCTACGAATTGCCGGACCGTCCGCTTCACCGATGGCGACAAGGTATGGTCCTCGGACAGCAGAGTCCCGTCCAAATCACTAACAACGAGTCGAATTGCACACATCTCCATGTTTCTCCCCTCTATACAACAAAAGACGAGAACGCCTCGGCAAATACAATGCAGCTTATGCGGCATTGTATGGCTTACCAAGGTTTTCTCGTCGTCTCCACCATGGATTTGAATTTAGTTGTTCCAGAACTTCGGATGCCCGATGGACACATAGTCCGCGCCGCTGTTCAGCGCTTGCTGAATTTCCTCCTCGTAGCGGATCAGCCCGCCTACGATAAGCGGCTTGTTCACCTTCGCCTTCACTTCGCGGATAACGCGCGGCATCAGACCCGGCATCAGCTCCACCTCATCCGGCTTGCTGGTGCTGATCATGCGGGCTGCCGTCTCAATCGCTGCGGAGTCGATCGCGAATACGCGCTGAATGCTGCGGATGCCCGCCTGACGCGCAGCGGCGATCGCGTTGCTCTTCGTCGTCACGATGCCGTCCACGCCGAATTGCTTCGCAATGAAGCTGACAGCCGACGCATCCCTGCCAAGACCGCTTACCATCTCCATGTGGACGAACACTTGCTTGCCGGCCTCGTGCAGCTGCCGCACCACTGCGCCCAGTGTCGTAATATCGCCGCACATCAGGTTCACTCGGGTAACCGCGCTGTCCATCACTTTGGACAGCTGCTCTTCATTCGTGATCGATGCTATTATGGGACGTTTCATTGCAATTGCCTCCCCATCTGGAATTATTTAATGCCGGAATGAATAAAGCTGCTCATGAACTGGCGCTGGAACACCATAAAGCCCAGCAGCAGCGGCAACGTCACGATCATCGTGGCTGCCGTTACCTCGCTCCATTGCGCTCCCGTCTCGAACGATTGGGCGAATATCGCAAGTCCTACAGTTAGAGGCCGATTCTCCACCGAATTCGTCACGATCAGAGGCCACAGGAAGTTGTTCCAATGGTAGCTTACCGATACGAGACCGAACGAGACATACACCGGGCGGGACAACGGCACATAGATGCGCCATAGGATTTGCCACAGATTGCACCCCTCCATCCTTGCCGCTTCGTCCAGCTCGAACGGAATCGACTTGAACATCTGCCTGAGCAGAAATACCCCGAAGGCGGATGCGAAGTACGGAATCATAATGCCGACCTTGGAGTCCAGCAAGGACAAGTCGCGAAGAATTGTATAGTTCGGGAAGATCAGCACGTCCGCCGGAATCATAATTTGCGCCAGGAACAGCATGAACACGATGCCCTTGCCCCAGAACTCCAGCCTTGCGAAGGCGAACGCCGCCATCGTCGCGGTGAAGAACTGAATCGCGAATATGCCGATGACGATGAACAGGGTGTTGCCGTAATACGTCGCGAACGGCGCCGCTTGCCAGACATGGCTGAAGTTCGCCAGCGTAAAGTCGAATGTGATCGAAGATGACAGCGCCAGTCCCTTCGGACGAAATGACGTCCAAACCGTCCAGATGAGCGGAATAAGCCACACTGCCGCCAATATATACATGAAGCCATAGCTAATTTTCTTAGTCATCTTGCACTCCTCCTAACGATAGTGAATTTTGCGGTCAAAGCCAAAGAACTGCAGTGCCGCTATAATCAGCAGGAGAGCAATCATGACGGTCGTAAGCGCGGAAGCCATGCCCTGATCCCAGAAGCTGAATGCTGTCTCGTAAATATAGAACAGGAGCAGGTTGCTGGCATTCTCCGGACCGCCTTTGGTCATAATCCACAAATGATCCACGAGCTTGAAGGAATTCGTAAGTGCGATAATGGATACGAACAGCGTCGTCGGCATAAGCAGCGGGAACGTAATGCGCCAGAACACGTTCCATGCCGGGATGCCATCCACCTTCGCAGATTCATACAGCTCTTCCGATATATTCTGCAGGCCGGCCAGATAGAAGATCATGAAGTAGCCCGCTTCCTTCCACAATACCATGATAATCATGGCCCACATGACGAGGCCCGGCGAGCCCAGCCAGTTCTGACCTTCCAGTCCGATATTCTCCAGGAACCGGGTCAGCAGTCCGTAATCGGGCGTGTAAATAAACAGCCAGATGTTGCCTATTGCAATCATCGGGATAACGGTGGGATAGAAAAAAGCCGTTCTTACCAGCCCTTTGGCACGCATCACCTTATTGGCGAACAGCGCCATCAAGAGCGATAACAGGATGCTTGTCGGCACCGTTCCGATCGCAAACCAAATATTATTGACCATAACCTTCCAGAATACTTCATCTTCCGCCATGCGTACGTAGTTATCTAACCCTATGAAGTATGGCTCCGGGGTGCCCAAGTCAGCCTGATACAGGCTGAGCTTGAGCGATCCCGCAACCGGGTAGAGCGTGAACAACAGCAGGAAGATGAGAGAGGGGCATAGAAGCAGCCAGGCGAACAGATTCCTCTTCCAGGCTTTGCGTCGTTTTCCCACGTTAATTCCTCCCTCATCCGATACTTAATGAATTACTTGTTGAACGGTTCCAGCGCCTTGTCCGCTTCCTCTTGCGCCTTTTTCAGCGCAGCAGCGGGATCGGCAGAGCCGGTAAGCACCGATTGAATCGCATCGTTGAAAATTTTCGTAACTTTGCCGTTGTTATGCGTAGACAGCTCGGCAGACGCATATTCCAATTGATCGCGAGCAACGAGTGCGGATGGGAACTCCGCCGTGTAAGCTTTCATCGCTTCTGTCTCGTAAGCGGATTTGCGAGGCGCGACATAGCCGGTCTCGATGCTCCAGTTCGCAATGTTCTCAGACGATGTCATGAACTTGACGAATTTCCAGGCCGCTTCCTGCTTCGCTTTGTCGATGCCTTTGAAGATATAGAAGTTGCCGCCGCCTGTCGGCGTGCCGTATTGCTTGTTCTTCGGCAGCATGCTGACGCCGAAGTCGAACTTCGCATTGTTCTTCACATTCGTCAGATTGCCCGTCGTATGATACATCATCGCTGTCTTGCCTTCGATGAAGTCGGACGGAACAGTTCCCCATTCAATCGCACCTTCCGGCATCGCCTTATTCACCTTCGCCAGATCGGCCCAGTATTGCAAAGCCTCTACGTTCTCAGGCGTATCGAAGAATACCTTTTTGCCGTCCTGGCTCATCACGTTGTCGCCGTTCTGCAGAGCAAGCGTCTGGAACATCCAGTACTGGAAGCCCGTCGAAGGAATCTCCAGTCCCCACTGACCGTCCTTCGTCAGCTTGGTTGCATATTCGGCCAGTTCGTCCCATGTGCCCGGAGCCTTCTCCGGATCAAGTCCCGCTTCCTTGAACATTTCCTTGTTATAGTAGAGGACGATTGTGCTGCGCTGGAACGGAATGCCCCAGATCTTGTCGTCCGTGATCGTATTCTCCATGAATGCCGGGTAGAAGTCGTTAACATACTCGTCTCCGCCGTCTGCAGCAATCATCTCGTCAAGCGGCTCGATCGCATTCATATCCAGCAGCGTGAACAGCTCCGTGCTCAATAGAACGGCTACGTCAGGAGGCGATCCGCCTTGTACGGCCGCTTGCGTCTTGATCATCGTATCCGCGTAGCTGCCCGTATAGATCGGCTTCACCGTAATATTAGGATTTTCATCCATGAACGCATTCGTCATGCTCTCCACGACTTTTGTAATCGGACCGCCTACGGCAACCGGGTAGTAGAAGTTCAATTCCACTTTTTCATCGCTGGTTTTATTGTTGGCTGGTGATTCCGTTGCTTGTGACTTTCCATTCGCATTACCGTTTGTGTTAGTTGAATTCGTTGCGCCAGGCGCTCCCCCGTTGTTTCCCGAGCATCCCGCCATGACCATTGAACAAGCACCGATTAACAGCAAGGATTTCATCATTGAACGCATTGGATATAGCCTCTCCTTTTTAAGTAGCTTTTTGAATATATAACATGGCATCCGACTCGCTTGATCGTCAGCGCGCTATCCTATCTACGGACAAGGCAGCCCATACCAGTGTTAACCTAATGAATGCAAAATACGGGACGACAAAAAGAGAAAACACCTTGTTGGAGCAGATGAAATCCGAGACAATCCGCAGCTTGAAGGCATGCGAATGCCGCATATCGATCTCTTTCCAGACAAGGGTTTTCTCATATTCTCAACCCGCAAGCTTATTCGTATTTCGTACCTTTACTATATCGCGACACTGTTACTGCAATATCAACGAATTGTAAGACGAGTGTTAAATATTCAATTTCACAACAAGATTGTATAGCGCTTGAGCACTCTCCGCACGTGTGGAGATGCCTTGAGGCGCCAGCTTGTTCTCCGAACGGCCATTGATCAGTTGAAGCGCCACGGCTTTGTTCAGCTCGGCTTCGGCCCAGCCGCTGATCTCGTCGCTGTCGGTGAACATCGTGCTTGCTCCGTCACCGGAAGCCTTGCCTGCGAGATGCTCGTATGCCCGCACCAGCAGCACCGCCATCTGCTCTCTCGTCAGTATCTCCTCCGGCTTGAACTGATCCGGCGTCAATCCCTGGATCAGCCCGGCTTCATAGGCAGCCGCAATCGCATCCGCATGCCAGTCGTCTGCCGCCACATCCCGGAACGGCGCTTGCCCTTCCGCTTGAAGCCCCAGCATTCTTGTCAGCAGCGCTGCGAATTCCGCTCTCGTGATGGCATCCTGCGGCTTGAACGCATGCTCGCTCTTGCCGGTGACGATATGCTTCGCGCTTAATCGCCGAATCGTCTCGTGCGCCCAGTGCGATTGCGGCACATCGCGATAAGCTTTGTCATACGCCAGCACCGCGTAACGTCCCAGCTCGGCGACTCGTACTGTGATGCCGCCGTCAGACAGCTTGCCTTGCAGGTACGTGTAAGACCCATCTTCTTGAATACGATAGACACCCGCAAGCCAAGGATCGATATCGGACTGCAGGGACAAGCGCAGCTCCACCAAGGCGGCATCGCTCAGCGCATCCAGCTTCGTACGCTCCCCTTCCCCATCGACCAGTGCCAGACCAAGCTCTATCGCCTCTCCTGCCGCTGACACATGGATGGAAGAATGAGTATGAAGTCCTTGTGCCGCTTCCTCCGCCGGTATCGTCCGATAAGCGAGCTCGAAGCGTCCCTTCTTCCTCTGCTCCTCTGTCAGCTCCGATACTGCATCGTGCAGCAAGTCAGCCGGCAGAGTCGCTTCCCAACCGTTACCCAGCAGCTTCAACTGCTTCAGGGATAGCCATGCGGCTGTATCGGCAGACAGCATCAGGACAGTCTTGTCTTCCTGCAGCTCAAGCTTTCCGTCAGAATCTTTCAGCTGTTGAAGCGTTGGCTCGTAACGTTCGGAATCCTTCTCCCCGTCCGACCCGCCCGTTCCGCCGCCAGTCGAAGGCGTCTCCGGCTGCTCCGGCTCCGGTTGTTCGGGCTCCGGCTGTTCATAGTCGCCCTGGAACACCGGCTGACCTGCCTGGAAGTCCGCCGAAGCGTCTCCCGTATGAGCAATCCGCTGAATGCTGTTGCCGTCCCCATCCGCTGCAACCGTGACTCCTTTGTAATATACACCCCTGTAAGTAACGTCTTTCAGATAGGGAACGAAATCCACAACGTCGCCTTCCGCGTTCATCAGCAGCAGCTCGTCGCCGCCATTGGCCAACTGCACCATGCCGGTCGACCAATCGCTATTCAGCATATCCGGAACGGACGCATCGTCCTCCAAGCTGAATCCGCCATACCACGGGAATTCGAATTGCGCAGACTCTCCGTAAGCTTCCTTGAATGCAGCTGCGGATTGACTGACAATCAGCTCCTGTCCCGGCCCAATGACTGTCCCGGCAGGGAATTCCGCCATGCCTTCGCCTCCGTCTTGCTGAATGCCGTCTCCGAGCCGGTATCCGCCGATATCGATAGCCGTATCGCCGTAATTGCGGATGACGATATATTCCTTGCCGTCGTCAGAGCCCGGCGCGTTGTACATGAACTGCGAGATGCGCACGTTCGGCACATCCTTGCCCGGCTGCTCCGGTTCACGACCGTCCCAAGCGAGCGTATCCAGCTTCAGCAAGCGGTCTACGATGAACGATGTCGTGTAGCGGTATTTGTTCGCCCCGGATTCCAGCAGCAGATACAGCTCATCCCCTGCCAACGCGATGCCCTCCGCCATCGGCACCGTCACCAGAATCGCATTGTCCGCCTTCGCCGATTGTCCGTCCAGGAACCATAGCGGCACCGATTGTCCGTTCACCTCTACCGTCGCATGAGGCTCTTCCTGCAGCGGATTGTCATACCGGTACAAGACGCTGTCATTGCCACGGCCATAAGACGTACTCAGGTAGATCGTCGACTCGCCAATCGCCGCTCCCTGCACCTTGCCCGTAATGGACATCAAGTATTGAGGTGTAGCTGCAGCCTCGGAATCGCCGTTCCGGCTATCGGCGGACAGCTCGCCTGTCGTCTCATCCACGCGATACCCCGCCATCCATGCGTACTGCGTCTCGTTATCCCGATTCGTCAGGTGGTGAGAAGGATCAGTCGGATATGCCTTCGCTTCATAGAATTCGCCAGCCCACAGCACGCCGTCCTTATAGGTGACGAATGCGGCCTGCACCGGCAGCGGAATGCGCTCCTGGAACTTCACTTTTCCTCCGTGCATAGCTGCCTCGACATCCGACATGAGCATCCGGTACAGATACGTCTCGGACGCCATCCACAGCGATTCTCCGGTAACGGCAATGCCTCCGGCATGTCCCAGGTAAGGCGAACTGTCTTCCTCATACAGCGACAGCGACTTCACGAGCTGCTCCGTGGATGCATTCAGCACCGCCAGCGATCCCGGCCGTCCGTCATCCAGATAAGACACCGTCAGCAGCCAATCGCGGCCTTCATCGTATGCGATGCCTTGCGGTACGACCCACTCCTCCAGCCCGGGAATGACAGGGCCGGGTTCGCTTATCGCCCAAGTGGACGCATACTGCTCAGGCTCGGTCCATAAGGCCCGCTCGCTAACGGTAAGCTTCTCGTGTCCGGGAGTAACGATGAGCGGAGCCGTAAGCTCAGACTCCTTATCCGACGTATTCACGGCGCTTACCTGAAAGCCGTAGTCGACGCCGCCTGTCAGAGCGTAAGCCGTGTAGGAGTAGGTGGACGCCGCAACAGTCGTGGCAAGCTGCCCGTTCTTATAAATATTGTAATGGTCAATATCACCTTCCGCATTCCCCTTCCAGCTGATGCTTGCCGTACCATCGCCCGCGAAGGCGACCGCATCCTCCGGAGTCGCCGGCGGCATCGGATTAAGGACATCTCTGGCAGGCGCCTGTCCCGGAACCAAGCTACCCGGCGTCGCCGGCTGGAGGCCGTTCATGAGCCGCATCTCCACGCTTCCCTCTTCAGGATACTGATAGACGATCGTCTTGCCGTCCGCCACAAGCTCAGCGCTATACTCCGCCACCGCGACGTCTTCGCCGGATGCGTCCGTCACGCGCACCGTCTGCGTGCCGCTATTCACCAGTCCACCGATATTCCCGAAGATTTGGAGCTCGCTGTCCTCCAAGTACTCGCTCTTGTGAGAAGTGAAATAATAGCTGTTGAAGGCATCCTTCCCCAGAGGCGCAACCTCCGCCCTTCTCGTCCAGAATACCATCGTCTCCCAAGGTGCCATCAGGAGCGGCTGCTCGATCTTCACACTCCAGCTGCCGGAGCTGACGGTGAACCCTTGCAAGTTGACCGGCGTACTCTCCGCATTGTAAAGCTCGACATATTCGAATGCATCAAGACCTGCGTAATTCGCCGTATTGGGAATAAGCTCGGTAATAAGCAGCATCGGCGGTTCTGCCGGCTCTACCGGGGGATCGACGGGAGGATCGATCGGCGGGTCAGTGGGATCGGCCGGCAGTTGACCTTCAATGAGCGCACCCGGAGTCGGAAGCTCGTTATTGCGAAGCCTCGTCACCTCCGCCGACTCGCTCGCCGTATAGATTACGCTGCGATCGGCGATGCCGTCCGCTTCTCCATCGTTAATGAATGCAGCGCTGACGACCGTTCCGTCCGGTCCAGCTATCGCTACTTTCCGCATGCTGCTATCGTGCAGCCCTTGCTTGGAAGTCGTCAGCATCACCTGGAACACTTCATCCGGCGCCAGATTGACGCTGTAGTGGCTATTGAAGTCAGGCAGCGTCACATCTGCGTAATCTTTCTTGATCAACCACAGCACCATCGCATCGCCCGCCGGAACAGTCACATTGGCAATGCCCCATTCATTGGCTGGCTGCTCCATGCTGCTGGTGTAATATTGAAGCTTGTAATTGTTCAGGGAGATGTCGCCGCCCGTCGTATTGTAGATTTCCACATACTCATAAGGCTGACCCTGACCGCTTGAAGCTGGAACAATCTCGGTAATCATCAATTCAGTGGCTGACTGAGCTGCAGTTGCATTTGCCGTAGCGGCATACGCTTGGCCCTCAAGCCCGATTGCCGTCAGCTGCGTCGTCGCCATTGCTGCAAGAAGCATGCGCACTGTCCATTTCTTTACCTTTGCAGACACTACTTTCCCTCCCGGTCTCGACACTACTTTCCCTCCCGGTCTCGACACTTCTTTCCCTCTCGATCTAGACACTTCTTCCCCTCCCGATTGCGCTGTAATGAACGGATAACTGCGAAGCGAACTTGCCGGTTCCAGCTTGCGAGTCAACAAAAAAAAAGAAAACCCTGATTGAACGAGCAGCTATAGCGCGAATGAAGGCGCCGCTTTCGTATCAAACAGGGTTTTCTCATCGTCTCGACCCGATTGTCCGATGCAGTTGTTACTACAACTGTAACCGGTGAATGTCATGACTGTGTAAACGGAATATGGAGAACTTGTAAAGACGCTTCGTCCCTATTGGCTCAAAACACCCCTGACTCCCCCTTGCGAAGCAGCGGCTTGAACAGAATGAGTATGCTACAATGGGCATAGAGTAGACTGGAGGATTCAGCCTTCTCGGCAGATGGCCGGCGCTCCAGTGTTGGCAGCATACACTAGTTTGGCTCGCGCGCACAATTTCGGCGCTTCAACTCACTTTACTCCAATTGGAAGGGGAGAACGATTATGACGAATAGCATACATACAGACCGCACTCTTGAGAGAGATCGCTCATTCACCATTGAAGTTACGGGGGAAGGAATTGCTTCTGCAGCTCCCGACAGAGCCGTCATCGTGCTAGGTACCGTCACAGAAGGCGATTCACTCAAAGAACTGCAAGAGAAAAACGATGCCGCTATTGCGGCGATTCAACAGGGATTGCAAGCACAGCACATACCGCAAGAACAAATTCAGACGGTTACTTACTCCATCCAGCCTCAATACGACTACAAGGATGGACAGCAAATATTCACAGGCTACAAAGTAACGCATCTGTTGCGCATTACACTGGATGATCTGGAACAGATAGGACGTGTCATTGACGAGGCTGTTACCAATGGAGCAAACTCTGTATCCGACATTACGTTCGTCAACCGCGATACCGAGCAAGTGCAGCAAAGCGCCCTTGCGGCAGCTATGAAAAATGCAGAAGCGAAAGCAATGACGATTGCGGAGTCGCAAGGCTTGTCATTATCCTCCATCCCCTGCCAAATTCAGGAGCTAACGGACTCTGCGCCTCCCGTCCTCTTCAAAGCCAGTATGGCTATGGAAGGTGCCGGCCCCTCCATTCAACCGGGCCAGCTAACCTACAATGCCGCCGTTCGTGTATGGTACGTATATGCTTAATTGCAGCCAGGGGCGATATTTCGCCCTTTTCAAGCTATTTTCGGTTCGCGATTATGGGTAGGAATCGTACAATGTGAACAAAGCGCTAAGCTGTTAAGCCGCCTATTTGCGCAAGGGCCATTTGTCGCCTTGGCAGCTTACAGATGGAGCATTGCCTTTGGCAGTACTCTCGGCCATTTTGTTGTCATCGTAGAAGATGCGGCAGGTAATGAAACTGGCCGAAGCGGATGCTGCCGCTGAAATTTCAGCGGACTTGAAGTTGAATGGTTTATTATAGTTAACCGGGAGCTCAAGAATATAGGGAAGCGCTATGTCGGCTTCTTCTCGCGAGTCAGTACCGTCACGTGTTGTCAATTTGACAGAGACACGTTCCGCAGTAGGTGCATCACTCTCAATGACGTACTTCACGGTACCGCTTTTGGTCGCGGAGCTGCTCCTGTCCCCTGGCCAACCGCTGCATCCAAGCAGTGAGATCGCCATCATAATCGTAATACTCCACCTTGCCGCATAGCCAATCCTATACATCGCTTTAGTCATACACGCTGAATTTCTCATAAAATCAGTCCTTTCAGGAAATAATCGGCTAGTCGATATCGCATCTATTCCCTTCAGGTAATTTGTGATGGACCACTATTAAGTGTCAGCAGTCATCCGTTTTCAATGGACAGGCGCTTTTTTGGGCCAAATAAAATAGGCGATGGCGATTAACAGATCGATGCCCAATATCCGTGTCCACCAGTGTATCGTACTCGTTAGCGCTGCACTTCTTTCCGGCTCCTGAACGAGGTATGTGAGTCCGAACAGACAGGCTATGCCAATTGCGTAGGCAAGAACATGCTTAAGCCAGCTCTTCAAATATTGCCGCGCATAGTCATAGCCATATCGTCTCATCGGTTTATCGCCTTGCTTGACGATATAGTAGCGGAATCGTTCATCTGCCCACGCAATTATGCTCTTGCCGAACACGATGGATACACCGATATATACAGCAGAAATCGCATGCGCGGATGTTGCAACAGCACCACGATACAGGTCAAGGCCTGTAATGGCAAGCAAGACTACATCAATTAGTGGAGTAAGCGCAAGCAGAAGGAATCCTAATCGTTCCTTGCGCAGCAGGTACCGTGTTATCAAACCTGTTACGATAACAACCCAGAAAGCAATCTCGCATGCGACAATCATCCAGGCAACAAAATTCATAAGACCCCCCATAATACAGCTGTATTATTTTAATCGAGAAAAGTATATCACCTGCGCCAATATAATACAACTGTATTATCTCATTGTGTGCAAGGGGAAGCTTTGCTACAATGGAAACATGACGAAAATCGTAGATCATGATCAAAGAAGATTACTTATTGCCGAGGCGGCTTTACGTGTCATAAGACAGATGGGCATGAAAGGAGCGACCGTTCGAAATGTTGCCCGTGAATCGGGATTGTCGCTTGGCGCTTTGCGACATTATTTCTCAACGCAAGATGACCTGATCGACTACTCTATGAGGCTGGTCAAGGAGCGAGCGACTGCCCGTGTTACGGAGCTGATCAACTTAGACATACCGCTGTTTCAAAAGGTGCTGCGAATATTGCTGGAGCTATTGCCTACAGATGACAACAAGCTGGCGGAAATGGAGGTGTGGTTCGCATTCACAGCCCATTATAGAAGCAACGGCACTGTATTTGACGCGCAGCACGATGGTATTCTGGATCTGGTGGGACGTATGGTTCGCAGCATGAAGGAGTCAGGAGTACTACGACCTGAGCTTGACTGTGAACTGGAGATAGAACGGTTATACGCTCTCATTGATGGCATAGCGCTGCACGCATTTCTGGATACGAAACGAGTAAGTTATGAGCAAATTGAAAACTTGGTTGCTTATCATATGAAATCTATCTGTACGGAAGAGTCCTTCTCATAATGGATTAAGAAAAACGCCTAGCGGCGTCCCGCTCTCTTGCTGCGCACGCCCCCTTTTCGGCACTCTAGTGTAGGATTCCTACACTATTTCAGCTCGCAAGCCCCTTCTCGGCACTCTAGTGTAGGATTCCTACACTATTTCAGCTCGCAAGCCCCTTCTCGGCACTCTAGTGTAGGATTCCTACACTATTTCAGCTCGCAAGCCCCTTTTCGGCGCTCCAGTGTAGGATTCATACACTATTTCAGCTCGCAAGCCCCTTTTCGGCACTCTAGTGTAGGATTCCTACACTATTTCAGCTCGCACAAGTCGTTCCTCTTGCTTCTGTTATTCAACTTGAACTTTATAATTTATATCATTAAAAATAAAAACCCTGCCCGGATGAAGAGACGAAACGCCTCCTTCATCCGGCAGGGTCTATGTGCAGCCTTAGAACTGCCAATGCGAATCTGAAGCAGCTTACTTAAAGTACTTCACGCGATCTTCAAGCGGCTTGAATTCCTTCACGCCAGCTGGCGCTACCGGCTTGCCGAAAGGCATTTGCGCGATCAGCTTCCAGTTGGCCGGGATGCTCCATTCCGCTTTCACCGCATCGTCAATGAGTGGATTATAGTGCTGCAGCGTTGCGCCGTAGCCCTCCAGCTCCAGAGCCGTCCACACCACGAATTGATGCATGCCGCTGGATTGCTGCGACCAGATCGGGAAGTTGTCGGCATAGAGAGCGAACTGCTCCTGCAATCCCTTCACGACATCCTCGTCCTCGAAGAACAGCACTGTGCCGTATCCCGCACCGAACATATCCATCTTCTGCTGTGTCGATTCGAAATTATCCGCAGGCACAATTGCCTTCAACGCATCCGTTGTCATGCTCCACAACTTCTTGTGATGGTCGCCCAGCAGAACTACGACGCGAGCGGTCTGCGAGTTGAACGCAGATGGCGTATGCTTGACGGCATGATTAATGATTTCATGAAGCTTCTCATCCGAGATAACCTGCTCATTGCTAATCGCGTATATCGAACGTCTTCCTTCTACCGCTGTGTAAAAATCTTTTTGCTTCTCCATTACTAAAAATCCCTCCATCAAAATGTATTATTGTACGGATAACTTGATCGCGATACGCCATGGGCTGCTTGCCATCCAACCGTCCCCGTCCCCGAACGGCTCCACATGGACATCCATGCGCTGCAACCGCTCGACGGTTTCCTTCAGCGCCGCATCATCCGGGAACAAAATCGTAAAGGAAGAAATGCCCGTCGCATGGTCCGGAACAGGCGGTGCATGCACGCCTGCCCAAATATTCAATCCGAGATGGTGATGGTAGCCGCCCGCCGCAACGAACAGAGCACCCATGCTTCTCATCATGTCCGCTTCTACGGAAAAGCCAACTGCGTCACAGAAGTAGCGTCGCGCCTCAGCCATATCTCCCACATGAAGATGGACATGGCCGATCGTCGTGCCGGAAGGAAGTCCTTCCCACTGTTGCCCATTCGCCTCTTCCAATAAGCTTTCCCAATGAATCGGATCCGTACCCATCTTCAGACCGCCTTGATCGTCATATTTCCATTCGGATCTCGGCCTGTCGCGATAAATTTCAATGCCGTTGTGATCCGGGTCCGACAAGTACAGCGCCTCGCTAACGGCATGATCCGCCTGGCCAATGGCGACGCCTCGCTCCATCAGATGCCGCGCCGTCACCGCGAGATGCTTCCGGTCAGGCAGCAATATGGCGAAGTGATACAAGCCGCTGAACGATCTGGGAGGCGTTACGGTTGCGTTCGGAACGGCTTGCAATACGACTAACGTTTTCCGGCCATCTGCCGTCAGCCGGACACTGTCCGCATCCTGTTGCAACACCTGAAGACCGATAATGTCCTTATAGAATTGAATTGAGCGCTGCAGATCGCTTACCCTCAGTTCAACCTCGCCCAACGCAATTCCGGGATGCAGCTTAGCCGACACGATTCATCACCTCAAACCTAAATTTAATGTTACTTACTATTTGTAATTAAGTATATATTCAAATACAACTATCGTCAAGTATGTTGTTGAACTTTTTTAAAAAGAAAAAAAGCGCCACACCGCATCATGCGATTAGACGCTTCACATCTAGCATGCTCTGAATTGAAATCCATCATGCAACGCTAACTTTCTCCACTATATTCCCTTCCTTCACCTCAGACATATGATCCTGCTAATCACATTTAAGGTTGCAGGGTAACAGGCTTCCCCGTTCACGTTTCGGCCATTACGTTCGCCGTTCGATTTCGGATGCTCCATTCGATTTCGGATGCTCCATTCGATTTCGAATGCTCCGTTTGCCGCTTTTACGGTTGTCATCGAGCTTATTGCAGCTCAAATCCCACTTTTTTGCTGTAACGGGCGCCATGAAGCCTATTTCTCGCCGTGATGCCCGACAGTGCATTTTCCGGGCTTCATAAGCTCCAAGGCACCCGTTAGCCAGTAAATACGCCCATTTCGAGCCAATTAAGCGCTGTGGCAACCGTTCCGCCCCTGCGCCACTTCCCATTCCACCTTAGTTGCCTACAGTTGGGACTAGAGCAGCATTTCCATAACAATAAAAAAAACGCCAAGCCCCCGAATCGAAAGGGCTTAGCGTTGAAATATGCTTTGCTACTATAACAAAAGACCTATCCCGACGCAATGACCATCTGCGACACTTGCTTCTCCCATGAATCGGAACCGCTCAGCTCGACCTTCAAGTAGCCGCTCCCTGCCGGCAGCAGGTGCTGAGGCGCGTATATCTTCCTGTACCACTGGCTGCCCATATGAACGCCGGGCGTACTCACATGCGTGACGGGCGTCCAACTCACTCCGTCCGGCGACGTATAGAACGCGACTCCATTCCAGTTGTTGTAATGATATAATGTTGCGCGGAAGTCTCGCATATCGGGTATCGCATAGATGAAGCTCTCCGTTCCGGAAGCCGACCGCTTCACTCTCGAAGTATCCCCGCTGAAGTATTGGCTGTTCGTGGCATCCAGCATAAGACCGCTAGTATGCGAGCTTGTATAATTCCAGTTATCCAGCGGATCGGTCAGCGTCGTGAGCGGAGCAGGGGCGGGGGAGCCGTTCTGGCCGACAAATGTCACTACGCTGCGCGGAGGAATCAGCGTCTCGAAGCTGCCGCCGGACATCAGCACGGGGTTGCCTTCGGCAAGGCTTACGCTCGCATTCGTCGTATACGGGGTGAGACTGCCTGCCGCGAAGCCGCTTGGCGTCATGTTCAGCTCGGCTGTCGTATCGCTGTCATTGATGGCGACGATCGTGAATTCGCCTGTAGCCGGATTGCGGTAAGCCGAGGTGAACAGCCCGCTCTTGGGATTGGCCGGCATGCCGATGCGCTCATAACCCGGCCTGATGAACTTGCTGTAATTGCCGATTGCATAGAACCTCTTGGTCAAGTTGTATGTGCTGTCATTCAGATTCACATTAATAAGGCCCTCATCGTTGTCGCCCGGTATCGCGCCGGTCCAGTACAGCCACGCATTCACGCCTGTGCGGGTCAGGAACGTATGCATCTGACGGGCGAATTTCAGTCCGGAAGTGATGCCGGGGTCATAATTGTTCACATGGGACACTTCCGTCATCCATACCTTCTTGCCGTAGGAGACCGCTGTATCGAACGGATCAGGCGGCATCTCCACGTTCAGGATCGGAATCGGATAATTATGCCCTGCCACAATATCGATGCGCTCTTCCGAGCCGGTATCGTTCAGCGCATCCTTGATCAGATCCTCCGACCACCATGAGGACTCGCCGGCGATCACCTTCGTATCCTGAACGCCTTCTGCGATCATCGCTGCTTTCAGATGATTTTTAATAAAGACCATGAAGTGAGTCGAATTCCATTCGCTGGAGTCCCAGGACAGGAACGTCATGGAATTGGGCTCGTTCGCTATCGAGACGGCATACAGATCGATGCCGTATTGCTGCTCGTACTCCTTAATGAATTTCGCCATCAGCGCCGCATAATCGTCGTAATTCTCCGTCTTCAGGAATCCGCCGTTCGTGGTGGAATTATTCGTCTTCATCCAGGCGGGAGGACTCCACGTTGTCGTCATGATCTTATCTACTCCTCTGGCTGCGGCTTGCTGCATAATCCACACTTGATCGGGACGCGCACCGAAGTCGTACTGGCCTGGAGCCGGGTTGAATGCTGCGAACAATTCCCCTCTGAAGATCGACAGACCGATGCCGGTGTCCTCCCGGAACAAGTGATCCATCACCTCACTCCGCTCCGGTTCATTCAAGTCGTAGATCGCATTCGACCAATCCGCCTGCGACACGCCGAAGCCGTCAATCTCCTGCAACACATCGTTCCAATCGATTGTGACATTCGTTGCGGCATGCGCTTGCTGGCCCCCATGCGAGCCCATAAACAGCGCGCACGCAAGTACTCCTCCTGCCATTCCTCTTCTCAGCTTTGCTGTCAACACTGGCATTCCACCTTTCCCGTTCCATATTGGGATGTAGCCATGACAAAGTCTGAACCTGACCTATATGTACCATAGCGGGAAGAGAAGCGGTATAGAGACAATTGCATAGCTGAACCACATCGCGAGCGAGTACCAATGTGCAATGGACAATCATTATGAATAATTGTACATTGACAGCGATTGCCCTCCATTCGCTCGTCAGAAAGAGTCCCGCAACAGCAGAAAGCCGCCCTGCACATCGCCATAGCGATTATGACAGGACGGCTTCCATGAGAAGGACCGATTTACTCTGATAGTGACGAAATCCGCAGCCGGGTAGCTTCTACGAATTTGCATGCAAGCCGGGGAGCAAGCTTGGCCAATCCCGGAAGGAGCCGCGAAGCGGCCGGATGGCGCAGCATGCCTTCGACAGCCTTGCCCCACCTCAGCGGGCCGCTGAATTGCGAACTGATTGCCCGGGTATACGCCATGCGCCATTGCTCATACGTCCATTCCCCCGCCAGATAGCGATGAGCGTATGCAGCGCATAGCTGCGCCGATCGCAAGCCCATCGACATGCCGTCGCCGCATAGCGGAGGAATGCGTCCAATGGCGTCTCCAATATGGGGAATGTTGCGCCATGGCGCGGGATGCTTGCCAATCCGAACCGGGGCGACTGCCGCTTCCGTTCCCTGAACAAGCTGAGCGTCCCGCATTCGTCTCTGCAAAGCGGCATTCCGGCTTGCAGCCTCCTTAAGCATTCCCTCAACAGTAGTATGACTTCGCGGGATGTCCTCTCTGTCCAGCAGTGCCGCCACATTGCATCGTCCGCATTCGATTCCGTTAATGCCCAGATAGCCTCCCGGGAAGAAGTACAGCTCCACCGCATCACCCGGCGAGTCTGTACTTCGAGGCCATACAAAATGCGACTTCACCCCAACCGAGCTGCGTTCATGCGCCAAGACGGAACGCTGCTTGCGCCTGCCTCCGCCTTCGACTTGATTGTCATATCGCCCAAATAGACGCCCTTGTCCGCCAGCGCCCCAGGCAGCCACAACGATGCGGGCCGTGACCTCGATCACCTCTCCGCCTTGCCTCACATGAACAATATAGCCATGCTCATAGGGGATGACAGCCGTGACAGTCCCCCCTTGCAGAAGGAGTGCCCCTTCCGCAGCGGCATGTCGCTGCAGCGCTGCATCCAGTCTATGCCGGCTAACCCCGATAGCGGTTCCCGGCAGAGGCAGCTCAATCGGCCCGCCCCTGGCCAGAAATAATGAAATACGGGAGATGACATGCGGCTCAAGCGACTCCACCTTCTCCGTCAGCCCCATAGCCGACAGCATCAGCCGCGACTCCGGCGACAGAAATTCCCCGCATACCTTGTGCTTGGGGAAACGCTGCCTGTCCATTAGCGCCGTTGACCAGCCTTGAGCCGCGAGCATCGCCGCCATACTGCTGCCTGCTACGCCGGCGCCGAGCACCAAGGCGTCATAATCCGTCCGCATAACCGTCGCCGCCCTTCCGGATCATGACTGCGTAACGGAACAGGGGGCGCCAGCAATAGCGGAGTTCCCCTTCCCCAGCCGCATTCTCAAGAGAATGCCAGTCAGAGGAGCGGAAGCCCTTGGCCACCGATAGCGGGCCGTCATGACGAATGTAGCGGTTGCGCGACAGCAGGCGCGCAGCCAGCCATACGGCAATCCAAGCCAGCCAGTGCCGGTGAATATCGTTAATAACCACGCCATAACGCGATGCACGCACCATGCTGCCGACCACTTCATGAAGCCGCTCGCCCTGGAAGTGATGGAGGAACTGCGTACCGGTCACGATATCGGCACAGCCTCCAGGGAGCTTCAGCACATCGCCCCTTCTTACTTCCACACGAGGCTCGTCCTTGTAATACAGAGCGGCTTCCTCGCATGCCTCTTCCGTCACATCCAATAGCATAATGCGCATTCGTACCCCATGCTCGGCGCCCCAGCCCAGCAATCGCCGATTCACATCGCCCGATCCGGCGCCTACATCCAGTATGGACAGCTCGTCGGGACAGCCGGCTTTCCGCCATAGCCGATTCACGCCATACAGTGTAGGCGCTGATGCGGCGAACAGCTTGTTCAATCTGCGAAGATGAGCATGGGCCTCCCGCAGTTCCTCCCCCCCGCTTGCGAGATCATCCATCAGCTCATCGGCCTCGGCGCGATGGCGAAGCCATGGCCCCTCAAGCATAGCTGCCCTCCCGGCAATCGGCGGAGGCAGCAGCATTGCGATCAGCGGAAGCCGGAGCATATGAGATCTCCAGCAGCTCGGCCGTAATGCCGGGTCCGAAGGCGAGCGCCAGCCCGCTCCGCCGCTGCGGCGCGTCGTGCGACCGAAGCTGCCTTCTCATCTCGGCAAGCACGAACAGAATTGTAGCCGAAGACATATTGCCGTAATGACGCAGAATAGAGCGACTGGCAGAAGTCTGCTCGTCACTCAGTTGGAATACGTCCTGCAGGTTGTCCACGATTCCCTTCCCTCCCGGATGAATCGCCCACAGCTCGGGAAGGGCGGCGCCTTGAGCTTGCGCCCCGATCAGCCGCTCCACCTCGCCAGGAATAATCCGGCCAATCAGCCCCGGGATCGAGGGAGACAAGTAGAGATCGAAGCCGCGATCGCCTACTTCCCATACCATCTCGTCCCGGCAATCCGGCAGCAGCACGGTATGCTCCTTGCCCAGCAGGAAGCAATCCCCGCTCTCTGCATCCACTTCGCCCACTACGCAAGCGGAGGCGCCATCGCCGAAGAAGGAAGCGCCGTACAGCTCTTCCTTGCCGCCCGAAGGCTGGATGTGAAGCGTGCACAGCTCTACGCAGACGATTAAGGCATGTGCGTCCGATCGCCCTTCCATGAGTTGTCTGGCCACGCACACCGCCTTCAACCCCGCCGCACAGCCAAGGAATGTTAACGGAATTCTCGTCACATTCGTACTCAGCCCCAGCTCCCAGACGAGCGACGCATCGAGGCCGGGCAGGAACTGCCCCGTGCAGCTGACTGTAATCAGATGCGTAATATCGCCGGGAGCCAATCCGCTGTCCTGCAGAGCGGAACGCGCAGCTTCCACGCCTAACGGCACGGAAGCCTCCTTGTATAGCGACATGCGCTCGGCCGTCGTCGGCACAGTCCCCTGCGAATCCTTGCTGGGGAAGTAGCGGCAGGTCTCTGCCGGCTCCAACAGATTCGGCTCGCATGTATAACGGGTCTGAACCCCGCATTGCTTGAATATGCGCTTCGCCCAGCGCGCCGAATGCTGCTCGCCTGCGCGGGACAATGCTTCCGTCAATCTGGCGGAGGTGTCCTCCTGATCCATTCTGGCGAACGGCACTGCGGTGCCTATCCCCTTAATGGCCGTTCCCTTCATCCGCTCTTCCGTCAGTTTCCTCTCTATCATCGCCAGCATCCCTCTTCCTGCGAATTCTCGCTCAAGGCAAGATCGAGACAAGCCTCTAGCTACCACCAGTCTATTCGCGAGAAACTGGAATTATGAGCGCCTGCAACAGAAGAAAGCCGTCCTGCATCGCCATTGCGATCGTGACAGGACGGCTTCCCGATTATACATCCACGTAATCTACCTTGCGGAAGGAGAAATAAGTAAGCAATATACCCAATATACCCAGCGATAACGGCACCGCGATAATTTGGCTCAAGCTGAACCCGTTGCTGTTGGAGACGACAACTGCGACGATCAAGATGGACGAGACGACGGTCGTGGCCACCGATTTGGAACGCATGCCGAAGGCAAGCGGCAGCAAACTCATCCCTGCGGCGCCGAACGATTGCATCAGCACGTTCAAGCCCTGCTTCTGCAGCAGCTCGGTCGTCACCACATCGTCCACATAACCGACATTTGTGTTCACGGCGACGACCAGCGCTCCAAGCAACACATTGAGAATAATAAGATTCACGAACGTCCAGCTGAACACCATCGCCAGCTTCGCGAATATGATCTTTTTGCGGCTAATGGGATAAGCGAACATCAGCGTCATCGTCTTGTCCCGGAATTCGGAGATGATCAGCTTGGACAGCATGACGGAAGCGTACACGATGAACGTCGCACGCCCGATCGTATCGACGAGACTGAACATATCCCCATAGCTGGTAAATACCGGTTCATCCCCGCTGGGCGCCTCCACAAAGTACATCAAGAAGAAGAAGGCCGCAATGAGCGCGTAAGCGATGAGCGATCCCCACACATAACTGATCATCTTGCCCTTCTTAAGCTCCAGCTTGATAAGATGCAGCATGCTGATCGCCCCCTTTAATCAGAGAGATGAAGTATTCTTCCAACGTATGCGCCTTCCGGTCGATGGAAGTAATCGACACATCGTTCATGATGAGCGCCTTGGACAGCTCCTCCTGCGTCCCCTTCCAGTCATAGATGCGCAGCATGCGCTCGCCCATCACCTTGAAGTTGCGGATGCCGAGCGTTTCCTCCAATACATATACAGCCTTCCGCACGTCCGGCGTCGTCAGTTCCACATAATCGGGTCTCGATCCCCGAATCTCGTCCATCGTCACTTCCTTCACCAGCCGCCCGCGGTTAATGACCCCGATCTTGTCGGCCACCTGTTCAATCTCGGATAAAATATGGCTGGAAATGAGCAGCGTCATCCCGTATTCATCGCGCAGCCTGCGGAACAGTGTCCGCATCTCCGCAATGCCGGACGGGTCCAGACCGTTAATGGGCTCATCCAGCAGCAGCAGCTCCGGACGGGTCGATATCGCTCTGGCGATGCCCAGCCGCTGCTTCATCCCGAGCGAGAATTGCTTCACCGGCTTGTTCTCGACGCCATGGAGCTGTACCAGCTCCAGCGCTTCCTTCATCATCGCCTTATTGTAGCTGCCCATATACTCGCCGTGCAGCTCCAGATTCTGCTCCGCCGTCAACTTCTCATAGAAGATGGGATTCTCGATCATATGGCCGATCCGCTTCAACGGTTCAATGTCGCCGGGCAGCAGACGCTCCCCGAACAGCTCAATTTCACCGCCAGTTGGCTTTACCAGATTCAGAAGCATCTTCATAATCGTGGATTTGCCGGCGCCGTTAGGACCCAGGAATCCGTAGATTTCTCCGCTTTGTATATGCATCGTGACGTTGCTCACCACATCCGCCGATCCGTAGGTTTTACTTATCAGCCTCGTTCGAATGACATCCGACATGCTATGGCCTCCCTTTGTTTCATCGCTATATTGCCATTGTAAGGCCCACCGTTCTCTTTTTTGTTTCGGGAATCTTACTTATTTCTTAAGCAGCCCCTTCATCCGGGGAATAACGACGGTGAAGGTGGTCTGTACCCCCGGCTCGCTGGCCAGCTCGATGCATCCCTTCATCCGCTCCGCCAGCCGCTTCGTAATGGTCAGCCCCAGCCCGCTCCCCTGGAAATTGCGGTTGCGCGAATCGTCCAGCGTATACAACCGCTCGAACACCCGGTCCAGATCGGACTCCTGAATGCCTCTGCCGCGATCCGTCACCTCGATACGCACCTCTTCGCCCGTCAGCTTGACGAGCAGCCCGATATAGCTGCCGTCCGCACCGTATCGAACGGCATTGGAGATAAGATTGTCCAGAATGCGAAGCAGCGCTTCTTCATTGCCGTATACATAGGCCGCCTCATCCGGAATGCCGACATCGACGGTGAAGCCGCGCGACGTCAACAGCTCGTAATAAGCCAGTATGCTGCGCCGGCACAGCTCGGACACCTCCAGACGCTTCAGCTCCAGTACGCTGTCCTCCGCTTCCAGCTTGGCGAGATCGAAGAACTGCTCCATCAGCGTCAGCACTTCCAACGTCTTCTCATGCACCTTGCCAAGCAAGCGGCTGCGCTCCTCATCCGTCAGATTCGCCTGCTGATGCAGCATCTCCGCATACCCCATGACGACGGTTAGCGGCGTCTTCAGGTCGTGGGATACGTTCGCCAGCATTTTGCGCATCGCTTGCTCGGTCTTCCTGTAGTCCGATTGCGACCGCCTCGCTCTCTCCTGGAGCTCGTTGACCGCCCGCAGCAGCTCTCTCAGCTCCTTGTCGGATGCAATCAGTCGAAGCCTTTCCCCGGAGCCGTCCCCCCTCTTCGCAATCTCGTCAAGCTTCCCTGTCATATAAGTGACGCTTCGGCTTAGCCGGCGGTTGCGCAGCCATTCCCGCCCATAAAGAAACAGCAGTACAACACTTGGGCCAATCCATAGCCAAGTCATACTACTGTTCCCCCAATTTATAGCCAATGCCCCACAGTGTCTTGATATAACGGGGATTGGACGGATCATCCTCAATCTTCTCGCGCAGCCGTCTCATATGCACGTTAATGACATTCTCATCGCCGTAGTAGGAATCTCCCCATACCAGCTCATAGAGCATCGCTTTCGTATAGACGCGCGTCGGATGCTGCACGAACAGCTTCAGAATGTTGAATTCCTTCGCCGTCAGCTTCAGCTCCTCGCCCCGCTTCTTCACGGAGAAATTAGGCGGATCGACATGAAGCTCGCCTACTACGAGCGCTTCCGTCTCTCCGCCTTCGCTCTCTCGGACCGCCGTCGCATCGGCCGCATATTGGGTCGCCCTGCGAATCGACGCCTCCACACGTGCGGCGAGCTCCAGCAGGGAGAACGGCTTGGCAATGTAATCGTCGGCGCCGAATCGCAGCCCAAGCGCCTTGTCCACCTCGCCATCCTTGGCGGACAGAATGAGGATCGGCACGCGGCTGGTGCTGCGGAACTGCTGAAGCAGCTCCAGCCCGCTTATGCCGGGAAGCATCAGATCCAGCAGCACCAGATCGTACGCGCCTTCGCGGAATCGCTCCAGCGCAGCCGTCCCGCTCTCCGCCAGCGTAATATGATAGCCTTCCTTCTGCAAGTAATCGGACACCATCTCGCTGATCGAGGCATCATCCTCGATCAGCAGTATGTTCCCCCGCATGGCCGTTATTCCCCCTGCTCCGTCGGTCTGGCCATCAGCAGCAGCACCGTTATCACAATAAAGCCGATCAGCGCCAGGAACGGTATAGTAATGAATCCCAGCCAGTTAATATAGGCGACATCGCAAGGAACGCCTTGCGCACATGGCTTAATGGCGGCAAAACCCGGTATTTTCTGCTCCATATAATGAAAGGTGGAGACGAAAATGCCCAGTATAGACAACGGCAGCGCATACTTGCGAATGGAGTGCTCGCCGTGGAAGGCGGCAATGCCCAATATGATGCTGAGCGGGTACATCAGAATGCGCTGATACCAGCACATCTCGCATGGAATAAACCCTCTGACCTCACTGAAATACAAGCTGCCAAGCGTGGCGACTACCGCCACCAGCCAAGCCAGATTCAATGCGTTCCTTCTCATTCGTTCGCTCCCCTACTTGAGCTCTGACTCGATAGCCGCCTGGATGGCCGCGTAGTCAAGCGGATTGGCAATCATCTTATCGTTCACCATAATCGTTGGCGTCAACTGCACATTGAATTTATTCACAAGCGAAATGTCCTGATTGACAGCGTCCGCCGTCGCATCCGCCTTGATTGTGTCGAGGAATTTCTGCTCGTCCAGCTCCGGTATGGCCGCCTTCGCAATCTCCAGCATGCTATCCTCGGATACCCATGTATCGTCATGATTCTGCGGCTGTGCGTCGTACAGCGCCTTGTGGAACGTCCAGTACTGGTCCGGATGCAGCTGCAGGATCGTCTCGCTGGCAAGCGAAGCCATGCGTGACTCTTCCCCGTGGAACAGCACGTTCACATGCGAGAATTTCACTTTGCCCGTATCAACGAACTCCTTCTTCAGCTCCGGCCACAGAGATTCGCCCCAAGCTTTGCATGTCGGGCACTTGAAGTCTCCGAATTCCACGACCGTCACAGCCGCATTCTCGTCTCCCATCACCGGCTGGCCTTCGATGGACGGCGCTTCGCCCATCTTCTTGTCGGTATTCTCCTTCTTCTCCTGAAGCTGGTTCACTGCGAATAATGCGACGATTAATGCGACTACTATCGCTGTATAGACAACGAAGGAGCGCGATCCTTTCTTCTTCTTGTTCATGATCCACCTCTTCAATAAAGTTAGTATCTGTACAAATCGTAACATATGACGACTCATTGCTCCATAGCCGCCTTGGGGGAAATCGCACAATTTGTTCAAAATTCACGATTAATTGAAGCCCCCCATCAAAATTGGGTTTGACATCCTGCGATAAAAAACATATTATATGAACAAATATTCATATGTTGGTAAGGAGTGACTGTCACCATGAGCGCCGACGTGAAGGAATATCGCGTGCAAGGATTGACGTGCGGGCACTGCGCAGGGAAGATGGAGCAGGAAATTAAGAAGCTTCCAGGCGGAGAAGACGCTCGACTTAGTTACAACAGCGGCATATTGTCCGTCCATTCAACCGTCTCGATGCCTGAGGTGGAGAAGATATTGAAAGAAGAAGGCGCCTCGCTCGACATGAGCGGCGAATCCGGCGAATCCGGACACGAGACACCCAGTACGGCAGACGGTGGAAGACATAGGCGAATGTTCGCTATCGTTGCCTTCTCCGCCGCGCTTTATGCGGCAGCTCTTCTATGGAGCGACGAATTGGCTCCTTGGGCCGGGCTGACGCTCTACCTCATCCCTATGGCGCTCAGCGGCTATGTAACGTTCATGAAGGGGCTTCGCAATATTTTCAAATGGAAATTTACGATGGATACGCTCATGACGGTTGCGCTGATCGGGGCTGTCGCGATAGGAGAATGGAAGGAAGCGACGCTGGTCGCCATCCTGTTCGGCTTGAACGAATGGCTGGAGGGGCAGGGCATGGAGAAGGCTCGCCGTTCTATGGAAGCCCTGCTGCAAGTCGCGCCGAAGGAAGCGGTCCGCCTGGTGAAGGGACAGGAAGTCGTGGTACCCATCGAGACGCTGCGGGCGGGAGATATCGTCGTCATCAAGCCCGGAACCAAGATCCCGTCCGACGGCACCATTATCGAGGGAAGGAGCTCCGTGAACGAAGCGGCGATTACCGGCGAATCGATGCCCGTCGACAAGGAGGAGGGCTCCTCTGTCTACGGAGGGAGCGTGAATAACGAGGGACTGCTGCACATTGAGATCGACAAGGCCTACAAGGATTCCTCCCTGGCGCGTATCCTCCATCTCGTGCGCGAAGCGCAGGAGACGAAGACGCCGACGGAGCTGTTCATCAACCGCTTCGCGCAATACTACACCCCTGTTATCATGGTTATCTCCGCCCTAGTTACGGTGCTGCCTCCCCTGCTGTTGCAGCAGGAGTGGCAGACGTGGCTGTATCAAGGGCTGGCGGTGCTCATCGTCGGCTGCCCCTGCGCGCTTATACTGGCCTCGCCGATCGCCATTGTATCCGGCATCTCGCGCAATGCGCGTGGCGGCATACTGGTGAAGGGCGGCGTCTATCTGGAGCAGCTCGGCAAGCTCGACACGCTGGCCTTCGACAAGACCGGCACGCTGACCAAGGGCGAGCCGCATGTCGCACAGCTCGAAATCTATGACGAAGAGCGCTTCTTGACCGCGGCGGGAGCGATGGAGCACGGCTCCTCCCACCCTCTGGCGAAGGCGATTATGAAGGAAGTGCTGAGCCGAGGCACAGCTGTGAAGAAGACGGATTCGCTGCAGACAGTAACAGGGAAAGGACTGGAAGCCCTGATCGACGGGCAGCGCTACTGGCTCGGCAATGAGTCTTGCATCGCTCATCTTGCCGTACCCGCCCATGTGCAGTCGCGGATCGACGAGATGAAGGCGGACGGTCTCACGATTGTCATTGGAGCCGATGAGCATAAGGTGCTTGGCTTATTCGGCATACAGGATGAAATAAGGGAAGAGAGCGCAGCCGTCATGTCCGCTCTGCACGCTCTGGGCATTAAGCGTACCGTCATGCTGACGGGCGACCACCCCCGAACGGCCGAGAAGGTGGCAGCCGCTGTCGGCGTATCCGCATTCGAAGGCGGACTGCTTCCGGAGGATAAAGTGCGCCGCGTGAAGGAGCTGACCGCAGACGGCCAAGTGGGCATGGTCGGCGACGGCATTAACGACGCGCCCGCGCTGGCGTCCGCCCAGCTTGGAATCGCCATGGGCAAGGGCACGGACAGCGCGATCGAGACTGCAGATATCGTGCTAATGCAGGATCATCTGGGCAAGCTGCCAAGCGCCATCCGAACGGCGCGCAGCGTGAACCGGATCATCCGCTTTAATATCTTCGTCGCTCTGGGCTTGAAGATTTTCGCGCTCCTGCTGACGATTCCCGGCTGGCTGACGTTATGGATCGCCATCCTGTCGGATATGGGCGCGACAGTATTCGTCACGCTCGTCAGCTTGACGCTGCTCCTGCCGCGCAAGGAGGAGGACTTAGCAGCGGCGCGCGCGAACTCGCCGATTCCTTCAACTAGTAAATAACTAATGCGGTGTATCATTAGCGACATGAAGGCGACCGGAGTCGGTCGCCTTCATGTCTTGCATTGTATGAACCCTCCTGCCCAAAACGAAATATCGTACAAAGCGTCCTCCCCGCGAGTCAAAGAGGCAACGTTTGTACGATTAATCGTATAAATCTCATGCTCACCGAGCGCTTCACGCCACTTTTATACGAAAAATCATACAAAACTCCTACTACCCGGGTGCTTCACGCCACTTTTATACGAAAAATCATACAAAACTCCTGCTACCCGGTGCTTCACGCCACTTTTATACGAAAAATCATACAAAACTCCTGCTACCTGGGTGCTTCACGCCACTTTTATACGAAAAATCATACAAAACTCCTGCTACCGGGGTGCTTCACGCCACTTTTATACGAAAAATCATACAAAACTCCTGCTACCCGGGTGCTTCTCGCCACTTTTATACGAAAAATCATACAAAACTCCTGCTACCCGGGTGCTTCTCGCCACTTTTATACGAAAAATCATACAAAACTCCTGCTACCCGGGTGCTTCTCGCCACTTTTTATACGAAAAATCATACAAAACTCCTGCTACCTGGGCGCTTCACGCCACTTTTATACGAAAAATCATACAAAACTCCTGCTACCCGGGTGCTTCACGCCACTTTTATACGAAAACAACCATGACCTACAAAGGCACTCGGTTCTACCGGTTCTCTCGCTTCTCGCTAATCTGAGCTAGAAGAAGCCGGCGCGAGCTATGCCCGCGCCGACTATTCACCCTATTCCGCCAGTCCGCTGAGATAACGATAGCTGATGGCCAGACTTTCGAACGGATCGCCGGGACATACGTCCTGCTCGACGACATACCACTCCACTCCCGTCTCGCGGCAAGCCTTCAGAATCTCACGGAAATTCATGTTCCCTTCACCAATCTCAGCGAACACCTGCTTATTATCGACAATGGCCATATCCTTCAGATGAATGACGCCCATGCGCCCTTTCACCCCATAGATTGCTTCAACGGGATTGGCGCCGCCCGCCTGCACCCAATACGTGTCCAGCTCAAACCCGAAGGCGCCGGGATCGCTCTCTTCACGGAGAATATCCATCGCCGTTCTCCCCGCATACTTTTGATATTCAAATGCATGATTGTGATAAATAAACTGCAAGCCTTGCTCCTTCAGCTTCCTTGCCTGCTCGCTTGCCTCGTGCGCGAACCTGACATAACCCTCTTCCCCTTCGCGATATGGCACCGGTATGCCGCCTATACCTACGTAGCTGCACCCCCACAGCTTATGCTTTTCCACTGTTGCCTCGAAGCTGTCCCGAATCTCATCGAAGCTGACATGGGTAGCGCATATGCTGACTCCCGCATCATCTGCGGCACGCTTCACCACCTCGGGTGCAATGGGGCCAATTCCCGATACCTGTACCGTCTCGTATCCGATTTCCCTTACTTTATGAAGCGTTCGCTTCAACCCCTCTTCATCCTTGCAATAATCTCTAAGCGTGTACAATTGAGCGCCGATCGTCGATTTTTCCATCGTTTCCCGCCTCGCTTCTCACATAATTAGTAGATAGCATTTAACCTCCCAAGTATAGCAAATGACGCTGTAGGCAACTTGTCTGTCGTTTGCAAATATGTTTCTTTGTTTAACTCGTATTGCGATATTCTCCGACCAGGGTCACATCGCCTGCAGCTCATCATTCGTACACTTTTCTACCTCCAACCGAGGTCACATCGCTTGCAGCCAACTATTCGCACACTTTGCTACCTCCAACCGAGGCTACATCGCTTGCAGCCAACCATTCGCACACTTTGCTACCTCCAACCGAGGTCACATCGCCTACAGCTCACCATTCGCACACTTTTCTACCTCCAACCGAGGTTACATCGCCTGCAGCCCGCCATTCACACACTTTCCTACTCCCAACCGAGGCTACTTCGCCTACAGCCCGCCGTTGTTTATTAATCGAATTTTCTTATTGCTATATTGTCGAAAATTGAAAGGCAGCTTAGAGCCAGGAGTATTCTCTATGTTTGCAATAAAAAAATACGCAAGCATCCCCGGCCGCCGCCAGGAACACTTGCGTATCTCGATCTTTGTCCTTGTCCTAATCAGCTGTGGAAATCCAGCCCGGATTCCACGGCTTTAACATAGCCCGCTCGAATAACAAAATCGCCGAAATGCTCGCCTTGCTCCCGCTCTGACGCATAGTGCTTAATAATCGGAGACAGCGTATCTATAATGTCTTCCTCGCCGATGTTCTCGCGGTACAGCTTGCTCAGCCGATTCCCGGAGAAGCCGGCTCCCATATACATATTGTACTTGCCCGGCGACTTGCCGATGAACGCAATCTCGCCAAGCGCAGGCCGCGCGCAGCCGTTCGGGCAGCCTGTCATGCGGATGTTGATCTCTTCATCGCGCAAGCCCGCCTCCTCCAGCACCGGCTCCAGCTTGCCGATGAGATCCGGCAAGTAACGCTCCGCCTCCGCCATCGCAAGACCGCATGTCGGCAGAGCGACGCAGGACAAGGAGCTGCGGCGAAGGGCCGAATGATGGCTTCCTTCAGAGATGCCGTATTGCTCCAGCAGCTCTTCGATCTTCGCCTTCTTCTTGCTGCTTACGCCGGCTATCATCAGATTCTGATTGGCCGTCAAGCGGAAATCGCCCGTATGCAACTTCGCGATTTCCCGCAGCCCTGTCATCAACAGCCGATTGTCCTGATCGACGATGCGCCCGCTGGAGACGTACATGGTGAAATGCCACTTGCCGTTCTTCCCTTTCACCCAGCCATAACGGTCTCCCGTGTTGTCGAAGTGATACGGACGGGCCTCTTCCAGCTTCCACCCCAGACGCTCATGCAGTTCTTCTACGAACCAATCCAGCCCATGGCGGTCGATCGTATATTTGAACCGGGCATACTTCCGTACGGAGCGATTGCCGTAATCGCGCTGAATGGTGACGGCCTTCTCTGCCACGTCCAGAATACGGTCAGGCTCGCAGAAGCCAATCACTCTTGCAAGCTGAGGGTATGTCGCGGTATCGCCGTGCGTCATCCCCATGCCGCCTCCGACAGCTACATTGAAGCCGATCAGCTTTCCCTTCTCCACAATTGCGATAAATCCAACATCCTGGGAGAACACATCCACATCATTGGATGGCGGCACAGCGATGCCAATCTTGAACTTGCGCGGCAGATAGACTCTCCCATAGATCGGTTCCACCTCCGTAGCGGAAGTATCCGTGACGGCAGTCTCCTTATCCTCCGAAGCAAGGAATTCATTCATATTCACCTTCTCGCCGTCCAGCCATATCTCGTGATAGGCGGGCGTACGAGGCGCAAGATGCTTCGTCAGCTGCTGCGACCATTGGAATACTTCGCCATGTATATCGGACTGATGGGGATTGGGATTGCACATCACATTCCGGCTGACGTCCCCGCACGCCGCCAGTGTCGTGAGCATGGCATCGTTAATCGTCTTGATCGTTTCTTTCAAATTCCATTTCAGCACGCCATGCAGCTGGAACGCCTGTCTAGTCGTCAGCTTGATGCTGCCGTTCCCATACTTCTGGGCAAGCTTGTCGATCTCCAGCCATTGCTCCGGAGTCGCCACGCCGCCCGGCGTGACCACGCGCAGCATGAATTGATATGCGGGCTCCAGCTTCTGCTTCTGACGCTCATTGCGAACGTCCCTGTCATCCTGCATATAGCTGCCGTGGAACTTCATCAGCCGATTGTCCAGCTCCGACATGCCGCCTGTAATCCGGTTGGCCAGCGTCTCTACAAGCGATCCCCGCAAGTAATTGCTCTCCAGCTTCAATATTTCCACATCGCTCGGCGGTCCGCCCACCGGTTCAACCTTTCTGTCCTTCGCCATTATCGTCCAGCCCCTCTCCTTGACTTCCGCCTGCGGCTATCCGCTCAATTGTATTCAATACACGTCTCGCTGATAACGATTGTGCGCAATGAGTTCGTTCACATACTCTGCGGCTTCTTCCCGGCTTCTTCCGCCCTGCTCTTGGACAATGGTCAGTAGCGCATCATGCACATCATGAGCCATATGCTTCTCGTCGCCGCATACATAGATATGGGCGCCTTCCTGGAGCCAGCCGTACAGCTCCACAGCATGCTCCAGCATCCGATGCTGCACATACACCTTCTCCTCTGTATCCCGCGAGAAGGCGACTTCCAGCTTCGTCAACACGCCATCCTTAAGCATCCGCTGCCAATCCGTCTGGTACAGGAAGTCGGTGACAAAGCGGCGATCACCGTAGAACAGCCAGCTCTTCCCTTCCGCTCCCAGCTCTTCTCTCTCCTCCAGGAACGCCCGGAATGGCGCCACCCCCGTACCCGGCCCGACCATAATAATCGGAGTATCCGGATTGGTCGGAAGCTTGAAGCCCGGATTATGCTGGATGAAGATCGGAAGCGTCTCTCCTTCCTCGAGACGCTCTGACACATGAACGGAGCATACGCCGTCCCGCTTGCGGCCGTGCGCATCGTATTGCACCTTGCGGATCGTCACATGCACCTCGTCCGGATTGGCCCGATTGCTGCATGCGATGGAGTAGAGACGCGGCGGCAGCTTCCGGAGCAACGCAACGAATTCTGCTGCCGTCAGTCGCCAAGGAGCGAAGTCCGTCAGCAGGTCCAGCACGTCCCGCCCTTTCACATAGCTTCTCAGCTCATTCTTGTTCTCAGCCTGCAGCAACTGGGCCAGATCGCCACATTCGGAGTATGTCTGAGCCTTCTCAAGCAGCGGCTTGGTCAATACCGTGATCTCCACATGCTTCAGCAGAGCATCGTACAAGTCGACTTCCTCTCCCGCCTTGCCTACGACAACGGGATCGTACGCATTCCAGTTCATCTTGTTCAGAATCGCTGTCACCAGCTCGGGACTATTCTGCGGATAGATACCCACGCAATCGCCCGGCTCATACGTTAGTCCGGAGTCCTCAAGCGACAACTCCAGATGTCTCGTCTCCCGGTCCGAGCCGCGGCCATTCAGATTCAGATTCGTCAACACTTCGGCCTGGAAAGGCGTGGTACGGGAATATGTCGTCTCCTGATCTACAGGGGAAGTAGCGCCACTGACATTCGCTAACGGAGCCGCGCTTCCCTCTGTCTGCTGTGCAGCTGCTCCGTCTCCTTGAAGCGCATTCACGACATTCGTCATCCAGTCCGCGGCAGGCTCCTCGAAGTCAAGGTCGCAATCGACGCGATCGGTCAGCCGCTTCGCTCCCAATTCCTCAAGACGCTGATCGAAGTCCTGTCCCGTCTTGCAGAAGAACTCATACGAGCTGTCTCCCAACGACAATACCGCATATTGCAGCTCGGTCAGCTTAGGCGCCCGCTTGCTGTACAGGAATTCGTGGAAGGTAAGCGCATTATCCGGCGGATCGCCTTCCCCGTGCGTACTGGCCACAATAAAAAGATGCGTCGCCTTCTTCAAGCCATTCGTCTTATAAGCGTTCATCGCCGACAACGTAACCGCAATGCCCAGTTCCTTCAGCTTATCCGCCAGCTTGCCAGCAAGCCGTTGGGAATTGCCCGTCTGCGAGCCGAATAACACTGTTGCCTCGGCAGGCAGTTGCTGCTGTACAGCGTCACTTACCGCTGGCTCAATCGCTACTGCGGCCGCCTGCTGCGAAGCGCCCTCCGCCAGTGATTCCGCCTGCGCCGCCCTTCCCCGATAGAAGCTCAAATAACCATTAAGCCAATAAATTTGCGTCTCCGTCAATGTAGGCAGCAGCTGGTTAATCAGCTCTGCCTGCTTTTCCGTAAACGGACTGTTCGTCACTTCAAGTCGCATCCGTCTCCACCCCATCCTATGAGCAATCAGTTCAATTCCTAGTTTTCCACCCTGATTTAAGTTACTGTTAATAAAACTACCACAGTACCCTTCCATGGTCAATAAATATAGTCATTTTTTGTCTATAAGGATAATTGAACGGTAACCGGCAATTCGCTTATAAGCGCATAAAATAACCCCACAAAGTGGGGCTTCTCTTCGAAGCTTACCCAATTACTTTGCGGGGACCCCGGAACTTATAAATTCTAATAATGTAAAAAAACTGCCCCTTCTCAATAGAAAGAGCAGCCCGTCATCCTTTATTTTTTGGCAGCCAGCCAATTGGTCAGCGCATCGATCTCATCCTTGCTTAGCTGATCCTTGTAAGCAGGCATACCGCCACCGCCGTTGCTGATTCGGGTATGAATTTGCTCGGTCGTCAGCTTTGCGCCGACCTTCTGCAAGTTCGGCCCCGCTTTGCCGGCCAAATCGACCGCATGGCAGCCAACGCAATTTTGCTTGTAGACCGCTTCCGCTTCGGCCGCATCCACGGCGGCGCCGTTCTGTTCTCCGGTATTGGTTCCCGCGCCGTTATTTGCCTTATTGTTGCCTCCGCAGGCAGCGATTGCAAGCAAGAGCGAGAGTATGGCAATGGCCCAGACCACTTTGGACACTTTCATTCCTGCACCTCCTTCCTTGGTAGAAAAGCACTCCTTTATACCTTTCCCGGGGCGCTGTCACCCTATGCAGCCTGACAATCCAAAAGAGCTCCCTGCGATTATAGAGCTCTTGTTACATGCGATCGATTATGCGTAATCGATCGCTATCTCGCGAATGCAATCGGGAGATTCATATTGATCGTTGCGCACTTGATTCGTCACAGGATAGGAACGCATCAGATGTCCGTCCAGCCCTTCCAAATGTCTTCGCAGCACGGTTACCTCCGTCACTGCAGAATCAAGCCATGCCTCTACGCCTTCTTCGTCCAGCACGATCGGTACCCGGGACTGCCAAGTCGACATGGCTCCGGAAGCCGCTGCAGTAAGCATAGTGAAGGCTCTCACCTCCTGGCCGCTGGCGTTGCGCCAGCAGTCATAGATGCCGGCTACGCCGAACAGCGGTCTGCCTTTCACGATCGTATGCATTGCCCGGGGGTCCCGCTCCTGGCCGAATTGCTTCTGACCATAGAAACCGCTGCAAGGCACGATGCAGCGCTGCCGCTTCAGCATCCGGTGAAGGAATGGCTTCTCCCCCAGCCTCTCATGATCCGCATTGACAGAATCCTTCGCCCAGAACGGGAAGAGGCCCCATCTGGATTCTGCGACCACCCGCACATTGTGCCGGTCGTTCATGACGATCGACAAGCTTTGCGTCGGCGCTATATTATACCGGTTGGCATAACCGTCCATCACTTTTCGTACATCGAACTTTTCCATAATCTGTCCAATCTCCGCCGTTAACGAAAACCGTTCAATCATCGCTGTCGCTCCTTTGCATTAGCTTGCGCAATTGAATCCAGTTTTTGTTAGTTGGCGAAAAAATATGCACGAAAAAGTGAAAAAGCTTAAGTCGATCGGATGAACCGGAGGAACGATTACAAATTCGAACCGAAGATTACGTTGTAAACCGCTTGCGGAACTTCAGAGGCGGCATGCCGGTATGCGACGCGAACAGCCTGGAGAAATGGGGCGTCTGACGAAATCCCGTCTCTTCCGCAATGCGCGCGATATTCCAATCGGTCTTGATCAGCAGCAACTTCGCCTGATCCAATCGATAATAGAGCAGGTATTGCTGCGGCGTGCAGCCGAATACTTCCGTCATGCAGCGGGTAATGTAATTAATATGAAGCTCCAGCACGTCGCTAAGCATGGAATTGGTAATAACGCTGCGGTAATTCAGCTTCAAGTAAGCGGCAGCACGTTCCGCTACCGATACGGAAGCTTTCGCCGCATCCGATCGCCATCCTTCATCCAGCATTTGCAACAAGTGCAGAAATCGTTGCTGACGATCCCAGAAGGCGCCATGCGAGCAGTTCTTCGCCGCTTCATGCAGCTGTGAGAAGATCTGCTTCGCCTCATCGGGATAAGTTAGCCTCATGCGCTTGGGGAGGCGGATCGCATAGGTGTAATAGTCCCCCCGCAGCGTGCCTTGCTGTTGATTCTCCGTCTCTTCCCAAGCGCCTACCGTCTGGAAGTGAAGCCAATCGAACACGGTCTCCTCCGTGCAGGGCTGATACGCATAATGCCAGCGGTCCGGCCTTAGAATAAGCACGTCTCCCGGCTCCAGCGCCCATCGGTGGTTATCTTCCGCTACATACAGCGTTCCCTCATTCACGAATAGCAGATCGAATACGCCGAGATTGGTCCGGTTCGGATGCTCTTCCCCCGGCTTGTAGGTGATTCTGTTAGACTCGACAAAGAATGGCAATGGCGGTGAACGAAATGTGAGCAATAATTCGTCTGACAAGCTGATCTCTCCTCGATATATAGCCTCCACACAGGGTTGCTATCAATCAGTTAAAGACATGTTACTTGATTGCCCATTCTTTGTCTATTGGAAATATTGAAGGCTTACAGAGATGAGAGTTCCATTCTCTGAATGCCTTGAAACAATGTGGCCATATAAAGCTGACCGTCCATAATGTCAACGTCGGTGACAGGAAAGCCAAGCTTTATAGATAGCAGTGTCAAATGATTCACCACATAGGCTAGACGGTACAACCCGCGATCTGTGCAGACATAAATGTCCTTGTCTATGGCAACGACGGAGAAAATGTGCATTCCTCCATATGCAATCCGTTGAAACTTCCCTCTCTTGTCGCCAACCAACAGTTCTCCCCGATCACTTGCCCCAATCAGATGACCTCTGAACACCGTTAAGCTTGTAACGGCTCTGTTCAATTCGAACTCGCTCCACTCGTCCATGAACCGGTCGTAAATCGATACTCCGGTGTTATGCGCCACAATGACATATTGAGGCAGATTGATGAAGTCGTAGATGCACTTGCCCGCACATGCGAGAAGATTCCAATTGCTGCCCGTCTTCATCCACAATCCGTCGCTGGTCGATGCATAGCTGCTCCCCCCGATTCTTCGGTATTGATGGCACGGCAATGTAATACCGGCTTCTTCCCAACGATTGTCTTTCCATTGAAATAAACCTTTACTGCTGCACGCATGCAAGTGGTCGTGCTGCAACTGAAGCCGATAGATATTCGTTCCGTCCGGCATGCCTTCATTCAGCTTGCCCCAGTTGGCATTGCTATCCATCTCGTATACTCCGTATCCGTAGGATGCGGCGAATAAGCCGCTGTCGCCGGCTTTCACTGAAGAGAATGGAAACAAGAGCCAATTCCAAGGCTTTTTCGTCTCCGTTCGCATGACAAGTCACCTTTCTTTCTATATAAATGAATTCCTCCAACAAGCCTCTCTCGTCGTTCGATCAGGTTAGGGATATGTGAAAATGATTCTCAACTACTCATTAATGATAACCATTCTCATTTCAAGTGTCAACACGGAACCATCGCCCATTTTGTATAAAATGGGGCTTTGCCCACCCAATAACCCCTGCCGCACCCAGTCAGGACGGAACATTCGCCCGTATGATATAGAAATTATGGAGGAGGTGCCTAGTTTGGTTAAGTCCAACCGTCGTCGGAAGCATGGCCGCACAATTCGCAGCCGCCCTGTTTCCATCAAAGCATTCAAACCTGCGTCATCCCGTCGGAAACGGTCCCCTGCCAAAAAAGAGCGCATTATCGTCGAATCATCTCGCAACCGATCATTCGATTCATTTACAGAGGATATCCTCGGTCCAGTTGGCCCGGCCGGTCCCGAGGGAGTTACAGGTGCAACTGGCGAGCGTGGAAAGCGCGGCGATCGCGGCAAGAGAGGCCGGAGAGGCGAGCCTGGATCCACTGGCGCGACCGGTGCAACTGGTTCAACCGGTGCAACTGGCTCAACTGGTGCAACTGGTGCAACCGGAGCCCCTGGTGCGACTGGAGTAACTGGGGTGACCGGTCCTTCCGGAGGCCCTCCTGGCCCTGCCGGGCCGCAGGGACCGCAAGGGCCTCAAGGCTTTCCCGGCCTCCCCGGCCCTCCCGGACCGCCGGGACAAATAGGACCACAGGGACCGCAAGGCGTACAGGGGCCGGAAGGTCCTCAAGGACCAGCAGGCGCACAGGGACCGGTTGGACCGGCTGGACCTCAAGGGATTCAGGGAGAATCCGGACCTCAGGGAGATATAGGCCCCGCCGGACCGCAAGGTCCAGCGGGACCGCAAGGCTCCCAGGGTCCGCAAGGGCCGCAAGGCGCCAGAGGACCGCAAGGAACGACAGGCCCGACTGGAGCGACTGGCGAGACTGGCACGCAAGGACCTGAAGGCCCTCAAGGACCTGTAGGTCCGCAAGGCGCGCAAGGCGAAGCCGGGATGCAGGGGCCCCCGGGTCTGCAAGGGCCGCAGGGACCGCAAGGCGCGCAGGGACCTCAGGGTGTAATTGGCGAGACTGGCGAGACTGGCTCTCCTGGACCGACAGGACCAATGGGGCCGACTGGCGCAACTGGTGCGACTGGTGCCACCGGTTCGCCTCCAGCAGCGGTTGCTGCGCATTTCAGCCATACGGGAGACAGCTCGCTTGCCTCTCTCCAGCCGATACCCTTCATTAACGATTTTATGGAGCCGGTTGCTTCATTCACCAATGCAAACGGCGTAATTACAATTCAGCAAGCCGGAGTTTACTCCATCTCTTATGTGGTCATTACAGGCGGCGGACAGAGCGCTAACTTCGGCATTCGATTGAACAGCGGACCGCTCATTGCCGGCTCTACTGCCGGCACGATCAATACGGATGCAGGACCGCAGTCCTCTTCAGGTTTCACGATTAGAAGATTCAATGCCGGAGATACCTTCGCAGTAATTAATAACGGTATGACGACCACCACCCTGTCCCCTGCCATCGACGGATCGTTGGTGAACAGCAGTTCTCTTATAGTGAACAGATTAGGAGTATGAGCATTCGTACAGTGTTTGTTCCATGAATGACAGTTGACACCCTTCATTCGCACAGTCCCTTCTCATTTTGCGCTCGTATAATAAAGCAGCACGAATAAGGAGGTGTTCCATATTGGGAAATAACAAGAGGAAGAAACGGATCGTTCGCATACTGTACAAAAAATCGTCGAAGAGAAGGGCCTGTGTCGTCAAGCGGGCTCACGTTCGCACCAAAAAAAATACAGCACGGACACGTAAGATTAAGGTAATTCACCGGCGGCGCTGCGGATGTCATGGTCCATGCAGATGCAGAAAGCCCTTGTGTCCTCCGGCTTGTATTGGCCCGACCGGACCTACCGGGGCTACAGGAGCAACTGGACCACAGGGAAAACAAGGAAAACGGGGAAAACGGGGAAAACGAGGTCATGAAGGGGAAGAAGGGCCGACTGGAGCTACAGGGGCAGCAGGACCTGTTGGACCTCAAGGGCCTGCTGGCGCAGACGGTTCGACCGGCGCTCAAGGACCTGCCGGACCTCAAGGGCCTGCCGGCATAGACGGCGCTACTGGACCTCAGGGACCTGCTGGCGCGGACGGCGCTACCGGCGCTCAAGGACCTGCCGGACCTCAAGGGCCTGCCGGCATAGACGGCGCTACTGGACCTCAGGGACCTGCTGGCGCGGACGGCGCTACCGGCGCTCAGGGACCTGCTGGGACCGACGGGGCCACTGGACCTCAGGGACCTGCTGGTGCGGACGGCGCTACCGGCGCTCAGGGACCTGCTGGGGCCGACGGGGCCACTGGACCTCAGGGACCTGCTGGTGCGGATGGCGCGACTGGACCTCAGGGACCCGCTGGCGCGGATGGCGCGACTGGACCTCAAGGACCGACTGGACCTTCCGGAGGACCTCCCGGGCCGACCGGACCTCAAGGACCGACTGGACCTCAAGGGCCTGCCGGCGCGGACGGAGCCACTGGACCTCAGGGACCTGCCGGGGCCGACGGCGCCACTGGACCTCAAGGACCTGCCGGGGCTGATGGGGCCACTGGACCTCAAGGACCTGCTGGCGCGGATGGTGCTACCGGCGCTCAAGGACCTGCCGGGGCCGACGGCGCCACTGGACCTCAGGGACCTGCCGGGGCCGACGGGGCCACTGGACCTCAAGGGCCTGCCGGCACGGACGGAGCCACTGGACCTCAAGGGCCTGCCGGGGCTGACGGTGCTACCGGACCTCAAGGACCTGCCGGGGCCGACGGTGCTACCGGACCTCAAGGACCTGCAGGGGCTGACGGTGCTACCGGACCTCAAGGGCCTGCCGGGGCTGACGGTGCTACCGGACCTCAAGGACCTGCCGGGGCCGACGGAGCTACCGGACCTCAAGGACCTGCCGGCGCGGACGGCGCGACTGGACCTCAAGGGCCTGCTGGCGCGGACGGCGCGACTGGACCCCAAGGGCCTGCCGGCGCGGACGGCGCGACTGGACCTCAAGGGCCTGCTGGCGCGGACGGCGCGACTGGACCCCAAGGGCCTGCCGGCGCGGACGGCGCGACTGGACCTCAAGGGCCTGCTGGCGCGGATGGCGCGGACGGTGCTACCGGACCTCAAGGACCTGCCGGGGCCGACGGTGCTACCGGACCTCAGGGACCTGCCGGGGCCGACGGCGCGACTGGACCTCAAGGACCTGCAGGGGCCGACGGCGCGACTGGACCTCAAGGACCTGCAGGGGTTGACGGCGCGACTGGACCTCAAGGACCTGCAGGGGCTGACGGTGCTACCGGACCTCAAGGGCCTGCCGGGGCGGACGGCGCGACTGGACCTCAAGGTCCTGCCGGTGCCGACGGCGCGACTGGACCTCAAGGACCTGCAGGGGCCGACGGCGCGACTGGACCTCAAGGACCTGCAGGGGCCGACGGCGCGACTGGACCTCAGGGACCTGCCGGGGCTGACGGTGCTACCGGACCTCAGGGACCGACAGGACCTACCGGAGCGGCAGGAGCTGGAGCAGTCATTCCTTTCTCATCCGGTCTACCAGTATCAATCACAACAATAGCTGGCGGGCTGGCGGGAACGGCAGGATTAGTCGGTTTCGGAATGAGTGGACCAACACTGGGCGTACTGGGCGCTTCAATTGACCTTACTGGTGCTGCAGGAACACTGCTGAACTTTGCATTCTCCGTTCCTCGTGACGGCACAATCACTTCAATAGCCGCTTACTTCAGTACAACTGCAGCTTTAGCACTTGTAGGATCGACCCTCACAATTACTGCACAATTATATAGCTCGACTACACCAGACAATACGTTCACCCCGATTGCAGGTACAGCTGTATCTCTGGCTCCTCCTTTAACTGGAGTGCTGGCTATAGGCGCTATAAGCGACAATATACTGTCAGGACTTTCCATTCCAGTGACGGCGGGTACACGATTGCTCATGGTGTTCTCGTCCACAGCAACAGGCGTCTCACTAATAAATGTAATAGAAGGATACGCCAGTGCGGGAATTACAATTGATTAACAACCAAAGTCTATAATGCCAAGCAGATTAGGTCACTCGCCTAATCTGCTTCTTTCCGCTTGTTTAGATGAAGACATAATAGGGAGATGTACATTTTTGTTGAAATACTCAGCCACCTACCAAACACACATACAAGAAAAAATAGATTCTCGTAGTATATATGAGTTTTCAATAAGGAGGTGCTTCCACTGGGTAACCACTCTAGTAAAAAGAAACAAAAGAAAATGCTGCTAAAAAAATCAGCAAAAAAGCAGAAATCTACCCACTCGCCGAAATCCCCCCATCACAAGCCATGTAAAAAAACACCGCGCAAATCTCCATCCAGTTCCAAACCGAATCATTCATATTACCATTCTTGCGGCTGTAAAGACATTTGCTACTGTAAAGGTCCAACAGGATCAACGGGACCTGCTGGCGCGACTGGACCTCAAGGTGAAGACGGAGATAGAGGCCGGAGAGGTCGAAGCGGCGCTACAGGAGCGACTGGCGCTACAGGAGCCACCGGTGCGACTGGAACATTCGATGGCGGGATGTTGTTTAATGTTGTAGGAGATTCTGGCTCTGCTCCAATTTATCTAGGTGACGACCTAATCTTTGAATCTCAGACGCTTGACATTGAAGTTACTGAAGGCAGCGCAATCGTAAGTATTGAACTTTCCGATGACTTAATAGGACCTACTGGACCTACTGGACCTACGGGTGCTACGGGTGCTACGGGGGAAGACGGCGCTACAGGACCTCAAGGACCTGCCGGGGCCGACGGCGCCACTGGACCTCAAGGACCTGCCGGGGCCGACGGCGCTACAGGACCTCAAGGGCCTGCCGGGGCCGACGGCGCTACAGGACCTCAAGGGCCTGCCGGGGCCGACGGCGCCACTGGACCTCAAGGACCTGCCGGGGCCGACGGCGCTACCGGACCTCAAGGGCCTGCCGGGGCCGACGGCGCTACTGGACCTCAAGGACCTGCCGGGGCCGATGGCGCTACCGGACCTCAAGGGCCTGCCGGCGCTGATGGCGCGACTGGACCTCAAGGACCTGCCGGGGCCGACGGCGCCACTGGACCTCAAGGACCGGCTGGCGCAAACGGCGCGACCGGACCTCAGGGGCCTGCTGGCGCCGATGGTGCGACCGGACCTCAAGGACCTGCTGGCGCGGATGGCGCGACCGGACCTCAAGGACCGACGGGCTCCGATGGCGCTACTGGACCTCAAGGGCCTGCTGGCGCGGACGGCGCGACCGGACCTCAAGGACCTGCTGGCGCGGATGGCGCGACCGGACCTCAAGGGCCTGCTGGCGCCGATGGTGCGACCGGACCTCAGGGGCCTGCTGGATCGACTGGTGCGGATGGTGCTACCGGACCTCAAGGGCCTGCTGGCGCGGACGGCGCGACCGGACCTCAAGGACCGGCTGGCGCGGACGGCGCGACCGGACCTCAAGGACCGGCTGGCGCGGATGGAGCTACCGGGCCTCAAGGACCGGCTGGCACAGATGGTGCGACCGGACCTCAAGGACCGACTGGATCGACTGGTGCGGATGGCGCTACTGGACCTCAAGGGCCTGCTGGCGCGGATGGCGCGACCGGACCTCAAGGGCCTGCTGGCGCCGATGGTGCGACCGGACCTCAAGGACCGGCTGGATCGACTGGTGCGGATGGCGCTACTGGACCTCAAGGGCCTGCTGGCGCGGATGGCGCGACCGGACCTCAGGGGCCTGCTGGATCGACTGGCGCGGATGGCGCGACCGGACCTCAAGGGCCTGCTGGCGCGGACGGCGCGACCGGACCTCAAGGACCTACTGGCGCGGACGGCGCGACCGGACCGCAGGGACCAACGGGTGCCGATGGTGCAACTGGACCGCAGGGGCCTGCTGGTGCTGACGGGGCTACTGGACCGCAAGGTGCAACGGGCGCTGATGGCACTACCGGACCTCAAGGGCCTGCTGGCGCGGACGGCGCGACCGGACCTCAGGGACCAACGGGTGCCGATGGTGCAACTGGACCGCAGGGGCCTGCTGGTGCTGACGGGGCTACTGGACCGCAAGGTGCAACGGGCGCGGACGGCGCGACCGGACCGCAGGGACCAACGGGTGCCGATGGTGCAACTGGACCGCAGGGGCCTGCTGGTGCTGACGGGGCTACTGGACCGCAAGGGGCTACGGGCGTGGACGGTGCCACCGGACCGCAAGGACCGACAGGCGCCGATGGCGCTACAGGACCGCAAGGACCGACAGGGCCTACTGGACCTCAAGGGGCTACGGGCGCGGATGGCGCTACTGGACCGCAAGGTGCAACGGGCGCGGACGGTGCTACTGGACCGCAAGGTGCAACGGGCGCGGACGGTGCTACTGGACCGCAAGGGCCGACCGGCGCGGATGGCGCTACTGGACCGCAAGGTGCAACGGGTGCGGACGGTGCTACTGGACCTCAAGGACCGACAGGCGCCGATGGCGCTACAGGACCGCAAGGACCGACAGGCGCCGATGGCGCTACAGGACCGCAAGGACCGACAGGCGCCGATGGCGCTACAGGACCGCAAGGACCGACAGGGCCTACTGGACCAACGGGGCCAAACTTTGCTGACGAAGGATTCTCAGGTTTTACAACAGCACTAGGAGTAGCAGCATCACAACAAATAACTAACTGGGCTGTAACTGCTCCTTATTTTGGAAGTCCAAACTTTAATGCTGTGACTGGGGTTTATACCGTCCCAACAACTGGAAGATACTCTATATCAGCAACAATTAACTACCAAACGCTTGCAGCAATTACTATCTCCTTAGGTGCTGGCATTGATCCTGCATTTACAGTAGAACGAATTGCACCCGGTGCTATCGATCTTATTACTGGTTTATTCCCTGTTCTTGATGTAAATGTAGCATTAGTTCTCACTTTAAGAGCAATTCTAGGAAATGGCACTATAACTTTAGCTGGCGATGTTGATCTTGATGCAGGTGATACTATTGCAATGTTTTACAATGCAAATGGTTTAACAGTCGCACTTGATCTAGGCGGAGCAACTGGTCAAGGAATTGTTTGGTCAGTGCATCAAATTGCTTAAATTCAAACACAACTAAAACGATCACTAAAACCAAAGTTAATATTATTTAATCCACTATAACCGTGTCTCTTCTTAAACGTACTAATGAAGACTATCAATTAGTTTGATATAAATGTCTCCAATTTCACACAATTGTGTGTTTTTGGAGCATTTTTTTGGTAATGGCATTATTTACACATAGTATTTTAACTACATCTTCTAACAGAAGTCTAGCGTTATATCCATTATTTTTCGGCTTGTTTTCGTTGTCGGCCCTTTGGACGTCCAGCACGGCTTTTTCTTGAGTTGTAGGAGCCACTTCCCATACGATTGCCATAACAACTCGGTTAGCCAGCGTGTAAGCTGCAACAAGCTATGCTTGACCTTCGTTTCCAACTTCACCAGCGCGAGCAAGCAGAACGCAATGAGGGGATATCCAGACTTGGTTCGGTACCGCTTGTTCTCTTGTGCCGCAGAGATGCTTGATCTGCAAGTGCTGTTTCATCCACTTGAAGAAGATCTCAATAGCCCAGCAACTGCGGTGCATCTCACTGACTTCATCGCAGGTTAAGTCGAAGCGGTTGGTCGCCAGGAAGAGCAGATTACCTGCTGAATCTTGCGTCTGGATCATGCGCAGCTCATGCTTCATTTTCTTCTGCTACGAGCCGATTCGCACTCGCCAATCGGCCTGAACCAGACTGCCCTCAGAGACTTCGTATTCCTCCAGCGGTTCGATAGGCGTGTTGCTTTTCAAGCGCCATTAGAACCAGATCTTGTTACCTTTCCTATCTATTGCAAAGGATTTTTTTATGTTCAAATTTATATATGACAGAAAGTTATGAAGATACAGAGAGCATTAATCCAACGCTAGTGAACAGACGTACAAGTTAGTTTATTCCTCCCCCTTTACTCTCCTCGAGAGATATACTTTTTTCGAAAGTAAACTTCTTACTGCTGACCATCATTCATAAAATATTGAAATGAACTTCGGCTAAGGGAGGAAGGCTTCTTGAGTGATCACTGGGATAAATCCAAAAACAAAAACAACCCTTCTATAGATCAAGAACACTCCCTGCAAATAAAAAAGAAAAAAAGACAAGCTTTAAAAAAGAAAATGAACTGCAATCATACAAAATATTTTCCAGAATCCTGTTCGTCTATCGGACCAACAGGACCACCCGGAAAAGATGGGAAAAGAGGAAAACGAGGGCGAAAAGGCGCTACTGGACCTCAAGGGCCAACTGGACCAACCGGCGCAGACGGCGCCACCGGACCGACTGGAGCAACTGGCGCGGTTGGCGCTACCGGAACTCAAGGAGCGACTGGATCTACTGGTGCCGACGGCGCTGCCGGACCTCAAGGAGCGACCGGAGCGACTGGCATCGACGGCGCTACAGGACCTCAAGGGCCGACCGGAGCGACTGGCATCGACGGCGCTACCGGAACCCAAGGGCCAACTGGACCAACCGGCGTGGACGGGGTCACTGGACCCCAAGGGCCAACTGGACCAACCGGCGCGGACGGCGTCACCGGACCCCAAGGGCCGACTGGACCAACCGGCGCTGATGGTGCAACCGGTCCGCAAGGTGCAACAGGAGCGGACGGGGTCACTGGACCTCAAGGACCAACGGGACCAACCGGCGCAGACGGCGCCACCGGAACCCAAGGACCGACTGGAGCAACTGGTACGGATGGGGCGACGGGACCTCAAGGTGCAACTGGAGCAACTGGCATCGATGGCGCCACTGGACCTCAAGGGCCGACTGGAGCAACTGGCATCGATGGCGCCACTGGACCTCAAGGGCCGACTGGAGCAACTGGCGCGGACGGCGCTACTGGACCTCAAGGAGCCACTGGACCTACTGGCGCGGATGGCGCCACTGGACCTCAAGGGCCAACTGGACCAACCGGCGTGGACGGGGTCACTGGACCCCAAGGACCGACTGGACCAACGGGCGCCGATGGCGTCACCGGATCTCAAGGACCAACGGGACCTCAAGGGCCGACAGGGCCAACTGGTACGGATGGGGCGACGGGACCTCAAGGTGCAACTGGAGCAACTGGCGCCGATGGCACTACCGGACCCCAAGGACCGACTGGACCAACCGGAGTCGATGGTGCAACTGGACCCCAAGGGTCGACGGGGCCAACCGGCACCAATGGCGCTACCGGACCTCAAGGGCCAACTGGACCAACCGGAGCGGACGGGGTCACTGGACCTCAAGGACCAACGGGACCAACTGGCGCAGACGGTGCTACCGGACCTCAAGGAGCGACCGGGTCAACTGGCGCTGATGGCGCCACCGGACCCCAAGGGCCGACTGGAACAACGGGCGCGGACGGCCCTACAGGACCTCAAGGGCCGACTGGACCAACGGGCGCCGATGGCGCCACCGGACCCCAAGGGCCGACTGGACCAACGGGCGCTGATGGCGCTACCGGACCTCAAGGGCCGACTGGACCAACGGGCGCTGACGGCGCCACCGGACCTCAAGGGCCGACGGGATCAACTGGCGCGGACGGGGTCACTGGACCTCAAGGACCGACCGGATCAACTGGCGCGGATGGCGCCACTGGACCTCAAGGGCCAACTGGACCAACCGGCGTGGACGGCGCTACTGGACCTCAAGGAGCGACCGGATCAACTGGCGCGGACGGCGCTACCGGACCTCAAGGAACGACTGGACCAACAGGAGTCGATGGTGCCATTGGACC
>NZ_JAOQJC010000035.1 GCF_025567625.1 Paenibacillus sp. J5C2022 | reverse complement strand
GTATTGCTTTTCCATTAATCCGTTAGGATCAACGGGGCAGTTTCGCTCGTTGTTCAGTTTTCAAGGAACAATCTCTCCTCTTGTGTGCCGCCCATGTCTCAGCGGCGACTTTTATAATATATCACAGGGGTCCATAGTATTGCAACCCCCTTTTTAATTTTTTTCACTTATACATTCTTGCGTTAAGCGCATAGCGCGATAGCTCTTTCGGAGATGCAATACGGGCATACATACGAAAGATAATCTTATACCTTCTCGCGATCGCACCTTTAATATCTCCGTCCAGCCGGGAGTCATTGAGATCAAGCAGCATTTCATCCAGTTCCTTGCGAAGAACATAGTCAAGTTCCTTGCATTCCTTGTTATTGAACAGCATTCCCAGCATCACAGTATGCGGCCCCCTTCTTGGTATCACACATTAGACCGTCAATCGACGTTACAAAAAAGGCAATGTCGCATATGTTCACGACACCGCCTTACTGTTATGCTCAATTATTGGAAAAAATATTACGTCCCCGCAATTATTGATTTAGTAACCATACGGTAAAGGTGCTCTCGATTACGGATGCCAATAACAACGCCAGTACAAGAAGCAGCGATATAGGAACGGAGCGTACCAGAAATGTCTTATATGCATCTCCAACTTCGCTTAGCTTGTTCCTTGAGAATAGCAAGTGGCCTGCGGCTTTCCATGTCAGCACTCCAAAGCGCAAGCTGTATGCGCACGCAATAATGATTGCGGGGATTTCAATGATGCCATGTGGCAGCAGTCCTTTGAAGATGACTTCCATTACGCTCATGCCTGTCGGGTTATCTGCTATCATTTGCAGCAAATAACCAATGACCATCCCGTTGATCACCAGAAACAAGACAGGCAAAATGCCGAATAATACGCCAAAGTAGAGCACATAGATCGACTTGATCGCATTATTGAGAAAGATAAAAACGATGGCGGATAATGTCGGATTACTGGTGGAATCGATCGTTTCAGCCATTTGTCCAAGTGCTTGTATCTGACTTTCCAGAATGGACTTGAATCCAGGATTCGTTCCCCCTATAACCATACCCGCAAAGAACAATACAAACGATATGCCGATAAATCGGTTCATGCCTTTAAAGTCACGGATGATCTCATTTAATCGAAACACAGATTACCTCCTCGCCTTTGTTGAAATAGATGAATATATCAGCTGTACGAGCATAGATTGTACTAATAAAGGTTGTTCATCACGTCCGCAGAATGATTCTTGCCACGAAGACAATAGCGGCTGCCTCATAATAGGCATGCCAAGAGAGGAGAGCTTAAGCCCCATGAATATGTTTTATGTGTTGAACGGTAAGAAGCTGAAAAAGTATTTCTTTATTGCGATTGCGTTAGTGTTCTCTATCGGCATCATCTATGCCGAGCGGGATAACATTACCGTGTTCGCGCCACAACAGCCTGCAGCCATCTACAGCATTCCGACGGACCAGAAGGTTTTGGCGCTTACCTTCGATATTAGCTGGGGAGACAAGCGTCTGGAGCCCATACTGGAAGTACTGAAAGAGAAGGAAGTGAAGTCCGCGACCTTCTTCGTCTCCTCCGTATGGAGCCAATCCCATCCAGAACTTGTGAAGAAAATTCAGGAAGCCGGCTATGAGATTGGCAGCCATGGTCACAAGCACGATTATTACAGCAAGATGAGCGATGAGGAAATACGCAAGCAAATACGCACCGCCCATACGATTATTTCCGATATTACAGGCGAACAGCCTAGTTTGATCAGAATGCCCAATGGCGACTTCGACAAGCGTGTGCTGCGGATTGCCGATGAGCTGCAGTATAAAGTCATCCAATGGGACACCGATTCACTGGATTGGATGAAGATAGGCACAGACAAAATTGTCAATCGCGTCATCACAAGATCGCATCCAGGGGACATTGTACTCCTGCACGCAAGCGATTCCGCGCAGCAGACGCACTTGGCGTTGCCTGCCATTATCGATCAGCTTCGCGAGAGGGGCTTCGACTTCGTCACCGTCTCCCAGCTCATCTCCGGTACGGATAGCGAAGGCAATGCTGTCGAAGACAGAAAGACGTCATCCATTCCCGGCAATGCTTAATGATACCCGGTTAGGAATTAGCCGATTTCACTGCCTTCGGGGCAGCGGAGTCGGCTTCATTCTTTTTCAGCAAGCGATGCATCATCATATTCTGGTATGCATTGCATGCGAATAACGGGATCATCATAAAGACGATCGCCGCAATGTTCGTCTCCCCTTGCAACGCTGGCCATGATTCAATGAACGTCACGACGAACAACAGGAACATAGTCGGTACGAAAGCGTTGGCATTGGTCTGCTTCACTTTCACCCAAGAGAAGATGAGCGATGCTACAAGCAGCAGAAGCGGCAGCAGCCAGAAAAACCAATTGTTCGTCCGTTCCTCATACAGTACATAACCCATGCCGAATATGGCGAATAAAGTGGTGTACCCCTGCAAAGTTGTCCACAAGTACTTTTTGCGAAATACGCTAAGCGCTATATAGTTGAGCGTCAAGTAAGCGAAGAAGCCCATTTGGCTGAAGGCTCCTATCATTAGTCCCGAAATGGCCATCATATAGACATTAAAGCCCGTGGCTTTAAAACCAAGGAACCCGAATTCCTGATCCGTAAGCAGCATTGTCGAGCCGACAATGGCACATACGAGTGCGCCAAGCGCCATACAGCTCCAAAATAAGAAAAACCATTTGCGTAACGTCACGTTCCATCCTCCCGAAGGGTTTTCCCTTTATTTTACCACGATCACAGCAAAAAGCTAATGAAGTCAATGATAAAACCGTGAACGATGCGCATAATAAGCCATACGAGGGAGCATTCTGACGAGATCTTAACGAAAGGAGCAGACAGGACATGATGAGGCGATTGGCATTATGCATCATTTTAGCCTTTACCGTGCTATTGAGCAGCTGTGGAATGGAATCCTCTGGCGGTAGCGGTCAGCAGGTTACTTATAAGGATATGAAGTCGATGGTGATCGATATTCTAAAGACGGAGGATGCGCAGAAGGCGCTGCAGGAATCGGCAGAAAGTCTGTCGGGCTACAACGCCCAATCCACTTCAATGCTGTCCGTACAGGATCAGGAGCACGTGCGGCTGGCCGTCAAGGAAGTCATCAGCTCGCCCGATTACGATAAGGTCATTATGAAGCTGATGACGGATACCCGCTTCGCAGGGGAATTCGCCAAGTCCGTAAATAAGCAAAACAAGCAGATTCATAAAGAGCTGCTGAAGGACCCTCAATATCAAGCCGAATTAGTAAAGACGATGAAAACGCCGGAGATGGACCGTATGATACTGGACGTGCTGAAAAGCGCACAGTACCGGAAAGAAGTGATGTCCATTATGCAGGAAGCGATGCAAAACCCTCTATTCCGGCTGGAAGTGCTGGATCTGATGAAAGTGGCTGTCAAGGAAGAACTCCAACCGAAACCGGATGAGAAAGTGAAGAAGCAAAAGGAAGGGCAAGGCTCGGAAGAAGAACAAAGCGGCGGAGACGAGGGGCAAGGCGAGTAGACCATCACGGCCGTTCCGCAACGCATGAAAGAAAGCTCGATTCCGCCTCGTCTTGAGAGGAATCGAGCTTTGTTCATTATTCGCACCGCTTCAACACGCTATCCGCCAACTCCAGGTACAATTGTCCCGTCTCTGTATCCGTCTTGTAGATGGACGGTGAGAAATCGGGCTCGGACGGATGGTTGTCCGGTGCTCCCAGCGGTATCTGCGCCAGCAGGTCGCAATGCAGCGTCTCCGCCAGTCGGCCGCCGCCGCCGCGGCCGAAGACGTATTCCTTCTCTCCTGTCGCAGTCGACTGGAAGTAAGACATGTTCTCCACCACTCCGATGATTTCATGCTTGGTGGTAATCGCCATAGCGCCTGCACGAGCCGCGACGAAGGCAGCCGTCGCATGCGGCGTCGTTACGATGATCTCCTTGCTGTGCGGGATGATCTGATGCACATCCAGCGCTACATCTCCGGTACCCGGCGGCAGGTCAAGCAGCATGTAATCCAGCTCTCCCCACTCGATCTCCTGGAAGAAGTTGCGCAGCATCTTGCCCAGCATCGGTCCACGCCAGACAATCGGGCTGTTGTCTTCCACGAAGAAGCCCATCGACATGACCTTCACGCCGAATCGCTCGATCGGGATGACGCGTTCGTTCACGACTTCGGGGCGCTCTTCGATGCCCATCATGTCAGGCACGCTGAAGCCGTAGATGTCGGCGTCGATAATGCCGACCCGCTTGCCCTTGCGGGCCAAGGCGACCGCCAGATTGACGGTCACCGTAGACTTGCCGACGCCGCCCTTGCCGCTGGCGACGGCGATGAACTGCACCCCGCTGCCGGGCTCCAGCAGCGGGGAGATCAGGCCGGCCCCGTGCCCTTGTACGGGGCCGCCGTTCCCTGCGGCGCCGGCTGTGCCGGGCGCCGCCTTGTCGGCGGGCGCAGCTTCGCCGCCCGCCGCAGGCGCGCCCTCATCCCGATACCGGCAATGCACGGTATCGGCGCCGAGGCGCGCCAGGGCCTCGCGCAGCGAGGCCTCGAGCGCGGGCTGTGCCGCCGCGCTCGCTCCCAGGACCGTGAGCGATACGCCACGGTCCCGCACCATCACGTCGCGGAAGGAGATGCCTTCCGTGCCATATCCTTCAGCCATCACGGATTCGATGGCTTCAATCGCTTGCTCGCGTGTCAACGTCATTACTAGTCCCACCTTTATGTAGATAGCTCCCTACTCGCTCCCATTATAACATAGCGGCGAAGCGAAGCCAGTCTCTTGCTCTCAGCCTCTTGCCCAGCAATACCGTCGCCTCTCTCCTCATCGCCACGCATCATTTCTTCTTGTTATTCTGAAGCTCCACTTCCTCCTGCTCCTGACCGCTCAGCTTCTCGCCGGAGCTGAAGCGAAGAATGCCTTGATAGATCGCGGCCGCCACCTGACGCTGATATTCCGCATCCACCAGCCGCTTCGCCTCCCCGGGATTGGAGAGGAAGCCCACCTCCACCAGCGCGGTCGGCACATCGGGAATCGCCTTCATCAGGTAGACGTCCTTCTTGACGGAAGCGATACGCGACGTATTGCCCAGATTGTGCCGGATTTCATTCTGAATGAATGCGGCGAGCAGCTTATTGTCAGGATGCGTCTCCGGATGATAGAACGTCTGGGCACCGGACCACTTCTCCGACGGGATGCTGTTCATATGAATGCTGATTACCGCTGCGGCATTCTGCTCCTTAATTAGTGAGACGCGCCTCTTCAGATCTTCCGTCTTGCGCTTGCTGTAAGCATGAGCATCGCCCGTCGCCAGATCGTTGTCGCCTTCGCGCGTCATGAATACGACGGCACCCGCCTGCTGCAGGTAATCCCGCAAGTAGAGCGCAATCGCCAGATTCAAGTCCTTCTCCACCGCCCCTTGCTTGCTCACCGCTCCTCCGTCCACTCCTCCATGACCTGCGTCAATGGCGATCGTCTTGCCCGACAGAGGAAGCGTCCAATACGACCATGTACTGGTGGCAGGAATGCTGCGGGCGAGCAGCAAGGCGGTCAACCCGACGACAACTCCAGCTATAGCTAAGCGCAATACGCCCTTATAGGTCATCCATACGACTACGCGGCCACCCATCCCCCGCAAAAAAACCACCCCGTCCCCATGAATTCACTGAGCAGAGCCTCCAAAAGGATAAGCCCTACGCTCAGTTTCATGTATATGGGACGAGGTGGCTAATTATGTGTCTTTCATGTCGCGACCGGTTGCTCCTGTTCCGTCATGCCGGCAATCAGAATGGAAGCGACCTCCGGCCGGGAGAACTCCGGCGGCGGGCATATGCCGTTGCGCAGCATTTCCCTTACCTTCGTACCGGATAGCGCCACATGCTTCGACTTGTCATGCGGACATGTCTTCGACGTAGCCATATTGCCGCAAGCCGAGCAGAAGAAGCTGTGCTCGAAGTAAAGCGGAGTAATGCCAAGGTCCTCCGCCGGAATCGACTTCAACAGCTCTTGCGCCTCGTACGTGCCGTAATAATCGCCGACACCGGCATGATCGCGTCCGACAATGAAATGCGTGCAGCCATAATTTTTCCTTACAATGGCATGGAAGATTGCTTCACGCGGACCGGCGTAACGCATAGCGGCCGGAAATACGCCCAGGAAGGTACGATCCTCCGGATAATAATGCTCCAACAGCGCAAGATAACTCTTCATCCGCACATCCGCTGGCACATCGTCGGACTTCGTCTCCCCTACGAGGGGATTGAGGAATAGTGCGTCTACAATCTCCATGGCCGTTTTCTGTATATATTCATGGGCGCGATGGACCGGATTGCGTGTCTGGAAGCCGACGACCGTCTTCCATCCCTTCTCTGCGAATTGCTTCCGCGTCTCCGCAGGATCGAAGTAGAACTCCGTGAACCGGGAAGGACGCGGACGATTAAGCACGGTAATGGCTCCGCCTACATAAGTGGACGGTTGCCCGAACAATTTCTTCACACCGGGATGGGCAATGTCGTCCGTCTTGAATACGCGAACAGCCTCTTCCTTCTGATCCGCTACATATATGCTATCAATCGCAATAATGCCGTAAGTAATGCCGTCTTCCCCGATCAGCGCAGCCTGCTCGCCCGTCTTCAGCCACGCCAGCTCTTCTTCTTGTACAGCCAATGTGATGGGAATACTCCACAACGTACCGTCGGCAAGCTTCATATTGTGAACAACAGAGCGGTAATCCATTTCATTCATAAATCCGGTCAACGGTGAAAAAGCGCCTACTCCGATCAAATCCAGATCCGATATGGTCCATGCGTTAATCGTGATCGCAGGCAGAGATGTCGCTTTATTCAACGCCGCCTCGCGCTCTTCCCCTTGTGCAATCCGATTAATCAGCTTGCCGCCATGAGGCAATATTTGCGTCATTGGTCATTCAACCTCCTCTTTCCTTGTAGACTGCTTACTTGTGCAGACCGCATTCCGTCTTCTCATTGCCCGACCAGCGTCCCGCCCGCGGATCTTCTCCCGGCATGACCTGCCGCGTGCAATACTCGCAGCCTATGCTTGGATAATTGCGGTCATGCAGTGGATTGTAGATGACATTATTGTCTCGAATATACGTCCACACATCTTCGTTGCTCCAGCTTGCAATCGGATTGAACTTCACTAATCCGAATTTCTCGTCGTACTCAATCTTCTTGGCATTGGCGCGCGTCGGCGCCTGATCGCGGCGAATACCGGTAATCCAGGCTTCATACTTGGATAGGATGGACGTCAACGGTGCAACCTTCCGAATGTTGCAGCACTGATTGGCATCGCTCTTCCATAACTCTTCGCCGAATTGTGCAGCCTGCTCCTCCGGCGTAAGCTCCGGCTTCACTTCCACGAATGGAATGCCGGGATATCTTTCCTTAAGCCGATCTCTGGTCTCATACGTCTCCTTGAAGTGGAAGTCCGTGTCCAGATAGAATATATCCGTCTTCGGACTTACCTTCTGCAGCATATCGACCAATACGACATCCTCTGCTCCAAAGCTGCAAGCGAACGTGATGTTCGGGAACGTATCCGTGGCAAATCGCAAGATCTCCTCGGGCGACGCCGTTTCCAACTCGACCGCTTTCTCTTTAATAAGCGCTTCCTTCTCAAACAAGTTCATTATACGACCTCACTTTCTAATTCCAAGTAATTTCATCTGTATTATCAATTATAAATCCTCCTTATATGAAATTCAATGGCTAATTGACATTCATCTCCATCGAACATTTCCTCTCTTGCCTGCCTGCTGTGTTTTAGCCTATGCTTTGCCCTTCGGAGCGGTCACCGTAATGTTCCCGCGCAACGCACAAAAAAGCCTCCAGCCATAAGGCCGGAGGCTCTTTCCAAGCAAATATTAACGTTTCGAGAACTGTGGAGCGCGACGAGCCGCTTTAAGACCGTATTTCTTACGTTCTTTCATACGCGGATCGCGAGTCAGGAAGCCTGCGCGCTTAAGCGATGGACGGAATTCAGGGTCTGCTTTCAGCAGAGCACGGGAAATCCCGTGGCGAATTGCGCCCGCTTGACCGGACATGCCGCCGCCGTTAGCGATGACAAGCACATCGTATTTGTTCAATGTGTCAGTCAAGTTCAAAGGTTGTTTTACGATCAGCTTCAAAGTTTCCAAGCCGAAATATTCGTTAATGTCACGTTTATTAATGACGATTCGTCCTTCACCCGGCACAAGACGTACGCGTGCAACTGAGTGTTTACGACGACCGGTTCCATAGTATTGCACTTGAGCCATGAAACGTGTCCTCCTCTTTATTACCCGCGAAGCTCGTAGACTTCAGGGTTTTGTGCTTGGTGTGGATGTTCTGCACCTGCGTATACTTTCAATTTCAACTTCATCTTGTTACCCAGACGATTCTTCGGCAGCATGCCGTGTACAGCCAGCTCGATCATACGCTCCGGCTTGTTCTGAATCATCTTCCAAGCTGGAGTAACTTTCAATCCGCCCGGATGCATGGAGTGACGATAGTAGTTCTTGTCAGCCATCTTGTTGCCTGTCAATACGATCTTCTCGGCGTTGATAACGATCACGAAGTCGCCAGTATCAACATGAGGCGTGAATTGAGGCTTGTGTTTGCCGCGAATCAGGCTTGCAGCTTCGCTAGCCAGACGTCCGAGCGTTTTGCCGGCGGCATCGATAACGAACCATTTACGCTCAACTTCATTCGGCTTAGCCATATAGGTGGTACGCATGGATGATCCTCCTTAATTCTCTTACCATATTCAAGTTTTAGCAGCGCTATAGCGCTGATTTATTAATCAATGTTGTCTATATCAAGCGCGTTTCCTAGTCGGGGCTGTGGGATAGCCACTAAGAAAGCACAAGCTATATTCTACTATAAAATGCATCGATACGCAAGCCATTTATCACTTTTTCTTACGCCATGCCTCTATTCGCCACATTCGCTGGTCTCCGTCTCGAGACCGATGTCATGCTCCTGCATGAGCATGTTTTTATTTGCCATCGACCCTGCTACAATTAAGGAAAATACTTCGCTATTGGAGTGGAAATTGTGAAACGATCATTAGGCATTATTCTTGTCATTATCGGAATCATCGGACTCACTTATGTGATTGGCACGGGCGGCAAATCCCCAGTCGAAGGATTGGTCTCATTCATGACGGACGAGGTCAATCAGGAATACGCATTCGATATGAATCAGATAGAGAATCTGAACATCGAGAGCAGAAGCATCAACGTCAAAATTGAAAAAGGCAGCGGCACTTCTCAAGCGATCGTCAAGCTGGAAGGAGTCGCCACGCCATCCATTGCGAAAAGCTTGAAGCTGGATTCCAAACAATCCGGCAACATGCTGCAGTTGGAAGCAAGCCTCGAAGATGGATGGAAAATTATTCAGATTGTCAACGTCTCAATGACGATTGAGCTGCCTGAAAAGCAGTGGAATGCGCTTGATGTCAAAGTAGGCAGCAGCAATATTAATGTGAACGACGTAGCAACTGGACGAATACAGACCTATGCCGGTTCGGGCAATGTCTCTATTATCGGTGCTACTGCAGACAATCTGGATGCGAAGACCGGCAGCGGCAATATTAAAGCGGAGAGTGTCACAGGCTCCCACATGACATTGAAAGCTGGCAGCGGCAACATTAAGCTGAACCGTGCTGAAGGCAAGCATATCGAAGCGATAACGAGCAGCGGCAACATCTCCATTGAAGAATACCTGGCCGATACGATGAACATTCGTGCAATAAGCGGCGGCATCGATCTATCGGACGGGTTCGCCGAATTGACGGCCAAGGCCACCTCCGGCAACATAAAGCTGGATGCCGAGCAGTTGCGTTACGACACGAAACTGGAAGCCTCCAGCGGCAATATTACGGTCGAGCTGGAACAGGATCCGGAGTCCTTGAGCGTCGATTACATGGGCGGCTCAGGGGTAGGGAAAGTCAAGAAGAACGGATTCACCGTTAGCGAGATGACAACGGATAAGGATGCTATAAAAGGAATGTTCGGCGACGGCAAGGTGCTCTTATATGCCCGCACCAGCTCCGGCAATTTCACCCTGAAATAATCCATCATTATTCTAACAGCTCTTCTGTAATCGGGAGGAGCTGTTTCTTATTTCACACATTCATGCAGACTACTCATCATACTCCACGGCAACCAGCATCAGGGCGTGCGGCATGGCCGTCGGTCCCGCCAGACTGCGGTCGCACCCATCCAGAATAGTCTTGATACCGTCAGGCCTCAGCTTTCCTTGACCGACGAACATCATCGTACCGGCAATAACGCGCACCATATTGTATAGAAATCCGTTGCCCGTCAGCTCAATATGAATTACAGAGCCTTCCTGTATTAATCGAGCCTCGTAAATCGTGCGAATATGGCTGGGCTTGGTGGAATGGGTTGACGTGAATGAAGTATAGTCGTGCGTTCCGATTAAATGAGCTAATCCTCTGCTCATCGCCTCCGTATCCAGTCGCGCGGGATGATGGAAGCGATAACGCTTGCGGAACACGTCAGGGAATTTGCCGTTATCGATCGTGTATCGGTACGTCTTCCGCTTGGCAGACTTGCTGGAATGGAACTCATACGGCACTTCCCATGCCTCCAGTATGATCACATCGCCCGGAAGCCGCGTATTAAGCGCAATAGCCCACCGTTCGACTGGAATGGCCGACGTTGTGCGGAAGTTGCATACTTGCCCCATCGCATGCACGCCGGCATCCGTTCGGCCAGATCCGATAAGCGTCACTTCCTCGCCGCTTAGATGCCTGATCGCTTTCTCAAGCTCCCCTTGCACGGTACGTCCTCTCGGCTGTATTTGATAGCCATTGAAGTCCGTTCCGTCATAGCTTACTTTAATGGCAATATTGCGCATGCTGACACTCTCCATATCGCGACATATATAGTAGTAAATGAGAAAAACTCTATCGAGGCATTTCGAAGATGCGCGACCGCGTTTAAAGGTAGGTTTTATCGCCAAGTAGAATATATAAATTGTAATAATGCAAAAAAAGGTGGCCGCGAAGGTCCACCCTTTCTCTATTATCGATTCGACCAACGAAGAGAAGGACTGCCTGCAGCCCCGTCTACTAAGTACGGTCAACCAGCTCCAAGTAAACCATCGGCGCAGCATCGCCACGACGAGGTCCCAGCTTCAGAATGCGCGTATAACCGCCTGCACGCTCCGAATAACGGCTTGCCAGTTCGGAGAACAGCTTCTGAATCGCATCTTGACCACCGTCGATAGACTCACGGCGAACGTAAGCTGCCACTTGGCGACGAGCGTGAAGGTCACCCTTCTTCGCCTTTGTGATCAGCTTCTCAGCGATGGAACGAACCTCTTTCGCTTTCGCTTCTGTCGTTTGAATGCGCTCATACAGGAACAAGTCCGTTACAAGATCACGGAACAATGCTTTACGCGCGCTTGCGTCACGACCCAATTTTTGATATGCCATCTTGTTTTCCCCTCCCTTGCTCTGTTGTCTGCACGTGATGGTTGACTACTCATCCATACGCAGGCCAAGACCCAGTTCTTCCAGCTTCTCTTGGACTTCCTCGAGCGATTTCCGGCCCAGGTTGCGAACCTTCATCATGTCCTCTTCGGATTTCGTGATCAGCTCTTGAACGGTATTGATGCCTGCGCGTTTCAAGCAGTTGTATGAACGAACCGAAAGATCCAGCTCCTCGATTGTCATCTCCAGAACTTTCTCTTTCTTGTCTTCTTCCTTCTCAACCATTATTTCCGCATCTTTGGCTTCATCCGTTAGGCCAACGAACAAGTCCAAGTGCTCTGTCAATATTTTCGCGCCGAGGCTGACCGCCTCTTCAGGGCGAATACTGCCGTCCGTCCAAACTTCAAGCGTAAGCTTGTCGTAGTTTGTCACTTGGCCGACACGCGTATTCTCTACACTGTAATTAACGCGAGTAATCGGCGTGTAGATGGAATCCACAGGAATGACGCCAATCGGTTGATCATCGCTCTTGTTCCGGTCCGCTTGCACATAACCGCGTCCGCGATTCGCGTAGATACGCATATGCAGACGGGCACCGGAGGCCAAAGTCGCAATGTGAAGATCAGGGCTCAAAATTTCGACATCGCTGTCAGCACGAATATCGCCCGCCGTTACGTTGCCTTCGCCTTCCGCATCGATTTCCAGTACTTTCTCTTCATCGGAGTGAATCTTGAGCGATAATCCCTTCAGGTTCAGAATGATCTCTGTTACGTCCTCAATCACTCCGGGAACCGTGGAGAACTCATGAAGTACTCCATCGATCTGTACCGATGTTACAGCTGCGCCAGGCAGAGACGATAACAAAATCCGACGAAGCGAATTTCCCAGCGTCGTGCCGTACCCGCGCTCCAGCGGCTCCACGACGAAACGTCCGTAAGTTCCTTCGTCATTCACATCAACGGTTTCGATTTTCGGCTTTTCGATCTCAATCACTATTAGTACCCTCCTTCAAACGTCGCTCCGTTACACTAGTCGTCAATTATGTCAAATCTCGTAGTATGCCAAACCTTCACAACCATTATTCACAAGTTGCAGATATTTGATACCACAGCTAACGAGGTAACTATACGCGACGACGTTTTGGAGGACGGCATCCGTTATGCGGAACCGGAGTTACGTCCTTGATCATGCTAACTTCAAGGCCGGCAGCTTGAAGCGAACGAATCGCTGCTTCACGGCCTGCGCCAGGGCCTTTAACCATCACTTCAACGCTTCTCATACCATGCTCCATTGCAGCTTTTGCAGCGGACTCAGCAGCCATCTGCGCAGCGAACGGAGTGCTCTTACGGGAGCCTTTGAAGCCCAGGTTGCCAGAGCTGGCCCAAGAGATTGCATTGCCGTGCGGGTCAGTGATCGTTACGATCGTATTGTTGAACGTGGAGCGGATATGAGCCACGCCACTGTCGATATTTTTCCGGTCACGACGTTTCGTACGAACGACTTTTTTAGGTTTAGCCATTATTTATTGTCCTCCCTTCTTATTTCTTCTTGTTAGCTACAGTCCGACGAGGACCTTTGCGAGTACGCGCGTTTGTTTTCGTACGTTGACCGCGAACAGGAAGTCCGCGACGGTGACGAAGACCGCGGTAGCAGCCGATCTCTGTCAGGCGTTTAATGTTCAGTGAAATCTCGCGGCGAAGATCGCCTTCCACTTTTACCGTCTTGTCGATTGTCTCGCGCAGACGAGCAAGCTCATCTTCCGTCAAGTCACGAACGCGTGTATCAGGGTTGACGTCTGTCTCAGCGAGTACTTTCTTCGATGTCGTTCTGCCAATACCGAAGATGTATGTCAGAGCGATTTCGACGCGCTTGTCGCGCGGAATGTCTACACCAGCTATACGTGCCATAGGCTAAATTTCCCTCCTTTTATCCTTGTTTTTGTTTGTGTTTCGGATTTTCACAAATCACCATAACGTTGCCTTTGCGACGAATGACTTTGCATTTTTCGCAGATCGGCTTAACCGAAGGTCTAACCTTCATTGTGATTACCTCCCGAATCTTTCGCAAGCGCTCCGCTTATGCGGTCTACTTCCGATAGGTGATGCGCCCTCTTGATAAATCATAAGGCGATAACTGTATAACCACTTTGTCTCCTGTCAGAATACGGATGAAGTGCATTCTGAGCTTACCGGACACATGTGCGAGAATTTGATGACCGTTCTCCAGCTCCACCTTGAACATGGCATTCGGCAACGGCTCAATAACCGTACCTTCGACTTCAATGACGTCTTCCTTCGCCACCTTCATTCTCCTTTCGCATAGGCAAACTTCTGTATTGCATAACGCAACTTGGCATTGGTTACCCTGCCCGTTTCTTGCAAGCTGTCTCTTGCCTCTGGACTAATGGCAGGCAGTAACTCCAGATGCAGAACGTTCTTTTTCTTCGGCTGATCGAATCTTCGCTTGTTGCCATCTGCTATGAGAACGAATCGTTCGTCAACAATCGCGATGATGATGGCGTAGCTGTCTTCGTCTTTGCCCCGAAGCACTTTGACTAACTGACCAATCTGGGGACGAGCATCCATCGTTACACCTCTGACTGCTGCGGCAAAATGGTCAATATTTCAAAGCCGTCCTCCGTGACAGCAACCGTATGCTCGAAATGTGCGCATAAGCTGCCGTCCTGTGTTACGACTGTCCAATTGTCTTCAAGCGTACGGACATATCGCTCACCGATATTGACCATTGGCTCGATAGCAAGCACCATACCCGGCTTGAGCCGCGGCCCCCTGTTCGGTATACCATAGTTCGGTATTTGCGGCTCTTCATGCAGATCCGCGCCGATTCCGTGCCCTACGTATTCCCTCACGACGGAGAAGCCTGCTGCTTCAATAACCTCTTGGATGGCGTGCGAAATTGTATATAATCGTACATCCGGCTTGACGAGCGCAAGACCCGCGTAAAGCGACTCTTCCGTCACATCCAGCAGCCGCTGCGCTTCGTCGGATATCTTCCCGACCCCGTAGGTCCAGGCGGAATCTCCATGGAAGCCCTCGTACTGTGCGCCGATGTCGATGCTAATAATATCGCCTTCGTTCAACTTGCGAGATCCGGGAAAGCCGTGCACCAGCTCGTCATTGACAGAAGCGCATACGCTGGAAGGAAAACCATTGTAACCTTTGAAGGATGGTATCGCACCTTGGCTGCGGATGAACTTGTCGGCTATTGCGTCCAGTTCGCCCGTCGTAATGCCCGGCTTCACCGCATCTGCCATGAGGCGATGCGTCTCGGCCACGATGCGTCCTGCTTCCCTCATTAATCGCAGCTCCGATTCGGATTTGCAAATAATCATTACAATGACCCTTTCAGGCAGGATACGATATCTGATGTTACGTCATTGATATCCTTCTCGCCATCGACTTCGCGAAGAAGTCCCTTATCGCTGTAATAGCTGAGCAGCGGCGCCGTCTTGGACGTATATTCATCCAAGCGCGTGCCTACCTTCTCTTCCGTATCGTCAGAGCGTTGATACAGCTCTCCGCCATCCTTGTCGCAGATGCCTTCGACCTTAGGCGGATTGAACAATACATGATAAGTGGTGCCGCAAGATTTGCAGATGCGTCTGCCAGTAAGTCTGGCGAGCAGCAATCCGCGATCAACCTTTAAATTGACAACATGATCGATGCTTCGACCAAGCTCCGCCAGCATGATATCAAGCGCTTCGGCTTGCTGCAGCGTACGGGGAAAGCCGTCCAGCAAGAATCCGTTCGTGCAATCGTCTTGCGCCAGGCGCTCTTTCACGATGCCGTTCGTAATCTCATCCGGAACAAGCAGCCCTTGGTCCACATATTCCTTCGCTTTAAGGCCGAGCGGAGTGCCCTGCTTCATCGCGAGACGGAAAGCGTCGCCTGTGGAGATATGCGGAACATTGAACTCCTCTACAATGCGCTCTGCCTGTGTTCCCTTGCCTGCGCCCGGAGGGCCCATAAATAAAATGTTCATTAGCGTGTTCCTCGCTTTAAGCACAATAGGTCCGTTCGGGCGACGCTATCCATACCTGTCGTCATGGCAGCGGCAGCCCGTCCTCGAACCTATTGTTATTTATTGATAAACCCTTTGTAATGGCGTTTGATCAACTGGCTTTCAATTTGCTTCATCGTATCAAGCGCAACGCCGACCACGATCAGTAGCGAAGTGCCTCCCAGCTGCACCGTTTTCGGCAGGCCGGCAAGTGCTCCGAAGAACACGGGCAGGATCGAAATCGCCGCCAGGAAGATGGCACCTGTGAGTGTAATCCTTGACATGACGCGTGTCAAGTAAGAGGATGTTGGCTTGCCTGGTCGAATGCCCGGGATGTAGCCGCCATTTTTCTTCATTTGATCCGCCATTTGCACAGGATTAATTTGCACGAAGGTGTAGAAGAACGTGAATCCGATAATGAGCAATACGTACAAGACCATGCCAAGCGGCTTGTCATAGTTCATATTGTCCATAATCCATGTCGCCCACGAATATTGAGAGAAGAAGCTCGCAATCGTAATCGGGAACATAATAAGCGATATCGCGAAGATAACCGGGATAACGCCTGCTCCGTTCACTTTCATCGGAATGTGAGTGGATTGTCCGCCATACATTTTGCGTCCGACAACACGTTTCGCGTATTGAACCGGAATTTTCCGAACCCCTTGTTGAATGAAGATAACGCCGACGATAATGGCGATAATCACCAATACGACGATCAGCATCTTCACGATGTTCAGGAACAGCTGATCCTGAGTACCTACGAATTGATCTTGATAGATCGTGCGAATGTGACCAGGAATGCCGGCTACAATCGCAGCGAAGATCAGAATGGAGATACCGTTGCCGATACCTCTCTCCGTAATTTGCTCACCGAGCCACATCAGGAAAGCAGTACCTGCCGTCAGGATGATCGCGATAACCAAGTAGTCTACGAAGGTTGCGCCAGGAATCATTTCCATTTGGTATTGGCGGTTGAAGCCAATCGCAGTGGCAAAACCTTGAACCAGACCCAGGATAACTGTACCGTAGCGCGTAATTTGAGCAAGCTTGCGCTTGCCATTCTCGCCTTCCTTCGCCCATTCCGCGAATTTCGGAATAACGTCCATCGACAACAGCTGTACGATGATGGAAGCCGTGATATATGGTGTAATACCGATTGCGAAGATGGAGAACTGGAACAGCGCTCCACCCGAGAATGTATTCAGCAGACCGAACAAGTCGGCGCCTTGTTCATTCAAGTTTTCGAACACATCAGTATTGACGCCCGGCACCGGTATGAATGCACCGATGCGATAAATGAGCAGAATGAAAAGAGTGAACAGAATGCGCGTACGCAGATCTGTTACTTTCCATATGTTGGACACGGTCGTGAACAATTAGATCACCTCGGTTTTACCGCCGGCAGCCTGGATTTTCTCTACCGCAGATTGAGAGAACTTATTCGCTTTTACAGTGAGACCTACCTTCAATTCACCATTACCCAAGATTTTGATTCCTGCCAAAGGATTTTTAACAATTCCTTGCTCAAGAAGAACCTCTGGAGTGATTTCAGTACCTGCTGCAAAGCTGTTCAGATCTTCAATGTTAACAATCGCATACTCTTTACGGAAAGGATTGTTGAAGCCACGCTTCGGAACTCGACGATACAACGGGTTTTGACCACCCTCGAAACCAGGGCGTACGCCTCCGCCGGAACGAGCGTTTTGACCTTTATGGCCTTTGCCTGCTGTTTTGCCGTTACCTGTACCGATACCGCGGCCTTTGCGTTTAGGCGCGCGAGTGGATCCGGCAACTGGTGCCAGTTCATGCAATTTCATCGCTTTCGCACCTCCTTATATATTTCGTGTATAACACATACCGATCGTTTTTATACCTCTTCGACTTTAACCAAGTGGCTCACATGATGAACCATGCCGCGAATAGCCGGTGTGTCGTTCAGCACGACCGATTGACGAATTTTGCGAAGGCCGAGCGATTCAACTGTTGCACGTTGCTTCTCGTTGCGGCCAATCAAACTGCGAACGAGGGTGATTTGCAATTTTGCCATCGAATTTCCCTCCTTAACCTAACAGCTCTTCGATTGTTTTGCCACGCAGCTTCGCAACGTCTTCCGCGCGCTTCAAGCGGGAGAGACCTTCCAGCGTAGCGTTAACCATATTAAGCGAGTTCGAAGAACCGAGTGATTTCGTTAAAATATCGCCTACGCCAGCCAGCTCGAGAACTGCACGAACCGGTCCGCCGGCGATAACTCCAGTACCCTCCGAAGCAGGTTTCAGAAGAACTTTGCCTGCACCGAATCTGCCCTCAACCAAGTGAGGAATCGTTGTGTTTACCAGCGGCACATGGATCAGGTTTTTCTTCGCATCTTCAATGCCTTTGCGAATCGCATCCGGCACTTCGCCAGCTTTGCCGATCCCTGCGCCGACATATCCGTTGCCGTCACCGACAACTACAAGCGCGCTAAAGCTGAAGCGGCGACCGCCTTTGACAACCTTAGCAACGCGGTTAATGTGAACTACTTTTTCAGTCAGCTCTAACGTATTAGGGTCTACACGCAAGTCGTTTACCTCCTTATGAATGGATTAGAATTCAAGGCCCGCTTCGCGAGCTGCTGTTGCCAGCGCTTGAATTCTGCCGTGATACAGGTAGCCTCCGCGGTCGAATACAACAACGGAAATGCCTTTTTCTTTTGCACGTTTTGCAATCAGTTCGCCAACTTTCGTTGCCGCTTCGACGTTGCCGCCGTTGCCGATTGCTTCCGCCAGCTCTTTATCCTTAGTGGATGCCGCTGCCAATGTTACGCCAGCTACATCGTCGATCAGTTGCGCGTACATATGCTTGGAGGAACGGAATACAGACAGACGCGGACGCGCTGCTGTGCCGTTAATTTTTTTGCGAACACGAAGGTGTCTTTTCAGACGAGCCTTGTTTTTGTCGGCTTTCGTAATCATGCAAGGTTCACTCCTTTCCTTTTCGCCTTGGAACGCTATAGATCAGCCTAAGCTGCCTTATTTCTTCTTACCGGCTTTACCTTCTTTGCGGATGATGCGCTCGCCTTCGTACTTGATACCTTTGCCTTTGTAAGGCTCAGGCTCGCGTACGGAACGGATTTGCGCGGCAACAGCGCCTACGCGCTCCTTGTCGATACCGCGAACGGTAATTTTCGTGTTGCCGTTAACCTCGAACTCGATGCCGCTCTCAGGAGCGATTTCAACGGGATGCGAGTAACCAACGTTCAGCACGATTTTGTCGCCGGACTTGCTTGCACGGTAACCTACGCCTACCAGCTCCAGATTTCTGGAGAAGCCTTCTGTCACACCGCTCACCATGTTCGCAACAAGGCTGCGGGTTGTTCCGTGCAGGGAACGATGCAATTTATTATCAGAAGGACGCTCGATCAGAACTTCGCTCTCCGATACATTCACTTTCATGTCCTTGTGAAGCTCGCGGGACAGCGTTCCTTTCGGTCCTTTTACAGTAATAACTGTGTTGTCCAAGCTTACGTTAACGCCGCTTGGCACTGCAATTGGTTTACGACCAATACGGGACATTGTTACACCTCCTGTCTCTGTGACTTGTTACTTACCAAACGTAGCAGACAACTTCGCCGCCGGATTTCACCTGACGAGCTTCTTTGTCTGTCATGACGCCTTTGGACGTGGAAATGATCGCAATTCCAAGTCCTCCGAGCACGCGTGGAACTTCATTCGATTTCGTATATACGCGCAGACCAGGCTTGGAGATACGCTTCAGACCTGTAATAACGCGCTCTTGGTTAGGGCCGTATTTCAAGAAGATACGGATAATCCCTTGTTTGTTGTCTTCGATATATTCAGCGTCGCGGATGAAACCCTCGCGCTTCAAAATTTCAGCGATTTGCTTCTTGATTGTCGAAGCGGGCATTTCCACGGTTTCGTGACGAACGATATTCGCGTTGCGAATACGCGTCAACATATCTGCAATCGGATCAGACATAACCATTAGTGTGAACCTCCTTCCCGAACTAGGCTGATTACCAGCTTGCTTTTTTAACGCCAGGAATCTGGCCCTTGTATGCTAACTCACGGAAACAAATCCGGCAAATTTTAAACTTTTGCAGAACAGAATGCGGACGGCCGCAACGCTCACAACGCGTATAAGCGCGTACTTTAAATTTCGGTGTGCGCTGTTGCTTCACTTTCATCGAAGTTTTTGCCACTGGGTATTACACCTCCTAGAAGTGGATTACTTCGCGAACGGCATACCCATTTGGGTCAGCAGCTCACGAGATTCTTCGTCCGTTTTTGCCGTCGTGACGATGACGATGTCCATACCGCGTACTTTATCAACTTTATCGTATTCGATCTCTGGGAAGATCAATTGCTCTTTCAATCCCATTGTGTAGTTGCCACGACCGTCGAATGCTTTCGTTGATACGCCGCGGAAGTCACGAACGCGCGGGAGGGAAATGTTGAACAGCTTGTCAAGGAAGTGGTACATACGCTCGCCGCGCAGTGTAACCTTAACCCCGATTGGCATGTTCTCACGAAGCTTGAAGCCCGCTATAGATTTTTTAGCACGAGTGACAACCGGCTTTTGACCGGAGATAATTTGCAGTTCTTCTACTGCAACGTCAAGAATTTTGGAGTTGGAGACTGCTTCGCCAACACCCATATTAATGACAACTTTCTCCACTTTCGGTACTTGCATTACCGAAGAATAGTTGAACTTCTGCATCAATGCAGGAGTAATTTCATTCAGATAGCGACTTTTCATTCTCGCTGTCATAGATCATGGACCTCCTTTCCTACCGTAACAATTAGTCAATCACTGCGCCGGAACGCTTCGCGATCCGAACTTTTTTGCCGTTCTCTTCTTTGTAGCCGATACGAGTGACTCCGCCGCTCTTCGGATCTACGTGCATCACATTGGACACATGAATCGGCGCTTCCTTCTCGATGATGCCGCCTTGCGGATTCGCTTGCGAAGGGCGAGTATGTCTCTTCACCATGTTCACGCCTTCTACAAGGACACGATTTTCACGCGGATATGCGGCGATGACACGGCCTTTCTTGCCTTTGTCCTTGCCGGTAATCACGATTACCGTATCGTCCTTTTTCACATGCAGCTTGTTGTTGTGGGATTCCAATACTTTTTTCAGCCTTGGCATTTGTTACACCTCCTGCTCGCTTAAGCTATCAGGTCTATATCAACACTGTCATTAGATTAGATTACTTCCGGTGCAAGCGATACGATCTTCATGAAGTCCTTGTCGCGAAGCTCGCGAGCAACAGGTCCGAAGATACGCGTGCCGCGCGGGCTCTTATCTTCCTTCACGACTACCGCTGCGTTCTCATCGAATGTAATGTAAGATCCGTCCTTACGACGTACAGAACGCTTCGTACGTACGATAACCGCTCTTACGACATCACCTTTTTTGACAACGCCGCCTGGTGTTGCTTGTTTGACGGAGCAAACGATCAGATCGCCGATATGAGCTGTACGACGTCCCGTTCCGCCAAGAACCCGGATACACATCAATTCCTTCGCACCGGAGTTGTCAGCCACTCTTAACCGTGTAAATGGTTGAATCATTTCAACGTCCTCCTTTCGGGGAAATGCTTAGACTTGCGAACGTCCATTAGAGAATGACAGCTTCTTCGACAACTTCAACCAGTCTGAAGCGCTTGTCTTTAGACATCGGACGTGTCTCCATGATTTTTACGATATCACCAATTTTAGCTTGGTTATTTTCGTCATGCGCTTTGTACTTTTTCGTGTACTTGATGCGCTTATGGTACAAGTCGTGCTTTTTGTAAGTTTCAACAGCCACGACGATTGTTTTATCCATCTTGTCGCTTACCACTTTGCCGATTTCAACTTTGCGGGCATTGCGTTCGCTCATGTTTTTCCTCCTTCCTTCATCCGTGATTGTACTGTTATGCAAGGCATTGATTAGCTGCTGATTCCAAGTTCTCTTTCACGCAGAACGGTTTTAGCACGAGCTATCTCCTTACGCACATCACGAATCCGCGTCGGGTTGTCCAGTTGGCCAGTTGCCAGTTGGAAACGAAGGTTGAAAAGCTCTTCTTTAAAACCAGCGACTTTGTGTTCAATCTCAGCAGAGGTTAGGTTGCGAAATTCACTAGCCTTCATTTGCTTCACCACCCACTTCTTCGCGTTTCACGAACTTCGTTTTCACGGGCAGTTTGTGAGATGCGAGGCGCATCGCTTCACGAGCGACTTCTTCCGGCACGCCGGCAAGTTCAAACATTACTTTGCCTGGCTTCACGACCGCTACCCATTTCTCTACATTACCTTTACCGCTACCCATACGAACCTCAAGAGGCTTTTGAGTAATCGGCTTGTCAGGGAAAATTTTAATCCATACTTTACCGCCACGCTTAATGTAACGTGTCATCGCGATACGAGCCGCTTCGATTTGACGGTTCGTAATCCATGATGGCTCAAGCGCTTGAAGGCCGTATTCGCCGAATGCTACTGTTGTGCCGCCTTTAGCGCGACCTTTCATGGAACCGCGTTGCTGCTTGCGGTGTTTTACACGTTTAGGTACCAACATGATTAGTTGCCTCCTTCCTGGGGAGCTTTCTTCTTAGTTGGAAGGACTTCACCGCGATAGATCCATACTTTTACGCCGATACGACCGTAAGTCGTATGAGCTTCAGCTGTACCGTAATCGATGTCGGCACGAAGCGTATGAAGCGGAACAGTTCCTTCGCTATATCCTTCTGAACGAGCAATCTCAGCGCCGCCGAGACGACCGCCAACTTGTGTCTTGATTCCTTTAGCGCCTGCACGCATCGTGCGTTGGATCGCTTGCTTCAGGGCGCGACGGAAAGATACGCGGCGCTCCAGTTGCTGAGCGATGCTCTCTGCTACGAGGATAGCGTCCAGATCAGCTTGCTTGATTTCAGAGATGTTGATGTGCACTTTTTTGCCGTTCGTAATTTTGCCCAGCTCCGTGCGAAGATTTTCCACCTCGGAACCGCCCTTACCGATAACCATGCCCGGTTTGGCTGTTTGGATCGTTACGTTCACGCGATTAGCTGCACGCTCGATCTCGATATGAGAAACAGCTGCGTCTTTCAGCTTGTTTTTCAGGTATTCACGAATTTTCACGTCTTCCAACAGAAGATCGCCGAAGTCTTTTCCTGCGTACCATTTGGATTCCCAGTCACGGATAATCCCGACACGAAGTCCGACTGGATTTACCTTTTGACCCACTCGTTATCCCTCCTTATTTTTCAGATACCACCAAAGTGATGTGGCTGGTTCTTTTGTTAATCCGGCTAGCACGTCCCATTGCGCGAGGACGGAAACGTTTCATCGTCGGTCCTTGGTTAGCGTATACCTGGGATACGACCAGATTGTTGACATCAAGCTGGTAGTTGTGCTCAGCGTTAGCAATTGCCGAGTTCAGCAGCTTCTCCAGAATCGGGGATGCAGCTTTAGGCGTGTGACGCAGAATTGCGATCGCTTCGCCGACTTGCTTGCCACGAATCAAATCCGCTACGAGAGCAGCTTTACGAGGAGCAATGCGAACAAATTTTACGTGTGCTTTAGCTTCTGCCATGTGGGAACCTCCTCTCAATTATCAATAAATGATAAAGGGCAAATTAGCGTCTGCCCGTTTTCTTGTCATCAGCCGCATGGCCTTTGTACGTACGAGTTGGCGCGAATTCGCCAAGCTTGTGTCCTACCATGTCTTCCGTTACATATACCGGCACATGCTTGCGTCCGTCATATACGGCAAACGTGTGTCCGATGAATTGAGGAAAAATTGTTGAACGACGGGACCAAGTTTTGATCACGACCTTCTTGTTCGTTTCGTTCAGGTCTTCCACTTTCTTCAACAGATAGCCGTCGATGAACGGCCCTTTCTTCAAACTGCGACCCATATGTGTTCCTCCCTTCTCACAATAGCTTGCGTGATGACTCCATCACGCGGACCCGATAGAGACATTATTACTTCGTGCGAGGACGAATAATATACTGGCTCGATGCTTTCTTCTTCTTGCGAGTCTTGTAGCCAAGAGTCGGCTTGCCCCATGGGGACAATGGAGACTTGCGTCCGATTGGAGCGCGGCCTTCACCACCACCGTGCGGGTGATCGTTCGGGTTCATGACAACGCCGCGAACTTCAGGACGCTTGCCCAGCCAACGTGAACGGCCGGCTTTACCGACTTTCACAAGCTCATGGTCTTCGTTGCCCACGGAACCGATTGTCGCGCGGCAAGTGCTCAGAATGCGGCGAACTTCGCCGGAGCTCAGACGAATGGATACATAGTCGCTTTCTTTACCCAGCAATTGCGCTTCTGTACCGGCTGCGCGAACCAATTGTCCGCCTTTGCCAGGCTTCAGCTCGATGTTGTGGATAACTGTACCGACAGGGATGTTCGCAAGCGGCAATGCGTTGCCGATCTTGATATCCGATTCCGGTCCGGAGACAACTTGATCTCCTACTTTCAAGCCTTTCGGCGCGATGATGTAAGCTTTCGCTCCATCTACGTAGTGGATCAACGCAATGTTGGAAGTACGGTTCGGATCGTATTCGATCGTTGCCACCTTGCCTACTACGCCGTCTTTGATGCGTTTGAAGTCGATGATGCGGTATTTGCGCTTATGTCCGCCGCCATGGTGACGAACCGTAATTTTACCTTGATTGTTGCGGCCGGCTTTTTTGTGAAGCGGCGCAAGCAACGATTTCTCCGGCGTGCTTGTCGTGATCTCTTCGAAAGTGGACACGCTCATGTTACGACGCGCTGGAGATGTCGGTTTGTACTTTTTGATTGGCACTAGAATTCCCTCCTTTTCTATACAGACGTTTCAAAGAACTCGAGTTCTTTGCTGTCATCGCTCAATTGAACGATTGCTTTTTTCCAGTCTGGTCTATATCCGCTATGTCTGCCATAGCGTTTTGGCTTACCCGCTACACGCATTGTGTTCACGCCGGTTACTTTAACGTTGAAGATTTGTTCAATTGCATTTTTGATTTCGGTTTTGTTCGCGCGAAGGTCTACTTCAAACACGTAGCGTTTGACAGCCATGTAATCGCTGGAACGTTCCGTAATAACCGGGCGCTTGATAATATCGCGTGGATTTTTCATTACGCAAGCACCTCCTGTACTTTCTCGACCGCTTCTTTGGTGATAATCAGCTTGTCGTGTACGAGCACATCGCGAACGTTGATGCCGTCTGCAGCGACGAATTTCACGCCCGGGATGTTGCGCGCGGACAATGCCACGTTATCCTCATAATTAGCTGTAACAACCAGAGCTTTGCGGTCTGCTTTCAGGTTGTTCAGAATTGCAGCGAATTCCTTTGTCTTAGGCGCAGCCATTGTCAATTGATCCAATACGATGATGCCCTCTGCAATCACCTTGGAAGACAATGCGGATTTGATCGCCAGACGACGAACTTTCTTAGGAAGCTTGAAGCCGTAAGAGCGTGGTGTCGGTCCGAATACAGTACCGCCGCCAACCCATTGCGGGGAGCGAATGCTACCCTGACGCGCACGACCAGTTCCTTTTTGCTTCCAAGGCTTGCGGCCGCCGCCGCGCACTTCGGAGCGTCCTTTTGTTTTGTGCGTTCCCTGACGTTCTGCAGCTTGCTGCAGAACAACAGCGCTGTGCATAACATGAGCGTTAGGCTCGATACCGAATACGCTATCTGCCAGTTCCAGCTCGCCTACTTGCGAACCGCTCACGTTAAATACTGTTACTTTAGGCATTTACTGTTCCTCCTTTCTTCAAGAGCCATTATTTCTTAACTGTTTCTTTCACTTTCACGAATCCGTTCTTCGGTCCAGGAATGGAACCTTTCACAAGCAGAACGTTGCGCTCTGCATCAATCTTCACGATCTCCAGCTTCTGGATCGTAACCGTCTCATGACCCATATGCCCTGGCAGACGCTTGCCCTTAGGCACGCGGTTCGCCTGAATGGAGCCCATGGAACCAGGTCCGCGATGGTAGCGGGAACCGTGAGACATAGGTCCTGTGCTTTGTCCCCAACGCTTGATAACGCCGGCAAAGCCTTTACCTTTCGAAATACCTGTTACGTCAACAAATTCGCCCTCTGCGAACAAATCAGCCTTCACTTCCTGGCCAACTTCATATTCACCAAGGTTGATACCGCGAATTTCGCGAACGTAGCGCTTAGGAGCCGCACCAGCCTTCTTCGCATGGCCGATAGCCGGCTTGTTCGCTCTCTTCTCGCTCTTATCGGAGAAGCCCAGCTGAACAGCTTCGTATCCATCATTCTCTTGGTCTTTCTTCTGCAGCACAACGCAAGGACCCGCTTCGATAACCGTAACAGGGACTACGTTGCCCTCAGGAGTAAACACTTGAGTCATTCCAAGTTTCTTCCCTAAGATACCTTTCATGTTGACACCTCGTTTCCTCTCTATAATGACAATGCTTCAAATTAAAGTTTGATCTCGATATCTACACCGGATGGCAGATCCAGGCGCATCAGCGCATCAACCGTTTGCGGCGTCGGATTCACAATGTCGATCAAGCGCTTGTGTGTGCGCATCTCGAATTGCTCACGGGAATCCTTGTACTTGTGCACCGCACGGAGAATGGTGATGACTTGCTTTTCCGTCGGCAACGGAATCGGCCCGGATACTCCAGCACCGGAACGTTTTGCAGTTTCCACGATTTTCTCTGCGGATTGATCAAGAATTCTGTGATCGTATGCTTTCAAGCGGATACGAATCTTTTGCTTTGCCATATAAGTCCCTCCTTCTATCGCCCAATTTTTTTAATCGGACATACTCCGTGAGAAAACCCTTCACTAGCTCCATGGCAAAGGAGCCGGGTGTGTCGGCAACCTCTCACATCAACGCAACGTCAGACCAACAGTCAATATTATACCGAAGTAGGCGGGCCAATGCAACTAGTATTTAAACTTTTTTTACAAGAAAAAAAGCAAGGGGTCAAGTTCCCCCTGCTTCTTCATTCTAGCAAGCAGCATCAGCCTAGTACGACTCTATCGTCAGCCATCTTCTTGCCGCTAATCCGTTCAAATTCGCCTAGCAATCGCTCCACCGTCAACTGCTTCTTGCGATGCTCGTCCACCTGGAGAATAATCCGGCCCTTGTCCATCATAATAAGCCGATTGCCCAGTTGAATCGCTTGCTCCATATTATGAGTGACCATCAGCGTTGTCAATTCCAGCTCCCGGACAATCTGCTCCGTCAGACTTGTCACCAGCTCTGCACGGGCGGGGTCGAGCGCTGCCGTATGTTCATCCAGCAGAAGGATCTGCGGCCGTGTAAATGTCGCCATCAGCAAGCTGAGCGCCTGCCGCTCTCCTCCTGACAACAGCCCCACCTTGGCGCTGAGACGATTCTCGAGACCGATGCCGAGGCGGGACAGCTCATTGCGGAACAGATTGCGGGTCTTCCGTCCCACCCCGAGTGTCAATCCCCGGGATTGTCCACGCTTGTATGCGATCGCCAGGTTCTCTTCAATCGTCATGCGCGGCGCCGTACCCGCCATGGGGTCCTGGAACACCCGGCCGATCCAGCGGCTCCGTTGATGCTCCGACAAGGCGCTCACCCGATTGCCGTCGATATGAATATCTCCCGCATCCGGCTTCAGCACCCCGGATATAATATTCATAAGCGTCGACTTGCCCGCGCCGTTGCTGCCGATAACTGTGACGAAATCACCAGGCTTCAATTGAAGATGGGCATCCATAAGCGCTACCTTCTCATCTACGGTGCCGGGATTGAACAGCTTCGATACACCATCTATAACCAGCATCAACGGTCACCTCCGCTCTTCGCTTGCGACATTGCCGCCAGCATCTCTTCCGTCCGCCTCTTGGCAATCATCTTCTGCATGAGTGCTCTTCGTACGGTTGGAATGACAAGCGCGCAGATGATTATAACAGCCGTAATCAGCTTCATATCTTGCGCATCCAGCCACTCCACCCGTAACGCCACAGCATAAATGATACGATAGATGATCGCGCCGCATACAGCAGCGAACGTAGCCCAGAATATGTTCCTGGCTCCGATGATGGCTTCTCCGATAATGACAGAAGCGAGGCCGATAACGATCATGCCGATACCCATGCTCTGATCCGCATACCCCTGATGTTGAGCGACCAGAGCTCCGGAACATGCCACCAGCGCATTGGACAGCGCAATGCCGAGAATCGTCGTCCAGTTCGTATTGGCCCCGAAGCTGCTGACCATGCGGCTGTTATCCCCGGTCGCTCGCAAGCTTAAGCCCAGATCCGTCTTGAAGAACACGTCCAGGAGCAGCTTCACGACAATGACCAGAATAATGGCCAATACAAGAACGGGAATCTTCTCGAACAAGTCCTCATGTCCGCGAAGCGAGACGTTCGGCTTGCCCAATATGCGAAGATTAATGGAGTACAGAGCGATCATCATAATGATGCCGGACAGCAATCCGTTTATTTTCCCCTTCGTGTGCAACAGCCCCGTGCATACGCCAGCCGCAGCCCCGCCGAAGAATGCGCAGATGACGGCCAGCCCTGGCGGCGTGCCTCCGATCGTCATGACGGTCGCAATGGCTGCGCCTGTCGTAAAGCTTCCGTCCACCGTCAAATCCGGGAAGTCCAGTATACGGAATGTGATGTATACGCCCAGCGCCATAAGCGCATAGAGCAAGCCAAGTTCTACGCCGCCCTGCAGGGATATCAGCATGCTATCCGCCTCCTAAGCTACTCAATAATGTTGTTGGCAGGGTCCTTCACGTGTGCTTTCATCGCATCTGTCACTTCAATCCCCTGCTCTGCAGCAGCCTTCAGATTGATAATGAAATCCAGTTTTTGCGGCATCGTCACATCCATCTCGCCAGGGTCTTTGCCGTTCAATATTTCCACTGCCATCTGACCGGCTTCATAACCATGATCGTAGTACTTGAATCCGACAGTTGCGAACGCGCCTTTCTCGACTGTATCACGGTCAGCGGAGAAGAACGGAATATCCTGCTCATTGGCCACTTCGATGATGGCGTCGGCTCCCGTCACGACCATATTGTCCAGCGTAATATAGATGGCGTCCACACGGCCCACCAACGACTGCGCCGCTTGTTGAATGTCGGAGCTGTTGACGACCGGTGCCTTCACCAATTCAATATCGTGAGCAGCGAGCGCCTCCTCTGCGATGGAGCTCATGACGACGGCGTTCGGCTCGCCTTCATTCAGAATAATTCCCACTTTCTTCACGTCCGGAAGCTCAGCCGCAATGAAATCCATTGTCTTCACGATCGCGTCCGGATTCGTATCCGCCGCGCCAGTCACGTTGCCGCCAGTTGCCTGAAGCGCTTCTACGATGCCAGCATCTACCGGATCGGTAACCGCCGCGAACAGAATAGGCTTATCCTTCACTTCGTCCACCAGCCCTTGCGTGGTCGGGGTAGCGATGCCGAAGGCAAGGTCAGCTTTGGAAGCAGCAATTTTCTCCGAGATCGATTTCACGTTGGACGCCTCGCCTTGCGCGTTGTTGTAATCTATCTTCAAGTTTTTGCCCTGTTCGAATCCTGCATCGGCTAACGCTGCAAGGAATCCGTCGCGCGTCGCATCCAGCGATGGATGCTCGATGATTTGCGAGATGGCCACAGTATACGTCTTTTCTTTTTCCGCTTGCTCATTGCCCGACTCCGAGCCGCTCTTGACGTTGCTGCCATCTGTTTTCCCCGCGTTCCCCCCGCCGCATGCTGTCATGACAACCATAACGGCCGCAAGCGCAAGACCTAGCCACATTTTCTTTTTCATTTAGACTGCCCCTCTCCCTGATCTTGGAATGCTTACTTGTCACAATGCGTTATAACCTGCGTACGGCAACGCTTTTCCGCTTTTTCACAGCTTCCCGCTAAAGCGGAAGGAGCTGACCATCTACGCATATGCCGCTGGACAAGCAATTAGCTATTTCACTATATTAAAGTGACTATCGCCAACGAGTCAATCCTTAAATGCTGCTAATCGCGTAGTTGGCAAGAAGAGGATGGTCATGTTCATACACAAAAAGAAGCTGCGCCCAGTCATGAAACCATGACTCGGGAGCAGCTTCCTTATATAAGCGGCTATCGCCGCTGTAAGCTTACGCTTCGATTGTAGCTACGGAACCAGCGCCAACTGTACGGCCGCCCTCACGGATGGAGAACTTCGTACCAAGCTCAACCGCGATTGGAGCGATCAGCTCGACAGTAACTGTGATGTTGTCGCCAGGCATAACCATTTCAGTACCTTCTGGCAGGTTGATGATACCTGTTACGTCAGTTGTACGGAAGTAGAACTGAGGACGGTATCCAGTGAAGAATGGCTTATGACGGCCACCCTCTTCTTTAGTCAGAACGTATACTTGAGCTGTGAATTTTGTATGAGGCTTAACGGAACCCGGCTTAGCCAATACTTGTCCACGCTCGATGTCTTTACGATCTACACCGCGAAGAAGAGCACCGATGTTGTCGCCAGCTTCAGCGTAGTCCAGCAATTTGCGGAACATCTCTACGCCAGTAACAACGCATTTGCGGGTTTCTTCTTGAAGACCGATGATTTCGATCTCGTCGCCGACTTTAACGGCACCACGCTCAACGCGGCCAGTAGCAACTGTACCGCGACCAGTGATTGTGAACACGTCCTCGACAGGCATCAGGAACGGCTTGTCAGTGTCGCGCTCTGGGTTAGGGATGTAAGTGTCGATGATCTCGAACATTTCAACGACTTTCTTAGCCCAGTCGCCATCAGGATTCATCAGCGCTTCACGAGCGGAACCCTTGATTACTGGCGTGTCGTCGCCAGGGAAGTCGTACTCGGACAGAAGGTCGCGAACTTCCATTTCAACCAGTTCCAGAAGCTCTTCGTCTTCAACCATGTCGCATTTGTTCATGAATACAACGATGTATGGAACCCCTACTTGGCGGGACAGCAGGATGTGCTCGCGAGTTTGCGGCATAGGGCCGTCAGTTGCGGATACAACCAGGATAGCGCCGTCCATTTGAGCAGCACCAGTGATCATGTTTTTAACGTAGTCGGCGTGACCTGGGCAGTCAACGTGAGCATAGTGACGGTTAGGAGTCTCGTACTCAACGTGAGCTGTGGAGATCGTGATACCGCGCTCGCGCTCTTCCGGAGCTTTGTCGATTTGGTCGAATGCTACTGCAGCACCACCGTAAGTTTTGGAAAGTACAGTTGTGATTGCAGCAGTCAGAGTTGTTTTACCATGGTCAACGTGACCGATTGTACCGATGTTAACATGCGGTTTATTACGTTCAAATTTTGCCTTAGCCATTGAACTTGAACCTCCTCAATTTCACTTGATTTTTTATGTGGGGGCCGACACCTAGAATAGTAACATACCTGATGACGGCCGACACCAAGAAATTCCTTGCGTTAGGTGTTAGCCTTTGCTCTTCGCAATGATATCTTCGGCGATGGACTTCGGAACTTCCTCGTAGTGAGACAGCTCCATGGAGAACACGCCGCGACCTTGCGTACCGGAGCGAAGTGTCGTGGAGTAGCCGAACATCTCGGACAGAGGCACCTTGGCACGGATGATCTGAGCGCCGGAGCGCGCGTCCATACCTTCGATGCGACCGCGACGGGAGTTCAACATACCCATTACGTCACCCATGTACTCTTCAGGAACGGTAACTTCTACTTTCATGATCGGCTCCAGGATGACTGGATTACACTTGTCCTTGGCAGCTTTAAGCGCCATGGAACCGGCAATCTTGAACGCCATCTCCGAGGAGTCGACGTCATGGTAGGAACCGTCGAATACTGTTGCTTTCAGGTCAACCAGCGGATAGCCCGCCACGACACCGTTCTGCATCGATTCTTCGATACCCGCCTGGATCGGAGCGATATATTCGCGAGGGATGGAGCCGCCCACGATTTTGCTCTCGAATACGAAGCCGGAACCCGGCTCAAGCGGTTCGAACTCAACCCAACAATGACCGAACTGGCCTTTACCGCCGGACTGACGAACGAACTTGCCTTCAACCTTGGCCGAGGCGCGGAATGTCTCACGGTAAGCAACCTGAGGATTACCTACATTCGTCTCTACTTTGAATTCACGGCGCATACGGTCTACGAGGACGTCAAGGTGAAGCTCACCCATACCTGCGATGATCGTTTGGCCAGTTTCTTCATTCGTGTAGGCACGGAATGTCGGATCTTCTTCAGCCAGCTTGGAGATCGCCACACCCAGCTTGTCTTGGTCAGCTTTCGTTTTAGGCTCGATTGCAACTTCGATTACCGGCTCAGGGAAGTTCATGGACTCCAGAATAACCGGATTTTTCTCGTCGCAAAGCGTGTCGCCTGTAACGGTGTCTTTCAGGCCTACCGCAGCAGCGATATCGCCTGCATACACCTCGCTGATTTCTTCACGGCTGTTCGCATGCATCTGAAGAATACGGCCGATACGCTCGCGCTTGCCTTTTGTGGCATTCAGAACGTAGGAACCGGACTTCAGTACGCCGGAGTAGACGCGGAAGAATGTCAGCTTACCTACATAAGGGTCCGTCATGATCTTGAACGCAAGGGATGCGAACGGCTCTTCGTCGGAAGAATGACGAATTGTCTCCTCACCGTCTTCCAGCGTACCTTTAATGTCGGCAACATCCAGAGGGGACGGCAGGTAAGCTACTACTGCGTCAAGCATCATTTGAACGCCTTTATTGCGGTAGGAGGAGCCTGCGATTACCGGGAAGATTTTCACTTCGCATACGCCTTTGCGCAGAGCGGCTTTCAGTTCCGGAATAGTGATTTCTTCGCCTTCCAGATACTTCATCATCAGCTCTTCGTCCAGCTCGGCAACCTTTTCTACAAGCTCGTTGCGCAGCTCTTCTACTTTATCCGCATATTCTGCAGGAATGTCGACCTTCTCCGGGTCTTTACCCAGATCGTCTTTGTAGACATAAGCTACGCCTTCAATAATATCGATTACGCCTTTGAATTCATTCTCGGCGCCAATCGGCATTTGGATGGCAACGGCATTGGCTTGAAGACGCTCGCGCATGTCAGCTACGACATTCAGGAAGTCCGCGCCAATGATGTCCATCTTGTTGATATAGGCGATCCGAGGAACGCCATAACGGTCAGCTTGACGCCATACAGTCTCAGACTGCGGCTCAACGCCTTCCTTTGCACTGAATACGCCAACGGCCCCGTCCAATACGCGCAGGGAACGTTCAACTTCAACCGTGAAGTCAACGTGTCCCGGGGTGTCGATAATATTAATGCGGTGTCCATCCCATTGTGCGGTCGTTGCGGCAGACGTAATTGTAATACCGCGCTCCTGCTCCTGCTCCATCCAGTCCATCGTTGCGGCGCCTTCATGCACCTCACCGATTTTATGCGTACGGCCAGTGTAGAACAGAATCCGTTCAGTGGTTGTGGTTTTACCAGCGTCAATATGCGCCATAATCCCGATGTTACGCGTATTTTTCAAGGAGAACTCTCTTGCCATAATGTCTGTCTCCTCTCTAATATGGTCATTCTACCAACGGTAGTGAGCGAATGCTTTGTTCGCTTCTGCCATTTTGTGCGTGTCTTCACGCTTCTTCACGGATGCGCCAGTGTTGTTGGAAGCATCGATAATCTCGGCAGCCAGACGCTCTTGCATCGTCTTCTCGCCGCGATTGCGCGAATAGTTTACCAGCCAGCGAAGCGCCAGAGCCGTACGGCGTTCTGGTTTCACCTCGATTGGCACTTGATAGTTGGCACCGCCTACGCGGCGTGCTTTAACCTCAAGTACGGGCATAATGTTTTTCAAAGCTGTTTCAAAAACTTCCATCGGGTCATTGCCTGTGCGCTCTTGAATCAGCTTGAAAGCATCATACAACAGCGTTTGTGCAACGCCTCTCTTACCGTCGATCATGATACGGTTGATCAGGCGCGTAACCAGCTTGCTGTTATACACCGGATCCGGCAGCACATCACGTTTCGTTACAGGACCTTTGCGTGGCATGAGAAGTCCCCCTTTCCTCTAGTAGTCATTGTTCTAGCGTGGTATGAACTCTATGGAGTTATACCTCTTATTTCTTAGCTTTAGGACGCTTCGTACCGTACTTGGAACGAGCTTGCATACGGTTGTTCACGCCTGCAGTATCAAGCGCACCGCGAACGATGTGATAACGTACACCCGGAAGGTCTTTAACACGGCCTCCACGGATAAGAACAACGCTGTGCTCTTGCAGGTTGTGACCGATACCGCCGATGTATGCTGTAACCTCGACACGGTTAGTCAGACGTACACGCGCATATTTACGAAGTGCGGAGTTCGGCTTCTTCGGAGTCATTGTACCTACACGAGTGCAGACACCGCGTTTTTGTGGAGAGCTGATGTCCGTAGCCTCACGCTTGAGCGCGTTGAAGCCTCTTTGCAGAGCTGGCGATTTCGATTTGACGACTTTCGCTTGACGACCTTTGCGAACGAGCTGGTTAATTGTTGGCATGTTGCCACCCCCTTCCCCATAGTCATGTCATTTATATTGGTAGACATATCACCCATTATTTAAGCCCACAGATCCAGGCGGTTCATAACAAAGCACACAGTAACTCAAACCTGGTCATTAGGCACACTTCGATATATTATCACCTACGACATACCGATGTCAAGTACATATTCCTTCTCTTATTTCCATCATCCATTCACGCACAAAAAAGGGATCCGTTCTCTGCTAAAGGCGCGGAACAAATCCCTGAAAGGGGTATGTTACAGAAGCGGAAAATGGCAGGCAACTTGCCGCCCTTCTTCCGCCGACTGCAATACGGGTTCTTCGACTCCGCATCGCGGCTGGGCCATGGGACAGCGCGGATGGAAGCGGCAGCCCGACGGCGGATATGCAGGCGACGGAACGTCCCCCTGCAGAATGATCCGCTCTCTCTTCCTGCGCGGATCAGGTGTCGGAATAGAGCTTAGCAGCGCTGCCGTGTAAGGGTGCAGAGGTTTCTGAAACAGCTCGTCGGTAGGCGATATCTCCACGAGCTTGCCCAAGTACATGACGCCTATCCGATCGGATATGTGTCTGACGACGTGAAGCCCGTGCGCGATGAACAGCAGCGTCAACCCCAGCTCCTTCTGCAGCTTCTTGAGCAGGTTCAGCACCTGCGACTGTACTGATACGTCAAGAGCGGATACCGCCTCATCGGCGACTATGAACTTCGGATTCAGTGCAATCGCCCTAGCGATGCCAATTCGCTGACGCTGACCTCCAGAGAATTCATGCGGATAGCGGTAGCGTCTGTTCGCATCCAGACCGACAAGCTCCATCAGCTCGACGACACGCTTATCCATCTCGCTCCGCTTCGTATTCAGATGAACGCGCAACGGCTCGCCGATAATATCCCGTACCTGAATGCGCGGATTGAGCGATCCATAGGGGTCCTGGAAGATGATCTGCATGTCCCTGCGCACCGCCTTCAGCCCGCCGCCGTGGAGAGCGTGAATGGATTGGCCGCGGAAGATTACCTCGCCCCCAGTTGCCTGCTGCAACTGCAGCAGCACCCGGCCCAGCGTCGACTTGCCGCAGCCGGATTCGCCGACCAGTCCGAACGTTTCTCCCCCTTTTATGGAGAAACTCACGTCATCCACCGCTTTCACATAACCTGCTACCCGATTGAACAGCCCTTTCTTGATAGGAAAGTACTTCTTCACCCTTCTCGCTTCAATAATCGCATCTGTCTTCACGCTCGCTCCCCCTCCTCATACAGCCAGCATGCACTCGTATGACGATCGCCCACGGTCATGGACGGAGGCGACACCGCTCTGCACTTGTCCATCACGTGAGGGCATCTGGGGTGAAAACGGCAGCCGGACGGCAACGCGCTGAGCGGCGGAATCGTACCCGCAATCGTATACAGCTCATGGCCCCGTTCCCCCTCCAGTCCCGGAATGGACTGCAGCAATCCGGTCGTATAGGGATGGCTGGGCTTGTCGAATATCGCAGTCGCATCTCCTTCCTCCACGATCGCGCCGGCATACATAACGGCGATGCGATCCGCCATTTCGGCGGCTACCCCCATGTCATGGGTAATGAGCAAGATGGACATGCCAATCTCCTTCTGCAGACTTCTGAGCAGATCCAGGATCTGCGCCTGCACCGTCACATCCAGCGCCGTCGTCGGCTCGTCGGCGATGAGCACATCCGGCCTGCAGGCAAGCGCGATGGCAATGACGACCCGCTGGCACATGCCGCCGGACAGTTCATGCGGATATTGCTTCACCCTCAGCTCCGGCGAAGGAATGCCGACCAGCCGCAGCAGCTTGATCGCTTCCGTCCACGCTTTCTCCTTCTTCATACCTTGATGGAGCCGCAAGCTTTCCGCTATTTGTTCACCTACCGTAAATACCGGGTTAAGCGCCGTCATAGGGTCCTGGAAGATCATCGCGATCTTGTTGCCTCGAATATGTAGCATCTCTTCCTGCGTCTTCTTGGCCAAGTCCTGCTTCTGGAACGCAATGCTGCCTTCCAGAATACGCCCTCCCGAAAATTCGATCAAACGCATGATCGCCAGCGAGGTCACGCTCTTGCCGCTGCCTGATTCGCCTACAAGACATAACGTCTTCCCTTTCTCCAATTGCAGGTTGACGCGATCGGTCGCCTTCACGATTTCCTTCTCCGCCAGGAAGCCGGTCGTTAAACCGTTGATTTCGAGAACTTTTTGCGCCATTGCTTCATCCTCCTCGCCGTCAGGCCTTTATCGCTTCTGGGATTAAGCGCATGCTGAATGCCGTCGCCAATGAAGTTGACAGCCAGTACCAGCGTTAGAATACAGAGCCCCGGATACAGTGCCAGCATGGGATTGACGAGCATGAATTCCTGGGCGTTGCTCAGCATAAGACCCCAGCTTGTCGCGGGCGCTTGAATGCCTAGTCCCAAATAAGAGAGCGCGGATTCGCTCAAGATGGCGCCGCCTATCATTAATGTAGCGGTAACGATAATGGGATAACTCGCATTGCGCAGCAGATGACGGAAGATAATGCCCCAATTGGATACGCCGATCGCCCTAGCTGCCTCCACATATTGCATTTCCCGCAATTGCAGGAAGTTGCCTCGGACAAGTCTGGCTACCCCCATCCAGCCCGTTAGAGCCAGTATGATGATCATGTATTCGAATTTGCTTCCGAATATAGCAAGCACCAGAATGTTCAGGAATAGCAATGGAAGCGCATTCATGACGTCAACCAATCGCATGCACACCGTGTCGATCCATCCCCCGAAGTAACCGGATACTGCTCCTATAATAGTTCCGATGAGAACTGCAGCCAACGCTACCGCAAATCCTACCATAAGCGAGACTCTTGTACTAAAGACCAGCCGAGAGAAAATATCTCTTCCCACTTCATCCGTACCTAGCAAATGATTTTCCGTTCCCGGCGGCAAATCCGTGCGGAACAAATCGATCTCGGCCGGGTCGAAGGGAGCAATCCAATGGGCGAGTAAGGCGACCAGTACATAAAATGCCAGAACGATCAATCCGCTCATGGCGTAAGGGTTCCTGCGGAATCTCCCCCAGGCCATTCGCATTGGCCCATTGGGGCTTTTCAACGCGGCACGCCTCATCCCCCTATTGTTCGGAACAACCGGCTTTACAGCCACTTCCGTTTGACTTTGCCGATTTTCGCTCATCTTCGCCCGCCTCCTTTGCCAAGCTGCACTCTAGGGTCCACCAATGCATACAAAATATCGGCGATCAGATTACCGATGATGACAAATACGGCCGTTACGATCGTAATCGACATCAGTACGGAGTACTCGCGAGAGAAGGCCATCTGAACGAATAATCGCCCCATGCCGGGCCAGTTGAACACATTCTCCGTCAGAGCCGCGCCAGATACCAATATCGGAAGATCCATGCCCAGCACCGTAATAACAGGTATTAGCGCATTGCGCAGCGCATGGCGGAAGATGACTCCCCGTTCCTTCACACCCTTCGCCCGTGCGGTGCGAATGTAATCCTGATTAAGCACCTCCAGCATGCTGGACCGCGAATACTTCACATAAGCGGCAAGAAAGCCAAGCGAAAGCACCGTCACAGGCAATATGAGATGGAGCAACAGGTCGACGGGATCGCCTTCCTTGCCCATCGTATACATATCGGACAACGGCAGCCAATCCAGCTTCAGAGAGAACTGCTGCTGCAAGATGATGCCGAACCAGAAGCTGGGCATTGCAAATCCCAAATAAACGATGAACGAAGCCGTCTGATCCGACAGTCCGTATTCTCTTGTGCTATTATAGATGCCCCAGGGAATTGCGATAATCAAGGATAGCAGCCATGCGGCTCCCATCAGAATAAATGTATTTTTAATGGTCGGCCACAATATATCGCCAACAGGTACGTGATTTTTAAACGTATGGCCCAGATCGCCTTGCAGCAGTCCGCCTACCCATTTGCCATATTGCACATAAACCGGCTGGTCAAGGCCCAAATTCCGCTTCTGCACCTCCATCGCTTCCGGTGAAAGTCCCGGAGCGATCATCATCTGTGTCGGCCCGCCAGGCGCCGCATGAATAAGCGCGAACGTCGCAATCGATACAAGAAATAACACAAGCGCCGATTGGGCGACACGTCGTATCAAGTACTCCGTCATGAGGCAGCTCCCTCCTCCAGTCAAGTAATTGCCTGCAAAAAAGGGAAAGGAGCAGCTCCTTCCCCTTCACTGCCTGCATACTGTTCACATGCCGGCTTAACTTAATCGCTCACCCACCATTTGATGACACGGAAGAAGGAGCCGTATGGAAGCGTAGGCTCTGGCGCATCCTCTTCTGCGAAGTGTACACGTGGGCCAATGCCTTGCGGCAATGAGTATTGATACAGGAATACGTAAGGCAGATCTGTAGAGATTTCTTTCCCGATCTCCTTGTAGATCGCTTTCCGTTCTTCTCTGTCGACTGTAGAATATCCGTTTACCCACAGCTGATCCAGCTTTTCGTTTTTGTACCAGCCCATATTTTGTCCGTTCGGCGGGAAATACTTGGAGGAAAATATGCTTTCGCTATCCGGGTCGGGATTGCTAAGCGACCAGCCCAACAGCACCGCCTGATACTTGCCCGGTACCAGATTCTGCTCTACCCAAGATGCGAAGTCAATGCCTTTCGGCGTCGCTTCAATGCCCACATCTTTCAGATTCTGCTGAATAATGAGCGATACTTGCTCGCGCCGGCTATTGCCCGTGTTGTACTGCAGCTCGAAGGAGAAGCGATGACCGTCCTTCACCAATATGCCGTCGTCTCCAGGCACCCAGCCATCATCTGCCAGCAGCTTCTTGGCTTCGTCCACATTGTACTGATAATTGACGGCGGCATCGCCAGGATCAGCCCATGAGCCCGGCAGGAACGGCGCATTCATGAGCGCGCCCGTGCCTTTCAGCACTTTGTCTACCATCCCTTGGCGGTTTAGCGCGGTTGCTATCGCTTGTCTTGTTTTCTGTCCCTGGAACAGGACATATTCGTCAGGATAATTGGCTTTGTCGTAGTTCATGGAGATGAACTCGTACGTCGGGCCAGGCTTGGAGCCGACACGAATATTGCCGTCTTTCTTTACCGCTTCCACTTGCGTCAACGGAATGGCCTGAGTACTGTCGATATCGCCTTTCAGCAACGCCTGAACTTCTGTATTTTGATCTGCATATATTTTAAAGGTCACCTTCTGAATATTCGGCTTCGTCTCTCCCCAGTAGTCCGGGTTCGCATCGAATGTCAGGTATTGCCCTTGCTTCCATTCCGACCATTTCCAAGGCCCGTTCGTAACCGTCTTGGCGGGATCTTTACCGTAGGCATGGTCCTTCAATTCCGTCGGAGGCACATCCTTCAGAATATGGGCGGGAACAATTTCCGTGACAAGCACATACTCGAAAGGAGCGAATACTTGTTGCAGCTTGATATCGACCGTATGATCGTCCACTCTCGTAATCGCTTCCACTTTATCGAAGCTGCTAATGCCTGGAGCGCCTGTATCCTTGTTCATAATCGTCTCGAACGTATAGATGATATCGTCGGCTGTGACGGGCTGACCGTCGCTCCACTTGGCGTTGCTTTTCAGTTTGATCGTGTATGTAAGTCCATCTTCGGAGATTTGCGCTTTCTCAGAGGCGAGAGACCAAGGCTCGGCAACCACATTGCCCGCACGGTCGAAATCGTAGATTTTAGCTAGAACGAAGTTGGCGACATCGCCTGATGAAGTGTCCTGAATGTAGATAGGGTTGAGTGCAACGATATCACTGAAGGTGCTGAACGTGATGGCTCCGCCGACTACAGGGGTGTTGGGATCGGGTGTAGCTTCCGGTTCTTTCGTACTATCCGGCTTTTCCGTTTCTTTTGGCGTTTCCGTCGATGCCGGTAGCGTGTCATTGTTATTTTTCGAAGTGCACGCCGCTAACAGCCCTCCAACTAACATCATACATAAAATGAGTACAAACCATTTTTTTCTTATTTCCATTCCACATACCTCCCTCGATTATCAGGATAAAGTAAATTATACCACTTATTATCAGGATTGGAAGGTTTGTATTCAGAATTTTCTAAATATTATTTCAAATAAATCTATTGACAATTGCATCGTTGCTGATGATAATTTATACCCTTTAAAAATGTATGTTTTTACTATTAACACCTGTATGACAAACCTGGTTGCACAATTAATGCAAAAAAATGGGCTCAACCTCATAATCAGTGCTTGACTGTTAGTCTAACATCCGATGGCGGTTGCATTCGATGAGAATGCCTGCTTTATAGCGACTGCGATTTCGCGTAAAGTAATGGCGGCGCTGAAAAGCTTTAATGCGATTATGGCGACCTTCTACGGTTGCATTTGTCCATCGGCATTGATGGTAGTTCATGATTTCTTCTTTCCAATTTTGCATCGTTCTAAGGGTGCTTTGGACGGCGGCGTGATCGATTTGATCTCCTTGTTTACACCAACGTTCAAATCCTAGTTTAGCAACGCCAAAGCTTGGTGAGCAGTCATACCAAGTCGCGAACGCTTCTTTCCAATCCCACACACTTCGAAGAAGCGGAGAATAGTTCAGTAGCGCTTCAAGTCGCTTTTTACTCTCCTCACTCAATGTATCCGCAGGAGGATTCAGCAAGCGATGATTGGCTTTCAGATAGGCCTTCGCCCGCGGTGACAGCGTCTGCTGGACGGTTTTGCGAACCTCCTGTACGCTTTCGATTACATAACCGTGAACATGAAATCGATCTGCGATGCGAATCGCTTTCGGAAAACACTCGCTGATCCATGTGTGATACGCCTGAGCTAAATCCATGACTACGGCTTTCGGGTTAAGCAGAAGGAATCCCGGGTGCTCTTTGGCATACGCCCGCAGCTCCTCCAGCTTTCTGCCCGGCAGCAAGTCCAGCATCGTCTCGCCTTTGAGGTTGTGAATGCCGGTGTTATACGTATGACCTTTCTTTATAGCAAAGTCGTCGACACCCAGAACTAATCCTGCCGTTTCTTTCGCTTCTTCCCAGACGCGTTCATAGATCCGCTCGCACTCAGCCGGAACCGCCTCATTATGCATGCGCTGTACCGTACTGGCTGGCGCTTGCTGCATCCGAGCGCTATGCGCGGCCGTGGACCCAAGCGCTTGTTCGACGGTATGGGAACGAAAGAGCCTGCTGTAGCGCTGCTTGGATCCGACGAATTCGTACGCCCAAACAAAACCAGCTTCGCAACGTGTGCAATACATCCGAATGGACGGCACGTGCAGATAGGTTTTCTTCTCAAATACGGAAAGATGCCGGACGGTCCGCATGTCATTGCTTCCCTTTCGGATGACGTTTTGATCGGACCCACAGCATGGACAGCATTGCCTGTCGCTGAGTGGTAAGGCTTCTATGTGAAGTTCATCGGATTCAATGGACAGAATCTGGTGAATCTTTAGCTCTGGCAAGTTGAGCAGTTCATTGATATACTGGGTTTGCATCTGTCTATTCCTTTTGTTGATTGGTAGGACTTTCAACATTACAGGATTAGCAGATGTTTTTCCATTTTCAACCTTGGATTATTTCGTCAAGCACTGATTTCGGTTTTGAGCCAAAAAATGAGGATGGAGCCAACTGCTCCATCCTCGCTATTGCCGCTATGCTATTCGATTGCTACAGCCTCTTCCGCTACTTCATCAGCTTCCGTCAGCTCAACAACCTCTTCCTCCAGACCTGCGAACCGGATGTTGCGATAACGCTGCATGCCGGTACCGGCAGGAATCAGTTTACCGATAATGACATTCTCCTTCAGACCAAGCAACTGGTCAATCTTGCCCTTGATCGCTGCATCCGTCAGGACACGAGTCGTCTCCTGGAACGATGCCGCAGACAAGAAGGAGTCCGTCTCCAGAGAAGCCTTCGTAATACCGAGCAATACCGGCTTGGCAACAGCAGGCTCCTTGTCGGCGAAGATCGCTTCGGAGTTCGCCGCTTCATATTCATGAATGTCTACGAAGGAACCCGGCAGCAGTGTCGTATCGCCGGCATCTACGATGCGGATCTTGCGTAGCATCTGCTTGATCATAACCTCGACGTGCTTGTCGTTGATCTCAACGCCTTGGTTACGGTATACACGCTGCACTTCTTGCAGAATGTAGTTCTGTACGCCGCGGATGCCTTTAATGCGCAGCATATCCTTCGGATCGATGGAGCCGTCGGTCAACTCGTCGCCGGCTTCGATGTGCTGTCCTTCCGTTACACGGATACGCGAACCGTAAGTGACAGAGTATACCTTCGTCTCGGCTTCGCCTTGCACCTCGATCTCGCGACGGTCCTTCGCTTCACGAATCTCCTTCACGACGCCATCCAGCTCCGTGATGATCGCTTGACCCTTCGGATTACGAGCCTCGAACAGCTCCTGAATACGCGGAAGACCTTGCGTAATATCGTCTCCGGCAACGCCGCCGGTATGGAATGTACGCATCGTCAGCTGGGTTCCGGGCTCCCCGATCGATTGCGCGGCGATGATGCCAACCGCTTCCCCGATCTCCACATGCTTGCCTGTCGCCAGATTCCGTCCGTAACAGATTTTACATACTCCGTGACGAGCCCGGCAGCTCAGTACGGAACGAATTTGCAGCTTCTCGACGCCTGCGCCGATAATTTCATCCGCTTTGCTGGAGTCAATCAGCTCGCTCTTGTTGACGATAACTTCGCCAGTCTTCGGATGTCTGACCGTCTCGAACGCATAACGTCCTTCGATACGATCGTACAGATCCTCGATTACTTCTTTGCCGTCTTGAATTTTGCTGACGGTGAAGCCTTTATCCGTGCCGCAATCGTCCTCGCGCACGATTACATCCTGTGCGACGTCGACCAGACGGCGGGTAAGGTAACCGGAGTCCGCCGTACGAAGCGCCGTATCGGCCAGACCTTTCCGCGCGCCGTGCGTGGAGATAAAGTACTCCAGAACCGTCAGTCCTTCACGGAAGTTGGACTTGATTGGCAATTCGATAATACGTCCGGACGGATTCGCCATCAGACCGCGCATACCGCCGAGCTGTGTAATCTGCGATTTGTTACCCCGCGCCTTGGAATCCACCATAAGCATGATGTTGTTATAGCGGTCCATCGACTTCATCAGCACATCCGTAATCTCGTCTTTACACTTGCTCCAGATGCCAATGATACGGTCGTAACGCTCGTCATTCGTAATCAGACCGCGACGATATTGGTTCATGACCATTGCGACCTTCTCGTCGGAGTTCTTCATAATCTCCGCTTTTTCCTTCGGAACGATAACGTCGGAGACGCCGATCGTAATTCCCGCCTTCGTGGAATAAGTGAAGCCAAGCTGCTTGATCCGATCGAGAATGACCGCTGTCAGCGTCGTATGATATTGACGGAAGCACTCAGCAATGATTTGGCCGAGATAGTCCTTGCCTACCGCTCCCGCAACCGGCAGATCGTTCATCGCCTTCAGCAGGTCCGTACCTTTGTCATATACAAAATATTTATCCGGCGTTCCGTTCAACAAGTTTTCTTTCGAAGCCTCGTTGATATACGGGAACTGCTCGGGCAGAATTTCATTGAAAATAATTTTGCCTACAGTCGTCATGAGCAGAGACTTCTGCTGTGCTTCTGTAAAGCATGTTTTCTTCAGCACGCTGACAGGGATGACCACTCTCGCGTGCAGGGAAACGATGCCCCGCTGATAAGCGGAGACGGCTTCATTCACATTGGCGAATATGGAGCCGCTGCCCTGAGCTTCCTTGTTGTCCATCGTCAGATAGTAGCTGCCAAGCACCATATCCTGTGAAGGTGTAACGACCGGCTTGCCGTCCTTCGGATTCAGGATATTGCCTGATGCAAGCATGAGCAGACGGGCTTCCGCTTGCGCTTCTGCGGATAGCGGAACGTGCACCGCCATCTGGTCGCCGTCGAAGTCGGCATTGTAAGCCGTACATACGAGCGGATGAAGCTTGATCGCCTTGCCTTCCACCAGAATCGGCTCGAAAGCTTGAATGCCCAGTCTGTGCAATGTGGGGGCGCGGTTAAGCAGAACAGGATGCTCTTTGATGACTTCCTCCAGCACATCCCATACTTCCGGGCTAACCCGCTCAACTTTGCGCTTCGCGCTCTTAATGTTGTGAGCCAGTCCCTTGTTCACCAGTTCCTTCATGACGAACGGCTTGAACAGCTCCAGCGCCATCTCCTTCGGAAGTCCACACTGGAAGATCTTCAAGTTCGGTCCGACGACGATAACGGAACGGCCAGAGTAGTCGACACGCTTGCCGAGCAAGTTCTGACGGAAGCGTCCTTGCTTGCCCTTCAGCATGTGACTAAGCGACTTCAGCGGGCGATTGCCCGGCCCGGTAACGGGACGGCCACGGCGGCCGTTGTCGATCAACGCATCTACCGCTTCCTGCAGCATCCGCTTCTCGTTCTGAACGATAATATCGGGCGCTCCCAGATCCAGCAGCCGCTTCAGACGGTTATTGCGGTTAATCACGCGGCGGTAGAGATCGTTCAAGTCGGACGTAGCGAAGCGTCCGCCGTCAAGCTGAACCATCGGACGAAGCTCTGGCGGGATGACAGGAAGCACATCCATAATCATCCAGTCTGGTGAATTGCCCGAATTACGGAATGCCTCGACAACTTCAAGACGCTTGATCGCACGATTGCGGCGTTGGCCTTGCGCTGTGCGCAATTCTTCCTTCAGCATCTCCAGCTCGCGCTCGACGTCGATATCCTGAAGCAGCTTCTTCACGGCTTCCGCGCCCATACCGGCCTGGAATCCGTAACCGTACTTCTCGCGATAGCTCCGATATTCCTTCTCCGACAGCAGCTGCTTCTTCTCCAGCGGCGTGTCGCCAGGGTCCGTTACCACATAAGAGGCGAAGTAAATGATCTCCTCCAGTGAGCGGGGAGACATATCCAGCGCCAGACCCATGCGGCTAGGAATGCCTTTGAAATACCAAATATGCGATACAGGCGCTGCCAGTTCAATGTGGCCCATGCGCTCGCGACGCACCTTCGCGCGAGTTACCTCTACGCCGCAGCGATCGCAGACGACGCCTTTGTAACGGACACGCTTATATTTGCCGCAATGACATTCCCAGTCCTTCGTAGGACCGAATATCTTTTCGCAGAACAGACCTTCTTTTTCCGGTTTCAGCGTCCTATAGTTGATCGTTTCCGGTTTTTTGACCTCTCCGCGGGACCATGAGCGAATTTTATCCGGCGATGCCAGACCAATTTTCATATACTCGAAGTTGTTCACGTCCAACAAGGAGCAACCCTCCTTCGTCATGTATGACTATGTCTTATCAGAAGCTGAACTTCAACCCGGATGTCTATGCATGCTGCATACCCGGACTGAAGCTCAGCCAACATCTTATTCTACTCCTGCTTCTGCGCCTTCCAGATTGAGGTTCAGCTTGTCGCCGGTAGCCTCGTCTTCATCGTCGATTTCCTTCATCTCGATCTCTTCTTCATTCTCAGTCAGGATCTTCACGTCCATACCCAAGCTTTGAAGCTCCTTGATCAATACTTTGAACGACTCTGGAACTCCTGGCTCAGGCACGTTCTCTCCCTTGACGATGGATTCGTACGTCTTCACGCGACCGACCACATCATCCGATTTGACGGTAAGAATCTCTTGCAGCGTATAGGCGGCGCCGTACGCCTCCAGTGCCCATACCTCCATCTCGCCGAAGCGCTGACCGCCGAACTGCGCTTTACCGCCCAGCGGTTGCTGAGTAACAAGCGAGTAAGGGCCGGTAGAGCGTGCATGGATCTTGTCGTCAACCATGTGCGCCAGCTTGATCATATACATGACGCCTACTGTAACTTCGCGTTCGAACGCTTCGCCTGTGCGCCCGTCATACAGTCTCGTCTTGCCGTTCCGCTGCATGCCGGATTCTTCCATCGTGTCGAATACGTCGTTCTCACGAGCGCCGTCGAATACCGGCGTAGCCGCATGAATACCGAGATGCTTGCAGGCCATGCCAAGGTGAACTTCAAGCGCCTGACCGATGTTCATCCGTGACGGAACGCCCAGCGGGTTGAGGACAACCTCGACTGGTGTGCCGTCCGGCAGGAACGGCATATCTTCCTCAGGCATAATGCGTGCGATAACACCTTTGTTACCATGGCGTCCCGCCATCTTATCGCCTTCGGAGATTTTACGCTTCTGCGCCAGATAGACGCGAACCAGTTGATTAACGCCCGGCGGCAGCTCGTCGCCGTTCTCGCGCGTGAATACTTTAACATCTACGACGATGCCGTCCGTACCATGCGGCACACGCAGCGAAGTATCGCGGACTTCGCGCGCCTTCTCACCGAAGATCGCATGCAGCAGGCGTTCCTCTGCCGTAAGCTCCGTCACACCCTTCGGCGTAACTTTACCTACCAGAATGTCGCCGGCGCTAATTTCTGCGCCTACGCGGATGATGCCGCGCTCATCCAGGTTGCGGAGAGCTTCTTCACCCACGTTAGGAATATCGCGAGTAATCTCCTCCGGCCCTAGCTTCGTATCGCGCGCCTCGGACTCGTATTCTTCAATATGAATAGATGTGTAGACATCTTCCTTCACCAGCTTCTCGCTGAGCAGGATCGCATCCTCGTAGTTGTAGCCCTCCCACGTCATGAAAGCAACGACGACGTTGCGTCCCAGTGCCAATTCGCCCATCTCTGTGGAAGGACCGTCGGCAAGAATATCCCCGCGTTTGATCACATCGCCTTTGCGGACGAGCGGACGCTGGTTAATGCAAGTTCCTTGGTTGGAACGCATGAACTTGTGAAGCTTATGCTTAATCAGATCACCTGTGACCTGTTTGCCGTCAACCGTCTCTACGCGACGCAGCCAGATTTCATTAGCGGAGGAACGTTCAATGACGCCATCGTACTTGGACACGATACATACGCCGGAATCCTTCGCCGCCTTGTGCTCCATGCCCGTACCAACGAACGGAGCTTTCGGAATAAGCAGCGGAACGGCTTGCCGTTGCATGTTGGAGCCCATGAGCGCACGGTTGGAGTCATCGTTCTCCAGGAACGGAATAAGCGCAGTCGCAACGGATACAACCTGCTTCGGAGAAACGTCCATGTAATCCACTCGATCGCTTGGCATGGTCAGGATGTTGTCCGCTTGCTTGTTGTAACGCACGATCGTATGCTCATCCTTGAACGTGGAATCCTCGTTCAGCTCGGCATTCGCCTGGGCGATAACGTAGTTATCCTCTTCGTCGGCTGTCAGATAAGCGATCTGCTCCGTTACGACACCCGTCTTGGGGTCTACCCAGCGATATGGCGCTTCAATGAAGCCATATTCGTTAATGCGGGCGAATGTAGACAAGGAGTTGATCAGACCGATGTTCGGTCCCTCCGGCGTCTCGATTGGACACATCCGGCCATAGTGGGAATGATGGACGTCCCGCACTTCGAAGCCAGCGCGCTCCCTCGTCAGACCGCCCGGTCCCAGCGCGGACAGACGACGCTTGTGCGTCAGCTCTGCGAGCGGATTCGTCTGATCCATGAACTGGGACAACTGGGACGAACCGAAGAACTCCTTAATGGATGCGATAACGGGACGAATATTGATCAGCGCTTGTGGCGTAATCGCATTGGCGTCCTGAATCGACATCCGCTCACGAACGACGCGCTCCATACGGGACAAACCGATGCGGAATTGATTCTGCAACAGCTCGCCGACGGAACGGAGACGACGGTTGCCCAGATGGTCGATGTCATCCGTGCTGCCCACTCCGTGCAGCAGATTAATGAAATAATTGATGGATGCGATAATATCGGCAGGCGTAATATGCTTTACGCTCTTATCGATAATGCCGTTGGCAATAATCTTGATGATTTTATTTTCGTCAAGAGGCGAGAATACACTTATGCCCTGCAGTGGAATACTATCAGCATCCAGCACGCCGTTAGCTACATGGTAAGTCTTGAAGCCCACGTCGCTTTCCAACTTATCCAGTATCTCGTCAAGCAATCGGCGATCGATCATTTGGCCCGTTTCGGCGATAATTTCGCCCGTTGCGGGATCGATCAAATTCTCGGCTAACCGTTGATTGAACAACCGGTTTTTAATATGAAGCTTTTTGTTTATTTTGTAACGGCCCACATTGGCCAGATCGTAACGCTTCGGATCGAAGAATCGAGCGACAAGCAAGCTCTTCGCATTATCCAAGGTAGGCGGCTCGCCCGGACGCAAGCGCTCGTAAATCTCAATCAGCGCTTTCTCCGTGGAATCCGTGCTGTCCTTGTCCAGCGTATTGCGAATATATTCGTCATGACCGAGCAAATCCAGAATCTCTGCATCCGTGCCAAAGCCCAGTGCGCGCAATAGCACCGTTACAGGAATTTTCCGGGTACGGTCGATGCGGACATAGATGATATCCTTGGCATCCGTCTCCAGCTCGAGCCACGCTCCGCGGTTCGGAATGACAGTTGCCGTATAGGTTTTCTTCGCATTCTTATCAACCTTCGTGCTGAAGTACACACTTGGGGAGCGAACCAATTGGCTGACAATAACGCGCTCAGCTCCGTTTATAATAAACGTGCCGGTCTCCGTCATTAACGGGAAATCGCCCATGAAGACTTCTTGTTCCTTAACTTCGCCTGTCTCCTTGTTGATCAAACGCACCTTTACGCGCAAAGGAGCCGCATACGTCACGTCGCGCTCTTTCGACTCATCGACTGAATACTTAGGCTCACCTAAGCTGTAGTCGATAAATTCAAGTGATAGATTGCCCGTGAAGTCCGTAATCGGAGAAATATCCTGAAACAATTCAATCAAATCGTTATCAAGAAACTTCTGATAAGATTTTTGTTGAATTTCAATCAGGTTAGGGACTTCCAGCACCTCTTTGATCCGGGCGTAGCTTCTCCGCGTCCGCCGACCATACTGAACAAGTTGTCCTGCCAACTTAACCTCACCCCTCATGTCTGTCTCACAGCATCGATACTCACTGCTTATCGTCAAGACAGTGAGAACCGTCTATCAGAAAAATAAATAAAAGCCCTTATCGAATAGGTTCGAAAAAAGAGCATGTTCCGGCAGCTTACCAGTCGCAGCGCGGGCGCGACAGGCCCATATCAAGTAATTTTGCCCAAAATGTAAACATTATACGTCAAATGCTTCAAAAGTATGCATGCCGCGCTGAAAATTCACACTTGACATTTTAGTTGACTAAAGAGATTTCAAGCAATTTTATGCTGACATTTTATAATATTATCATATCCAAAAAGTCAAGTCAAATCTTTTATCTGGATTTTCATCCATTTCATCGCCATTGCTCAACAAAAGGAAAATCGAGCAGTCAGCTGCTATTTTGTCGCCCGAAATATACGGTACCCTTTCTCCTTCGTGACCTCTTCTACATCGCCGAATAATTGTTCCAGCTTCTCCTTCGCGGAAGGGGCGCCTTGCTTCTTCTGAATAACAACCCACATGCTGCCGCCGTCCCGCAGCAATCCGCAGCCTTCCTCGAATATGCGGTGCACCGTCGCTTTGCCTGCGCGTATAGGAGGATTCGTCAAGATGACATCAAATTCCATGCCGCGTACAGCTTCATACACATCACTCTGGCGAACGTCCACATTCTGCATGCCGTTCACAACTGCATTCTCCGTTGCAAGTTGCACCGCTCTTTCATTGATATCAATCATGGTGACACGCCCTTGGTCCGCCAGCGTAGCAGCAGCCAGTCCAATCGGCCCGTAACCACAGCCGACATCCAACACCTCAGAGGTACGTGGAAATTCCATCGCTTCTATTAATACACGGCTGCCGAAGTCGACACCCGTCTTGGAGAAAACGCCGGAATCTGTCACGAACTTGAACATTTTGCCTCTAAGTGTCGTCTGATGCGTTTTTCGCTCGTGCGCGGCATCTTGGCTTTTGGAATAATAATGATTGCTCATCACAGATACCTCCCTCTCTTTAGTATGCAACAAACCCCTTGAAACCTTACGTTTCAAGGGGTTTGTCGGCCCGGCGGCTGCAATAGCCGCCACGCCAGCTTCATACCAAAGCTTTATTACTTCACTTCTACGGAAGCGCCAGCTTCTTCAAGCTTAGCTTTAACAGCGTCAGCCTCTTCTTGGCTAACTTTTTCTTTGATTGCTTTAGGAGCGTTGTCAACAACTTCTTTCGCTTCTTTCAGGCCAAGACCTGTAATTTCGCGAACGACTTTGATAACGTTGATTTTGGAAGCGCCAGGGCTTGTCAGGATTACGTCGAACTCAGTTTGAGCTGCTGCGCCAGCGTCGCCGCCTGCTGCTCCGCCCATAACTGCAACAGGAGCTGCAGCAGTTACGCCGAATTCTTCTTCAATTGCTTTAACAAGATCGTTCAGTTCAAGAACGGACATACCTTTGATAGCTTCCAAGATTTGCTCTTTAGACATGGTATTACCTCCGAAATTAGTTTATTGGTTTGATGTTGCAAAAATTGATCATGCGTTATGCATACAAGATGCGATAAAACTTAAGCTTCAGCTTCTTTCTTCTCTCCAACGGCTTTAACCGCAAGCGCGAAGTTGCGCATAGGAGCTTGAAGCACGCTGAGGAGCATGGAGAGCAAGCCTTCGCGAGAAGGAAGCTCTGCAAGAGCCTTGATTTGTGCAACGTCGACAACTTGACCTTCCAGAACGCCGCCTTTCAGTTTCAGCGCTTCGTTCTTCTTGGCGAAGTCGTTCAGGATTTTCGCTGGAGCGACAACGTCTTCTCCACCGAATGCTACAGCTGTAGGTCCGGACAATACGTCATTCAGAGACGCCATCTCCGTACCTTCAGTTGCGCGGCGAACGAGCGAGTTCTTCAGAACTTGGAATTCGATGCCCGCTTCACGAAGCTGCTTGCGCAGTTCCGTTACTTGAGCAACGTTCAGTCCGCGATAGTCGGCAACGATCGCTGACGGGCTGCTCGCAAGCTTATCCGCAATGACCTTCACTGCTTCCTGTTTCTCTTGGATGATCTTAGCGTTAGCCAAACTGTACACCTCCCGTAAATTGTTACATCCCGTGTCTAAGACGATTCCCGGCCTCGATGCATGAGAAAGGCCTTCGCAGACGAAGCGAAGGCCATGATGTCGTTCCAGTCCGGATCATCATCCGGGCTGATGTTAACGTTTATCATAACACCTCGGTAGGAAATTAAGCCCCTATGGGCACCTACTGTCTACGGTATGCGTATTCGAATGTTAGCTGCGTCTCTTCAGCAATCCTTAGCGATAAGTCGCTGTGGATACGCGGACACCAGGGCCCATCGTGGAAGAAACGGCAATGTTTTTCAGGTATACGCCTTTGGCTGCAGCCGGCTTGGCGCGAACCAGAGCGTCGATCAGAGCTTTCAGGTTTTCGTTCAGCTTCTCAGCGTCGAACGAAGCCTTGCCGATAGGAGCGTGGATTTGACCCGCTTTATCCAGACGGTACTCGATCTTACCTGCTTTAATTTCTTGAACGGCCTTCGCAACGTCGAACGTTACAGTACCCGCTTTCGGATTCGGCATCAAGCCTTTACCGCCGAGGATACGGCCGAGCTTACCAACTTCAGCCATCATGTCCGGCGTCGCTACGCAGACGTCGAATTCGAACCAGCCCTGTTGGATTTTGTTGATCATGTCCGCATCGCCGACATAGTCAGCGCCTGCAGCTTCCGCTTCCTTCACTTTTTCGCCTTTAGCGAAAACGAGAACGCGTTTTGTCTTGCCTGTGCCATGCGGAAGAACGACTACGCCGCGAACCGCTTGGTCTTGTTTACGAGGGTCTACACCCAGACGAACCGCCGCTTCGACGGACTCATCGAACTTTGCTGTAGCGCCTTTTTTCACGAGCTCGATCGCTTCCAAAGGCTCATAGCTTGCTTCGCTGTCAATCAGCTTGGCAGCTTCAACATATTTCTTGCCGTGTTTTGCCATTGATCTTACCTCCTTATGTGGTTAAACGGAGCATCCTCCTGCATGCAGGAGATGATCCTCCCACCAGCGAAGCCGCGCTTCGCTTAGCGAGATGTCATCCGACATCCTTGCGTGTAATCTCGTCCCGTCCGGACGAGAAACGCCGATTAGTCAGCAATCGTAATACCCATGCTGCGGGCAGTACCTTCTACCATACGCATAGCGGCCTCGACGGAAGCTGCGTTAAGGTCTTGCATTTTGCTCTCTGCAATTTCGCGAACTTTGTCACGCTTCACAGTAGCGACTTTCTTCTTGTTAGGCTCACCGGAACCCTTCTCGATTCCCGCTGCTACGCGAAGCAATACAGCCGCTGGCGGCGTCTTGGTCTCGAATGTGAAGGAACGATCCTCGAATACAGTGAGAACAACCGGAATGACCAATCCAGCCTGATCCGCAGTACGCGCGTTAAACTCCTTACAGAACGCCATGATGTTAACGCCTGCTTGACCCAGTGCCGGACCGATTGGAGGCGCCGGATTCGCTTTGCCTGCAGGAACCTGCAGCTTAACTAACTTGATGACCTTCTTTGCCATGACTCACACCTCCTTACCCTGTTATACAAGCGCCGGGTATGCGCCTGCTTCATGAGAAACCGGATTATTATATCTTCTCCACTTGCGTGTAATCCAGCTCAAGCGGGGTTTCTCTGCCGAACATGTTGACGTGGACCTTCAGCTTCGCCTTGTCCAGCAGAATTTCTTCTACCGAACCGACAAAATCTGCGAAAGGACCTACCTTGACGCGAACCGTCTCTTTCAGCTCAAACTCAATCTTCGGCTTAGGCTCTTCCATGCCCATATGCTTCAGAATCTGTTCCACTTCATCAGGCAGCAACGGAGTCGGCTTCGAGCCGGAGCCCGTCGACCCTACGAATCCCGTAACGCCAGGCGTATTGCGCACGACATACCAGGAATCGTCTGTCTGAATCATCTCTACGAGGACATAGCCGGGGTAGACCTTGCGTTGGACGGTTTTCTTCTTGCCGTCCTTCTCCACTACTTCGTCCTCCATCGGAACGAGCACCCGGAAGATCTTGTCTTCCATGCCCATGGATTCCACGCGACGCTCCAGATTCGTTTTCACTTTGTTCTCATACCCGGAATAGGTATGCACGACGTACCATCTTTTTTCCATTACCAATCCACCTTTGGACCCTTCTAAACGATCAGTTCTACCAGAGACGAGATCCCGATGTCAAGAAGCCAGAAGTAAATCGTTACAGCCACAACCGTCAACAATACGACGATGGAATAACTCGTCAACTCCTTGCGATTCGGCCAGCGGACCTTCTTCAGTTCCGCCCAGCTGTCGGCAAAAAAGCTGAACGTCGTACCAAAGCCTTGCTTCAGTTTCGCCAAAAATGCCACGGTCACACCTCCAATTCACTATCTCGTCTCGCGATGAGGAGTCTGCTCGTTACAGAACTTGCAAAACTTCTTCAACTCGATGCGGTCGGGGTGATTGCGTTTGTTCTTTGTGGTCGCATAGTTTCTCTGTTTGCAGTTTGTACATGCCAACGTGATGATAACCCGCACCTTAATACACCTCCCGAACTGCTGCAAAATGCGTTGCGTAAAACTCTAACTTCTATCCATCGACGCCTTTCCCACAACGAAAAAAACCTCGATTTCAGGCCTACCTAAACACTTTATCACACGGGCCCATTCATGTCAACGCAAAACAACCGGTTCGGGCGTGCAATTTTTGGACGCATCCGCATATTCCCGTTCCGCTTCAGGACAATACAAAATCTCCCTCTTCTCGGATTCTATCAGTATAGGCGAATATATCCCTTTTTAAAACCAATGGACCCTCTTCACTGCCTGAAAACCGTCAGACAGAAAAGACAGTCCATTGTCGATTAGACACTTTACGCTATACAAATGAATGTGATCCCTTAGAGGGAACCGCCAATATCCCGCACTTCAAGATAACGTTCCAGCTTGCGCTTCACGCGCTGCAGCGCGTTGTCGATAGACTTCACGTGCCTGTCCAGGTCAACCGCTATCTCCTGATAGGATCTTCCGTCCAGGTAGAGCATAAGCACCTTGCGCTCCAGATCGCTGAGAATCTCGGACATCTTGTCTTCCAGACCGACGAACTCTTCCTGATTTATAATAAGCTCTTCAGGATCAGATACCCTTGTGCCGCATATGACGTCCAGCAGCGTCCGGTCAGACTCTTCGTCGTAGATGGGCTTGTCCAGCGAAACGTAGGAATTGAGGGGAATATGCTTCTGGCGGGTGGCCGTCTTGATTGCGGTAATAATCTGCCTGGTAATGCATAGTTCGGCAAAGGCTTTAAAGCTTGCAAGCTTGTCTCCCTTGAAGTCCCGAATCGCCTTGTACAGCCCGATCATGCCTTCTTGCACGATATCTTCGCGATCCGCTCCGATCAGAAAGTAGGAACGAGCCTTCGCCCTCACGAAGTTCTTATACTTGTTGATCAGGTATTCCAGCGCCATGCTGTCGCCATTACGGACCGCTTCCACAATGTCTTCGTCCAAGCTGCGATCATATTCGAGCGTACTCCATTCTTTGAGGTCGATACTCACACACTATCCCTCCGGCCTGCAAGGCGTACACCGCTAGATTTATAACCTTGAAATATAGAGTCAGTATACATGAAGAAACCTTACAGCGTCAACCGATTGCCCCCTCGAATGTTGTTGATATTCTAGCAATTTTGTAACTTAGTGGTAGAGCTGCGAACCGCTCAAGACTTCGGTGGTTTATTGCCGCGCCTCATCATCTCGAGCTTCGTCCACACATCCAGACTGACATTCTCATCCAGCGTATTCCGTTTGCCCTGCCTGTTGTCGCGAATAGCCTGCTGAATGCCGTGCTTGTTCTGGGCGATCTCGGTCAGAAGCTCGCGCGCGGACAAGCGGAGCGCTCCCTGACCGAATACGACATGCTGCTCGATCATATCAGAGGTCGCGACGTAGATATGCCTCCTTCTGGCATACAATTCCGTACAGAGCCGCTCGATACATTCGTCCGCCGTCTCCTTCTCCTTCGTGTACAGAATTGTCAGCTTATGCTGCTTGTACGTCGCCCCCAGCCCCGGCACCTGATGCGCGTCGAATATGACGTACACGCTCCTGCCCGTGAAGCCCTGGTATTCCGCGAGCATATCGAGCAGCTTGTCCCGCGCCGCTTCCAGATCGTTCTCCTTCAGCTTCGCCAGCTCCGGCCAGCCGCCGATCATATTGTAGCCGTCTACAAGCAAGACGTCGTTCTTGCGGTTCATCGCTAGAGAGGCCTGCGCTGCCGTACAACCTCGTACATCAGCACGCCGGCGGCAACAGAAGCATTCAAGGAGTTCAGGCGTCCGCGCATCGGAAGCTTCACGAGGAAGTCGCACTTGTCCTTAATGAGACGCCCCATCCCTTTATTCTCATTCCCGATCACGACCGCGAGCGGCATATCCAGCTTCATATCGTACACTTCATCGGACGCCGCCACGTCCGTTCCGGCAATCCATAGTCCCGCATCCTTCAGTCCGTCGATCGTCTGCGCCAGATTCGTCACTCTCGCCACAGCCACATGTTCCGCCGCACCCGCCGATGTCTTCAGCACCGTCGCCGTCAAGCCCGCCGAACGCCGCTTCGGAATAATGACTCCGTGCACCCCCGTGCACTCCGCCGTCCTCAGAATGGAGCCCAGGTTATGCGGGTCTTCGATTTCATCCAGCAGCAGCAGGAACGGAGTCTCGCCGCGCTGCTTTGCGACTTCCAGCAGTTCCTCCACTTCGGCGTACGCGAAGGCCGCAGCTTGCGCCACAACTCCTTGATGCACCAAGCCGGGCGCCATGCCGTCCAGTTTGCGCTTGTCCACGAACTGAATGACGATTCCCTGCTTTTTTGCTTCCGCCGCGATAGGACCCGCTGCATTTTTCTGCGCCCCATCCGCCATCCATATTTTATTGATTTCCCTGCCGGAGCGCAGCGCCTCCAAGACCGGGTGCTTCCCTACAATCAATTCATCGCTTCCATTCTCGCCGCCAGTGCCTCGAGACATCATACATCCTCCTCTATATTGTTCATCCTGACAATTGTGCCGGTTATCACCGCAGCCCTGCCCATCGGCTACTCCGCAACCTCATTGCCTACCGCGGCGTCCATGAATACCGCCAGGCGGTCGAATCGCCCCTCATAGTACAAATAACCGACCAGACACTCAAGCGCCGTCGCTTGCCGGTAATCCGCCGGATCAGCGTTCTTCGGCGGAGCGCCCGACTTCGCATTGCGCCCTCTGCGCACGATATCCGCCTCTTCCTCCGTCAGCAAAGGCTGCACCCGCTCCAGCAATAGCCTCTGCGCCTTCGCCGATACCAGCTTGGTTGCCTCTTGATGCAGATGATGCGACTTATGGTTGGGAAGGGAGAGCAGATATTGGCGGACCAGCAGCTCGAACACCGCATCTCCCATATATGCGAGAGCGACCGGATTCATTAATCCCGTCTTCTTCGGCAACGCATGAAGTGCCAGGGGATTCATCGCATTTACCATCATTTGCGCCGCCAGCGGATGCCTTGCGGCGTATCCTCAAGCACAATATTGCGCTCTGCCAGCAGATCCCGTATTTCATCGGCCCTCGCCCAGTTTTTCGCCATGCGCGCTTCCGTCCGCTCCTCAATAAGACGATCGATCTCCTCGTCCAGCAGCTCATCGCCTTCCTGCGCGTACAGCAGCCCCAATACGTCATCCATGCATCTCAGCGCATCCTGCAGCAAGCTCAGCCCTCTCGCATCCACGCTCTTCCCTTGCATATATTGATTCCCTGCCATCACTAATTCGAACAGGGCAGTAATCGCATCCGGCGTATTGAAATCATCGTTCATCTTCGCCTGGAACAACCGCTCGATTCCAGCAACTTTCTCCTGCAGCTCCTCATGCTGCCCATCTTCAAGCGCCTCTGCAAGGTCAGCGGCCGCCAGCCTGTGCTTCAGATTGCCGGCGAAATTATTGATCCTCTCCACGCTGTTCTCCGCTTGCGCGATCGCATCGTCGCTGAAATTAAGCGGACCGCGGTAATGCGCCGCCAGCATGAAGTAGCGAATCGCTTCCGGCTTCACGCGCTTCACCAACTCGTGCACGGTGATGCCATTGCCAAGCGACTTCGACATCTTCTCATTGTCAATATTAATGTAGCCGTTATGCATCCAGTAATTCGCCAGCGGCTTGCCCGTCAGCGACTCCGACTGGGCCACCTCGCACTCGTGATGGGGGAACTGCAGGTCGGTTCCGCCGCCGTGAATATCTATCGTATCACCCAAATATTTGCGCGCCATCGCCGAGCATTCGATATGCCAGCCCGGTCGCCCTGGCCCCCAAGGGCTGTCCCAGCTGATCTCGCCGGGCTTCGCACCCTTCCATAATACGAAATCGCCGGCACTCTCCTTGCGATCGTCGACCTCGACGCGGATGCCGAATTGCAGCTCCTCAATGTTCTGATGCGACAGCTTCCCGTAATCCTTGAAGGACGACGTGCGGAAGTACACATCCCCTTCGCTGGCATAGGCATGCCCGCCTGCGACCAGTCCGCTAATAAAGTCGATAATCTCCGGCAGATGTTCCGTTACTCGGGGATTCAGACTCGCCTCCCGAACGCCCAGCGCCGCCGTATCGCTATGGAAAGCGTCGATGAAGCGCGCAGAGACGTCCGGCACGGTGCTGCCTATCTCCGCAGCCCGCCGAATCAGCTTGTCGTCTACATCGGTAAAGTTCACTACATACTGGACCTCGTATCCCGCATATTCCATATACCGGCGCACCACATCGAAGAAAATCGCCGGACGGGCGTTGCCTATGTGAATGTAATCGTACACGGTCGGTCCGCATACGTAGATGCTCGCCTTCCCCGGCTGCTGCGGCCGGAACTCCTCCTTGGATCGCGACATGGAATTGTATATTTTAATGCTCATAACGCTACTCCCCTTTATAGCTTGTTTGTTGGAGCTCCCGCATATCCGCGAGCTCCTTCTTCAGTCCTTCAATCTCTTTGCCCATCGCCCGGAACATCTCGATAATCGGGTCAGGCAAGTTCGTATGGTCCAGACGATCACCGACGCGCTCGCCATTGCGCCGAACGACACGTCCGGGATTGCCCACCACGGTGCAGTTGTCCGGCACTTCCCGAAGCACGACGGCGTTGGAACCGATATTGGAATTACCCCCGACACTGAAGGAACCCAATACCTTCGAACCGGAGCCGATGACGACATTATTGCCAATCGTGGGATGCCGCTTCCCCTTCTCCTTGCCCGTCCCGCCCAGCGTGACGCCCTGATAGATAACGACATCGTCTCCAATCTCGCATGTCTCCCCAATCACTACGCCCATGCCATGATCAATGAATAGCCGCTTCCCGATCGTCGCACCGGGATGTATCTCGATTCCCGTCATGAACCGGCTTGCCTGGGATATAATACGTGCCGTCGTGAACCACCCTCCGCGGTACAGCCGGTGTGCGATGCGGTGCGCCCAGATCGCGTGAAGTCCCGAATAGGTGAATACGACCTCGAATCTGCTGCGAGCAGCGGGGTCGTTCTCGAATACCGTCTGAATATCTGAACGAAACTGACTGAACATAGGAATCCCCCCTCCAGCGTATGCGTCATCCGCCATGCCTGCTCATATCGTTCGAGATCTGCCGCAGCCGCATAACTGTGATAAAAAAGAAAAAACCTCCGCAGCATGATGACATGCTGCAGAGGCGTGCTTGACGCGGTTCCACTCTGCTTGCTCATTGCGGCAGCAACATGGAACCGTTGCGCCACTCGAGCATCTACTGTTCCCTTAACGCGGGAAATACGTTGCCGCCTACCCCGTTGCACCGGAAGCTTCGCCATCCCTGATCATGCAAGGATGGTGCCAGCTTCGGCGCCAACGGATCGGAGCAAAGCTCCCAGGTGCATGTTCCGCCATCGTGGATGATACAACTTTCAGCCCCATTCCGCCGCTGCGTCGCTTGTATACAGCAAGCCGCGAAATATCGGTTGTTCTCTCTGTGCATCCTGTAGCCTGGCGTACTTCTCCTGTTCTCAGCCGATCTATTCTAATGAAATCTAGTATACTCAATCCGACATGGAGTGACAAGAGACAACCGCAACAAATACGTTATGCCAGCCGCTCCCGCAGACGCGCCGCAACCTTCTCCTTGCCCAGCAGCACGATGGACTGATTGAGATCCGGTCCATGCGTCTGACCGGTTAACGCCGCACGGATCGGCATGAACAACGCCTTGCCCTTGCAGCCCGTCTCCTTCTGCACTTCCTTGATCATCGCCTTGATGCCCTCCACATCGAACGAAGCTCCGTCCGCCTCAATTCGTTCCAGGAAGGCACTTAGGACAGCGGGAACCGTCTCTTCCGCCAGCACCTCCGCCGCTTCCGCCTCGTCCACGACGGAATCGCGGAAGAACAACTCCGTTACCGGTACGATATCCGAAGCGCAACGAAGCTTGTCCTGATGCAGCGCCACGAGTGCGGTAATCCATTCTCTTCCCGCCTCGTCCAACACGTCGGCAATGCGTCCCGCTTCCTGCAGATGCGGCAAGCAGAGATCCACTACACGGGCTACGTCCGCATTCTTCAGGTACTCGTTGTTCATCCAGCTCAGCTTGTTCGTATCGAATACGGCAGGGCTCTTGCTCAGGCGATTGGCAGCGAACACCTGAATCAGCTCATCGCGGGTGAACATCTCCTGCTCGCCTTCCGGAGACCAGCCAAGCAGGGCGATGAAATTGAACATGGCTTCCGGCAGATAGCCCAGACGATCATATTGCTCGATAAATTGAATGATGGATTCGTCGCGCTTGCTCAGCTTCTTCTTCTGCTCATTGACAATAAGCGTCATATGGGCGAATATTGGCGGATCCCAGCCGAACGCTTCATAGATCATCAATTGCCGCGGCGTATTGGAGATATGGTCCTCGCCGCGAAGCACGTGGCTGATGCGCATCAGATGATCGTCCAGCACCACGGCGAAGTTGTAAGTCGGGATACCGTCCTTCTTCACAATTACGAAATCGCCCGTCTCCGCCGTATCGAACGTAATCGGCCCTTTCACCATATCGTCGAATGTGTACGTACGTCCTTCCGGCACCCGGAAGCGAATGCTCGCCACTCGTCCTTCCGCTTCGAAAGCCTGCTGCTGCTCCGTCGTCAATTCGCGGTGCTTGCCGGAATAACGCGGCGTCTCGCCTCGCGCCATCTGCTCCTCCCGCTCCGCTTCCAGCTCTTCTTCCGTGCAGTAGCAGCGGTAAGCCAAGCCGCGGTCCAGCAGATCCTGCCAGTATTCACGGTAAATATCCAGCCGCTCCGACTGACGGTACGGTCCGTAGCCGCCGCCGATATCCGTGCTTTCGTCCCAGTCGATGCCCAGCCACTTCAAATATTTAAGCTGGTTCTCTTCTCCGCCCTCCACATTGCGCTTCATATCCGTATCCTCGACGCGAATAATGAATTTACCGCCTTGATTTCTGGCGAATAAATAATTGAATAAGGCCGTTCTGGCATTGCCAATATGAAGATGCCCCGTCGGTGACGGTGCGTATCTTACCCGTACTTCTGCTGTCATCCTTCATTTCCTCCTCTATGTATGAGACATACGCATTGCGCGGCGATGCCCTCGCCCCTGCCTGCGAAGCCGAGCTTCTCCGTAGTCGTCGCTTTCACGTTCACTTGCGATACCTCCGCTCCGAGCGCTCCCGCAATAATCTCCGCCATCTGCGGGATGTAAGGAAGCATCTTCGGCTTCTGGGCGATAATGGTCGCATCCAGATTGCCCAGCGCATACCCCCGCTCCCCAGCCATTGCCCATACGGCCTTCAACAGCTTCAGGCTATCCGCATCCTTATAGGCCTCGTCGGTATCCGGGAAGTGCTTGCCGATATCGCCCAGTCCGAGCGCTCCCAGTATCGCATCGGTTACGGCATGAAGGAGCACATCGGCATCAGAATGGCCGAGCAGCCCTTTCTCATAAGGAATTGTTACGCCGCCGATTATGCATGGACGACCTTCAACCAGTTGATGCACATCGAATCCTTGGCCGACTCGAATCATGTTACTCTTCTCCCCTCTTCGACCGGCGCTGCTGCAATAGAAACTCCGCTAGCGGCAGATCATCCGGCGTTGTAATCTTTATATTGGTATACTCGCCCTTGGCTACAATGACGCGCGCACCTGCCCGCTCCATCACCATCGCATCATCGGTGCCGAGATAGCCTTCCGCTTCCGCCTGCTCATGGGCGGCTACAAGCTCTGCACGACGAAAAGCTTGCGGCGTCTGAATCGCCCACAAGCTTCTGCGGTCCGGCGTGGACACAATCGTCCCCGCTCCATCCACCTGCTTGATCGTATCCTTGACCGGCACGGCAAGCACAGCTGCGCCGCTGCTCTGCGCCGACCGGCAGCAGCCCTCCACCGCCGCTTCCGAGACGAACGGACGCACACCGTCATGCACCATGACCCAGTCTGACGCGATGGCGCGCAAGCCGAGCAGAACGGAGTGCTGCCTTTCGCCGCCGCCCGGCACAATCGCATTTACTTTGCTCATGCCGTACGTGCCGACCCACTCCGAGCACCGGCCAACATCATCCTGACCTACGACCAGCACGATTTCGTCGACGATAGCCAGTCGCTGGAACAATTCCAGCGTGTGGACGAGCACTGGCCGGTCTCCTAGCTGCAGATACTGTTTGCTTTCCTTCGTCCCCATGCGCGTGCCGCGGCCGGCAGCCACTATAACGACACCCCATTTTTCTCCCATGCTTCCAACCTGCCTTAAGCGCCCTTAGCGATTATGTACATAAGTACTATCATACCTTGTTACAGCGCTTTTTCCAACAGCTTTGGCTTGGCGAATATCATTCTGCCCGCGGAAGTCTGCAGCACGCTCGTAACGAGCACCTCCATCGTCGTCCCGATGTAATCCCGGCCGCCCTCTACGACAATCATCGTACCGTCGTCCAGATAAGCCACGCCTTGGCCATGCTCCTTGCCGTCCTTGATCACTTGAACAATGATTTCTTCGCCCGGCAGTACGACCGGCTTCACGGCGTTGGCCAGATCATTGATATTCAATACGGATACGCCCTGCAGCTCGCATACTTTGTTCAGATTGAAGTCGTTGGTGACGACCTTGCCTCCAAGCGCCTTGGCCAACTTCACCAGCTTGCTGTCGACCTCGCTGATCTCCTCGAAGTCTCCTTCATAGATCAGTACCTTCACATCCAGCTCCTTCTGAATTTTGTTCAGAATATCGAGCCCCCTTCTGCCGCGATTCCGCTTCAGCAGATCCGATGAGTCCGCAATATGCTGCAGTTCCTCCAGGACGAACTCCGGGATGACGAGCGTGCCTTCAATAAAACCCGTTTTGCAAATATCTGCGATCCGCCCGTCAATAATGACACTGGTGTCCAATATTTTATGCTCTTCGTAGCCTTTTGCCTCTTCCGTCACCGGTACGATGCGCTGTCTTTCCAGCAAGGCGGCTACACCCGCGGTCAGCTCTTCCTGCTTGCTAAGTCCGATGCGCAGCCCGACATAACCCATGCAGAGCAACATTACCGCCGGCAGCACGCTTCCGATGCCTTCCAGACGCGCCACAGCGGGATACAGCAATACGGCGAGCAATAGCCCGGCAAGCAGGCCCGCAGCTCCCGACAGAAGCTGACCCAGCGGCATGGCTGCGGTTCGCTCCACACCTTTATTCATATATCGGATTAATGGACCGGCTGCCAGTGAAGCGGCAATCATCCCCAAGAGGGCGCCAACCGCCACATTCATGTAATAAGTGCCCGATTGCTGCAGCATCCCGATAGAAGAGCTGGTCCACAAGCTGGAGCCGTTCACCCAACTATGAGCTTGCGCACCTGCCATTGCTCCGACGAAAAAACCGATAAGCTGAATAATTCGTTTAACCATTTAGGTTCACCTCCATTACAATTATGTTCCAATTCATGGATCATTAACCGTAGGCGGCTCGAAAAAACAAAGTCGCTATTTTTCTTCAGTCGTAACAATCTGCTTTTGTCATTGTGAAGCAGTAGCATTATAATAAGAGAGAGATTACTTCACTAGAGGCGGGTGAATAAGGTGGGATCTAAAAATGCTCCAACATTGGAACAATTTCAACAGCAAGTATCTGAGCTGCTGCTCCGGCATCGCAGCGTATTGGATGTCATGTCAAAGCTGGGTCAATCCAGCGCAGCTGTCAATCGCGCCGTTACGAAAGCTGTAACCGATTGCGGATGTGTTGAGCTGCATGCTCGCAAGCAGCAGTATTCCGACGAACATAATCTGGAGGATGCCAAGGAAACGTTGAAAAGCCATGTCTCCGGCGACTTGTGCGAGCACTGTCACGAAATCGTACGCAATGAGCTTGGACGCAATTTGTTCTACATGACCGCATTATGCAACCAGCTAAATATTCAACTGGATGAAGTCGTATCTGACGAATACAACAAGTGCTCCACGTTAGGGCTGTTCAACATGACATAAGCAAGTGTAAAAATCTTTGCATTTTTTGAATTGAACAAGGAAGAAAGCTTCGTGCCTTACGGCGCGAAGCTTTCTTCCTTGTCAGTTCGTATGCGGATACAAATACAGCAGCCGAGGAGCCGCTTCAAGGAACTGCAGCAAGAGATCGCTGTCGAATTGCGTACCGGCATTCCTTTCCAGTTCATGCCAGATATCGGACAGCGACTTTCGGGTCTGGTAGGCGCGACCGTAAGCCATCGCGTCGAAAGCGTCGATAATGCTGCACGCTCTGGCTAGCAGCGGAATGTTATCGCCCGCAAGTCCATAGGGATAACCTAAGCCGTCATAGCGCTCATGATGATAGCGGACAATATTCATCACTTCGCTATCCGATTGAAATTCATGAGACAGCAGGCCTTCGCCATACAGTGTATGCTTCTTCATCTCTCCCCATTCCCAACTGTTCAGCTTACCGCATTTCATTAAAATCTGCTCAGGAATAAGGAGCTTCCCGACATCATGAAGAAAGCACCCTCTTGTAAACTGCCGCCTGCCGGCCTCCGTCAGCTTCAGCTGATCGGCAAATTTCTCCGCAAGCAGGGCCACTCTCACGCTGTGCTGATACGTAACGGGATCTCTGAGCATTAAACTGTTCATCAAATTTACGGTATCCATGGACGACACGGTTCGGAATAGCTCATTGTATGCGTGCGTACTTATCATCTTGTTTTGCCTCTCCCTGCTGCTCCAAAGACTGAATATTTGATTTTATCGCAGTTTTTTAGTAACTATGAACTAACGGATAGTTCCAAACTCACAAAAGAGGTGTCGCATAATTATAGTTATACGACAACAAGGGGGGCATACGAGTGCGAGTCAAGCTTCAGAAAATGGAACCGTCGCTGCCGGTAGAACGACGAGAGTCACCAGGCTTCTCGGATGATCAAATAATACAAATGTTCCTATCCAGCAAAAGCGGTTCATCCCATACTTATAAAAGCTATATGAGAGCGATTACACGATTCAGGGAGTTCATCGCTTATCGAATGTTCAATGCAGTCACCTGGAGGGAAATTGAGGCTTACAAATATATGCTCATGAATACGAAGAGCCCATTAACAGGAAAGCCGCTGGCGCCCGCAAGCATCGCCTCCAGAATCGCGCCGTTGAAGTCGTTGTATAAATGGGGAAACGATCCCAATATCGGTCTATTCCAAAACAATCCGACAACGAATATTAAAATGCCGATTATCCCGCTTAACAGCAAAAAACACTTTCTTACGAAGAGCGAAGTGGGCAAGCTGCTGCAGTATTTGCGCCAGAACAGTCCGCGCGATTACTTGATCTGCCTCACACTTCTCTTGTTGGGGCTTCGCGTATCGGAGTTGTGCGGCATACGTTGGAGCGACTTTTACACAGATCCGCTGGAATCATCGATTTGGCTTACAGTAGAGAGGGGCAAAGGGGGAAAATCAAGGGATATTAAAGTACCGGCGACGCTATGGCAGATGTATCATACATTAGGCTTATACAAGCCAAATCTTCAGCAGCCAAGCGACCGCGTCTTTCCGCTGTCTCCTCGTCAGTTGGAACGCATCATTCAATCCTCCTGTGTAAACAGCGGCTTAAACAAGCAAGTGACTCCCCACTGGCTCAGACATACGAATGCAACGCTTGCGTTGTTGAACGGCGCATCATTGCAACAAGTGCAAGAAACGCTTGGTCATGCACATATCAATACGACTCAGCGATATTTGCATACTGTGGAGCAATTAACAAAATCAGCCTCCGATTATGTCAGCGACATGATTAACGAGTATCTGCCTTAATACTTCAGGAGCTGGCCGGATATTTGTAAATTTGGGAAAATAGTTATATAATATTGTGTAATATTACTCATTTTCTGACGCAGCATGTCGTATAACTATAATTATGCGACACCACTAGCTATATTATTATGGTATTGTTTTATCAATGCAATAAAATACCCAAAATAAAAAACGTTTCCGATATTCGGAAACGTTTTTTTTATCGTTTAAGCCGGTTTCTCCGACTGAACGGTCTCTTCCATGTCCTCGTCGACCGCTCCCTTCTTGCGGGAACGCTTCTTCAGCACTCGACGGTCAACGTTTTTTTTTAGTCCGTACAAAGCGTATAGAAGCAGCGGGATAAACAGTATTTTCGATAAATGATGCTCAAACAGTATCCCCAGAATAACGGAAACAACGACAATGATGGGAACGACCCATACAGCGCTGCGGGGAATGCCGACTTTCTTGAAATTGGGGTAACGAATCGTGCTTACCATCAGGACGGAGAGCAGAACAGTGCTCGCAATCAGCACGACCACGGGAATGTCGCTCTTGAACAAGGCCAATGTTGACAAGACTCCGCCGGCTGCCGGAATAGGCAATCCGATAAAGTAACCGGGAGAACCTGATACCACATTGAATCTGGCCAGGCGAAGCGCTCCGCATATCGGGAACAAAGCCGTTACAATCCAGCCTAGCGCAGGGTTCAGCTCTTGGAAAGCAACGACATACATAATGAATGCCGGGGCTACACCGAACGAGATCACATCGGACAGCGAATCCAGTTCTTTGCCGAATTCACTCTGGGCATTAAGCGCTCGGGCGACACGCCCGTCTACGCCGTCAAGCAGCATGGCGATAATGACCATCATGGCTGCAAGCTCCGGTTTCTCGTTAAACACCAGAATGATGGCAATTATGCCGAGTGATAAATTTCCCACCGTGAGAAGGCTCGGTATCGACTTTGTAATCATCTTATCCACCTCTTCTCTACTATGCCCCATTGACGCAACCGTTGCGCATCCTAAAGTTTGGAACACATTCAACCTATTGTATGGGATTTAAATCTGTCTGTCAATGAACATTTGCTCTTGTATTCGCTTCAATCCGTCTTTAATCGCCCTTGCACGCACCTCGCCGATGCCGTCTACCTCATCCAGTTCCTCGATCGTCGCCATCAGGATGACAGGGAGATGCTGGAACCGCTCAACCAGATTGTTCATAATGATTAGCGGAAGCCTTGGAATTTTATTGAGCAGACGATATCCTCGCGGCGACACGGATTCCTCCGCCATATTGTTCGTCTGAGGATAGCCAATCAGGCGTACGACCGGAGAAGCATCCAGCAGTTCTTCAGAACTCAGCTTCTTCAGACCTGCCCGAATCTCCCGGATTTTCTCATCCGAATTGTCCTTCGCATAATCCTTGAGCAGATACCAAGCGTCCTCCTCCACTCCGCCGACAAGCTCATCCATCTGCATGCTGATCAGGCGGCCTTCCGTACCAAGCTCGTTCACATATCGATTAATCTCCATCTTGATGCGCAGGACCATCTCCACGCGCTGAATGACATGGGCCACCTCTTGCAGGGTGACCAGCTCTTCGAATTCCAGTGCGGACAAATTCGTGAACGCCTGATTCAATACCGCTTTATATTTCTCCAGCGTCTGAATCGCCTGATTGGCCTTTGTCAGGATGACGCCCATATCCTTCAAGGAATAGCGCAGATTGCCCTGGTATAAGGTAATAATATTTCTCCGTTGCGAGATGGATACGACAAGCTTGCCTGTCTGCTTGGCTACACGCTCGGCTGTACGGTGACGAATTCCCGTCTCAATGGAAGGAATGGAGCTGTTCGGAATAAGCTGCGTATTGGCATACAGAATCCGGCGCATATCCTCGCTCATAATGATGGCGCCGTCCATCTTGGCGAGTTCATACAGGTAGTTGGGTGAGAAGTCGCAGTTGATCGAGAAGCCGCCATCCACGACTTCCATCACCTCGGGACTGTATCCTACCACGATCAATGCGCCTGTCTTGGCCCGAAGCACGTTCTCCATACCATCCCGAAAAGGGGTACCTGGCGCAATAAGCTGCAACAATTTATTCATGACTTCTTGCTGGTTCGGTTCTTTCAATGGTTATGCCCCCTATTCAAGCGCTGCTTTCAATGCTTCAGCCACAGTATTAACGCCGATGATTTCTATATGTGCCGGCGGTGTCCAGCCTTTCAAGCTCTTCTCGGGCATGATTACCCGCTTGAAGCCCAGCTTCTCGGCTTCCTTCACCCGCTGTTCCGCTCTGGAGACGGCCCGCACCTCGCCTGTCAGCCCCACTTCACCAAAGATGACGTCATAAGGCTTCGTCGGCGCATCCCGAAGACTGGAGGCAAGGCTGATGGCCGCGGCCAAGTCGACAGCCGGTTCATCCAGCCTCACGCCGCCCGCCACATTCAAGTATGCATCCTGCGTCTGCAGGAACATGCCGTTGCGCTTCTCCAGCACCGCAATAATGAGCGCCATCCGGTGATGATCGATGCCCGTAGACATGCGGCGAGGCGACGGGAAGTTCGTCGTGGATACCAGCGCCTGCAATTCGACCAGCACCGGCCTTGTGCCCTCCATGCTTGCTACAACCGTAGAACCCGCCACACCCAGCGGACGTTCAGACAAGAACAGCTCGGACGGATTGGACACTTCGCGCAGACCCGACTCCTCCATCTCGAATATGCCGATCTCGTTCGTGGAGCCGAAGCGATTCTTCACGGCACGCAGCAGCCTGTACGTATGGTGCCGCTCGCCTTCGAAGTACAGTACGCAATCCACCATATGCTCCAGCAGCCGCGGTCCCGCTATAGCCCCTTCCTTCGTGACGTGTCCCACCAGCACGGTTGCAATCCCTTTCACCTTGGCCGTGCGCATGAAGTGCGCCGTGCATTCCCTGACTTGGGATACACTGCCCGGAGCCGATTCCACTCGGGGATCGTATACGGTCTGAATGGAATCGATAACCAGGAAGTCGGGCTCGACGCTTTCAATCGCATCGTTGATATGCTCCATATTCGTCTCGCACAATACGAAGAGGTTCTCCGAGAGAGCGCCGAGCCGGTCCGCTCGAAGCTTGGTCTGCCTGACGGATTCCTCGCCGGATATGTACAGCACCTTGAGCCCTTTGGAGGAGAGTGCATAGGACGTCTGCAGCAGCAGCGTCGACTTCCCGATACCGGGATCGCCTCCCACCAGAATGAGCGAGCCCGGCACGACTCCGCCGCCCAGCACGCGGTTCAGCTCCGCCATGCGCGTCTCGATTCGCGGTTCTTGCCCACTTTCTATATGTATGATCGATTGCGGTTTTTCTTTCGCATGGATTGACGATAATCCGACGCCTTTTGTTTTCACAACGGTTTCTTTCTCTTCCACCATCGTATTCCACTCATGGCAGCCGGGGCATTTGCCCATCCATTTCGGCGATTCCGTCCCGCACTCTTTACATATGAATTTCGTTTTTATTTTGGCCATGTGAAGCTCCCTCTAACAACTCTCTTACTTAAAGTTTACCATTTAATGTCCATCTTAGAAAGCAAGCCGACCCACTCTTGAAAAATGATTCTTTGCGCTCATACGCTTTCTTCTTTATATCGGCAAAAGGACCTATTAGATGTAGCTTTACTTGTTCCGTCCCTCCCTATGCTTCTGTTCCCCGAAGACACGAAAACCCCGCAATTGCGGTTGGCGCGATTGCGGGGTGAATTCGTATTAGTTGTTCGCCGATTGCTTCACTGCCTTGGAGACGACAAGCGCGCCGTCCTGCTCATCAATGACGAACGTATCGCCCTTCTGGATGAGCCCCATCAGCAGATCTTCCGACAGACGATCTTCAATATGCTTCTGAATGGCGCGGCGCAGCGGTCTCGCACCGTATTGCGGATCGTAGCCTTCCTTCGCCAGGAACGCCTTCGCGGAGTCCGTCAGTGTAAAGTCCACATCCTGCTCCTTCAGACGCTTGCGCAGCTCGTCGGACATAAGCGTCACGATCTGCGCGATATGCTCTTGGCCCAAGGAGTGGAATACGATCGTCTCATCGATCCGGTTCAGGAACTCCGGACGGAAGCTCTTCTTCAGCTCTGCCATAACTTTGTCCTTCATATTGTTGAAGTCGCGGCCGGCATCATTCGCCGCTGTAAAGCCGAGTGTGGAGTTCTTCTTGATCTGGTCGGCGCCGACATTGGAAGTCATAATGATTAGCGTATTGCGGAAGTCGACAACCCGGCCCTTGGAATCCGTCAATCTGCCGTCCTCCAGCACTTGCAGCAGAATGTTGAACACTTCCGGATGCGCCTTCTCGATCTCGTCGAGCAGGACGACGGAATACGGCTTGCGGCGCACCTTCTCGGTCAGTTGACCGCCTTCCTCGTAGCCAACGTATCCCGGAGGGGCTCCGACCAGTCTGGATGTGGCATGCTTCTCCATATACTCCGACATGTCGATGCGGATGACCGCATTCTCATCGCCGAACATCGCTTCCGCCAGCGCGCGCGCCAGCTCGGTCTTGCCTACACCAGTCGGTCCCAGGAAGATGAAGGAGCCGATCGGGCGCTTCGGATCTTTCAGACCCGCTCTTGCCCTTCTGATGGCGCGGGATACGGACTTGACCGCTTCCTCCTGACCGATGACGCGGTCATGGAGAATATCCTCCATCTTCAGCAGACGCTCTGTTTCCTCCTCCGCCAGCTTGCTCACCGGAATACCGGTCCAACTGGCGACAACTTGCGCGATATCTTCCGGCGTTACTTCGGAATCGGTGCGGCCTTGCTTTTCTTTCCATTGGTTCTTCGTCACATCCAGCTCTTCGCGCATCTTCTGTTCCGTGTCGCGAAGCGCCGCCGCCTTCTCGAACTCCTGGCTTTGCACCGCGGCATCCTTCTCCTTGCGGATATCCTCCAGACGGCTCTCCAGTTCCTTCAGATTCGGCGGTACCGTATACGACTTGAGTCTTACTCGGGAGCTGGCTTCATCGATCAGATCGATCGCCTTATCCGGCAGGAACCGGTCCGTAATATAGCGATCGGACAGCTTCACCGCTTGCTCGATAGATTCATCCGTAATTTTCACCCGATGATGCGCTTCATAGCGGTCACGCAAGCCGTGCAGAATCTGAATCGCTTCTTCCGGAGAAGGCTGATCCACCGTAATTGGCTGGAAGCGGCGCTCCAGCGCGGCGTCCTTCTCGATATACTTGCGGTATTCGTCCAGTGTCGTGGCGCCGATACATTGCAGCTCGCCGCGCGCGAGCGCCGGCTTCAGAATGTTCGAGGCGTCGATGGCGCCTTCTGCGCCGCCTGCGCCGATCAGCGTATGCAACTCGTCGATGAACAAGATGATATTGCCCGCTTGACGAATTTCATCCATGATCTTCTTCAGCCGATCTTCGAATTCACCGCGATATTTCGTACCGGCAACGACCGATCCCATATCCAGCGTCATGACACGCTTGTCGCGAAGCGTCTCCGGTATTTCATTGGCGATAATCTTCTGCGCCAGACCTTCCGCAATCGCGGTCTTGCCGACGCCAGGCTCGCCGATCAGGACAGGATTGTTCTTCGTCCGGCGGCTGAGCACCTGAATAACCCGCTCTATCTCCTTGCTGCGGCCAATGACGGGGTCCAGATTGCCCTCCTTCGCATAAGCCGTCAGATCGCGCGCCAGACCGTCCAGCGTCGGCGTACTGACATTCGATTGCGAGCCGTGGCTGCTGGACACCGCCTCGCTGCTGCCAAGCAGCTGCAGCACTTGCTGACGCGCTTTGTTCAAGCTGATGCCCAGATTGTTCAGCACACGCGCCGCTACCCCTTCGCCTTCGCGAATAAGTCCAAGCAGGATATGCTCTGTACCCACATAAGTGTGGCCCAGCTTTCTCGCTTCATCCATAGACAACTCGATGACTTTCTTTGCTCTTGGCGTGTAAGCGATATTGTTCGGCTGCTCCTGTCCGCGTCCAATCAACGCTTCCACTTCATCCTGAATCTTCTCCAGCCCAAGCCCCAAGCCCGTCAGAGCTTTGGCGGCAATGCCTTCGCCTTCCCGGATGAGGCCGAGCAGAATATGCTCTGTGCCGATATTGTTATGCCCCAGCCGTACCGCTTCTTCCTGTGCAAGTGCCAACACCTTCTGTGCCCGTTCTGTAAATCTGCCAAACATCATATGGATGCACCTCCATTTTCCCCATTATGGATATCTTCTTCTCCTCTTAATTGCATTCTAATCAGCTGGGCTCTTCTCTGATCCCTTTGTTCCGCGCTCAGCTGCTCACTGAACGTCTGCTGCAGGAAGCCTGGCTGCGTCATGACCAGCAATTCATTCAGAATGCCGGGCGACACATTGTCCAGCAGTCCCAGATCCGCGCCTAACCTGACATCGGATAGCCGCTGCGCCGCTTCCTTGGAATCCATGATGGAAGCGTAGGACAGAATGCCATAGGAGCGCTTGACGCGGTCTTCAATGCGAACGCTGGATTCCTCCGCCAGACGTCTGCGCGCCGCCCGTTCATGCTCGATAATCTGTCTGGCTACACCATGCAAATTATCGATAATCTCCTCTTCCGATTGGCCGAGCGTAATCTGATTGGAGATCTGGAACAAATTGCCCAGCGCCTCGCTTCCTTCTCCGTACAGCCCCCGTACGGCCAGACCTACTTGCGTAACGGCCGTCAGTATGCGGTTGATCTGCTGCGTTAACACAAGCGCCGGCAGATGCATCATCACCGAAGCTCTGATGCCGGTGCCTACATTCGTCGGACATGTCGTTAAGTAGCCGCGCACTTCATCGAAGGCATAGTCGGCAGATTCTTCATATATATCGTCAATTGCGCTGGCATGCCGCCAAGCCTCTTCCACTTGAAAGCCCGGATACAGACATTGAATGCGCAGATGGTCTTCTTCATTAATCATAATGCTGACGGCTTCGTTGTCGCTCAGTACGACGGCGCCGGCCCGGGATTCATTCGCCAGATTGGGGCTGATCAGATGCTTCTCTACCAATACCCGCTTATCCAGCTCGCTAATCTCCGACAGCATAATGGTCTCGAATTCGCCGAAGCCCTTCAGTTGGGCGGACAAGCTCACTTCGGCCAACTTCTTCAGCACTTCGTTCGCTTGTTGGCTCGTCGCCAGCATAGGGAACGGCTGCTCTCGCAGATTGCGGGCGAGACGCACCCTGCTGCTAATGACGACATCGGAATCGGGACCCGTGCCCCTCATCCAATCGCTAAGCGCATGCTGTGAGAATCGATGCTTGCTCAAGGACGCTCACTCCTTCCGCTTCTATGACATGCTTGAATTTTGACGCTCAAGCTCTCGGATGCGGTCCCGCAAGGAAGCCGCCTGTTCGAATTCCTCATTCTCGATATGCTTCTGCATATCTCCCCGCAGCTCCTCGATCTCCCGCTTCCGCTGTATTTTCCCTCCGGAACGTTTCGGTATTTTCCCGCTATGGACCGTGCTTCCGTGCACCCGTTTCAACAAGGGGTCCAACCGGTCGGCGAATTGCTGATAGCAGGAGCTGCAGCCGAATCGCCCGATTTTGCTGAACTGTGCATAGGTCAGTCCGCACTCCTCGCATCGCGTCGACTGAGGAGGGGCTCCCAAGCTGCCGGGTGATGCGCCGCCCATAGATTGGAAGTCCAGCAAGCCGGATAGCAAGCTGTGAATGGAGAAGCTGTTCGGCGAGCCGGGAATGCCTTCCCCTTTCTCCCGCGCGCAGCTTTCGCAGATGTGAAATTCCGTCTTGTCGCCATTGACTATTTTCGTGAAATGAAGTGTAGCCGGCCTCTTGCCGCATTCCTGGCAATACAAGGCTAATCCCTCCTTTTCAAATCCCTACTTGACCAGTAATGAAATGAGCATAGACCGCAGCAGTCTGGCTCGCATCTCGTCTCGCATCGGCAGATTAAGCGCAATCGTGTCGCGGCTAACCGCCGAACGGAGCAAGTTCGCCTCCCGCTTCGTAATCAGCGCCGCTTCCAGCAGCTGATAGATCAACCCTTCCGCCGCACTCTGATCAACGCAATTGCCGATCGTATGCTCGATGTGGTGTCGGATCGTCTTCAGCGCCGGAAGGTCTACCCGTTGAATGCGGATATAACCTCCTCCTCCGCGCTTGCTCTCCACCATGTATCCCTTCTCCATCGTGAACCGGGTGCTGATGACATAGTTGATCTGAGAAGGCACGCACGAGAAGCGATCCGCCAGATCGTTGCGCTGAATCTCCACAGCGCCTTCGTCGCTGCCGTCCAGCATCTGCTTCAAATACTGTTCAATGAGATCGGATATGTTTCGCATATCGGCAACCTCCCTGATATGGCCATCGAAAGGTCAGCGTCACGCAATCAACTGACTTTGACTTTCTTTGACTTTAACCTTATTATACGCGATTTTCATGAAAGGTCAAGATACGGATTTTAAATTTTCTGACGATTCAACGATAAAGGCCGAATTGGTCCAACACTATTTAGCATAACGCGATTTTTCCTTCTTTATACCCTCTAGCCAAGGAAACGTTCCCCTCATCTTCTCCATTGTTCTGTATATAACCGTAAAACTTTATAGATTTGTATTATTTTTTTTGCCCGCTCCGCTGGCTAGAATGTGAGTATCATCAAGTGGACTGGCTAATAAAGGAGGAGTTTCGCTATGGCATTGCTGACCAAAGCTTCTAAGCGAAGCGGCTTATCGGAAGCGTTCTGGGGATATGTCTTTGTCGCTCCGTGGTTAATCGGATTGTTTGCGTTGACGCTTGGACCCATGCTGCAATCGTTGTATTTGTCTATGACCCGATACCATTTGCTGGAGTCCCCGAAGTGGACGGGACTGGCTAATTACAAGGAGATTCTCCTTGAAGACGACACATTTGTACAATCGCTCGGAGTCACCTTTCGTTACGTCCTCTTCTCCGTACCGCTGAAGCTCGCCTTCGCATTGCTTGTCGCCATGCTGCTCTACCGATCGATAAAGGGCATGTCTGTATTCCGATCAATCTATTACTTGCCGTCCCTGATCGGCGGCAGCTTGGCAATCGCGGCGATATGGCGCAATATATTCGGCATGGAGGGCGTCGTGAATAAACTGCTGGCCTTCTTCGGCGTCGCGCCGATGGATTGGATCAACCTGCCCGACACTTCATTAACGACCTTAATTGCACTGGCCGTATGGCAATTCGGCTCCGCGATGGTTATTTTTCTGGCAGGCTTGAAGCAGATTCCGAACGATCTCTACGAAGCTGCGGCCGTTGACGGATCTTCCAAGATCAGAACATTCTTCAGCGTGACCATACCGATGCTGACCCCCATCATCTTGTTTAACCTGGTCATGCAGACGATCAACAGCTTCCAGATGTTCACCCAGGCTTTCGTCATTACGAAAGGCGGACCGATCGATTCCACGCTTGTGTACGCACTGTATTTGTATCAGAAAGCATTCGTCTTCTTCGAGATGGGTTATGCGAGCGGTCTGGCCTGGATTTTGATGCTGCTGATTGCGGCCGCAACGGCATTGATCTTTATTACATCGCGTAAGTGGGTGCATTATGAAAACTAATATGAATCAACTCGGACGGTACGCCGTGCTGCTCCTGGGAAGCATATTCATGGCCTACCCCATTCTCGGACTGCTCGGCAATGCACTTAAGCCCAATGAAGAATTTGCTAGCGGCAAGCTGCTGCCCAGCGAAATCAGATGGGAGAATTTTGTAGATGGCTGGCATGCGATCCCGGGCTTTACTTTCGGAACGTTCTTCTACAACTCCTTCTTCATCTCGGTTCTTTCCGTTATTGGAACGGTCGCTTCAAGCGCCATCGTCGCCTTCGGATTCGCCCGCTTGAAATTTCCGTTGAAGAGCTTATGGTTTGCCATATTGATGCTGACGCTGATGCTGCCTACCCAAGTTACGCTCGTGCCGCAATATATTCTGTTCAAGAACTTTAACTGGATCGGAACATCGCTGCCGCTTATCGTTCCGCATTATTTGGCGGTAAGTCCGTTCTTCGTCTTTCTCATCGTGCAATTTATCCGCGGCATTCCGCGCGATTTGGACGAATCGGCGAAGATCGACGGCTGTTCGGTGCCCGGAATCGCATTTCGCATTATTTTGCCGCTATGCACTCCGGCTCTGATCACATCGGCCATATTCAGCTTTATCTGGACATGGGACGATTTCCTGGCGCAGCTTCTGTACTTGACGGACACTTCGAAGTATACGGTACCGCTCGCCTTGCGGCTGTTCCTGGATAATTCGTCCGCCGTCACGTGGGGGCCGATGTACGCGATGGCGTTGCTGTCTGTCATCCCTTGCTTCGTCATCTTCATGTCATCGCAGAAGTATTTTGTAGAAGGAATTGCGACGACCGGCATTAAAGGTTAATAATGGACTTGAGCTCCCGCCCGGCGTCCTATATGCTGAGAAGTAAACCGACTACAAGAAGGATGAGCCTATGAAAAACCCACTCAAAGTCTTTTCGCTTCAAACAACGTTTTTCGTCTCCTTCATGATCCTGTCCGGCGTCTTGATCGCGCTGCTGGGCGTTACGGGCTACTATATTACCAATCAAGAGGTCGTCGACAAGACGATCTCTTCGCGCATTCTTCTGCTGGACGAAATCAATAAGCAGCTCGACCTGCAGTTGCAGACCATTGAGTACGATTCGCTCGTTGTCGCCAGCAATCCGCAAGTGAAGCAATATTTGCAGCAGCCCGAAGACTCCTTCGAACGGGTAGGCCAGTATAATATGATTATTGATATGTTAAGCCGGCACAGCTATGTGAAAGAAGCGGTGCATTCCGTTCAGCTGTATGTTAAAAACAGCCTTACAAGCAGATATAGAGGCGCTAACGGAGTATTTACGTATGATTTCCTGCAAAATTCACCTTATTATGAACGCATTCAGCATGCCGATTACGTATGGCTGGGCACTCATGGCCTTGAAGTTGGCGATTATATCGGCTCGCCGGAGAATGTCATCAGCTTTGTACGCAAAGTGTTGTCCTCATCCGGAGAAGAGGTCGGCATACTCGTCTTTAATATCAAGCTGTCTTATATGTACGAATTAATATCCGGAGACAAGGCGGAAGGTGGCCGGTATATACTGGACACGAACCGCAGATTGATTGTGGAATCCAACAGAAGCAATGCCGACCCGCTCGCTTATGAATCGATAGAACAGCCGCTGAGGGATACTTTAAAGCAGGATGATCTGGATACGAACCATGCAATTGTTTCATGGAAGGACAAGCAGCTTGTCATTTGGAACAAGCAGCAGCGTACGCAATGGATATCGGTCGATATCATCCCATGGGACTATATTACAGAAGGAAGCAAGCGAATTCAGACGATTATTATGATTGCTGCCGTGCTTTGCGTTATTTTCGCGGTGGTAATGGCTTACGTGCTGAGCAGGCAATTCGTCAAGCCGATCCGCAAGCTCGTGAAGTCGATGAACAGCTTCAAGACGGGCCAGCTCGCTACCCAGGTCGAGAACGATTACGAGAACGAAATCGGTTATCTGAATCAAAATTTCAATGAAATGACGAAAAATATTAAAGAACTGATTGTGCAGCTGAACGAGCAAAATAAAAGCAAACGCGAAGCGGAGCTGCAAGTGCTGCAAGAGCAGATGAATCCGCATTTCCTGTACAATACCCTCGATATTATGAATTGGCATGCCATAGATGCCGGGGCAAACGATATTAGCCGCATGCTGTCCCTGCTGGGCAAGATGCTGCGAATCGGCTTGTCCGGCGGCGGAACGTTCATTCCCTTGGCACGCGAGATGGAGCACTTGAAGTGCTATGTCGAATTGCAACGAATTCGCTATCAGCAGCAAATCAAGTTCGAGGTCGACATGGATGAACGACTTCTCGTCTACTGGTTACCCAAGCTCACGCTTCAGCCCTTGGTGGAGAATGCCATTATTCACGGCTTTCATTCCAGACGAAGCGGATATATCAAAATTAGCGGGCATGAGAATGAGCATACGCTGTACTTGTGTGTAGAGGACAACGGACATGGCATGAACACAAAGGAGCTTCCTTCATCCCGGGAGCATCACGGGCTCCGCAACATCAAGGAAAGATTCGGACTCTACTTCGGCCCGAACTGCGGCTTGCGAGTGGAGAGCACTCCCGATCTGGGCACAAAGATCATGTTAAGCCTGCCTATGCTGTTGCAGGAGCCGGCGGAATTCAAGCAACTGGAGGAGGAGGAGAAGCCGCATGATTAAAGCGATTATTATCGATGACGACACGCTTACGTTGAACGGTCTGGAGCGTTCCGTACCGTGGGAAAAGTACGGCATTGAGGTGGCAGGCACGGCTGTAGACGGCAAGGAAGGCCTCGCGCTTATCGAGAAGCACCTGCCCGAGCTGATATTGACCGATATTTATATGCCCGTGCTGGACGGAATCGAGATGCTGAAGCATATACGAAGCGAGGGCAATACGGCGGAGGTTATTATACTGAGCGGCTATGAAGACTTCAAATATGCGCAGTCGGCCGTGAAATTAAATGTGAGCGACTATATATCCAAGCCCGCTACAATCGATGAAATCTGTGAGGTGGTCAAAGGGACTGCGGACAAGATCAGAGCAACTATGAAGACTAGCCGGGAAGAGCAAGAGCTTCGGGAACTGCTTGAATCGCATCTGCCCGAGACCCGCAAGCTTGTATTGAAGGGGCTGCTTGAACCGTACTTCTCCGATACCCTCTTCTTCCAGAAGGCGTCGGCACGCACGAAATTAAAGTTCGACGGACAAGTACTGACTGTAGTGCTGCTTGAATATGTCGTCACAAGGGATCGCCTGGATGTGAAGCGCAGCGACCTTGCGAAATTCACTTACGCCGTGAAAAATATCGTGGACGAAATGACCGAAAGCTGGCGAGGCGTATATCTGGCCGATGTCCAGCAAAATGTGGTCACCCTCATCGCTACCACCCCCTCTGACGTCCGCTATGAACATAGCAGAGCCCGGGTGAAAAGGCTGGCCGGAGAATTGGTCAGCACGATTGGCTCCCTGTTAAAGCTGCAAGTATGGGCCGCTATCGGCACTAGCGTAGATTCCGTTCACGATGTCCATCGGTCTTATCAGTTGGCCATGAATCTGCTCGCAGAGCGCGAGACCGTTAGCGAGAAATTCATATTGTGTCCGGAGGAATTCGAAGACGTCAAGCCGGTCATGGGGGCGTCCAGAAGGCCGGTGGAGCATTATCAGAATCTGATTGCGGCGGTAACGGAAGGGCAAAGCTCTCTCGTGCTTGAACGAATCGATCGGCTAATCCGGCATTTGGAGGATATGGAGCATAAGCCAAGTGTATCCGCCCTTCGCGAGATGGCGATTCATTTGACCGGCATGCTGACGATCGGCCTATTCGATCAAGGCGTACTGCTGGAAGACATTCACCCTCAGTTGCTGCTATATAAGGAACTGGAGCGAATAAGCGGGTTGGAAGATTTTCAAAGTTGGCTGCAGGAGGTTATGCTGCCTGCAAGCGAGGAAATGAACAGCCGGGGATCGCATAAGCACAAGAAAACCGTCGATTATATGAAGCGGTACGTACAAGCCCATTATGATGAGGATATTACGCTTGATGTGATGGCGGACAAGGTGTTTTTGACACGGAATTATTTGAGCCAGATCTTCAAGCAGGTCACCGGTGAAAATTACAACAGCTATGTAACGCGCATCCGTATGGAGAAGGCCAAAGAATTGCTGCTGTCAGGGAAGTACAAGCTCTATGAGGTCGCGCTTATGGTCGGCTACAAAAACAACGCTTATTTCAGTCAACAGTTCAAAAAATATGCCGGCTGCAACCCCTCAGACTTCGCTTGATGGACAACCTCTATATATAAACAACATATTTTGTAGATTCATGATATTTTAATCAAATCCAGAGTTTCTATAATGAAGGGTGTAAGCAAACAAATTATAGGGGGACATGCAGATGAACAATCGCTCTTACCGATTTAAAAGCGTCTCTATTGCAATGGCCGTGCTCTTGATCATGAGCTTGCTTGCAGCCTGCGGCCAAAGCCATTCATCCAATTCGGAAAAGCCGGATACAGGCGCGACAAGCAATCCTGGCGCAAGCACAGACGGCGGAAAAGAAGACGCCGAGAACGTCGAGCTTCGATTCTCCTGGTGGGGAAGCCAAGGGCGGCATGACCGGACTTTACAAGCTATCGAGAAATTCAATGCGCTGCATCCTAACATTACAGTGAAGCCCGAATATTCCTCTTGGGACGGCTACTGGGAGAAGCTGTCCACGCAAGTGGCAGCGTCCAATGCACCCGATATCATGCAGATGAGTATTCTTTACATTAAGGAATATTCCGAGCGCGGAGTTCTTGGCGATTTGACAGCGTTTGCAGGCAATGAACTGCGCACCGAAGACTTGAACGCCGACATATTGAAAAATCAGGGCACGGTAAGCGGCAAGCTGACCGGCATTCCGATGTCGGATAATGCGTCCGTCCTGCTCATTAATCGGGAGATGTTCAATCAAGCGGGAGTCGAGCCGCCGGCAATCGATTCTACATGGGACGAGCTATTCGCGAAATCGCGGGAGCTGAAAGGCAAGATCGGCGACAGTGTATACGGCATCTTCGATGCTTCCGCTTCCCTTGAAGCCTTCATGTATTATTTGTTCTCGAAAGGCGACACGCTATACCAGGACAATCGTCTGGGCTATCAGGACGATCACTTAAGAGCTTGGCTGCAGATGTGGGAAGATGCGCGCGAGGAAGGCATTGCGCCGACAGCCAATATGACCGCTTCCTTCCTGCCGCTTAGCAATGCAGATCCTAACAAGGACGCTCTACTGAAGGGCAACGTAGCGATAATGGGACCTACTTGGGTCGCCGCATTCCCGGCCTATGAGAATATTATGAAGGAGAACGTGGATATGATCTCTTATCCTCATGCCGACCATGCAGGCAGCGTGTTGCAGACGGCCATGTTCCTGTCGGCATCCGCGAAGTCGAAGCATCCGAAAGAAGCGGCGATGTTTATTGATTTCATGGTGAATGAGGAAGCTGCGGCCGATAGTCTGGAGACAGAGCGCGGGCTGCCTGAGAACAAGAAGATCCGCGAATACCTTGATCCTAAATTCACCGACCGCGACCGTAATATGATTGCCATGCTGGAGCATGTCGCCGACAGCAATCCGTCGTGGTACGATCCCGGTCCGAAAGGCGCGGGCGAAGTGACCAAGCTGTTCGAGCAGCTGGTTCAAAAACAGCAATTCAAAAAAACAAGCATCGATGAAGTCATAACGGAGTTCCGTCAAGAGGCGGATAAAATTTTCGAGAAAAACAACTAATGAATGAGGCAGACCGTATGGGAGCTCGCTGTGAGGCGGGCTTCCGCCGATTCGGCACTTTATCCGATAGCAGGATGGGAGATGGAAGAGATGAAATACGCGATTATCGGCTGCCAGCATGCCCATATAGAAATATTTATCTCCGAGATGCGGGAGTTGGGCCATAGCTGTGCAGGTATCTATGAACCGGAGAATATCGCTTTGGCCGGCGCCATTGCCAGGAAGTACGGCATACCTCTTGCCGACGATCAGCAGCTATTACTAGACGATTCAGTTGAAGTAGTCGGCTGCGCCTCCATCAATAGTGAGAAAATCGATGTCATCGAGCTTTGCGAGCAATATGGCAAATCTGTCATGGTCGATAAACCGGCAGTCGTCGACGCAGCGGGACTGGCCCGCCTTAACAGCGTTGTAGAGCGAGGCAGGATTCAGGTCGGCATGCTGCTCACCGAGCGGTTTCATCCGGCGATTCATAAGGCGCAGCAGCTCATTGCTGCAGGCACATTAGGCGAGATTGTCAGTGTGACGATGCGCAAGCCGCATAAATTGAATGCTTCGTTGCGACCCGACTGGTTTTTTGATAAGGTGCGGTGCGGCGGTATTCTGATCGACTTGCTTACCCATGACTTCGACTTGCTGCGATGGTTCACAGGCAAAGAAATCAGTCGCACTGAAGGCTACGTCGGCAAGGATATATTACCGCAACATCCGAGCTTCTATAATACGGCAGCAGTTCAGGTAGTGATGGAGGACGGATGCGTTATGCAATTGTATGCGGATTGGCATACGCCTGCAAAAAGCTGGACTTGGGGCGACGGCCGCATCTTTATAACCGGAACGAAAGGCAGCGCCGAGCTGCGCTTGGCTGGAGATCCCGCCATTTCCACAGAGAACCCCCTGCTGCATGTCATTACGGAACAGGAAGAGTGGAGAGACATACCGCTTGAGAAGCCCGCCGTTACAATTACGGAGGACTTTCTGGCCCGGATTGCCGGCAAGAGCGTCCTTCTTACCCATGAAGCCATCCTACAGGCCAGCAGCGCCTCCATCGAGGCGGATGCAACTGTAACTTATGCTTTACACGAGATGAAGGAGGGATAAGCGTGGAGAATCCTGTAAAATACGCCATAGTTGGCTGCGGCATCATTGCGGATATCCATGCGGCTGGCATTGCGGCAGTAGAAGAAGCTGAGCTTATTGCGGTATATGATACGGATGAGGAGAAGGGCAGAGCATTTGCTAATAAATACGGTGCTGCATACTATACTAGCTATGAGGCATTACTTGCAGACAATCAAGTAGAAGTCGTGAACATTTGCACGCCGAGTGCTCTGCATCCCGACCAGACAATTCTGGCTGCGCAAGCGGGCAAACATGTCATCTGCGAGAAGCCGATTGCCATTCAGCTGAAGGACGCAAGAAGAATGATTGCCGCTTGTCACGAATATGGGGTGAAGCTGACTACCGTATTCCCGCGCCGCATGTCGCCCGCCGCACAGTTCTTGAAGGCATTTCTCGCAGGTGGCGGTTTAGGAAAGCTGACGTTATGCAATGCCTTCGTGAAAATCTATCGCAGTCAGCAGTATTACGACAGTGCGGGCTGGAGAGGCACATGGGAGATGGACGGCGGCGGTGCGATGATGAATCAAGGCATTCATACAATCGATTTGCTGCAATGGCTCGTTGGCGAGGTTAAGACGGTGTATGGGCGAGCGGAAGCCAAGCAGCGCCGGATCGAAGTCGAAGATACAGCAATTGCTTTACTGCAATATGAGAATGATGCTATGGGAGTGCTTGAGGTCACAACGACTGCCGATCCGGATCAGGGCCAACGAATTGAAATTCATGGGGAGAGGGGAACGGCCATCTACACGGAAGATCAGATCACGCTCTTGCATGCTGATGGCGAACCTGTTCAACTGCCGACCTTCGAACCGTTTCAAGTATTGCCCGACGGCCATCGCATGCAGATTCGGGACATGGCGCTTTCCATCCGCGAAGATCGCTCCCCGAATGTGACTGGAGAAGACGGCGTACATGCATTGGAGATTATTTTGGGAACTTATACATCCTCCAACCAGAGACAGGAAATTGAACTGGCTTCATTAAGGTAAATGAACTATGCAATACGTACATTCTGATGGCAGCAGCAGGCGAACCTGTTTAGGAGTGCCTCTGCTGCTTTCTTGATTTATTTCCTTCGCACCACCTATCTCGCCCCTCAATCTTCTCTTGCCTCCCCTTTCCTCTCTTTCCTCTCTTTCCTCTCTTTCCTCTTACACACCACTCTGTGCACCACTATTCACTTCCTCCCTTACGCACCACTCTGTCCACCACTATTCGCTTCCTCCCTTACGCACCACTCTGTCCACCACTATTCGCTTCCTCTCTTACACACCATTTCGTTCCCTTACCAGTTGCACTAAACTCCTACACACCATTTCTTGCATCTACTATTTGTCTCCACTCTCCTCCTTTCCACTTTCACGAAATTTCGTTCAACATCACAATCCAGACCGCGATTCACACGCCTTTGTACGATTTTTCACACAAATGTAGCCAATCCACTCCCGAAAACTGACACTTGTACGATTTTTCACACAAATGTAGCCAATCCACTCCTTAAACCTGACACTTTGTACGATTTTTCACACAAATGTAGCCAATCCACTCCCGAAACCTGCCACTTTGTACGATTTTTCACACAAATGTAGCCAATCCACTCCTTAAACCTGCCACTTTGTACGATTTTTCACACAAATGTAGCCAAGTTACTCCCGATCCTGACACTTTGTACGATTGTCCGATCAAAGTATTGCTTCTAGCAAAATATAGGTTAGTTTTATACGATTATTCGTACACAGCTAGTTACTTTTCAAGGTTTAGCTATAGCCCAAATGGAGTGGGACTTCACTTGACGTACACAAAAAAACTATCGTCTTGTTCACGATAGGCTTCTTTTGTGCTTGGCGACGCCCATTCCGCACCGGATGAGTGTGCTACTTGAGATAGCTTCGAGGTCGGCGTTTGAACCTTCCGCTAGGGCCGGGCCTGCTGCTTCGTGTTGCTTCGATCGGAGGTTCAAACACTCTCCCAACGGGAGAGGAGCGTCGCATGACATGCACAAAAAAACCTATCGTCTTGTTCGCGATAGGCTTCTTC
>NZ_JAOQJC010000034.1 GCF_025567625.1 Paenibacillus sp. J5C2022 | reverse complement strand
ACACTTTGTACGATTTTTCACACAACCTTCGACGTTTGGGGCCTTATATGCGTCACTTTGTACGATTTTTCACACAACCTTTGACGTTTGGGGCCTTATATGCGTCACTATGTACGATTTTTCGTACAAGCTACCACTGTTGAGCACTCTTGACGACGCGTTTGTACGATTTTTCGTACAAGCTGCCACTGTTGAGCACTCTAGACGGCGCGTTTGTACGATTTTTCGTACAATCCCCCGGCGATTGGAGCCTTATTGTGTGGAGAAAGCCAGTTAGACATGCTGCTGCAGAAATTGCTCCACCTGCCGCTTCTCCGGAATGGATGACTGCGCGCCTGCACCCGTCACAGCCAGCGCCGCCGCTGCGGAAGCGTAGGTCAACGCTTGCTCCGCCGCTATACAGACGGAGCTTGCCGCCGCATACGCACCGATGAAGGTGTCACCCGCTGCGGTCGTATCCACCGCCTTCACACGGAAGGCGGGCACCAGATGGCTCCCGCCCTCCTCATTCAGATAGAAGCAGCCCGCTTCGCCCAGAGTAATAATCACGCTCGACGTACCTTGGCGGATCGCCCATTGCGCAGCCGCCGCTGCTGAAGCGGCATCGTGAACGGATATGCCCGTAATGAGCGAGGCTTCCGTCTCATTCATGACAAGCGTATCCAGATGCGGAAAGATATGCTCCGGAAGCGGTCTCGCCGGTGCCGGATTGAACAGAACGCGCACTCCCTTGCTGCTTGCAGCCACGATGACGGCTTCCGTCGTCTCCCACGCGATCTCATTCTGCAGCAGGACGGCATCCGCTTCCTCCCAGTCCGCCAGACGCTCGACATCTCCGGCGGCCAGTCTGCCGTTCGCGCCGGCTGACAGCACGATCGTATTCTCCCCGTCCTCATTGACGGTGATAAGCGCCAAGCCCGATGTGCCCTCGACCCGCATGACGGCATCCGTCTGCACACCGCTGTCGGCCAAGCCGGCGATTAGCGAATCGCCGAAGGGGTCCGTACCGACCGCCCCCACCATCGCACAGAGCGCTCCCGAGCGGGCCGCCGCCACAGCCTGATTGCCCCCCTTGCCGCCGGGATAGAAGGCCGTCCCGCTGCTTCCGATCGTCTCGCCCGGCTGTGGAAACTGCTTGACGTCGCTGACCACATCCATATTCATGCTGCCAACGACAATAAGCTTGCACATCTTCCTCTCTCCTCTCCCTATCGCACCAGATTGAACCGTTCAACCTGCTGTCCGACAACTCCGATCGTCATTCTGTCTTCACCCACAGGGAAGAGACTGTATGCTCTCCTTCCTCCAGACAGCCGAACCCGTACATGCCGTGTGTGAAAGTCTCATCCTTGCACTCCAGCACATTCTCTCCATTAATAAACAACGTAAACCTGTCGTTGTGCACCTTCACATGGAACGTATAAGCCTTCCCGTGCTCCCAATCGTAATTCGCGCTGGTCAGCCGCTCATAGCCATGGTCGTTGCGGATGAAGGAGACCGCCCCCTTGCCGTCGAAGCCCAGCCTATAATGGCGCATAATGCCTTGCGCCCTCACGATAACGGCATGGCTCCATCCCGACAACGGCGTGACCACCGCCTTCAGCTCCATATTCCGGACATAGTAATTGCCGGAATAAGAAGAACAGTCGCCTTCCGCCGTGCAATGCAGCGCATCTCCTTGCAGCTCCCACTGTCCGTTGTGATGGGCGAACGGCGTGACAGACAGAAATTCCTTCGCCTGCTTGGCGAAATCAACGGTGTACTCCGCACCGCCATACACCTGGAAGCGGCCGATATAGAGACTGCCGATCGCCCGATCCGTCAGCGGCGAATCGCTCTCCAGCACCCAACCGATCTCATCGATCAATGCGCCGTCCGTATCCGGTATAATGAACTGTGTATCTGTCCAATCACCGCTTCGAGGCGTAACCGCAGACAGCCTGATCTCTTCTTTCGTATGCGTATTGCGAACGTAAGGCGTCAGCGTAACCGGCTCGCCTTCCCATTGATCTACATAGATGCGGGCGCTGACGGTCTGCCCACTGTACGCTTGCGGGGAGAACGTCGGCTTATACTTCTCGTCATTGAACTCCTCACGGCGGTAGAACGGCTTGAAGAAAATCTTGCTGCTGTCCCCTGCGACAAGGCGGTCGAACACCACCTCCAGCGAGCCGCGGCTATCCGACGTCACTTGTTCGGAATGGCGCACGACAGGCGTCTTGAATGGATTGCTCGTCCGGAAGCCGTGCGTGGCGCCCGGCAGATCGAAGTCGAAGTACAACTCGCCGGGCTTCACCCGCCCCGCAAGCTCATCCGGTGCGGCAGCTCCCGACAGACGGTAACCCAACAACGCAAGCTCCTTCGCGAAGGTCGGGAAGTCCACGACGTTCAAATACCCGGATACGCTGGAAGCGACGATGAAATCGTTAATCGGCTTCCGGTAATGGTCCGGAATGCCCGCCAGTCCGCCGTATACGCCAAGTATCGTGCCAACGTTGCCCGCATTGCAGTCCGTATCCCAGCCGCACATGGAGGCGATCTCCACCGTTCTGGCGAAGTCCCCTGCGCCATACAGCATGGCCAATACGCATATGCCGGCATTGGGAATAATATGGCACACGCCGGTATACTTGTCATATCCCCAATGATCCTCCAGGTATTGCCTGCAAGCCGCGAAGTCGCCCGGCTCGCGGAGGTGGAAGTCCCGTACGGCATTCACGACAGCCGCATAAGTGGAGTCCTGCGGAATCATGGCCAGTCCCGCATCGATGATCTCATTGACGGAACGGGCTTCGAACGCCTTGGCGATACATGCCGCCATGAATCTCGCTCCGTACAAGCCGTTGCCGTCATGGGATACGCTGGCCGCCTTCTCCGCATAACGCGCGGCCTTCTCCGTATCGCCGGGGAACAGCAGCCCCCAGGAATCGATGAAGATCTGGCCGCCGATCTGCTCCGCCATCACCAGCCCGTTCTGCTCGATGGAACCGGAGCGCGGGGCGGCTATGCCCTTGCGCAGATTAAGATAAGCGCGATGCTCCGTACTGATGTCTTCGCCTCCCCACCAGAACATGCCGACGCCTTCCCGCGCATAATTAAGCCATGCCCGTCCGACATCCTGGGGCTCCAGCTCGCGATCGACGGCATCGTCGTACAACGCACGCACGAAGAAGACCGGCCCGTTCGCGTCGTCGTCCGCAGCGAATGTGCGGTACTCCTTCACATAGCTTCGAATGTCTCCGTACACATCGCGAATGCGTTCGTAGGTCCAGGCTACCGGCTCGATGGGGGCGCCCAGACGGATGCCGATATTCATGCCGATAAAACCTGCGTAAATGCTCTCAACGTAATTTTCTCGTATCATGCTCTCCACTCCTGCCCTGCGCTTATTGAAACATCCGCTTTCTCTTGTCGCTTAGCGCCAAATCCTCCGTAATCATATCCATTGCCACATCGCAGAAACGATCCGCTATCCCAATCAAGTTCAGCCGATTCGCCCCATTCAGCAGCTCCACATCGTCGTCCTGCACGATAGAGACGCCATACATCGCCCCCAGAATGACGCCGATCATGACACCGATGGAATCCGTATCCCTGCCCGAGTTAATGCCATCGCATATGGACCGGTAGTAATCCCCGTCATTCAGTACCATGAACGCAAGCGCCATCGGCAGCTCTTCGATCGACCACAGACGGCTGGGCGTGTAATGATTGCTCGGCACGCCTACCTTCTCCAGCTTGCGGTGAACGTCGTCTCCCATCGGGGAATACTTCAGCATAATGGATTGGAACGTCTTCACGACCCGATCCATATCGTCCCGATACGGCTTTAGCTCGCGCGCCGCCGCGGTAAGCTCCGCAATCGCCTCACGCGTGCCGTCCTTGGCCAGCTGCAACGCCGTCTCCACGATGTCGTCGACGGTGACGCCGTCCTCGAAAGCTCTTGCGACGCAAGCGGCCAGCACTCCGGCCGCTTCCAGTCCATAGCTGCTCTGATGGCCAATGGCGAACAGAATCGCCTCGTCGTAAGCCGCCTTCGGATGGCCGGCGTTCACGATGCCGACGGGGGCGATATACATCGCCGCCCCGCAGTTCACCATGTTGCCGATGCCGCCTTCCCGGGGATCGCAGTTCGCCAGCACATGACGCATGAAGATGTATTTCTCCGGATAGAACAGTCGGTCCATGACAGGAGCTTCCTTGTTCAGCTCCGGTACGAACGTTGGACGATACGCGATCTCCTTCACGAATTCATTGCCCATATCGTACGCGTCCAGATGTCTCCGCTCGGTTCCGTAGACGTTCATGAGCGCAACCGTCATAAGCGTATCGTCCGTCACGATGCCATGTCCTCTCATTCGGCCCAGGCGAGCGTCCTCCGCCCAATCCGTCTTGTACCACTTCGTACGCAACGACGCTACGCGTCCGTATTGCTCTTTAATCTGCTCGTAGGTCAGCTTCTCGACAGGCGCGCCCATCGCATCCCCGAGCGCGGTGGAGACCACCACGCCCCTTACCCGATCCCGGAAAGATATCATCGCTCAATCTCCTTGCCTCATATTGTCTTACTTGATGTTCTCGTTCGCATACTTCGTCAGCTCTGTACCGCCAGCCGCATGCCACGCATCGACGAACTTGTCGAATTCATTCAGGCTGCGCTTGCCGGTAATGAAGTCGGTTGAATATTCCTTGTACAGATTGTTCATCGCATCCCAGTTCGCCACATACTGCTCCGGAATGATGAAGTTGTTGTCCGGCGTATAGTAAGCGGCAGCCAGTTCAAGCGTCTGCATAGCCGGTCCACCCAGCAGAGGCGTCTTCAGCGGCGTATCGCTCTTGAAGTCGATCGGCTCCCAGAATCGTGCATACCATTCGCCATAATATTTGTCGTTCAAAGCAATCTGTCCGTCTTCCATCGCATAATGCTCGTTCTCGAAGCCGAGACGATCCAGCTTCTGTCCGTTCGGGCTCGCCAGGTAGTCGAACACCTTGAACGCCGCATCCTTATGCTTCGACTGCGAGGAGATCGCAAGTCCTCTAGATTCCTTGGTGACATCTGTGGCGCCGAAGCCTTGCGAGACGCCCTTCGCCGGCGGCAGTACAGTAAGGGCCGCCTCGTTGCCGTTAAGCTCCATCATTCTTCCGTCGTACAGATCGACGACTTTGCCGGCTGTACCGGTAATGACGCCGGCCTCACCCTTATAGAAAGCGTCTTCCTTCGTGTCCCATTGCTTCGTAATATATTGCGGATCGAGCAAGCCTTCATTGTAGAGCTTATTGTAGAAGGCCAGCTTCTCCTTCTCGTTCTCTGATACTTTGCCGAACTCGTACGTGCCGTCGTCCTTCTTGAGCCAAGTCTTATCCAGACCGAATGCGGCGTTGAAAATAAAGTTGATCTCATCCATATTGCCTGCAGCCGTAATTGCATAGCTCGGCTTGTCGCCGCCCGGCTTCTTCTCGACGAGTTCCTTGAAGAATGCATAGTAGTTGTCGATCGTCGGGTCATCCGCGAGCGCCTTGGAGCTCTCCAGCTGCTGGAACCAATCGCTGCGGATAACCGGCGCTTTCGGAGCGAGCGGCTTGATCCACAGCAAGTAAGGATAGCTCTCCAGCCTTGTCTCGTTATGCGGCTGAATGATGTCCTTCAGGTAGGTCGACTGCTCAATGTACGGCCGCAGATCCTCCAGCAGCCCTTGCTGCGACATCTGCTGGTCGCCGCCCTGGAAGTAGATAATATCCGGAATCGTTCCGCTCAGCAGCAGCAGGTTCAAGTTCTCGGCATAGCTGCCTTGCGCCACATCGACAAGCTCGAATTTGACATTCAACCCTTCGTCTTTCTTCAGCCCCTCCTCCAGCTGCTGGAAGAACTTCACGGATACGGGATTGGCAGTGCCTTCATCTTTGTACACAATTTTCAGTGTAACGGCTTCTTCTCCGCCGCCTTCGCCTTGCTTCTCTCCGGCGTTGGCCCCCCCATTTGTCCCTTTGCTGCCTTCCGTTCCGGAGTTGCCGCCCGACGAGCAAGCAGCCATAACCATCGTCAATACCGCAATAATGAGCACCAAGCTTATCTTTTTCATCATGATCCTTCTCCCCTTGTACATGATTTCATATCTTCGCCTAGCTTGCTTAATCTTCCTTGAACAGGCATTTCAATTGCATCGGAATGAAGCTGAACCGGCAGCGAGCCGACCTTTCGGTTACGCTCGCCTTTCATCGAAAGTCTTCGATAGCGGTCAATCCTTCACTCCTCCCTCCAGCGCTCCTTTCGCATAATATTTCAATATAAACGGATATAGGATAAGCAGCGGAACCATCGCAATAATGATCGTACCGGCCTGCAAGGAAGCGAAATCCAGATTGGCGCTGCCGCCGAACAAATTCTGCACTCCGAGAATCGCGGTGTTGTCCTGGCGCACGACGAACTGCCTCAGCACAACTTGCAGCGGCCACTTGTCGGGAGTGGTCATATAGATCGTCGCCCGGAAATATTCATTCCAGTGGAAGACGCCGTAGAACAATCCCAGCGTGGCCAGTCCCGGCTTGGACAGCGGCAGGATCATACCCGTATACGTCCGGAAGTGACCGGCGCCGTCGATCCGGGCAGCTTCCAGAATCTCTTCGGGAATGTCCTGGAAAAACCGCATCAGAATGAACAGATAATACACGTTGACCGCTTTGTACAGGATAAGGGCAGTAAAGCTGTCCAGCAGGCCCAGATCCTTGACCAGCAAGTACTCCGGAATCAAGCCCGGCTCGAACACCATAATGATGATTAGAAACACAAGCACGACCCGCTTGCCGACGAAGTCCGTCCGTCCCAGAACATATGCGGCCATGGACGTCAGGAACAAATTCAAGAAGGTACCCGCACCTGTAATCCACACCGAATTCAGAATGCTTCCCGTTATGAGCGGATTGCTCATAAGCACTTCGTAATTGACGAAGGACCAGCCCTTCGGCCATATGTCGAGACCGCTCATCAAGTGAGCGCGGTTCGGCTCGGTCAGCGACAAGGCGAGCAGGTTCAATATCGGAACAAGGACGGTAAGCGTCAGCAGAAAGAGCAGCGTGTAGATGATAATTTTGGACCATTCCGGTCGTCTTCTCTTCATCGTCATGTTCATCCCCCCTACCAAACGCCTTTGCCTGAAATGCGCTTCGAAATAAAATGCGTACCCAATATGAGAACGATGCCGATGACGCCCTTGAACAGGCTGGCAGCCGTCGCATATGCGAACTGGCCGTTCACGATGCCGATCCGGTACACATACGTATCCAGAATATCGACAACGCTAATGACGGAATCATTCATGAAGTTGAATACCTGATCGAAGCCCGCATTCATGAAGAAGCCAAGATTCAGAATGAAGACGGTTACAACAGTGCTATATAGATGCGGAAGCGTAATATAGCGCATCTGCTGCAGTCGTGTCGCCCCGTCTATATGAGCGGCTTCGTACAATCCCGGGCTTATCTTCATAATGGCGGCCAAGTAGATGATGGAATCCCAGCCTGCGCTTCGCCATACTTCCGAGAAGACGAATACCCAGCGAATATGCTCCTTGCTCGTCATATAGTCCACGGAAGGCAGCTGGAAGAAATTCGCGATCAGGTTCACGCCGCCCGTTGCGGGGTCCAGCAAGCTGATCCATATGCCGGCAATGACGACCCAGGACAGGAAATGCGGCAAGTAGACGATGGATTGTACAAATTTCCGATACTTGGAGCTGCGCACCTCATTGATGAGCAGAGACAGGACGATCGGAATGGGCAGCACGAATGCCATCTTCATCAAGCTGATGACGATCGTATTTTGCAGAACGTTCATGAATGCCGGCGAGCTGAACAGAATGTCGAAGTGCTTCCAGCCGACCCATACGTGATCGCCCAATATGCGGTAATCCTGAAAGGCCAGCTTCATGCCGTACAGCGGTATAACATGAAAGATGATGAAATATAATATCGGCGGCGTCAGCATCGCATACAGCACCCAATCCTGCCGCATCCGTCTAAGCAGCTTCATCGGCTTATCCCCCCTCTTCCCCGATGTCCAGCGTCATTAATGGCGCATGCTGCTGGGCGCCGTATACATCCCGGTCTCCGACCGTTCCGGAGGACACGTCGCGGGATATCGTCACCTTGAAGCCCAGCGCCTGATCGAAGAAGACAAGGTGATGAATCTGCTCTTCCTTGATCTGATATATCCTGCATATCGTATCCTTGGAAATGACGCCGGAGCGCTTTACTTTGTAATAGCTTTCTTCGTTGTCGAACAGCACATCCATCGTAAGCTCGAACGGGCCGGAATTTTTACTTCGCAATACTTTCGCTAGCTGGGCGAGCTGCGTCATCGTGCCATCCTCCTCCCCAATGCTGTATCGTGAACGGATTGTCTTGCATCTCCATCAGATGATAAATAGAAAATTCATACACGGGTCCGAACTCCACATCGCTCGGAGCGAACGGAAAGGCGAGATTGCCTGCCGTCGACTTGCGCCCCTCATAGCCGTAATGCAAGAAAGTGGAGCGAACAGTAGAGCAGATACTGCTGGCCAGCTCCTGCGTCTTCGCGATCACTTCGAACATCACGCCAACCTCATGACCGCCGAAGGCTGCCGCCTCCTTGCTTCCCAGCACCCCGTTCATACCGTAGTTGTAGAAGCGGATGCTATAGTCGTCACGAGGCACCTCGCGATAATACTCCATCGTCTGCTCCTGCACATAATGCTCCACTTCCTCCAGCTTTCCGAGCAGAATAGGATCTCTGACGCCTGCGATAACGAAGGTGCGATAAGCGACGAGCCGTGCCCCTTCCAGCTTGATGAACGTTTTGTCTCCGGGCAGGTAACGGCTGCCCGTCACTTCTACGACGCCGGGCGCCGTCTCCCGGAACCGGCAATGCTCCAGGTCCAGCGTGAAGCCGGGACCATGAAGAATGTAAGGATGCTCCTTCTCGTAGAAGGTGTGAGCGGCCACGCTGCTGGGACTGCAGGTGCGTATCGGATTCAGCGACTGTACCGTGAAGTGATTGTCGCCGATCGTCCCCAGGATGCTGTCCTTCGTCGTGCCGGGCTCGGCGCATAGCGCGCCGCATTCCAGTATTTTGCCCAAATGATAGGATAATCCGGGGTCCTTTCCGTGAAAAATGCCAATCGCTGCAAAAGGAGAAGGATCGTACGCCCTGCCGCATACGATAATCTCGCTTCCCTGCCGGAGCGCCTCCACAATCGGCTCATGTCCCATCTGGGCGACGATCGAGGTTGTATCCGCAATCATTTCCTCCGTTAAAGATGGAATGTTCCGACTTAATGGTGCGATTCTGCCCTCGGCATTCGCTGCCAGAATCTCTTCTTGCGTGAAATCCGCCCAGATGACGGCAATGCGCGCTTGCAGCCCCTGCTCCCGGAGAATTTCGTCAATGACGTCCAATGTCCAGTTCACATGCGCCTTCGCGCCTGATCCTCCCGCCGATCCGATAATAACCGGTATGCCCTGCGGTACGCCTTGCCCGATTATGAGCTCCAGATCCTTCTTCACGGCGCGCTTGCTGACGATGGATACGCCTGCGCCAAGCTTGTGGGGACCCGCATCCGTAGAGCCGGCATCGACGACGATGCCGTGCGGCCGGGCTTCAATGCCTCTCATGAAGGAGCTCTCCGGAAATCCGTAGCCCAGCATGCCGCATGGCGATAGTATGGAAATGTCTGTACTCATATGCGATCCCTCTTTGTCATGTAATGGATAGAGCTGGAAAATTGGTAAGGTGGATAATTGGATGGTCCAGATAAAGCGTCAGGGGGATCGGTTATCCCCTGTTCTACTTCGTAACGGTGTTTTTCTGTATATTGGCTCTTACTTTGCTCAAGTGATTAAGCAGTGCGTTTTTCGCTTTCTCGGGATTCCGATCCTTGATGGCTTGCAGAATAAGCAGATGCTCTTCGTACACTTCTTCCTTCCGCCCCGGAATGACAGCCGTCTTGCTAAGTGTGCGCTTCAGCAGATCCATATGGAACTCGATCAGATTGATAAGCACCACATTGTGCGTAGCCTTGGCGATGGACAGATGGAACGCCTGATCAGGAGCCGACCGGCTCTCGCCCTCCACATCGATCTCGCCCCACTTCCGGAAGGCGGCTTCGATCTCGGCGATATCTTCGTCAGTGGCTCGTACGGCAGCCAGCTCCACAATACCGGTCTCGAACAGTTCCCGTGCTTCCAGCAATTCTATTATCGTCGCGCGCTCAATGTTATCCATGATCCGATTCTTGTCTTCCATGCTGTCCAGCGCCTTGCTCAGGAAGCGCCCGCCGCCCGGCCTAGCCTCGATCAGCCCTTCCCGCTCCAGAATACGGAACGCTTCGCGCAGCGTCCCCCGGCTAATGCCGAACGCCTGAGCCAGCTCCCGCTCTGTGGGAAGCACATCTCCGGGAGCCAGATTGCCCTCTGCAATCAATCCTTTAATCTGCTCGATCACATCTTCGTACACTCTATGGTATCTAATCTTCTTAATGGTCATAAGCGCGCCCTTTCACTTCAAATACGGTTCAATTGGCGTTATCTGAATTGGATCACCCAATTGACCACACCCCAATTTTACGTGGAACCCCTTACAACTGTCAAGCATTTTTCATTTTTTCTGCTATAGTTAGTTATACTGCTGATGTCCGCGGATGTCTGTGGATGATTGCAAAACACTCTGACACCTTGGCGTGTAAAGGAGAATGGGCTGCCAACTATCCAGTAGCTAGCGAGCGGTGCGCGATACTGGACAGTAGATGAAATGGATTTATAGCCTTTATTTTCCTATATTGCACCAGATAGATGAGTTTAAATGGATTTATAGTAACTAAATTTTGCGATATCCGTGTATGTGCTCCATACCCACTAATTTAGCTGTACTTTTTCCAGTTGGAGTACCATGAAGTCATAACTCGCGTTCACTAACTGTACAAAATCCATGTAAACTCCAAAGGAGATGACAATGATGGTTGCCAATCTGCAACGCAAACAGTCCAAATCGCTCCTCAACAGGGGCAGCGGCTTCCTGGACGGCTATAGCCATACGCTCAACCCTTACACAGGCTGCTCCTTCGGCTGTTCATACTGCTATGTTCGTCGTATGCCCGTCTCCTTGTTCCGGAGGGAGGAATGGGGGACTTGGGTAGATGTGAAGCAAAATGCAGCCGAGCTGCTGCGGAAAGAGCTGATTCGGGAGCGTAAAAAAGGACCTGTGACCATCTTTATGTCCTCCAGTACCGATCCTTATCAGCCTGTGGAATACCGGGAGAAACTGACCCGTTCGCTGCTGGAGACGATGGCTGAGGAGCCCCCCGACTTCCTGTTCCTGCAAACGAGAAGCCCGCTCGTTACGCGCGATGCGGATGTGTTGCTAGAGCTGGGAGAACGGGTTCGCGTCAGTATGACGGTAGAGACCGACCGCGACGACATACGCCGAGCATTCTCGCCATATGCGCCGCCGATAGCCGCACGGCTGCGGGCTTTGAAGGAGCTGGGCGATCGCGGGATTCCCATTCAGGCTACCGTTGCCCCCATGCTTCCGTATAGCGACAATTTCCCGGAGGTGCTTCGCGCTGCAGCCGAACGGATCTGTATCGACGATTACTTCATGGGAGACGGCAGCGGCGGCAAGCGAACGGAGAAGCTGGGCATGATCAGGATCTACGAGGAGCTTGGTCTTCAAAGCTGGTACCGTCCGGATGCTTACCGCGCGTTGTACAATCAGCTGCTGCATGTATTTCCGCAAGAAAACATCTTTATTAGCCAGTCCGGCTTCATGCCGGGCTGAGCTTGGTATTCTCCACTCTATCGTATAAGAACGCCTCTTCTTGCATATCCCGACCAAGCATAAATCGATGATTGCCGATTGTTCCCCAACCGCCCAATTGTTTCCCGCAGGAAAATTTGTGTTGTACACGCAACAAGAAAAGGTGTAGAATCATAGACATATACAATAGTGAAATGATTGGCATATATATTTTTAGACAAAAGTTGCCCTTGGGAAAAATATTTACCCTTGTATAAAAAGGAGGTCCCGCATGATGACATCTTCATCTATGCATGCATTGTCTCATTACAAGACAGGTCAGTATATCCGGATCGTCCGCATCGATGTTCCTGGCGTTCTCCGGCGCCGGTTGCTCGATCTCGGGTTCGTTCCGGGAGCGGTCATCGAAGTGCTTCAAAAAAGTCCGTTGGGCGATCCCGTAGCTTATAGGGTCAATCAAACGACCATCGCGCTTCGCAAAGAGGAATCCGATCTTATCTACGGAGAACAGGAGGAGGTGCATTAACATGGCTTCATATCGAGTTGCGTTGGCCGGCAATCCGAACACGGGAAAAAGCACCTTGTTCAATGCGCTTACGGGATTGCGCCAGCATACGGGCAATTGGGCGGGCAAAACCGTTTTACGCGCAGAGGGACAGTATGAATTCGAACAGCAATCCTATACGGTCATCGATTTGCCGGGCACTTATTCTTTATTCTCGAATTCCACGGATGAAGAAGTCGCCCGCGATTACATTATATTCGACAAACCGGATGTTACGCTCGTAGTGCTTGATGCAACAGCGTTGGAGCGGAATATGAATCTGGCGTTGCAAGTAATGGAGATGACGTCTAATGTCGTCTTGTGCATCAACCTGATGGATGAGGCGAGAAGGCTCGGCATAAGCATCGATGCCCCCAAGCTTGCCGACAAGTTAGGGGTGCCCGTCGTCAAAATATCCGCTCGCAGCAAAGAAGGCATCCATGAGCTGTTGAAGGTTATCCATCAAGTCGCAGCAGGCGTCCTGAAGCCGACGCCAAGAGCCATAACCTACAGCCCGGAAATCGAGCAGAAAATTCAGGAAATTGTACCCGAAATCAAGAATGCGTTCGGCAACGCCTATCCTTCCAGATGGATCGCGCTCAGACTGATTGAAGGGGATGACAGCATCTGGAACGCATTGGAGAAATATACCTCCGTCGAAGACAGAAAGGATTGGGTGTTAGATGGACAATCAAGCCTCCATTACTAATAACGCCTTTCGGCAATTAAGACAAAAAGCAAATGCGGCCAACAGCGACATTCGCGATCAGTTGGTCAGCGACATATACGCGAATGCGCATGAGCTGTGCGCGGATGTCGTCACTTACAAGGATCGTAACCAGCTGATGCGCACCTACAGACTGGACCGGATTCTGACGTCCCCCATCTGGGGATTTCCGATCATGCTGCTCATGCTGGGAACCGTATTCTGGCTCACGATTGCTGGCGCCAATGTTCCTTCGGCGATGATCGCGAGCTTCTTCGGTTGGATAGAAGGATACTTGACAGCCGGCTTCGAAGCGGTGCATGCGCCGGATTGGCTGCACGGTATATTGATTCTTGGCTTTTTCAGAGGCACCTCCTGGGTTGTCAGCGTCATGCTGCCTCCTATGGCTATCTTCTTCCCGGCATTCGCTTTGCTTGAAAATTTCGGCTATTTGCCGAGGGTCGCTTTCAATATGGACCGGTTGTTCAAGAAGTCCGGCGGCCACGGCAAACAAGCGCTGACGATGTCCATGGGATTCGGCTGCAACGCCGCCGCTATCATGTCTACCCGAATCATCGAGTCGCCACGCGAGAGGATGTTGGCCATCCTGACCAACAATTTCGTGCCTTGCAATGGAAGATGGCCGACTTTAATATTGCTTGCATCCCTGTTTATGACGGTCGGAGTAGCCAGCCAGTTCCATACTTTGACGACGGCCCTTATTCTTATGGGAATGGTGCTGCTTGGCATTGTCGTTACGCTGACCGTGTCGTGGGTCATGTCCAGAACCGCGCTCAAAGGCGTTCCTACTCACTACACACTTGAGCTTCCGCCTTATCGCAAGCCGCTCATTATGAAGACGATTCTGATCGCTTCCAAAGACAAATCGTGGTCCGTACTGAAGCGTGCCGTCGTCGTCGCCGCTCCTGCCGGCATTATTACATGGATATTGGGCAATGTATATGTTGGGGATACAAGCGTATTGAATCATATGGCCGCTTTCTTCGATCCTTTCGCCCATATGCTCGGGCTTGACGGTTTTATTCTTATGGCCTTTATTCTTGGCTTGCCGGCGAACGAGATCGTGCTTCCGATTCTGCTCATGGGCTACTTATCTTCCGGTGCGATGGTAGATGTCGAAGGTTTAAGCGACATTAAGGACATTTTCCTTAATCAGGGATGGACTTGGCTGACGGCGCTGAATATGATGCTGTTCTCCCTGCTGCATTATCCTTGCGGAACGACATTGATCAATATTTACAAGGAGACGCGCAGTCCGAAATGGACCTTCTTGTCGTTCCTGATCCCCACCGGAATCGCCATCGCCGTTACCTTCGTCGTCGCGCAGGTAGCCAGAGCACTGGGATGGGCGTGAACGGCGTGCCACTGTTAGGCACAAGAATGAGAGGACATCGGCCTATTAGGGGCGACGATGTCCTCAACTTGTTGGTAATCCTCAGGACGCCTCTTGGCGTCCTTTTCTTCGTCTTCGGGACGATTGTCACCCCGCTGCGACTAGCCAATTCACAGACTTACGGATTTCGCAGCGGTTATTGCAATCCCTTTCTCTCAATCTATTCCACCTGCCGCCTCTTTTTTTGACTGTTGATCCTGACTATCAGCCTCTTTTATGCCTTAATCAGTTATTTGTTCAGATTCATGATAGTTTCGTTTAGTATGCTATCCAACGATGAAGAAATTGGCATATGACCGGGGACAGGAGAGTGAACGTACACAGTCATACGTGATCGGAAGCCTATTGGCTTATTTTGCATGTCAAAATTTGAAAGTAAATATTTGGAGGATTTCACATGAAGAAAAAAGCACTCGCGGCGCTGTTGTCATTATTGCTTATTTTCCAATATGTCAGCTATTCCGGGATGTTAAGATCGGTTCATGCTTCTCCGGCAGGCACGATAACCGAGAACATTCTGACCGGCATGAAGTTGACGACGCAAGACGTTCCGGATACGGTCGTCGCATCCGTCTACGAATCCGTCTACGGTACGCTCAGCTACGTACATCCCGATATTCGGCTGGATATCGGAGAGGACGATATTCTGCTGCTGAATTACGAATGGCAGCTTCCCGAAAACCATGGCTATGCGGCAGGGGATACATTCGTCTTCCAGCTTCCTTCCGAGATGGTGATGTACAACAGCTTTCAAGACAAGCCTTTGACAGGAAGCCCTTCGGTCGGCACCTTCGACCTGGACAAGTCGACGGGCGTGGTAACCATGACGTTCAACGAGCAAATAGAAGGTACGCCAGTTCATGGCACGCTGCAATTCTGGACGTTCTTCACAGAAGCCAGCGTAAGCAACCGTACTGAAGTGCCTATCGACTTCAGCATCGGAGATCCGCTTGTCATTAAGCTGAATCCGAACGTGTCCGTACCGATGTCCAAAGACGGATCAGCGGATAAAGCAATGAATCCGGGCCAATACAAGTGGACGATCGACATCAATAAAAATCTGCGCAGCATAGAAAATGCGATTGTCACGGACAGCATTCCGGAAGGACTGCAATTGCTGAGCGGATCGCTTCAAGTGCATAATCTGAATATTGGCTTGAACGGCTCGGCAACGCCTGGAGACCTTGTCGATCCCGCGCAATATCAAGTCGAGAATCCGGCCGCTCCCGATTATGAATTGAAGGTGGAGCTGGGAGATATTCAATCCGCATATCGCCTGACATTCGACACGGTCATTACAGACTTCGACAAGACCAGCTTTACGAATCAAGCGTTACTCTCAGGCGACGGCATACCTACGCTCTCTGCCGACAAGACGGTCAACCAACAACGCGGCCAATTGCTGGAAGGCAAAAATGCGATTCAATACGATGCCGAGAGCGATCATCTCATTACCTGGGAAATAAAATACAACTACGGCGAGCAACCTGTAGCAGGCAAGTCGTTGACCGACCTGTTCGATGAACGACTGGAGCTGGTACCGGGTTCCATCAAAGTATTTCCTATCGCAGATGTTAATCATGACGGCATAACGCCGGGCACAGAGCTCGCGGAAGGCACGGATTACACGCTGAACTACAATGTGAGCGCCCATCCGGACAGTACGGGGCATGAAGGCTTTGTACTGACATTCTCTGCTGGACTGGGGTCCCAATCCGCCTACAAAATTAGATACGAAACAAAAGCTGCGGCTGACTTTCTGATAGCGAATGATATTGGCGTGAAAAACACAGTGTACGCGGACGACAAAAAAAGGTCGGCAACGAAGACACTGGAACAGCAGATGCTGGACAAATGGCATTCCAATACCGACTACGCCGCACGAACGATCGACTGGACCATTGTATTGAACAAGAACAACTATGATCTTCACGATGTCGTCTACGACGATACGTTCGCCAATGGCGATTCCGGCGTTCTGAGATTAGTGCCGGGCTCTCTCGTTATTCAACAAGATGGCGTAACCGTGGGGGATTCCGTCTACACCTTAGCTTATAAACCGGTTGGCGTTGCGGACACGGCTGAAGGCTTCACGATCGCCTTCCCGAACGGAAATCACTCCTATGTCATCAAGTACACGACTTCGTTCGATTACGAGGAACATAGCTATGCGCCGCACTTTGACTTCGACAACAAAGGCAAGCTGACATGGCTTTGGACGCCTGGCGGAGAAGAAATCTCGAAAACTGTGCAGTCTGATGTCGATCCACGCCAGGAAGTGAAGCACAACGGCTTCAAAAAAGGCAGCTACGATGCGGCGAACAAGCTAATCACCTGGAAAATCGGCGTGAACTACAACAGCAAAACAATGACGAACGCAGTGGTGACAGATCAGCTGACATCGGTGCAGCAGTTGGTGCCAGGCTCTATAGTCGTTCGCGAAATGACAGTACGACCGGATGGCAGCACCCAGCTTGGAACCGTATTGACGGAAAATACGGACTATGCGGTCCAGCTTCCGGATAACGGCAATAACAATGAGCTGAAAGTTGCGTTCACCGGTACGATCGTAAGACCTTATCAAATTTCATTTGAAACTGAGCTTGAAGATGAGCTGATTGACGATACGACCATTACAAATACGGCGCTTCTATCTGCAGACGGCTTCAATCCTGTTCACTTGATCAGCAATGTGGCCATCCCTAAAGCGGGTGAGTACGTCCATAAGTCGGGGGTTCAGAACAGCTCAGATGCTTACTTGGCTGACTGGAGCATCTACGTCAATCGCGGACAATCCGCTGTACAGAACGCCAAAATTATCGATGTGCCTAGCGACAAACAAATTTTGGTCAAGGAATCGTTCCAACTATTCCAAACGAACGTGGCCGCAAACGGGAACGTGAGCAAAGGCGCGCTTATCGATCCTGCATCCAGCATGTATGAACTTCAATTCATCGAAGTCGGCGACCCTGACCTTGAAAACAAGCTGTCCGCTCATTTCACTGCGAATAAAGTGCAGGAATTGATGACTTCGCTTGCAGGCGCGAGCAATATCGGCGACGAGCTGTTCATCCTGTCGTTCAATCAAGAGATATCACGCCCGTACTTGCTGCAGTATCAATCGGTTATCGATGCGGAGCATAATAACGTCATTGATAATGTGGCATCCTTTATCGGCACCGGGGTTGCCATGAAGGATAATCAGAACAATACGCAAATCCAGGTAAAATTGTCCGGCGGCACCGGCACTGGCGGCATCTATCGAGGAAGCATTAAAGTGATGAAGCTGGAGGAAAAAGCGGTGGCAACCGATCCCGATATTTCGCTGCAAGGCGCGAAGTTCCGCTTGACGCATAATACCAACGGCGGATTTGCCGCTAAGACGGCTACGACGAATGCGAGTGGTGAAATTGTATTCGCCGATCTTCCTTACGGTACGTACACGCTTAAGGAAATTGCTGCGCCAAGCGGTTATTCCATCATCGGGAACGGGGAAGTTGAATTGAAAATCAACTCTTCTGTCGCTAAGGAAGTTACGGTGGAAAACAAGAAAGTCGTTGTTCCGTCGCCGAGCCCGTCGCCGAGCCCATCGCCGAGTCCGTCGCCGAGCCCATCGCCGAGTCCGTCGCCGAGCCCATCGCCGAGTCCATCGCCGACCCCGTCGCCGACCCCGTCACCGAGTCCGTCACCGAGTCCGTCACCGAGCCCGTCACCGAGCCCGTCACCGAGTCCGAGCCCGACTACGGCTCCGACTCCGAGCCCGACTACGGCTCCGACTCCGAGCCCGACTACGGCTCCGACTCCGAGTCCGACTACGGCTCCGACGCCTAGCCCGACTACGGCTCCGACACCGGAGCCTACGATTGAGCCGTCGCCGTCACCAACTCCTCCGGTTGTGAAGGAAACGACGGACGAAGAAGAGCCGGTAACCGGCGAAGTTGAAGTTCCTCCTGGCGGAACGACAGACATAACGGAGCCGCCTACTAACGGCAGCGTGACCGTGACGCCCGACGGCAAGTGGGAATATGTGCCTGACCCTGAATTTGTAGGCAAAGACTCCTTTACCATTGTCGTAACGGATGAAAACGGGGAAGAGTCGGAGATTGTTTTTGAAATCGATGTAGAGGAAATACCGTTAGGCAATGTCGAAGGGACCCCTGATATCGATAAGCTTCCAAAAACAGGAGAGAACAGCTATTTGCTTCTTTACTTGTTAGGAGCCGCCTTCATTGGTGGCGGTATTGCGCTTCGACTGAAGAGAGAGAAACGAAATACGTAGCGTTACATTTAGCCGTCCAGCACTTTTGTTGCTTGACGGCTTTCTTTATTGGGATATTTGGATTACAGATATTCAACACGCGCCCCTCCTTCCGTTCCAACTGATGCAACACGGCTTGCAGCTTCCTAACCAGATGCTTCCCACTCTCTAGCCGATGCACAATGTCTTACAGCCTCTTACTTGCACACTTTCTGAGCTCTAGCCTATGCCGCATGCCCTGCACTATGCAATCTATCTGCTTCCCACTCTCCAGCCGATGTCACATGCTCTACAGCACTCACACCAAATACGTTCTACTCTCCAAGCCGCACCACATATCTTATACCACCCAATTCAGCTACTTCCCCCCTCCCACGCAAAAAAGCGAGAGAAGGATGTCCCTTCCCCCGCAAAATGTCATACAACCTTACTTCGACGCAGCTTCGCAAAACTGCTTCAACGCTTGCTCCAAAATAAACCGTGGACATGCCAGGTTCATGCGCAGCCAACCTTCACCCGATGTACCGTATGTTGTACCGTCATTGAAAGCGACCTTCGCCTCCTTGTACATCAAATCCAGCAGTTCTTGCCTTGAACGGCCCAATCCGCGACAATCTACCCATAACAGATAGGTTCCTTCCGGCCTCATCGGCTTAACTTGAGGCAAATGCTGCTCCAAATATTCTATCGCGTAATCGATATTGCCTTGCACATATGCCAGCATGGCGTCCAGCCATTCTTCCCCTTCATTATAGGCCGCCTCCACTGCATCTTGAGCAAAGTGGCTTGCCATATGAATGCTGAGCGTCTTGATCCGCTTATCCATACGGGCTTTCATCTTCCGGTTGGACGTTACCATGAACGAGGTGTGCAAGCCCGGCAAGTTGAACGTTTTCGTAGCCGCCAAGCAAGTAATCGTGATGTCTGCAACCTCAGGTGACAACGAGGCGAACGGTATGTGAACATGTCCGGGATGCACGAGATCGCAATGAATTTCATCAGACACGACCTTGACGCCATAGCGCAAGCATAACTCTCCCAGAGCGAGCAACTCCTTCTTGGTCCATACCCGGCCTCCGGGATTATGCGGATTGCAGAACAACAGAAGCTTGGCCCCATCCTTGAACAACGTCTCCAATTGCTCCAAATCCATCTCATACCGTCCGTTGCGAACGAGCAACTGGTTCTCTGCAATGACCCGATCGTTGTCCCGAACAACATCATAGAACGGATAGTATACCGGCGTCTGAATAACCACGCTGTCGCCAGGTGCGGTGAATTGCTCTACTGCCAGACTAAGCGAAGTCACTACGCTTGGAGAATCTGTAATCCAGTCCGATTGAATAGTCCAGCCATGGCGGCGTCCGAACCAATCGACGATCGCTTGGAAATATCCTTCCGTTCGGATCGCATAACCATAGGCTTGAAGCTCGACGCGCTTGCGAAGCACTTCCTGTACGGCCGGCGGACTTGGAAAGTCCATGTCCGCAACCCATAGCGGCAAGATGTCTTTATCTCCGAACAATGGGCCGACCTGATCCCATTTGTAGGAACGCGTATTTTTACGATTAATGAGTTGATCAAATTGATAGGTCATCGCTGTACTTCCACTCCCTCATCCGCTAATAACTTCATTCATCTATCTTACCCATAGCGTCAGGCGAAGCGCAACAGCCAATTCATCAGCTTCCACTCCATTGAAATGATGCGTTTACAAATTTCCATTCCTTTATCGACAAGTGTAATGCTGTAGGGTAAAATATAAATAGATTTCATGTTTATGAAAAATAATCTGCGGAGGGCTGGTCTGATTCATGACTCAACAAGCGCCAAAGGTAAAATCTGCGGATCGTGTGCTTGATATATTGGAGCTGTTCACTGGCGAGCAGGAATCCTACAACTTAACAGAAATCGCCAAAAGCTTGAACATGCCGCCAAGCAGCACGTATCTCATTTTGCAAAACATGCTGAATAGGGGATATTTAGAGACAGATCGTTCCAAGAAGCAGTTCCGCATCGGATACAAGCTGTTCGCTATACGATCTGGTTACATGCGGAATACGAGCTTAACGGGTGAATACTATCAAATTGCGCAAAAAATACTGGACGAGATTAATGAAACTGTTAGTCTGTCCATCCGAACAGGAAACCAGCTTTATTATATTGGGGAAAAGGTGAGCACTCATTCCCTGCGTTTCAACCACAGCCTTGGAACATCCTTGCCACTCCATGCCACTGCCGCCGGAAAGGTGCTGCTTGCTGATTTGAGTGAAGAGGAATTGCGCGACATTTATCCGGACGAACAGCTTGAGAAGGTGACCGACAAAACGATCTCCACCTTCAGCGATCTGCTGAAGGAGCTTGAGAAGGTACGTAAGCAAGAGTTCGGCTACAATATGGGAGAAACGGTAGATGGCGTACACTGTATTGCGGGAGCGATTCGCGATAGTGATGGAAAGGCGGTAGCCTCTCTCAGCATCTCGATCCCCGTCGTTCGGATCAACGGCGAGATGTGGGGCAAGGTGCACGACTGGATTCGGCAAGGATGCATGGAGCTGAGCAGTAAGGTGTATCAGCAGCATTGACGAGCTTAACAGCCTCCATCTGCAGGAGCATAGTCACAGCGGTTAAGTGGGGGCAAGTAAAATGAGGAAGCCTCCAATTCCACCCGAAAGTGGAATTGGAGGCTTTTTCCATACCGTGAACCGGCCGCTCCCGCCCTCGTGCGTATGCCACATACACTATTGCTGCTCATATCAGCCGTTCCCGACTTCGAGCGTATGCCACATACACTATTGCTCCTCAAACCAGCCATTCCCTCCCTCGTGCGTATGCCACATACACTATAACTCCTCAGACCGACCTTTCCCGGCTTCGTGCGTATGCCACATACACTATAGCTGCTCATATCAGCCGTTCCGGCCTCGTGCGTATGCCACATACACTATAACTCCTCAAACCGACCTTTCCCGGCCTCGTGCGTATGCCACATACACTATAGCTGCTCATATCAGCCGTCCCGGCCTCGTACGTATGCCACATACACTATAACTCCTCAAACCGACCTTTCCCGGCCTCATACGTATGCCACATACACTATAGCTGCTCATATCAGCCGTTCCGGCCTCGTGCGTATGCCACATACACTATAGCTGCTCATATCAGCCGTTCCGGCCTCGTACGTATGCCACATACACTATAACTCCTCAAACCGGCCTTTCCCGGCCTCGTGCGTATGCCACATACACTATAACTCCTCAAACCGGCCTTTCCCGGCCTCGTACGTATGCCACATACACTCTCTTGCCCTCCACGCCGGCCTTTGCATCACCGCTTGCAGCCACGCACATCCACGCACACATTAACGCAACACAGTTAGCCAAGCTCCTGCTAATCCACTAGCCCTGTCCGCTCGATGCCCTCTGTGAACCAGCGCTGGGCGATCAGGTAGACGATAAGCGGCGGCATGATGATCAGGAAGGCCGCTGCCATCTTCGGCCCCTCCGATATAGGATCGCTGCCGAAGCCCGCACTATACACCAGCGCCCTGTTGCCCATTAGCTCCATCTGCAGCGTGTTCAGCCGCAGCGACAGCGGCGTGAAGTCCTTGCTCAAGAACAAGGAAGCCTCGTAGCTCATATTCCAGTACCAGACGAAGGAGAACAGGAAGACGACGAGACAAGCGGCGCCTGCAACAGGAAGCATAATGCGGAAGAACAAACGGAACAGCGACGCACCGTCCAGCTTGGCTGCTTCCTCCAGCGCCTTCGGCTGCGACATGAAGAACTGCCGGAAGATCATGATGAACAGAGCGCTGCGCAGCCCTTGCCCTAGCACCGCCGGAACGAGGAAGACGAACGGCGTGCCAAGCAAGCCCAGCTTTTCGTAGATCATATACAGCGGGATCGTCGTAATTTGCGGCGGCACGAGGAACGTAAGCAGGATCAGGAACAGGAACAGCGTTTTTCCTGGAAAACGTAGACGTCCCAACGCATAGCCCGTAAGGGCGCACGAGAATACCTGCAGAACAGAGCCGACCGCCGCGATAATGAACGTATTCGTGAACGCCTCCACATAATGCAGCCCGTTCCAGGCAGCCGCATAGTTCCCCCAATACAGCGTTCGCGGAATCAGCTGCACAAGCGGATCGATCAGATCGGCTATATTTTTCAAGCTGGTTGATACCATGTACAGAATCGGCTTAATATACAAGAAAGCGATGACCGTCAGCAGCATAATGAACACAAGCTTCGCCAGCAAGCCTTCATTCAGATTCCGTCCCAGCATGACCCGCTTCACCTGCTGTGACTTACGGCTGAACATCGCTTCCGTCAACTCCGCCTTCATCCTGCCCCACGCTTCGTCCAGCCGCCTCCTGCCAGTCCTGGCCCCAAATTCTCCGCGTTCAACCGACTTCTCCGTCTTCATCCCGCATCACCTTCCTTTCGCAGCGCGGTAGGTAAGTCCTAACGCCACTGCCAGCAGCACTAATATCATCGCAAAGTAAAGCCACGCCTGCGCGCTCGCATAGCCATATCCCGTCGTCGGCGTGAACATATTGCGCTTCACAATCTCCAGCACCGGATTAAAGGGAAACGTAAACAAGTCGACGATCGTGTAGATGGCGTTGAGCCCGACAAAGGGCAGCATCGACGGGAACGTGATTTTCCAGAAGCTCTCCCACGGAGAAGCCCCGTCAACCGCAATCGCTTCGTAGATGCTCCGGGGGATGGTCTGGAAGCCCGCGATAAAAATCAGAATTTGCACGCCGGAATACCATAAAATGATGACCGCCTGACTCAATATCTCGATCAGGGAGGTCGCCAGCTTCTCGCTGAAATTGTCCTGGATTAAAGCAGTTATATTGTATTGCTCGATAAAGGGCAGCTCACCCGCGCCTTGCACGAACAGCTCCATAATGACCTGGCCGGTAGCGAATATGACGGGCAGGAAGAAGACGGCACGCATAAAGCCCCTGCCCGGAAAGCGCTGATTAAGCAGCAACGCTACGAAATAAGAAAAGATGAGTATAAACGGGATAATGACGAGCATTTTCTGAAAAAACGTAATTAAAATGATGGGATACACGTTATTCTCAATGGTCATTCTGCGGTAATTGTCAAGCCCTACCCACGTATATTGAAACCCTTCAGTCGTAATGAAAATTTTATGAAAGCTGTTGTAAAGCGACCAGCCGAGCGGGAAGGCGACGAAGACGGCAAAGCCGATCAGCCACGGCAGCATAAACAAGTAACCGGCGCCGTATTCCTTCAGGCGGAACATCAGCCATTCCCTACGATGCTCTCTTTTGCTTTGCATGCTTTATGCCCCCTCCTTCACATCGAGCTGTCCCGTCTCCATGTCGACCGTAACCGTCGTGCCGTCCTCATAACGGGATTGAAGGATTGCCCCTTGTCTCTCGAACGAAACGAAGCGCTGATGGTAGAGAGCAGCCAACCTGTTGAACTTCTCGTACTCTTGCAAGATCCGTTCTCTCCACACCTCATATTGGCTGCTGTATGCATCGTCATATGCCGTATCCTTCATCGTCCGGCTGGGCTCGTAGGTCAATCTGAACGCCGGCACGGCACCGTATGCAATCGCCCTCAACCTATCCTGCCCGTAATCTTCCCGCAAGTTGCCCGGAGCGGCTGTATACTTCACCTTGCCGTGCAGGGCCATCTGATAGAATGGAATCGTCTCGTCCACGAACATATTATAGCTTTCTTCATAGGGAAGCTCGGCGGCAGTAGCGGCATGCTTCAGCGTATATTGATAGCCTTCCGTGACGATGACTCCTCCCAGTTCTTCCGCCGTATATCGCAGCAGCTCGCCATAATAATGAGCCGTCTCTTCCCGCGACAGTGGGGCGCCGGGATTGAAGTCGCTGAACAACAGATTGCCTGGCCCGTCCTCGTAATGAATGCCGTCGACGCCTAGCTTCTTGAGCCGGTCGATCACCTTCTTTTGCCCCCGGATTGCCGTCACCGGATTGAGAATAAAGTAGTTCGAATCGCCGGCTTCCAGATGCAACACCGTGGAATCAATGGCGCGAATGCCGTCCGATTTCATGGAGAAGGCGGACAAGGCGTCATTCTTCCATCCGATGTAATCCTCGAAGAATACCTTCACCCCAAGCTCATGCATGCGGGCGATAAAGGCCTTCGCTCCGTCGCTTCCTCCCAGCTCCTCCGCAACGGGAAAGCGCTCGTCGGCGTACGGATAGCCGCTGTCCTGCCAGCCCTGATAGGTGACCTCGATGTTCCGGACGCCGCGCGCCATCAAGTCCTCCACGATGCTCTGCGCTTGCCGGAATGTGGTCGCTGGCTCGAAGCGCCGCCCCCCGAACGACGGCTTCTTGCCGCCGCCCAGAAACGTAAGCGATAGCGGTACATCCCCCACCGGTGCGAGCCCGTCGCCCAACAAACCATTCTCCTCCAAGTAAGTCCGGTAGCCCGCGGCCATTCCGTTGTAATCCGCCTCGTCTCCGGACAACAGCACGTATTCCACCATCCGGTCATGCCGCCTGCGATCCTTCTCAACGGAGATGACAACCTCATCTGTAATGCCGCTCACCCGACGGCCGAATTCCTCGCGATAGCTGAACAAGGCGCTTACTGTATTGTAGCTGGATATGTTGCCCGGCAAGCCCGCACGAACGGCGGCGGAATATTGCCCCTCGCCGATGACGGCGGCGAAGGCGTGCCCTTCGCGCTTCAAGCCGAATACGGGGTAATGAGCCTGCCCTTCGGTCGGCGATCTTCGGTCATCCACATTTTGGACGCTGGCGGGATCTCTGCCGTAGACCGGGAAGTCGAAGCTGCTTGCCGTCGAACGCTTCCGCTCGTTGAAGTAGACCAGCCCGCCGGGGCCGTCCGGCACGAATAGATACCCTTCTTCTTCCGCCAGCGGCACCGCCCCGAAGAACGGCAGCGGGTTAATGGAGTAGAGACCATGCTCCCCCTCCTCCGCTATGCCCGAGCTTGGAATTAGCACCTGAAGCCCCCGATCCGTCAACTTGTATTGCATGACGAATTGAATGTCTAGATCCTCGTACGCATAGGTGGCCTGAACGCCCTCATCGCCGATCTGCGCATACCGGATGCTCAGCTTGGGATCTTCCGTATTTTTCAGAGAGCGCTTGGAGGCATTCCCGCTCACATACTCCATAATGAAAGGCGATTGCAGGTTGCCAAGAAGCGCTCCCTTCACTGTCTCCTTCTCCAGCGCCTGCCGGGACGGATTGCTCCTCCACATGTAGCCGGTCGATAGGTCCACAACGGCGATACGGCTGGAGACCGGCTCCAGCAGCAGCCGGAAGCGTCCATTCTCGGCAGCGGGCACGAAGCCTTCGCCATCCGCGGCCATCCCATCCGGCTGCCACTCCACTCCCTCGTATACAGGTATGGCATCATTCGTCGGATGAGCAATGCCCATCGATTCCAGCGTCGGCCTGTTCTCCCATCCTGCGATCACAACTGCAGCAGCCGCTATGACGATAGCAGCCGCAGACAGCATCGCGATTCGTGAGCGCACCAATCCACGCAGCCTGTTAGCCATATTGCTTCACCTCCTGATACACCGCTGACGCGAAGTCCATCAGATTGGCTCCCAGTGCAATAAAGATGATGACGAATATCCATATGACGCCAATCGTGAACAATGTGACGCCTCCGTTCTTGAACGTCTCCAGAAAGTCGAAGTTGTGGATGACTTGCGTCATGACGAACAGCAGAACGACAACCCATATCCACATGACTGTACGGAGCAGATCGATAATGATCCATTCCTCCAGCACGAGCACATTGGTAAGCGGAATGGAGATTAACGTGATGATTGCATACGGCATGACAGCATACGTGCTGCCCTGCAGCACCTCCCGGAAGCGGCCTTCGCCGCCCTTCACCGTACTGACAAGATAGTTCGCCAGCACCCAGGTCAGCCAAGGCAGCACAAGCATGCCCAGCTGAACCTTCACATTCACCCAGCCGATGTCGTAAGGACGGGCGATGAACCCCGCCGCGAAGATGGACAGCAGCTTCGAAAGCAAGGCAAGCGCCAGGATGAAGGCGATCACAACAAGTGATATTCGGCGCTCCTTCAGTCGGTAGAAGCCTTCGTAAGGATGAAGCATCACATAGCATGCATCCTTCAGTTCCTCTCCGTACCGTCTGGCGGCAGGCGGCCAATCCACTTTTCGCAGCGCGCTCCTTAGCCGCTTCCATCCCCATCTGCCGCCCCATATGAGGACGGCAAGCGCAAGCAGCATGACGAGGAAGTATCGCTGCAGCCATTCGTAGCGAATGCTCCAATAAGCGTCGGAATACCCTTCGGCGTCATTGGATTGCTTGAAGTAAGCCAGCGCAGTCCGGTAATCCCCTTCGCGAAGCGCTATTTTGCCAAGGCCGTTGAAGGACATGTTCATCATGCCGTTCTCCGCAATGACAGCGTCCCAATACTGCTTGCTCGCCTCGTAGTCACCCTCGTAATAATAATGCGCCGCGGTCAGGAAGCGGTCTCCGAAGGACGTGCGCTTGAATACATGAATGGCATTCACACTGCTGTCTGCTACCCACAGTTCATGGTTCGCCCCTATTGCAATACTCGTGGCATAATTGACGGTACCAAGCTTATATACATTGCGGTTCACTCCTCCGAAGTAGAACAAAGGCTCTCCCATGGGATCGTAGATCGTCACATACCCTTCCTTGCGGTCAATGCCGTAAATATATCCCTGTCCGTCTATCGCCGCATCGACGAGATCCCACTCCTCGAACGGCTTGTTGCCGAAGGCGTCGAACCCGCCGGCGTTCAGCTTCTTGATCTGGCCGTCGTTGGCGAATCCGATGCTCGTCGTCAGGTAGAAGCCGTCTTCCGCGATGCTGACATTGCTTAGGCTGTTCGGTCGCTTCGCCACTTCCTTCGCCAGCTGCTCCCTGTTCAGCACAAGCCGCTTCAAGCGGTCAAGCGCAGTCAGCTTCGTCTTGTTCGCACCGAAAAATCCGGTGAACTCCCCTTCGCTGTTCATGCGCAGCAGGCCTTGATACGTATCCTTCGCCACAACATACATGACGCCTCTTGCGTCAACGACCAGCTTCGTCGGCTTGAAATAATAGTCTTCGCCGAGCAGGTTGCTCTCCGGCTTGCCGAACGTCCCCATTACGGTACCGTTCGGCGCAAACTTTACGATTGTGCCGCCACCTGTGTTAGCGGCGTAGACCGCACCTTCGCTGTCCACGAATACGCCTTCCGGTCCGTCAAGCTTGCCTGGCCCATCCGCATCTCCGATGCTGCGAATGAATCCGCCTTCGCTATTCAGCTGCACGATCCGGTTGTTCCCCGTATCGGCGATGTACATATCGCCGTTCTCTGCAGCGAATAGATCGCTCGGCCCTTGCAGCGGTATCTCGAGCTCCTGCAAGTCAATGGCGCGGTCGGGCAAGTAGACAGGCTGAACGATATACTTGCGCATGAATGACGAATGATCAACGAACACGGACGGATAATCCGCACTGGCAAGCGGCGGCGACAGCAGTGCCAGCACGCACAGCCATACGCCGATCCTGACGGCGGCCAGCCTCTTGCCTCTATTATGATTCCTGTTCATGTGACAGCCCCCCTTCTCATCCTATTTCACCCCGGAATGCAGCATCGTCTGAATGACTTTCCGCTGGAAGATGAGGAACATGATCATATTGGGCAAGAAGATCAGCAAGCCGATCGCAGCCGCCAGACTGGTCGCGGCAACGCCGGGAACGTTCACCGTCATTGCCGTGGCGTAGTAGGCGAGCGTCTTCATCGTCTCCTTGGTCATGAAGAACGTTGACACCTCGATATCCATATACACCGCCTGGAACGTAATGATGGATACCGTCGCTACCGCAGGAGAGGTTAACGGGATAATGATGCGGGTGAAAATGTACATGTCCGTCGCGCCGTCCAGCTTCGCGGCATCTATGAGGGAGTCCGGTATCTGGTCGATGAACTGCTTCATCAGAAAGACGGCGACCGGCGACGCCAGGAATGGCAGAATATGCGCGAAGTACGTATCCTTCAGTCCCAGCCCGCTGACGACGAGATAACGCGGTATGGCGACCGTCTCCGGCACGAACATAAGCGAGATCATAATCGCTCCCATAATGAGCGTTTTGAAATGAAATCTATGCTTCGACAGCACATATCCCGCCATCGTGCTGACCAATATGACGGACAGCGTCGCCACGGCGGATATGACCGCGCTATTGAACAGGTAGCGGGAGAACGGCACCAGTCCGGAGGACGTATGAAGCAGCAGTTGCTCGAAATTGCGTAATGTCGGCTCCTTCACAAAGATCGTCGGCGGGAACAGGAACAGCTCATTCAGCGGCTTGAACGCATGATTGAACAGGAAAATGATGGGAAGAAACATGAACAGCCCTACAGCCGTCAGCAAGGCGATCAGAAGCATCCGCTTCAAGGACAGGAATTTCCTCAGCTTTCTTATGGTAGCATTCATCTACTGTTCCTCCTTTGAGCCGAACAGGACGAATACGAGCCGCCACAAGCCGTAGCTCGCAAGAAGCAGCATGAACGACAAAGCGGAAGCATATCCCCATTCGTACCGGATAAAGGCGTAGTCTGTAATATGATTCGTCATGAGATGGCCGGCATATTTAGGGGTGACCGGCAGTCCCGTCAACTGCGTTGAGATCGCCCCGGCCTTCAAGGTGCCCACAATCGCCATCACCGCGCTGAACAGCATCTGCGGCTTCATGGACGGAATCGTAATGTAATACACTTCCTGCAGGCTGTTCTTGATGCCGTCAATCCGGCCCGCTTCATACAGCTCCGTGTTGACCGTCTGCAAGCCGCCCAGCATCGCCAGGAACCCGACCCCCATGCTGGTCCACAGCGTCACGCCGATCATAATGACCATAAGCGAATCGGGGTCCTGCAGCCATAGCTGAGGCGTCTCGATGATGCCGAGCCTCATGAGCACATTGTTCAAATAGCCTGCCGCATCGCCGCTGAACGCCGCTGCCCAGACGACCGCCAGGGCGGTCGCGCCTGCCATCGTCGGCGCATACAGCGCAAGCGTGAAGTAGTCGCGCAGCGATCGCGGCAGCTGGTTGATCAGCCAGGCGAAGGCGAATGACAGCACATAGCCGCCAGGGCCGGCGATGACGGCGAAGGTCAGCGTATTGGGCAGCGTATGCTTCATGAAGACGATATCCTGTGTGAGCATATAGATGAAGTGGTCCGCTCCCACGAAGCGCGGGAACTGGAAGCCGTCGAAGCTCGTAAAGCTGAGCAAGGTCGCGATAACGACCGGCACGAAAATAAAGCAAGCGAAGCAAAGTAGAAACGGCGCAAGAAACAGGTACGACATTCTATCGCGCCAGCACTCCCGCATAAATTGCGCCAGTCTCCGGACGAACTGAGGGGAAGTGCGAACGGCGCCGCCCGGGGAAGGCTTCGCCAAGTCTGTATAGCCCGTCTTGCTCATCGCTCTATCCCTCCCTCATACGGTTCGTTGTATCTGTCGATCGACAGATCGGTCTCTTCCGACATGCCGAACTCCTTCTGCTTGCGCTGCATCTCCCGCCGCAGCGACAGCTCCGCCTTCTCCAGCGCCTCACGTGGCGGATCGCCTTCCACGACGACGGCGTTCCATGCGAAATCCAGCTCGCGCGCCAGGAAATAATATCCCGGCACAAGAGGAATGTTCTTCGCCCAGCGGCTTTGCTCCTGCAGCTGCCGCAGCTCCTCCTCCGACCAGGGCAGCAACGTCATCGCTTTCAGATTGGCCGTATGCCAGCGGTATATGATGCCGCCATAGGCTTCAATGTCGGTGCCGTACCGGCTCTGGACTTCTTCCGACGTCCACCACTCCATGAACTTCCACGCTTCATCCTTCTTGTCGCTGCCGCGCATGATGAATGCCGACGTCGTCAGCTGGGGCCCCCATCTGGCGACCGTTCCGTCTTCGCGGGCCACGCCCGGCACCGGCAGCATGCCCCACTGGCCAACCAGTTCCGGCGCCGCCGTCATCAGCTGCGTATACATCGTCAGATCGCCGACGCCGACGGGCATGAGTCCGGAGCGGAAGTGATTGAAGAAGTTCGGCACCTCTCTTGGCAGATTGTACTTGGTGAACCATTCCGTCCACCTCTTGAAGGCGGCGATGCCCTCCTGGCTGGTCAGCGTCGGCTCCATGCCGTCCGATGTGAAGAACGGCGCGCCTTGCTGATAGAAGGGAAGAACGAAGTCCGGCCTGGATGTCAGATTGCCGCCCTGATGCTCCAGCATCATCGCCAGCTTGGGGAACATGAAGCTCATGCCGTTCTCCTGCAGCGTTGGCAGCAGCGCTACGACGTCTTCCCACGTATCGGGCGGCGCGAGACCAAGCTCCTCCAGAATATCCTTGCGATAGAACAGCATGTTGTACATCTGTGTCTCCGGCAATCCGTATATCCCGCCATCGTAGGCATACGATCGCATAATGCCGGGATTGAACCGCTCCATCACGTCCTGAAAGCCCGGGTATGCGGACAGATCCTCCGCAGCGCCGCGCATTGCGAAGTCGACCGGCGCCTCCATGCTGGCGCCCAGTGCCACATCCGGCTGATTGCCCGCCGCATTGCCCATCAGCAGCACATTGGGATCGGCAATCAGATTGACGTTCACCTCGATCCCCGTCAACGGAGTGAATTCCTGCTGGATCAACATCTGCAGAAGATCGGTATATTCCCGACCGCGCATGACCCACACGGTCAACGCATCTTCATCGTTCTCTTCGTTCGTATCGTATCGCTGGAAGAATGTTCGGGCGAAGTTCGTCGCAGCATACTTTGTCCTGTCCCATCTGTCCGGCATAGGCAGCTCCGGCTTCGCGCCGGGTGTGCGGACGACAAGATAATCCAGCTGTAGCGAGCTGCTCTCCAGCGGCTTCAGCAGATTGTTCAGGCTGGACTGAATGTTCATGAGCGTCTTGATCTCATGAGGCAGATTCTCGATATCCTCAAGCAGATGCTCCACCTTATTCGCGGAGGAGCTGAGAGCCGAGGCGGAATCGCTGTCATAGCCGTGAAGCCCCAGCACGTACGCTCTAATGTCAAGCAAGCCGCCGCGCAGCGACTGCAACTTCGCTTCCATATCCGGAGCATACTTGCTCAACTCCCATACGCGTCCGTCATCCAGATTCTGCGTATCGCCGAAGCCGTAATTGCCGGAGATCAGACGAATCTCTCCAATGATGGAGGTGAGTTGACGGCCGAGCTCGATCATCGCTGCAGTCGCCGGCTTCGCAGGCGATGTATCGGCGATCATGGACAACACATGCTTTCCTTTCTCCATATAGAATAGATAAGGCTCGCCGTCGTCATTCGCCAATGCGGCCAGCTCCATCCCCCGGTTGGCGGAGAAGCGATAGCTGCGCATCTCCCGGAACGGGATACGGCCATCCAGCATAATCGTCCGATAGACGCTGGCACCTCTGTTATAACCCTGAAAATACTTCACATCGATCGCATAGTAACCGTCGTGCGGCACTTCCACTTCCCAATCGATGCGCTCGCCTGCATTCCTCCAACTGTCGCCGCCTACGGCGTTATAGACGAGCCTCCCCTTCGGATCGGGCGATATGAACGGCTCCGCTACGCTAACCGTACGCAGACTGACGGAAGATTTGCGGCTGAACTGCTCCGCTTCGATCTGCATGTGCCACAGTCGCTCATCTTCCGCAAGCTTATCTTCGCTATGCCGATTCCGGTATTCCGCATACGACGGCAAGCCTTCCGGCTTATACAGCGTCAGGGAATGGAGTGCCATCGCCTCTCTGACGCCGACTAGACGAATCGTATGCTCCCCTTGCGACAGCTTCCACAGCAGGGACTCCGACGATACGGAATAATCCTTTAGTCCTTCAAGCTGCCACTCCAGCACCTCTTGCGGCACCGGCATAATTTCGTTGCCGATCGCATTGCGCGGATACGGACGGTCGCCATCCTTCCAATAACGGGGCAATTCGATATGCGCGGCTTCCTGGAACGACAGCTCACCATCGATGGCCACTCCGCGAACAATGGGGGAAAATCCTTGGTCCATCGGCTTGTATAGCGCTTCAATACCGTATACTCCGTCTTCCGGAACCTCCACATGCCACTCTACCCAGCCCGTTCCATTGCTCCAGCGAAGCACTTCGCCCCGCTGCTCGTCATCATGCCGCGCCAGCTTCGCGTCCTCTGATGAAGCGGCGTAAGCCAAAGCCGGAATCGTTATCCGCACAGACTCGCCCTCGCGATAAGCGCTTTCAGAGTAAGCCGGCGTATGCAAGCTCATCAGATACGAATGGGAATCCATCTCGCCTTCTTCACCGAAGACCGCGTCAAGGAGCGATGAAGCTGCGACAGCAGGGTAAGCCTTCTCCTCGTCGTCCAGCGAACGCCAGATGAGGACAAGCGCCGTTGCGATCAGGCCGATTGCAATAAGCGGAACGACAAGACGCCGGGAATTCAGCCTCTTCATCATCGCCGATCCCGCTCCCTGCCGATCAGGGAGGCGCCGCTCTCCTTATCGAAGAAGTGGGCTTTGTCCATTCTGAGCGCCAGCTCTACGGCATCCGCCGCCCCGACAGCTGTATGCGCTTCCGTTCGACAGATAAGAGAATCCCGGCCGACTGTCGTATAGAGGAAGGTATTCGAGCCCATCGGCTCTCTCATGTCCACTTGGCCGGATACCCGCCAATAGTTATACTGCTCCAGCGCCCAAGACTCGCAATAGACATGCTCCGGACGCACACCCATAACGACCGAGCGCAAGTTGGAGGACGACTCCCTCAGCCAAGGCGCATATTGCTCCGGCAGCATCATGCGGAATCGGCGACATTCGAAATAGAAATGGTCATTGTCGGAAAAAATGGAGCCGGGAATGAAGTTCATCTGAGGCGTTCCGATGAATCCGGCGACGAACATATTGCTGGGGTAATCGTAGAGGTCTTGAGGCGTCGCCACCTGTTGAATGCGTCCGTCTTTCATGACGACGATGCGGGTGCCCATCGTCATCGCTTCCGTCTGGTCGTGCGTGACATACAGCACGGTCGTCCGAAGCTCGCTGTGCAGCTTGCTGATCTCCATTCTCGTCTGCGTGCGCAGCTTTGCGTCCAGATTGGACAGCGGCTCATCCATCAGGAACGCTTGCGGCTCGCGCACCAGGGCGCGTCCCAGCGCCACGCGCTGCTTCTGGCCGCCGGACAGCTGCCCGGGCTTCTTCGTCAGATGATGAGAGATCTCCAGCATTCGCGCAGCGCGGTTGACCCGAAGCTCAATCTCGCTCTTGGGCACCTTGTGAAGCTGCAAGCCCAGCGCCATATTGTCGTAGACGGACAAGTTGGGATACAGAGCGTAATTTTGGAAGACCATGGCGATATCTCGGTTTTTCGGAGATATATAATTCGAGAATTTGCCGTCGATATAGATATCGCCCTTCGACACCTCTTCCAGCCCGGCCAGCATGCGAAGCGTCGTCGATTTGCCGCAGCCCGAAGGACCGACCATCACGAGGAACTCACCGTCCGCGACATCCAGATGGAAATTATCCACAGAGGGGGCGGCTTCCCCCTTATAATATTTGTACACGTGGTCGAATTTGACCTCGCCCATTCCCCTCACCTCCATTTTCTAATCACTGAATCTTTTTCAAGTACATAAATTTATAATAGCAAAACAACTTCCCTTCGTAAACCAAAATTTGAATAGGACTTCCCTTTTCATTTTATTAGTGAATATTTTTCCTTGACATGAAATAAGATCATGATAAAATCTACCTAGGCACAACTTCCATAATTTACACATAACACGAAAGCGCTGCCATGCAAATGAGGGGAGCCGCCATCCAGTACCGCTCACGGTGTGCGGCAAGTTAGAAATGAAAACAGGAGGCGAGTACAGTGATTCGTAAGTCAAAAAATGCAGCACCGCGCTTGATGATGTTAGGGTTTGTCGTATTGCTCTGTTTCCTCACGATTCTGCCCGCTTGCTCCAACAACAATGATCCGAAGCCAACCTCGGAGGCGACGAAGACGCCCGATACGTCGACTCCCGCTCCTACGGAAGCGGCGACGCCTGAACCGGAGAAGCGCGATCCCGTCACATTGACGGTTCTCACCTGGTTCGTCGGTCCCAATCAGGCGTTGTTCGATGAATTTACCAAAATGTATCCCTGGATTACGATTGAAGCCAACACCAATATTAACGGAGGCATCATCAATAACGTCATTGCCGGCGACAAAGCCGATCTGGTCTTCCTAGACAACGGCTTGTCGGAGTGGATGTCCGGCGACCTGCTGGAGGATCTGACCCCTTATATCGAGAAGGACCAACGCATTCAGAACGCGGATAAAGTAGCCAATCTGCTGGAATCGTTCCAGACGGGCGGCAAGCAATGGACCGTTCCTTATTCCGACATCCCGATGTGGATCGTCGTCAATGAGGAGCTGATGAACAAATACGGCATGACGATGCCGGGCAACGACTGGACGTACGACGACCTGCTCGAGATGGCCAAGAAGGCAACTAATGCAGCGAATAACGATTGGGGAGGCATCGGACTGCATCAGTTGGCCGACATTATGACCATGGCGAACGGAAGCGCCGCGAATTGGCGGTACATGAACGAAGACTTGACCGCCAGCGTCGTCAATACGCCTGCCGTCATGGACGATCTGAAGTGGATTCAGGAGCTGTCCACGAAGTGGAATGTCCATCCGAACTCCGAGCAGATGAAGGCGAACGGCATTCCTGCCGATCCTGCGGAAGCGTTCCTGAATGGCAACATTTTGTTCATGATCGGTGCGGACTGGTATCTGGAAGCGCTGAACAAAGCTTCGTTCGAATGGGATGTGCTGCCTATGCCTATGGGCAAAGAGAAGCAAGCGACCATTCATCAGGCAGGCGCCATATCCATTCCGAAGGCATCCGAACATAAGGAAGAGGCGTTCCTCTATATCAGCTTCCTGTTCGATGTTGCCGCTCAGAAGAAAATGATCGAGAACGGTTCCGGCAACTTCGTCAAGCATCCTGAGCTTGATGGGTACTATGACCAGGTAGACATCTGGAAGGGCAAAAATGTCGAAGGCGTCAAGCAAAACTCCGACATGTGCTGCTTCTCCAGCGATCCGCGCACCGTGGAGTTGGGTACGCTCGCAGGCAACGTCAACGGACCGCTCGCCAAGCTGTTGCTGGACGGCGGAGATCTGAGCACGATCATCCCGCACGTAGAATCGTATAACACGAAAGCTGCCGAGACGCGAAAAGCTTTGGGCTGGTAAGAGCTTTAAGTTAGTGAGAGCCTTGCATATCCATCGGTAACTCAACCTATTCACGCAGTTCCCAGCGCACGACGTTTCTCTACATGGTGAGGATCGAGCTTCACATGGTCATGAAAGGTCTGGGAGAAGGGGGCGCCGGTATCGGTATCATGTCCGTTGGTACCGCTACCGTCGTCCTGACGATATTACGCAGCGCGGGATCGTGACGGTATCGAGTCGTTACCGCTATCGGCATTCTGACGATATCACACAGGCGCGGGATCGTGACGGTATCGAGTCGTTACCGCTATCGGCATTCTGACGATATCACACAGGCGCGGGATCATGACGGCATCGAGTCGCTTCCGGTATCGGCATCATGACGGTACCACGAAGGAGCGGGATCATGACGGCATCGAGTCGCTTCCGGTATCGGCATCATGACGGTTTCACGAAGGAGCGGGATCATGACGGCATCGAGTCGCTTCCGGTATCGGCATCATGACGGTTTCACGAAGGAGCGGGATCGTGACGGCATCGAGTCGCTTCCGGTATCGGCATCATGACGGTATCACGAAGGAGCGGGATCGTGACGGCATCGAGTCGCTTCCGGTATCGGCATCATGACGGTATCACGAAGGAGCGGGATCATGACGGCATCGAGTCGCTTCCGGTATCGGCATCATGACGGTATCACGAAGGAGCGGGATCATGACGGCATCGAGTCGGTACCTATTCCTGCATCTCTGACGGTATAACGCCGGTGTCGGCTGCCCTCTCCCCTTCTCACTCTTGCATATGGCAGAAAGGAACATGCCTCTTGAATACAAACAATCAACACTATGGAACCGCCCAGCTGCCGTTCTCGTCAACAACGCAATCCGATTCACTCCTGTTCATCTCCGGTCAAGGCGGAATCGAACCTACTACTGGCGATATTCCCGTAGGTGACCTGGAAGCGCAGACGATACTGACGATCGGAAACATCGAGCGTCTATTGAAGCAGCACGGATTAACGCTTCGGCATTTGGTGAAGGTGACGATTTATTTGAAGGAACGCGCATTGTACGAAGCCTTCAACCAAGTGTACACACGCATCGTCCCACCACCCTATCCCGCACGAACGGTCATCTATTGCGACTTGAACTTCGATCTACTCGTTGAAATCGATGCCATAGCAAGCTTGCGCAACAGCTGAAGGATCGAAGGGCTTATGGGAAATATTGTGTGCAGCTACTTTTGTATGAAAAATCGTACAACGGTGCTGCTTTCTCGGGCTATCCTGCTACTTTTGTATGAAAATTCGTACAAATCTGCTGCTTTCTCGGGCTCCCCTGCTACTTTTGTATGAAAATTCGTACAAATCTGCTGCTTTCTCGGGCTCCCCTGCTACTTTTGTGTGGAAATTCGTACAAATCTGCTGCTTTCTCGGGCTCCCCTGCTACTTTTGTATGAAAATTCGTACAAATATGCTGCTTTCTCGGGCTCTCCTGCTACTTTTGTATGAAAATTCGTACAAATCTGCTGCTTTCTCGGGCTCTCCTGCTACTTTTGTATGAAAATTCGTACAAATCTGCTGCTTTCTCGGGCTCCCCTGCTACTTTTGTATGAAAATTCGTACAAATCTGCTGCTTTCTCGGGCTCCCCTGCTACTTTTGTACGATAAATCGTACAACGTTTCTGGGTGCATGCATGCTTTGCCAACGAACGCATTACCGGTACGTTACCAATGCTAACCGCAAAACTGGACAGCAGCAAGCGGAATCGCTTCAGCCTGGCCATTCTTCAGTCTGCTCCAGTCTTCAGTTTGCACCAGCCTGCCTACACCGTCTTCAGTTTACGCCAGTCTTCAGCTTGCACCAGTCTTCAGCCTGCACCGTCTTCAGTTTACGCCAGTCTTCAGCCTGCACCGTCTTCAACCTGCTTCAGTCTTCAGCCTGCACCTTCTTCAGCCTGCTTCAGTCTTCAGCCTCCACCTTCTTCAGCCTGCTCCTTTCTTCATCGTCTGCACCGTATTTACTAGCCAATCCGATACCTCTCCGACGATCGCATCCAAATAAGCCTTGCCCCGCTCTGCCGAGGCGAGTGAAGCGGCATCCGTATAACCGTCGGCGCCGGTCAGCTCCATGTGCTTGCCGATGAACGTGCCGGACGGCGTTGTGTGAATCCATTCCCTCGACTCATGAAGCTGCGGGATACGATCACTCCGCACAAGCTCCGGCTGTAAGGCCAGGACCGCGCAAGTCTCGAAATCGCCGGCGTGTCCAGGCGCTATGCCGTACGCTCTCGCCCCGCTGTCGTCTAACGCCCTCCGCGCTGCTTGCCAGTAAGACGCAGAAGCCGTCCACACATCGTGCGCTACTGCCAGATCATTCGCCGCTTGATGCATCATATGCTCATTGCCGCCATGACCATTCAAAAAAATAATTCGGCGGAACCCGTCCCGAATCAAACTTTCCCCGATATCCCGCAATACTTGCAAATACGTAGAAGAGGTTAGCGACACCGTTCCGCCGAAGGCCAAGTGATGCTGAGAGCAGCCGATTGTCAACAGAGGAGCGATTATGAGGTCCGCCCTCTCCGATGCTCTTAAGCTTGCCTCCTTAACGATATGCCTGCATATCAGGCTGTCGGTAGTAACGGGCAGATGGGGACCGTGCTGCTCCGTCGCCGCTAGCGGTACGACTGCCGCGCACCCCCTATTCGCCAGCTCCGTCACTTCCTCCCTCGTGTAGTCGCCCATCCATAATCTCTTCATATATGAAACCCTCCGTCCACCTGATATAATGCTCCCGTCACATAGGAGGAAGCGTCCGAGAGCAGAAATGCGGCCACCTCGTTCACTTCGTCGGCGCGCCCGCTTCGGCCAAGCCAAGTGTTCCGGTCGATAGCTTCCTTCTCTGCCTCCGATTGGCGGGACAGCGACTCCTCCGTGCCGAAATCGCCCGGCACCAGCACATTCGCCCGAATGCCCTGCCGCCCGTAATCCTGGGCAATATGACGCGTCATATAATTTAACGCCGCCTTCGCCGTCCCGTACGGCATGCTCTCCGGGAATGGCACGCTGCCCAGAATGGAGGACGTATTGACGATGGAGCCGCCCCCGCTGCGGATCATAAGGGGAAGGGCGTGCTTGCACAGCAGGAATGTGCTGGTCAGCGTACCGCGCAGTGCGTCCTCCCACTCCTGAAGGGTCGCCTCCATCGCCCGCTTCCATATACTCGTATACACATTATGGTAGGTTCCGTCCAGCCGGCCATAGCGACGATCTACCGCTTCCACCAAGCGCAGCGCACCTTCTTCCGCGCACAGATCGGCTTCCACATAGAGCAGGCGCTCATCTCCATATTGCCTCTGCAGCCCTTCCAGCAGCGGAGCCTCCTCGCGAGGCAGGCGGTCGCACCCCGCAATGACAGCCCCTCTGGCCAAAAACATGCGAACAGCGGAGCTGCCCAGGGAGCCCAGGCAGCCCGTAACGATTATGACTTTGCCGTCTAGCACGGAAGTTCCTCCTCTTCATCGTAGCAGCGGACTTCATACAGGGCAGCCGACGGATCGCCGTTGGTCGCCAGTACAACGATGCGTAGCGCATCGGTCTCAACCGCTTCATCCAGCACGACTGCACGCTTCCGCTGGTAATTGTTCGCTATCCGGCCAACCTCTCGCCACTCGCCGTCCTGATTGGCCTGCACGCTAATATCCTTCGGGCATTGCGGGTCCCGGTACAACTCCGGATACTGTCGATAGTCGCGCAGCAGACTTCCGGGCATCGTCAGCTCGACCCGCTTCAGCCGCAGCGGCTTCCGCCACGTCAACTGAATGTGCTGGGGCAACGGCTCGCGGGGATCGGAACGCCACAGATTGGTATATTTATACGGACGCGTTACACCGTTATTGACATGCTCCGCGCCATAGCACTTCTGGGAGGGGCGGATACGAAAGCCCATCATCTCGCCGATACCGTAGCGGCGCATAAGCCCGTTCCCGATCTCATAAGCGCTAACATGGCCCGGCTCGACGGCGGAAGCAATCCGCCAATGCACCTCCGGACAAGCGGCAAGATCAAGCCGGACATAGCTGCCGGCCAGCGCGGGCTCCCGCAGGCCGACCGGCCATCTTATCCAGCCGTTATGCCCGGACGGCACCGCCAGCCGAGCCTCTGCCAGCGGCTTGCCTGGGTCCACCCGGTAGTCCCACAGATGCTGTACGGCGAACAAGCCCGCCTCAACCGACTGCTCTACGGACGTCTCATTGGTCAAGTAGATCTCCAGCTCATCAATTACGCCTTCCTCGCCAATCGCAATCCATTGTCCACGCCGCTGCTTCAGCAGCTCCGCTTCCCATATCGGGCTGTCTGCCGCAGGCTCGCCGCCGGACATCGCAGAGCAGCTGCTTGCCGTAATAGCGGCTTTGCGGGCAATATCCAGCGGATCATCCGCCATCACGTTAGGCAGGAAGCAGCCATCCCGAAGCAGACGCTGCTGCACGTCGCGGATACATCGCTCCGGCACCTCACGAACCTCCATCTTCTCCTGAAGCGCGACAGCCGCAGCCGTGCCTGCCGCCTGCCCCATCAGCGCCGTCGTGCCCATGACCCGGACCGTGCCGAGCGCAGCATGCGTGACGCTGACGTTGCGCCCCGCCATCATCAGATTGTTCATTCCCTTCGCGATGAGCATCCGAAGCGGGATGCCATAAGGGCCGACATAACTTCGAGCCATGAAGGAGCTGTCCTTGCCATGCTCCAACGCCGCCTTCTCGCTGAAGTCGGCCAGCAGGCCGCCTGGCTCATGCAGATCGACGAACCAGCCGCCGTACGCTACTTCGTCGGGAAAGACGGTCTTCTGCAGCGGATCATGCTCCGTCATAAGATATTCGCCCATAATGCGCCGGCTCTCCCGCTTGCCGGGCACTTGCCCGATCCAGTCCAGCGCGTAAGTGGAAGCTTCCTCCTTCAGCCGGGGATCGCGATTTTTGATCCAGTCCCATATGCCCAGCACATGGCGGGTCAGCTCATGACGCAGCGTCTCGTTGTCATAGATGGTATGCCATGGGACGGACAGCTCAATCCACCAGTAGCCGTTGCGTGGAGTGCCCGGCCATCTTCCCTTGGCATAGAAGAAGTCGGGATCGTCGTAGCGGACTGCCCAATCCGGCGCCTTGAACGGGACGGGAATGCCGACATCCTTCGCTTTAAAATGAATGGAATTGCCCATCGTGTCGTCGCTCGCTTCCGGCGGTGCATGGGGCTCGCCGAACTCCGCATGCGATTCCGTCCCCATCCGCCACTCGCACCCCGCCAGCGCCGCCACTACACCGTCTCCGGTACAGTCGATGAACGTCCGGCCGCGTATCGTAAGCAGCGTCTCTGCATGACTTACCCGGGCTGTAATCGCTTCTATCGTAGCCTCATCCCGCATCGCCACATCCGTAATGCTGGCATTGAGATGAAAGTGAAGCCCCGGCGTCGATACCGCCACATCGTAAAGCGCCATATCCCATACGCTGTTAATATAGCCGTTATCAAATCCCGGCGGCTCGTGGTTGCGCGCCCGCTCCTCCGTCAGCAGCTCGGATATGATCCCCGTCTCTCTCGCATAAGCATGGAAGCTGGCAGCCCCTTGCGGCGGCACCCGGATCTCCGAAGAGCTTGTTCCGCCGAATACGGGGCGATCCTGCACCAGACATACGCTGCCCCCCCCTCTCGCCGCTGCGACAGCGGCGCAGAAGCCTGCCAGCCCCCCTCCGCATACGACCACATCATAGCTTTCTTCCACTGTTCGATATCCCATTTTGCGCCTCCCTTCTTGCGGATTGCCGACCTTTCAACTTATCACCTTATAGTTTGCCTTATTGTCTTATCGCCTCATTGCCTTATCGTCTTATCGCCTTGCCGCAGTCCTCACCTGTGCAAGCTCATGGCAGCCTAAGCCCTTCATAGCCGACTACCGCCCCATATTGTCGCTCGCCGGAAGCTACGCCTAGCCAATTCCCATCCGGAGAACAGGCGATAGACGAAATATAATGAATGCTCGCCCATTCCGTATCCATGCCTGACAGTTCGGCATTGTCCTTCACGACGCGCGGCCTGCCCAGATCGACAAAGCCTCGCTCTATAGAAAAATAGAAGACGTGACCCGCATCCCGCTCACCGCCGTATATGCCGAACACTTCATCGCCGCCGCGGGCTATGAAGCCCCTCAGCTCGCCGCTGGAGTAGAGCCTGCCATACCGGGTTGCCCGCTTCAAGTCCGAAGCCAGCGTGAACAGCATGCCGTCCAGCGTCCCGGCCACAATCGTGCCGTCGTTCAGCTGTGCGGCTCCCGTCAGCGTTGCCTTGAACGCCCTCCCCCGAATGGAAGGGGTGCGAAGGGACAGGCGCTGCATCGATTTCGTCCTTCTGTCGTAGACCAGCAGCTCGTCGTCCCGCCCCGACAGCAGCAAGCTTCCGCCCCGCAGCGGCAAGACGAACGCTTCAGAAACAGGCAGACGCAACTGCTCATCCAACAGGCTGGCAATGCTTGAGGCCAGATCGACGGCATAGAGCCGTCCTTCATCGTCGGCGGCCAGCAGTTCACTCGCCCCACTGGCGCACACCAATCGCGTCAACACCGTGTCTCCTGTACTAGAGAACACAAGCCTGCAGCTTCCTGAAGCGAGGTCGATCAGCAGCAGTTCACCGCTCGCCGATAGCGCAGCCGTCCCGCCGTCCGGCAAGCTCAAGCAAGACAGCGGCCCGCTCCCGTCATGCAGGAGCCGAATGCTTGCCGGCTGACCTGCGCCCAGCGGCGCCGTTGTCAGATAGATGCCGTCCCCGCCGCCGATCGTATAGAGCTGCTGTCCGTCTGCAGCAATATGGCATACAGCGGAATCCTTCCAATCCATATGCATATGCAGCGGCAGCGTTACGACGCGCAATGCATCAATATGCATATAGGCCGCCTGACCGACGCCGTTGTAGTCCGGCTCCGTATAGGGGTTAAGCCGACATGGCACGGCATCTTCAGCCGGCGGCTCCAGCCGCTTCACATCGACTGCCAGTATATAAGGGGAATGCTCGCCGCATACGTCTACCATATGGAGCACGCCCCTATCGTCGAAGATCATCTCGCACAAATATTGCGAGTCTTTCCCCCCCGGGCTGACCAGCCCCAGATTCTCCGGCTTGCCGCCGTTCAGGATATCCCATCTCACCAACCGTATCGGACAATACTCGTCATACGTCTTCAAGCCGTAGTAGATGATAAAGTTCTCGTCGGCAGCAAGGCCGCCGATGCCGTATGGATTGACCGGCACTTGCTCCGGCAGATGGATATGGCCGTGTCTGATCGCTTCCAGCGTGTCCGTATTCAGCTCAATGATCTCGCCGTCCATGTTGTCGACCATCAGCAGCGTATTCCTTGGCGTATGCAGTGCGAAAATAAATTGCCGTCTGTGCTTCGTGCCATGCGGCGATTGGAAGCTGACCTTCACATCCTGGATCGTGTCCGATGCGGGATCATATTGCCAGATTTCTCCGGTGTAGGAGCTGCCGTACATCCGCCCCCGTGAATCCTTCACTAGCCTGCAAGAGGAGAATTCCGACACTTTGCCGTAATCCTTCACCTCGTTCGTCTCCAGATCAATCCGGTAGAAGTGTCCCTTCATATAACCGAGAAAATAATAATAGCGCGGGTCGTCCCCCAGCATCCCGCCATACATGCTCTCGCGGGGAACGGGAATACCCTTCACCTGGACGTCATTGCTGTCGGGATCGACGATCATAAGAATGGACCCCGGATAGCCCTCCCACGGATGCTCGTAATGCTGCTCGAACATCCACTGACGATGACCCGGCGCAGGCGCCGTATTATGCGTCGCCATAATAAGACGGCCATCCGGCAGAAAATCGATGCTCGTATGAATTTTGCTGGGCGGCATCGCTTCCTTGTCAATGATCCACACATCCGCCACATCGAACATTCGCCTTAGCTCGCCCGAATCCGGCAAATATTCGTAGAGAATGGCGGTCAGCGGCTTCTCGTTCTCGCCGCACACACTGACGAAGAACCTCCCCTCCGGCGATCGAACGAAATCCCACACCGCATTATGTCCCGCATCGTTCGGCAGCTGCGTGAACCGCACATGCTCCTCTGGCAAAGCCGCGTACAACTGATTCGTCAACTTTCTCCCTCCAGCCTACTCCCGTCCTCGGAGTATTGAATGTGAAGCTGCGGCGTCTTCAGCTTCCTTCCCTGCAGCAAGGCATCCATCCCGAAGCAGATAACCCCGGTCGTCAATAAAGTGCGCTCCATGGGGAACGGTGGTCTGCCCGTCATGATGAAATCTTCAATAAGTCCGGTAAACCGCTCGAAATGGGAAAAAGGCCGTTCCAAATCGCTGTCGCACAGCGCTGCGGCCACTTCCCCATCGCCATACCGTATCGCAAATCCCCACAGCTCGGAAAATCGTCTGAACCGAATAATATACCCCTTTGTCCCGTCTCGATACGTGATCACAAAGAGGGCGGGATCGGGCTCCGACTCTCTGAGACGCCGATAGGCGTGTCCGCCTGCTTCAATGGGATGCACCTGCTCCTGCTCCTGCACAGTCCCAACGTCTGGATACTGCTGCACTTGTTCCCGCTCATTATCGGAATGCCGACGCTCCTGCCCAAGCTCTTCACCTGGATACTGCCGCCTTTTTCCGCGCCCATCATCGGAATGCCGACGCTCCTGCCCAAGCTCTTCACCTGAAAACTGCCGCCTTTTTCCGCGCCCGCCATCGAGGTGACGGCATTCCTGCGCACTCCCTTGATCAGGGTAGACGCTTATCGCTCGAAGAAGCAGCTCCGCTGGCCACTCCCCGCGATCCATCGCCTGCCACACCTCTCCTCTCTCTCCCCCGATCAGTTCCACCGAAGCGACTCCCGTCTCTCCTCCAGCCCTTTGTTCGGCGAGCGATTGCAGCACCTCCATCGCATGAAAGCCGTATCCTTCCAGATCGCCGTTGCTGACGACAAGGAACTCCTTCGCAGAGCGCAGTTGACCGCGATGAACGGGAGGCAGCTTGTCGACATGCGGGATGGAGGAGCCGCCCATGAACGGGATGCCCCTTCGCTTCAGCTCATCGTACATCCACTGCGCATCGTCATAATCGTATGCCAAGTGCTTATCACAAAATATCGGCACCTTCAAGCCAAGTTCATCCAGCGCCAGAAGACATTCCTCCAGAAAGCGGCGCCTCGGATACATGGTCTGTCCTTTCCCGTTGTGCGGATACGAGCCATGCTCTCCGATAATGACGATGCCGTCGATACCGCCTCCGTTGTGAGCGGTTACAATCGTATCCGCTATCGAAGGACAGAGGGGAACGGCAAAGCGAGCTGCCGTCTCCTTGCCCGTGTCATTGTCCGGCACTTGATCGGTGTAGAGAGCGGCAACCTTCACGCGAGGCGCATAGCCCATCTCACCGAGCATTCTGCCCACAATCACTTCCGCATGAGAATTGTAACGGTACTCCGTCACGATAGCGGCAACTCGCTTGCGCATATCAAGTCCTCCCCGTTGGCAATCGTCACTATGTCGCTTCCTACGATTCATCATCCATCATTTCAATTCCATACCAAAATTGTATAACCAATGCATGGAAGCCGTCAATAACTTTTTCACTCATTTGAAATGATTTTATAATTATGTTAGTTGTCATTATCTTCATTGCCATCTAGCGTGATAAACACTGAGAGTTATTGCCTAAAATCATAGTTAAAATTACATATTGTCTGTTCGTATTCGGACAGATGAAAATTATGCAGTGCCGTCTTCCCCGCCAATGGCAGGCAAGAGATTCCAATATGCCCGCAGGCTATCGCATAACTGTCCAAGAGCCGGGCAATCTATAGGAAAGGAATCTCAACCTTTACAACTATTTGATGGATGCATGAGGTGATGCAAGTGGATATGCAGGAGGATCTGATTACTCACTTGGCCGAGCTGAGGAGACGGCTGCTCGTGATCGCAGCAGCCTTCGTTACCGCGATGTGCGGAGGCTTGTACCTCTCCCCCCGTATACTGAGGTATATTCAATCGGGACCGACGGCCGAAGCTGTGAAGTGGAACGTATTCTCGTTCACAGACGGATTGTTCATTTACATGCGATGCGCATTCTTGTTCGCCTTGCTGTTCACGCTTCCCGTGCTGATCTACCATCTGTGGGCGTTCGCCAGGCCTGGTCTGACGGAGAAGGAAGCCAAGGGCACGCTTGCCTATGTGCCGATCTCGTTCCTGCTGTTCCTTGCGGGCGTAGCATTCAGCTACTTCGTCGTCTTTCCGATGATGCTCACGTTCATGATGGAGATGAACCGGACAGTAGGCGCCGTCGAGACATACGGTATCGACAAATATTTCAGCTTTCTGTTCAGTGTCATGTTCCCGCTCGGTCTTGCCTTCGAGATGCCGTTGATCATCCTCTTCCTGACTCGGCTGGGACTGCTGACGCCGGAGAAGCTGAAGGGGACGCGCAAGTACGCCTACTTCGGACTGACGATAGCGGGGGCGTGTATCTCACCGCCGGACTTCGTCTCCCATCTGTCCGTTACGGTGCCTCTCGTCATTCTGTTCGAAGCGAGCATCCTGCTCTCAAGGCGCTTCACAAGGCGCACCGCCGCCATTAGCGGCACAACCTGACTATACAACAAGGAGGAGATGATCGTATGTTCAACAATATCGGTGTATCAGGGTTAATCGTTATATTGCTTATTGCGCTAATCGTCTTCGGACCGGCCAAGCTGCCTATGCTGGGAAGGGCTTTCGGCGACACGCTTCGCGAGTTCCGCGCCTCCACCCGCGGCATCGTGGAGGAAGAATCCGATGGCAAGACAGCGATCGAGCAGAAGGAAGAAGTGCACAAGCTGTTGTAACCGCTATGCGCCGTTGCTCCCGCAGATAGATTCACAACGGTGAGCGACATGAAGAACAAGCCTCCGGCACGATGCCGGAGGCTTGTTCTTTGCCCGGTCTTTCAGGTGTCTTCTTCACGCCTTCCTATTGCCCGTCCTGCCCTGCCATACTAGACGAGCATTCCGCCCTTCTCCCTATACTTCAGGATGCCTTCCGCCGCGCGGTAAGCCAACGCGCCGACCGTGTCCGTCGGGTTATATCCGCCATTTTGCGGGAACGAGCTGGCTCCGACGACGAACACATTATCCGCATCCCACATCTGACTGTAGTTGTTGACGGCGGAACTGGACGGATCGGCCCCCATAATGACGCCGCCGGTATTGTGGGTGGACTGATAGGACATAATCTCGTAAGGCCCCAGCTCCTTCAAGAAATCCACCTTTCCGGCTCCCATCTCCTTGACGATCTCCGAACAACGCTCCGAGAGAAACTTCGCCAACTGACGGTCCTGCTCCTCGAAGTCGAAGGTTATCCGCATTAGCGGATCGCCGTAAGCGTCCTTGAACGTAGGGTCCAGATCGAGGAAATGATGCTTGTAGGCCATTGATGCGCCTTGCGTCCCGACAGCCAGCGTCCGATTGGCGTAGTGAATCGACTGCGCCTTGAATTCCTTCCCCCAGCCCGCCGTTCCCGAAGGCACCCTGTTGCTCTGGATCGGCCTTGCCCCCGTCTGCGACAGCGAGACGACCCCGCCGTGTATAAAGTTAAGCGAGGAATGGTCGAAGTTGTCGCCGTTGTAATCGTCAATCGATGCGCCGAGCGAGCCCGCCCCCGCATACGTATTGAATTGCTTGTCGTCAAAGAAGCCGACCGCAGCTCCTTTAATAACTTGATAGGCATAGTTTTTACCGACGACCCCCGATCCCGATGCGGGATCGTAAGGCTTGCCCAGCCGCGACATGAGAAGCAGCCGCACGTTGTTGAAGACATAGCTCGTGACGACGACGATGTCTGCAGGCTGCACGATCTCTTCCCCCGTCGTCACATCGACATACATGACTCCCGTCGCCTTGCCGCCCTTGTGAAGAATGCGACGCACGTCGGAATGGGTGCGGATCTGGAATTTCCCCGTCCCGTTCGCTACAGGAATGACAGTGACAACCGGATCGGCCTTGGCCCCGTATTCGCAGCCGAACCGCTCGCAATAGCCGCAATACTGACAGCCCGCCCGCGCTATGCCGTCGGGATTCGTGTAAGCATCGGACAGATTGGCGGACGGCATCATGTAAGGGTTCAGCTTCATCCGCTTCGTCGCGTCCATGAACAGCTTGATTCCTTCCGTTTGCTTCATCGGAGGCATCGGGTAAGGGCCAGCTCGCTTGCCTCCGAGTGGATTCTCCTCCCCGGATATGCCAGCCATTTTTTCGAACTTGTCGTAATAGGTCTCCAGCTCATCGTACGTAATTCCCCAATCCTGAATGGTCATCTCCGGGGGAATTTTGTTTTTTCCGTATTTTTCGATCGTTTTGCTTTTTATCTCGAAGTCGTAGGGAAGGAAGCGGTAAGTCTGACCGTTCCAGTGCACGCCCGCCCCGCCGAGCCCGTCGCCGATCAGGAAGGAGCCGTATTGCCGCATAGGCAGTGCCCGTACCCCTTCATTGCTGCGGAAGGTAATCGTCTCTTTGGACAGATCCTGCATCATTTCATATCGGAGCGCATACCTCAGCTCGTCATGCACCATGAAGTAATCTTCCGTCTTCCTTTCCTTGCCGCGCTCCAGGCCGACGACGTTTAATCCTTTTTTGGTCAGCTCGGAAGCGATGATTCCGCCAGCCCAGCCTACTCCGACGATGACGACATCCGTTTTGGGTAATGTTTTGGCCATAATTTCCTCCTGCCGGCTAATGGGTAGCCATATGATCCTGCAAGCTGCTCGGCTCGATTTTCGTGAAGCCTTTCTCTATCGTACTTAAGTAGCTCATCTGGTTGCCGGGATACCCACGCATCCTCCAGCCGTCCATATTGCGGTTGCCGCCGTAGAGCGGATCGCTGTACACGCCCTCCAGCGTGCTGCTGCGCAGCATATTGAAGAAGTTGCTCTCCGATATGGTGGAGAGATTGACTTCATTGGTTTCGAATGCTTTCAGAATTTCATCCTGTTCTTCGCCTGACAAGTCGGCGAACTTCTTCTCATGCTTCGACAAGCTGTAGTTCTCGAGTTCTCTTAGCCCGATATCGAATATTTCCCGGCGTTTCAGCCGTCCCTGATAGCCCTGCACCTTCTCCCCCTTGAAAAAAGGCGGGCTCATATAATCGCGGCCGTTGAAGCCCCATTCCCCTGCCAGCTGATGGTCGATGAAAAACGCAACGCCCAGCGTCTTCGCTCCCGGACCGTTCTCATCCTCCGGGAAAATGCGTTCCGTCGCGCTCTCCACGATGCGGAACTGGTCCTGCGTGAAGTACATTAACGCCTGATTATAGTTTTGGGCAGTCGGCTGCTTCGGCTTCTCCCCTTCTGCCGGGGCAGGCTCCGCCTCTTTGTTGCAGCCGACCAGCGCCGCCAATGTGCCGCTGACCATTAACCCGCCCAGCGCATACCCCGTGTTGACCAGAAATTTGCGCCTGCCGCTGTTCAGGCCCCCTGTTTCCGGGACACCTGCCTCTGGGACACCCGCTTGCTCCCGCTCAACGCTGCGCTTTGCGGACGGATCGGCTTCCTCTTGCTTTCCTTGCTCCATATGCTGTACCAACGTCCAACACCTCCTTCAATCTTTAAGCAGACTTGTCTCGATTATTATTTTCCAAGCGATCATGAATATTCATTTCATGGAAAAGCCTATCCTAAGACAAGCCTGCAGATGATGAAGGGGGATATAGTGACTATGCGAGCATTGAAAAAAGGATGGATCATATGGGCGGCGATCGGATTGCTGATTGTGCCCGGATGTACAAACAAGACGGCGAATCGCACCGATATGGAGGCTAAGGCGATTCACCGCCAGCATAAGGAGATGCTTCACGACCCGTCCGTCATTCCGAGCGAGAACGGGCTCAAAGTGCATACCACGAATAAAGACGGCAAAACGACGAACGGAATGGGCACGACAGTATACAGCGTTATTGGAAGCTCCGGACTCCATGCGAAGGGCTTCTCCGCGCATCTGGAATCGCGGCTGAGCGGCGAAGGCATTCCGGACGTCCGCGTATTCGTATTCGACGATACGGTGGTCCTCGCAGCGGAGAAGAGGCAAGCATCCGCCTCCCGATACGATGACGTCCAGAAGAAGCTGCTGAACGGGGAAGAAGGATTGTCGGGCAGCGGCTACCAGCCGATGGGATCGCCCGAAGGCATTTCGGGGACGGACAGCTCCAGCCATGACAATCTTACTTTGGCTGCGAAGCATATTCAGCGTTTCATCGGGGGCGAAGTGAAGATTCTGACAGCGGAAGGCGCCAAGGCGGTGGAGCTGATCGAGCGCATTCGCAGCGAAGCCACTTCCGAGCCTATGTCGCCGGCGGCAATCGCCGATGATATGCGAGCGCTGCTGGAGATCGCGAAGCCTTGATTGGCGAAGCCCTGATTAACGAAGGCTTGAATGGCGTAGGCTTGAATGGCGTAGGCTTGAATGGCGTAGGCTTGAATGGCGTAGGCTTGAATGGCGTAGGCTTGAATGGCGTAGAGGCCAGTGCTTGAATCGCACTGGCCTCTTCCAGGGTTGGAACAGGTGCGGCGGCTTAGCGCCGGGAGCGGCTATTGCTTCAAGTAGAGTCTCATTAATGGATGCACACCACAGCCAGCACAGTCCTTTCTCCTCACCTTCCCACTCGATATCCCCATGGAGCGACACATGGCGGGGGTGTTTTGCGACTATGTGACCATTTTGAGCGATAGCGCTCAATTTCCCGCTCGTTTCCGGAGCTATGTGTGCAATTTGAGCGATAGACCGCTATTTCCTCCGGCACGAAGTGGTTTAGTTGCTGCTATGTGACCATTTTGAGCGATAGCGCTCAATTTCCCGCTCATCTCCGGAGCTATGTGTGCAATTTGAGCGATAGATCGCTACTTCCTCTGGCACGAAGTGGTTTAGTTGCTGCTATGTGACCATTTTGAGCGATAGCACTCAATTTCCCGCTCGTTTCCGGAGCTATGTGTGCAATTTGAGCGATAGACCGCTATTTCCTCCGGCACGAAGTGGTTTAGTTGCTGCTATGTGACCATTTTGAGCGATAGCGCTCAATTTCCCGCTCGTTTCCGGCGCTATGTGTGCAATTTGAGCGATAGATCGCTACTTCCTCTGGCACGAGCCGGTTTGGTTCGATAGGTCAGCCACTCGCTCGGGCACAATAGATAGATACTGCTTAATAACGGATATTATCATCAAGATAACGGCTCATCCACAGGCATACTTCCCATAGATCGGCTACCGGCTGGTTCGTATACGGCAGCGTATGAAGATAGCCGGGAGGACCGAATTCCGGCGTAATCGTGATGAGCTCGCTGCCTTCGGCCTTGCGAAGGTCGACGATCTTCTGCCACCATTCGGCATGCGTCTCCAGCTCAAGCGCATATTCCGGAGCGCCGGGATGCGGCACCTGCGGACCTTGGGCATAGCCGACGCGAGCATGGATATGAATGACTCGTTCGAACGCACGGCGGAGATTATCCTCCTGATTCCCCAGCAGCGACTCGCACACGCAGCACCAGTGGCTGAAGTCAGCCGTCAGCTTCAACTCGGGCAACTCGTCGAGCAGACTGGCGGTTCCCCAAGGTGTGAACATGGCCCGGCCCCGATGCGTCTCGTGACCGACGGCTATGCCGGCTTGGCGTTCCACTTCAAGCGCTCTGGCGAAGAAGGCTACCTGCTCTTTATACGGCATGCAGTCCTGCGCACTATGCGAATTGATCAGAAGCGGGTTAAAGCCAATTGCCCGCTCCACCTGCTGCTCGAAGGAAGCCGCATGATCTTCTCCTCCTGTGAATACCATGGCAATATAGTCAAGTCCGTAGCGGCTCAGCAGCTCGCGGAACCGACTTTCCTCTTCCAGGGAAGGCAGCGGAGCTTCGATGCCGGCATACCCGGCTTCGGAGATTCGTTGCAGTTGTTCCTCCAGCGTTCCTTCCATTCCCCAAAGCGCTTTAATCATTTTTCTTTCCATGACATTTCCTCCTTGACGGGAGCTATACTCCCCATTCTTTGCGTGCATCGGCTACGGATTTCGAAGGCTTCTGGCCCCAGGCGTAGTGCCCCTTCGGCTTACGGCCGATCCATCTGTCGTCCACCGGCTCGGAAGCGAGCTGGTAGCGGGTATCCGCGCTGATCCGGTAGCGATTGGTGTTATTGTTAAGCGATGTGTGCATCATGTACATACCGAAGATTATAGCATCTCCCGCCCGGAATTCCGTAGTTGCCCATTGACCGCCGAACGTATCGACAATTTCGATGGGATCTTCGGAGAACCAGCCCGTCGCCACATTGTCGCGATCCACGTCCATCTCGCCGTAGGTTTGCCTAATGCGGTCAAAATGCTGCGAGCCCAGGCACATCGCCAGCGTTCCCATCTCCAGCGAAGTGTCTCCGAACGGCGTCCACATCGTGTACACCCGCTTCGTTCCTCTTCCCATATAGACGACATCGTAGTGCGCGCCTGTATTGCCCCCGTGAGGAATTGCACGAGGCCACTTGTAGTCGTAGGTCATGGCTTCTCCTCCCAGCAAGCGGTCAAAGAACCCCATGACGGAAGGATGATTGACCGTCTCCAGGAATTGAGGGAAGTCGGCTTGCAGGCTTTCCGCCGCGCCTCCCCACATCGCGCCTTTATTCTCCTTGGCGATTACCCCTTCTTCCATAGGATAATCCGGGTTCAGCCTGCCCATCGACTGCAGCTTCCGAAGAAACTCAGTTCTGGCCGACATAATCCGTTCCCGATCGTGGAAGCCGCGGATCAGCAGATATCCGTCTTCCTCCAGACGCCCCCTGAGCGCCTCCATATCATTAATGATATCGTTGCTGTCCTTTAATTCCGTCAGATACTTGCCGCCCATCTCCAATTCGCGTTGCCCGATCGTTACTTTCATACCGATTCCCCTCTCCTGCTCGCTGTGTAGCGATGCCTTATGCTTGGTTCCCTATCAGCATAGCAGGATGGCCGGAAGCAAGTCGTTAGTTATATCCATACATTATTTACGCAAAACCTGACGCTCTTACCGGCAATTGCTCTTACTTACTTGTTCTCCAAACCAGTATTCCTGCGTTCAAGCTCGTGCATGATGTCAAAGCGGCTTGTGGCGTATGGAGTTCCTCTCCCCAAGCAACATAGTACCGGAATTCATAAAACCCTCCCAATGTCGCCTTGAAGTTCGTCTCCCAATAATTGTTCATTGGCCATGCATAAAGGTGAGCTGGATCATGAGCCAACCCCGGATGTCCGCTCAGAAGGCGATCTTCGTAGTCTAATGAACCGATTTGAATTAACGGTGTGTCAGGCATTGCAATCGCAACCCCTTGTGCTTCATTGACATACGCTACGCCCTCATCCACGCAGTAAAAATCGGCAAGGGAGCCTGGGAGTTGATCGATTCGCGGACGTACTGCCGCACCTGTTTTCTCAATCCATAGCTCATGCTGCCGTGAAGCTGAAGCACTTCCGAAAGGAAGAGAAATGTACAGATTCTCGGGGTCCCATACACTTTCCTTATGCATGCGTACTGCAACATCAACGCGGGCACGGTCACTATATACAGTAACGAGTAACGAATAATGACTGCAGCCGTCTACTCTATAAGTTAACCGAACAGTACCGTAGAGCGCTCCCTTCTCCACAATATCAACGTTCATAAGTGTGCCTACAGAAGTAATCGCGTCGGGTCCTCTGCGATTTCGTCCCATCTTGCGGCGTACATCGTACATGCCAAATTCATCAGGTGCCCGCGTCACATTGTAGACAGGCGTAAATGCATGATGATTGCGGTCTGCTCGAAGCAGATCCTGGTTCGTGGATTTGTCAATCCATCTCGTAATGCCGGAGCCTATCTCCCATTCCAGCCGAACAAAAGGAGATTCTATAAACTTCGGCGTAATGTGAAGCTTGGGTGTAACTGGCGGAATAATATCCATCATACGATCCGATCCTACATAATCTGTTCGGAACGCCGTTACAGTTTTGCGGTTCGGCAGGGGCTTGATTGTCAACTGCACTCGTTGCTTAGGCTGTAGAGTTACCGGGATGGTAACGACAACGCCGCGGTGCCCTGTAACCATTTGGGCCTCGTAGTTGCTGCCTGTCGCCTCATCGACAACTTCAAAGCCGTTCTTTAATTCCGATATATGCCAGCCTTCCATAATGAGCTTGGCATAATCCGATTGTGTAAATGCATTGGGATTGTATAGCTCGAATTTCATAGGACGATCTGGACCCAGCAGCGCATCGCCGCGCGCCTCAAGAATGTCATATAAAGCGGTATGAGCTAGTGAGCTTGCATTGGCCGCATAAGCTTCTTTCCTGCAGCCAAGCTCCTGAACGAATGGATTCCAAGGTTCTGTAACAGAAGAATGATATCCCCAGGTATGCTCAGCGAATAGCGCGAGCTCGTATTCAATCGCTGCGAGACGTTCTTTGGAGACAATCTCACATGCGGGATCTGCTTGCTTCACCTTCTTATAGACACGTTGTGCTTCACGGAAGATCTGTACATGCATCGGCGTCGACGCCGAGCCATCCGTCCACCAATCTGGCCAATCCCCACCATAGGTCTCGATTTCTGCAGGATGCTCTGCTGCATAAGCTCTTACGTCCGTAAAGAAATCGTCCAATGTCGCCGGTTGAATATAGATGCGGTCGCCATGCTTCTCATTCCATGGATTCACAAAATCCATTAATGAAGCATTGGGCGAGCCGTTGTCGGTTGGGAGTCCCGATACCATCACCGGTACAAAGGGGAACGTAAAGCCATCAGCAGCCAATTGCTCCAAATAACGCTCAATTCGCGCCTCAGCCACTTCAAAGGATACTCCGTTGCGTACCTCATGCTCGTCTCGAATCGTATAAGATCCGCCAAGGCCAGGGATCAATCCCAGGTCATTGCCGAACATGTAATGCTCACCGCTCCAAGTGAGGATGCGTTCTCCATTAGGAGTCTCCCACCAGAATGGAACTTGCTTCTTCCACAACGGGAACATGGAGTGATGGGTATGAATGCACGTCATTACATTCTCGACGCCAGCATCCGCCAGCACTTGACTGTATCCCCATCCGAAGCCTGTAATGTCTGCCGTCATCGCAGAACGTACAGGGAATCCAATGGATTGTCCATAATCGGTAATCCGCTTAATCATAACCGAGATCATCTCTTGATTCAATTGCTCGCCGAAGTTGAGGTACGTGCCGGAGAGACCGATATACCCTTTATTCACAGCTTGAGCGAATGCTTCTCTTTCTTCGGCTGTAGCTTTCGATAGGAACGACTCAACAGGCCAATACGTTTCACATACCCACTTGTAGCCCTTCCAGTCAGGTCTAGCGCCGCTCTCGATATTCCGCACAATTTGCAGAGCCTGCCGGATATAATTGACATGATATTGGCGGATTTTTTCTTGTCGTTCGGTATAGCCCACATCGGTATGGGAGTGTTGAATCACATAAATTTTCCAAGGTTTGTTTCGATGCATCGTCAAGCTCCTTTCAAGGTTACAATAAATCATCCTATTGAGCATGCGAAACCATTACAAATGCGATTTTTTTATTAATGAATACCGCTATCAGTGTAAAGCAATTCATTGCAAATAACTTTTCGATTTGTATCCAATAGAAACAGAAACATTATAAATATAAAAATCGCCCCATCCATTTCAAGTAATGGATGGGGCGGTGTGCATTATCAAACAAGTTGTCAATCAAGCTTCGAACAAGCGCGCATTGGATGCAGGACATACGTCACACGCACATTTCCCAACTATCCGCTATCGGCTGATGATCAATCATGGTACAGTCTTTGACGCGCTCTCCATTCCGTCGGCGGACAGCCCTCCATCTTCTTGAACCAAAGAGAGAAGGAATGCAGCTTGGTGAACCCGATCATATCGGCAATCGCTTGCATGCTCTTCTCGGAAGAGCTGAGCAGCCACTTCGCTTCCGCAAGTCTGCACATCTGCTGGTATTGCTTGGGAGTAACGCCGTACACTTTGTAGAATTGCTTGCGGAACCCCTCCTCAGACAGTCCCGCCTCTTCGGCGAGCGCAGAGATCGGGATTGATTGCTGCAGATGTTCCCGGATGTAGTCGCCGGTATGCGCAATGGACAAGGCCTGCTGGTCGGAATGGCTATGCTCGTTCAGGAAGAGCAGCATCACTTCGATCCAGGCCATATAATTCCGCTCGGGCTCCTTCAACGGGGAGGAATGGATGCGAAGCCATTGACGGAACAACCTCTCATAATGATCCTGATCCAGTCTGGACAGCGTAATCATACGCGGCCCTCCGTCAACGATGAGCCTGTCGAACAATTCCCGTATGCGGGGAGACAGCCCGTCAATAAGCAATACACCGAAGCGAACGGCCGATACCGCATGGAAGGAATGGGGGTAATGGGGAGGAATGAGAACAATCTGGCCGGCCTCCACCACTCGCTCCTGCTCTTCCCCGCGGAATCGGCAGCGTCCTTCCAGAACGATCGTGATCTCCAAATGTGGATGGGAGTAGATATCTTCATCCTCCCAATTCCTGTCATGGGCTCCTATGAAGCTATTGATACCGAGCAAGACGCCATTTCCCTCCTTTCGCCAAGATGATGAGCTGCTGCCACTTGCGCAAGCATATGTTGCAATACACTATACAATGGTTTGCGGCTTGTAGCAACCGGGACCGAGAGTGGCTCGTGTCGTGTAAAAAACAAATCAACCTTACAGGTGACAAGCTCCTCCGTTCGTTCTCTAAAAGTTCCATTTGATGCGCTTAGGGTTGCCATCGAGCTTATTGCGTCACATATCCCGCTTTTATTGCTGTAACGGACACCATGAGGCTTATTTCTCACAGTGACAACCGATATCGCACTTTCCGGGCTCCATAAGCTCCAGGGCAACCGTAAGCCTGCAATGTCTCCCATTCCGAGCCAAATAAGCTCTGTGGCAACCGATAAGTCCGTTCCTGCATCAAGCGACAATTCGGTCCTTATTTGTTCCGCAACAGCGCCTCAACCGAACACAGTCGCTTATCCGCAGTTCGGAATAGAGCACAATCTCCTGAATATAGAGAAAAACCCTGATAGAACATTGCGATTCTACCAGGGTTAACTATAATACTTTTCAATTGAAACTTACATGATTCCGGCCTGCTGAGCTATACCGTCCTAGCGGCTCGCAGATGCCTGTGTCAGCAAATTGAACAAGAGCTGAACCATCTGCGCTCTTGTAGCCGATGCCGCTGGGTGCAAGCGGTCGCCGCTCCCGTTCACAATGCCAGCTTCCACCATGTAGGACATGGCTTCGGTTGCCCATTCGGAGATCTGACCGGAGTCGGAGAAATCCTGCAGCGCATTGCCTGCTTCTTGAACCGGAACCGGCAGCTTGCCCGTCTGCTTCAAGATAGCATACAGCAGCGTAGTCTGTTCCTCGCGGCTAATCTCCTTGTCCGGCGAGAAGCGATTGTCTCCTACACCTTGCGAGATGTTCAGGCGCTTCGCCGCGGCAAGGTAATTCGTGTAATACGCTTCGCCCGCATCGGCGAAGTTCTGCTGTGGCTGCTCGTCTGGCGCAATGCCGTACGCCTTCATCGCCAACACGATGAACTGCGCTCTCGTCAGCTTGTCTTCCGGACTGAACAGGCCATTGCCCGTACCGTTCGTGATAGCCCGAGCCGCCGCATAGCTCACCGCGTCGCTGTACCAGGCGTCAGGCGATACATCACCGAACGTGACCTTGTTATAGCTGACCGCGAAGCGACCCGACCCGACCGCGCGGAACACGACCGATCCCGTCTCCGGATCGTATGCGGATGTCATGACCGGCACCAATTGACCATCTTCGTTCATGCGGCTGATCAGTACCGCGTAGGCATCTTCGCCATCCTTCAGGCTATACGGCACGGCGATGAACAGCGGCACATCAAGCGCTTGATCGGCTCCATCTCCGCTCGTCAATGCCCATTGGATAACCGGGCGGCCTCCAATCCTTTGCGCCGCTTCCTCTGCTAGATCCGAAGCATCTGCCGCGTTCAGCAAGAGCTTCAGCTCCTTATCCGCTCTCTCTTGCGCTTCCGCCAGAGCGTCGCTTCCCAGCGTGACAGATGCCTGATTCGTGGATACGGTCAACTTGTCTACTCCATGTTCAATCAGCAATGCGATCAAGGATGGTGCAAGAAGCGTCTCGAGAGATGCAGGGGCGCTATCCGATTGTACGCGAATTGTGACAGCGGACGTCCATCCCTTCCCTTGCTGCGATGCCAGACGGACCGCTTCTTCCACCGCTTTCTTCACCAGCTCCAGGCTGATATCAATCGTTGCATGGCCGCTGTCGTTCGCTACCGCAACTGCCTGCACAATCCCAGTGACGATGTCCTGATCATGATTCGTCTCCGTCTCGACGTCCGGAATTTCCGGCGTTGCCGTTGGAGGCGTTGTTGAGATCGGCGGTATGATCGGCGGTATTGGAGTCGGCGTCGGTGTTGGCGTTGGTGTTGGCGTCGGTGTTGGTGTTGGCGTCGGCGTTGGCGTCGGCTCGCCGCCTGTATCGGCCGCAACCGTTACGTTCGCGACTGCCGTCTTGCCGCCGTCCTCCGTCGTTACCGTAATCGCGGCCGTTCCTTCGCCAACGGCTGTCACCAGACCGTTCGCGTCCACTGTCGCCACTTCCTCATCGCTGCTCATCCAGACCACTTGCCGATTGGTTGCGTTCTCCGGCAATACCGTCGCTGTCATCTGTCGCGTCTCGTCTACGTTCAATGCAAGCGTGTCTTGCGACAGACTGACCTCGGTTACCGCAACAACGGTCGTAAATTCATGAGCGCCGATGTCCGGTCCTTCCCCGTCATACAAGGCGTTGCCATAAATATCATGCTCTCCAGCATCGGCGATGACGGTACCCGCATCGATTGCCGGAGAGTCTTCGCCAAGCTTGAAGTTCGCAATATTGGCGTCCCAGACGCTTGGCGTCCATACATCCATCACAGCGCTTGCCGTATCCGGACTTGCCAGCTGCGGATCTTCCGTAACAAGGCTGGCATAAGCGTTCGGGCTGCCGGGCAAGCTCGCGATGCTTGCCGGGTAGAACAAGTTATGCGATACATTCGGCGCATCGTACGGCTCATTCACCGGCGAGTACTTTTCAATTGTACCGTCTACTTGCACAATGTTATTTTTGAAGAACATATTTTTCATATTGTCCTCATTAATGAGATAACGGACCGTCGTGCCTTCTCCTACATAGATCGTGTTGTTGTATATCGCTGTGCGATCGTTCATGCAGAAGAAAATTTCCGTGCCGCGGCCGTCGTTTTTGCTAATGTTGTAACGGAACACATTGCCCGAACCGGCGCTGGTCATCGTCAGCAAGAAGCCGCCCCTGTTGTTATGACTGTAGTTGTACTGATATACATTGTCGTTCGCCCCGATGTCGAAGTCGAATGCTTCCCCGTCGTTATAGCCTTGAACGCCGTCATAAACCTCGTTGTATTGAATAACGGCTCCGTTCGCCTGATACAGCCACAATCCCGCATAATTGCGCTTGCCGCTCTGGCTGTGCCTTCTGACGATATTTTTCTCCACGATGCCGCCGGAGCCTACTTCCGCGACGACGATGCCGTCTCCGTATATATCCTCGATCAGATTGTTGCGGAATACGACCCCTTCATTTTTGATGGCTCCGGTGTCGCCGCCGTTCAAGTACGTCTTGGTGCGCAGCCCTTCAATGGACACGTTCTTGATATGGGAGTCCTCTACCAGAATATCGTTGAAGCCGGAAGGAATGTTCGTCACATTGCCCTTCTCGTCCATCGTATCGCCCCTGAAAATGATGCCGCCCGATATTTTCTGAGCATCCTCATGCGCATTAACGTCATGCACATATACATTGCGAATATGAATATGATTGACGTAGCCGCTGCCGCCCGCCACGACCATGATGCCCGCCCGGCTTGCGTTCGGCGTATCCTCGCCCTGATTCGTAATCTCCAGATTATTCAATTCCCAATAGGACAAATTGTACAAATGCACTGCGCCTTCCGAAATCGTATTGCCGGTATCCAGATTGGAGATGCCGTTGCCGTTCATAATCGGCTTGCTCTCACCGTCACCGTAAGCGTCAACGATAATCGGCGCCTCCGTCGTTCCCGAGCCGTTCGGCCGGAATTGACCGTTCCAGATGCTGCCCCGCTTGAACAGAATTGTGCTGCCCGGCTGGAACGCCATCGCATTCACCTTGTCAAGCGACCGCCAAGGCGCCTCTGCGCTCAGCCCGTCGTTGGAGTCGTCTCCCGACATGCTGTCTACGTAATACACCGCTGCCGGAGCGGCGTACAGCCTTGTAACCGTATAGGTCAGCGACGTCTCGTTATACTCCTGATCCGTCGCGACTACCCGGATGACGTTCGTTCCCGCCTGCAGCGGGATATCGTACAGATTGCCGCCTCTGGACGCCACCTCGGTCCCGTTGACGCTCACCTCGACGTCAACCGCAATCGCATCGTTTACACTCTTCGCTTGAATCGACACATCGTTCAGGCTGTCCGCCGTATAGACGGCGTTCTGCTCGATTCCCGCCACTTCAAGCGACGGCGCCGGCAGTCCTTCCACGAGCACCAGCCGCGCTTTGTTCTCGGGATACTTCTCTTTGCTAGCGATATGTATCCCTTTCTGATCATGGCCGTTCTCGATCTGCAGGACGAAGTTCAAGCGTCCAAGTGGCGCGCCCGCAGTCAGCTTCTCATTGATATAATCCGTGATGTCCAGGTTCACATAGCGTCCGGCTTCGGATCGGTCGTAAGCGGCATCTGCCACCTTCTCTCCGTTATCCGGCGCCGATCCCCAGGTTAGCGTCGTCTCGTCGAAGTCGGCTACTTCGTAAATATTGACAATTTCGCTCGTCCGGTCCGTTCCCATCAGCTCGTAAGCATACAGTTGTATGCCGGCTTCTTTCACATAAGGAAGCGTGTTGCCCGACAAGTCGTAGGACACATATACTTTTCTGGTCGTGCTGGCGCTGGCCGGATTTTTCAGCTGCAGCCCGCCCTTGTCGGTGGAGCCGTTATAATTGGTCGAAGGGCTTCGCACATCAGTGTATGTATCCGCTATAACGGGATACATATGCGATTTCGAGTAATCGATGCGGAATACCATCGCTTCCGATTGATTGCCGGAAGCGTCTTCCGCGCTAATCGCGATAATGTTTTGCCCCGCTTGCAAGGTAATCGTATTGAGGCCGTTGACCGCCCCGACGCTTTGTCCGTTCACAGTCAGATGGATGATCGGATTAGCGTCTTCATTGTCATTCGCCTGAATCTGGAAGTCTAGCTCCTCTTCGAATACTTGCTGCCCGTCGGACATGCCGGTTACTTGCAAGGTCGGCGGCAGCGTATCGCTGTATTCGTTTTCATAGATGCTCAAGTACGGCGTATAGATTCCGCCTTCCTGATGCTGCGAGTAGAAGCGAAGTCCGCCCTGATCGTATTCCTCCTTCGGATACAGCGCGAGCGCAAGCCTGTCGCCGTCCTGCAGACCGACCTTCAACGCTGTCACGTCGATCTCCACCCAAGATCCCGCATCCGTCTCCGTGAAGGTCTGCTCCCCTACGACGACAGCGGTATCCATCAGCCCGACGGTATTGTTCCACGTCCAGTTCTCTTCGCTGACTGCCGGCTTGTCCGTCTTGAACACCTGTACCGTATCGGTCTTGCCGTTGCCGGTATGCTGATACAGGAACATGGTCAGCTTCATGCTCGCCACACCGCTCCAGTCGACGCCGGAAGGCATCTGGAACTCCATATGGCCGCGTCTGCTGTAGCTCATGTCGCCGGCCCACTTCGCCTCGATCATCTCGCGCGGAATTGTACTCGAGCCTGTTGCAGCCGGCTTATCCGCATGCGAACCGCCGCGCACCGTAGTGCCGAACAGCGCATTGGCCTTGATCGGAGAGTCCGTCGCCGCCAGCAAGGCAGCGGCAAGCGGCTGCTCTTCAACTGCCCCAGACACTTCCGCAGCCTGTTCCTCGGATTGTTCCGATGGTTGCCCATCTGTCTGATCCACTGGCTGCCCATCTGTCTGCTCCGCTGTCTGCTCTTCGGTTAGCTCATCACTCTGATCCTCCGTCTGTACATCCGTCTGTTCCTCCGTTGCCCCCGGCGACTGCTCCTCAACCGCTTCCGAAGGCTCTTCAGAAGCCGGAGCTTCCTGCCCTTCAATGATTGCGGCAATGGAACCCTCCTCCGCTGCGGAGACAGACATGCCGTACATCCCCAATCCTTGAAGCACGATGAGCGCAGCCAGTAATGCCGCAAGCATCGGTCTTAATCGTCTCATATCGCACATTCCCCTTCCCGAATATTATGGCATCTGCAAGCTGTCATACAGGGACTGATCGTGAATCACCACTTCTGCACTGCTGCCGGCGTCCTCCAGCGCGCTTCGGAAGCCTTGTTCCTTCAGCTCATCTTCAATCAACGCTCTAACCTCGTCATATTCAGCCACAGCCCCGTCCCTGCGCTCCAGGCAGACCAGCCTGTAGCTCTCATTGCCGTATGCTATAGCTCCGCTCGTCTGATCGGCTCCGAGCGCATAGGCATGCTCCTTCAGCAGCTCCTCCAGCCCGGAAGAATTCTCGTCCTTGCCCTCTTCGCTGCCGTATTGCTTCAACTCGATGCCCAGTATATTTCCGCCGATGTAGCGGCGTTGAAGCTCGCCGATCTCCGTACCGGCCCGCATCTCCCCAATAATCGCAGCGAAGAGCTCCTCCAAGCCGCCGGCATCCGGCTCGGCCAGACGGAAGACCAGCGCGCCCACTTCGTCCGGAGCCTTGAACCTTTCCATTCTATTGGCTTCATAGTAGCGGACAAGCTCTTCTTCCTTCACGGAGCCCGCCTCCGCATTGAACTTGACCATCGTATCCAGCACCAGCTTGCTGTGATAGACCATATACTTCTGGAACCGATTCAACGAATCGGCTCCGTACAAGCTCTGCTCCTTCTCCATCGCTCGTACGATATCCCCGAATTCGGAGCTTTCCAGTACGCCGTAAGTCACGGCCAGCTGCTGCTCCGCCTTCAGTTGCACAAGCTTCTTCAAGGCGTTGGCCTTGGCATGCTCCAGCGGCACCTCTCCTCCGAATTCGGAGAGCCAGAATGTCTTGCCGAACTCTGCGCCGTATGTCTTATAGAAATAGTCCGCGGTGGCCGCCTTCTCATCCTGGAAAAACATCATGAACTCTTCTTCCGGGATGACTGCGCCGCCTATCGATAATAGTCCGGGCTGACGATCTTCCCCGCCCACGCCGGTAAGAAGTCCGATGCAAGCCATTGCCAGGATAAGCGCACCAAGGATAGGCCATCCCAGCCTTGCAAGACGGCTGCCGCCTGCTCCTCCCCCTCTCTTCTTCATCGCTCCCAATCACCCCTGACTTTCTCGCTGATGTCACCTTTTTGAAAACGCTTCCTGAAGCGTTAACTCATCTTAACATGGCAAAATATCGCCAACAATTCACTATTTTGACCGGTTCGAAACGATTTCAACTACCAGTAGCCCTTCAAGCCGCGCTGCATCCGGACGAGGGCTTCCATATAATAGTAGTCGCCCCATATCATATAATCGTCCGGCGCGCGGTCGCCCAGCACATGGTAGGAACCGTGCTTCAGCAGCCCTTCCGCCTCGGCCGCGTCCATTGTCGAATACCGTTCAACCAGGCTTTCCATACTGTTCTGAAGCGCGCTCTCGAACAGCGGACGATCGGGATCGTCGGCTCCGGTCAGTTCCAGCAGTTCCAGCAAGCCGCAAGACGCAATCGCCGATGCCGAGCTGTCTCTCGGCGTGCCGTTCTCGATCGGAACGTCGAAATCCCAATAGGCGACATGGTCCTCCGGCAGATGCTCGATAAAGTAACGGGCAAGCCTCTTCGAAGTGTCCAGGAAAGGGGCGTGCTTCGTATAGCGGTAAGCGAGCGCGAAGCCGTAGATGCCCCAGGACTGCCCGCGCGTCCAGGTAGAGCCGTCCTCATAGCCTTGATGGGTGCCGCCGCGAAGGGCGTGCCCGGTCGCAGTATCGAAGTAGAAGGTGTGATAGGACGAACCGTCGCCGCGTACCAGGAACTTCTGGCTCTTCAAGGCGTGACGGAAGGCTACGTCGTAATAGCGGCTGTCTCCTGTCTGTTCGTATGCCCAGAACAATAAGGGCAGATTGAGCAGACAATCGATGATCATTCTGCCGCCGTTGTCGGCATCGTCCTCTTTGCCCCATGCCTGAATAATGCCGATCGCCGGCCGCCATCTCGCCAACAGCCGATCCGCCGCCTGCAACGCGACCTCGCGCGCTTCCGTGCTGCCGGTCACCTGCCACTGTGCCACCGAGGACAAGGAATAGAGAAATCCGATATCATGGTGGTCAAGCGCCACATGGCGATCCAGCCGATCCTTGAAGTTCGTCAAGTAATTCTGCGCCGCTTCCTTATAGAAGATCTCTCCGCTATATTCATAGGCAAGCCACATCAATCCGATATAGAAGCCTTCGATCCAATCGTCGTTGTCTCCCCATTCATAGCGCTGTCCATCTGCAATATGCGGCAGCTTGCCCGGGAATTTCACAATATTGTTCTTCACCTTCAGCATCGCGTCTTCAATAGCCGCGTCCCATCTTCCCTTCATCATCAGCCCTGCTTTCTCTCTTGTTATAGTTGTTGCTCTATACGGGCATAGAGATGCCCCGTCTCCTTGTCGAGTACCGCAATGCTTCCGTCCACGTCACGCTCCACGCTAGGCGGGCTGATCCATGCGCGCCTTCCGCTCTCGCCGATCGTTCCCCCGAATACGGCGGAGATCAGCCAATGTTCGCCCGGCTCCAGCCGTACCGTCAATGTCGGAAGCAGTGTACGCGAATGCAGGACATTCGTATTGGCTTCCGGTTCGATGACGAGCGCCTCCCGATAGCCGGATATTGAGCGAATGCCGGACATATGGAGGGAGGTCCGGACAATCGCGCTTCCTTCCTCCGCGACAGTCGCGTCGTCCTTGCAAGGAAGATAGCCCTCCGGCTGCCGTATGGCGAATCCGCCCTCTGCCGCGTCCAGCGGACGCTCGTTCCGCAAGCGATGTATCCGGACATGCCACATGCCGGAGGGAACGATCCAGCTGCGAACTTCCACATCGCGCCACGGCAACCACCGCGAATACACGAAGTCGGCGCGGATGTCGAACGCTTCGCATTCGCGCCGGGTACGGTAATAGCCGTCGCATTCGCTGAGCGCCAGCATGGAATCGTGGGCGCCTTGCACTAGCCCCCAGCCGCCCTTCGGCACGCTGAATCCGAACAGCGTGGAATAAGCGAACTTCGCGTACTTAGCCGCGCTGTGAGACATATCGAAGTTCGCCATCTGTCCCGAGCCGTAGACGACGACATGCTTGTCTCCTTCCGGCCGGCATACCGTCATTCGGGCATGCGGCATCGCCGCAGCCGCCTTCAGCGATGGAAGCGGCTCTTCCTCGGCTTCCCAGAACGGATGCCCGTCAGGCAACGCCAGAATAAGAAAGGCCTTGTAAGCCCAGTAAGGCGAGCCGGGAGCGTTGTAGCTCTCAGCCATGTTCAGATTGGGATAAGCGTAGCCGATAGAGAGCAGACTGTCGTGGCCGAAGATGGGCTGGTCGTGCCACCAGCGCAGATGGCGCAGCACGATGCCTTTCATGACTCCGATCGGGAAGGGATGCACCTCTGCATACAGCAGCGCGCTCCAGAATGCGCCTTGCGCGAACCGGTAAGTGAGGCTGCGTCCGAATGGAATCGCGCTGCCGTCCTCCGCGAACCAGTGGATGAAGTCGGCCGCGAATGCCGCCGCCCGCTCCTTGTAAGTCCTGGAGCGCAGCGGGTCGTCTTCCTCCATCAGCTTCGCATAGATCAGCGTATAATAATGCATGGCGAACGGTATGTAATAATCGCGCTGATCCGTCTTGCCGTCCGAATACCAGCCGTCGCCCAAGTAATAGGAATCGATGATCGACAGATATTCGTCCATGATCTTCTGATTATGCGGCCAGCCCACTTTCTTGAAGCCGATATTGACCAGCACGGTGAACATCAGCCAGTTGTTGGGATTCGACCGGTCGACGAGATTGATCTGGTTCAGCCAATTGTACAGGTGCCGCTTCTGTCCCTCCGTCAACGGTTCCCATAGCCGATCCGGCGCCAGAGCAAGCGCAAGCCCCAATACCGACTGCTCCACCATCCGCTGATCCTTCGTGCCGAACTCGCCCCAATACTCGGGATGCTCGGGGTCGGTGCCGTTCACCACACCCTGTACATATCTCTCCCATATGTCCGAAGCTCCACCTCCGGCCGCATGGGGAACAAGCCCCCACAGCGGACGGGCGAACGCTTCCATCAGCGCGATGCTTTCGTTGTGAATCGCTCCCGTCGCGCCAAGCGCCAGACCCGCACAACCGGGCGTGAATCTGTCCTTCAGCGGCTCGAACGCATTCGTGACCGCCTGCTGCAAATCCGCTTTGGTGCGAAGCCCGCCCCAAGCTCTCGTATGTCTCCCTGTCATTGCTTCGCTCTCCTTTCAAGCCGGAACTCCTTATCGCCAGTTGGCGTATTCGCTAGGTTTCATTCCCATCTCCCGCTTGAACAATTTAATGAAATAGCTTTTATTCGCGTAGCCCAAATAATCGGATATTTCCTCCACGCTTTTGTTCGTATGCTGCAGCAATTCCTTCGCCTTCTGAAGCTTGATCATATTGACATATTCAATGAAGTTCTGATTCGTCTCCCGCTTGAACAGTCGGCTGAAGTAGCTGGCATTCAAGTTCAGCAGCTTCGCCATATCCTCCAGCGAGATTTTCTCCGTCACATTGGAATTGACGTATTGCTGCGCCCGGATCACTTCCTGGCGTTTGGAGCCGACCGTGTAGACGCCCAGCTTCTTCGACAGGTCGTCCAAATAATGAGCGAGCCATTCCTCCAAATGATCCATCGTTCCGATCTCGTGCACGGAATCGTACAGCTTCTCCCCGTCCATCAGCCCCTCGCATTGCAGCGTCGTCTTCACCTTCATCTGCAGCTCGAACAGCAGCTGAAGGATGAATTCCTTCACCGCGCTGGGATGGTATTGCCGCATTCTCACTTCGCTCAACCATGACCCGATGGCGCTCCGCATCAACTCCGGCTGATGGAGAGCGGCGCTCGTATTAATGCTGGAGAATAAATCCGCATAATGCGTATAAATATCTTCTCTGGAGAAATCAATAGCCATATAACGATGTAGCGCGCCTTCCTTCCAATAGAACAGACATGCTTCCTCGCTTAATACAGGCATCAGAGCGCTCTGAATATCCTTCGGGGATCTCGCTTCCTTCCCTATAATGCCGGTAATCGTGAACTTCAGCAGCCGCTTGACGGTCTCCATCGCCTCCAGCATCTCATAATGCGCCGTCTGTCTTTCACGGCCGGGATCTTCGCAGCGGTAGAGCAATACCAGTTGCTTGCTGCCATAGCGGAATGCGACCCATCTGGAAGAGTCCAGCATATCCTGAATCACATTCTCAACGGCGAATGCAAGGGTATACTCATTCATTCTGCGCGTTCTCGCAATATGCGGCATGCGGTCGATTACGATGACAACCGGTATGTAGCAGCCGGCATTCAGCCCAATGCCCAGCGAACGCGCCTTCGCCAGCCAATCGTTCTTCGCCCATGACGATTGGAACAGCGTATCCTTCAGGAATTTCTCCTTGATCGCTGTCTGATTCATCGATTCCATCTGCCGGTACGACACCATATCCGCTTCCTGTTGAAGCTCTTGACCCAGCTCGTCGGCGATTCTGGACAAGATGTCCTGCAGTTGGCCGGCATCCATGCTTTCCTTCAATATATAATCGTCGGCATTCAGCTTCAGCGCCCGCTGCGCGAAGGCGAATTCGTTATGACAGGACAGCACTACCGATCTGACCTTGGGGTTGACGGCGTTGAACTTCTCCAGCATCTCCAGCCCGTTCATCTTCGGCATGCCGATATCGGTAATGATAATATCGGGCGGAGCAGCGCCCGCCGCTTCCCAGGCTTCCTGCCCGTTAGCGTAGCTGCCGATCAGCTGCAGACCGATCGTCTCCCAGTCAATGGCTTGGGAGAGATACCGGATAACCGGATAATCATCGTCCACCAGAATCGCTGTCAGCATGGTGATCACCTCTTTCGTCGTCGATAGGAAATGATAGATGAATGGCCGTTCCCACACCGGGCTCACTCTGAATATCGGATAGGAACTTCTCGCCGTAGATCAGCCTTAGCCGCTGGAAGACGTTCTTCACGCCAATGCCCGAGAAGCCGTTCGACGGCCCTTCTTCCGGCTGCGTCTCCCGCTCGCATCTGTCGCGCAGCTCCTCCAGCTTCTCCGGCGCCATCCCCGTTCCGTTATCCCTGACGCAAATATGCAGCATGGAACGGTCCGGACTGCAAGCCGCTTCAATATAAATATCGCCGTCGAATTGCTCGAAGCCGTGAATAACAGAATTCTCGATTAGCGGCTGAATAATGAAGCGCGGCACGGGCACTTCTCCGCAGCCTTCCTCCAGCCTGGCATGCAGCTTCACCTGATTGGCATGCCGGAAGTTCATCAGCTTCAAGTAGTGGGACAGCGTATTCACTTCCTCCTGAAGCGGAATGAATTCGTTGTCGCGGTTGAACGTCATCCGCAGCAAGGAAGACAGCGAACCGATCAGCTCCGCGTTGGCCTTGTCCCCTTCCACGAGAATATTCATCCGAATGGAATTGAGCAGATTGAACATGAAATGCGGATTGATCTGCGCCTGCAGCATTTCCAGCTCCGCCTTCCTCTTCTTGGCCTGCTCCTGCGTCGTCTGTTCGATCATATCCTGAATGCGGTCCAGCATGTAGTCGATCGTCCGGGCCAGCTGTCCCACTTCATTCGGCTCCCTGATTCCGTTGCGCGCGTCAAGGCGACCTTGGCCAATATCGGTTACGAACTTGCTCAGTCTGGCGATCGGCCTTGTAATGGAAGTGATCCGGATCGTAAGCAAGATGAAGAATAAGGTGAAGAATAAGGCCTGTACCAGAAAGCTGGTGAACAGAATCTCCTTGTTCTCTTTAATCTCCGCAGAGAGCGGAATGAGACTGACGACATGCCAATCGTTGCTGGACAGCGCCTGTGCCGTCACGATGTACTCCTTCCCGTCCATCTCCAGCGTGCGGGAGTCTCTCTTCCCTGTCCACCACTCCATCTCTTCCCCGATACGGGACGGGTCCTGATGCGAGACGATCGTGCCATCCCCATCCAGCAGCATCAGCTGACGGCCGCTCTCTTGGGCTAGCCGGGAGCGGATCACTCTCTCGTTCATCTGCACAATAATGGACCCCGCCCGCGTATTCGCCGAGCTGATGACGGGACGGCCAAGCGTAATCGTATATTCCTCTTGCCCGTCCACCGTGCTTCTCCCGCCCATCCACAGCGCAGAATAGGTCGGCATTCTCATGATCTGCTTCAGCCCGTCCCATTCGTAGAATTGATTGGGATTATAGTCGCTATGGGAGTAATTCGTATAGAAGGGAGTGTCCGTTCCCAATATCGTCACGCGCATATCCGTCTCCTGCAGGAACAGATCGTCCAATATGCGGATTAACCGGCTGTAGGCGAGAGAGTAATTGCGGCGCTCCTCCCCGCTCGCCAGCTCAGTCTTGTTCGCAGTCAGCAGATGCCGAATTTCATTGTTCATCAGAACGAAATTGGTCATCTCCAGACTTTGCTCGAAGAAGCCGTTAATCTCGGTGCTCGTTACTCGGAGCGCATTCTCCGAATTGGCGACGGCTTTATCCAGAATCATATCCTTCGTCACGTAATTCGTTACGAGATAAATGATCGCCAGCGGAATAAGGATGCAGTACAATGCCGACCAGACCAGCTTCATGCGCAGCGATTGATGCCGTTTGAACATGGAATTCGCCCTCTTAGCGTAATTAGAATCGGGACAGGAAAACGCTTTTCCTGTCCCACTGTATGGTCTTATTTTATCGCTATCGTTCGTTCAGGCAAGCGATTTGGAAGTTATTTGCTCTGGTTGTTTTTTACAATCTCGGCAATCTTCTTGTCGATGTTGGCAACAGTCGTGTCCACGTCCTGATTGCCCAGCAGATACAGCTCCGCTTCCGGAACGACCGTATTCTTCACTTCATCCGCATAAGTGAACGGTACCGGCGCTTGACCGGGCACGGAGTTCTCCATCGTATATTTCAACGACGCCGTATCGATCTTCGACGGGTCCTTCGCAGCGCCTACGATCGTATCGACCAGCTTGTCCGTATCCGCCTTCGCCCAGCCGGAGAATACGCGGCCCCCGATGCCGATGCCTTCCGACGTATACCATCTAACGAACGTATAAGCAGCTTCCTTGTTCTTCGACTTCGACGCTACGCCCATGTAAGTCGGTTGAACAGGGGAGTAGTTGCTGCTTTCGCCTTCAAGGCGAGGCAGCGGCGCGAATGCGGAGACGAAGGTTGCCGGGATCGCGTCCGTACCGCCGGATTCCGCCACCATCCAGTCGCCGATCGGCAGCATAGCCGCCAGGCCGTTGAAGTATTGATTGCGGTAAGCCAGTTTCTGGGAAATAATATCTTCATAAATATTGACGCTCTTGTCTTCGTACATCATCTTCTTCATCATTTCCAGGTTCGCCTTGAACAGCGGATCAAGCGCGTTGGACGTGCCGTCTCCCTTCAGGAACGTATTGTCGGAAGGCTTGCTCATCAGCTGCAGCTGGAAGTAATCCGGCCAGCTGTGCAGATAAGCGCCGTAGCGCTTGGAAGCTCCGTCGCCGGCAGTCAGCTTCGTCGCATATTCCATGAACTCGTCCCATGTCCAGTCCGTCGGCACCGGCAACCCCGCCTCGTCCAGCAGATCCTTATTCAGCAGGATGAACCAGCGCTGCATCGATGAAGGAAGAGCATAGATTTTATCGTTTACTTTCGTATCGACCAGATACTCCTCTTCGTACTTGAAGCCTTCCTTCTCGATATAGCTGTCGAGCGGCTCCAGCATGCCGATATCCGCGCGCTGCGAATAGTTCGTATAAGGCAGCTCCACGATGTCCAACTGATCCTTGGAAGCCGCCATCAGATCCAGCTTCTGCATGGAAGCGACGGAATCGCCTTTCTCGTTCAACAGATCCAGCTCGACCTTAATGCCGGGATGCTGCTTCTCGAATTCGGGAATAATGACGTCCCACTTCGCCTTCGCTTCCGTCTGCCACGTGCTGAGCTTCAGCGTTACTTCTTCCGCAGCCGGCTCCTTGCCCCCGTTCCCCGCATCGGGTTGTCCTGCATTCGTGTTGCCGTTATTCGCATTGCCGCCGTTCGCACCGCCGGAGCACGCCGACGCCAGTACCGTAAAGCCCAACATAGCTGCTGCCAATCTCTTTTTCATATAAACCCTCCTAATCATGTATACCGCATTGTTGTAACGCTTACATGTACATCCTATCATGATCGCTTGCGTTGCAAAGTTCCCATATTTGACCGATAGGAAACTTTTTTGACTTCTTATCCCTTCACGCCGCCTAGCGATATCCCCTCGATCACCTGCTTCTGCCCGATAGCGAAGATAATAAGCAGCGGCAAAATTGCAGAAACCGCACCCGCCATCATAAGCGAATAAATGTCGCCGTATTGATCGCCGAAAAGCCTGATGCCTAACTGAATCGTGAATAGTTCCTTCGTCTTCAGGAAGATAAGCGGATACTGATAGTCGTTCCATGTCCAGATAAACCGCAAAATTGCATAAGTTGCAAGTCCGGGGCGAATCAGCGGAAGCGCGATCTGGAAGAACGTTCTCACATACCCCGCCCCATCGATCCGGGCGGATTCCATGAACTCGTTATTGACACCCATAAAAAATTGTCTCAGCATAAATGCGCCAATAATACTGAAGCTGTTAATTAAGATAAGACCCCAATGAGAGTCAATCAGGTTCAATTCCTTAAACAATAGAAACTGCGGAACGAGCGATGCCTGCGGCGGTACCATGTACAAGGCCAGGACGAGCAGGAACATCGTGTCTCTGCCGCGAAAGCGCAGCTTGGAGAAGCCGAAGGCGGCAAGCGCGCAGACGAATACATTGATGGCAGTCGTAGCTATTGTAATATAGATCGAGTTGCCGTAATAGCGGACGAAGTCGCCCGTCCATACGTTCTTGTAGTTTTCGATGGCGTTCCATGTTGGCGGAATCCATTCGATCGGAAAGTTGAACACGTCCACTTCGGCCTTGAACGAGGCCGAGAGCATCCACAGGAACGGAAGCAGCGAGACGAGTCCGAACGCTCCCATGACAACTGTCCATACGAGCTTTGAAGCGCTGAATGGCTGGTTCATTGCATATTCTCCCCTTTGCTCTCTCTAGTAGTTCACCCATTTTTTCTGCGCCAGCATCTGCAGTCCCGTAATGAGGAGACAGATCAGGAACAGGATTAACGCCATGCTGGAAGCGTAACCTGATTTCAGCTGAATGAAGGCCGTGTCGTACAGCTCGTAGACGATAACGGTCGTGGAATTGGCCGGACCGCCTTGCGTCAGCACCTGGATCAGGTCGAAAATTTTGAACGTGCCGATAATGCCCGTGACGAGCAGAAAGAAGGTCGTCGGCGAAATGCACGGCACCGTAATTTGGCGGAACTTCGTCCATACGTTGGCCCCGTCAATGTCGGCCGCCTCGTACAGATCCTTGGGGATGCCCTGCAAGCCCGCTATGAAAATAATGATGTTGTAGCCCAGCATAATCCACACTTGAATCATCATGAGCGACGGCATCGCAAAGTCGATATCGGCCAGCCACTTCGGCGGATTGTCAATTCCGATCGACATCAGGAAATTGTTGACCGGGCCGTACGAAGGGTGGAACAGCACCTGCCATACCATCGCGACGGCCACGATGCTCGAAATATACGGCAGGAAATAGATAACCTTGAACATATCCTTCAAATAAACATGCTTATCGATCAATATCGCAAGCAAGAGCGCGATGGCGATCGTGACGGGAACGGTAATGATGAAAATAATGTTATTCATTAAGCTCTTCATGAACACATCGTCGCGGAAGAGCCGGTCGAAATTGTCCAAGCCGGTAAATCGGATGGCGTCGATGCCCGCTACGAAATTCCAGTCCGTAAAGCTGAGCAGCAGCGATCCGATGACGGGAATGAGCGTTAATATGACGAGTCCGATCATCAACGGCGCGACGAACAGATACCCCGCTATTTGCTCCCGCCTATTCATGTTCAATGTGATCAAGCTTTTTCTCCTATCCATGCTTTTCCTCCTCGAAGCTATCTTCTTGAAGACTATTGTAGGAAAAATACCATTCGTCCATAAGGATTAGAAACGTTCAATTTGAAACGAATTTTACTTGTTTGCTCATGGGCAGGCTAGTCCCGAGAGGTAAGAAAGACGCCTGGCGGCGTCCTTTCGTTCTTAATCCACTCTCCGGCCTTGGTCACAATTCCAGACGGCCTCCTACTCTCTTTCCACATACACACCTCTTTTCGGCGCTCCAATGTAGGTTTCATACACTATTTCGGCTCGCAAGCCTCTTTTCAGCTCCCCAGTGTAGGTTTCATACACTAATCCTGCTCACACGCACCATTTCGGAGTTCCAGTGTAGGTTTCATACACTATTTCGGCTCGCAAGCTCCTTTTCGCCGCTCTAGTGTACTGATATGAACGTGACTGTCAACTAACTGCTGATTTTAGTGGTATTTTCTTTATTTTCCACATGGTTAAATAAACGTGCGCGTAGCGCATGTTTATGAAGGTTTGAGGCCTCTACAGAATCTCATAAATCTCCTGACTTCATCGACTCGGGCAAGAAGGCAAAATGCAAGCTCGTTGCGCTAACATACTGATTTCCGTGGATTCTCACAAGTTTTGATTTCTTTAGTGCGATGGCGTGTTCCCTGGTAACTATTTCCGCACGTTCAGCCCATTGTGCAGCCTAATGCAAGTGTATGTCACGGATCATCGGCCATCTTTTCACTTTGCCTTCTTGCCCCAGCGATTAAGCGTCCTGAAAGGCGTTTGTCTGTTTTAAGCGTTTGAGATCGTTTGCGACACCTTTTTATGCTGTGCAAGACGCTACTGAAACACTTTGAGCTGCTGCCCATAGAAATCCGAGCAATTCTCTGGCTACAGCTGCTACCGCTTTTTTCGGGTGTTTCCTCCGATGTAACACCAAATACATATATTTTTTGTGAAACCTCGTCTGTGCTTCCCAGGATATCCGCTGGATTTCAGGTGGCAAGTCTGCGAGTCGTTTCTTTAATTCCCCTTTTACACCGGGTTTATGTCGGTAACTCCACGCGGCTTCGATTAAAATACGTCGCAAATGAGCGTTCCCTGCTTTAGTCAGTTGGCCTCTCCGTGTCGTTTGGCCCGTCGAATTTTCGCTGGGCACTAGCCCTGCATAGCTCATTGCTTTATCCGGGCTACTAAAACGACTGAACGTGAACACTTCCTGCGAAATGGTAAAGGCCGCGATGGCATTTATCCCCCGAAATCCTTGCAGTATACAAGCGAGTGACTCCTGCGGACTGTTCTGGATAAGGCTCAATATATGCCCCTCGTACCTCTGTATTCGTCCATCGCATTCCTTGATGGTCTGCAAATACTCCTGAAATACCAGTTGGTCCGTTGCATTCTCAAAGCTGAGCGACTCCAGCCATCTGTAGTAGTTTTTCGTCCAACGCGTTTTCATTTCTGATGGTTCTTGTATTTGCCATCGCAAGAACCGTTTGATCAGCCGCTGACGTGCCCGATGTAAATCTTCCTTTGCATCTTCGCGTGCAGGTGATAAATCTCGCACTTGCTCCAGTGTAGGATTCCTACTCTATTTCTTCCCGCACACCCTTTTTCGCCGCTCAAGCTCCAATTTTCCACGAAATTTTATAAATTCTATAATTAGCAAAAAGCCCGTTGAGCGACGCTCAACGGGCTTTACACTGACTTTTGGACAGCCTTCTTTGTGATGCTGCGGTTCTGCTATACTTTTTTCACTGTTACGCTTCTCACTGCACTGGAAGTAACTCCCGCGTTATTGACAAGCTCCGCGCGATACTCGTACGTACCGGCTGGCTTGCCGTTGATCTGTGTCTGTGCCGTCTGTGCGCCCGGCGTTGCCGCAACAAGAGGCTGCTCGTCGATCAGCACCCCGTTCTCGTACAGACGATACGCAGTTCCATTCGTTCCCCACCACATATTCATTGTAATCGTGTAATTGCTGTCTCCATCCCAGTTGTCATCAGAGAGTACCGGGACACCTGGAACTGCATCCGTCACTGTGACAGTCAATATATTGCTGGTCGTCACTCCAAAACCGTTAATCAATTCTGCGCGATACACATAGACACCGTTCGCTCGGCCGCTAATAGCGGTTGCCGTTGTTTGCGCTCCTGGCGACTGATCGCTCAGTAACTTTGTTTCTATTAATACATCGTTCTCATAAAAACGATAAACGGAACCATTGCTTCCCCACCACATATTCATTGTGATTGTATAATCGCCATCGCGAAGCCCCGTATCATGACCATTATTATCGGACAATGTCGGTTTGCCCGGAGCAGCAGTGCTTGCCGCAGTGCCGACTACTTCAACCGAGACCGATACTGCTGCATACGTGCCATAGGTTGCACTAATGATTGCTGTACCTGCTGACTTATATAAAACAATGCCATCAGACAGCACTTCAGCAACTATGTTATCTGAACTTGAATACACAACCTCTGTACTTACATTTTCATGTGTACCGTCACTGTAAATAGCATGAACTGTTACCTGTGCTGAGCCGCCTGCCGATGCAGACAAGTCCAAGCCGCTCAATTCCAGATGAAGCAACTCCGGTTCTTCAACAATTAGCTCATAAGAATCCGTCATTCCCTCATAGGTTGCGGCAATCGTCGTTGTACCCGGCGCCTTCGCCGTAACGATGCCGCTGGCGCTTACCTCTGCTACTTCCGGATTGCTGCTCGTATATGCAACACCGCTTGTCACATCCTCGGTACTGTCATCGCTGTATGCAGCCATCACTTGCAATTGCACAGTATCATTGACTTCCATCGAAGCAAGAGCGCCAGCGATCTGAATGCTTTGCAGCGTTGGCTCCTCTTCATCTTGGGGGACGATTTCCAATCTCATATCATCGAACCATATCGGGGGACCATCATTTGCTTGTATGCGGAAATACAGTTGCAAAATCTCGGTTTGGCTTCGTGGTGTAATTTCCCTTTCGTAGTACACCCAGTCATCGACAGGTTGAATACCGCCTAAATACGTATAGAGGATGCTTTGCCCGCTTGTATTCGTCTCCCGTATCCCGAATTGTCCTTGCCCTGACGGACTGTACATCCAGCCGCTAACACGATACGTGGCGCCGGGCACAACTTCAACATTGTTCGATCGGCTCTGCTTTATTCCATTTGAATCCGGTATAAATTTAAACGAATAGTGTCCACTATGCGCTTTTTCATCTACGCGTCTGGCGCCAGTATTCCCCACTGACCAACTAACCGGAATCGTTGGATCCTCTGAAGTGCCGTTCTCAAAACCTGGGTTTCCAATCAGGTTTCGAGTGTACTCTACTTGAAAATCAAGAGTTTCTATCGGCACTCCGCCTATCCTGGTTGTCAACTTGGCATCATACTGTTCTTCCTGCAGTTGCGGAGTAATCGTCAGATTGCCTTCAACGGTTATTTTTTCACCGGCAGGTATCTGAATCGGGTTGTTAAATGCCAATTGCATCCCCTCTGGCACTATACCCTCCAATGAGAGTTCAAGCGGCTGCGTTTCTTTGTTGTGCAAGGTAACTGCGAACGGATGTGTTCCTCTGACACTCACACGTACATCCTTTGAATCCAATTGCACAGCTAGAGATTGATTCAATATTTTATTACCTTCATGATAGATGGCTTGGACAAGCTCACTCTGAGGCCCCTCTTCTAGCCGCTGTTTCAATAAAGTTAAGAATTGGCCCAGTTGTTGTATATAGGGCTCCAGTTCGTTTTGATCATCATGAGTTTCAGCCAGACCAAGATGCAGTAACAGGGCGGACGCCAATGTCGCTTCATCTTCATCTTCAGCTAAAAGATTAACGAGCGGTATCAAATCTCCCACAGAAGATGTGGATTGATAAACAACTAAATCATCTAAATGTACAATAACATCTTCCGCACGGCTGACCTGTGTATTAATCAAAATACTGGTGAGATCACCGCCGTTAAATTGCTCAGGTAATTCTTCCAGGAAGTTCACAGTCGCCCACGTTCCGGCTGTGTCTGCGAAAGTAACTCTATCCGATCTGTATACAAGTTTTTTTCCAGCAGTGTTATAGGCCTCAATTACAATTTGAAGTGTTCCGCCGCTCTGCGAACCCTCGGGTGTATAATAACGAACGGAAGACCCCAACAATCCCGGCTTGACCGGAATCGTCTGATACACACCGCCAGCTAGCGTATTCTCGAAACGCATACTGCTATTTCCTTGCTCATCAGTCGCTTTGGTAATTTGAGCAGATTGATGCGGATTCCAAATATGCCAAGAATCAGGCGCTGCATCTCCAACCTCAAAAGAGGGATTCGCGGACAAAGATGTCGCTGAATCAACTGACAGTAACAACTTAGAAAACTCGCTTAGTTTAGGCGTTTCGTAGCTTTGCAACAATGATTGCAATCTAGTCGTTATCGCCCCGCCCTCAGGTTCATACTGCTCTATATATTCCACTAGATTCCAAAACTCATACGCATTCCATCCCGACCAGCTCTCTCCGACTGGTGTAGCAGGATACCTCAATGCAGGAATTTCTTCATATTCTGCGAGCAATTCATTGCGACGTTGAACGACGTTCAAACGAGTCTCCAATGACTGTTCCAACTCATCCAATATGTCCAGAGCATCCTGCTCCGTTGTCGGCATGTCTATTTTGCCTGGATAACTCAAGACTGAAATTTCATAGTATTCAAACTGATGAAGCAACTGCTCCGCCCGTAATTTTTGCTGTTCCGTTTCTGCTTTGGCGAGCACGGAGTCAAGTAATTCTCTGCTTCTCCGAATCTCATCTTTCGCTAGACCGAGGTAACCGTTTTCATTGAAGGATAGATAGATATAATCTTTGGATATTTGGAACCACGCAGTGTTGATCGCTTTTTCACGCCAAAATGTTTCCCACAGATCAAAATATTCCTTCAAGTCAGCAGCAGCTTCTTGACCAACAGCTCGTTCATACCAATTTTGCAAAAGTTCATCTACATCTTGATCCAAATTCCATTGTAATTTCGTTATAATCCACGGCTGCGGTCCATCCCCTAATACAGGATGCATATCCCAATGATGTACCAGTACATTCTTTTCTTCTGCATATTCATATAAATCAGCCAGTAAATGTGGATATACACGAGGCAATGGGTAATGGTAACTTAACATATAATCATACCATCCCAGTTGTGAAGCCACCTCACCCCACTGATCCATCAGGTTTTGTTCATTTTGCCTGACCTCTTCATCCATCCATGCAAGGCGGTCTTTCGTAATTACCGGAATCACTCGTTCATTCAATTCAAATTGAGGAGGCTCCGCAACTTGATCATAAGCATAGACGCCGAACCATTTGTCCGGATGTTCTACAAGTACTTGCTCAACCACATCATTAACCCATTGATAGTAAATTTCAGACATATGTGTTCTGCCATAAGAATTTATTCTGTCAGGTCTGTCCGGATGACCCGGCACATCTTCACAATAACCTTGTCTGTCGTTGACCGCCAATGAAAAAGATATTGCGTCAGGATTTCGATCAAAATAGGCATTAATTCTCTCGACAGCTACGTCTACCGTTCCCGGCACAGTAAAACAAGGTTGCCAGCCATGTATTACTCCCGGTGCTGGAGGAGTATTGTTAGGATAAAATTCCGGATTACTTTCCCCATATACTTCCACCGGGAACAGGTTATACAGATTATGTCCCAATTCGACCCGTTGTTCCGATACTGTTCTATTCCGTTCCAGCCACTTCTTGCGAATATCTCCATACTTACTTGTACTCCCCATATTCACAGTACGACGCAAAGTCAAAAAAGTAGGTTCGTCGCGAACATCTTGCTCGGGAAGCAATAACTCGCTTATTTGCGGCACATCTTCCCAGTCTTCGCTGGGCATTAACCAGGTTACTCCCACATAACGCTCGAGAAAATCAAATACGCCGTTACGGGCTCCGGTTGATGTCAAACCAGTAATCGTAAGCGAATGGCCATCCGGATGAATGAAAAAACCGTCTTGGTGCAAACCGACTAATCCATCTGCAATATGCTGATCTTCCGGGTAGGAATTCGCACCAATTTGAATGCGAATGACAGATTCATCATAAGCCGACTCATCAAATTCACTCCGATTCCGCACAGGCAATGTTACCCCAGTTGCCTTAAACAAATATTCGACCATTGTTTCGGCAGCATCTTGTGTAATAGCATCTGCATTGTCGGCAATAAGAATAACAGCATAACCTGCACCGTCACGAATGATCACCGGCTCTGTCGTCTCTTCCGCATACACATGCGAGCGATTCATTATTGTAAGCGATAACAAAATGATGATCAAAAATAAAAACGTAAAGAATATGAAAGTCGGCTTCTCAGCTACTCTTCTCAAGTTCATCATTTTTTCCTCCCCGTAGTATCGTTTACTCTCATAACACCGATAAACTCCTCTTAAGTCACACCACTTCTATTCTCCCTTCTTTTCATTCGGAAATCGATTTCTCAATTTAACAAATTAAACGGAAATTTTAAACACTGACTCTCCCGACACCACAGTCTCTTTAACCAAAACTTCCCCACTCTGGGCATCATAGTCGAACAAAGTTAAATCTGCCGGACTGCCGACTTGTAACCGTCCTGACCGCTCATCCCTCATCACCTTCGCAGGTCGTAACGTCACAGCTTCGACTGCCTCCGCCAAATCCATATCTGTATAGCGAATCGCATTGGCGATGCCCGTGTCGAGGGAGGCGGCTGAGCCTGCCAGTATGTCCGGATTTGCTGCTGTATGCAGCCAGCCGTCTTCATGCAGGACGACACTGCCGCCAATCAGGCTGCTGTACTCGCCAGGAGGCATACCTCCGAACTGTGTTGTATCGCTTACGAGGATGCTTCTCTCCCGTTTGACTCTTAGCATTGCCTTCAACACAGGCGGAGCCAGGTGATGGCCATCTGGAATAAATGCCGCCCATAGCCGATCGTCCGCCAATTGATGCCAGATGTAATTCGGATGACGCGGCAACATCGGATGCGATCCGTTACCCAGATGGGTACATAGCGAAGCACCGGCACGAACCGCATCATCCAGTTGCTCCGCCGTTGCCGCCGTATGTCCGATAGCTGCTACTACACCTGAATCCGCCAAGCGTTCGATGAACGCTATAGCGCCATCTCGTTCGGGCGCAAGCGTCACCATGCTGATTCTCCCTTCCGCAGCATCTTGCAGACGCATGAATTCCTCCCAGTCCGGGTCCCGGGTATGGACTCGCGGATGCGCGCCTCTGCTCCCATCCTCACTGGATAGATAAGGGCCTTCCAAATGTATGCCTCTTATCGAAGCAGCAGCATATTGATCAGTCCGACAATAGTCAGCAATGATCAACATTGCTTGATGCATCCGCTCATAACTTCCGGTGATCACAGTAGGCAAGTAGGTGGCCACGCCCTTGGCATGCAACGTTCGGGTCACACCTTCGATGTCTTCGACAGTCGTCTTCTCTGCATTCAGATCATATCCACCGAAGCCATTCACTTGCAAGTCCGTCCATCCTGCCGATAACCAAGGCAATGGCTCACGCAACTGCTGATTATCAGCCAGAGCTGACGAGGCAATGAACGCTAACGGGGTAATCCCCGAAATCACACCGTTCTCTACTTCAATCTGTACAGCTTCGCCAGACGTCGTCAGCTTACCTTGCCATTTCATCTCCATCACCTCCAGATCAGCACCACTCATAGATGAGCGAAGAAGATTGTTTATCCAGATACAAACTCCAATTGGCGTGTTTTTTCATAATGGTAGCCGGGATATTGGCATCAATCCCATTCTTCAACGTGTCCTGAATCGCGCGAGCTTTCGATTGACGAGGCACAACAGATATAATATTGCGGCTTTTCAGAATTTGCTGGACGGACATCGAAATAGCTTGCTTAGGCACATCTTCAATTGTTGCAAACCAGCCTTCGCCAACCTGTTGCATTTTGCAAGTATCCGATAAATTAACAATTTTAAACGGACGATCATCATTAAAGTCTGCAGGCGGATCATTGAATGCAATATGCGCGTTCTCTCCAATTCCAATCAACGCCAGATCAATGGGAGACTTACTGATTTCTTGATTCAAGTTATCTAGCACCGCTGCGGTATCTCCCTCGCCGTCCACTAGCCAATACTTTCCTACATTCACATGCTGCAAGAAACGTTCTTTAAGATATTTGCGGAAACTGGCGGGATGCTCCTCTGACAACCCGATATATTCATCAAGATGGAACATCTCTACCTTTTCCCACGCGATATCCATTTTCACAAATTGCTCCAAAAATTCAAATTGCGAAGCTCCCGTCGAAAGCACGATTCTGGCAGTGTCATTCACCGATATCGCCTCATTGATGATTCGCGCACTCTCGCAAGCCGCTTCCAGCCCTGATTGATTCGCTGACTCAAGTATATGAATTCTCATTATGATTGCCCTCCTAATAAAATTCTTCTAGTTGCACCATTCTTTTTTCGACTCTGGAACGTTCAGCGGCAAATGCCATAAGGTGACTCTGAACTGATTCCTTGGCCGATGTTTGGCCCACACTTGTACCCTGTCCCGCCTCCAAGGCGCGAACAGTTCGCGCAAAGTCCTGCACAAGACGTCCATCACCGCCTCCATGACCGACATGCCCTGAAGTTTCTTCAAGCTTAATCACTTCGGTTCGCCCCGCGCCGAAAGGACGAACTTCGATTTCATTCGTCTCCATTGTCGCACGAATTTCACCAGTCGTACCCATTAGCTTGAGCGTACGGCTAGTCTTCTCTGTAAAGGCACTCATTGTAAATGCCACTGTAACTTCATTATCAAAATCCATAGCCACTACTTGATGGTCAACTACATCATTATCGCTTCGGAACACACAACGGCCGAACGGACCCTCTTTCATCGCCTTATACCGAGCTTCGAAACTGGGGTCTGTACTTGCTGCTTCCGCTTTCCACCCACCATTGTCGGTCATATATGTATCTGGCGCATAATATACGCATGAATCGGCAATCGGGCAACCATCGATACAGTATTCAGGCGCTCCATCAGGTGCATTCTCTTTGTTGAAATAAGACAAATGTCCGTAAGATGAAACACTCACGCATGTTCCACCTGCAAACCATTGAATAATATCCATGTCATGACAAGACTTGGCCAGAATCATCGGACTGGACTTCTCCGCACTGTTGAAATAGCCACGAACGTAACTATGCGCCTGATGCCAGTAACCAACATTCTCATTGTGCTGTATGGACATTAAACGACCGATTCGCCCTTCATCCAATAATTGCTTGATGGTCTGGAAGAAAGGAGCGTAGCGCAGCACATGACAAATCGTTAGAATACGATTATGCTTTTCCGCCATCCTCTCAAGCTCAATACATTCCTTCCAGCTTGGCGACATCGGCTTCTCCAGCATCACATGATATCCGGCTTCCAACGCCTTCATAGCCGGAACATAATGATCCTGATCTCGCGTACAAATAAACACAGCATCAGATTGCTTTCCGGCGGAGAACAGCTCATCCCAGCTTTTGAAACACTTCTCCTCCGGAATGCCGAAAGCTTCTTTTGCACGAATGCGTTTGAAATCATCCGGTTCTGCAACAGACACGATCTTCATCTCCTGCAGCCGCTTGTTTGCGTATTCACCGTATCTGATTCCTCTGAGCCCCGCGCCAATCAATGCAATTGTAACTGGTTTCATCGATTTTCCACCTTCCGTATCCTGCTCATATCTGCTCTATCTTCCCGAAATCTCACATCCAATTTTGCAACCAGATCAGCATAAATCCAGAACAAGTCTGCGGCATACAACTCCATCCCGCACTCACCCGGTCATCGGCGTAATGATTGCAAATCAGGCACTTGTAACAATTTCCCTTCCACAATCGAGCGATTAGCAGTTGCCCCGATCAAGCAAGATTCTGCTCCCGCCAGACTATCTGCCTGCTGACCGAGCGGATCCTCGATACCGCCGGCGAATATCGCCTTGCGCAGCTTCTCATCTCCGCCGCCATGTCCGCCGATTTGCGAGGATACCTCAATAAGATCTGAACTGCCGTCCAGCTTATGGTATGTTATCGTGCTGGCATCAACAGCGCTCATATCAGCGCTGCGATACACATTGCCGACTTCCAGCCTTCCCTTGCTCCCATTAATAGTAGCTTTCCAGCCTTCATACGGACTGTAAGCAACCAATGAATAATTGAGGAATACCCCGTTCTCATATTGCAAATTAACACTCATCGTGTCATAAATATCTACACGCTCATCGAACACACAGCGATCTCTCCAATAGCCGTCTTCGTACTCCGCTTCTGCGTAGTATTTTTTCATGAACGGATCTTTCGTAATATCCTTGTAAAACTCGCATGTTGCTGCGTATTCACAAGTCATGCAACGCTCGCCTTTTGGTTGACCTTGATCGCCATATACATGCCGAGCGCCAAAAGCTTGTAGCTGCTTCGGCCTGCTATCCACCCACCAATTGATAATATCAAAATGATGAGTAGACTTATGCACAAGCAAACCGCCGCTATTCTTCATCTCCGAATGCCATCTTCTGAAATAATCAGCGCCATGGTCTCGGTCAAGGAACCATTCAAGCTGAATATGATAGACGTCGCCAATTGCTCCGGTCAGAATCAATTCCTTTACTTTGGCAAAATAAGGCGCGAACCGCAAGTTAAACGTCACTGTTACTTCCTTGCCGCTTTTCCGCTCAGCTTCAAGAATGGCTCGCGTCTTCTCCTCATCAATGGTCATCGGCTTCTCGGATATGACATCACATCCCGCCTCAAGCGATTCAATAATGTAGTGATGATGCGTATCGTCCGTACTGGCAACTACAACGACATCCGGCTCCACCTCGTCAAGCATTTGATGAAAATCAGCATACACCGGCACCAGACCGCATTCTTCACTAAGCAGTCTTGCTCGGGTCTGATTTCTATCAAACACACCTCTGAAATCTACATAATCCTGCAATTCCGTCGCCATAGGTTTGGCGAACATATATAGTGCTCTTCCGCCGGCACCGACAATCACATATTTTTTTTTCGTCACGGTTGTTCTCTCCTTGTCCTATCCCTTCATGCCTGTGGATGCGATTCCTTGCACGAACTGCTTCTGCGCAACAAGATATATAATGACCACTGGCAGCGTAGTAATG
>NZ_JAOQJC010000033.1 GCF_025567625.1 Paenibacillus sp. J5C2022 | reverse complement strand
CTTGTATTCACGAACCCGAAAGGCTTAAGCAGCGAAACAGGTCAAGCGCAGCGACCAGATTGCCGGGTGGCTTCGCCACTTAGCCTTGCAGGGTTGTCCGGCTGAATTTGCTTCCACGCTACGGAATCCGCTTCTTCCGAATCTGCTTCTTACTGCTTCGGCCGGACCAAGTAGCGATAGCGACGCTGCGTGAATACGGTGTTAAGTGATGTTCCCGCCTTCTTTGAAATACTAATTTATATTGGTTGCCTCCAAAATTCTCTTGGATTATTAGTTATTCTGATACTTGTTTCTTCTTCATTGATGCTCCTATCATTGAGTTCATAAGGTTTAAAATGATCGGGTAGTAAGAAAGAATAAGTTTTTATTCTTTCGGATTCATCGTAATCGAAAGTACTAATCTGAGGAGAGTTAAACCAAAATAGATTTTTTGCCATGTACCCAATATAAAAGCTTGTCCACTCTGTTTCCTCAGGATTTCCATTCACCCAAACCGGTTGTTCATTTCTAAGTCGTTCACGGAATTCCTCTAAACCAAGTAAAGTACCCTTATCATCGGTTACATATACGTTCCAGGATGGATCTAAATAAATCCATTTACTTAAAGACCGAGAGAAAACGGATGTAACAACATGACTGTCAAGATCGTAAGGATCATAAGAACGACAATGTATCCTACGTGAGTAGAAACCTAAGGAAAGCATTAATTCGTTTAATACAGTAGCAAGAACATAACAATTCATTTTAATTGGTTTATTCTTGGCAAGTTCTAAAATATGAATTGCATTACACTGTTCAGGAAGAGCCACATTAGCATGTTTAACTTTCTCATGTAACCAATTCATTATATTGAATAATCGGGATAATTCATTTCCATCTCCAGCAACTCTAGTTAATTCGTATTTATTTCTTATGTGGCTTAATTCATTGTTGTCCATATCATATACAAAGTCCAGTGAACCATTTAGAGTTTGAAGTTTAAAGCTAGTGAAATGCAATAATTTAATATAATGTTCTTTAAATTCAGGAATGTAACCGAACAATTGAATCCCCTCCTGTTTTTAATCTTGCGGGAATTTCACTTAACGTTGTTGTATTCACGAACCCTCACTGCCTTAAACGACCGAAGGGAGTGGCCGCGACGCGGTTAGGCTGTGCAGGGTTGTCCGGCTGAATTAGCTTCCCTGCTACTGAATCCACTTCTTTGAAACTTCTTCTTTCTGCTCCGGCCGGACCAAGGAACGATAGTGACGCAGCGTGAATACGGTGTTATAAGATGTCCCCGTCTTCTTAGAAAAACTTACAAATCACTAGGATTCATTTTTTTAATTTCTATTTTTTTGGCTAAAACCCAACCGTTAAAGCCATAAGAAGAGCCAATTACATAATATTTATATTCGTCTTTAATTAACAATTCTCTAAGTTCATCTAAACTTTCATAATACGTTGGCCAGCAATATGGTTTACGCTTTTCTAATATTTCTTTATTACCTTTTAAAAAAGAATCTATCTCATACCTTTCAATGTCAAACAAGATACTTCCATAGAGATGGTCCTCGAATAAATGAGCCATCACATCATAAAATTTAATTTTCACTTCAATATCCTTATCTGTCTCAGTATTAATTTCAATATATCGATCTCTTAAATTAACTTCATAAGAGATTACTACATTGTCATGAACCGATTTCATTAAGATCTTCTCCTTTATGTTCTAGCGGGGATTTCTTATAACGTTTCGTATATTCACGACGCCTGGCGAATGCCAGGTGTGTCCACAGCAACCACTTCTTCGAAGCCTCTTCTGGGACCGAGGGCGTCAGCCCGATGCGTGAATATGGTGTTAGGTGATGTTGCCTCTTCTTAGAATACTCTTCCAAATTGCTCTTCAAAAAATGTCTTTATATGATTTCCAAATTCATTATTGCTTTTATAATAGATTCTGTTAATTTGGTTTGGAATAAATCCTAGTTTAATTTCATCTCCTTCATAAAGGCTTATACCAAATCTATATCCAGCTCTTTCTTCTTGATTATTATCTGGTATTAATTCAATATCCTTAATTTCCTGAATCCATCTATTTATTATTTCTTTCTCTTCTACTATTTTTCGCTCACCGGTACCACCATCAATTAATTCTATCTTGTCTACTTCAGAGATGTCGCCTGGATAAACTTTAGTCAATGTTATAACTTCTAATTTCTCGGTATTACTTTCCGTTTCACATGCAGTCAAAGAAATTATAAATAAGATTAAAAGCAGATATCTAATTCGAATCACTCCTTGTTATAGATTCAACTAGGTTATATCTTTATTAGCTTTTGGCAATTTCACCTAACGTTCTTGTATTCACGAACCTTCACTGCCTTAAGTGACCAGAGGGAACGGCCGCGACGCGGTTAGGCAGTGCAAGGTTGTCCGGCTGAATTTACTTCTCTGCTACTGATTCATCTTCTTCGAAACCACATCTTTCAGCTTCGGCCGGACCAAGGAGCGATAGCGACGCAGCGTGAATATGGTGTTATCGGATGCTCATGCCTTCCCCGAAATACCCTCAAAATCTCTTTCAAAGTTCTTATATACGCATTTAAAACGCTCTGTTCCAGGATATTTCTCTCCAAGACTTATAATCGTAAAGCCGACTTTCTTATAAAAATCCACTGCGTCTTTATCCGTTTCAGCAATTAATTCTAGATCAGGATATAGCTCTGATATTGCCTTTACTAATTCTTGTCCAATTCCTTTATGTCTATATTCGGTTTCGATAGCAATGTGTTTAATTTCAATTTCATCAGGGTGATGAATTAAACCAATGATTCCAACTAATATGTCTTTCGAATATATCCCATGAAGCGATCTATCTTCACTGGTCTTATAGAGTTTACATTGTTGAAATATTCTTTCTTCATTCGGAAACATGCAATAGGTGAGGAACTTATACAGCTCTTGATCTGATACATCAATGAAATGCTTGATCAATTGATCACTTCCTATCTTTAAATAGCTTTGCATGAGTTTCCGATAACGTTCTTGTATTCACGAACCCGTAAGGCTTAAGCAGCAAAACTGGTCAAGCGAAGCGACCAGATTGCCGAGTGGCTCCGCCACTTAGCCTTACAGGGTTGTCCGGTTGACTATACTTCCCTGCCTACTGAATCAACCTCAATCGAATCCACTTCTTCAACTTCGGCCGGACCAAGGAGCCGATAGGCGACGCAGCGTGAATACTGTGTTATACGTAGTTACTGCCTTCTTGAAAACTTCCGTAAAATTACTGCACTATTTGATTCAGAAATTTCCTTGATAGTTTCCAATACTTCTTTAAGAAAACGTCTTCTGAATCAAAAAAACTATCTACTTCTAAGTACTTGTAGTGTTCAGGATTTAAATCAGATTGGAAAATTAACTTGTATTGATAGCTTATAAAATTCATAAAGTAGTAAATGTTTAGCTTATTGTCTTGAACAACTAAGTACTGATCTATCCAGTTCTCAGTGATTTCTAGTTCAAGTTCTAATTCAAATAATGCGAGTAATGTTTGATTATATCTCATCCATTCATTTACAAGTTCTTCTTTGTTGTTAGAGTAGTTACATTGGATAAGTATTGAATTTGACGTGTAAAAAAGAAGCCACAAGACATCATGCCTTATTAAACAATTCGATAGAAGCACATCCTTATTTTGAGTAAGTAAAGTATAAACATAGTCAAACTTTACTCGATCAATAATTGAGCCTGGCCGAAGATCCAAACATATTTTTTTAAGTTGTTCAGCAATTAAATCAATAAAATTACTGATATTGGCTCACTTCTTTCTAATGGTTTGAAGTCCTTGCAGCAATTACGTATAACGTTTTTGTATTCACGAACCTTCACTGCCTTAAGTGACCGGAGGGAACGGCCGCGACGCGGTTAGGCTGTGCAAGGTTGTCCGGCTGATTAGGCTTCCTTGCTACTAGAACGGCTTCCTTTTAGCCGTTCTATTCCAGCTTCGGTCCGGACCAAGGAGCCGGAGGCGACGCAGCGTGAATACGGTGTTATATGAACCGTGTGGTGGAAAAATCCAACCCCCAAAAAGCCTATAAACCCATATATATCAAGGGATTCTAGCAATTTTGGAGGAATACGAATATCCTTCAAATAACCCGGATTTTCGTACAAGTTATACGAAACCGTATATCCATTTGTTATACGAATCACTCCCCCTTACTTCGTATATCTCCTTTAGTTCGCATAACTCCATAGGGAGGATATGCGAAATGCAGAATCAAAATGGCTCTAACATTACGATTACATGGAACAACGCTGTTCAGTTTTTTCTTCAAGACTGCAAGTCCCGGAACTTGACCAAAGGAACCATCCGAAGGTATCGTAACGGATTGGAAAAACTTTATCAGCATCTCGTTGATCAACAAGTACAATGGCATGACCTTTGCCCTGATATTTTCCATCATCGTATCATACCGAGTATGCTTAATGAAGGACTTGCACTTCGAACTGTGAATTGCAATCTGTGCATTTACAAAGAGCTTTTCAAGTTATTGCTCTCAGAAGGTTGGATGGAATCGAATATCGCCATTACACTTAAACCATTCAAAGTTCAGCCGTCCTTTGCGCACACATTTACCGATGAGCAGTTACATCAACTGCTCATTCAACCGGATCGTGCAACCTTCACTGGTCTGCGTAATTACGTCATGATGTTGACACTACTCGATACTGGTATCCGGTTGAAAGAATTAGCTAATATTCAAATTCAAGATGTGCTGTTTGATGAAGGTGTGCTTCGCGTACAACAAGGCAAAGGCAGGAAATTCCGCATTGTACCGATTCAACATGTACTCGCTGACACGCTAAACCGCTATTTACTTGAGCGCGGCACCCTGAATCACAATTTCCTTTGGATCACTTTGGACAATGTACCCTTTCGAGAAGGCGGCATCCGAGTCATGATTGCCCGTTATTGCAGTACCGCCAACATTCAGGGCGTTCAATGTTCCTGCCATACATTTCGGCATACTTTCGCTAAGAAATACTTGATGAATGGCGGCGACGTTTTCACGCTCAAAAGCATACTGGGTCATGAGCGAATCGAAACGACCGAAATGTATGTGGAGTTGTTTTCTCGCGACTTGCAAATTCAGCACGAAAAATTCAGTCCTATCGAACATCTGGCTAACGACTTTCCCTTTGCTTTCGATGAAAGCGAGGTGTCTGGCGAATGAATACAAAACGTCGGAAAAATGCTTTAACAAGTGTAGAACACTCAAGCACCGTAAAGCAGCAACTTAGTTATGATGATTTACTACGTTCTTTTATTCTCGATTGTAAGGCCAAAAACCTTTCGCCACTGACACTTCGTTTTTACGAGGACAGCGTTCGTCAAATGAAGGATGCATTTCAAGCTCAACAAATTCCACTTGATATTTACACCTTATCGGTACGGGAGATCAAAAACCATTTTATTGCCTATCTTTTTGATCTGGGCAGATCGGACAATACGGTGAACGGTCGAATCAAAGCCGTGAAACAGTTTTTGAGGTATTTGTTCGAAGAAGGATGGATCACTGAAAATGTTGCCGAAGCACTGCATGTCGTCAAAGCCGAAAAACTGATGCTACAAACCTTTACCAAGGAGCAAGTTGCTTTATTGCTGGAACAACCCATCCGAAAAACATTTACGGGATTTCGTGACTTTACCATGATGGTAGTGCTACTGGAGACAGGAATGCGAATCAGCGAGCTATGCAACTTAAAAACAAGCGATCTCTTTTTCAAAGAGCAGGAAATTCGTATCACGAAGGGAAAGGGTAATCGAGCACGGCGTGTCCCATTTCAACAACATTGTGCAAAGATCATTCGCCGTTATTTAGACATACGTGGCGATCTGGAAACCGACGCTTTGTTTGTTAACATCAACAACGAGCAAATCAGCACAAGAGCATTGCAATCAAAAATGCAAGAATACGGGGGTTCGGCAGACATTACTGGCGTCAGATTATCTCCTCATACGTTCAGGCATACGATGGCCAAGTTTTACATTATGAACGGTGGCGACCCGTTCACGCTACGGCGTATTTTAGGACATGCCACGCTTGATATGGTCGATTATTATGTCGAGTTGTTTAGCAGCGATATCAAAGAGCAACACAAAAAATTTAGTCCTGTCGAAAATATGAAGCGAATCATGTAAGAGATAAATAGAGAAGACATCCATACGGATCTCTTCTCTATTTGGGTTTATAGCAATCTTCCTTTGTACAGATGTCTCATCGGTGAAGACTTCATATGTTTGGCCCTCATTTCAGGACGCCAAAGATTGACATATCGCTTGACCATATCTTGCGATGTATGTCCAAGTATATCCTGCAAACTATAAGGATCACCTTCATTCAAAATATACATTTTGGCAAACGTATGTCTGAGTGTGTGTGGGCTCACCCGCACATCTGTTATTCCGGCACTCTCACCGTATTTACGGAAGGCAGCTTGAAATGAACGCACTCCCAGCGGACGGCCATCCAGCGTTACAAAGAAATGCTGTGATGGCAAGTCCCCTCTTGCCTTTAAATAGCGAAGGAGAAGCTTCCGAACCTCATCACAGAACGGAATATCTCTGGGTTTCTTACTCTTTCCGATCACGCCAAGAAGCTCGCTTTCCTTAACATCCACTTGATTCAATTTCAACTTGGTCAATTCCCCGATGCGCAAACCACTATCGAAGATAAGAGATAACATGACGAAATCTCGAAAGCCGGTAAACGTATGTTGATCGGGCTGCTTGAACAGTGCGACAACCTGTTCCTCCGTGAACGAGGGTATCGTGGGTTGATGACCCTTGCGAAGCTTCAAATGTTCGGCAGGATTATAAGGAATCCACCCTTCATCAAACAAGAACTGAAAAAATCGCTTTATCGCTTTAATCCGGTTATTGATTGTATTTAGTTTATACTCCTTCTCTTCCACCATGTACATAATGAATTGATTTCGTAAAAAGTCCGGCGTAATTTCATAAATATCTGCTTCAATTTCCTGCTCTTGCAATATGCGAAAATAAGATTTCAAGCTGCTTTGTTCAAACTTAATTGTATGATCACTTGATGATTCCGCGCGACGAGCCTGAAGGAACAGTTTCACAGCTTCCTCCCATGTCAATCGGTAGCCAGAGTTTGAGAATGAGGCAACATCATATAATTCATTACTGCGCCGTTTGCTGGCCGTATCATTCCTTTGAAACAAACTTATAACATTTCCATTCACTATCATCCCTCCCGTTTGTTGCTGGTTGTCTATACAGATCAAAACAAAATTCCCCATCTACTAATCATTTCATTTTTAGCATCATTTCGGACCCCATTACGCTCATTCACCATTACTTGTTAGATGAGGTCGCCCAAACAACACCTGCTTATCCGCATCAAACAAATTACGGTAGACTACTTGCCCACGGGTAGATGAGGCATCCACGACTTTGCCATCTCCCGCATAGATGCCGACGTGGGTAATATCCATGAATCTTCCATTGCGTTCATAGCTCCAGAGTACAAGGTCACCCGGAACAAGATCCGCCGCGCTGACGACTAGCCCATTTTCTACGCTATATCTGGCTTGCTCTGCTGCGGTTCGTGGCAAGTGGATGCCTAATTGACGATACACCCACTGAACGAGATAGCTGCAATCGGTATAATCATCCTGTCCAGCTTTCGGCTGACTGTACGGGTCACCCAAACGGGTCAATGCTAAGTTGACCACTTCGCTGCCTTGCTCGCCAACGGGCAACTCGCGCGTCACCCATTTAAGCTGCTCGGGCGTCAAGCCGATGTCGGTATCTTTGCCCAGTAGGGCGAACATAAACGGGCGAAACTCAGCTGACATCATTTCTTTCATCAAATCGATCTGCTCATCGGTAAAATTATATTCATTCGCTTGCTGCTCTGCGGTTCTGCTAGTGATAGTAATATGCAAAATATACTCATAACGGATTGTTGTCTCCTCACTAGTATTTCCGTCTTCATGTGTAACTGTCACCGTTTCCTGATGCTCGATCGTCTCCACCTGAGATTCAACTTGATTCATCTCCCAAAATACGGAGTGGATCATCTCGGTTCTTGTTGCATCGAGTGTCGCAACATCCATTCCGTTTTCTTCATCCAAGACAGTTTTCACAGCGAAAATAGCGATCACATCCGCCCAGTTATCTATACGTGTATTGTCGGCACTGCCGGGATAATTCAACTCTACCCGGTCGATGACACCAACCGACTGTCGGATATCCTCCAGTCTCATCGCCAATTCCTCATCTAACGCTTGCACGATATGAGATAGTGGCTGTACGTCAGCTCCCTTATTTTCACCCGACACAAAAATTCCAAAGGGAGAAGAAGTGATGGCTACTATTGCCATGACCATGCACAACAAAATAATGACCACACTACTGCTTCCTAGCAGCACAGCCAATCCTTTCACGAGCAATGCGGTAGCCTTCGCGACCATCTGAATGATACGTATTTGTAATCTCATAGTCGCTCGCGTCATCTGTACTGACCTGCGTGCCGCTATCGCCATTTGCGCTGCTTGTTGCGCAGTTTTCACCGCCAACCGTTTCCCTTCGGTTTGCGCATCCGACCGCTCATTCATCTGTTTGGGTTGTAGCCCTGTCCGCATCACGCGGGACACACTCTTGAGCATTTGTCCTTTTTGCTTGATCGTAGGTTTGTTCTGTCTGGATGTTGCAGACACCACAGTTGACTTCCTACCTTTGAATAGTTGAGATTTTAGGCTTGCTGGTGGAATCGCTTGATGGGATTTACCGCGTATATTTCTAGCAGCGAAAGGAATAGTGGTGTGTATCGCCCTCTTCCCAACTGATGCTTGACGATGAATCCCCGAATTCACCCCTCGATTCGGCATTTTGTTCGTTGAAGGGGAGTGCGGATGAGTACTAGGCTGAAGCCGGGCATGAACCCGGCCTTGTATCCAGCGCTGTTTGCCTGATTTCTGAGCCATTGGCAGCCGATATTGACCGTTAATGGGCTTATGCAATCGGAATGAGTGAACAACTGCACGAGGTGCAACCGTCCTACCATCTTGTTTCGTCCGCTTGTTTAACTGCCACCGCAACCATCGTTTACTGATATAAGCACCCATTTCCATCTGAGCGCGACCCATCGTGCTCACCGCTACTATGGATCGTTGTTCGGCATAAGTTGCCGTTGAACTAGCAGTATACTCATCATCACCACCTTCCCTTTTATCACGCATTGTGGCATGTTTCGTTATTGCTGCATGCTTGGCTCGTTCCAGCACATGCGCAGCACGGTCAAGCTGTTTTATACTTTTTCCCTTCGGCCTCGTTTTAATTTCTTTCATTGTCTGATTTCACCCCCAAGAACGACTAACGGATCGATTCCGTCCGCCTAAACACTGGTGCTCGACCGCGACAATACTCTGGGTAGCGAAGGCGAATCGCTTCAAAGAAATAGAGCGCATAGTTACAGTCAAATAATTCATGAGGCATGGAGTAACGTTCCCCACCAGACTCACTCCAGCCGTTCCACAGGTTAAAAGCAAGCCGGCTTACGCGCGCAGAACTGCCAGTCTGCCAAGCCGCTGACAATCCTTCAGGTTTTATCCCTCCATTGGAAAAGTCAAACAGATCACGAATATGATTTCTCGTATCGTGAGCAATACCCAGTGTGTAAAATAATGCGCGATGGTAACTGTCATTACATTTCCTCTCGTTCAACATCTGGTGATAGAATTGTTCGTGTTCATCATCACGAAATCGAATCATTTGCATTGTTCAAACTCCCCTCGTAGAGAACGAGCGGCTGGGTTTAGCCAACCGCTTACTCTCAAAGTCTTCTACTATCTGTTCATTTTTGCGAGAAAATCGGACCTTCAGTTAAAAGTCTATTACAAATTTTTGAGAAACTGTTCCATTTGTTTCAATCCTCTGGTAATTGATTTGCGTATGGCTCGTTCATCGACATGCTCGGCGCGAGCAATTGCAACTTTGCTCATCCCAAGAAAATAATGCGCATAAATACGTCGAGCGGATTTTTCTGACAACTGGCACAATGCTTCATAAATCTGTTGCTGAGAGAGTTTACGTTCATAGTATTCCTCTGGCGAAATCGAACGAAAAAGGACATCTTGCTCAATACCATCGTTCCGATCAAGAGAGTAGTACGCCCGATGACGATACGTACGTAATCTATATGCGCTTTCAATTAAGTCAAAACGATGCATTTCCTCAGCCACTTCGTCCTCTACTTCCACCCATACATCCGTTTTCCAAAAAGGATATATGTCTTTCAAATTGATTTTTTTCATATTCGTCCCTCCATTTTGGTTTGTTTGATCAACCAAAACAGAGGGGGGAGAACGACAACCAACGCTTCCTAATAAGCAAAAAAGACAACAAAAAAGACCTCGCCGCAGAGCGTGCCTTCGCTCAATTACGACCAGGTCCATTAGTAAGACTTGATTCCGTTTATACCGATGAATCGTTCGCCTTTTGCTGTTACGTGTTATAGGGACGCATCAACATCAACCTCATTTCTCACTTGGCAACACCTTGCGAGAATTTATGAGTGTCTGTTGATGGTAGGCGCTGCCCTATGTTTAGTCCAACTCCTTTGCTTCTGGAATATAGCCAACGATTTGTGTATCAACGACAAAACAAAAAAGCGCCGTAGTTCTTTCCACTGGTTTATCAGGGAAAAAAAACGGCGCTTGACGATGGGTGACCTACCCTTCATGATGCTTCAGGCTGAACAGCCTGTTCACACTACTAGCGTAGCACAAAACATGTGCATATTGCGTGCTAACTTCATGCATATTCAATGCAAATGTAGTGCGACGTTCAGTGCATGATCGGTGCATATTTACTTTCTATTCCGGCGTTCTCTACGAAAGAGTTACTTATTTTTGTCTCCATTTCAATAAATGCTCGATATGCTGCATAAGAAAATCCAAATCTTCTGCGGAACACTGTTGAAGCATCTGGCTGATCCGGGACGATAGCGCTGGCTTCGCAGCATCCTCGAAAGCGAATAACTGCGACATATCCATACGCAATCCAATAGCCAGTTTATGAATGTTATCTAATGAAACATTTTTCAGACCACGTTCAACTTGTCCAATATAATTAGGATGAAGGTCTGCGCGCTCTGCCAGTTGCTCCTGAGTCCATCCAAATTGTTCCCGCAGTGTGCGAATCCGCTGACCTAACAATTTCCGAATTGAATTCAATAACTCCACCACCTTATTCTTTCAGCATATAAGGAGGTGGAAATCAAATGAACACTCTTTGAATTCACTATTAACAGAATCCATAGTGTGTGATATAATCATTCTAACTACACCAAACTCGTTGTTAAGGTATTAATCGTATTTAATGGAATTAGACAGGTGAAATAAAAATAGATTATCATAAAGCAAAGACAAAAAAAGAAGATGCGTATGTGCATCTCCTAAAGCTGACCAATCCTAGTGAAATGAATCCAAATCCAGCAAAACCTCCCGATCTTTAACCTTCATATAGATTTTGTGCAATGCTCGCTTTCGAAGATAGAAGTATGCCCTGCGTGAAAGGGCAAGGCGGCTCATGGCAACTGAAAGTGCCATTTGATCCATATATCGCATTTGAATGAACATGCTTTCCTCTGGGGTGAGAGCCGAGAAAGCATAGTCGATTAGACCGATTCTGGATAGCAGCAACGGGATTTCATGTTCGGTTATCTCGATTCGTTGTATAACCATACGTAATACCGTTTCCTGTTTTCTGCCGTTGTTATGAGCCGCAACCACCTGCAACGTGCGTGTCAACTCAGGGATATAGGATTGTTCTGACTGCACATACTTCAATCTTGCCTTCCAATCTTTGTAGGACTTCAGCCATAATTCTACTCTCTCATATGGAATGGGGATTGGGTCAATGTCTTCATTATCCCCTTCTTGCTTTACATGCTGTCTGCTACGCATTTTTCTGCCAGCCTGCTTGTCAATCGTCACAAAAATACATCGTTCACACTCCATTTCCATCGTCATCGTCCTTTCTCCTAGTAAAGTATAATCGGTGATGCTTCTAAGATACACTTTCTACAACTCAACCTCTTCTGTGGTTCCCACCTCCCATACACCAGATAAAATTCTCCTATCTCCATCCGTCTATATCCACCATTCTACCTACAATACGACAAAAAAAGGAGGATGATTTTTTCATCACCCTTGAAAAGTTACCGTTGTCGAAGTATCCCGAAGTAACTCGAATTTTAAATGCTTCACTAAGAGTTAGTGTCATCCTGCTGATCGTATAAACCTCTATATTTTGCTTTTTGCGCTGCTTCACGAATGGAATTGGTACCGAATTTACGAATGATGTTGCGAACGTGTGTCTTCATTGTGTTAGATGTGATCCCGAGCAACTCCCTGATTACCGGCTGTGTATAGCCCCAACCAACCAATTGTAGAATTTCTTTTTCAGTAGGCGTTAGCATCCGCTGTAATTCCTTACGCTTAACATGCTCCATTTCATGACGAATGATGGCAGCAACATCGGAATGAAGAGAGGATTGCCTCTGATACGCTTCCCTGATGGCACTTATGATGTCCCTATAGTTATTTTTGGTCATATAATTGATCGCCCCGGCCAACATTGCGTCCACGATGATCTCAGGTTCATTAAGCGAAGTTAGGATAATAATGGGTAACTGTTTGATCTTCACTACTTCGGTAATGGTATTCAGTCCATCCTGTTGTGATGGAAGTAATGCTAGGTCAAGTATCATTACGTCTATATCCAATTGCAGACAAGCCCGGACGGCCGACTCTTTGTTTGTTGCAACATGGGCTATACACATATCCGGCTCAGCATCGATCATCGTCGTCATTCGTTGCTGCCAGACGGGATCGCTATCCACCAGTAGAACTTGTATCCTACCTTCTTTCCAAACCATAATTTCCGCAACTTCTACGGCATACCTTGCACGATCTCCAATAGCCTTCACCTCATATCCATTAAGAAACAACGACAAAAAGACACGCACCCTCATCAAGGTCGTGTCTTTTCCTGACAGTAAGTTCGAGAGGGTAACCCGGCGATCATTGCACGTATGCAGAAGACCCGTGGCTTTGCGTCCCAGTCTTTCGAACTGGTTTGCCGTTTTCCTGCTTATAGCGTAGCATTCACACATTTCTGTGTTGTTGCATAACTTGGCTACGCATCTGTTACAATCTATTCCACCTCGCCAGGATAATCCCGGGATGCCATTACTTCAGTACTACCTTGTCTCACCGAGTATTATCGTTCCGTTGCAACCTCTACTTGCCAAAACAGATTACAAATGTATTTTCAAGATTCCCAGCACGAGCTGAGAAGATCAACATACCCTTCAATCAAATGTAGTTTTTCTTCTTCCGGCAATTTGTGATATGGCACAGGAGGCCCCCACATGATGTAACTGACAAGCAGGCCTGAAAGAAATCGAACTAATCGTTCTGAGTCGACTAGGATTGATTTTCTCGAAAAATGAACCTCCATCGTTTTCTTTAACGCTTGAATCATTATCTTTGGTAAATCAATCGTTTCTTCCAAATTCCCCATCAGGCTTTCCGACAACAACGTCCGGATAATCGTTTGATTTTTCGAGATCATCAGCAGGCGATCATGTAAAATATTAATTAAAAATTGCTTTGTGTCGTCCTGCTTTGCGTAATCCATTAACGATTTGTTGAATTTATCCATCACAATCGACTGGATCGTGGTAACAAACAGATTTTGCTTCGTTTTGAACTTCCGAAAAATCGTTATTTCCGCAACCTGTGCCTCATTTGCGATTTCCTGGGTTGTCGACTCGTTATAACCTTTTTCCGCAAACACCCGCAATGCGGCTGTCAAAATTTTGTCCGTTTTATCCCTCATGAAGATGCTCTCCTTCTAATGTATAACCTTTCCGTTTATTATAGCATGATCGTTCTGTTTTGTTTTAACTAGGCGATCAAGCATGACAAGTGTAGGCGGTAATACAATGATGGTACTGATCAGACACAATGTCATATTGATCACCGTCATCATGCCGAAATTACTTAAAATCACGAAGTCTGATATGATGAGTGCACTAAAACCACCAATAACCGTAAGCCCGGATGCAATAATCGCCTTGCCTATTTTTTGGACGGCGATCATCACAGCTTCCTGACGATCCTTTCCTTTTCTCCGTTCCTCGTAAAATCGTTCCATGATCAATATTGTAAATTCTGTTCCTATCCCTATAACAAGTGCACCTAAAGTAGCGGTTAGCGGCGTATAATCAAAATCGAATAAATACATGAGTCCCCCTGACCAACCTACGATCAGACTTATTGGCAAAATCGCTACAAATGCTTTAACCGGATGACGGTATACGATGAGCAACACCAAAAATACGAGGCCGATCCCGAGTAACGTCATCTCGTAACGCCCTGTTGTTAAAGCGGAAATCATCTCCACGTCCAATACGGATTTCCCTGTCAAAGTAACATTTAGATTAAGTCCATTCTCAGATTCGATATGGGCAGACAGATCCCCGATAAACTGTTTCATATCTGCCGCCGCCAGATGTTTGACACCAATCAGAATAACGCCCTTATCGTGCTGCTCGGTCATGACCATTTTCAATTGACTCGCCGGCAAATCGGCAATTTGCGACTGAATCTCAGATGGTTTCGGCAGTTCTCCATCATTCATTGTTCTTAATACAGATGTGATCGATTTCGTATTGACAATGACATTCGGGAATTCGTTCATAACCGTCGAAGTCATTCTGTCAATCCACCGGATCGACGCTTCTTCCAACAAATTGTCTCCCTCGTACATAATGACTACCTGATCGGTCGTGCCAAGCACTTCTCGTAATTCATGAATTTCCTGAAGCTCTAACGTATCCTTGGGCATAAATTTCTCGATGTCCGTTTCAACACCTGCTTTCAAATCGCCCACTACTCCGGCGACCGTGAGTAGCAGTGCGATCATTAATAAAAAAGGACCAGTTTTCAGCGTAGCTCCCGTAATCGATCCGAGAGCTTTTTCAAACACACCGTGACTTGTCTTCCGCTTCTTCTTTGTTTCCTTAGTAAAAAAGTAATCTCGGGTAAACAACATCGGAATGAGGAAAAAAACACAAGCAACAAAGCTGATGATCACACCAATTTTGAGCATTTTACCAAAATCCTGCACCATGGGTACAGGAGAAATGTACAGCGCCGAAAATCCTAGTGCTCCGGCAAGAATTGATATTCCTACCGCAGGAAACATGTGTTTGATCGTTTCTTTGGCCGCTGATTCTGATCTTTTTTTAAGCATTTACGATTTCCTCCTTAGCAAGTTCTTCCTCATAACGATTCTGAAATTGGATCGCGTAATCTACCCCGAGTCCGATCAAAATTGGAAACACAGCCATCGAAACCATGGTCATCGGCACGCTCAAGTGACCCATCAATCCTAGGGTAGCAGCAACAGATAAAAGAATAATTGGAATCGCCAGCGTCCTCCAGCGTACAGGGAATACGACCAAAAGTACCACAAACATAATCATAATGGCAATTACAATCATTTTTTTCATGCTTTCTTCCATGCTTAGGTGAACAGCAGAATCCAGCACAGGCTTGCCTGTTACGATCGTTTCTACTCCCTCAAAAGGTGCCCGTTCCAGTTGTTTCTTGATTGTTTGTACGATGTCTTCTTTTACTGGATCGCTTGTGTTGCCCTGCAATTTGACCATGATGATAGAATGCCTATCACCAATAATGAGTTCGTCAAAAACCGATCTTAGCTCGCCATCCTCGTATAGCAGATTATCCAGTGTGTCCTGGTTGCCTGGCAATCCTACATGCATGATGTCGCTGATGGATATCAACTCAGCCAACCCGTCGCTGACTTCCACCAATTTCTGTCCCATCATCGTCAAACCTTTCGCCAATTCGCCCAGTTCGCCAATTATATCTCCACTGACCGCCTGGCCATTCAATTGCTGCATTTGACCGTTTAGCTCATTTTTAATCCTGGTTAATCCTTCAGCGGTTTGATTCGGCACGTTTACCAGCGGGCGGGATTCTGTTGAAACCTGATTCATTTTGACTGACATGGTGTGCATATTTTGCGCAAGCAGTTCGGCCATCATCTTGCTTTGTTTCATGCCTTGAAGCGCTTCTGAATTGTCAAATTGCTCCGCATTTTCGATTTTTTCAAGCTGAGTGCCAATAGCTGCGACTTGACCTGAGATCTCCTCAAGATTTGTTGCAAATTCTGTATAACCTCCATTTAATTGCCGCACCCCTTCCGACAATTTGTCCTGTCCCTGAATCATCTTGTTAAATGCAGCATTCATGTCCTGCAAATTGTCGATCAGTGATCCGATATCCGGCGCGGATGTATCATTTGTTTTCTGATGAATTTCATTTCCAATAACCTGTAGCCTATCTCCCATTTCCTTAAGTCCGTCTTTCATCTCCGTCAAGTTTTCAGTAACTATTTCCGACTGTTTACCCGTCATCTGCAGCACTATGCTTGCAGGACTTACAAATGTATAAATTTCCTCGTATTGCTTTAAGCTGTCCTCCAGTTCATTCATGCGCGCAAAATTTTCCACTGTCAAAATTCCGCTTTTTCCATTTTCCGCTTCCGACGTATTCATGATGATGATGCTTTCTCCACCAAAGTGCTGCTCCAGTATCGCGTTGTCCTTGTACACTTTTGATTTGGTACTCAATAACGTTTCATTTCCTGTAGCTAGTTTCATGTTTGCTGCTCCCGCAATCAATCCCACAAGGATAATTAAAAAAACAAGCGTGATCACTACTGGCTTTTTAGTAATTGCTGATCCGAGTAACTTCATAAAGAACCTCCATTATAGAATGTATGTTAGTGACTACTTACATACATTCTATAAGATTGATTTCTATCCGTCAAGAGAAACAACGATTCGATAGATAAAATAACCCTTGCTCTAATATTCACTAATTTACGTATTGATTTGCACTGGTTAAATATGTGGAAGCCATCAGCTTTAAAAAATGTTCCAACGCGCAAAAGCTTATAAAGGGTACAACCCGTTTTCTTTCCAGCCCATGATTTCCGCAACCTCAACAGCGATCCTCCAACAGTTTTCGCCTCGTATTCATTCATTAGTAATTATGACAAAAAGACACGAACACTCATCAAGGTCGTGTCTTTTCCTGACAGTAAGTTAGGGAGAGAGTAACCCGGCGGTCATTGCACTCGTACAGCAGACCCGTGGCTTTGCGTCCCAGTCTTTCGATCTGGTTTGCCATTGCAATCTCTTTAGGACTAAGTAAATGCCAATATAGGGCCCATGGGATAAACAACATTCCACCCATAATCGATCTAATGAATATTAGAGCCCTTAAATAAATGTTCACCCCAAACATAAGAAGATGCGCGGATTTTCCCGCGCATCAAAATGACCGTATCCCAATAGGGGTAACTTTTTATTAACATATGCTAAAACTAAATAAAATGATACTAAATTCTATACGACACCTTCGTTATGGAATCGAAAGTTAGAATATATTTCCGCACGACTTTCACCTTTAGCGTATCACCATATGAAATTTAAAGCCGATCATTATATCGTTAAATAAGCAATAGTGCATCCAAATCCATAACCTCAATCTCACGTTGACCCGTCTGCCGAATCCAGCCAGCCTCTTCGAATTCAGCAAGCCTGCGACTGACCGTTTCCGGTGACGTACCAAGATATGAAGCAAGATCCTTACGGCTCATTGTCAAGGTGATCTTGTTGCTGTTCATCGCATCCACTTCGTTCGCAAGGTACATCGCAATGCGTGTTTCTGTTGATTCAAGCGCAATATTAGCCGCTTGATTTTCAGTTTGCGCTAATCTTGAGGAAAATTCAGTAAGTACCTTGAGCGAAATAGCAGGATACTTTAACAAAAACTTCTGAAAATCCGCTCGCCCCATCACACATAGCTCTACCCGTTCCATGGCATCAGCATAGGCATCATGAACCGACTCGCTAAATAAGGACAGCTCTCCTGTGAAGTCTCCTGGTCCGAGTATACGCACGAGCTGTTCTTTCCCCGTATCCGATAACCTATAAATTTTCACGCGGCCTTTATGCACAATATATAATCCATCCGATGTCTCACCTGCGCGATAAATGGAGTGACCCCGCCCATGCGTAACAGAATGTGTTTCTTTCACGATCTCTGCCATCTCGGTTGTATCAAGATGATTGAAAATCGGCACGATGGAGATGCACTGCTTCTGCATCTCCTCTGCGCCTACAATTTGGTGATCGCAACTTGCTTGATATTGATCTTGCATGATTGTACCCCCCTGCCATTATTGCGGAATTGCTTTTAACGGTCTCCACCTTGCCTTTCTTTTAGTATACCCGACCAATCGGATTGCGTTCAATATAACTAGCATGACGCTTAATTCATGGATCAACATACCCGAGGCGAGAAATATTTTTCCGAACAAAAAACCGCTTGGACATCTTAACTGATTCGCTACCCACTTATCTATCCCCATCGGTTTGGCTCCTTCCAGATACTTCGTTGTATGCCTTCACCACTTTTTTAGGAGTTACTAATCTCCATGCCTGGATAATCAAATTGTGACATTCCTCAAAAGCTACTCGATCCAATCGAATGACCATAAAGGCGAGGTTATTAAAACTATCGGGCACGCGATAAACATCAGGATCCATCATCGTGTAAGCTAACCGATCATCTTGTGTTGTTTTGATGACCAGCGATTTACCGTCCGGTTGGATAACCGCAAAAATTTTATTCCGTACACGAAACGATGGCTTTCCCCAATGCTCCATTTGCTCTGTTTCTGGCAAGGAAAGTGCTAGGTTTCGAACATCATCAGTAGTAACCATGCCCTTTGCCTCCTGTGAAGGTCGCGATATACCAATGGTTACCGAATGGATCTTCTACACCCCCGCTACGTTCTCCATAAGGCATATCTGCCGGTTCGTATAACGAAGTCGAGCCAGCCGATATTGCCCGCCTATAGCAATCGTCTGTATCCTCAACAAATATATGTTGGGTATTCCCTCTTGGCGGGAATCTGTCATTTCCTTCCGACACTTCAATGATCGTATCACCCACTCGAACTTCCGCGTGCGTGATGTTGCCATCTTCCCCTGTTCCTCTGTTCAGTTCCTCAGCATAAAATACATCTTCCAGGAATGCAATCATGGCAACTGCATTTTCGACCGTAATATGCGGTGTTACCGTTTGGTAGCCGTGAGGCCTATAGTTGTCAGCCATCGATATCCCCTCCTTCAAATTTATAAAGAAATTCCTTACTTTCTTCTTCATCATATACCAGGCACACAATCAAATATTGTATATTTTTGACCTTACGTGATATGCTTAGCATGATTATGATGCCTTCCACTAATTGGGCGATATTCACTCGGATTGATACCGGAGAAAGACTTAAAATCCTTTATGAAATGCGCTTGATCATAATAACCGCAAGCTTGAGCGATATCGATCCACGAAATATTTTCCTCGGAATGAACGAAACGCAAAACTTCTTGGAATCGATAAAGGCGGTTTAAGCGCTTAGGTGTCATACCGACTTCTGCTTTAAATAGTTGATTGAATCTTCGGTGACTGATTCCGATCTGGTCAATAAGCTCCGCGATCCGGTAACCATGAAGATGGCTCAATACGAATTGTACTGCCGGATGCCATTCCAAATCCCTCACTACAAGCGACAGCAGGCGACGTTCAAGCACATGGAACATCTCTTCTGGTGCAGATGAAGCCAGCAATTCATCACGAATTTCGCCGACTTTGGATCCCCATAATATATCTAGTGGAAAATGTTTATTGTGAAGCTCTTCGATCGGTTCTTTAAGGAAGGGGGGAATCCCACCTGGTTTGAAGTGGATGCCAATCACTCTCGACTCACAGGCTGTGTCGATTACAAAATATTCCGAGTGCGGACCGCAGAGAATCGAATGGCCGAAAACCAACTCGTGTTGATGACCATCGAATAATCGAATTTTGTCCTCCCTAAGATCAATGATCACATCCACAGATCCGTCTGGTAAAGCCAGTTCTTTGGAATGTGAAGGACTATAATCTTCCATATACCAAAAATAATCGACGAACAACGATAACGGCATTGGCGGATTGTATGTACGAAGCAGCAAGGGTGCGTCCCCCCCTTTCCTCATTGTTCCTGATTACATTTTTGTTCTGGTCTACCCGATTCCCTCTTGTAGACAAGTAATAACCATGTCTATAACCATCCGTTCTAATGCAACATAGAAAGGGTAGTCCAATGCAAGCCATATTTACAATGTTGTAAAATCTGCTGTTAAAGCAAGATAAAACAGCCATTTCGCTGCTCGATTTCGGCCGCCAAAGAATTTGGCGGCGAACGAGCAATAAATCGCAGCATTCCCTCGGGGATGCGCATTGATGTCCCCACAAAATATTATTGTGGCCTCAACATGTTGAATAACAGCGTTACATCGTTTGAAGAACCAACAGAGATGACCTTTTTATTGACCGGTTCAACAAATTTCTTCACTTTTTCAGCTAGATCTGAGACAGTCACAATGACATCCGCCCTGTGAACAGCCTGATGAAGAACGTCTTCAGGTGATGAAGTATCGATTACTTCAATTTCCGCTGATGTCATTCGCTTGATTTCATCCAAATAAAAGACGCATGAAATTGACTTACACTCAATAAAGAGATATTTCAACTTCTTCTCTAACGGTTGACCAAACAACTGCATATAGGCAAATCCAGACAACAGTACGCTCTCTGCATTGTAACCTAACTCGTAAACATCTTTAATTGTTTTTTCCACGAAAGAAAAATGTTGGTTTTGTTTTCTGAACTCTTCGATTTTATCTTCATCGGCAACCTGCGTCCCTCGCCCCCTTTGAATCATCAGAAGGCCTTCCTCTTTAAGTTGGGAATAGACCCACTGAATCGTGTTTCTGTTAATGGCAAGCTGATCCGCTAACTCATTGGTTGAAGGAAGTGGATCTCCTGGTTTAAGTAAGTCTTTGCCGATCAACCATTTGATTTGCTCCTTAATCTGTACGTTGATTGGCAGAGAAGAACCAGAATCGATTTTAAATAGAAAACTTGAATATTTCATATTACTCTCCAACTTTCTCGCTTTACTAGTTATCTAGGTAACATTTAGCTTAATCCAACGGATAAAAAAAATCAAGTAGTGGAATGTTCACTGTGACGGCTATTCTCTTTAATGTTTCAATATTTTACGCAAAATTGAAGTTGACAATCTAGACATTACATCGTATTATAAATAACAAGTTAACTAGATAACCAATCATTAAATCATTTCTTTGTTTTTAAACTAAAAGGAGGAATCTTTCATGTCAGCTACTGTACTTACGAAAGAAACGTTTCAAAATCAAATTCAATCCGGTGTTACCTTGGTCGATTTTTGGGCGCCGTGGTGCGGTCCTTGTAAAGTCCAATTGCCAATCGTCGAAGAATTGGCGGACGAAGTAAAAGGGCGAGCAGTTGTCGCCAAAGTTAATGTCGATGAAGAAGGCGAATTAGCAATGCAACTAGGGATCACGGGAATTCCGACGCTTATTATTTTTAAAGATGGAAACATCGTTGAGAAAATGGTTGGTTTGAAGTCTAAGCAGGAATTGAAATCTAAAATCGGGGCATCATTAACCTAAAAACTAGGGGATATGCAGCGGATATTTTGGATATGGCGGAAAATGGAGGAAGATGACAATGACCTATAAATCAATCGTTATCGGAACAGGACCTTCCGGCTTGACAGCTGCAATCTATTTGGCACGGGCTAACTTGAGCCCACTAGTGATTGAAGGGCCAGAGCCGGGCGGGCAATTAAGTACGACAACGGAAGTCGAGAATTTCCCAGGATTCCCAGATGGAATCCTGGGGCCTGAATTGGTGGATAACATGCGGAAACAAGCAGAACGCTTCGGCGCCGAGTTTCGTAATGGCTGGGTAAACGAACTCGATTTATCACTAAGACCGTTTAAGTTAAAAGTGGAAGGCATCGGTGAACTGATAGCGGAGACGCTGGTCATTTCCACCGGGGCATCGGCTAAATTGCTTGGTATTCCTGGCGAGAAGGAAAGTATCGGCCGTGGCGTGAGTACCTGTGCTACTTGTGATGGCTTTTTCTATCGCGGTAAGAAAATTATCGTTGTCGGCGGTGGAGACTCGGCTATGGAGGAAGCGAATTTCCTTACACGTTTCGCTGAAGAAGTTCGCGTGGTACACCGACGTAGCGAATTGCGCGCTTCAAAAATTATGCAAGATCGCGCCCGCAACAACGGTAAAATTACTTGGAGTTTGGACAAAACACCTCTCGAGGTCATTACCGATAACGATAAAGTGATTGGTCTAAAGGTAAAAGATAATGCGAACGGAGCGGAAGAAGTCATCGCAACTGACGGTATTTTCGTAGCGATTGGTCATAACCCGAACACTGGCTTCTTAGACGGACAACTGGAGACTGATGAACTCGGTTACCTAATTGTAAAGAGTGGAAGTTCTGAAACGAACGTTCCCGGTGTATTTGCTTGCGGGGACGTACAGGATAACAAATACCGTCAAGCCATAACGGCTGCGGGAAGCGGTTGTATGGCAGCGATCGACAGTGAGAAGTTTATCGAACACCATGCAGTACTTGAATGAGCAAATCTCTGTAATAGAATTGAAGTTCAGGCTAACGAAATGAAAAAGGAGTGAATTTATTTATGCAATGGAAAGAAATTACGACGTTAGACGAATGGAAAGATGTGTTGGGGCAATCGGCTGGACGCGGAAAAGTAATATTCAAACATAGCACTACATGTCCGGTTAGTGCTAACGCGTTGAACGAATACGAGCAGTACTTAGCTGATAATCCGAACAAAGATATCGATTATTCCCTGATAAAAGTCATTGAAGCTCGCCCTGTTTCGAATCAGATCGCCGAAGATCTGGGAGTTAAGCACGAATCTCCTCAAATCATATATGTGAAAAATAAAGAGAAACACTGGTCTACATCCCATTGGGCGATTACAAAAGAGCATATGACAGCGATATTAGATTAAATACAACTAAAAATCTTAAGGAGTGATCAAATGGATATTAAGACCAATTTGAATACCGTTTGGTATCAAAACGCAAAAGGTGACGGAAGAATAAAAGCTAACTATCTTAAAACAAAAATTGCTATACCTGAATCTTTGGGTGGCAGCGGGGAAGGCGCAAATCCGAAAGAGTTACTTGTTTCTTCCGCTGCAACCTGTTATATAACGACTCTTGTATATATACTTCAAACAAAAAAATTGCCTGTTGCCGGGTTGATCATGAATTCGGAAGCAACCAATTCAAAACAAGAAGGCTTTAAAATTATCCATTATCCTCATGTTATTTTGTCTATTGATGCAACAGAAGATCAGATTGAATTAGCACATGAAGCAATTGTAGCCGCAGACAAAGGGTGCGCAATCGGAAATTTATTAAAAAAAGCAGAGGTTGAAATAGAGTTTGAAGGCAAAGTATCATTAGTTTCCGACAAGGATGTCGTTAGTCAATACGTGGAAGATCACGGGTTAGACTGGTTCTAATGATGAAAAAGCTGAATGAGTTAACTTCACTTGAGATGGTAGAAGAGTTTCTTGAAAATCACAAGTTGAGTTTCTTGTACGTATCCAGGCCAGAGTGTAGTGTGTGTCACGCTATATTGCCTAAGCTAAGAGAGCTACTTGATCATTATCCACTTATCCACCTAGGGCACATTGATGCCAATAAGGTAGAAGAGGTGGCAGAAAAATTTTTAATTTTTACAGTTCCTATTATGCTTTTGATCATAGATCGAAAGGAATATATACGAGAAGATCGGTTTGTTCGTTTTGATCAATTAAAGAATAAGCTAGAACAGATCATGGAGCATTATGAAATATCCTAGTCGGCAATCGTACAGGAGGTGAGGAAACTGAAAGAACAATCCTATGCAAATCATACTCGTTATCAGCCGTTACAGCACTTTATTTGGCTGCCATTAAGCATCATCTTGCTATTGACTACAGTAGTGTATAGTATTTATGAATTTATGAGCAACGGTTTTTCTTTAAATCTATTGTTACTAGTTGGTGTGGTTGTGCTTGCAATCGTCCCTGGAATGCTTGCGCGTATGTATGCATTAACCTTACAAGACCGGCTTATTCGAACCGAAGAGCAGCTGCGTTATTTTATGTTGACGGGTAAACGTTTGGATGAAGGTCTCTCGAAGGAGCAACTCATTGCGTTGCGTTTCGCATCAGATGCAGAGGTAGTTGATCTGGTCGATCGAATCATAGCTAGTCATCTGTCGCCTGAAGAAATTAAAAAGAATGTGAAAAAGTGGCGACCTGACCATCAACGTGTCTAAGTATCAACGTGTCCAAGTAATATGGGCAAGCTAAAAACATAAACCCAGTCACAACGACTGGGTTTATGTTTTACTTCAATATGCTATAGTAACACGCCTTGCAGCTTTTCTAGGGATATACGTTCCACGAATCTACTGAATTTCTCTTTCCCCTTCGCATTGGCCTTATAATAATCGATCAATTTCATAATAATTGCGACAAGCTCATCTTCAGCCAATTCAGAAACCAATTTCTTAGCGAGTGTTGCTTTCAAGCCTTTCGATTCTCCTCCGACATAAATGTCAAATTTATCCCGCATTTTAACAACACCGATATTCTTAAGCAGGGGTTCACTTGTGCCGAGCGCACAACCGGCGTAACCGATCTTCATCGGCGTTGGTGTTTCAATTCCCGCAATCGCTTGATTCAACATCCGAGCCGTATCCAGTCCTGCTTCTTCTGCTCCTCTGCAGAATTGGCAAGCAATCAAGCTTTTGGTTACTGCACCGGCCGTATATACCTCAAGCCCCGAACGCTCCAGCTCCTGCTGAATCGTTCCGCGCTGGTCGATAGGAACCTCCACATAGATTTGTCTAAATGGCGTGATCTCAATTTTAGCATCTAGACCAACTACATTACTGATTTTCGCTAATTGCTCCGGTGTAAATATATTCCCTCCGACTTGCACTGGTGAAGCTAACGCAATGTTCATTGTCTCACCTATGCTACTTTCCTTCATAGAAGTCCTCCCCTTTCCAAGTTTCCGCTCCTATGATTTTACGATTTATAATTAGCCATCCTATAGCTGCGGTATCCACCGGTCAAATCCTTAACCTTAAAGCCGTTCTGACTTAGAATGCGCGAAGCGATATACCCTCTTGCTCCAACCGCACAATACGTATAAATCTCTTTCTCTCGGTCCAACTCATGCATACGATTCCGAAGCTCATCAACCGGAACGTGAATCGCCCCTTCGATGAACCCGTCGTTAAATTCAGCTTCAGTACGTACATCAAGCAGGATTTGCTTTTCAAGGTCTATCGCGTCAATCTCCTTTAAGGTCACGACTTCCACAAGACCGTTTAGCACATTTTGCGCAAAATAGCCTGCCATATTCACCGGATCTTTCGCGGAAGAGAAGGGCGGCGCATACGAGAGTTCCAATTCGGTCAGATCGTGGATGGTTCCTTTTAATCGCAGCACGGTTGCGATAACATCGATTCGTTTGTCTACCCCTTCTTCACCGAAGGCTTGTGCTCCTAAAATGCGTCCTTCCTCATTAAACAGCAACTTTAGCGCGATCTGCTTGGCACCAGGATAATAGGTCGCATGAGAGCTCGGATGTACATAAACAACACGATAAGGAATATTTAAACGTGCGAGCGTTCGCTCATTGCTTCCAGTACTGGCGCCTGTAAGACTGAATATTTTAATAATGGCTGTACCTTGCGTTCCTTTATACGTCGATGGTAATCCACAAATCCGATCTGCTGCTATTCTACCTTGCTTATTCGCCGGTCCTGCGAGCGGAATAGCCCCTTGCGTACCAAGAACAAAATCCGTAATCTCCACTGCATCGCCAACCGCAAACACACCTTCTCGGTTAGTCTGCAAGGTCTCACCTACGATGATGTGGCCTCGTGCTCCCAATTCAATGCCGGAATCGCTAAGAAATTCCGTGTCCGGTTTCACACCGATTGCCAAGAGAACTAGATCAGCACGAACTGCCTGCCCGCTCTGCAATACAACACTGATCCCTTGCTCTTCTTCTCGAAAAGACTGTACGCCATCCCCCAGATAAAGCGCAACGCCATGGTCTTCCAGTTCCTTTTCCGCAATCGCAGCCATTTCAGAATCAAAGGGAGCAAGGATGTGAGGCGCTGCTTCTACTAAGGAAACTTCAAGCCCTCGTTCCCGCAGATTTTCCGCCATTTCCACACCGATATACCCGCCACCAACAACTACGGCACTCTGGACTCCTTCTTGATCCACCATCGCTTTAATCCGATCCGTGTCCTCCATATTGCGGAGTGTAAAAATTAGAGGGCTATCTATTCCCGGGATCGGCGGTTGCAACGGTTTAGCTCCGGGGGACAAAATGAGGTAATCATAATTCTCCTCATAGATTCCGCGTTCTTTACTATTTACAAGAACCTTCTTTTGCTCAGGATCGACTTGGATCACATCGCTTTGAATGCGTACATCCAGATTAAACCGAGCTTTCATACTCTCCGGTGTTTGCACCAACAACTTGGATCGTTCTTCAATGGTTTCTCCGATATAATAAGGAAGACCGCAATTTGCGAATGAAATATATCCCCCGCGCTCAAAAATAACAATCTCTGCCGTCTCATCCAGTCTGCGAAGTCTTGCTGCTGCGGAGGCTCCTCCCGCTACACCGCCTACAATCAGAATCTTTTTTGCCATCTGTAATCACCCTTCTTCCATTTTGATCATGTTACGGTTTTTGCCCAACAAATTGAATCACATGGGACAGCCCATGATGGAGTTCTCCTTCGTGACGAACAACCTCTCCCAAGAAAAAATGAACCATACGCCAATCTGCAAAAGTTTCTAAAATCTCTTCCGGTTTATATAAAAAATCCAGATTCTGCGGCCCGCCGCTGCCATAAGGGAGCTGATTATGGGAATATACCTCTGTCAAAAAATAACCACCCGGCTTCACAGCTTCCTTTACACCTCGAAGTGTTTTTTGCCGGAGCTCCGCTGGGAAATGGCCGAAAATACATACGATTTCATCCCACTTAGCGTTATCCCAATTGGCCTCATTCAAATCTATAAGTTCAGTCGAGACCACTACACCTCGTTCATCTGCAAGCTGTTTCGTTTTCACGAGTCCCGATTCTGCATAATCCCATGCCGTGACATTCATGCCCTGTTCCGCTAAGTAAACCGCATTACGCCCTTCCCCTTCGGCGATCGCTAAAGCATCACCGGAAACTTTTATTTTCTTCTGAAATTCCGTTAAAAAGACATTCGGTTCCTTGCCATACACGTAATTCTCTGTGCGAAAGCGAGTATCCCATTGGTTCATCCTATTACCACTTCCCCTTCCCAAGCAAGCATGCCTCCCTCCATGTTGATGACGTTAAAACCATGGCTTTCAAGAAATTCAGTTGCGCGACCACTTCTTCCGCCGGAACGGCAAACCATAATATATTCCTTGGCCTTATCTAATTCATGCATACGAAACTCAATGAGTCCTAGTGGAATATGCTTAGCTCCCGGAATTTTCCCTTCCGCTATTTCATCTGTTTCACGCACATCGATCATATTTAACATCTTTCCTTCTTCGATTAGAGACACCACTTGCTTCGCCGTTATTTCTTTCATCGTAATCCTCCTCGCAACTCATTAATGCCAAGCACTCATGCCACCTTTTACGTTAGCCACTTTTGTAAATCCCATTTTCTTCAGCTTCCTACTCGCTTGTTGGCTCCTCATCCCGCTTTGACAAATAACAATTACTTCTTTTTCCTTGGAAAGCTCCTGATCCCCTTTTTGTGAAAGTTGGTGGAGAGGAATATTTGTAAAACCTTTGATATGATTTCCGTTAAATTCACCCGGTGTTCGGACATCAATAAATTGCTTATCCTTGTTCTTTAGTTCCTTTTTCAACTCTGTTGTCGATAGTTGTCTAACCCCTTTTGTTGGTAAAGCTCGTTGCAAGATGAGAAACAAGAAAAAAGCAATAACGATGTAGGGTACGTATTCCACTTCTTAACCCCCTTTTTTTCATACCCTGATGGGTATTGAAATGAGTAAAAAAACATTCCACCCTAAAATGTTTACCTGCTTTTTACAAGCAAGTTAACAGCTTCTTTAATAAGTTCATCTGTTTTTTCTCCATTTTTCTCTACTGCTTGCACACATTCGACTAAGTTTGAACTTACAATCACACCGATTGTTCTATCAATCGCCGAACGAACAGCCGACAATTGCGTAATGACCTTTTTGCAATCTTGGTTCTCTTCCATCATCTTCAAAATTCCACGGAGTTGCCCTTCCATGCGTTTTACTCTATTTTTAAGTTGATCATTGTATTCCATAGAAATTCACCTCCTAAGCTTATTTTCTTGACCAGATTTATCTATAGTTTATAAGAAGTATTATTCACTGTTAAATATCATCTTATACCCGTGTGGGTATACTGTCAACTACTGAATTTGCCCCTATCGTTTAGGTGTAATCCCTTTTGTTATAGGGCAGTCAATGGATTTTGTAGTTTAATCTCTTGTATGGAAAGATATACAGCATAGTTCCCAAACTCAAGCATTTTTTCAAGAAATGAATTCAATTGTTCTTGAGAGTTAACCATTATCTTTAAGTGGTAACAACCTTCTCCCGATACTCGGTGGACTTCCAATACTTCATTTCGATCATTCATTAACCTTATAAATGAACCATGGTTTGCCGTTTTCATATAAATAATGACGAACGCTGTGTAAGTAAGTCCTATTTTCAATTCATCAACTATTACAGAGTAGGCTTTAATTACACCACTTTCCTCCAGTTTTTTTATACGATTCCCTACCGCCTGTCCTGTCATATGAATTTGTTCCCCTAGGTCTTTCCATTGAATACGTGAGTTTTCGGATAGTAACCGAAGGATCTGAAAATCAACATGATCAAGTTCCATAGTAGATTCCTTTCGCCGTGAAATTTTTTAAGGTAAAAGTGTTTCGCCAACTTATCGATAAAAATCAATATACGATATATGATTATAATGTACCAAAATACTCTAAACGAGGTGGAGAACAATGAGCACAGCTCTAATTATTGTAGATATTCAAAATGACTACTTTCCAAATGGAAAGATGGAATTAAGTAACCCCGAGAAAGCAGCCGCTAATGCTGCGAAAGTACTTGAATGGTTTAGGCAAAATCACAAAGATAACATTTTCCATGTCCAACATATCGCAGCTGATCCTAGGTTAGGGTTCTTTCTTCCAGATACGGAAGGAGTAGAAATTAATAACGCTGTTTTGCCATTAGAAAGCGAAAGCATTATCAAAAAACATTTCCCCAACAGCTTTCTAAAGACTGAATTGGAAAGTAAATTAAAAGAAAAAGAAGCAACAAAGGTAGTGGTTGTCGGTATGATGACACATATGTGTATTGACGCCACAGTCAGAGCCGCAGTGGATCTTGGCTATGAAACAACACTAATTGAAGATGCATGTGCAACGAGAGACTTATCCTACCAAGATAAGGTCGTTCCAGCTGAACAGGTTCATTATGCGTTTGTCAGTGCACTTGACGGAATGTATGCGACTGTAACTTCTACCGAAGATTTCTTGCAATAAAAAGCTGTCAAATCATAATGAACCACTAAAAGTAAAAGGCTGTCCAGAATCATTTTTGGGACAGCCTTTATTCATTATAGTTTGTTTCGTTTTTCGATATAGGCATTTCCATCCGATAAAAGATCCAGTAGTCCTGTCTTTGGATCCATGACAAGACCATGTACAGGAATTGTTTTTGCTATTAAGGGGTGATTTCGAACGACATCACAACTTTTTAACACACTTGTTTTCACATCGCCGAAGCCGCGGAGCCAACTGTTAATATCATGTGATGAGTATTTTAAATATCAAACGTTTCATCCGAAATACCGCGTTCTTTCATATGTTTAATCATGGTTTCCGAATCCACTGCGCTCATACCACAATCATAGTGACCGACAACGAAAACTTCTTCTGCATTTAATTCATAAAGCGCAACGAGTATACTACGCATAATACTTCCAAATGGATGGTTTACGATGGCCCCTGCACTCTTTACAATTTTCACGTCACCATTACGTAGATTCATCGACTTTGGTAATAATTCAACAAGACGCGAATCCATACAGGATAAAACAACTAGCTTTTTATTTGGATATTTCGTTGTAATGTAGGGTTCATACCCTTTCTCTTCAACGAATTGACCGTTGAATTCCAATATATCCGTTAGTAAAGACATGCCGTTCCCCCTCGTATAATAGTATTTGTAAGATCATTTCGATCTTTTCCCAGCTGATCCGGACAGTTGGAAGAGGATCGAATACATTTCCAGTTGGGGCCCCATCTGGAGGGCAATGCCGAACCCGTACCGCAGCCTGTAAGGCGAGGAACGGAAGTCGGGGCTCAGGTTTGAAAGAAGCTTCAGCTTCCTCATTCCCGATTTACCCGTTTCACCTGTTTTATCGTTCTACCTCGAATGAGGAAGCTGAAGTGAAATAGCTATCTTCATTGCTGCTGATTCCCAGCTGCACTTCTTTGTCATGCGCTCTTTGAAAACTTCATACCTGTAGCCGCTAGATGAGCCATGTCCTCATCGTCAATCATCGGCTATAGACTTCTCAGACCTGCCTGTGGAACAATGGGATTAACAAGCACCTCTCAGGAAATTTCTTATCCCCCTTGCTGGCCAAGCTCTTGCTTGCGTACTGCTGTGAAAGCCTGCTACCCGTGATCCATCACTCATGTTCTAACCGCTGGATGCGCCTCCCTTGACGTCCGGGGCGTAGCACCCATCAATTGTCGGACGCTTGCGGATGAGTGCTAATGACGAGGCTGAAGTCGGTGGTTTCCACGGGCACCCAGGTCTGAGTTTTTGCTTGATTCTCTAAACAATAGGAGGTGATTCTATGTCACCAATGCTGATTGGAATAGACGTTAGCTTAAAGTCTCACCATGTACAATTCATGGATGGGACAGGTACATCACTAGCTTCCTTTGCCGTGCCCAATGATCAAGCAGGAGCGGATACGCTCATTCACAAGATGTTGGACACCGCTTCGAAAGCAGAAGCGCGAGAGCTTCGCATCGGGATGGAGGCGACCTCCAATCTCGGCTGGCATCTTGCTCACTATTTGAAAACCGAGCTTCAGGGATATGAACCTAACATTCAATCCCAGATTTATGTCTTAAATGCGCGAAAAGTGGCCAAGTTCAAGAAGGGCTACGAAGCTCTTCCCAAGAATGACCGCATCGATGCCTGGGTGATTGCAGACCATCTGCGATTTGGACGACTGCCTCATGAGATGAAAGACATCATCCAATACGAAGCCTTGCAGCGCCTCACCCGCACGCGGTTTTACTTGATCAATAACATCAAACGAGACAAGACCTTTTTCCTGAATCAGGTCTTTTTAAAGTTTAGTGGCATGCGCCAAGACAATCCGTTTTCTAATACGTTCGGCAACACCTCGCTTGCTGTGATTCAAGAGCTAGAGCCTGAACAAATTATGACGATGTCTGTTGAAGAACTTATTTCCTTCTTACAAGACAAGGGTAAAAACAAGTTCGACAATCCCGAGGAGATCGCTGCGTATCTAAAGAAGATCGCACGAACCTCTTACCGACTAGATAAAGCGATGAGCGATCCCGTGAATATCTCCATGGCAACAACGCTGAGTGTGATTCAGCACTTGGAATCCGAGGTCAAGAAACTTGACAAAGAGATCGCCAAAATTATGAGGGGGATCCCACAGACACTTACTTCCGTCAAGGGAATAGGCCCCGTCTTTGCTGCTGGAATACTTGCGGAAATTGGCGGTATTGACCGCTTCCGTGATCACAACGCTTTAGCTAAGTATGCGGGGCTCGTTTGGAGCCAGCACCAGTCTGGCGAGTTCGAAGCCGATGAAACCTACCGTATGCGAACAGGGAACAAATACTTGCGTTATTATTTGGTCCAAGCTGCAGACTCCGTACGTAAGAATGACGCTGAGTACGCTGAGTTTTACAAAAAGAAACATGTTGAAGTACCGAAGCACAAGCACAAAAGAGCACTCGTCCTTTCTGCACGAAAATTGGTACGGTTGGTATTCATGCTACTGAAGACCAACACCCTGTACACACCACCTGAGAGGAGGAATCCATAGATTTACCGGATTCTTACACTTCTTACAGTTCACCCACGCTTAATGCCTGTCTGAAAATTACGACAACATGGTGGGTCTAGCTTAGTGATCCCTTTTTTCGTGTTATTTGCCACTTTCGACTTTTATTTTTCCAATTTCACAAAACTAACTACTTGACATTACACCGCTGGGCTAACTTCCATTTGTTTTTCAGCTATAAAACCGCCAATACATGAATCTATTTTATATGGTTATTTACTTTTCTAATTTCACTCTTTGTAAACGCAATGCGTTTAATACGACCGATACGGAACTGAAGGCCATCGCTGCACCCGCAACCCATGGAGCGAGCAGCCCAATTGCTGCGATTGGAATCCCGAGCGTATTGTAGCCAAATGCCCAGAATAAGTTTTGTTTAATGTTACGCATCGTTTTACGACTCATGATGATCGCATCGGCAATGCTATTTAAATCCCCACGAATGAGGGTTACATCGGCCGCTTCCATCGCTACGTCCGTACCTGTACCAATCGCCATCCCAATATCCGCTGTAGCTAACGCTGGTGCGTCATTAATGCCATCGCCAACCATGGCCACTTTTTTACCCTGGTCTTGCAATTTTTTCACTTCTTCTGCCTTCCCTTCCGGAAGGACTTCCGCAATGACTGCATCAATGCCGACCTCTTTACCAATCGCTTGTGCTGTACGCTCGTTATCCCCTGTCATCATAATGACTTTGATGCCCATTTCATGTAACCGACGCACCGCTTCTCGCGATGTCTCTTTTACAGTATCGGCTACAGCAACGAGCCCGGCGTATTTTCCATCAATTGCAGCTAACATCGCTGTTTTACCATCGCTCTCTAATTGCTCCATCGTAGCAAGAACCGGCGAAACCTCGATTCCATATTGTTGCATCAGTTTGCGTGTACCAATGACAACGGCTTGACTTGAAACCGTTGCTTGCACGCCGTAACCCGGGACCGCTTCGAAATATTGAACGTTGGCAAGTTCTATGCCCTTCTCTTGAATCCCTTGCACAATGGCCTCCGCTAAGGGGTGTTCGGATTGTTTCTCTGCTGCGCCGATTAAGGACAAAAACTTTTCTTCTTCTTGACCATCAGCCAACACAACATCTGTTAATACAGGTTTACCATGGGTCACTGTACCCGTTTTATCCACAACAACGGTGTCAATGCTTTGGGTTTGCTCTAAATACTCGCCACCTTTGAACAAAATGCCAAATTCAGCTGCGCGACCAGAACCTGCCATAATTGATGTTGGTGTAGCAAGACCAAGCGCGCAGGGACACGCGATCACAAGGATCGTAATAAATACTTCTAAGGCCGGCGTCACTTCGCCTGGACGAATCCACAAGATCCAGACAAGAAAGGAGATGATCGCAATGCCAACAACGATGGGCACGAATATACCCGATATTTTGTCTGCTAAACGCTGGATTTCCGCTTTTGAACCTTGCGCATCTTCAACGACTTTAATAATTTGCGCTAACGCGGTGTCACGTCCAATTTTTGTTGCTTTCATTTGAATAAAACCATTTTTATTTATTGTTGCGCCGAATAACCGATCCCCTTGCTTTTTATCTACCGGCAGACTTTCCCCCGTTAGCATTGACTCATCTACCGCTGTATTCCCTTCTAACATTTCACCGTCGACTGGGATCTTTTCTCCTGGTTTCACTAAGATAGTGTCTCCGATCACGACTTCTTCTAAGGGAATTTCTTGTTCAACACCCTCACGTACAACCGTCGCGGTTTTTGCTTGTAAGCCCATTAATTTTTTAATCGCTTCGGACGAACGACCTTTAGCTTTGGCTTCAAAATACTTCCCTAGAACAATGAGTGTAATCAGTACCGCACTTGTTTCAAAGTACAGGTGTGGCTCTTGTAGTGTACCGGTCGTGACGATCGCTTGATACACACTGTAGAAATAAGCTGCGGATGTACCCATCGCAACGAGCACGTCCATGTTTGCAGCCCCATTACGCAGCGATTTATAAGCACCGACATAAAACTGCTTCCCGATAATAAACTGCACCGGTGCAGCAAGCGCCATTTGCACCCACGGATTCATTAAGAACTCCGGCAGATATAGAAACGATGTAAATGAAAAGTGCCCGACCATCGTCCATAATAAAGGTAGTGATAAAATGGCCGAAATAATAAATTTCCGTTTCTGGTCTTGAATCGCCTTTTCACGGTAATCGACCTGTTCTTTATCATCTTGCTTCTGGTGTGCACCGTAACCAAGCTGCTCTACCTTCGCAATAATGTCTGCAATCGTTACTTCTGACGGGTTAAATTCGATGGTTGCTCTCTCAAGCGCTAAATTGACAGTCGCCGAGGCAATGCCTTCCATTTTATTCAACCCTTTTTCAATCCCTAACGAACAGTTTGCACAAGTCATGCCTGTAATATCAAATTCCGCTTTTTGTTTCACAACGCCGTAGCCAAGTGCTTCAATTTTCTTTTCTAGATCTGATACACTCAGTTTGGACGGATCATATTTGATCGCCGACTTTTCTAACGCAAGGTTGACGGAAGCTTGCTCGACACCATCCATTTTATTCAACCCTTTTTCAATACCCGTCGCACACGCTGCACAAGTCATGCCTGTAATTTGTATGCTTGCTTCTTTTACTTCTTTACTCATGATCCTTCACGCCTTTCATATACCGATGGGGGGTATGTTAAATTGAAAATGAGAGAGTGCTTTAAAAGCACTCTTATTTTACCTCATATCCTTGATCTTCAATCGTTTCTTTGATTTTATCAAGTGATACTTGTGATTCGTTGTAAGATACTTCTACCTTCGCACTGTCTAAATTTACACGGACTTGGTTAACGCCTTCTAATTGACCGACGCCTCCCTCAATTTTTTTCACACAATGTCCACATGACATACCTTGTACGTTTAATGTTATATTTTCCATGTTTTCTCTCTCCTTTAATTACGTTATTTTTTCATCAACTTTTGAATCGTCACAACTAATTCATCCAATATCTCGTCATCACCTTCTGTTAGCCGATCGACTACACAACCCTTTAGATGACCTTCCAATAAAATGCTAGCTACACTATTTAACGCAGATTGTGTGGCAGAAATTTGTGTGATCACATCGTCGCAATACACGTCTTTGTCGATCATCCCTTTGATCCCTCGAATTTGACCTTCGATCCGATTTAATCGTGAAGTTAAATTCTTCTTCACGCGTTCCGGATGATGACTTTTCCGATGAGAACCAGTATGCTCTGGGTGACAAGCTGCTGCTTCCTCTATGGCTGCCATTCGCATAACCTCCTATTCCTAACTTAAGTGTATATTACCATACCTATGTAGGGTATGTAAAGTGTTGAATTAAAATTTTTACTACAAAACTATTCTTTCCACTAACATGGCATTAAAACCTTTAGAACCACTTTGTGAAAACAGAGAAACACATGAATGTTGACCTAGGTCAAGTTAATCTCATTTGGTTCATGATAAAATAAAATTAAACCAGAAACAATAAATCACAATAAAACAAGGAAGAAGGAGAAAACAATGACAAACCAATTAACATTTAACCAAGTAACGGAAAGTCATTTTAAAACTTTATCGCAATATGTACCAGTTGTAGCACGTGTTCACGGAGCGAATCACCCAGAGTTTCATGAAGTGCGGACATTAGTTGAAACCATCATCAAGGAAACGAAAAAAACAGGTGAAGAAAAACCTAAATTAAATGAGGAATTTGCTAAATTACGTGAGATTACAACGAACTATACGATTCCAGGTGATGTATGCGAAAGCTATGAAGCGGTATATAACTTGTTGGCTGAAGTAGATCAAGCTTACCAAGCATAAACAAATGAGTTAAGTGAAAAAATGGGGAGGAGAGATTACGTTGCAAAAGTTTATTTTAGGCATGAAAAATCAAATCACACTCATAAGTGCGCTATTAATTACCTTAGCCTTTACTAGTAAATTCGGTTTTGATCAGGTAGGACTATTTACTTGGGCGTTAATGGTCGCTTCTATTTTAGGAATTGCACCTATTGCCATCCAAGCGTATCAGGCGTTGAGAGTCAAGGTTGTCAGTATCGATGTGTTGGTTACGATCGCAGTAATCGGGGCATTTTTAATTAAGAACTTTGAAGAATCAGCTATTGTCACCTTTTTATTCCTATTTGGTGCTTATCTAGAATTGCGTACATTAAATAAAACACGCTCAGCTATCAAAGAATTAACTGAGCTGGCGCCAGAAAGTGCTTTGAAGCAAATGGAAAATGGTGAATTTGCAGAAGTTGAAGTTGATGATATTGACGTCGGAGATATTTTACTTGTTAAAACCGGCGCAAAGGTGCCCGTTGACGGTACTGTTTTAACGGGAGAAGGGCATATTAACGAAGCCAGTATAACCGGTGAGTCGCTTCCCGTAACTAAAAAGAAAGATTCGCAAGTGTACGCTGGAACGATTTTGGAAAATGGTACGGTGCAAATTGTTGCGGATCGTGTAGGTGAAGATACTACTTTTGGGAAAATTATTGAGTTAGTGGAAGAAGCACAAGATTCAAAATCAGAGGCTGAACGTTTTATTGATCGTTTCTCGAAATATTACACGCCAGCGGTTCTAGTTCTAGCCTTTATTGTCTGGTTGTTTTCGCGGAATATTGAACTTGCCATTACCATCTTAGTTTTGGGATGCCCCGGAGCCCTGGTAATCGGTGTACCCGTTTCAAACGTTGCAGGCATCGGCAATGGTGCGCGAAACGGTGTTTTGCTCAAAGGTAGTGAAGTGATTCAAGATTTCAGGAAGGTCGATACGATGGTATTTGACAAAACAGGTACATTAACGATAGGGAATCCTAAAGTGACAGAGCAAGAAGTTTATACAAATAACGCGGAAGAAGTATTGGGTTACTTAGCAAGTGTCGAAAAAGAATCAGATCATCCTTTAGCAAAAGCCGTTGTCGAACATATTGGTGATATAGACTTATATACAGTGGACAAAACAGACGTTGTAAAAGGTGGCGGCATTGTAGCACAAGTAGACGGACATAGCATTGCAGTCGGTAATGTTGCGTTGATGGAGCAGGAAAATGTACAGTTAAATGAAAAAGTTCGGGCAGATATTGCCAGGTTCGAACGAAATGGAAATTCGCTTGTGCTCACATCCGTTGATGGTGAATTGAAAGTACTTATGGGCATTCGCGATCAAATTCGCCCAGATGTAAAAGAAGTGCTGCAAAGGTTAAAAAAATTAGGTGTGAAAAATCTTATTGTTCTATCCGGAGATAATCAAGGGACTGTCGATTTAGTTGCAAGTGAACTTGGCCTTACCGAAGCGCATGGACACATGCTGCCGGAAGACAAATCAGCTTATATTAAAGAGCTACAAACGCAAGGCCAAATCGTAGCATTCGTAGGAGATGGCGTAAATGATAGTCCTTCGCTAGCGCTAGCTCAAATTGGCATCGCCATGGGAAGCGGTACAGATGTAGCGATTGAAACTTCGGATGTGGTCTTAATGAATTCTGATTTCAATCGCTTACCCCACGCATTAGGTTTAACCAAAGCTACATTTAATAACATGCGGCAAAACATAATCATCGCAGTGGGCGTTGTTGTCGTCCTACTTACCAGTGTATTCCTCAGTGAATGGATGAACATGTCGATCGGGATGTTAGTGCATGAAGCGAGTATATTAGTCGTCATTGTAAACGGCATGAGATTGCTTCGTTATAGAAATAGAAAAATCTAAAACTTGATGTAGATCAATTTTTATTTTGCTAGACTGCTTTATACTATAAGTAAGATAAAGAAAAGGAGAGATTAGAATGAAAAACGCAACGATCCAATTAGAAGCCTTAACTTGTCCTTCTTGCATACAAAAAATAGAAGGTGCGGTAAAATCACTAGATGGCGTAGATAAAGAAAGTGCAAGTGTATTATTTAACTCCAGCAGAGTGAAATTAAGCTTTGATGATGAAAAAGTATCGATTGAAGAGATCGAAAATGCGATTGATAAACTAGGCTATGAGGTTAAAAAATCGCGAGTAAAAGCGGTATGAACCAACCGCACACATGCAGAAACGAGTAAAACCCGATCACCACCAAGAAAAGGTGGCGCTCGGGTTTTTCACTTTAGGATTCATTGCTAAGTTTTTAATCAATCTTCAACAATTGCGCATTAATGGCCACGATAATTGTACTTAATGACATGACAACGGCTCCGATCGCGGGTGTTATAAAGATACCGATATGATACAAGACACCTGCTGCTAACGGGATGGCTAAAATATTATAGCCTGCCGCCCACGCCAAGTTTTGTACCATTTTTCTGTAGCTTGCTTTCGATAGCTTCACAATATTTACGATGTCAACAGGGTCGCTATTGACTAAAACAACATCCGCTGTCTCGATGGCAACATCTGTACCGGCACCAATTGCAATCCCTAAATGAGCTTCAGCCAAGGCAGGAGCGTCATTAATTCCATCACCGATCATGGCAACATTGTTGTTGCCTTCTTTCAGTTTTTTCACATGATCGGATTTCTCATGTGGAAGAACCTCAGCGATGACTTTTGATATACCCAGTTTTTCACCTACATAATTCGCAACGCGGCGATTATCTCCTGTCATCATCACGGTTTCAATGCCCCGATCATTTAAATGCTTGATGACTTCATATGAGGATTCTCGAATGATGTCGGCTAAAGCAATCATGCCTTGCAATTCGTTATCCTTTAGAACAAATACGACTGTTTTTCCTTGTTGTGCCAATTTTTCATACGTCTCTTTATCGAATGCGATTTGATTCGTTCTCATCGCCCCCGGGCTTATCACTGCGATTTCGGAGCCGTTCACGTCAGCCGTTAATCCTTTCCCGGTTAAATTTCTATAATTCGTTACATCGTATAGCTCTAAATTGCGAGCTTTTCCTTCTTTCACAATCCCTTTTGCAATGGGATGATCGGATTGTGTCTCCACTGAATAAGCTAACTTTAATAATTCCTCTTCACTAACCGTATTACTAGGGTGAATATCCGTTACACCGAAATTTCCTTCTGTAAGAGTACCTGTTTTATCAAACACCACTCGATCCAGCTTCCAAGCACTTTCGAATGGGATACGGTTACGAATCAACAACCCCTTTTTAGCAGCTATTGACGTTGATCTTGAAGTGACTAGCGGCATCGCCAGACCCAGTGCATGCGGACAAGCGATAATCAGCACGGTAACCATTCTTTCTAAAGCAAAATCAAAATCACCCGTTGTTCCCCAGTAGGCCATCGTAATGATGCCAGAAACGACCGCTACATAGAAGAGCCATTTCGCTGCAATATCTGCAAACCCTTGAGCTTTAGATTTCGTGTTCTCTGCATCGCGCACCAACTGGATCACTTGGGCTAAATATGTATCATTGCCCGTTTTGTTTACCTTGATTTTTAATACCCCTTCGCCATTAACGGCTCCACCGATGGCTTTCATGCCAGGTCCTTTCTCTACAGGAACGGATTCCCCTGTTAACATGGACTCGTCGACAGTAGATTGCCCTTCGAAAATGACACCATCCAGTGGTATCTTCTCACCTGACTTCACTAGAATCTCGTCTCCGGGATGTAATTCTTCAACGGATACTTCTACAATGTTTCCAGAAGCATCAATTTTATGGGCTTCTTTCGGCATCAGTTTAATTAATTCTTCGAGTGCCTTTGAAGCGCCCATGATTGATCTCATTTCTATCCAGTGACCTAACAGCATAATGATAATTAAAGACGCCAACTCAAAGTAAAAATCACTTCCCGCAATAAAGAAAGCTGTTAACGTACTATAAACGTAGGCCGTTATAATAGCTAACGAGATTAACAGCATCATCCCTGGTGCTTTTACTTTTATTTCATCCCATGCGCCAAGTAAAAACGGTTTTCCTCCATAGAAAAAAACAATGGTTGAGAGTAAAAATAATAATACCGTGTTACCTGTAAAAGTCACTTCATAATGAAATAGCATTTGGATCATAGGTGATAGATACGTTAAGGGTATCGTTAAAATGATAGATATCCAGAAACGTTTTTTGAAATCATCGATCATATGCTCATGATGACCGGCATGGCCTCCTCCATGTCCATGTCCATGGCCTGAAAGATCATGTCCATCGTGATTTTGGTGACTTCGGTGATGGTGCTCATGGTGTTCGTGATGATGTTCACGGTGATTGTGCTTACTTTTCTCACTATTACGATTTGTCATTGTTATCACCCCTTCTAGTAGATACTTGGAATCAAGTCCTTTTAAATATTTTGCACAAGGGATCTCCTTCTTATTCCAAGTATAGTATACCACTCCCCTGATGTTTGTATAAAGCATGTATTCCGTACTTATAAATACAATATGTTTATGACCAACAAGTAGTTTCCTGTTTTTTTAAATCTAATTCCGAACGGTTCATTCGCATTTAATCTGGTTTATCCATTTGTTGAAGCGGTGTCACTTTTAACTCAATTTTAAAGTACTGATGCGGCTGGCGAAACCACACTCAACCGCATCAGTAACGTAGCTTTATTCCCCCGGCTTCGTTGTCATCAACTGATACAACTTCGTGTTTCGCGGAAACTTATCCGTAAACGGCACAAGGGAACTACCCACCTTCATCAAACCGTTACCAGCATCTACATTGGTCATGTAGGACAGCTGCAAATCCGAAATATTGAGAAGCTCTGCCAATTCCTTGCGATCGGTACTGGCTTGGTTCAACATCACAATAAATTCGCTGTTGGCGAGCATTGTACGGGCTGTGTGGCTTTGCAACAGATCATCCACATTTTGCGTAATCCCCGTACAAAAAGCGCCATATTTCCGAACCCGCTTCCAGAGCGTGAACAGAAAATTAGCGCTGTATTCATGTTGGAACAGCAAGTAGATTTCGTCAATGAAAATAAACGTATTTTTCCCTTTGGCACGATTTTGTGTAATTCGATTAAGAATACTGTCGAGTACGACAAGCATCCCGATGGGAAGAAGCTGCTTACCCAAATCGAGAATATCGTAGCAAATGAACCGGTTATCAACATTCACGTTGGTAGGTTTGGCAAACGTGTTCAAACTGCCGGAGGTAAACAATTCAATCGCCAAAGCAATGTCCTGCGCTTCCGGCTCGGATTGCTTTAACAGCTCAGCATGGAAATCTTGCAGGGTAGGCGGCTGCCCCTTGTAATTACTTTGCAAATATTTGCGGTATACGCTTGCCGTGCAGCGGTCGATCAGTGACTTTTCCTTCGCTCCTAGCGGATAGCCGCCCATTAATTGCTCGCATAATGAAAGCACAAATTCAGACTTAAGTATGATCGGGTTAGCTCCATCCGCATATTGTCGGTTGATGTCCATCGCATTGATATGATTCGTCGAAGTTGAAGAGATATGAATCGTTTCACCGCCAAGCGCGGCGACTAAAGCGGAATACTCGCGTTCGGGATCGATCAGGATAATATCATCATCGTTAGATAGTACGAGATTGACAATCTCTCGCTTCGCCGTAAAGCTCTTGCCCGACCCAGACACGCCTAGTATGAAGCTATTTCCGTTTAATAATTGTTTGCGGTTAGCAATAATCAGATTTTTACTAATGACATTTTGACCATAGTAAATACCGCCTGGATGAATAACCTCTTGTGCCCGGAAAGGAATAAAGACAGCGGTGCTTTCCGTGGTCAAGGTTCGAAGCGCATGCACCTTGCGAAGACCGTATGGGAGCACTGTATTTAAACCGTCCATTTGCTGAAAGGTCAGCGGAGCAAATTGGCATAAATGTTTGCGTGCCGTTGTCAGTAAGGCTTCTGTATCGTTATCCAGTTGTTCTTTGCTCTCCGCAATATGCACCATGGTCAAAAGCCCAAACATCATCCGCTGGTCGCGAGTCGTTAAATCGTCCAGAAATTCCTTGCTTTCTTTGCGCTGCTGTTCCATATCGTAAGGGACAACGGCCGAAAAGTTATTATGCTTGTTTTGCCGCCGCTGCCAGTTGGTAATGTTTGTCTCCACGCCAAGTAAACGGTTTTCCACTTCGCGCACCGCCTCATCTGTTGGAATTGGAATGACGTCAAGAGACAGCAGCAGATTCCGATTCAAGTCACACAGTTCCGCTACCATGCTGTCTTTAATATAGCTGGCATACTCTCGAAGAAAGATGACTCTCCCATAATACTTGCCCATCCGAAAATGATCTCGCTCGAACTCAAACGTATCCGGGCAAATATAATCCTTAAAACTATGTCCTTTTTGAATCATCGCGGACAAGTCCAAATGAAAATCGGCTTCCTCGCCAATACGATAAAAGTCATGCAATATGCGTAGTCGATCTATCGCATCCAGTTCTTCACAAGATGAACCAAGACGGGAGAAATGCGCCATCAACTCCGACCCGATTCTGGTAAAGTATTGACGAGCTTCTTCCACATTCTTTTTGAAAATGGATATCGTCATGTACTTCTCCTGGAACGTGCCGTTTGCCCCAACGGATTTACCCAGCAACATCTGGTTGTATTCCTCACGATATAGATCCAGATCATCCTGACGTGACGGAATGAGGACTGAACCTTCAAATTGGGTTCGGTTAAGTCGCCGGTTATGAATCGTAATCTTCGTTGTCGCCCCGCTATCAAACGAATTAAGCAACTCGCCATAACCAAGAAACATCGCTTCCTTATCCTCTCTGGAAGCCGCGGCATAGTTGATATCATCAAAGCGAAACGATTTAGAAAACTTGTTCCCAACAAAAAAAATCCCGTCCGGCCAAATGGCTCGAATCGGGATGGCTTGTTGTACGCTCTTTGGAATGACAAACCGTTCCTTATCCTGTTTTAAAGTTCTTTTAAGTGTTTTCAAAAACTCACTCTCCTTGCTCATGACGCTGAATGTTTTGTTTCAGCACTTTGTAATAAAGGTTAGTAGAATGAAAAGTTAGAAGCTTCGGCATTAAAAATTCTGATTTAATATAAGCCCAAAGCAGTTGTTCTGCTGTCATGCCGTGATAACGAATGAAGCCGAGCGCGGCACAAGGAGCAGCCCCTAAAATGCACATCCAGCTGAGCGTCTCCACACCAAACCGTCCCCGCAATCCAAAATACAGACCAATCGCCAAAATGATGGCCAAAACAGAAAAAAAGAACTGTCGCAAAGACAGTCCAAAGAATAAACTTTCGGTATATTCCCGGATTTCCCGGTTGATCTTTACTTCCATCTGACTAACCTCCCGAATCCTCCCTATGTGCAACAGGTTTACGATGATTTGTATTCGTACTGTCTAGCCCTTCAAATGCATGCGGGTGATCTGCTAACGAAGTGGCAAGCTGCATGCCATCCTTCAACCCTTGCAAGTATAGCCGTTCGTTCATGAGCGCCTGCTTCAAATACTGCTGGTCCTCCCAATCTGCAAATTCTGGCATACGTCCGATGTCCATGCACGCAAATAATCGTTCAAACGCTTTCCTTTCCTTGTCACCAATGCGGTTCAGATCAAGATGATGCTCAATATGAGCAGAAATGCCATCTAATCGCTTTTGAATCGCTTGTCTAAACCAAGACGGAAACTCCATCGGCTCCCCTTCCTTCATTTAAAATATCCCTGCATTCACCTGCGCTTCATGTATTGCGTAATCAATTGATCCACCTTTTTGCTTTGCCTCTTTAATTTTTTGTTATCCGATAAGGGGGCGTTGTTCTTCAACGATTGTTCGCCAAGCTCATTCATTTTTCGCCTTTCCCTTTCCAGCTTCTTTAATAGCCCATCCATCTGTACACCTGCCTTTTCATAAACTATGAAGAAACGAAATATCTTTGGAATTTATAAACCATCTACAGAGTATGTTCAAAACTCATTTTAGTCAATTGTGTACTCACCCATAATAGGAGTTATAAATTCCAAAAATCGATTTGAAAGTGAGGATCATGCATGTGTACGATAAAAAGAAGGTAGGGCAACGCATTCGGAAACAAAGGGAGGCATTGCAATTTTCCCGCGAGAACGTAGCTGAGCAGATTGGGCGTGTCCCAAGATTTTGCGCCGACATTGAGCGCGGGAATGTAGGCATGTCGATTGAGACGATGCTAGCCCTGTGCCATTTACTCAAACTGTCCCCAAATGATTTATTGCTGCCGCATGACCAACATGCCGAACCTCATACGGAGACAGAGCTGATTCTAGCTGCGCTCAACCAATGCACAGATCAACAGCGTCAAGATGCGCTGTCTCTAGTAAGATTGTTTTTGAAGGCTATTCAATAATGCAATGCCATACGATCTTTACAATCCAAGCATTTCTCTGACAACACGATCCGCCATCTTCACCGTCCCCACGAGGATGAGCATATTAAAAATCAGTTCCCCGATATACGTCCACACCATCGTGACTGCGCCGGTATCCGCCTCTACGGCAGGGGGAGCAGTAGCGAAAGCAGCATAAATGATGCAAGCCAGCACGATGATCGCCCCTTCCATGCAGGCAGCCGCATACCCTTTCAAAAATGATTTTCCAATACTCTGACTTGGCTCCCCAGCAAAAGAGGACAATGGAACGGGAGCGATAGCAGTATATAGATAAATCCGAAAGAAACGTGCATACACAGAAAGAATCATGATGAAGGAAAGAACCGTAATAAACAAGCTCCCCAGCAAAGACACGATCCACAGCGGTATGCTATGCCAAAACCCGACATCTTCAATGGCTTGGGTAATGAGTTCGGGTAAAAACATGCCATCCATCCCGCCAAATCCCGAACGGTTCATCATGGTCGCGATCATGCCTTGTACAATCGTAAACAAGGCAATCATGAGTTCCAGCCCGTAGGTGACAACTGCCTTGGCCAACACAAACCGGACGAATAACTTGACCGCCAGTTCTGGCCGCTTCAGTTCAGCAAAATTGCCTGCTGTTTTCATGACGCCGATGACAAAAAACAAGACCAGCAGCGCCAGCCCCGTTGCTTGCAAAGCGCCGTGAATATCCGTAATGATTTGCCATACAGCGCCTCCTTTAAACTCGGCAGGCGATTGCGTAACAAGCTGCCAGATTTCATTCATTTTTTCGTTCCAAGTGTCTAATGCATTTTCCAGATTGTCTGCAACCCAACTGTTTTTCGACATACACTCACCCTTTAATCGGGGGGAGGAACAGTCATCATCGCACCATTCCTCGCTACCCGTTCCTTTAACCTGCGATCAAGTTTAATATTTCTTTGGTAAAGGTAATGATGACGCCTCCTGCCAGCGTTAAGAATCCATTAGCGCGCTGTGAAGGATCGTGTGATTTGAGCGATAAGCCGATTTGAACGATGCCGAAGCCCAATATAATCATGCCGACCGCGCGAATCAATCCAAAAATAAAATCGGATAAATTATTAACCGTTGTCATTGGATCACCCTGTGCGTAGACAGTGGATACCAGCATCGTTCCGAACAGCGTCATCATCGTATAGACCGTCATCAGCCATTTGATTGTACGTTTCAAACCTCATCCATCCTTTCGTGTAAAAGTAATGCTTCCAGTTCTTCCTCAGACAGAAGCTCATATTCGCCATTCTCATCCAACTGCACGGTGCGCCAATCGAGCGCATGCTCTGTACCACCGTGCTGATAGGTCTGACCTTCGCCGTCTGTCGTCAACGAGACATGAGGATGGCGCAATACATCGTATTTCTCATCCATCACCGGCAGTTCGCCGCGAATAAAGAGCAGGGCATAGCGATTGTCGAGCAACCGCACTTCATCAGGCGTAAGCAGTTCTCGGCCGGATTGTTGATAGTTGATCGAATAGCTACCACTGCGACCTTTGCTTTGGCCGTAGGTGTTTGTATCAATCGTTTCTTTTCCCAGCAATTCCGACACATATTTATGCGTGGATTGCTCATTGCCGCCTAAATATAAAAACTCATCACAGTTGCCTACAATGCTTTCCCAAGAATCCTTATACAGCGCTTTGAGCTGTGCCAGATTTTGCAGAATGATCGAGACGGAAATCTCACGACTGCGCATCGTCGAAAGCAACTTATCGAACTCATCAGGTAAGGCAACATTGGCGAATTCATCCATCACAAAATGCACATGGATCGGCAGGCGCCCGCCGTGCTTATAGTCGGCCTCATACATCAAACATTGAAAAAGTTGCGTGTAGAGCATGCCAACGATGAAATTGAAGCTGCTATCGTTGTCAGGAATAACGGCGAATAGCGCTGTTTTCTTTTCACCCATAGTGGGCAGTTCCATTTCATCGACTTGGCTCATCCCAGCGATGGTATGCAAGTTAAATTTCACCAACCTCACGCCAAGTCCAATCAGAATAGACTTTGCTGTTTTCCCCGCTGCCAACTTAAAAATGTTATATTGCTTCACGGCAAGATGTTCCGGGTCGCGCATCGCCAGCCGCTCAAATAGCTCATCAAGCGGACTTTGATACGTTTCATCTTCCTCCCGAACCTCGGCAGCAGCGATCATTTCCATCACCATCGGGAAGTTCTGTTCCTCCGGCGGTGCTTCATATAAGAGATACAGAACGAGCGCTTCGAGCAAAGCGGTCTCGGAACGCTCCCAAAAAGGATCATTTGTGTTGCTGCCCTTCGGCGTTGTATTGCGAATCAGATTGGTGACCAGTTTGAGAACGTCCTTGTCGTCTTGCAAATAGGCAAAGGAATTATAGCCATGCGAACGGTGTGGATTGATTAAATCCAGCACTTTAATGTCATAGCCTTTGGACTTGAGCAAGTTGCCGGTATCGCGCAAGATTTCGCCTTTGGGGTCAAGTACGACAAAAGAGGTATGCACCTGCATCACATTCGGTTTGGCATAAAATCGCGTCTTACCAGAACCGGAACCGCCTACGACCAGCACATTCAAATTTCGACGATGCTTGCGGCCATCCAGCCCGATCCGAACGCGCTGCGTCAAAATTTTGTTTTGTTCCGATTGCTTGCTTCGATATTTGGTATTAATCGGTTTTGCTTTCCCCCATTTCGCACTGCCATGTTCCTCACGGCGACGATAATTGCGCGGCGAGGCCAGATATGCGCCGACCGCTAACCCGTAAGCCAATGTAAAAATCAATAAGCTTCGCGGTGTATCGGCTACCCAGCGAATGTCAAAGGGACGATCCACTGCATCGCCAAGATAAAGCAAAAGTGCGGGCAATCCCCCGGATAATGCCGGAGCAACGAGCAGCGCCAACCAAATGACGGGAATATAAAAAGCTGCAAGGAGTAACAAATGGCTCCTTGCAGCTTCAGCGCGCTTCACGGTTCCCCCTGCGTTTATTTTTTTGGTAGGGGGCGTCCATCGTTTTCAACAACAGATCGTCCACAGCATCCGTCGATCGCTGTTCTCCAATTAAGTTGTTTCGGAGTGTATTCAGCGCATGAATGACAATGCCATGCTCGTAGTAATCGAGATTGAGAATACGATCCTCCATTTTCATGACTAGTCACACTCCTTAACGAACAGAATCGGTTCGATTCGCTTGCGGTGATTGCCGCTGCGGGGTCAGCACACGATGCATGCGTCGGGAAATCGAATGGGCAGCTTCTTTCATCGTCGTTAACTCTGCACGAACGGTCTGTGGTTCCATGTCCTTAAAGCGCTCGGTGACCCGCTCGAACCGGAATGGCTTTGTATCAACACCCGCTTGCTTGCAAAGGATGTAGGCTGCACTGAACGCGTGAATCTGATATTCAGAGCGGCTGTATCGACCATCGCCACGGTCCATTTCCGCATGTGCCAGCTCTTGTGCTAATGCGCGGAAAATGTCTCCTGCCCCCAGTCCACGACGGATCACAATATTGCGTACATCCGGCTGATAGATGGCATGCACGTCCGCAGGCAGCGTGTCACTAATGGCTATAGGAACAGGCGCACGATCCATAAGCGCCTTGATGCGAGTGCGATCATCAGGGTGAACAGGTTGCTCTAATTTCTTAGCCGTAGTTTGGACAATATCGAACATTTTCTTGGGATTGTAGCTAATTGCGGTACTCCCATCCTCCCGTTTGTATTCATCGCCGGGCTCCAGAATATAAAATCCGGTTTCCTTGCGGCGGATGGACACGCCTTGTTCCTTCCAACTATCAAAATCGGCGATACGAGTCGCTTCTGGACGTTGCGCTAGAATCAATAGCGCATTGGAAACACTGTATCTGTCGAAGAGCGCCTGCACATCCAAATACCGTTGATACGGTTCTCCCTTTTGCGCAATCGTCGTTGTCATCGTATCAATCGTCTCATACGTCCACTGCCGCAATTCCTGTTTTTTCTGAACCCAAGCTTCCTTGTCAAACGGTTGCCCGGCAGGAGAAGAGGAAGCTTGATGAAATAGTTCGTCTAATTGGCTCATTTCGATCTCCCTTTCTTTCGCTGGTTTGTTGGCATCTTTTTGCCTGATGTCGGTTTACCCCGATCCTTTCGTCTTGGCAACGGAGGATCGTGTTCCAACTGCTGACGTTTTTTCTCTGCTGCCCGATTTTCTTCCCGAATTTCGCGCAGCAACTCTCGGATCGACACTTTTTCCTGCGGTTGATGTTCAGTCGAATCCTTTCCGCTGTCGTCGCTGCTCACGGAGATAGGCTCGTACGGAGTCGGTTGTTCCGCCGCTCTCTCCTCCTCCGTAAGGGGAGTATGTGTCCGTATCTGCTGTTCCGTTTGTTCGTTGACCAGGGGTTGGGGTTCTGGTTGGGATGTTTCTGGTTGTACGTTTGTTTGTTTCTCCTCCCCCGGCGGTTCGGTCTTTCCCAGCAGTTCGTCCAAAAAATCTTCTCGGACTTCCTCCTCTGCCGGAGACGGAGGGTTAGCCTCGTGTTCAGATGCTTCGACGGTTTGCTCCGGCATCTGTACCCCTTGGTTCTCGTCCGGTTGCTTTTCACTGCGGGCATTCGCAATTTCTTGCTTAATGCTGGCCGTATCTATCGTTGCCAGCTTGAAACGTTCGACTATTCGATTGATCTTGGAAGCATCCTCAGCTCGTACCATCACATCACAAAGACCATCCACGTTCTTTTTATCGCGTAGTGCGCAATAAAGTACGCCGTACCTCTTCGCTTCCTTGCAAAAGGTCGGCAAGTCTTCATTTTTAACTGCGAACACTTTCAACTCCTTGCCACTGCGAAGCAGGCTTTCCAAACGAATGCGTCCTTTCGTTTTTTTCTGCCCTTGCAAGGCAGCGAATAAATACACCGCCAAATGCTTAGCGCCTTCGCCGGAAATCTTCGCCATGACCTCGATTCCTCTCAGGCTCATATTGACGACCTGATCGGCCGCTTCGTTTCCGCCGCTCATTGGTATCCATCTCCTCTCGTATAGGACGTTCTGGTTCGCGTTCCTTTAACAAATGGGCCATTCCCTCTGAACGGGTAAGGATACCCATACAAAGTTTCACTTCTTTTCGCAGCTTCGCAAGCTGACGGGAACATTCAGCAATTTCCGTTTTGTAAACCGCAACCTGATCTTCCTGCTTACAACGGCGTAGCCGGTTATACAAGGTTTTACGTACGCCGTAATGTCGTTTCATATCCGCCTGAAGCTGTCCGTGGTAAGCAAGCAACTCATCTTCCGTAGAAATCTGACGGCGACACAAAAGCCTCGTCTGTTCGGTGATAAGCGTCAAATGTCGTAAATCCTGACGCAACAAAAAATGCGTCCTCTTCGGAGACGCACGATGCTTGGGCAGGATGCCCATCTGGTAGAGATAACGCAAGTATAATGCCTGTAAACCCTTAATTTTACGTATCGTTCTCCAGCCACCGCGTACCTTAACGACTCGCCTGCGTCGCTGCAATGGGAGCGGTGGTTGGCGCTTCGGCATACGATTCTGCAAAATACGTTCCTTTAACGATTCTTCCGTATAATCATCGCCTAAACTGCGCAAGCGAACGAAACGTTCCTTGCCGGGCGGACGTACAGCAAGATGCTTCACATTGGTTTTGAGCGTATATCCTTGCTTTTGCAAAGCGGTGAAAAACCGCGTCATCGTCATGGAAGCGGCAATGGCCGTGTCGATATCTTCCCGAATCAGCCCCCGCCAAGTGGGTCTGTTTTCACGCTCCGCTTGCCACTCCCCATAATGCTTGGCTTTGCCTGTTTCGGGGTGTTCAATGACTGACAGTTTATACCCTCGGCACAGTCGATCAGACGTTTGCCGCATGAGGGCATAAGAAGCTTTGTTGTCGTAATAACGCTTGCCATCTAGGAATGAGACGGAATTAAGGACGAAATGATTGTGCAAATGACCTTTGTCCAGATGGGTCGCAACCACGACTTCAAAACGCTCCCCCCAAAGCTCCTGCGCCAGCTTGACACCAATGGCATGTGCAACTTCTGGTGACGCTTCGCCAGGCGCGAACGACTGGTATCCGTGGAACGCGACAATGCCATCCGTTTTTTGATATTGCCGCTTAGTGCGCTGCATTTGCTCATACGCGGTAAGCGGATCGCAGTTCACGCCACTGACGTAAAGCTGTTTTTCCGTTTTCACATCTTCTGTCGCATAGTTCAGCGCCTGCTGCAAATTGCCCGGTTCAAAGCGATCTTGTGCCGTTTTATCAGGATTCCGGGCGTAATCTAGTACGCGCTTCAATCGGTCGGTTACATCCCATATTGCAGTGGTGGCCATTTGTCACGCCCCTTTACGGTGGTTGCCCGCTTGTATGTGCCGTGGGTGGATCGCTTCTTCGTTCCGGCTCCGTCACCGCCTGTTGAATCTGTTGGACAACAAGACGCAAACGGTCGGCTTCCTCCTGAAAGACAGCCTGTGCCAAATGCCCGGTAGCATGTGCTCGCATGGCTATTTGATTCAAATTGTTGCCGATGGCATGAAGCTCACGCATCATTGCGTAATAATCCGGCGACGGTAATGGTTTCGGTATAACCCCATTGATAAGCGCCCGGATATACGATTCCCGGGCAAGACCTGTCCGTTTCACTTCCCTCATGAGACGAGCATGTTCGCTTTCATTTAGGCGTAGCAAAAATGAGATCGAACGTTTCCTCATCGAATATCACCCCTTTCAAAACAACTCGATCATGAAAACAATAGCAGCGTGATAATGGGGGTCTTAGGGGCTTAGCCCCTAACAAGCGAATTTGGATATCCAAATTCAGTGCTTGCTGCAACACGAGACATTCGTCTCGCGTTGCCCTCATGCACCCGCCGGAAAAAAGAGAGGGACTCCAAAAACACAAAAAAGACGCCGATCCACTCAGCGTCTTCCTCAAAACTTTTTGGTTATCTTACCAACCAGCGATAATCCTGACGGCAGTCTACAATATAATCGACATACACGATTTCATCCTGAATTTGATACAACACGAGATACCACTTCTCCACGAACATCTTGTGATACTTGTTTGATGGGATAAATTCCGCTTCCATAAAGGGATATCGTTCTGGCATTTGCGCTAAGGAACGTATCGCATATAGCAATTCGTTTTTCGTTTTTCGCGCTGCCTCTGGACTCTTCTCCGCAAGAAACTGCACATGAGCCGCCAGCATTTGGCGGGCGCGATCAGAAACGATAATCTTATATCGAGGTATCTTTTCCATGCTGAACCTCGTCAATTATGCCCTCTAGGTACGTGTCCAATTCATCCGGTGTCATTCCAACACGACCCGCCAAACGATCTTCTTGCACAGCAAGCAGTTCTTCGCGTAGCTTCAACATCTTCTCGCGGCGGGAGAACGTCTCAATGTCCAGCACAACGAGATCCCCTTCACCATTCTTGGTCAAATAAACCGGTTCCCCCGAAGATTTACATAAGTCGGCAATTTCATTATAGTTTTGCCGGATACTGGCGGAAGGCTTGATGATCATCTTGCTCACTCCTTACATAGCTGTTTATTGACTTAATTATACCTATCACATACTATGCAGTCAATGTAGCCGCGCTTGCATCTCGCTTATCTCCAATTCATCCACATCCCATGAAAATTCATTTCCAATAACAAACATCGCCGTTTAGCGCCTACCTCTATCTGGATAGTTCTCCGCGTCTCCTTCGGTATTCCATCAAATCGTTGTTGACGTCCTTTCCAAAATTAGGCGGCTCATCGAAAATAAGCAGGATGGGGGAAAGGAGCCTTTTCATCGTGGCCGCCGCCAATTTTCCCGGTTCATCATTGTCCAAGTGCAAGACAAGTCGATTCACCTTAGGAAAGCAATGCAGGTAATGCGTTAGGGCAGCTGGGGGAGTAGATTCTTTCCCATTTGCCTTGGGACTGTATATTCCGGCCAGTGACAACTTATGCGCCTGCCGCCAGTCCCGACCGGCGAGATGCTCCAGCGTACAATAAGATAAAAGATCAATGGCGCTCTCGAACAGGTGCAACTCCGTACTGTCTTCCATAGCCGGAATCGAAAACGAATACCGCTTGTCACTGCCAACGGCCTCCCCCATGAAGCGAGTATTTGTTGTACCACGGATCGCCGCATAACGCGGCGTTCCTTCTTGGTTGAAACCAACGAATACAGCATTGTGATAGCGACTGCTTTCATAAAGCCTTCCCGTTTCAAGACAGTAGTCAATTATCTTGCTATGAATACCACGGTTTCTCAAATAGGTAATGACACGATTGGAAGTGATATATGGTTCGGGAAGCACAAATTTCGTAGATGACAAACCTTGTTGTAAAGATTGCAATGCATGAGAAGTACGGCCAAGTTCAATACCTTCAATCTGTAGCACTGCATCCGGAAAAGACATCCCCTGCACCTTAATGAGATAGTCGAGTGCCGAACGCCCGCCAATCCCTCTCGACCACCAATACCACTTGCCATTGGAAATTTTCAAACTGTCATGTGTGCGGGTGGTATAGACATTGCGAGAGCAACGTACCAGTTCCGCAGGCTCGTATACTTGTAAATACGTGAGCAGATCCAGTTGTTTTGCCCGTTCGATTTGCTCTTTGCTTACGTAACTCATCACCGTGCCATCCGCTTCTTTTTGGGATACATATAGGCTTTTCCCTTCTGCAGCTCCGTAACACCATTCTTTTTCATAAATGCGTCTAAATCACCTTCATAAACCTTGCTGGTTACCCCATTTGAATGACGAATAAAATAAAACGTATCACCAAATCCATCCTTTTCTTTGGATACCAATTCTAATATTGGCACGGTTTCCCCCTCCTCAATAAGGTCAACTCCGTAACAAATAAGCGGTTGAATCGGACAAAAACATCCGCCGCGTGGTATGGCATACAACATGTACTTCCCTCCAGAAACGCGAAAAGGACCCCAAAGTTGGAGTCCTTTTCAACATGTGATTGATAACTTTAATAAGCGGGCTTTCTTCCACCCGTGAAATACTATGCACCGTAAAGAACAGGGAAACGCTAGTCATAGGCGTTTCCCTGCTTCTCTGCTATAATGCACCAATCTTACGCAAATACGCATAACAATCCGCATGACCTTGAAAATAAAGTGCCATCCTCTCCATACGCTCCGTTTCGTCATACGTTTGTTTTACATCCAGCCAGGCGCGGTGTTCATTGTCACTGGAAAATATCATTGCATTTCCTTCGAAAATCGACTGGATAAAAGGATATTGTGTCTGGATTTCAACTCGCTTATGAACCAAAGAAAGATAAGATTCTCTAATACGTAGTAGTCGAGTGACCTCATTTTCTATCTCGTCAAATATAGTCTCCAATTGTTGTTTCGATGGTATCGCCATCCGCATCCCTCCTCGTAAATAGCATACAAGTGGCAGAAGCAGGATGCGAATGTATGAAGGGCTCAACGTTCCCGATAGGCCGCCTTTCGTTCTGGTGCGGCTGGTTCTTCATCCGGCACGCTGTCAACGCCCTCATTTTCCCGTTTATCCATGTTGAGCAGTGCATTCAATTCCGAGAGCCTCGCCGTTTTCGTTTGCAACTCCTGCTCCTTCTCGAATGGCGTCTCGATTTGTTCTTTCGCCGTACCCATCTGCTTCTGTAACGTAACAAGTTGTTCACGAGCATGTTCCAATTTCGCAGGCAAGTCGGATAAAGTGTTGTTGATTCGGGTGATATTACCGCCTGCATCCGCTCCGAGCGTTGTCGTATGACTCAGTGCGCCGCGCAACATAACCTTGTATTCCTTATGGAAGCTGTCGAAAGACAGCCACAAAGAAAAACCAAGATAACTGCCCACTGCTTGCGGATCGGGTGATGTCATACCCTTGCATGCGTCCAGCAAAGCTTCACCTGCTGCCGTCCGCTCCGTATAAGTAAAATCCTTGATGACCATGCCTGGAAAATTCGATTCATCCGCATTCTCCTGAACAGTCGCTTTGGCACGCACGTACATGGCGACATCCTGTTCATATCCCTCGATTCGTTCTGCCGTAGACTTGATCTGTTGCGGCAGCAGCTTAAGCAGCCGGTCTTCCAGCGCATAACGCTGACTCAAATGATTGGCTTTGAGCAACTTCAGCTTGGATACTTGGATATCCAAGTCCATCTTCTCCTTGATGTACGGATTGCCGGTCGCCAGTGCTTTCACTTCGGCGTAAGAGAGAGCGGTTTCGTCAATATCTTCGGCTGATCGCACCGGCGATTTACTGGTCATAATCTGTGAAATAAACCGCTGCTTGTTCTCCAGCGTTTGATAGAGGTAAGCGTCAAACGTGTTCTCCGTAACATAACGGAAAATGTGTACCTCACTGTTCTGATTCCCTTGACGGACAATGCGCCCGCTGCGCTGCTCCAAATCGCGCGGACGCCACGGACAATCCAGATCATGCAGTGCAATCAGCTTCGTTTGCACGTTCGTGCCAGCCCCCATTTTGAACGTTGATCCGAGCAATACCCGAACTTGACCGTTACGCATTTTAGCAAATAATTCCCTTTTCTTCGCTTCGGTGTTGGCATCGTGAATATAGGCGATCTCTTCAGCCGTGACCCCTTTTTCCACCAACTTGCGCCGCAGCTCGTCGTATACATTAAAGCTCCCGTCCGCCTTTGGAGTGGACAAATCGCAAAATACCAATTGCGTAAGGCGTTGTTCTTGCCCGTCCAGCCAGTGCCGATATACATTATCTGCGCAAGCACTCACCTTACTGCCTTCATCATCTGGAAGCATTGGATTGGCCAGCCGCTGATCGAGCGCCAGCTTGCGTCCGTCATTGGTGATCGTGAGCATGTTGTCTTCGTGCGGTTCTACTTGTTTCGCCCGCACCTCTTCAGCGCGGCGGGCGAGATCGGCAACCATGTCGCGTTGAAACTCACTCGGCGGTACGGCCACATTGTGAAAATGTGCTTTTGGCACGGGAAGCTGGAGCATGTCTGCCGTCTGGATGTCGGCCACTTCCTTGAACACATTCATCAGCTCGGGTAAATTGTAAAAACGGGCAAACCGGGTTTTCGCCCGATAGCCCGTTCCTTCCGGTGCAAGCTCTATCGCTGTGACCGTTTCGCCAAACGTAGATGCCCACGCATCGAAATGCTGTAAGCCTTGCCGCTTAATCCGCTCGTATTGCAAGTAACGCTGCATCGTGTACATCTCAGTGATGGAGTTGGAGATCGGCGTACCCGTCGCAAAAATAATGCCCCTGCCTTCGGTCAGCTCGTCCATATACCGGCACTTCGCAAACATGTCGGACGACTTTTGTGCTTCGGTTTGCGACAATCCGGCCACATTACGCATTTTGGTATACAAAAATAAGTTTTTATACGAATCGGCTTCATCCACGAACAGCCGATCTACGCCCAATTCCTCGAACGTCACGACATCATCCTTCCGACTCGTGTCGTTCAGCTTTTCCAACCTCGTTTGCAGCGTCTTTTTTGTTTTTTCGAGTTGCTTGATCGCATACCGTTCCCCCCGGGCTTCCTTGAGTTCCCGGATGCCATCTGTAATCTCCGAAATTTGCTCATTCAATTGCTGTCGTTGGCGCTCCGTCGAGATCGGGATTTTTTCAAACTGCGAATGTCCAATGATGATGGCATCATAATCGCCGGTGGCAATCCGTGCGCAAAACGTTTTGCGGTTTTTCGTTTCAAAATCTTTTTTGGTCGTCACCAAAATATTGGCCGATGGATAAAGCTGCAAAAACTCCGCCGCCCATTGCTCGGTCAGATGGTTCGGAACGACCAGCATGCTCTTGTTGCACAGTCCTAAATGTTTGCCCTCCATTGCTGCGGCGGTCATGGCAAATGTTTTTCCTGCGCCGACACAATGCGCGTATAAGGAGTTGCCACCGTACAATGCACGAGCCACCGCATTGACCTGATGCTGGCGTAGTTGGATTTCTGGATTTATCCCGGTGAAGCGAATATGACTGCCGTCATACTCACGGGGGCGAATCGCATTGAAGCGGTCATTGTACAGCCGCGTGAGCCGTTCGCGCCGCTGTGGATCTTGCCATATCCATTCCCGAAACGCTTCCTTCATCATCTCCTGCTTTTGTTGGGCGATGGCCGTTTCCTGCTTGTTCAGCACACGCTTTTCCACGCCATCTTCATAAACCGTGTCAAATACACGCACGTCACGCAAATTCAACGTGTCTTCCAGAATCTTGTACGCATTCATGCGGTTAGTACCGTACGTGACGTTCGCCTTGATATTGTTACTGCGGTCATCGCTTTTGCCTTTCACGTTCCAAGCAGCCGTATACTCGGAATACATCACATCGATGTAAGTCTGGTACATCGGCGGCGTATCGACAAGTTCAAACAAAAATTGCCGAATGTCTTGCGGCGGCAACCAAGTTGCACCCAAACGGACATCAATTTCGGAGGCATCCAGGTCTTTGGGCTGCACGGCTTCAAGCGCTTTGACGTTTTCACTGTAGCGTTCAGCATCGTATACGGCGAACTGTTTCGCCACACGCAGCTTCTCCCGCACATGGCCGGACAAGTACGCATCCGCTGTTTCAAAGATCGGTTGATCGGTTTCATCTTGCATTTCGGGATTGGGGAAGATGATGCCACGCAGTTCCTCTATGAGTTGTTCTTCCGTCAAGCCGGTTAACTGTGCCATATACGGCAGATCGACACGGGCTTTTGCACCGATGGAAACAGCAAGCGCCTCCGAAGCCGTATCCACTTGCTCCACGTTGATGCGTTGCCGAATCGTACGCTTAGTGAACATATCCGCTTTACGAAGTAGCCGTCCTTCCTCGTCGATGATTTCTAGCGAGCAGAGAAGAAAGTACGCACTATCATCCGAAAAAGCAAGGCTGTTCGCGCGGCTGTTAATCAGTCCATATTGCGTGGTAAACCGATCATACTGTACGTTCAACTTGCGCTGTTGCTCCTGAATCGCCTCATCACTGTAATCCTCGGTTTGGTACTCAATCAGTTCGCGCACCGTGTCCCGCAGACCGATCATGCCCTTGATGCGGCCCGTTGCTGTCGCCGATGTTTCGATGCGCCGCATCCGACTGTTTTCCCGATAGTAGATATGACCATCTACCAACGCAAAGCTGAAATTGCGGACAGATGGGTCAGCAGAGAGGGAATGGTCTTCTTCCTCCGGCTGGTCTTCCCGTTCCTGCTCCACCCATTCGGCATGAATGTTAGATAATGCTTCACGCAGCAACGCATCCAGATTCATATCCGGGTACGGCCGACATGTCGTTTCTTGTCGATTGCCATACATGCGATCATCAAAAGCCATCGTGCCCAGCACCATATCGGGATGGGCAACGAAGTAGCTATTCATCGGCACACCATCCGTTGTCTCACCAAGTGAAAGCCACGCTTCCGTTTGCTCGCTGACCGCAACCATCCGATCCCGTTTTTGTAAAAATAAAATATCGGCGGTTACTTCTGTGCCTGCATTGGCTTGAAATGCTGTATTCGGGAGACGCACAGCTCCGAGCAGTTCAGCGCGTTCCGCAATATATTTACGCACCGCAGGATTTTGCTTATCCATCGTCCCTTTGGACGTAATGAAAGCAATGATACCGCCGGGGCGCACTTTGTCCAATGTCTTGGCGAAGAAATAATCGTGAATAAGAAACTTGTGCTTGTCGTATCGCTTATCCGCCACGCCATAACCGCCAAATGGCACGTTCCCTACAGCCAGATCGAAGAAACTGTCTGGCAAATTCGTCTGTTCAAAGCCGCTGACCGCAATCGATGCCTGTGGGTATAATTGCTTGGCAATTTGCCCTGTCACGCTGTCCAATTCCACGCCAAACAGCCGCGAGTCTTTGAACGACTCCGGCACTAAACCGAAAAAATGGCCGATGCCACAAGAAGGCTCTAAAATATTACCACTACGAAAGCCCATGTTTTCCAGACAGTCGTACATCGCCTTGATGACGGTCGGAGACGTATAGTGGGCATTCAGTGTTGATGCGCGAGCGGACGCATATTCCTCTGGCGCGAGCAATGCTTTCAGTTCCTCATATTCGGCTGCCCACCCAGTGTTCGCATCATCGAACGCTTGCGGTATGCCGCCCCATCCGACATATCGCGCTAATACCGCCTGCTCATCCGCTGTCGCTTGCCGCTGCTCCTGCTCTAACCCGTTCAACAATCGAATCGCTTCTATATTCCATTTGAACTTCGTTTTTGCACCGCCATGTCCCAGTTCATCGTCGATGATACGGTAATTGACTGCCGGAGCAGGTGGGGGGACTGGCACAGGATGACGGGTAACAAGAGTAGGGGAATGGTCAGGAACATTGGCTGGTTGCGTTGCTGGCCCTAGCACGTTTATTGCAGACTCATCCGGTAAATATGCATCTTCCGCTTCTTCCCGTGTCGCTTCGTCTGCAAGTTCCAGTTCCCCGGTAATCAGATGATCGTTCAACGGATTTTCACGCAGTATTCGTTCAAAATCTCGGATATCCCATTCTTTAATAAACAGTGGAAACTGCCGATCTTGCAGCACCACTATTTGAGGTGTCAGTTGCACAATTTCATATTCGTCTGCACCGATCCAGACGATACTGCCCACATCATAACCGTATCGCGCTCGCTCCCGGTTCAGAGGTATTTGTTTCGGTTCAGATGGCTCATCCAACTCGGGATGCTCCTCCGATGGCGGCTCATCCGCCTCTGTTTGATTCCTTCTTGCTGTCTCGGCTGCACGCTGTAATCGTTCTTCTTCTTGCTTCTCCGCGTAGGCGGGCAATCGCTCCGTTTCCTGTCGATTCAAATAACGTCCTGCTTCCAACAGTTCACCGATACGTTTCTGCACCTTCATCCACGGTAGTACTACCCGAGCATCCGGGTTCATGATCGAGCCGCGCGTTAGTGTGATGCCTTTACTATCATGATTTTCATGAATATCTGTGCCGGTCAACGCCGGGAGACGCCCACCGATTCCATATTCCCGTTTTAGGAAATCAGCATTCTCCTGTGCGGACAATGATTGTTGGAAATGCAGTGCAATCCGATACTTGCCATGCTCAAATCCGCTGCCGCTTTGCAATATAGCGTCGATAACCGCTTGCGGCATTAAAAAAGCGGAAGCTTTATCGGCTTCCGCTTGTTCCATCCATAGCGTTTGCTGCTGGATAGAAGTTTCCAATCCCCTTGATATGTCAAATTCGTTTAATAGGATCATGCTCGCAAGATGCCCGGTAATAACGCCCCAATCGTAATAGCTTTGCGCTGTGCGCTCATCTGCTGTACCCGTCCAAAGATGAAGCACATTGCGGTACGGTTCAAACCCAACCTGCACGTCCTCATCAAGGTTCAGTTCGGTGATGCCTGCCGGAAAAAGACCGCGCACATATAGCAGGCGCTCGCGCTCGTCCTCATGGTCATGAAAATACGTTGCGATGTCCGCCTTACTCTCCCGTAGCGGTGCGGTTCGGAGCATGTCGTTGATGATGGCTTGGTCATGAAAAAACGGAAGACTTTTGTCCTCCGTTTCCCGGTCATACCATTTTAATGATAGATCAGTTCCGTGAGAATCAGTTCCTCCGCTTGTCGTTTCAGGTTGTTCATGTGTCCCGTCCAGGCCAGCGGATCGCTCGCCTTGTCCGGTGCTGGATTCAGTCGAAGCAGTTCCTGCATCGTCTGTTCGATTTGTTCCCGCGCTGTCCGGTCGATGTCTGTCAGATAGTGGTTTAGTTGTTCCGTCAACATCAGATGAGCGTACATCCCTTTGCGTTCGGTTTTCAGAAATGCCTTGCGTAACATCCCGTATTTCCCGATCGGCATCGCCGCCTCGCTCAACGTTAGGTCGGGCAGCAGGTAATCCCCCTGCGGCGTGTAGGTCAGTTCCATGTTCATCGTTCCTTTCTTGTAAGGTAGCTTCATTGTGCGATAAGGAATCGGGTCTTGCAAGGGTATGAGCCGAATGCCTCTTATCTACCCGCTGGGTTTCTCGGCGTAACGCTCGGACGGTCGATTCCACTTCCCGTAACATCATCTCGGACACATCACTGATCGCTGCGCCCAAATGGGACAGTGCAGGAAGCGAATTAAAGTATCCGATACTGGATAAATCCTCAATACTGATGTAATGTTCGGGATTCAATCCGCAACGAGTCAGCGTCATGTAAGCAACAGACGTTTCGGCTGTTTGCTTAAACAACAGTTCCACATGCGGAATGTCCAAATCGTCAAGTAAACTGTGTTCCCGTTCCTTCATCAACTCCGCCACATAATCCGCACTATTGTCCTCTACTGCATTCCGTGCAGCAGCCAGAATCGCAGCGGGCAGATCCGCATGTGTTCTGATTTCGTCCGCCATGCCGAACGCATTTTCCATCGTTTCGATCACAGCATCTGTGTCGCTATCCTGCAAACGCCATAGCGATATGGGTTGCTGTGTTCTGCTCTGAGTATCCGACACATCGAACACATGACGCAGACTGAGGTGATTGCCCCGATCTTCGATCAAAGCAATCCCTTTTGCACCGCGTTTAACCCAGCGATCCAGCCGTTTGTTCCAAACATCTATCGGCGCGCAAGCCGTCGCGTCAGAACGTTGGGCGTAAATCAACAGTTGATCTTGAAACGGATATTTGTAGTTCCATGCTGCTGTTTGCAAAAAACTCGCCCATTCCTGGGGTTGATCAGCCACCGCACGAGCTGTGCTAGTCGCCAGTTCAACGATGCGTTGCAACTTGGCTGTCACGAGAGCACCTCCTTTACAAAAGCGTAATTTGATTAGTCAGGCGAATACCTTCCACCGAATATCGAGCTGTCAGTTGAATAAGACCATTTTGTAGCAAACGGTGCAAATTACGACGCACGGCGGAAGGAGACAAGCCCACTTCCGCTGCCAACCGCCTTGAAGACAGTTGCACCACACCGTTTCTCCCGCCTGCGCGATCCAGCAAATAGCTGTATAATAACTTCGCAGCAGGAGGAACCGCTACCTCGGCCAATAGCCTATAGCGGGTGAGATCATTCATCGGCTTTTTCCTCCTATCGTTCCAAGTTCTTTTTTTCCTTTGACATAGTCGTCCGAGTTACGGGCCTCTGTCACTACTGCTTCGTCAGGTGCTCGGGACGGACGGAGTAAAACAAATAAAAGTCGTCACCCCCAAACATGCCTGTTCCTCTCGGCTGGTGAATTTAGTGAGTGCCTCCTGTTCCAAAATCGTCATAGCTGGACAAGTCGGCATGATATAGCACAACATCGCCATCCATGGGGGCAAACGTGTTGCCGAATGGGTCAACAAAGCTGCGTTTAAACCCTTCCATCTGCCATTGATTGTTCAGCGGCGCGTGAATGTATTGCAAATATGGATTATTTATTTCTCGATTGCGAATCGTTTCAATCTTGAAATTGACGATGATATATCCGTCCTTCAAAAAAATAGGCGACTTATCATCCAGCCGATTTTTGCGACCATATTCAGCCAGATTAAATCCTTTCGGCACGGCATATGGCGCAGCAGGCAAGCTGTATTCTCCGTACCACTTCTGAACGGCAGCATTGGCACGAGCAGCATTAACACCGGAAGGCACATTCATACTTCCGACAAAGGTACGAAGTTGCGACGGCAGCAATAGCCCATCATAACCTCCGGTTAAAATTTGCTTTTGTGCAGCGTCTTTTAAATATTGTTGTACATACGACGCCTGACTGCCCGACGAACCGTTCAGACTCCACTGTGATCTGGCTGTATTCGTTAGCTCTTGCTGCGACACATTGCGCAGACGGGTATCCAGCGTCACCAACCGCTGCTCGGTATCTTCCGTGGAACCGATCCGAATAAACCGCTTATTGCCCGAATGATAATACAAATCCACCTGTTGCCGGTTTTTCCCCTGCTTGTCAACGAAGTAAAAAGTAGGCGTAATCCTCACACCGTCGCCCGCGCCAAACATGTTGCCGAGCGTTTTGACTTCAAATTTGAAGTGATAGCCTGTTTTAACAGCTACATTTTTCTTGCCACTATCAGGGTGACTGCCCGGTCGAATCGGCAACACATAAGGAGCGGAGTTGCCGCGTGGCGCACCATCTATGCCATTCATGCCAACCCAAAAAGCTTTTCCTGTCGGCGTGGCGCTACCTGTTTGTGTACGAAATACAGTTTCCCACTGGTAGTCAGCAATATCGGTTATATGGAAGTCGTACAAACGACCAATGACCTCGACGGGTACAACCTGCGTAGCGACATGATGTGATAAGTCGAGATTGGCATTGGGCTGCGATGTAAAAGATGCTGGACTGTTCTCGGCAATCGTACGAAACAGCACATCATAGTTCCCCTCATCCACCCAGACGGGCAAATAAAAAATTATCTGCGTCTGGCTGACCGGAACAGATACCCATGTGTCTTTCGGAATAAATGTGGTTCGGTCTGTTCGGTATACATCAAACGGAAACCGAACTTGCTTATCTTTCATGTATTTGGCGTAATCCCGATTTCCATATCCCTTGATGCTCTTGTGTCGGCCGTTGGTCGGAATCGTGATTGTGAATGGCCTATCGAGTATAAGCGCCGACCGTCCGGCAGTGGGCTGTGTTTTCTGATTATGCGCCCGATCATCGGATACGGATGCCTGATTCACAACAGGCGTATGCACCGTCACTGGATTGATGCCACTTATCGCAAAGCTCTGGTTTTGTCCTCCTCCTATACCTTTGATGGGTGAATAGTGGATCGTCCCAGTACTGGATTGATTGGCTTTGTTGCTTTTTGCTGCATCAATCAAATAACCACTGCCATATAGGACATTCTGACCGATGGTTGGCGGGGCTGGAATCGTCCCTGGAGCCGGGGCGGTTTCCTCCACCGTCCGATTATCCATAATCGTCTGTCCATTAAAAATCAACGAATCATTTTTCACTTTGATTTTGCCAATCGCTTTTTCGGCCTCGTTCTTCCAATTTTCATTCGGAACGGATGGGCGACTAGACCCACCTTGAACCGTTTGGCCGGAAAGTGTGACGTTAGCATAAACCGGATCAACAATATGAGCGTTGATGGACGCATCGTGCGTAGCGGTAACCGATGGTGGCGTGTAGCTATTCGGCTCTAACGTCACCGTTCCTGATGGCAAGGCATAATTGGCGAAGGCCGCTTTTTGAATGCCGTATACCTCCAAATTTTGAATCGTCCAATAGTTGTATTTGCGCTCAATCGTGTAATTTTGTGTCACGGTCTGCGAATCAGATCGTGAAATCGGAATCGTTGTCGGATGTCCATCAGCATCTGGTGGACCAGAAATATATTCAGTCCAGCGAAGCGAGTAGGTACGGCTAACCGTAATCGGGTACGTCTTTGTACCTTTTACTTCCGTAAACTTGTTACGGAATAAATACGATTTGGCTGTCGCATTTACATATAAACTTTCGGATGTAGGGATACCCTGTTGCACATCGAATCGTTCGGCTCCTCGTGCATCAGCCTTAATAACGGCAGACGCACCAGCATCCATCATTGCCGACTCCTGAGATCCGCCCGGCATCGTTTCTCCGCCGTTACCGCCTCCCTTATTCACCGTATGAACAGCGGTTGAATCTCCCGACTGATCGCTTGTATCTTTCACGACAACAGTGATTTTGACGGTAACATTGGAGCCGGAAGCAAACGGAATCTTGATTGGAAATGACTTTTGAGCAGAACGACCGCTTAGTGTACCCGACTTATCGCTGGATACGGCTAGCGTTGCATTCTCTATTTTTGTAATTTCATAAGATTTCAATGGTTGCTGTGATTTTGCTTCAAAAATAAAAGTCCCGTCTACCGTGGTGACCGAGGAATCAACTGAGCTTTGTGCCTCGATTCGAGACGTTACCGTAACCGGAGAAGGTATTTTATATATCCCGATAAAGTTGGAACCGCCCGTTCCTACCAAAATAGAACGTTCCCGCAGTTTCGTGTCTCCTTTTTCCTGAACGAAATTCTGTTCATCCGGTTTGTTGTTATTGGTAATGTAGGAGCGGATGATTTCATACGTCTGCCCGGCATTTGTAAGGGTCGCTTCAAAGGTATGATTGGCTTCATCTCCGGTTGAAAAGACACCTTTGTCCAGTTCCTTGAGCTTCGTGCCATCTTCTTTTTGATAAATAGCCTTAACTGGATTATGTTCCACATATTCGGCAATCGCATCTGTTCCTCCCAATGCAACTGTAAAGCTGCGAATGCGCACTTTATCATTGGTTGCCGGATCTTCCTGCAACCAGTTTTTCTGCGTAACATCCTGCTTGGGAGATAAATAGGAACGGACAATCGAGTACGTTTTGCCACCGTCCTCAATCGTTGCTGGAAATTCATGATTGATCGTTTCGCCGATCTTGTACTTCCCCTTATGATAGGTCACATCTGATTGATTGATTACCCGTCCACTCACCGTCTTGGCGATGACATCGACCGGAAAGTTGGCACTGCGGTAAGGGATGTGTAAGCCAAAGTAATCATCCAGATCATCTGGAACTCGCCAATCTTCAGCTTGCTTAATACCAGATAAGGTATAAAAGGGACCTTTCCGAACGGAACCATCCCCATTAATCGAAACCATCACAGCGTAAAAGTAAAGATTATCGTTATCTTGAATGCCGTCCATGCCAGCCTGCCATAGCCGCTGCGTAACCACATCTTCGGATATCTCGTAATACGATGTCAGCGGTTGCCCCGGTATCGGGGGATTGGGATGCTGCCCAGTGTGCTGCACTTCTTGGTCCAAAAATAGCGCATGCGGCTTGCTGCGCGGATCACTGCACTGTTTAGGTAAAGTCGCCGTACAAACTTGATCCCTGGTGACGACCCAACCTACTGTTCGATAACGAATGGAGGTGCTTGCTGCCGTGCTTGTAATTTCAAACTGTATCATGCCATCGCGTATGATAATTTGCGGAGCAGCGGCATTGGCTGGTTGCACCACAATAAAAGGCATAAAAAAAGTGCATGCCAGTAGCATACACAATACACGTTTATAAAGTTTTATACTGTTCATAGATCATTCCACCTTTGAAATGGTGTGGTTATAAAACAAACTTGCCGCAGGAGAAACTTTTAATGTGCTTCCCCAATCGCCGCCAACATTCGTTGCCATCTTAATGTCTGTATATCCTTCATACCACACCTTTTTTTCAAAATCGGCATTCTGCGGAAACCATTCATCATAAATTAAACGCTCAGGCTTTTGAAAAGAAATGAATTGTATTCGAAACTTGGTGCGAATATGATCCGATCCGAACCCGTCATGAAAAATCATAGATGGCTCTGGGTCTAAGTAGCCGATGATTTGAATTTGGTTTTTTTTAACCCAATCTACATATTCACGAATATACTTCAATTCCGCATCAGAGTTTCTCATCTTCGTATCCAACACAGCTTTAGCCCATGTATCGTCAATTGTTTTGTAATCGACGTTCAACCAAAGCGCGCCGAATGTTTTCAAACGCTTCATCCATATGTCTATATTGCCCTTATTGTATTCCGGTTCGTTAGTGTACAGTTCAGTAGCCACTTTGCTTCGACCAGGCCTCGCATACGGATAGCCCATTTCATACATTTCATTTGATACATCTGCCAAAATATAAGGATAGTCCTTCGCGTTCTTCGGCAAATTGGTTGTGCGAATAAGACGGCCCCATTCATCATACTCGCCAGTTGCATCTTCCTTAGTAAAGATGAATACTGTCGATGTAGGATTGTCCCATTCTACTATTGCTCCCAACACTTCGCTCACAAAGCGGAGCGGAACAAACGTCCGACCGCCGCTCAAAATCGCTTTCGTATCAAATGCGATTTCCTTACCATTCACCGTTGCCAAGTTACTACCAATCGTCAAGATGATGGACTGATCGCTTCGCTCAATCGGGATCGTCTGATTTTTGGATTCCCATCCGACCTTTGCGCCGAGCGATTCGGCAATAAAGCGCACTGGCACAAGTGTCCGCCCATTTTCATCTATAAATGCTTGTGCATCGGGAAACCAGAATTTTTGTCCGTCCAACACGACACTGACATACGATGGAGGACGGCTTGCAGCGCTCGCAGTTACACTAAATAAACTAAAAATCAGCAGCGTAATAAGTCCTGCACAAACCCATCTTTTCATATTCTTTGCTCCTCTCAAATCGAATAATAGCCTTGGAAGATTAACCTGTCTGTTGTCAACATCATAAAACCGATTCAGCAATATGTCCACTGTCTCAACAAGCCTTATACTCTATCTATCTATGGGCAAGTGATAAGGGACAGACAAGCGGCATATAACCTTTTTCGGCGGCCGCCTTTTCACTGGAAAACGTTTCTTCGATCGGATACGAATACCTACATGAACTGCGGTAATACACTTTCATATTTCCCTTTTTAGCCCCGATAATATCTGCACGTTTCATCACACGACTTCCACCGAGCGCATAACTGTTATAGACTTTTGCCCCCATTGGAATCCCTTGTAAAAAAGCCAGCATACCTACATCATCCACCGTGTTGTTCCATTCCTCATCCGAAATGAGCGGCAAGGTAAAAGAGTAGGAGAAGCCGCTCTTGAAAACCGTCTCATTGTAACGGTTGATTCGATAGGCCAGCTCATCCTGAATGGCTTGTACAATCGTACTTCGGCGCACTTGCTCAAACAATGCCGCGTCCTGTAAAAGTGGAATGGACGTTTGATGTCCAATGTCCTGCCGCAAGCCTTCATACCAGCTACGGCTTGACGCATCGTAAGCCAGCACCTCTTGATCGAGCGTAAAGGAAAGGCTATTGCCTGCCGAATCGGTATAGGCATAGGGCTTTTTCATTCCCCAAACCGACTTCAGAACAGTTTTCCCATCCGCACCTGTCCATTCATCCTCGGCATAGACGTAAAAACCGTCATAACCAACAATCACGATTACCGGGACATAGCGGTGCAATACACCTTGCGCTACCGGATCGCCAGCTACACCAAAACCGGCATTAAGCGTTCGGAAAAAGACTTCCAGCGCTTCCTCCTTGTTCAAAGCCACACGTTTAGCAGATGCGTACTCTGCTTCCTGCCGCTGATTGGCATTCAAAACCAGCATACTCGCAGCATCGTCTACCGCCGCATCCAATGCGGCATCATATCGTAATTCAGTAAGCTGTATGTGACGAAGCGTTTTGGTTTCAATTTGGTTGATGGTCGCAAACGGCACAAACAGCAGAACACCGACAATCGCCCACTCAATCCACTTCATTTCTTATCACCCCGCCGTAAGGAATGACTATTTTTTCATTCGGACTGATCGTGTTGGCTAAGAAATCAAAATACAAGGTGCCTGCTGTTCGATTAACATTCCGAACGACAACAGAAAAGTGATCACCTACATGCATCTGGTATCGTCGACCGGGATCATCCTTTGCCGCAGAAGTACCCGGAAACAACACAGATAATATATCCGCCTGATAATAGGAATCATAGTGTATTTCATACGTATTTTGAAACGTTTCCGGCCTTGTTGGATCAAGATAAACCGGCACGTACTTCTTACTTCCATGCTCCATGTCTACCACAAACGTATTGCCAGTCGCTGCAAGTGCGGACATCAAGTCATTGTACATCGTCGGTGTTATACCGCCCTTATCCCGGACTGCATCGACAAATTGTGTTGTTGCGCGTAAAGCGACCAACTCAGAGATATCGTCTTGCTGCTCGAATGCAGCCGAAATGGGGTAAAGATAGAGCAGCAGCACAGCGATCAGTACAGCAAATAGTTTCAAAAAACTGTTCATCATGGCAAGCTCCTCACCATCAACCGTTGCAAGTCGCCATCCATATTTCGTTCATACGTGGGCACATAGCGGGCTTGCAGATTCACATTCGCCGCTTGCAGCCACTCCCGATTTAGTGGCGGCGCATACTGAACACCATCCACGATTATTTCTACATCACCTTCTTCAAGCCGGGCGATGGTATGCAACACTTCTGCCCCAGATCGAGTGCCATCACCTGCCAGCGGAGAATACGTCTGATGCAAACTACGGTCTTGTTCCCCACCGGATAAATAGGTGAGTGCATTAAGACTAGAACCAGTGTGAAATAAAATGAATCCACTTGTTGCAGCCATCAGAAAAATGAGCAAAGCCACACTCATCTCGATCATTTGTTTTGGTGCATAATCCATAACATCCTCCCCTTGCTATACAAGGCATCCAGCATAGCGCCGGATGCCTGTACAACGGTCACTTTTCCATTACTGCTGACGGAAGATAATACCGCGAATGACATTACTGCTGTCGAGCACCAGCGATGCGCGGAACTTGCCGCTTGGATTGACATAGTTAATATCTGCCTCGTCTACCGTTTGACTGACTTGACCAGGAGCGGTTCCCTCAATCATGCCATACGTAACGCTGTCTAGCGGAACACTCGTATTCACTATCTTGCCATACCATTGGCCTGTCGGATTTTTTCCTGTCACGATTTGAATACCGAATTGATCTTGGTCACGGAACTTACGCAAAGCGTTGACCACTTGGCTACCCGAAAGTGTCGTGTTGTCATACACGGTAAACGCCGTTTGCGATAATTCGGTTTGGATATTGCTAAAATTACTTTGCGCTGCTTTCGTGGAATCCTGTGCCGAAGTAAACAGGACGACCGCGAGTGTAATGAGGGCAATGGCAAGAAAAATACCTGCGGCCATCACCAATGCTTTTTGTGCGTTGGACATGTGTCAATCTCTCCTTTTATTTGGGAAATAAAAAAATGCCTTCCGTTTTGGAAAGCGTCTGTGCTGATTACTGGATACGTTGAAGCTGATCATAGTACATGGTCATCTGCTGTAGACTCACAACGACAAGCGGGATGACCAAATAACCAAAGATTAGCGACATAAGGGGCGCAAACCCGATCAGACGACCCCAGCCAGCTTTTTGCTCAATTAACTGCTCATATTCTTGTTTGCGCTGTTCTCTGGCAAAAGCTTGTTCCGATTCAAGATCATCAAACGCCTGTTTGATCGGTAAATGCTGCATCGCCAGTTCCAGCTTTTCAATCGTTCGGGTAAACGGCAAAAAAGGCGCATCCTCCTTGAGTTGCGTGAGCGATTGCTCCGCACCATGTTCAAAATGAAGCAAACACGTTTGCAACGGTTCTTGAAAGATACGGGCGAACTGCTCCATCCACATCAAGAGCTGTTCGACCGACATGCGTTCCATGCCAACCAGCATACCAATCACAACCTGTAACTGGTCTACTTCATGCTTCATCTCCATTTGCCGCATATGCCGTCTAAACCAACGTATGCCGACAGGCATCGCATAACCGCCCCAACCTGCAGCGATGGCCAGCAACCCTTCCCACCAGGCAAATAGCGGTTTGTCCAGTTTTGCTAGCTTGCCCAAAATACGTCTCGCAGCTGGTCGAAGCTGCTCATCCTGATCTTGAACATTCATTTCCTTACGTAACAGACTCATCACCGTATTTTCGTTGCGCGGCCTCACCTCCTTCAATTGTGAAAGCATGCGTCGATCCAGTAGAGCGATCTCATGTGCCTTTGCTTCTTCCTCTGGTGACAGTTGGCCAAACATCGTCCCCGGTTTTACCGGTGCGTACAAGATTTGGTGCCGATCTGTCACGGTCAAGGCAACAAATAGACCCAGTACGACAAAAAAAGCAATACATCCGGCTGCAATGCGTTGCACATAAAACCATTCCAGTCGTAGTGGGGAAGCTGTATCTTTAAGCAGTTTGGTCACGCGTTCTGCTTCCGCTGATCCCGGCATCGGACCAAGTCGATGAACAAGTGAGCGCATCCACGGCCAGCTATACGCCCGTTGTTCCCATCTTTTTCGGCTGGTAGGGCGGTTCGTAATATCCAGTTCTGAGATATTACGCAATAGAACATAAGAAATCCATACGATAGCAAGCACCGCGATTTTAATGGCCCAACCCCAAGCACTCCCATAAAACGTATCCATCGCTGGAAAGTAGTGACTCGCCCAAGCTTCAATCGGATGTGTGCCGAGTAGAGGAAGTAGAGCAATGATGGACAATCCTTGCAGCAGGTAGCCAAGCCGCTCCCTGCGCAACAATTCCAAATTGAGTTCGCCTGTCAATTTTTCCAGTCCCTTAAGGTACACGGAACCCGTGTCGCTTTTGGGATCACCGTGTTCTTTTACCAAGTGGGATAATCCCGCTATGCCTTGCAAATAGCGATTCGGTGCAAGTTCCACGTATTGAGCCAGCTTTTCTTCGCTATCGCTAGCGGATAACGTTTCGTAGAGCGCCTGTCCATGAAGTGTCATCTCATATGGAGCACCATCCGCTGCGTCATAAATCGCTTCTTCGACCATCCCATGCCGATGATAATGATGCCGAACATCCCCCATAAAGTTTCGGAGTTGCCGTAATAGCCGTACTTCGAGCCGATGAACCCCCATATCCGATAGTATTCCGTGTCCAACCCATAGACCGATGCCAAGCATGCCCCATGTAAAAAGGTCTCGCACCATAAGCACAATGGGAATGGCAATTAGAAGCAGTAATCCCCAGATGAATAACACAGATTTCATGGTTTCTAACCGCAGCTTCCATTCATCGCCCAAACTCAAAATCGCTAGTCGTCTACGGACATGAACCAAATACGTCCGTAAGATGGGCACTTGCTCACACAAGCTGTATAGCTTCTGCAACCCACTATACAGAATTTGTCTTCTCGTCGTTTTTCCTGGCTGGCGCAGGGCTTCATATCGGCGCACCGCTGCCACTTCCGTATTGCGGCGAGACAACCACATATATGCGGCAAGAGCGATTAAAAACAATACGGTTGCCATACCTAGCAGGAGGGATAACCATTCACGATCCATGCTCGTCCCCCCAATACACTGCGAGAAACGCATCGAAAGCAGCCTGATCGGGGCCGCTTAAATGCCCTGCAATCTCTCCCCGATTTTGCTTAGATAGCGGATGAACGGCAACATACCGACCGTCTCGGTACTCGATGATATTGCGAGCCGCGTACAAAGGACGATCCGTGGAGCGCCGAAAATATTCAAGTACGGTTTCCATAAAAGCCGTTAATCGTTCGTCCGTAGTCATGTCCCCGCGAAAGGCCTCCGGGTACGCCGTTTCCTGCGATATCGGAACGCACTCTGTAATACGCTCAATGTAGCGCCGTCCATCCACATCGCGGCGCAGGTGGATGTCGAAGTTGACCACACTGACTACCTGCTGCTCGGCGATACGTTCGTTTGTAAACACACCGGTTTTAAGCAACGAGTTGCGCAGCGATAAAACCAAGTCACGAAACGTTTTCGCATGATGGGTAAACAGCGTAAAAAGGGAAGCGACTTGCGCCATCTGCACCATCCAAGCTGCGACCGGATCAGTCGCAACTTCGCCCAAAATATTCACAGAACCATCCGTTTTCTTTTGGATGTCCAGCCCTTCCTGGCCTGAAATCGTCTCTGTTTCGCGCAGACTGACAATATTGCGATGCGGATAAATTTTGCGCAATTGCAGTTCAAAACTCATTTCCTGCACTCGGATCGGCAACACGGCGGATATATGACGAACCATCGCCATCAACAGTGTCGTTTTTCCGCTACCTTGCGCGCCTGTAATCGCTGTAATGCGCGCACCTGATACCAAATAACGAATCAGGTTGATCGGAAGCTCTGCTCCTTCATCTTGGATTAACTGTTCCAACATGGCGCTTTGCACATCAAATTTGCGCACAAAAAAAGCCCACGATTCACTGAACCGAGGGCGCAACACAACAACGCGAGAGCCGTCTGCCATTTCATTGACCTTGTATCCGGTTGCTTCCGAAAGCTGACCGGGAAAATTATGCTTGTAGATGTTTTGGCAGACACGCCGCAGTTCCTGTTCCGAACCAAAGGAAAGAAACCGAAGTTGAATCGACTTTCCTTTATAAAAAATCCAAACACTTTCATGCGAGCGAGGCAGTGCCTGTGTTTGTATCTCCTCATCATACGTCCAATCCCCTTCCCACATGAGCGGGGGCAGACCGGACACACCGCCGGACACACCATCAATTCGCATATCGCGGATCTCATCAATAACGCTATAACCTTTGTAACGCTGATATATCCGCTGTACAACAACTTGGATTTTATCGTCTGTTGTCAGACGAGGAGCTTCCTTGGAGTATATGCTTTGAACATCCTCCACTGTTATACAGTACGATTCTAACTGCCCATCCTCATCCCATTTCAGCTGATCCAGTTCATACGTTTGAATCAACTTATCCAGTGCGTGCAGTCGTTCTCGCTTTTTATATAGGTAAAGCAAAATATCAAACTGATCTTGCGGGGTTAACCGCTCCGGTTTATGAAATGGTAATAGTAAATTCAGATTTGCGTCATCCAATTGATAGTGTTGCGCAAGTACATCTGCAATGACTTGCTTTACATATTCCTTATCCCTTATATCCCCGGAAGTACAACCGCGCAATGCCTTCTTTAGTTCCGCACGTTTATTTTTACGACGGCGAAAATCCTCTGCTGATAATCCGTAATCATTCAAATGGCTACTGGTCAGTTCATGCAACGTCCCCTTAATGAATGCTGTCATAGCTTCAAACGTATAAAGCGGTACAGTAGGCTCTTGTTTCGGCAGGCGGCGACTCATCCGCATATAAAGGAAAAAATACACGAGTAACAGCAGCATTCCTAAGATAAAGGCATTCAACCAGATCATCATCGTGTACCATCCTCCCGCCCGCCAAAGAAAGGACGGTCCGCCCCAGCACGTTTCGTCAAGGCATGTGCCAGCTGTCGTATTTGATTCACGAAAAGATAGTTTTCATGCGTTCGCGTAAGTCGTTGGTTACGAAACCAATAGCTGGTCGCACCGCCATATTGTACGGCATCTAGCCATCCCGTATTATGAACTACAGGATGTACATGTGGCAGATCAGGAAATTGACGCATCAGATTTTTGGCAGACAATCGCGAATGAAGGTCATATTGACCGATAACAAACAGGGTCTTTCTTTCTCGCAGTAACGCAAATTCGGATGACCCAAAGAAACGTTCGAGCAACAGTCGATTTTGTGGTAAACAAATAACCAGCACGTCTGCTGCCTCCCATAATCTATTTGCTCCTTTACCACTGCCGCCGTCAATGAGAACCAGATCATACGCACGTTTTGCCATATCGAGAAGCGGTATAATCCTCGTTTGTGAGGCGTCTTGAAATAAATCATCCGACTTCAATGAACCGGGCAATAAGTCGAGACGATCTTGCAACAGCGGCATGGCATAGTCTCGCAACATGCCATACTCTAGTTTTCGATTTTGCAAAAGCCGAAGCAATGCGTCGATGCCCACATCTCGCGTATGCCTTTCACCCATTACTGATAACGTAAAGAACGCACGAGCAACAGCAGCATATTCGCTTTGTACATGCCCGAGCAGCAATACACGGGCGGAATATTCCATGCCCAGACACGATGCAAGGGCAATCAAATTAGTCGTTGTTCCAGCTTGTCCCGCAACAGGACTCCAGAACACAACGGTCGTTCCCATAGATACTCAGTCTCCTTTCTACCACATTCGGTTGCGTTTCCGAACGCTCGACCAGGCCTTTCTAGCTGCTTTGCTGTCACATTCGCAAAGCTGTTGCAACATCGTCAGCAGGTTTTGTTTATACGCGCCCGACAGCCCTCGAAGCTGGATACGGCTATGATGCTGATTATCCAGATCGACAGCGACATCCCGCTCATCAAGCAGAAATCGAAACTCCGTTTCCTCCCATTGCAATTGGCGCGTGCGCGTATCTAATCGCCATTCGGACAAGGTACCCATCAGGGCAGGAGAGAGCATCCGATAAAACATCAGTGGTGTTGTCGCCTCATGCAGACATAAGCGAACCAACAATTCCTCGTTACGTAGCAAGGAGTTGCGTTTCCCGTCCCAACACCATACCCGTTTTTCATAGTTGGACACTTCCTTCCCCGCAACAAATTCCGTATGATCGGTATCCAGCAGCATAATGTCATAATCCGTTGCAGTGATCGGCTGCGTCAACCCTTGTTCTAGTTGCCTGCCATTGATATAACCATAGGCTACATCCATTCCCTCGAACTCCTGTATGGCACTTCCAGGTGTAGCATGTGGCAAATAGCCCTGTACCGATTGTGTCATTGTTGAATCGACCAACAACACCTTGCGATTTAGTTCCGTCAGCAAGCGGCCTAGTACCAAGAGCACATGGCTCTTGTCCGCCGTGCCGAAAAAAATAATCTTTTTCATACATGTTCTCCTTTACTGGTTGAAGATATCATTCCATTTCTCCTCATCTGATTGGTTCTCATCATCCGGTACAACGCTTGGTTGCGTGTCCGTAGAGGGCGATGCTATAGGGTCATCTTCCACTACATCAGACGGGATTTCAGTCGGCGCTGGTGTTGAAATTGGTTGCTGCTCATCTATAGCAGGTAATGTTGGTGGTAATTCAGTAGGTGACTGCATTTCGTATATGGCGTTGCCTTGCTGCGTTGTCGTGCGTTCGTTTTGCAACTGCTGCTGTACTGTGACACTACCACTCGTAGCACGCAATTTGTCCGACTCGCTCATCGCCTTAAGGTTGTTATCCAACGTTTCTCGCAGCTTGCGCGCTAGTTCAGTCTCTGCAACTTCCAGTAAATTCGGATCATTTTCCATTAGATCGAGAACCAGTGGATTAGCTGGATAATTTACAATCGCAGCTTCCTGCAATCCCGGCTCAAGATAGGGTAGTGCATACAGGCGAGCGCCTTGCAAATACGCATCAACGATGGCACTGGATGTTTGCAAAATATCCAATTCGTTCATCTCCAACCAAACCACCATGCCAGATAGCTCACGCACCCTCTTTTTAGACAACAACACAAAGTCCTCGCCTGTAGGAAAACCAATTCGCACATCGATAAACTGCGTAGGTTTAAGATTTGAAGGAAGTTGGATAACCTGAAACTCTTTAATTCTCAAGTCCTTCGGAATCGGCTGACCCTCATAGAGGAGGGAAGATAACAGCGGTGTCCCCGGCGACAGTTCGACTTTGGCGCTCTTTCCAATAATGGCTTCACGGTCGGTAATCACGCCCGGTGGAACGATGGTGACTGGCATGGGTACAGCTTTGAGATCAGCAGCAGTCAACATATTTCCCGCCTGAACGGTTTTAACCGTTGTCCATACGTTCCTTTGATCCTGCTTCTCTTGCATTTTGAACTGCTCGATTTGCTGTTCATATGCTGCTTGCATCCTTTGGTGCTGTTGCTGCTGATCGGTGTGCTGAATCATCAGATACACGGATGCGGCAATCAACAGGCAAACGCTAATTGCGATTGTTCCGATCACCAACGCTTTACGGTGACGATAGCTCCATGACATAGTTCACTTCTCCTTTCATTTATACAGAAAAAAGTACGCACTTCTCTTAACGCGCGTCATCCCGCGATCGCGGCTTCGATGGCGCTTTCTCCGCTTGTCGTTGCGCCAGCTTTTCAGCTGCCCATGTTCGTGTATGCTCCGGCTTGAGAAAGCCCATCAGGTCCTCCCGGTTATAACGGTATTCATCGCCTGAATAGAGTGTTTCTGCATAGACTGCTCGTCCGCGAGAGTTTCCCGAAGCCCCGAAACCTCCCGTTACCCAAATCAACTGATGGTCTGCCGTTTGAAATGCTGGCCGCAGCCACCCCGGACGAACGACGACAATCTTACCCGTGAGATCATCCTCACCCTTGATCGGGATGCAATGGGTCGGTTGGATGAGAGGCATCGGCTCCGCGATCACAGCACGCTCGGTCTGGAGTTTCTCGATTTCCCACTGCATGAGCTTGGTAAACTCCTGCATGGCGACAAGATAATCCGCATATCCTTCCGCACCATAATACTGATCGATGCCAAACAAATTGTTCTTGTCGCAATAGCAAACCAAATAAGGCTTTTTGTCATTGGTTATGTCGATGCCCAAAACGACCTCCACTCTGCCAATGGGCAGAGCATGATAAACCTCATAATCACCAGCCATCCGTTTCTCCTGATCCATCGCTATCCCTCCAACTGCCGTTTGCGGGTTCGTTTCTTGCGACTGCCATCGGCTTGCTTGTCCCTGTCTTGTAACAACGTCTCTGCTTCATCCAAGTTTTCAGGATGCCGGGAAAAGCCCGGTTTTTCTTTCATCAGACGTTCATATTGACGACGTTTTCCTCTCGTAAAATCCATTGAATTTTCTCCTTTCCGAATATAGGCATAAAAAAAACTCCCCCTTGTGGAGAGTTGGTGTGTAGCTTTGTAATGTCTTATCGTTCCTGATCCCGTTGACGTCTTCGATACCAAGATTCGAGTAGTTGAACAATAAGGTCTTCCTTTTGTCTCAAGGTGAAGTCCCGTGGGAAGAAACGGTCGACCCGTTCTCCCTTGATCGTGAGCTTTTCTTTCTGATTCGGCTTCTCCTCTGTAAGAATCGAGAAGATGACGTCCACGTTTAGCCGTCCATCCTGGCTCAGTTTTTTCATGCGCTGCGCTTGTGCCAGCGAAGGCGTACAGTCCTCGGACTGCATCGTTTCAAATAAAGTCTGCTGTTCTTTTTCGGCCAAGTAGGATAGTTCTACGGCTGGATTAAAGGCAATTTGCTTATCGTCTACCATTTCGAGAATAGATGGCGTTAGTTCGGTCAGACGGATATAACGCTGGATTTGTCTGCCGCTTTCCCCTACATCTCGACCGATAATATCAGCACTTTCTAACTTCCCGACAATTTGTCGGGAAGTTAAGTCGGTTCGCTGTCCTTGCCGATTCATCGCCTCCAGCTTCATCTTATAGGCAAATGCCTTCTCGCTTGGCGAAATATTTTCCCGTTGCAGGTTACTATCTACCATAATGATTGTTGCCTGATCATCGTCCAACTCCCGGACTATACAAGGAATTGTCTCCATACCTGCCAATTCGCTTGCTTTCATGCGGCGATGTCCGGCAACCATTTCATAGCCGCCACTTGACTTAGGACGAACAAGACCAGGAACCAAAACGCCATATTGTTTAATACTTTCTGCCATTTCCAGCATCGCTTCATCAACATTCACCTTAAAGGGATGACTGGGAAATTCACTAATTTCCGCCAGCGGAATATCCATCACTTTTTCACGTTGCGCATCAGCACGGCCATCCTCAGTCAAAAATAAATCATCGACTTGGGTCAGCTTGATGCTGGCGCGCCTGTCTTCTTTCGCTGCCAAGCGCGTTCACCTCCTTCGTAAAAGAGGAATAGGCTTTTGCTGCCCGACCGTTCGGATCATACGAATAGATACTCATACCTTTGGAACTCGTTTCGGCTGCACGAATGGATAGAGGGATTTCCGTTTGAAACACTCGCAACTTGTCCCCGTAATCACGCCTGAGAACAAAAGCAATGTCTTTAGCAAAATTCGTTCGGTTATCTACCATCGTGAGCAATACACCATCCAGTACCAACTTCGGATTGATCTGGCGGCGAACACGGGCAATCGTCTGCAAGAGTTGCGTCATACCCTTCGCAGGCAAATAATGCGCCTGTACGGGAATAATGACGCTATCTGCCGCTGCTAAAGCATTGATCGTCATCATACCAAGACTAGGCATACAGTCAATCAGGATGTAATCGTAATCTGCTCTTGCAGTTTCAAGATAAGAACGCATTATGGTTTCCCGGCTCATTGTATTTACTAGGGAAACTTCGACTGCTGATAGCTCAATATTGCCCGGCATAAGATCAACACCTTCATGATGATGTAAAATACCTTCAAATGATTCACAAGGCTCCTCCATCATCGTTTTACTTAACAGAGTAGCTAACGACACAGGCAAACTATCTGGCTCGTTAAATCCTAAAGCATCGGTCAAATTGCCCTGTGCATCCGCATCGACTAGCAGTACTTTTTTTCCTTTAGCGGCTAAACCGATTCCTAGATTAACTGCCGTCGTCGTTTTGCCCACGCCACCCTTTTGATTGGCGAGTGCAATTATTTTTGACATGTACACTTCTCCTTTCACGCAAAAAGCCGGTTGCTCTGATATTTTCAGTGCAACCGGCTTTTTAAATAGTATCTATATAAAAAGAGAACGCCGCAAAAAGGGTGTTCTCTTGGAGAATCAATTATTAAGCTTCTAAATCAACAATTTCGGTAGAACGGAGTCACTATTTGATTGAATAACCCATTTTTAATTCAACTATCATACCTGCCTGATTCAGGGATACGTTTATTTAATTATTGCGCTCGATTATGGAACACTCGTTATTCAACAATAATATAATTTCTTTAGGTCTACGCACACAACACCTATTGAAGCACCAAATATATTAAGAATGATATCATCAAATTACTATTCATAATAGTGAATTCCATTTCGGATAGTTGGCTCTTTAATATAACCGTTACCCTCTATAATAAATTCGCCATTTCCTGATGTAGCTCCCGCAAATACACCACGTATAACCACAAATCCATTATTTGTTGTAGTACCAACCATCCTCGCACTTTCTTCAATAACGATTTTGGCTCCTAATGGAATAGATGTTGTTCCGCTTAAATTACCTTTGATTTGTACAATAGCACCTTCATATAGTGAAACTGTACCACTTTGTTTTCCACCTATATTTATTATTGCACTTGCACCTTCATAGACTATTAATGTTCCAGATAGTTTTCCAGAGATGAACAATGTTCCGTTTTCTACGTGAACAGTACCTGAATGTTCTCCGAATATTTCATAGTCATCAGTAACTACTAATTGCGGTACTTTTTCCCCATTTATAATATCATACCCATATTTACTCATTCAGAAATCGCCCCTTTTTGTATGTTCAATATACCAAACTTGAAATGTATAAAAATCTATTTATTATTCAACTGGGCTGTGAAAAGTTCTTAAGCCTAAGAAGCCCGCGAATCTGCGTCAGTAGAGGACGAATCTTGCTTAGAATGAATAATTTGTGTTACCGAAAGCGGCTTATTTTGGACATACAGCCGAAAAATTGACTGACGCAGATAGGCCACCACCGTCGCTTCCGAGACAATCGCTTTGTGTTGGGTTGGGAATAAGAACATGAACTATAACAAAATGCTACATCTTCTCTAATATTTCATCAAATAGCCTTCTGTAAGTTGATGGCAAAGACACACTTGTGAGTTTATACCAAAGCTCTTCACTTATGTCTATGTTTTCAACACACCAAACCTTATAATGACATTCCTTAGTTGTATAATAATCAATTTGAATTTCTTTATTAGAATGATCATCTTGCTTTTCACTATATTCTTCAAATGGATATTGATTTATAGTGAAATCTACATGAGTAAATACCCTTCTTACGGGATAATATTTCCCGTGAACAAATATCGTTTTAATGTTCCCTTTACTTTCAGTTCTATCGATAAACGGTAACTGCTCCACTTCAATATGCCAAAATTCTTGATTAGCAATCACGTCATAATCCTTTTTAATGACCATGAGTAGTTTATCATACGTCTCAGGATTATAATGTACCGTAATATTTTTCAACTTATCAAGTTTTGTATCAGAAAAGCGAAATGATATTCCCCTAAACTTTTCAAACTGTAGAAAATGTGAAATATTTGCCTCTTTTAGAGGAACGGATAGTCTCTCATCTAATCTCAAATAAAAATCAGCCGCTTCTAAATCAATACAGTTAATCATTAAATTGAACACTGCTGGCATTTTATCTAGAAACTCAATTGGCTCTCGATCTATAAATCCGTTATATAAATAGTATTTGCCATCATAGACAAAACCGTCTTGGTTAAAATCTATATTAGATACTTTGGTTAATTTATAATCATTGGTTTGATATGCAAATCGTTCTTCATTTACAATAGAACGAAAATCCCAGTCACTATATCTGTTCCCATCTAAAACAAAGCATGCAACTGCACAAGATAATATTCCTACATCAATGGTGATATCGGCTGGCAAATCCGTTGCTCTGTCTGCAATATTATATCTTTCTAATTCGTTTAGATTTTGTGATGTACCATATAATAGAATACATTGTGAAACAAAGAAATAAGAAGGATTATCTTCCGAGTTAGCAATATACTGTATTACCTCGCCTTGGGACAACCCACTTTCTTCAATCAAGCAACTAATATGACGGCATATTGATTTCAAAAAAAACGGAATACCGTTCCATTTAGTACCACTAAAAATACGCCAGAGAGGCAGCCGTAAGTGTGCTGTGTAATAACTCACAGTTCGGAAATCTTTTAAAGCCTTTATATTAATAATTAGTTCTTCCATTACTTTTTCACCTATTTTTGATTCAAATAAAACCTTAAGCCAAAAATTTATCTTAAATAGTATACGGTTTTATTATATACTCGTCTCCTAAATCAATGATTTTTACAGTTAATCCTTGGGTAATACTTTTTATTTCCCCCAAAGTTAACGAGGAAGCAATAATACTTTGGCCACCTATTTTTGACAAAGAATTAAACAGTTGTTCAGTACTTTTTATATTCATTTGCTGTTGACCTGGCTCATCCATTAATATTACTCGGGGATGATTACCACCAAGATGATTAGTTAAATAATGCATTGTCAATGTAAATGCCCATTTTAACCTAATAAAATCACTGGCAGAAGAGTCAAATTTAATGTCAAATCCACGCACCAGAGGTGTATACTTATCCAATGAGATCTCGATATCTTCTAATGGAGTACTACTATAACCAAAATCTTTTAAGTAGGCTCTAAATTTACTTTCGAAAACCTCTAACTTCTCTTTATCTAGTTTTGAGAAGAACTCATCTGGAATCTTACTCACTTTTTTTAAGTATTGCTCCCATTGTTCTTTTAAAAAATCAAGTTTATTATCTAATTCATCAAAATCATTTTTTGCTTCTTGAAGTTCCTTTACTTTCCATTTCAAATTAATTGTTTCCTCAACGTCTAAATTAGAGACCATTCGGGGATCTTCTCTTAGCTCTAACTTCAAACTTCGTAGTCTTTTCCTTTCTTCTTCAAGTGCCACTGTAATAGCTCTTAGCCTTCTATTCTTGCTATCTATTACATTCTGTGATTGACTAAGTGCAAATTTCAAAGTAGATAACTGATCTTTAATAAACTTGATATTTTCCTCAATTGACATAGGTTGAAACTGTATATCTTGGGGAAGTAAAGTTTCATGAATATTTTGATTACAAGTCGGACAAATTCCTTGTGCAACGTATAAGTTCTTATCCGAACCAAGATCAAACAATCTTTTTGCATCCTGATTACTTTTTAAATCCTGCTGTAGTTGTCTCATGTTCTCTTCTAAAGAATTCTGATTGATAATACTCGAATTAATTTCTTGTCTAACTGAATTAGCCTCACTTTGGAGAACCAAAACTTTTTCTTCAATTCCATCTATCCTTTTTTCATGCTCATCCTCAACATCTTTTACACTCCTTACTACATTTGACCTTTTATTAAACTCGCGAATACTATCAGAAATTTTCTCATCTAAGTTAATTAGATCTTGATTTTTGTCATACACAAAAATTTCATAGGAAGACAGTAGCTCAGGTTTATCAGGCAATCCTACGACGGTTCCTTCAATTGAATTTGCTTTTTCTTTAATAGCATTAATAAGATTCGACCACTCTTGCGAAATCAACGCCTTTTCAATCCGTAGTTCCTCTTTCTGCTTGCTATTCTGTAAAACATCAAGTCCAAGTATGAATTCTATTGCTCTTGTAGAAAGTTCTCTTATACCATAGTTAGTTGAAGGTTGAGCATAGAAAGTGCTCCACCCCTTTAGTTGCTCAATAAAAAAAAGCGGAAACAAAGTTTGAATATAAAGTAATCGTTCTTTTCCTTCAAACGATGGAACAAATGGAAGTTCCCATTCTAAAAATTTTACCAAAAACGAATGGAATCCTGCTTCATTTTGAGCTGAGCCACCGAGATGAACATAAAAATCTTGCTTTATGAATACTGTCGAAGACGTTAATGAAGGACCGAATTCAACTTCGATTAATCGTTCCTCCCTTGCGGTGCTTATAATCCATCTTCTTATTGTAATACTCTCGTTTTTAGAATTAGAAATTTGTAGTTCAACATTGGATTCTAATACTTTAAATTTACTACCTTGATAAGTTAACTCTTCCCTTAAAACTGGTTTCATTGTTTTTCCATTTATTCCGCCAAGCAATTCTTCTATCCCTAATGCGTATAATATAGCGTTCATGAGTGAACTTTTTCCGGTAGAATTTTTTGCTCTTACTATATTCAGCCCTTTTGTGAAGGTGGAAAAAGTCTCAAATGAGCCGTTATCAGTTAAAACATTCAGTTTTAATGCATCAATTATTAATTGTGGCATTTTAGCGTGCCCTCTCTTTAAATAAAATTGAAATAACTTTATCAGTAATATTTAATCTAACTTTTTTCAACAATTTTTTTTCTGATGTAAGAACATCCGCTTCTTTCATGATTGCTTTAGCAAATTCTTCCCCTTTAGAACTCAATGTAAACTTTCCTGTTGTGTGACTAAAAGTAATTAGCTTGTCAGCAACTGCAAATTGAAGCGCTCTATTGACACTTGGGTCCATGCTTATGAAAGGAGGGGTTATTAATGGGTCCTGGATGAGTTCCAGGAGGATTTCCCCTCTTTCTGATAATTTAAACGCCCAATTTAATAATTGGAATTTTAATAAATTTGCACTTTTACCCCTTGAGGCCATGAAAAGAATTAAAACAATTTGCGCAACTTTAGTTACAGGCCTATACTCCGGGGATACAGGTATCTTTCTACGAGTAAATATGATTTTTTTTGCATATTCATACGGTAAATCCAATTAACTCACTTCCTCGAAGTCAAGTGGGCAACGTACTAACCAGTCTGATTCAGCTTCTCTCATAAAATCTTCTTGTAAAACAAACGAAATCATTTTACCAAAAGACTCGCTTTCCAAAGCCGATCTATATTTTTCTTGAATTGATTTAATGAATTCCCTTGGCTGAAGACTTGTCAATAGTAACTCCTGTTCAATATGTGTTTCTATCCCACTTTTAATGCGAACTACCTTCTCTAATAAAGTGGGATGACTATCGCGTAATTCATTCATGACGTTCTGGCCCTTAATTAAGTTCCTAATAACAAGGTCAACATATCTATTAGTTAAAACACTGGCGTTACTACTTCCCTCGAATAACTTTGCAATTTTTTTAAACAATATTTGAACCGACTCTGCCTCACATTCCTTCCAATTAATTACCTCCTGAACGCTTGGAGTAGCCACGTTGACATCTATTTTTTCATTAAGTACCGCTTTAACATAAAGCATCTCTTCTACAAAGAATTCTTCATCTTGGACCAATACGTCAAATCCATCATCTAGTATTTCCTTCAAATCTATTTTCTCTCTAAATTCCCTTGCTTTCTCTTGGCAGTGAGAGATGAGTTCTTTATTTCTTACGATAGGTGTTAGAAATATCCATTTTTTTATTTTCGTATTCCCTAAGTATCGAAGTAGTTCCTTCTTATTTTTTGAGAGCTTATTGAGGTCAGTAGTAATTTTATCCCTCTGTGCCTCATACAGTTTTCTGCTTTCGTATTCTTCATCGGGACAATAACACTGAAAGACAATACCGCTCCTTGTAAACCCCTCAACCCCTAAATCACCATGGGTATGTGCAGACATTTCTTGATATCCGTCTATTTCATATTTTCTTTTAAGAAAAAGCTGGCATGCTTCCTCCCAGGTATCACCATTATAACTACCATAACGAGTCCTTATCATCTGCAACCCCCCGCCTTTTAAGCCGCAACATGAATTATTGATAATTAAATCGAGACTTCCGAACTAAAAAACCGCATATAATGACATAATTCTACGCCGATGTACCCAATACCTTCCAAACATATGTTTTGATTTCAAAAGTATGTATCTTTGTAAAGAGTAACATTCAATTTGAAATGGAGGGAACAAATTGTAGAACAATCAAAAGTTTATTTCCAATGAGAATTAACGAATTCTACATCTCTAATTGATTTTGTTAAGTCACATGGCTACATTCTTAAAAACAGTGGCTACTATACGCTTCGACTTCGTTAAAGTAATTGCCTGCTTCAATCAAAAGGCGGTGGGTTGCAAACCATAACAGATGTCAATCTTGGTATTGATTTCGCGACTGAAGGCAAAAAGGCATTGTTACCACGCTCTTCACATGCTTGAATTCATTGAACACGTGAATCAATTGAATTCATAACACAGATATGTATCGTTCAACTATAATAAACTCATCCAGCAAACGGCGGTTAACCGTCCTCATAGGCTGTCGCCTCTCCCAGGATCACTGCAAGCCGCCCCCATTGCGATAACTGTGGCTAGACGGAAGTATCATTATCCCTCCACATGAATCATCGCCTAAATGATGCCATCATTTATTTTTTGCATTAGTAGTGATCGCTCGCATCCTATTAAGATGGTCGTGGCGTACCTGCAGAACGGCTTTCCCCTTCGGGACATGCGAGGAACGTACTGGATAAGATAGATATGTAATTTTCAAAGGGCGCGAAGGAAATCCCCCTCTACCTCCCTGTTCATTTTTGAAATGAAATCGGACCCTAACCTTTAATAATCTTTTTCGGGCAAACAAAAAACGGCAGCACAGAAACCCGTATAGGGTTCTGTACCGCCGATTTAAACAAAAAAATCATACACTTGCGGATCGTCCAATTACAAGATATGCTCAATTTATCAGCTTCGTATATCACGTAAAAATCAGGTGCGTATATCTTTTTCTGCGTATATCCCATTTGCGCCTGGTTCATATATCTTAGCTGAAATAATCAAAGTTATGCGAAGACGAAGCGAGAAAAGCGAAGTAGGAGAATGGTATAAAGCCTTATGGGATAAGGGATTCAGGCATTTCTGAGGAGTCAAAAAGTGGTTCGTATAATGCATTGTTATACGAAGGATCTGACTTCTTTGAATTCTCCCTCAAACGCTCTCTAGATTTTAAATCGATCTTTTATCATGTCTGCTACTTTTTCTGGTGTTAAATTCGTATTATTAATTTTCATGTAATTCGACTCTTCAAATTCTCCTGGAAGCGAATTTAGTCTATGGTTTTCCATTGTTCTTAAAAGATCACTTTCAGATTGTTCGAGATTTTTTTTAGTCGGTTTATGTAACAAGCGATTTTCGGTTTTATTCCGTTCTAGTCTTACTTCTACATCAGCTTCAAGTTCTACTAAATATACACTTCCTCCCTTTGATTCAAATATATGAGTCAAGTTTTTAATGTACTCCCAATCTCCTGGGAGATCCAAAGCCCAAACAAATGTAAATATTAAACCTTCTAAGTCACTGGCAGCTACTTCTTCAAATATTTCCTTTCGGAATAGTCCAACTAACCGCTTTCCAGATTTGCTTCCATAACTAAAAAAATGTGACACAAGTTCGATTGTCATATGGTTGTGAAATAGTTTTAGATCCGTTTTTCTTTCTAACTCTTGGCCAACCGTCATTTTCCCAACGGCTTGAGGACCGAATATGATCACCAGTTTCATAAGAATCCTTTCTGAAGCAGAATTTATATTCTTGGAATTTGCAGTTAATGGGTTTTCAGATCTTTCGTATAACGTTCTTGTATTCACGAACCCTCACTGCCTTAAACGACCGGAGGGAGTGGCCGCGACGCGGTTAGGCAGTGCAGGGTTGTCCGGCTCAATAAGCTTCCCTGCTACTGAATTATCTTCTTCGAAACCTCTTCTTCCTGCTTCGGTCCGGACCTAGGAGACGGAGTCGACGCAGCGTGAATACGGTGTTATAAGATGTCCCCGCCCTCGAAGCGTTACAAAACAAAATATTTCTCCAAAGCGAAGCAAACTCCATCCTCATCATTAGTCTTTGTCACATCATTAGCAATTCTCTTTACCTCGTCCGGAGCATTTCCCATGGCTATCCCCATCCCGGCAAATTGAAGCATGTCGATATCATTAGTATAATCCCCAATAGCTATCAGTTCTTCAGGAGCAATCTGGTATTGATCTAATACATACCGTAAGGCATTTGTTTTGAAGGTGTTTTGATGTACGATTTCTTTATAATGTTCTCCGTCTGCTCGTTTCCTTAAATGTTCTCCATACTCGATATGTTGCCATCCATTTGCAAATCGATGATCCGAAATAACTAATTTTATAATCTGCTCTTTTACTTGTAGGAGATCAGTGGTAATTTCACACATCGTCTCGTACTTTTGATAATGTGCTTTATGAAAATCACTGACCGTTTCAACATAATATTGAAAAGGAGTATTCACGGCAATATGTATATCTCGTTCCCGGCAAATCCGAATAGTTTCTTCCACATCTTGAACTGGAAAGGAATTCACGTTAAGGACTTTCTTCTGTCCAACGTCAATTGTTGCGGCTCCATCTGTTGAAATTAATAATCCAGTAAAATTCAATTGGTCAAGAATTCTAGTCATTTGTACAAAATACCTTCCAGTGGCTAGTATAAGTAAAACACCAGCATCTGATAATTGGATTATTTTCTCCCTGTTCTTTTCACTAATTTGACCATGTGAATTTAATAAAGTTCCATCCAGATCAAGTGCAACGGCCTTATAATTCACTTCATGCACCTTCTTTCATGATTTTTATGTTCTGCGGGGATTTCTTATAACGTTCTTGTATTCACGAACCC
>NZ_JAOQJC010000032.1 GCF_025567625.1 Paenibacillus sp. J5C2022 | reverse complement strand
GTATAAAATGACGAGGCTAAAAGACTAATGGGTAAATCTTGTACGATATTTCATACAAACACCAGAATGCCAACGTGATGAAGGGGATAGTTGTACGAAAAATCGTACAACTATCCCTATCCTGGATGGATTTATTTATTGTATGTGTTGCTGATCATTACTTCTTATTTCCGCAATCGTCAAGTAACTGATTTCACGCTGCCGAACATCCATCACGATCAGACCCCAACGACAAAAAAGCGCTGCAAGCAAGAAATCTTGCCTGCAGCGCCGAACCCGCACTTATGATTAACCTTTCACCGAGCCGGCCGTCATGCCCTTCATAATCTGCTCCTGGAAGATCAGATAGATGATAATCGTCGGTATGACAGCAATCGCCATAGCCGCCATGGTCAGCTTATAGTCCGTAGAGTAGCCTGTCGCGAACACGGATAGAGCCAGCGGCAGCGTCTTCAGCTCGGGGCTGTTGATGAACACGAGCGCGAATGCGAAGTCGTTCCAATACCGCAGGAACGCCAGTATGCCAATCGTCGAGAGCGCCGGAAGAGACAGCGGCAGCATCATGCGAAGGAAGATGCCCCAGTAGCCCGTGCCGTCGATCATGGCCGCTTCTTCAATCTCTTTCGGGAACGTGTTCATATACGCTACGCAGATAAAGATCGCCAGCGGAAGCTCGAACGCCGTATAAGGCAAGATCAGCGCGGCGTAAGAGTCCAGAATGTTCACCTTGTTCATCACGATAAACAAAGGAACGAGCGTGCTGTGAATCGGAATGAGCAAGCCGAGCATGAATACGCCCATTGTCAGCACTTTGCCCTTGAACTGGAAGCGGGACAAGACGTAAGCCGTTAACGCGCCCAGCAACAGTGTAATAACAAGCGCCAGCATCGTCACGATAAAGGAGTTCACGAACGCTGTCCCCATATCCGCCACTTCCCAAGCGCGCGTGAAGTTCTCCAGGCTCCATTTCGCAGGAAGACCGAACGGGCTTGCGTAAAATTCTTCATTTGTTTTGAATGCGCTGATGAACAACCAGATTAAGGGATAGAGCGTAACCAGCGCGTAAATGGTCAGACTGACGGCAGTAAGGCCATCCTTGCCTCTTCTCAGCCAGCTTTTGCCGGGATCGGCTGCAGCGGCAGGTTGCAAAGTTCCATTCGTTGTGGAAGCAGACATAAGAGATAACCTCCTCCGTTATTTTTTCGTCTTCATCAAATACTGGCTGCCCGCAATCATCACCAAGCTAATAATGATGATCAGCGTCGATACGGCACTACCGTAACCAAAGCGGTAAATGTTGAACGTATTATTGTACATATAGGTCGCCAGCAGCTCCGTCGAATTCGCAGGGCCGCCGCCCGTCATGACATAAATCAGGTCGAATGCCTTCAAGCTGCCCGCGATACAGAGCACAACGGCAACTTTAATCGTATCCCAGATCATCGGAAGCTTCACGTAGATCAGCTTGCGCCAGCCTACCGCGCCGTCAATGCCTGCCGCATCGTCAATCTCGCTCGGAATATTCTGCAGTGCCGCAATGAACAGGATCAGATACGGGCCGACATTCAGCCAGATAATCGGAACGAGAATGGCGTACATGGACACCTTCGGGTCTGTCAGCCACTGCTGCTTCCAGCTCTCCAGCCCCAGGTAGTCCAGCAGGAAGTTCAATACGCCGATCTGCGGATGGTAGATGTAGCCCCAGATGATGCCGACAACGACAGCCGACAGCACCATCGGCATGAAGACGGCAGATCGGATGAACCGTTGGAACCAGCCGTTCTTGAGCAGGAACAGCGCCAATATGAGCGCGATCGGAACCTGTCCGAATACGGATGCGGCTACGATCATCATGTTGTTTTTGAACGCGACCCAGAATAAACGGTCATTAATGGCTTCAATATAGTTGTCGAAGCCGATAAACTTCATCGCTCCGATGCCCTTCCATGAGAAGAAGCCGTAATAAGCGGACCATATAAGCGGAATGATGACAAAAAATGCGAATATGGCAAGTGAAGGAAGAAGTCCAACTGCAATAAATCCTCTGCTGCGCAATGACGGTGACATGAACATCCCTCCTGGCATGATAACTTTATAATTGCTCAGTCGTGTAATTTTGCTCTTGCTGGTCGCTGTCTGGCTAACGGATGCCACTAACGCTATTTGCGGATTATCTAGAAATTTGAAATGTAACGGTCATGAGTAGCGCTATTTCTCATGAATGGCCTTAACCTTGATGACGATGTCATATGATAAGCTCTGCTACGTCCGTTAAATTATCTTTCGTGCAGCTTCTGATCATATAAGCTCTCTCACAACCGTTACAACTCAAATCTTGGCCAGGAGGGATGCTCATGGATGCCCATGACGAGCGTATGAGCGTCCCCTCCCGCCAAGTACCGCTTACTGAGCCAGCGCCTTCGCTTGAGCGTCTTGAATCTTCTTCGCGATCGCTGCAGGATCGCCGCCCATCAGAAGCTCTTGCAGACCGTTGTTCACGGCGTCAGCTCCTGCGGAAGTCAGTACGCCGTCATATACCGGAGTCAGTTGTACGCTGTTTACCAGGTTGTATACTTCAGCGAAGATCGGCGTTACTTTGCTTGTATCAATTTCCAGATCGTAGCTGACCAGCTGGTTGCTCTCCAGCGTACGCTTCTGAGCCTCAGGACCGGACATGGCCAGGATCAGCTTGTGAGCCGCATCTTTCTTGCTTCCTGTAGCGTCTTTGCCAAGGCCGAGACCTACACCGACAACGCCGGCCAGAGCGTTCGCCTCGCCTTTGCCGCCTGGGATGGAAGGAAGAACGGTTGCGCCCATCTGTGCAATCGCTTCCTCGGAAGCATTAGCCGCCAGCTGCGTCAGCGCCCAGCCGCCGTCGATCATCATCGCGGATTGGCCTTGTGCGAACATCATTTCCATTTGCGTGTGGTCGATCGCGTTGAAGCCTTCCTGGAACGCGCCTGCGTCGCCCAGCTGCTTCATGTAGTTCAGCGCATCGACGAATTCAGGATCGGTGAAGGATGCGCCGTCTTGCTTCGAAGCTTTCAGGAACCACTCGGAGCCTGTTACACGGTCAGCCAAGGAGCTGAAGATGCTGGATTGCGCTACCCAAGCCGCTTTGTTGCCAAGCGCGATCGGTGTAATGTCTTTTGCTTTCAGCACTTCGATCGCATTCATCAGCTCGTCCCACGTCTTCGGAACGGAAAGTCCGTTGTCATCCAGAATCGATTTGTTATAGTAGAGGATGGAAGTCGGCGTCAAGCTCATAGGCGCGCTGTAGATGCTGTCGTCGATCGTAAAGCCGCCGAACGCGTTGTCGATGAAGCCGTCTGTCCACTCCTTGTTCGCATCAAGCAGATCGTTGACCGGCTGGATCAGTCCGCCGGAAGCGAATTCCTGCGTCATGGCGCCCGGCCACATGATGAATACGTCAGGCATTTCGTTAGCGGCAGCGACTGTTTTCAGACGCGTTTTGTAGCCGTCCGGCGGAATCGCTTGAATATCGAGCGTAATGTCCGGATTGGCCTTCTCGAATTCGGTAATGATCTCACGCATCGTCACAGCTCGCTGATCATCGCCTGTGAAGTTGTGCCAGAGCGAGATTTCAACCTTCTCCTCTTTTTTGCCTCCATCTGCCGGCTTATTGCCGTTCGCAGCGGAGCCGCCTTTGTTGTCGGAAGTGCCGCCGCATGCAGCCAGCGCAGCAGCCATCATGGTAACCGTAAGGAATACTGATAACGTTTTCTTCATGTCTTGTTTCCCCCTTCGCGTTATTTAATTCCAGTATAGTGAAACAGGACAATATGGGGCAGGGGACAAAGTTCGGAACAGGGGTAGGTTTTTTTCAGTTTAAGCTCATTGCCTCTACGTCACATCCCTATTCCCTCGCCCGGTATTCCGACGGGGTGTAGCCTGTATATCTCTTGAACAGCTGCCCAAAATACTTAATATCGCTATAGCCGACACTGACCGCAATCTCGCTCACCTTCACCGGCGATTCGTCCAGCAGCTGCTTCGCGCGCTCAATTCGGGCACGGGTGACGAATTCAATATACGTCTGTCCCGTCTCCCGCTTGAATACCTCGCTGAAGTGATTCGGCGTCAGATGCACATGCTTGGCGACCTGCTGCAGCGTCAAATCCTTGTCCAGATGGTCGTGAATGTAGGCGATGGCCTTGTGTATATAGGGCACTCCCTCGTGACCGGATGCGCTGCGATACAGCTTCATCAGTTCCTTCAGCTGCTCTAGCAGAATGCCCTTGCCTCTGTCCGCCACTTGTCCGAGCGGAATAAGCGGAACGCCTTGCGGCAGCTTGTCCGCATACGACGCGTCGCCGATCATCGCCAGCATCCGCTCGGCCCAGCGATGCGCGGAGAGCAAGATGGAGTGGATGAACGACTGCAGCGACTCCGGGGTGGATTGCTCGTCCATAATATGGGCGGACACCGCTTCCTCTGCCCATTGGGCAAGGGCCGTCTCGTCGCCTCCCTGCAACCGGGCCGTCAGCTCCTTCTCTTCCTCGCTCGTGCACATCGTAGGCCCACCCTTGCGAGCCTTCACTTCCCCGTATGTGATCAGATGACTGTGCGTCAGCATGCCGCGGAACAAGATCGCATATGCCGCCTGCTCATGGGAATCGTTCAGTCCGCTCCTGTCGGAGACGGCTCCTCCCGCTGCCGCGAACAATGTACACTTCAGCTTCCGCTCCACGGAGGACATATATCGGTCCAGCTGTCCCGTCAAAGCATCTCCATGCCGGTCTCGCAGCACAACCAGAATATCCTTCTCCCGCAGCATTACTTCTCCGTCCTCCATCAGCTCGTTAAGCATATTGTGCACAGCGAACAGCAGCAGCCGGTTATAGCCGTTCTCTTCCCCCCAGCCAGTGGCGTTAAGCAGCACGACCTGATAGCCTCCCGGCTCCAGCAGCCGCAGCTTGGGGAACAGCTTCACCGCCTGCTCCAGCGAGCGCTCCTCCCACCCGTTGCCCGTCACGAGCCGTTCCATCATCCGGTCGCGCAAGTCGTCGCGCCGCATCGATTCCCAGCGGGACACGATCCGGTGGCGGGCGCCGTTCACGGCACCAAGAATCTCCGGCGGGCGGCTCGTCTTCAGCAGGTAGTCGCTTACGCCTTCGCGAATGGCCTGCTGGGCATAGCTGAACTGATCGTAGCCTGTCAATATAATGACTTCGCTGTCCGGCAGCTGGCGCTTGATCTCTCCGGCCAGATCGAGGCCAGTCAGTCCGGTCATCTGAATGTCCGTCAGCACGATATCCGGCATCTCCTTGCCGATCCGGGCCAGCGCCTCCTCGGCAGAAGCAGCCGGCTCAAGCAGCTCGTAGCCGTAATCCTCCCACTGAATAACCGTGCTCAGCCCCGTTCGAATAATGACTTCATCGTCCACAATAAGCAGCTTCATGCTTATTCCTCCCCTTCTCCTGTCATCGGTATATAGAAGGTTACCCGGGTTCCCTCGTTCACAGCACTGGCAATCTGCAGCCCGGACAGACTGCCGTAATGCAGCAGCAACCGCTTGTTCACATTGCGCAATCCGTAACTTCCCTTCTCCAAGCGCACCTTCTCTTCTTTCATATCCTTCGCATCCTCCAGCCGAACTCTTAATTCGGCCAGCTTGTCCGCATCCATCCCTACTCCGGTATCTTCGACGCTGAACAGCATGCCGCCCGGCGTACTCTTCGCGCTCACATGGATCTCTCCCTTGCCCGGTCCCTTCTGAATGCCATGAATAAGCGCGTTCTCGATGAGCGGCTGCAGCAGCAGCTTCAGCATAATCTGCCCCTTCAGTGCCGGCTCAAGCTCCATATGGAGCGTGAACTTGTCCGGGAAGCGAATCGATTGGATGTTCCCGTAATGGTTGGCGTGTGCGAATTCCTGCTCTACCGTGCAGAATTCCTCTCCCTTATTCAAGCTGAATCTGAGGAAGTCGCTCAAGCTGCCGACCATCTCCGCGATCTTCTCTTCCCTGCTCATCAGCGCCATCCAGTGGATCGAGGACAACGTGTTGTACAGAAAGTGCGGATTAATCTGCGCCTGCAGCGCTTGCATATCCGCTTCCTTCTTGTTCACTTCCTCCTGCTTCACTTGATCGGTCAATAGCTCGATGCGATTGCTCAGCTTATTGTAGCTTCTGACGAGCTGGCCCACTTCATCCATCGTCTGAACAGGATACGTCTGCAGCGGCTCCTCCGGGTTGGAATGCTTCAGGAATTGGGCGAGCATGACAAGCGGATTCGTCACTTTCTGAACAAAATAAAGCACAAGCACAGCCACAAGCAGCACGGAGACCGCAATTACGACGACCATCAGCTGCAATACATAGCTGTTCTGATTCCGGTATTCCGAGAACGGCATCACGCCGGTCAGCGTCCATCCCATGTCGTCAATGGCGTCATACAGAATCGTTACCTTCCCGTCACGCTTGCCATAATTAAAGGTGCCTACCTGCCCTTCCAGTGCAACGCCCGGCATCAACTCCTCCAGATGCCTGCCAACAATGTCGGGATTGCTGCTGGAGAGCACCTTGCCGCTCTTGTTGGTCAGCATGACATAGCCCTCTCCGGGCATTTTCGTCTGTTTCAGCATTTTGGCAATTTCCCGCTCATCCAGACTGATGACCACAGTACCAAGCTGCTTGAAGCCGTATAAGTTATTGATCGGACGAATAAGCGAGATGACATCCTGAGGCCCGGAAGCCGTCTCCGTCCTGTATCTCTCCGTCCAGAATTTGCTGGTCGTCTGATGATTGTGGATTCGCTCGTCCAGCTCTACCGTCAGTCCCGTATCGAAGATCGTGGCATTGGACAACGGCGGATACGATGGCTGCAACGGGTAAATGGTAATATCGGAAATATAAGCTTTCGAGAATTCCAGATTAGACAAAAACTCAATCATTCTTGTTTGCACAATAGGATCGTCTCCCGTTGCGCTGAGGTATTGCTGCACGTCCTTCTGGCCGATCAGAAAGATCGATAAATTTTCAATATCCTTCACAATAAATTCCAGATTCGTGCTTACCTGCCGCAGCAGGCTCGTCCCCGCTTGCTTCGCCTTCTCTTCCGTCGTTGTAGCCGCCATATTGTAAGCGAACAGTCCCAGCGCAAGCAGAGGCACAAGCACGGATAACAGCAGCAATGTCGACAGCTTTCGTTTCAATGAACTGCTAATCCAGCGCATCAGCCCATCCCCTTCGTTCACGAGTGTATCCTGCTTCAATAACCATGCCACATTATACTATTTGCCACAACAGACGTACCATACTTTTTTTTAGCATAACAAAATTTTTGTTTGATTTTTCGCAAGCTCCGTAGTACCATGTGTTCATCAAGCGGTGCAAATGCAGGTCCGGGGGGATGAGATGGAATCGATAACGAAGGAATTGCCTCTGCTGACAGAGCTGGCCAAAGGGATTGCAGCCCAATTCGGCGACAATTGCGAGGTGGTCGTGCATGACTGGTCCAGACCTTACGACAGCACGATCGTGGTCATTGAGAACGGACAGGTAACGGGGCGCAAAGTAGGCGATCCCGGCACGAATCTGGGATTGGAGATTATGAGGGGAACGTCCGACGGAGACAACCGGCACAACTATATCACACAGACTGCCGACGGGCGTATTCTGCGCTCCACCTCCATCTATATGAAGAACGGCGCCGGGACCATCATCGGAGCCTTATGCATCAACTATGACATTACCGATCTGATGGTCGCGGAGAAAACGCTGCAATCGTTGACGGCAAGCGGACTTGCCCCGGTGCGGGAGTCGTTCGTCAGCAATGTGAACGAGCTGCTGGATACGTTGATCCAGGAAGCGCAGGAAGCAATCGGCAAGCCACCGGCACTTATGGGCAAGGAGGACAAAATACGGTTCATTCAGCTGCTGGATGTGAAGGGAGCGTTTCTGATCAAGAAGTCGGGGGAGCGCATCTGCAGTTACTTGGGCATATCGAAATATACGCTGTACAACTATTTGGAAGAGTCGAAATCATCAGAACAATAAGGAGGCGAAAGAAGATGAGTAGAGACTGGACGCTCGCGCAAGGTGTGGAGACGCCCTGCATCGTCATTAACAGCGATGCGGTCGACACCAACATAGCTCGCAAGGCGGCGGCCATCAATCGGCTCGGCGTCAGCCTGCGGCCGCACGCGAAGACGCATAAGCTGCCGGAGATGGCGAAGCGGCAGCTGACGGCCGGGGCAGCCGGCATAACCGTAGCGAAGCTGGGAGAAGCGGAAGTGCTGGCAGCCGCAGGCGTGAAAGATCTGTTCGTCGCATACCCCATCGTAGGCCAGCCGAAGCTGGAACGCGCCGTCAAGCTTGCGAAGTCGGGCGTGCGCCTGATTATAGGCGTAGACAGTCTTGCGGGGGCGGCGATGATCTCCCGCGCGGCGACTGCCGCAGGCTGCGTGCTGGAGGTGCGGCTGGAGATTGAATCCGGCCTGCAGCGCACGGGCGCAGATCCTGCAGCGGCTGTAGAGCTTGCGAAGGAGATTCAGGCGCTTGAAGGCGTGTCCCTGACCGGCATCTTCACCTATCGCGGCGCCATGCTGCAGGGCGAGCCTACGATGGACTTGCGCGCAGCCGGTCACGAGGAAGGGCGGTTGATGGTCCGAGTCGCCGGCGCGATGAGAGCTGCTGGGCTGGACATTCGTGATGTGAGCGTCGGCTCTTCGCCGACCGCTCTGTATGCCGCCGAGATCGATGGCATAACCGAGGTGCGTCCTGGCACCTATATTTATCAGGATCGGATGCAGGCGGCCTTCGGGCTGTGCTCCCTGGACGATTGCGCCGGCGCGGTATGGGCGACGGTCGTCAGCCGTCCCGCACCGGATCGGATCGTCATCGACGGCGGCAGCAAGACGTTCGCCACGGACGTGCAGCCGGACAAGGCGCCGCTTCATCTGAAGGGCTTCGGGCATATCGTCGGCGATGAGGAGGCGGTGTTCCTGCGAATGAACGAGGAGCACGGCGTCATCGCCGTAACGCCCGACAGCTTGTACGAAGTAGGCGACATGATCGCGATTATTCCGAATCATATATGCAGCACCGTGAATTTGCACAACTATGTCTACCTGCAGGATACGGACGGCGCCTTGACCAGAACGGCGGTAGCCGCACGCGGACTTCTAGTGTAGCGAACAAGAGAAGGGAGCTTGGCTGAACATGCTGGATCTCGTATTGAAAAACGGTAAAATCGTCGACGGCAGCGGCAATCCCTGGTATCGGGGCGATGTCGGCATCAAGGATGGCGTCATCGCGGCCGTCGGGCATATCGACCAAGAGGCGCATCGCGTAATCGACGTCGGCAAGCAGATCATCTCGCCCGGCTTCATCGACGGCCATTGCCACTCCGACCTGATGATTATCGATCACCCCCACAGCGAAGTGAAAATGCAGCAAGGCGTGACGACGGAAGTCGTCGGCAACTGCGGGCTCGCCCCCGCGCCGTTCATCCGCAGCAAGGCGGAGCTGCTGCAGACTTATGTGCAGCCGGTGCTGGGCAGCACCAGCTGGGAATGGCCGTGGGAGACGGTCGGGCAATATATGGATTTCGTCGCCCGTTCCAATCCATCGGAGCATATCGCCACCTATGTCGCGCATGGCGCGCTTCGCATTGCCGTCATGGGCTTCGAGAATCGCCCTGCCACAGCGGCTGAGATCGCACGGATGAAGGAGCTGCTGGAGGAAGGGATGCGGGCGGGCGCGATCGGCTTGTCGATCGGCTTGCTGTATGCGCCGGGCAGCTATACGTCCCGTGAGGAGCTGGCGGAGCTATGCAGCGTACTGCCGAAGTACGACGGCCTCCTGTCCACGCATATCCGCGGCGAGGGCAACAATCTGCTGCCTTCCGTCCAGGAAGTGATCTGGATCGCCGAGCAAGCCGGCATCTCGCTCCACATCAGCCATCTGAAGGCGGCCGGCCGCGCGAACTGGGGCAAGGTGATGGATGCGCTGGAGCTGGTGGAAGCCGCCCGCTCGCGCGGCATGGACGTCACTGTCGACGTCTATCCCTACAATGCAGGCTCGACGACGCTTACAACCGTGCTTCCGCCGTGGGTGCTGGAGGGCGGCATCGAGTCGACGCTCGCCGCCTTCCGCGATCCCGCTCTGCGCGTCCGCATCAAGGATGAGCTGAGCCGCGAGCAAGACGATTGGGACAATCTCGTCTGCTCCACCGGCTGGCAGAGCATTATCATCTCGGCGCTGCAGTCGCAGGCGAACAAGCATCTGGAAGGCAAGCATATCGCCGAGATTGCGGAGCTTCGCGACCAGCATCCCGTCGATTGCATGATGGATCTGCTGCTGGAGGAGAACGGCCAGATCGCGATCGTCTACTTCCATATGTCCGACGAGGACGTAAAGCAAGTGATCGCATACGAGAAGTCGCTGATCGCCTCCGACAGCCTGAACTGCGAGATCGGCAAGCCGCATCCCCGTACGTACGGCACCTTCCCGCGCGTCTTCGCCAAGTATGTGCGCCAGGACGGCGTGCTGTCGCTGGAGCAGGCGGTGCGCAAGCTGACTTCCTTCCCCGTGCAGCGCTTCAAGCTGGGCAAGCGCGGGTTGATCGTACCCGGCTACGCCGCCGACCTGACTGTATTCAGTATGGATACGATTCAGGATACGGCTACCTTCGCAGAGCCGCGCCAGTATCCGGACGGCTTCTCGATGACGCTTGTCGGCGGTCACATCACGATGGAGCACGGCCGGCATACGCACAAGCGCGAAGGCAGCCTCATCCGGGCGCATCGCTGCTGCTCGCATTAACGCAAGCAGCCTCATCCATCCTGTCACTGGGGACAGGGAACAACAATTCACTACAGATACCGAAGGAGAATGAACAACATGTCTAGAATCGAACAACGTCTGCAAGAGCTGGGTATTACGCTTCCGGAAACAACAGAACCGAAATTTTCCTACATTCCGGTCAATCAAACGGGCAACCTGATCTATACGTCCGGATTCGACTGCCGCATCGACGGCGTGCTGATGTACGAGGGCAAGATCGGCTCCGACCTGACGATCGAGCAGGGACAGGAAGCGGCGCGCCAGGTCGTCATCAACTTGCTGGCAGCGATGAAGGCGCATCTGGGCGATCTGGACCGCGTCGTGAAAATCGTCAAAATTCTGGCGTTCGTCAACAGCGCTCCGGGCTTCGGTGATCAGCCGTATGTCATTAACGGCGCCTCCGATCTGCTGATCGACGTATTCGGCGAGAACGGCAAGCATGCGCGCTCCGCGATCGGAACGAGTGATCTTCCGTTCCACACGCCCGTCGAGATTGAGCTGATTGCAGAAATCCGCAACTAATTCAGGCTTGTCAGGCACTTATTCCGCGGGCCCTCCGCTCGCAAAAACCCCCAAGCGCGCTTGCGCTTGGGGGTTTCCTGTTTTCTTCGACTCAGTAGAATCTAAACGAGCATGAAATGATCACGAGTAGAATAAAGAGTACCAGAATGGCTCCAACATTATTGTAAGCACCGCCGACTCCGCACGATGCGCCGCCGACCGGGTATTGTTGATTGGCCGCTCCTGCAACATTAGCTGCGTAATTCAAGTTTTTCAGCTCCTTTTTTAGTGAAGGTACAGTATCCTATGTCGATTCCGCTATAATGTATAGGCAATGCGGAAAATTGTGCGTTCGCCTTGCCCGCTTCAAAGCCGTCGGCAAGACGCGGCCCATACCTTAAGCATTACCGTTCATTACCGCATACCGCTGTGGGAGAGAAATCCCCAAGCGCCTATGCACTTGGGGAGGAGCTTCATCCTTATCCGCGTGAATCCGTGGAAGGTATAATCAGGCAATCATTGCTGTCACGCGCGCTGGAAGGCATGAACTAGTAAGAGCAGCATACGACGCGTATAATAATGACAAGAAGAATGAAGAGGACGAGGATGGCACCGACTGTATTGTAACCGCCTACTCCGGTCGAAGCGCCAGCAACTGGATAGTGCTGATTGGCACCGCCGGATACATTAGCTGCATAGTTCAAAGTGTTCAACTCCTTTTTGTTTAGGTACACTATACTATGTAGATTCTGGCGGAAAATATAGGCGCTTAGCATAATTGTGCATTCGCCTTGATGAACGGAATAGCACACGAACGGGACCGATCAATCCGCTTGGCTCGAGCGGCGCAAAACGGGAAAAGGGGTCAGGCTGCTCTCTTGCAAGCGTGTTCGTCACATCGATCGTTATTTTGTTCAACTCTCGAAGATCCATATCTCCGATAAAGAACCGGTAAGGGGGGCTAATTTTGATCCCTGCATCGGTTCCATTGATCCATACTTGAACCGTTTCATAAGCATGACCAAGATCCAGACAGAGGGGGATTCCCTCTTGCTTCCACTCGAATTGACCTTCGTATCGGAATGTCCCGGAGAAGGAAGGAAGCCGTTCCGGCCGGCTCAGATCCTCCAATACGTGAAGCTGATCCCATGGCTCGAAATGCGGATACGCCTCTGAACCCGCGATGGACACGTCCCACGGACCGGTTATCGGCATAAATGAATCCGGCTGCGCGGCAGTGAGGTTCGACCTGCTATCCGGCGAAATATCCTGCCCGATATCCCCTGCCAGGAGAATAGCAGACTCATATGGATGAAGTTCCAAAGGGAACGTTATCCCCTGTGCGGACGACACTGCTTCCGACGGTTCTAAATGGTTGGCAAAAGCATCGTACAGATACATCCGCTCCTCCAAAGCTATCCGAACATTCACATGCATTCGCTCGTAGGGATGCTCATTAAAAAACATATACACATTCATATTGTCATGTTCATAATGATAGTAGCGCAAATACGGCGCATACTCCTCCACTTCGATATCATGGATACCCATTGCCCTCAGTCGGACCGTCAATTCGGTCAAGGGAACCGTGTCGATATGATCCTGTCCGGCAAGCCTTGCGAGCAAAGCCGACGCGTCATCGCCGTCGCTGGAACGATGCGGCAGCCCGTCGATGAACAGCACCGGCAAGCCTTGCGCCGCATATTCGATGACGGCCTCCAACAGCCGGATGGGCAGCGCCTCGCTGTAAGGCAAGACGAGACAATCGAACGTCTCCATATTCACATGAAGCTTGCCTTCATGGACGGATGCCATCCTGACAACCATATCCGGCGATACGACGTCGCAATCGATTTGTCCTCGCAACAATTCCTTAACCGGGCGATGGAAGAGCATGCAATTCCCCGACCATTCGGCTTCCGCATGATACAGCACCGCCACCGGCGCAATATGGCGTCCTCCGCTCAGCAGGTGACACATCCTGTTCGTATAGCGGTTCAACTCACGATAATAGCGATACTGCGGGTTCTTCCCTCCCGCATACAGATGAGGCGGGCAATCCGGATCGGGATATTCCTTCAGAGAGAACGAATGGGGCATGAAGTAGTTAACCCCTCGGACCAGCATATGATCCGTCAGCCACTTCATCAGCTTCAGTCCTTCGGACCAGCCATAAGCTCCGAACACTTCCGCCAGCGTACGTCCTTGTTTTTGGGGATCGAGATGGCCGAGAGAGGAACCGAGCTTGGCAAGCCCGTAATGGAAAAACTCGCTGTCGGTCTCGCCTGCAATCCAGGTCAGAGGCGTCTCGTCAAAGCCCGGAACGATCTGCCGGAGAACAACATCGATGCCGGACATGTCTTGTCCCCACATCGCTCGGAAGAAATGTCCAGGTCCGGGACCGAGCCGCGCATGCACGTTGTTATCCTCGATGACATGACCGATGTACTCTACGCCGCGGCTGCGGCACCAATCGCCGATCTGATCGGTGAAATGCCTCGCATACAGCTTGGTTGCTTCATCCATAAAGGCATACCGCACAGGCCAAGCTGCCGCACCGCATTCCTGCCAAAGCAACGGCAAGAATAAAACGAATTCAGTTCCCCATCTTTCCTTCAGGATCGTCTCCAACTCCGCGTTCCAGGGCAGCACCATATTCTTTTTGCCGATTTTCGCTTCGAAAGAAGCCTCTTTATCGTTGTTGAATCCCGGCTCATCCGAGAAAAAGCCGGCGAACGCATGACCGAAATCTTGCTTGTAGCGCTCATAAAAAGGCTCATATACCGTATCTATCAGCACACGCACCGATTCCGGAACGATCGGATTTAAATAGTCCTTCTCGTGCTCGCTTCCGCCGGTCGGCGTCTCGGAGAAGAAGAAGATTCTCCATAAGCCTTCGGGAATATTCCAATAGACCGTGTCTGCTCTGATGAAGCCGCTCAAGTCAATTCCGCTGCCCGCGATCAATTCGCCAGAGCCGGAGCGCCGCTTGTAAGCCGCCGCTCCGATCAGACGATTGCCTCGTTCGTCCGCCGTCTGCCAGCCGACAATAGGCGCCTTTACCGGGATGGAGGCATGCTGCAGCGGGCCGACAACATCGATATGATGCTCTTTGATGAATAGCCGCCTCAGCTCCCTTGGAGCATGCTTTAATGCCCCTGCCGCGTGTCCGGTCGGGAAGTGGTCGTCGTCGAACACCCAGATTTTCAAGCCCCGCCTTCTGGCTTCATCCATGATTACATCCATATCGCGCCACCAGGACGGCCCCATGAAATCGGGATGAGGCCGGGATTCAACGCACAACGCTTTAATTCCCGACTCGTCGATCCGCGCCATTTCCTCACGAATGACAGCTTCTTCTTCCCCATGCAGCCAGAATAACGGAATAATGTAGTTGGCTTCTTTACCGGTAATGACATCGCTTAGCCGATTATGCATCATTCATATCTCCCAACCATCCTTATTCAGTAGGGTTATTCCTCTAATTTCGTTATTTTTGCGAATTTGTACACATTGGCTGTATTGTTCACCACGGTTCCGCCGGCTGCAATACCCCCGACGCGGTTGAAGGTGCCCGTCGCTATATTGACGAGCAGAATATCATATTCCCAGCTTCCTCCGACCGGAAGCGCAACAGATTCGGACAGCCCCTTGTTCACCCATTGAACGTTTCCGACCTCCCCTGCAGCCGTTGTCGCCAGCGGCTGCAAGGCCATATGAAAGTTCCGTCCGTCGTCCGTAAACCCGATCAGTTTCGGGTGGGTCGGCAATGCTTCGTTATCGTAGGTGCCGTTTCCATAAAAATAATTTTTTCTGATTTTGTGCGTGGCATCTTCATAGACGACGGTATTATAGATCGAGCAGTCGTAGAAGGCCATGCCGGAAGGAAAGTTATCATTCGACGTCGCATCAAAAATGATTCCGTTGCTGGAGGAATCGTAACATGCAAAGTGGCAGCGATAGAACGAATTGGAATCCACGAATTTAAACCAGGCGCACACGGAGTTTTTGGATTCAACGGTGTCGAATCTGCAGTTGCGCCAAGACGTAATCCAGGTATCATTCTGTACTGCATAATTGCCATCCATGTATAAGCAGATGGAATTGTCCTGAATTGACGCGACGTTCACATTATCGAATTCATTAAAGATATTATAATTGCCCACAGGCGCGTCGCCGCCCATAATAAACAGTCCGATATCGGTATAGTGCACTATTTTGACATTGCGCATCTGTGTGCCGCTGACGGCAGTAAGCTTGATTCCCACAACCGCATTAAATAAGCATCTGATGTGAATATTTTCAATATGCACATCGGATATCCGGCCTCTCACGTCGATTGCCGCCGGCATAGACGCGTTGCACACGAAGACCGTCGGCCTCAGGTCGGGATTGTCAACGCCGAAGGAGGCGCCTTCGCCGACAAGCTTAATACCGTTGGTGGTGGAGAAATTCGTTCCTCCGTCCCCGTTCCCCACGTTAATTGTTGACGTTATGGAATAGATGCCGCCCGGGAAGTACACGGTTCCGCCTCTTGCCGGCAGGCTGTCTATCGCCAGTTGAATGGCCGCCGTGTCGTCGTTCGCGCCGTCCCCTTTCGCCCCGAACCATTTCACATTGTAGTCTCTGTCGGTTAACGTTCTTCTCCATCTTCCCGTGCCTGGAAGGGTATCCGGTATAATCACCGTACCTTTATTGTCCGCTTCCGTCGCGCCGCTGTCCCAATAGAAGAGGCCTCCTCCTCCATCGTTCACCGTGTAATAGCCGGCCAGAGATACAACGATGTTTTGCGTCGGTACGCCGAAAGCTTTCAAGTCCGCCATAGAAGTTGCATAATAGAGTAGACTAGGATTCATTTGTTCTTCCTCCAATTCATTGGCAGCATGCTTGTGCTGCCTCTATTATTTCCCCTTCGCTTGCTGCTCGCTCCTATCAACCGTCATTCGCCTGCATTTCCGGTAATCGTTCGGCGAGATGCCTTCCGATTTTTTGAATAGCCGCAAAAAGGTCGATCTGCTGTAAATGCCTACGGATTCCGAAATCTCGCTGACAGGCAGGTCTGACTGCTCCAGAAGCTCCTTCGCTTTCCCGATTCGCTTCGAATGAATGTAATCCATGAGGCCCGTCCCTGTCTTTTCCTTGAACGCACGCGACACATATTTAGGAGAAACTTTCAGATGAAGCGATATTTTCTCCAAATAAAGCTCCTCCTTATAATTCTCTTCAATGTAGTTCATAATCGATGAGACAAGGGCTGCCGATTCCACCGCTTTGCGGCGGTTGGCCGCGATTTCGTTCAGTCTGCGGTAAAACCGCAGCACCAGCTCTTTCTTCTCCTCCTTCCCTGTCGTTAGTTCTCCGGCATCGATTAACCGGCCGTGTTCCTCTTCGGTCAGTATGCAATCGAATTTTAACTCGAATTGATTCAAGTATTTCAACCCGGATTTGTATATTTCCGTTACAAGCATGTGGAATCCGTACAGAGAGACATTTTTCTGCTCGTTCTCTTTCAGTATGTTTTCGATACTTTCCCGCAGCGCTTCGAAATCTCCCAGTTGCAATCCGTTTATCAATTTGTTTTCGTCGGTGTAGGTGTAATCATAATCGGATGAGGAATGACTGTCCCCGGCTTCGATGATTTGGAAGTCGACGGCAGGATGTCTATCCTGAAGGGCGGACATGCTCTCTCTGTACGAAGCGAGAATACGATCGCTACCGGAATGGAACTGGCCAAGCCCGACGGTAATTTGGCAATACAAGGCGTCATAGCTGAATGCCCGCATGAAGGATTCGATTGCTTTCCTTATGCTTGAACTCCCGGATGGGTCGTCATCGGCGTTGAAGACGCACACATACAAGTTCTCCTTGCCGGTATGCACATAGCAGCTCGCATGCTTATTCATCAGCGCCCAGATCAGCTTTTTCATTTTGCTTAGAACCATCAGCCGATCCGCCTCGGGCAGCTCTCGATAAAAGACGGGTTTGAAATCAAATAGAATCGAACAGCACTGGTGGCCGCTTTTTTTGAACCCCAGCACTTCTGTAAAGACTTCCTCCCGTTCCTTCTCGGAGCTTTCGTTCCCTCTGAACAATCCGCTGATGAAGTGATCTGCGAGTTCGGTCGACCGGATATTCAACTTGGTTTGAAACGTCTGATTGGTTTCGATAAGCTTATGAATCCCTCTGCCGATCAGCGCGAATTCATTCGGCCGCCCATCCTGGCGATCGCTTTGTTGAACGTCCTCATCCTCCCTCATCAGAATTTCCCGTATGTTCCGTATCGGATTGTACAGCCTGAAGGTAAACAGAAACGATAAGAGAAAGCCGACGACAACCAGAATGGCGCAGATCCCGATGATCAGATTCAGAATACCTCTGGCTTGACTGTAAAATTCGCCAATGGGGGTCATCGCGTAATAATTCCAGCCGAACACATCGGATTTCGCCCAGGAAACCGAATAGCGGGTGCCGCCAATCATCATGCTCGCCTTACCGGAATGCTGTTCCTCCAGAAGCGCTTGCAGCCTGGCGAGCTCATGCTCATTGAATGCCGGAAATTCATTCGTAAAGACCATCTCGCCGTCGGCTCCGGTCACGATATAACGGGTAGAATCGAATATCGCGTTGCCCGTAACCGTGAGCTTCAACATGTTCACGGATACATTGGCGACCAGTGCGGCATGATAGCCTTTAATTAGATGACGGGTCACCATCGGCAGCACCGTCTTCCGATGAAGGCTCGTCGTGACAACGGTTGGCTTCATCATTTCGAACAACTGGTCCGATTGAAGCATCTCCTCCCAATAAGACGGAGGATAGGCTTCGTATTGATTGAACTTATTGAAAAACAGTTGGAAATCGTCTATCCCTTGCGCGCTATACACTTTGTCCGCATCGATATAGACGATTACGTTCTCCACCAGATCGGAAATAATCGACTGTGTGCTGCCAAGACTCGCCAGCAAATTAACGAGATCGGCTCTATCGTCTGTCGTATAATCCTTATCCGGCTTCAGTAAATTGCCTACGACGGTATCTTTGTAGAAACTGAGGCTTGTTCCCTGAACGGTTCTCAAATAGATGTCTACCGTCCTGGCGGAAGACTGCAAATTCAAGGTAATCTTCTCGGCGTTGTCCTCTTCGATGTTGCTCAGGAAATGAACATACGTAAATGCGCCGACGATAAGGACCGGAATCAGGAGAGATAAAAAACTAAGCAATATTTTGTAAAACAACCGATTCAGTTTCGGAAGCCTCATCTTCTTCATCGTGTTCCTCCCCCCCGAATCCATTTTTTCAAATCGTCTCAATAGCGGTGCGCATAACGGCAATTCTTTCCTTGCAAATCGAGAATACGACGTATAAGTACCCGTCATGAACGAGAGAGTGGGGATAGCCGTAATCTCCGCCTTTATACGATCCCGGGAACTTGGCGGTGAAGCTTTCGTTGCCAAGAATAAAGTGCCGATCGAAGCGAATCCCGTCTTCGGACAAGGACAAGACCAACGGATTACGCTTCCATCTCGGCTGCGGGTCCGGACATCCTACGTAATAATAACGGCCGTCCGACAATCGTCCGACATGGAATTTCGAAGCGTTATCCGTAAACAACGTTTCTTTCGGCGAAGTCCATGTTGCTCCGTCGTCGATGCTTTCCGTCACCCACAAATGCTCCGTATTGCTTCTTAACAGCATCCGAATTCTGCCGTCGTCCGTCTCGTACCACGAGCCCTCGCACAGAACCGTCGGCCAGCCCATATGTTCTTTCACTCTCCATAAAGCTTCGGAGTCGTCCCATACCTCACTCTCCAGCGCCGGATCGTAGATGCCCGACTTCCTCCACCCTCCCGTACCCGACATATCATCCGAATAAGGGAACATCATATTGCCGCTTATAATAAGCCTGCCGGTTGATGTTCGAGCCGGACCGTGATTGGGTACGATCGGCAAATCCAGATCAACAGGATCGCTCCAGCATTCGCCGTCCGATGTCGTAACGGCGCGCAAGCAAGTATCCATATGGCCTTTGTCTTCCATCTTCCGCACGCCGCTTACAATCTGCTCCGATTGATATTCGTATTGTCCGAAATAGGCCACCAGCGAATCGTCGTTCGGATAGAAGCCGGCTGCGGTTAGCACTAATTCGGAATGCTTGCCCTGAAGGGAACCGACCAGAGCCTTCGGTTCCGTCCAGTGATGGAAGTCTTCTGAGCTGGAGATCATCACTCTTTGTCCGAGATCGTCTTCATGGACCCGGCCGCTTGACCAAATCGCATACAGCCTGTTTTTGAAATAGACGATATGGGGGTGATGAGCATATGTCCAGTCCGCTGCGCAGCGCGGCACAAAGATGTGGCTAATTTCCACCTGCAAATGCGGTCTTTTGATACGCCTATCATATCCGTTCGTAATCGGCGATTTCATGGCTTTGCTCTACTTCCCGACTCGTGCCAATGCGTCGTTATGAATTTTTTCGAGCTCCGGTATTCCATTCTTCTCCAGTTCCTCGGCAAACTGGTCAAATTCGCTGAGCGGCCTCGTCCCCATAATAAAGTTGAGCACATCCTGCTCCAGCGGAACGTATTTGGTTGCAAGCTGTTTCAGCCTTTCGTTTTCTTCCTTGGTCAAGCTTGGCCCTACGCCGGGAATGACATAAGCTCCCGGATCCCCTTTCAACTGCTCGCTCCATGCAAGCGTTTCCGGATTGGAAGTCTGCATCAAAGCTCTTTCGTCGACAAGCGGCGAGATGGCAAGCAATCCGCCTCCAATATCCGACAGCATCGACCGGGCCGGATCCGGAGCGGTTTTGTACTTATCGATAACCTCGTCGAGAAATACGGGTTGATCATCTACGAGCTCATAGGTTTCTCCCAATATTCCGAAGTTGGAGGCGACAGCGCCTTCCGGGCTGTATAACCAGTCATACATCTTGATGACGGCTTCCGGATCCTTCACTTTGGAACTGATGGCATAGCTTTGCGTAATCCATCCTCTAGGATACAACCAGCCTCTGCTGTTGCCTTCATTGTTGGACAAATAAGGAATAAGGTTGAATTCGGCTTCCGGATCGTCTTTCCGCAACGTGTCGTTAAAGTTGGCGGCAAACGTATCGTTGTCGTAGTAGAAAAACGACTTGCCCGAGCTCAGCTTCTCAACCCAGCTTTCATGTGTATTGACAGCAAAATCGGGATCGAGCAGCTTCTCGGTATACAGTTTGTTCAGATAGGTAAGCACTTCTTTGAACTTGGGCTTGCTTGTTCCGTATACATAAGACCCCCCGTTCAGATCGGGATCATAATACAAGCCGAAGCCGCTGCCCATTCCGAAAGCGACGGCATCCATAAAGGAATGAAGTCCCCTTGTTGTCCAGGGAATGGAATCCGGATCGTATTCTTTCAACTTTTTCAATACCGTATACAGCTCGTCGAATGATCGAGGCGCTTCCAAATTCAATTTCTTTAACAGATCGGTTCGAATCATCGGCGCTTTGGCGGCCTGTAAGTTATGTTGAACCGACAGAGGAAATCCGTACATTTTTCCGTCCACATACAATCTCTTTATTTCGGGATTATCTTCAAGCGTTTTTTTGAAGTTCGGCATTTGATCCAAGTAATCCGATATGGGCAAGAAAATGCTTGTGCCCGCAAATTCGTTAATTTCGTTTTGCTCCACCAGCATGACATCCGGCATGTTGTTCGTCGCCATCAATATCCGCTTTTTGTCGGTCCAATTGGACGCCGGGACGCCTTCAACCTGCAGCTTTACGCCTGTCTTATCAAGTATCTCTCTCAGCACGGGCGTATCCGTCTTTAATGCTTGCGACTGATGCTCGACTCTCATCAGCTTTACGGCAACTTCCTTCGCTCCGCCTTTGCCCTCTTCGCCGATAGACGGCTTATTGCCCGAATTGCCGATACTGCATCCTGCGAACACAATCATAACGCACAACAGAATACTGCACCCTACGATCTCTTTTTTAAACATGATAGGAAGGACCTCCCGAATATTTATATAAGCTCCGTCTATTAACCTTTCAACGAGCCAATCATAACCCCTTTAATAAAATACTTTTGAATAAACGGATAGACCATTACGATCGGCAGTATGACGATAATAATAACGGCAAATTTGATGTTCGTCGCCGTGACATAGGCATATGCGCCGCCAAGCTCCTGCGTTTGCGTTGTCATATCGCCTTCGATGACCATATTCCGCAGCATGACTTGAAGCGGATATTTGACCTTTTCGTTCAAATAGATCAAGGCCGGGAAAAAGCTGTTCCAATGACCTACCGCATAGAACATCGATATCGTCGCAATGATGGGCGCGGAAAGCGGAAGCAGTATTCGCGCCAGCACCCTGAGCTCGCCCGCGCCGTCCATATGGGCCGATTCGAACAGTTCATTCGGTATGCCCTGGAAGAACGTTCGCATAATAATCATATTCCAGGCGCTGATAGCTCCGGGAATGATTAACGCCCACATCGTATTGACCATGCCCAGCTTTTGCACAAGCAGATAGGAAGGAATTAAACCGCCGCTGAAAAACATCGTAACGACAATCATAACGGTAAAGAAGCCGCGTCCGAAAAATTCCTTTCTCGAAAGAGGATAGGCGCACAATACAGTGCAGCTCAAATTGACAATCGTGCCGACAAGCGTATATATAATTGTATTCAGGTAAGCCCTGACCACAAAGGGGTCGGCAAGAATAAGCCTGTACGTATCCAGATTGACGCCTGTCGGCCAGAAGTGGACGGAACCTTTCATAACTGCATAGCCATCGCTGATAGAGACAATAAAGATATAATATAAGGGATAAAATGTTATCATGATCAGGGCAATCATGATGAAATAATTCGCGATATCGAATAGACGAGAACCAACGCTCCTCTTCTGTCCCAATGTTTCATGCCCCTTTACCAAAGACTCGTTTCACTTAATCGCTTGCTGATTCGGTTCGCAGCAGTCAGGAACACGACTGAAATAACGGAGTTAAACAGTCCGACGGCCGTAGCGTAGCTGAAATCACTCGAAATCAATCCTCTGCGATACACATAGGTCGAGATTACATCCGACGTCTCAAAGTTCGAAGGATTGTATAACAGCAATATTTTCTCGAACGAGACCGAAAGCACCGCGCCTATGTTGAATAGAAGCAAAATAATGATCGTTGGCGCAATAGACGGCAACGTAATATGCCTCATCTGCTTCCACCGATTGGCACCGTCAATCCGCGCCGCCTCGTACAAGTCCAGATCAACTGTCGTGATGGCCGCCAAGTAGATGATCGATCCCCACCCGATTCCTTGCCAGATCTCGGAACCGATATAGATCGATCTGAACCACTCGGGAATCATCAGGAAATGCCTCGGACTTATTCCAAGCAGTTGCAAGGCATCATTCAGCAAACCCTCGAAGGACAATAAATTGACGATCATGCCCACAACGACTACTGTGGAGAGAAAATGCGGCAAGTAGCTGACCGTTTGCACAAACCGTTTGAACGTCTGATTTCTAAGCTCGTTCAGCAATAGAGCGAGAACAATCGGCGCCGGGAAGAAAAAAACCAAATGATAAATGCCGAGCAGCATCGTATTGCGCAACAGCTTGTAAAAATACGGCTCGGTTAAAAACTCCCGAAAATACTTAAAGCCGACCCACGGACTGTCCAGCACGCCCTGAAACACATTATAATCTTTGAAAGCAATTAAAACGCCAAACATCGGAACATAGTGAAAGAGAACATAGTACGCAAACGGAATGAAAAAAATAACATAATAAATTTTGCTTTTTGCCATAGACCTTTTGACACGATGAAAATCCAAGACGTTATTCAAAATCGCTTACACCCCCTTTCCGGAATTACCCCAACTATAAGTCCGGCTGCAGGTGAAGCCAATGTTCAATCGCAGGTTGTATGTGCCATTTTTCTCACTAGCTCGTTTCAGGGGTGGTTTGGGGCGATTTTGCCGCAAAAAACAAAAAAATAGCTCCCCCGATCAGGCATATTCGGAGTCGCTATCCCTTTCTGTCATGCTTATCTTGCGAGACGAACGGCAATGCCGAACCCGTTGCACGGTACGAGGCGATTCAGGCGCTTGTCGCATCAAAGTTCTCTTGGGCAAACAACCAAGTTCAATTGCCATGGAGACATATACCCAATCATCCGGTACATTCGGCGCATAACCTACAACGTATCCAAAACGTAAGGAGGTGCATGTAACAATGTCCGGTTGCGTTGGTGGTGCTTATAATAACGTAGGTGCTATTCTGGTTCTGTTTATTCTTCTGGTGATTATCGCTTGCAGCTTCGGCTTCGGCGGCTACGGTGGCAAATGGTACTAATACTTGTCAATATGTAACCTCCATGCATAAGTGACATGTTTAGCCCTCTTGCCCGTAGACAGGTAAGGGTGTTCCCCCGGCTCTGCTTCGGGATTGCGGCACCCTTGCCGACTTCCCTACTTGATTGCATGATCGCGCAAGCTTCGAGGCTGAATCGGCCGAGCGGAAGCTTGCGCTTTTTGCTTTTGCTATTGCTTTGCTTGGCGGCGGCAATCGTCATTACCGCCAATATAATCTGCGGAAGGCGTTCGGCGTCATGCCCGTCTGCTTGCGGAAGGCGGATACGAAGTGACTTTCGTCGCGATATCCCGTCGCGTAAGCAATCTCCTTGACCGACATGCCGGAATGGGCGGCCAGCATATCCTTCGCCTTCTGCAGCCTGACGCCGATCAGATACGCATAGGGGCTGATGCCTATCGCGGCTTGGAACAGCGCAGACAATCGCTGCGGCGTTAGATGCATATGCCCCGACATATCGGACAGAGATAGCGACGGATCGGAATACCGCTCATCCAGCCACTGAATGAGCGGTATCAGCCGGTCTCGCTTCGCCGCTGCGGATGCGCTGGCATTGGGCGTGCCGAATTGCTTCAGCCGGACCAGGAAGTCGTATATATCCGATGTACTGGCGGTACCGCCGTATTGGGGCTCCTCCATCGCCTTCCTCACCATGGCATCCAGCGCCTCCTCCAGCCGCTCACGCTGTCCGATGCCGTACTGGTACGGGTACGGCAGACTCAGTCCCGACAAGATGTGGCCCGCAAGCGCTCCTTCGAACGTCACGAACAGAATGGACCAGTCGGCGCCCGTCGATTCGTAGCTGTGCGGCATATGCGGCGGCATCAGGAAGCCTTGACCGGGATGCAGCAGATGAGAACCGGCTTCGTAGCGGAATTCGCCGCAGCCTTCCACGGTCTGCAGCCATTGATAAGCCGGATATCCCTTCTTCCTTCTAATTGGACCTTGTCTCGGCAGATAGCCTGTGCTCTCCACATACAGCGGCAATACTTTATCCCTGTCCGTTACTTGCAGATGCTTGCGGAAGCCCGTACGCATCTCTCACCCTCCCTCCATGCTGCTCGTATTCATATTCTCTTATTCTGTTAGTAGCAGTTTACTATATAAGCATCCTTTCACGAAATAGCCGCATTCAGATTTTTATATTAATGAATAGAATTGTTATATATCGCATACTTCCGCCCTCTTCTATACTGGAATTAATCTTCACGTTGAATAAGAGAAAGGCGGTTGGTTGATCTCATGCGTACAAAATGGTCTATGAATGCGGATTGGCGTTTTTTTCGAGGAGAAATGGAGCTGGCGTGGGATAGCGGCTTCGACGACAGCGGATGGGAGATCGTGCATGTTCCCCATTCGGTGAGGGTAGAGCCCGCGCATTGCAGCGGCGGGGTGAACTACCAAGGCGCGGCATGGTACCGCCGCCATTTTCATGTGCCACAGGAATCCTCCGGCAAGAAGCTCTTCCTTCACTTCGAAGGGGCGAAGCATACGGCAGAAGTATGGGTGAACGGGCAACGGCTCGGCATCCATTACGGCGGCTATCTCCCCTTCACCTTCGATATAACGGACTGTGTGCATGCCGATGGGAAGACGGACAACATTGTAGCGGTGAAGCTCGACAATTCCGATATGGCGGACGTCCCGCCCGGCAGACCCCAATCGGAGCTCGACTTCTGTTACTTCGGCGGATTGTATCGCCATGTATGGCTGCTGGAGACGGACAAGCTCCATATTACGGATGCGATCCATGCGGACAAGGTGGCCGGGGGAGGCCTATTCGTCACCTATCCTTCCGTCTCGGAGGAAGAGGCGGTCGTCGATGTGGCCGTGCATGCAAGCAACGAATACGGGGCAGCGAAGGTGTGCACGGTCCGGGCCAGACTGATCGACGACAGCGGGGTAACGATAAGCCGGGAGGATAGTACGGCGCTGGCAATCCCGCCGCATGATGATGCGACGTTCCGCCTGCAGCTTATCGTCGGCTCACCCCGACTGTGGCATCCCGATCTTCCTTATCTATACAAGCTGGAGACGGAGATTTGGCAGGATGATGCGTTAGTGGACAAGACCGTTACTGGGATCGGCATTCGGCGGTTCCGCTTCGATCCGCAGGAGGGCTTCTTCCTTAACGGGCAGCGTCTGAAGATCAACGGGGCCAACCGGCATCAGGAGTACGTCTACATCGGGGACGCACTGCCGGATTCGCTCCATCGGCGCGATGCGATCAAGCTGAAGCAAGCCGGCTTCAACTTCATCCGGCTCGGCCATTATCCGCAATCCGAAGCCTTCATGCGGTCTTGCAACGAGTTAGGGCTCATGTGCGTCGTGCCGGTGCCGGGCTGGCAATGGTTCCGTGACAACGGGACGTTCCGAAGCCGCTCTTATCAGGATGTACGGGACATGGTGCGGAAGGATCGCAATCATCCTTGCGTCATATTCTGGGAACCGATCCTGAACGAGACGAATTATGACGAGGACTACGCGCGCACGACATATGCTATCGTTCATGAGGAATACCCCGGCGATCAATGCTATGCCGCCTGCGATATGTCCCGTCCGGCTTGGGAGAGCTACGACATCGTCTACGGTCATCTCAACCTCGCCATTCCTGCCCACAAGGTTCAGTTCAAGCGAGAGTTCGGCGACAATTACCGTGAACAATTCGGCCCGCAGAAGACACAGAACCGCTGCTCCAGAGGAGACAGAGACTTCTATAATGGCGGAGAAGGTGCCATGCTGCGCTCTGCAATGGAGAGGCTCGACTACATCGATTCTTACTTCGGGACAGCGAAAATGGCGGGCTTTGCCCTGTGGACCGGCATCGATCACAATCGGGGATATATGGACAACATTGCCGCTACAGGGGTGCTGGATCTGTACAGGCTGCCGAAATTCAGCTACTACATGTACAGCAGTCAGCGGCAGCCTGTGCTTATCGACGGGGGCGCGGCTGGAACGGCAGCGGCTCCTACCTCATCGTCCCTAGCGACAGCCGTTTCATCGAGTGGGCCCCTCGTCTTCATCGCCAACTACTGGAGTGCTGACGGCCCGGAGACTAGGGATATCGTCGTCTTCAGCAACTGCGACGAGATCGAGCTGACGCTGAATGGCCGGTCACTGGGGCGCAAGGGACCGGAGCGAACTTACAGCGGTGTGCCTCATCCGCCGTTCCTCTTCAAGGATATCGCCTTCGAGCCGGGGGAGCTTGCTGCCAGAGGCTGGATCGAAGGGGAACTCGCGGCGGCGCATAAGGTTCGTACGGCCGGGAAGCCGCATCGCCTACGGCTTGACGCCGATCATTGCGGCATCGACCTAATCGCAGACGGCTCCGATCTGATAATGGTCCATGTGTATGTCGAGGATGAGCATGGTACGAACGTAACGGATGCCTACCCTTCTATCGCTTTCAGGATCGAAGGTCCCGGACGGATTGTCGGCGATGGCGATCCCCGTACGGGAGCGAATCCCGTTACGGCAGAGGCAGGAGCCGGCGGTGTGCTCGTGCAGGCCACGAAGGAGCCGGGACAGATAACGATCTATGCGCTAAGCGAAGGACTGGAGGGCGCTGTTATTCGCCTTGCCTCCCAGCCGGATCGGAAGCGGCATGTCTCGGGCTTGCCGCAGCAACCGCCCAAGGGAACGATTCATTATGAAGCGGATGTGACTCATAAGCCGGTAACGTATAATTTGAGAGAGTTCAATCTGGCATTCGGCAAGCGAGTGACGGCAAGCTCCGAGCAGACAGAGTATCCCGCTTCAGCAATTACGGACAGCAGTCTCCTCTCGAGTTGGCGTGCTGCGGAGGGTACGAATACGCCGCAATGGCTAATTGTGGACTTGGAAGGCGATTACGATCTTACCGGCTGCAAAATATGGTGGGAGAGCGATCATACGACATATAGCTATCGCATCGACGTATCTGCAGACGGCAGTCAGTGGAAGGCTTTGCTGGAGAAGGAAGGTACGGGGCAAGACATCAAGCCGGATGCGCTAACCGCATGGTCGGTCAGGTACATCCGCATTAACGTTACGGCGGTCAGCAATGGACTGCCTGCCATCTACTTGCTAGGCATCTACGGCATGAAGGCGGGCACGGCCAGATAATCCGTCTCGGCCGGCTCACACAAAGTTGACATAGACGCGCCTTCTCAGGACTCTTTCGTATGCTGCACAATGCAGTATACACTAGACGGCCTCAGGCGCGCCTTTTCGGTACTCTTGCGTATGCTGCATACTAGACAGGTTCAGGAACGCTCCAGTCCATGAGCCGCCACCTATCATTGAACATTCGGACGCTCCCCGCTCTCCAACCGATGCCGCATCCTTTGCAGCCAACAAACCGGCCACTTCCCAACATCCAACCGATGCAGCATCCCTTGCAGCCATCGTACCAGCTACTTCCCACCTTCCAACCGATGCCGCAATCCCTTGCAGCCAACAAACCAGCCACTTTCAACGATACAAGCGGAGCTGCGGCCTACAGATTGATTCGTTCTTTGCAATGCAAATTGAGCAATCTCAATTGGGGGCTGAATACATAGGGATGAAAGGAATGGGATTGCCAGCATGCTTCATATTCTGGATCGTCGCTGCCCGAATATTGAATACAAGCCGCGAACATGAGATAGTTAGAAGAAGAGATGCGAGTTAGAGGGGAATCGAACATGGCACATACATTGGAATCTATCGCCAAGCTGGCGGGAGTATCGCGCGGGACTGTATCGCGCGTCATTAACGGACAACCCGGCGTAAGGGAGGAAGTGCGCAAGAAGGTGCTTGAAGTTATCCGCGAGCATCAATACCAACCGAATATGCAAGCGCGGGGACTGGCCGGAGGCAAGACGGAGAATATTGGCGTCGTCGTGTTCGGGCTGACCCCTTCGTTTTTAAGCCACCATATATTCTATGAAGTCATTCAGGGCATTCAAGAGCATGTGGCATCGCGCGCCTATGATCTGCTGCTGTTCGCGGATCGCAGACCGTATGACATGGATTATTGGCGCATGATTGCCGACAAGAGGAAGATTGACGGTCTCATCGTCATGGGAGAAGACATACAGGACGAATACTTGCAATACTATTACGACAAAAAACTGCCCTTCGTACTTGTAGGCAAAAGACTCGCGTCGGACATTCCGCTCCATTGCGTCACCTCGGACTATAGTGATGGGGTAAATAAAGCGGTAACACATCTAATTGCTGGCGGTAAGAAACGCATTCTTTATATTAGCGGATATAGCGGAACCTACCATGAATCCAAGCGATATGAAGGCTATTGCGATGCGCACCGGCAAGCCGGTTTACCGGCTGACCCGCAATTGATCGTGGCAGGCTATGCGGAGGAGCAGCGAGCTTACGAGGTAATTCGGCAGCTGGTGCAGGATGGAAGGACGTTTGACGCTATCTTCGCTGCCAATGATATTATGGCGCTGGGTGTCGTCAGAGCGCTACAGGAACGAGGGCTTCGTGTTCCCGAGGATATCGCTGTCGTCGGTTACGATGATATTGCGGCTGCGCGATACGCCAACCCTCCGTTGTCGACAGTGCGGCAGGACAAGAGCGGCCTTGGCGAAGCCGCAGCTCGCATGCTGCTTGGCCGGCTTGCCGGGGAGCTCGATCCCTCTCAGTCGCATGACATCTATATTCCGAATGAACTGATCGTACGATCCAGCAGTTAAGACATTGCAGGGCAGCTGCAGGATGGATATTCACGAAGTTGTCTATTCGTCCTTGGCAGATGTGATCGGGACAATTTACTGTTGAGGGGCTAAGGCATTTTCAAAATGCCATGGCTCTAGACACATCTGCTCTGCTGCTCTTCATCATCGCTATCCGCTTCATACTGCAACACGTATCGTACTCTGGCCTTTTGGCCACCTCTTCCCCATCCCTTTTTCTCAGGAACTTCATATCGCGCTTCTTCCAGTCGCTTCACCATTCCCTTTACTCAGGAGCATCATAGCGTGCTTTCTCCAGTCACTTCACCATCCCTTCTACTCAGGAGCGTCATATCGTACTTCTCCCAGTCGCTTCACTATCCCCATTACTCAGGAGCATCATAGCATTGCTTCTTCCAGTCGCTTCATCCCCTTTACTCAGGAAGATCATTGTTTCCTTTTTCAGTTCCTGAGCTAATGGGAGAGTAACACGTCGCGTTTTCCGCATATGTTATTGACGCTCATCCTGAGTTAATGGAATAGTGTGACTGGCGTTTTTGAGCCCTTGCTGCGCTTCTTCATCCTGAGCTATTGGGAGAGTAAGGCCTTCGTTTTCCGCCCCGTGATAGTCTCCTTCATTCTGAGTCAAGTTGCATCCCATCCATCGCATTTATGGGAACAAATCATTATTTCATCTAAAATTATTCCTTGCCCTCTCTATACGCATCATGTACAATTAACCCATAGTTGGGAGCGCTCCCATACATTTGAGACCATTCCCCTTATTCATGTTCTCTTGTTGTCTTGTTGTCTTGCATAATAAATCTACCAGTAAGGTTGTGATTGAATGATGTCCACCACGAACGAGTTATTCGATGTAGCCGTCCTTGGAGGCGGACCAGCAGGCATTACGTCAGCACTAGCCGCAGCACGCAGCGGAGCCAAGACGATCTTAATAGAACGTTATGGATTTCTAGGCGGCATGTCTACCGCTGCGCTTGTCTATCCCTGGATGACCTTCCACACCGCAGCCGGCGATCAAGTAATTCGTGGTATTGCCCAGGAAATTGTCGAAAGATTAATGGCTATGGGCGCTTCACCCGGCCATTTGCGGGATACGATCGGATTTGTCCATACCGTTACTCCCTACGATGGCGAGAAGTATAAGCTGCTTGCTTTCGACATGCTGCAGGAAGCCGGCGTTACTCTAATGCTGCATTCCTTCATAACCGGTGCAGATGCAGAGGATGGCCGTATTCGTTCAGTTACTCTCCATAACAAGAGTGGCGTCGCTTCCATTCAAGCCTGCTGCTATATCGACGCTACCGGAGACGGTGATGTCGCTTATTACGCCGGAGCGCCTTGGGAGATGGGCAACGAGGAGCAGAAGGTACAGCCGATGACGATGAAGTTCCGCCTGAAAGGCGTGCGTCACGATGCGGTCAAGCAATATATGCAAAGCCATCCGGAACAGTTCTACAGTAAATCGCTCATTGATCAGCTTGACGAATTACCCCTCACCGGGATTATGGGCTATTACGATCTATGGCAAAAAGCCGCGCTGCCGATTGCCAGAGACGGTGTGCTGATGTTCGCCGGTCCTGGAGAAGATGAAGTGCTCGTCAATATTTCCCGCATCTCCGGGCTGGACCCGACCAATACGGCGCATTTGACCAAAGCGGAGATGGAAGGCCGCAAGCAAGTGTTCCAGTTGGAGCAATTTTTCCAAACCTATATTCCCGGCTTTGAGAACGCCTATGTGTCGCAAGTAGCGCCGCAAATCGGCGTCCGGGAAACCAGACGTATCATTGGCGAATACATCCTGACAGGAACGGATGTGCTAAGCGCCCGCAAATTCCATGATTGCATTGCGCGCAGCGGCTATCCTATTGATATTCACGATCCGAAAGGTGCCGGAGTCACCGCCAACTTTATTGCCGAAGGCGGAGCCTATGATATTCCATACCGTTCCATAGTGCCGAAAGGAATGGTCAACTTGTGGTTGGCAGGCCGCTGTATCTCCACCTCTCATGAGGCGCAAGCGACAGCAAGGCTGACGCCAAGCTGTATGGCGCTAGGGCAAGCTGCCGGCACAGCCGCGGCCTTGGCCGCCAAGCAAGATTGCTCGGCAAGCGACCTCTCCATAGAGCAATTGCAGCAGGCCCTCCTTGATGCGGGCGCAGAGCTTGGGAAGTAGCTTGCTGAACGATAAGAGAAATCCCAAGGCAACTGATTGAACGGCTTCAGGCAACGTAGCTTCGGTTGCGCTCGGAAAGTAGCTTGTTGAGCAGCCGAAAGCTATGAATCCTCGGCTGGAGTACGGAAATCGGCGAGACTTCATCAAGTCTCGCCGATCTCCAGTTCTAGCTACGATTAGCGCCATTCGTCCGCTGCCGATTCACATCGGACAACCACCTCAGCGCGTCTACTCCTCTGCCGCCATGAACTCCGCTGGAAATTGCGAAGATGCTCATTGCTCCCCTTTGTATTTAATCTTCCATACAGGCTTGGTGATATTGCGGTATTTTCATATGCTTTCAAGCTTCAAAATAGACTAAAATAAGGATATGCGAACTTGTAAATGAACGGTGAAGAGATGTGATGATGACATGACCTATAAAGAGCTTCTGGCGATAGCGGCTACTCTGCTGACGTATATAGGCTTCATTCCCTATATACGCTCCATCCTGCTTGGGAAGATAAAGCCGCATATATTCTCCTGGATTATATGGGGAGCCGGTACGCTGAATGGCAACAGCCCTTCCCTCTCTCCGTGAAGAGAATCGGAAGGGCTGTTGCAATCGGTCCGGCTACAAGCTCACACCCTCCGTCACGTGAACCGGGGGTAAATCATCGAAATCCGACATCAGATGTATTCAAATTCATCGATAGTTGGTATGATGGTCATAGCAATATGGATGAACAGATCACAGGAGGATGCATACATGAATTGGAGCTACTTCAAATCCAAGCTGTTCTTGAAATATATATGGTCTTACCTATTCATTCTGCTGATCCCGCTGGTGCTGACCACCGTCTTCATCTATCAGAACGCCGTCAGCAATCTGCAGTCCGAGATCGAGCATTCCCGGCTGAGCCAGCTGACGCAAGCCAAAGTAATGGTCGACGGGCGGATGAAGGAGCTGAATGAGGTGGCCTCCCGCATCTCCTACGACACCAGGCTGACCGCCTATCGGGTGCATGACCCCTACTTCATCAGAGAGGCTATCCAGGCGCTTGACCAGTACAAGTCGACCAGCTCAATTGTGGACGAGCTGCTTCTTTATTTCCGCGGAGACAACGATATTTATTCTACACAAGGCTTATACAGCTTTGATGTGTTTTCGGAAACATTTGCATTTCGCAACTGGAAAAAAGAAAGCGTTTTAAAAGACTTGAACAGCATGACCTTCCGCGCGATGCGACCAGCGGATACCGTGCTCCTGAAGGGCAATATCGAGTCCTCCATACTGGCATATCTGGTGCCCATTACGCCCAATAGCCCCAATCCGCACGGCATGGTCATGTACTTCATCAAGGAAAACGAGCTGACAAGCCTGATCGACTCCGTACTGGGCAATTACAAGGGCGCCACCTATATTCTGGACCAGAACGGACGGCTGCTCGTCGACAATTGGCAAGGAGAAGCATTGCCGAGGGACCAGGCGGAAAGCCTGGCCGGACTTGCTCCCGGCATCCATAACAAGGAGATTAACGGCAAGCCCCATTCCATCGTATCCGTCTCATCGGACAGCAACGGCTGGTCCTATGTGACGGTTATGCCGAGCGAGCAATTTTTCAGCCGGGTCGTCCATGTGCGCAGCTTTATTATCATGCTGTTCATCATTACCCTTCTCGCGGGAGTAGCGATTGCGCTCGTACTGGCAAGAATGCAGTACAGGCCGATCTCCACGCTTGTAGAATTCGCCACTTCCGGCTCTGAGGAGAAGCATGCGGAGGAAGGAGGCGCGAGGAGAGGCAATGAGCTGGAACGCATTCGCACAGCTCTGCAGCATTACAGCTCGCGAATCGATATGCAGGAGCCATACGCCCGCAATCACTTCCTGTCCATCCTGCTCAAGCACGGTCATGCGAACAATATGACCCCGGAGCTGCAATCCTCGTTCAACCTGCAATTCGACCGCTCCCATCTATTCGTTATCGTGATGGAGTGGGAAGAGATGAAGGATTCCGAGGAAGAGCGCAAGGAGCGGCAAGATATGATGGAGATGCTGCTGCATATCGACTTTCCCGAGCTGTCCGCTCATGCCTATGGCGTCGAGCTGACGCAGCTGGAGCGAATCGCGCTCATCGTCAACTTCCATTACGATGAATCGCAAGCGGAGCTATACGCCTTGCGTCCTATCGTCGAAGCTGTCCGCTTAACCATCCTGGATACCTTCGATGTAGCGCCGGCGATCGGCGTCGGTACATGCTACCGAAGCCTGAACCAGCTGAACCAGTCCTTCATCGAGGCGTGCTCCGCCATCCAATGGCGCGCGTCCGGCAACGGCGGAGGGCATGTGTCCTACTTCGAGAAGCTGCAGCATACGCCGGACCGCCCGTTCTGGATACCCGACAGCTCGCTGATGAAGCTGGTCCAGAGCTTGAAGCAAGGCAGCTTCGACGTAGCCGCAGAGGTCATCGGCGATTCTATGCGCCCGCTGCATACACCCGATCTGTCCATCATCTACTTGCGCTGCATCTACTTCGATCTGCTCAATACGATGCTGAAGACGGCCTCGGAGCTGGGCATGGAGCAGCTTGCGCACGATATCGCGCCCAACGTGATGAACAGCCATTCGCCGAATGAGCTCGAAGTCATGCTGAAGTCGCTCGCCTCACGCATTTGCGAGCAAGCAGAGCAGCTTCATGAGACGGAGGAGCAATCCCAGATCGAGCAGATCGTCTCCTATATCGACGAGCATTTCACGGACCAGACGCTGAGTCTGGAGACGGTAGCCTTTCACTTCTCCATCTCTCCCTCGCACTTAAGCCGTTCGTTCAAGGAGAAGATGGAGGTCAACTTTATACAATATATTTGGCAGCGAAGACTGGAGGAGGTTACACACCAGTTGAAGACGACATCCGTTCCTCTAAAGGAGATCATTATCGGCGTCGGCTATCTGGATACGTCCAACTTCATCCGCAAGTTCAAGAAGGAGACCGGCTACACGCCGGGCCAGTACCGCAAGCAGTTCTCGGAGCTGGAGTCGTCATAGAGAAATGGGATAGCAGTTCGCTCAAGATCAAACAAACAGGGCACCGCAAGCGGGTGCCCTGTTCATATCATTCAGTTATTTCGGCTAACCATTCCAATATGTTTAGACTTCGCCAACCATAATCGTCAGCGTAACGGTCCGGGAGTTGTTCGAGCCGTCGGACAGCTCGCCTGTAATGGTCAGGCCATTATTGTCCTCGTCCCATTCATTGACAAGCGAAAAGGATATGCCATCATCCTGCGGGTCCATCACAATTGTATTAAGCTTGCTGATGAGATCAAGGTTATTCACTCCCGCATTAAGGGACTGCGTCAGGAAGTTGGTCGCGAATTGAGACAAATTAACGCCTTCAATTGCGGTTATTTTCAGCGTGGAGGCCTCATTGACGCTAATCGTGCCCTCATCGAGATACCCGTCGTTATAGCTATACTGCAGCGTGATTGTTCCTGTTTCACCATTCGTCAACTGCACGTTCTGACCGTTAATTGTGGCAGCCGTGATGCTCGGAGCCGTCGTATCTGTAACGACAGGAGGAATGTAGACGCCCCCGCCCCCGCCGGCATTCGACAAGCGGTCTGCAATGGACGTATCAATGCTTTTGAGCGTAGTGTACGTCGGCACGCCTTCGATATCTTCCAGTTCGACCTTAATAGGCGATTTAGGCAGCTTCATCGTCTGGCTGAGCTTCTTGTCGGCGTTCTGCTTCACATTGCCTTCGCTGTCTACCGTTACGGTTGAAGCGTTGAACAAGGTGCCGGCTGTCAGATAAGAGCCCCATTCCCGGGTCATCGGCACATTCAGCTGCTGCACCTTCAGAAGCGGGCTATCCTCGCCCACAATACCGGCTTCAATCGCCTGCTCGACAAGCTTGTCGGAATCGTTAAGCATGTCGGCCGGATAGCCGAGCGCTTGCAGATACGCCCGAAGAATCTCGGCGAAAGACGGATTGTCGGAGAGCGTGAGCTTCGACAGATCCAGCTTGTCGTTGGTCATCGTGCCGAGTGCCTTCAGCACATCGTCCTTAGACATCGTTTCCATGCCACCGAAGCGCGATTCGTCGGCGGACATGACGCCTAGCGCGAGCAGCTTGCCGATGGAAGGCTTGTTCTCCTCCTTGACAGTCCGCACTTCTCCTTGCAATTGATCCGTTTCATAAGTGCTGTTGACTAATTGTCCGCGAGTAGCAGGCGCTTGGAAGTCGGAGTCGGAAGAGATCAGTCCCGCACGTAGTGCCGCATCGACATACTTTTGCGCCCAATCCGAGACATCGCCTCCGACCGTAGCGCTATTATCTGGCTGGATGCGCAGCAATCTAGTCAATACAGTGGCCATCTGCTCAGTCGTGACATGGCCGTCCGGATTGAACGTGCCGTTGCCATTGCCCTGCATCAGACCGGCTCTGGACGCAGCCGCAATCTCTTCGTAAGCCCAATGGTCGGTTGATACGTCTCTGAACGTAGTTGAACTTGGAGTGGCGTCGACGTTCAGACCGTCAAGCAGTCCTGCCACTCGGGCGAATTGGGCCCGCGTCATATTCTGATCCAGTCCGGAATCTCCCCTGTCATTCAGGCCCGAGAATATCCCCTTCGCCTTAAGCGCATCGAATTTCTCCTGCGCGGTCATACCGTCCGCACTGGCTACGCCTACGGATACACCTAAGGCAAGCGCTGCCGACAATATTACTGCTTTTGTCATCTTCATAATTAGCTGCTCCTCCAAAGAAATTTTAATAGCTTTAATAGTTATCGGCATCTATGGATAAAATTTTCATAGCTTTTTTCAATTATCGGACATTTTTTTAGTTCGAAAGAACCTTTCCATATTTTCTCATTAAGTCTAATTACCCTTTAACATCCAGTTCGTCCGTTTCACATGGTAAAGCTTATCATGTCCTTCGTCGCAAATATTAGCTGTACTGCCGCTCATATGCACACTTTCTCTGTTCCAGACCATCCCTCATATCTTACACCTGCTCATTCGCGCACCATTCGCGCTCCAACTTTCGCTACGACATCCATCCAAGCCACCGCATCCGCATTCCTCTCATAGAACGTGAACAAATCCCTCGACGGAAGGTTGATAGGCTTTTCCATTCGTTCTTCGAACGTTCTTACGGTTGCCCTCGAGCTTAATGCGTCTCATATCACACATTGTTTGCTTTAACGGTCGCGACCGAGCCTATTTCTCGCTGTGACACCCGATATTGCACTTTCCGAGTCAAATAAGCGCAATGGCGATCGTTAGCCTCCAAATTCGCCCCTTTAGAGCCAATTAGGCTCAGTGGCAACCGTTACAATCGCTCCCCGCCAAAGCAACTCCACAAAGCGGGCATTGCTTCGAAACTTAATCAGGTAATTTGCCGGGACCCCGGAACTTTCACGCTTTATCTACAAGAAAGCCGGCCGCGCGCAGGCGGCCGACTTCCTTCAGCAATACAATGCTATATGCTCTTTAGCGGTCAACCGCGCTTTGATACAGCTCTACGATGCGGTCGCTGCCCATCTTCTTCAGCTGAGCGACATACTTATCCCAGTTCTCCAACGGCTCTTGCCCCGTCACGAACTTCGCTTCCATCTGCTTCACATACGTATCCAGATCGGACAGCAGCGTGGACGCTTCCGTCTGCTCTTCGTTGTTCAGATAGACGTTGCGCATAGGCGGCTTGGAGATCGGCACCAGCTTCTCTTCGTTCTCCTTGTCAATCCACAGATCGAACTCACTGCGAAGACCGATATTTACATCATTGGAATGCATGCCCGGCGTCAGAATGCCGTAGTTCGGCGTCAGCTTGCCGCGATATTCCTCGCGCTCGCTGCCGTCCGGAACCGGAAGCCATTCCTTCTCTTTCTTCTCCTTGTCCTTATATTGCCATAGCAAGCCTTCCGGCCCTTGACCGAACAGTGTCGCTCCTTCATAGCTGTACATATAATCGACCCAGCGCATCGTCGCTTCCGGATTCGGGTTGCTGCTCGTGATCGCGAACGTGCCGTTCGCAGAGATGCCAGGATGCTTGCCGTACACCGGAGTGCCCGCAATTTCGCTCGCCACCGGCGTCATCAGCGGATTGTTCTGACTTGGCTCTTCATCCAGCGTGAAGTATGGGAAGTAGTCGCTGAACAGCGCAAGCTGCTGGTTTTTCCCCTTCGCTTTCTTCTGCTCGTTCGTCTGCGAGAACGTCTCGTGATCCAGCAGCTCCTCCTTCCACAGACGATTCAAGAACGTCAAGTAGCCTTTATACCCTTCCTCTTGCGGCGTATAGTGTACCTTGTTTTCTTTGTCCGCATACACCTTCTCGTTATAGATGCCCCAGAAGCCGAGGAAGTACATCCGCAGATCGTCCAGCTTGACGGAGGTGAGCGGAATCTCATCCGCCTTGCCGTTGCCGTTAGGATCGCTTTCCTTCACCCGCTTCAGATAGTCGTACAGCTCCTCCGTCGTTTTAGGCAGCTCGGTCTGACCCATCGCTTTCAGGAAAGTGCCGTTATACCACACCGGACCTCTATACCAGACCGCAGACAGATTAATATTAGGCAACGCATACATGTGACCGTCCGGCGTCGTGAACGATTGACGGATTTCCGGATGCTCGTCGAATATTTTTTTCAGATTGGGCGCATAGCCTTCGTCAATGTACTTGTCCAACGGCAGCAGAATTCCCTGCGAGCCGTATGTGACCTGCTCCGCCGGCTTAATGTCCGCCGCGAACAGAATGTCCGGCAAGTCGCCGCTGGCGTAGACCAGGTTCTTCTTCGTCTCGAAGCTGTCCTGAGGCGCATTCCGGAATTCCAGCTTAATGCCTGTCAGCTTCTCCATCTCCTGAAGCACAGGCATCTCTTTCCAGTCGGCCACACCTACATCCGGCGCCATCATCGTCAGAGTAACAGCTTCCTTGACAATGGGGAAGCCTTCCTTGCTTACGCCGCCGGCCTCGCCGGATTCTCCCTCTTTGTCGTCGCCTTTAGGCGCTTCGCTAGCCGGCGGTTTGCTGGCCTCGCTATCCTTCTTCTCATCGTTCGGAGACCCGCAAGCTGCGAGCATGGCGATAATCATGACGAAGCATAACAACATGGATGACGCTTTACGGTACTTTACCAAATCCAACCCTCTCCTTTATATGTGATGAATGTATGAGCAAGATCAGCCCTTGACGGAACCGATCATGACACCTTGTACGAAGTAGCGCTGCAGGAACGGATACACCGCGATGATCGGCGCCGTCGCGACGATAATGACTGCGTATCTGACCAGTGCGGCCACCTCCGCCTTGCTGTTCAGTGCGGAAGCTGACGACATATCGATTGCGCCGCCGCCTTGAGCCGACATCTCCTGGAGCACCAGAATTTGCCGAAGCACAAGCTGCAGCGGATACTTGGCCACGTCGTTCAGATAGATCATCGCCGGGAAGTAGCTGTTCCAATGCCCGACGCCGTAGAACAGCGCCATAACGGCAATGATCGGCATGGACAACGGCAGTACGATCTTTATGAATAATAACAGATTGCTGCTGCCGTCAATCTGGGCAGCCTCCTGCAGCTCCGTCGGAATCGACGCCTGGAAGAACGTGCGGGCGACGATAATATTCCAGATGGATGCGGCGGATGGAATGACGATCGCCCAGATCGTATCGATCATGCCGAGCGACTTGATAAGCAGATAAGTCGGCACAAGTCCTCCGCCGAAGAACATGGTCACAAGGAACATGCCCATGAAGAAGTGGCGGCCGGCGAAATCCTTGCGGCTAAGCGCATAGGCGGCCGGTAGCGTGACGAACAGATTGATTGCCGTACCTACCACCGTATAGATAATGGTGTTGCGGTAGCCCATCCATACGTTGTTGTTCTCGAACACCCGAATATAACCGTCGAACGTAATGCCTTTCGGCAGTAGCCACATGTCCCCGGAAGCCACCAGCTTGGGATCGCTTATGGAGGCGCTCATCATGTACAGAACGGGATAAGCCACGATGGCGAAAGCAAGAAATACATAGATATAGTTGCATACAAGAAACACTTTGTCCCTGCCGGACTCCTTCACAGCCGAAATCAATCGCTACACGCCCCTTCTACCATAGACTGTTCTCATTCGTCCGTCGTACAACTTGATTGACGACGATGAGAATAATGGCGTTGATGACAGAGTTGAACAAGCCTACCGCAGTCGAGAAGCTGTATTGGGCGTCCTCAAGTCCCGAGCGGTACACGAACGTCGAGATGACATCCGAGGATTCCATATTGAGCGAGTTTTGGAGCAGCAATATTTTCTCGAAGCCAACTCCCAGGAGACTGCCCATATTCAGGATGAGCAGAATTGTCATCGTCGGAACGATGGTCGGAATGTTAATGTGAATGACCCGTTGAAACCGCGATGCGCCGTCAATAATGGCTGCTTCGTGCTGGCCGGGATCAACGGCTGACAGCGCCGCCAAATAAATGATTGTTCCCCATCCCGCGCTCTGCCATACGCCCGAGAAGACATACATCGTCTTGAACCATCTGGGGTCCGTCAGAAAATCGGGAGAATCGAAGCCAAGCCATTCAATAAAATGAGTGATAATGCCCGTCGATGGGGACAGAAATGTAATAATCATGCCCGCCATGACCACAACCGATATGAAATGCGGAGCATACGTCACCGTCTGTGCCGTCTTCTTGAACACCCCGTTCCGCAGCTCATTGAACGCCAGAGCCAAGATAATGGGGATAGGAAAGCCGATGGCCAGCTCATACAAGCTAATGCTCAGCGTATTCCACAGCAGATCCCAAAAATAATAAGAATTGAAGAAGCGCTCAAAATGATCGAAGCCTACCCACGGGCTATCCAGAAAGCCTTTCGTCGGTATAAAGTTTTTGAACGCGATCTGAATGCCGTACATCGGACCGTACGCAAAAATAAGAAAGTAGAAGAACGCAGGGGCGATAAATACATACAGTTCCCAATTGTGCAAAATTCTTCTCCAGCCCTTGCTCCTGCTTCGTCTCGGCTCCTGAAGCATACTCTTCCCCATACTGCTCTTTGCCTCCAGCATAGCCTCTCTCCTTTCTCTGTATCGTCTAAGCTGCAATCGCTTACATATCCACGATAGCCCACATCCCGATACTCGTAAATATGTGGTTTTTTCCAGCCCGCCTCATCGTGCGCACCTAATAGTAAGCGCTTTCCGAATGCCGTTGGAACATCAATAGCTACACTAATGACAATATGTCATTTTTGAGGAGACCGCAAAGGAATGCCCGTACCGCGCAATTCTGACACAATGAACAAGGCCGGACAGCTTATTGGACTGTCCGGCCCTGTTATTCCGATATCAAATTCTACATATCCGGCTATATAACTCGCTTGTCACCTGCGAAGGTCTGATTTGCATCTCGTCCAATTTGTCCGCCAATTCCCGATATACCTGCATCACTTGAACATTGTTCCCCATCGCATGGTGTGCATTCATGAGCAAGCGATATGCCTCCTCGTCGTAAGGGGAATAGGCAATGGTCTCCTGGGCCAGCTTAATGACCTTGTCGTATGCGGATTGCTTCATATATTGCTCAGACAGCAGCATCCGCAATTGGCATGCCGACTTGTCCAGCCATTCCGCTTCCGCATGCGCCCATGCGTAATCCTCTTCCTGCAGCAGCCTTCCCCGATAAGCGCTTAGCGCCGTTTTTGCCTCCGCATAGGAGAAGGAACCGCTCGAATCCGTAGTTAGCTGCTGTATGAGCCGGCGGAATACGATGACATCGTTATCCAATTTGTCGGGGTCCAGCGAATAACGTTCCTGTTCGTAATTCAATATCTGCTCGAACCCCAGCTGCTTGAAGTGCTTGCGAAGCAGACTGATGCACGTATGCAAATAAATTTTGGCCTTCTGATAGTGTTCCTCAGGCCACAGCTGCTCGATAATCGTATCGCGATGAACCCGCATAGAGCTGTGCGCGGCAAGGAAGGCCAATAGCTCCCTTTCTTTTGCCGTGCGCCACTTAATCTCCCCGACTCCCTCCGCCCCCGCGTAGAAAGCGCCCAACAGGCGAATTGTCAGCTTTCGGTTGCTCTGCGGCACCGCTTCATCAATGGAAGATTCGGCATTCCTCGCCAGCTCCCGGCGCACTCTCGCCATCGTCTTCTGCAATCTGGGCAACTCCAGCGGCTTGAGCAAATAATCGATCGCTTCCTGCTCGAATGCCGCTACCGCATACTGGTCGTATGCCGTGACAAATATAATCGGCAAGCCAGGATATTCGTTCCTGATCACTTCCGCCAGTTCAATACCGTTCATTCCGGGCATCTCGATATCCAGGAACAGCACATCAGGCTTACAGGCTTGCAGCATGGTCAACGCCTCCGGACCATTGCCCGCTTGACCGACAATATCGACATCGCCGATTGTTTTCAAGAAATATTCCAATAATTGCAGGGCGTGCATTTCGTCATCGACCAAAAAAGCTCTAATCATCTGCTAGCATCCTTTCTGCTTAGGATCGGCAACATCAAGACGACCTTCGTCCCATGGCCCGGTGCGCTCTCGATGACGGGATGCTGATCTGTGAAGTGGGAGACACGGCGAATAATGTTGCGGAATCCGATGCCGTCCACACCTTTGTCCTGGTTCAATATACACTTCACTTGCTCTTCCGACATGCCGATGCCGTCATCCTCTACTACAACTTGCATGTACTGTCCCAGCCTGCTTACCGCAAGCCGGACCGTGCCTCCGCCCATCTTCCGCGATAGACCGTGGCGAATGGCATTCTCGACTAACGGCTCGATCGTAAGTGGCATAATATATGCTCCGTACAAGCTTTCGTCCACATCGAACAGCACTCTAACCCGATCCCCGAAGCGTTCCCTCTCGATATCGATATAAGCGCGAATAAGCTCCATCTCTTTACTTAGCATAACGGTTTCTTCCGTAATGTCCATATGAAAAATAATGCGCAAGTAGCGGCTGAATACGCCTAATAGCTCGCCTGCCCGCTCTCCGTTCGTATAACAGAGGGACATGATCGTTCCGAGCGCATTATACAGAAAGTGCGGCTTGATCTGCGAACGCAGGAACGCCATCTCATTCCTCGCCGCATCCTTCACAAGCTGCTTCATCGAGAGCAGCGTGTTGATGCGCATCCGAATCTCCCCGGCGTCCAGCGGCTTCATCACGAAGTCGCTGCCGCCTGCTTCAAGTCCCGTCTCGATGTCGAGAGGCGTCATGCGAGCGCTGATCAACAGCACGGGAAGATCCGCTTGAGAGAATCTCTCCCTTATGCGCCGGCATAACCCATAACCTTGACCATCCGACAGTCCTACATCAATCAGTACGATGTCAGGCCGGTCTACTGTCGTCATCCGCTCATACGCTTCCTCTGCGGAGACCGCCGCTGCGACGCGGTAGCCGTCCCCTTCCAGCATGCGGTTAAGATGCTCGATTATAATCATATCGCTTGAGGCTACCAGCACCTCTCGCTCTCTGTCATACCGATTCAGCTTGCCTCGGGCCGCTTCCGTCTTGCTCTTCTCCCGCTCCCAATCCAGTGAAGCGGCAACCGATGCAGCGCTCTCGGCATACGCTGTCGGACCATCCGCGCGAAGCATTGTAATGACGATCGTCCCACTGGCATGATCTTGCCGCCAGCTCCCTCCCATATGACCAATTAATTCTCGGGCAATTGAGAGTCCTGTAGTGAAGGAGCCCTCCAGCCGTGACTCCGCCACGATCGGCTTCTCCGCTCCATCGACGGCGGTCAATTCAACGACGGTATGGTCCTGCAGCACCATGCCTCTTATATACAGCTTCCCGCCTCCGGCGTGCCCAAGACTATAGAGCATGCTGTGGTACAGCACCTGCATCAGGCGCGCTTCATCCGCCAGCACGAATCTGGCTGCGGGATCAATGGCATGGATGCATTCCACCCGCCATTCCCTCGCCATATGCCCCGACACTTCCAACAGCACCGTCAGACATCCGATCAGATCGACCCGCTGAAGTGTGAGCTGAAGCGTTCCTTCACGCAGCCGATCCGTATCGATAATATCCTTGACCATACTGGAGAGGCGATAAGCGGTATCGTGAATGAATTGGAGCTTATCCTCCATCTCTTGAGCGCTCGCTCGCTTCATCGGCCCGGGAATAAGCGATCGGGACAGACTCATAATATGATGCAGCGGCGTATTCAGCTCATGGGAGGTCATCAGCAGGAACTCGTCCTTCATGCGGTCCGCCATCTGCAGCTGCGCGGTCATCCGCGTCAATGCCGAGTAAGCCAGAACATATTGGTACAAGAAGAGAGACACGATAATAATGCCCAGGAACAACACAGTGATGACGACTGTCTCCATCGGAATATAATGGAGGTTGTTGGCAATGACAATCGCGTTCGTCATGAGAAGTGTCCATATAGCCGCGATAAAGAGCTGGAATTGCCGTTGATTGATCGAACCGTAGCTTCGCCGGATATAAGCGGCGACAGCGAATGCCAATGCGTGTATATAAGCAGCAGTAGCCAGTACGTACATAAGATCCTGCCTGTAGGAGTACATACTGTAAGGCAGCAGCAAGACGAACAGACAATAGGCGGCAAGCAAGAGAGAGTATCCCAATATCCATCCGCTGAAGCGTTGCCTCTTCAGAAGCTTCCAGATCAGGAACAAGCTGAGCGACAGTGCGGTGAATACGGCCAGTCCTTTCAGCTTGAACGCAAGCTCGAACGGCACGCCTGAGAACCAATGCATGAACAGTCTCTCGCCGTTCAGTAGAAACTGCATGGCGAACAGCAGAAAATAAACAGCCAGCTGCAACAGAATAGAGCTGCGTCTGTTCCAGATATAAGCGAGCAGCAGCAGGATGGAAAAGAGCAGAAACAGGAATGTGCCCGACACGTCTATGCTGGACTTCAATGTTCTCCGTATCTCAATATCCTTCGCCAATCCGAACGTGATGGAGCGGGATATGCCGCCATCCTTGTAATCGAAATTCGATGTCTGCAGCAAGATGTCAATAATTCCATCGTCGGATTGAAAATAGCCGACATATGGGATATTGCGAGGAATGTAGTTCTCCTTCGACTCTCCCACACGCCCGGACTCCCCAGCGGCGATCCCGTTCACATAGAGCTTGTCTGCGAAGCGGACGTAGCTCTTGTCCAGCCCCAGCGGCACCCCCTCAGGCGCGTTGCGAATCTGGAGCCGGTAAGTGCCGTATCCATGCCCTTTCATAGGGGCTTGACCAAGAGCGAACTCGATGCCCCTCCAATTGCCGGGAACCGCGATGAATGTCTTCGGGCCTGCATACTGCAGCATGTCGTCCGGAGATACCAGCATCCCGGGATAAAATGTCCACTCTCCGTCCAACTGTATAACGCCATGCGCTTCGGGGTCCCAGCCTTGCAGGTCCAGCGTACCTTGTTCTATGCTCCATAGCTTGTCTGTCGGCTCCTTCATTGCCCACACGACAGCAACGACGCTTACTAACATTAATAGAAGGAACAGCCACAGCCGGTCTTTCATCCAGGTCATTCAACCTTCTCCTCCACTATTCATGTTCTCTCTCATTATAAGACATCGTTCTTAACAATAGATGAACGTCCATATATCCATTGTTCGCCGGCTACATAGCATAATAATGAAGGTGAGGTGGATAGCGATGGCACATTATCGAATCATCGTCGATCTGTCGGATCGTCAGCTCCATCTGCTGGATGGCGATATTGTCGTCCGCAGCTTCCCGGTCGGCGTCGGGAAGATGCTGACACCGACGCCGACCGGCGAATATGCCATTATGAATAAGCAGCGGAATCCGGGCGGGCCGTTCGGCGCATTCTGGATGGGGTTGTCGAAGCCGTCCTACGGCATTCATGGAACGAACGATCCATCATCGATCGGCCACGAGGTCTCTCATGGCTGCATCAGAATGTACAATCGCGATGTACTGGAGCTGGCGCAGCTCGTTCCCGTCGGTACAAGGGTGACGATACGGGGTTAGACGTAAACCGCGTAAAGCGTTGGAGAACAAGCGTTCAGAGCGTTCAGGTCAACCAACACGTAGAAGACTCCACACTCTATACACTTAGACTATACTAACTGGATTTTATGTCATTAATAAGGCCATATCTGTTTTTTTCACACACTTCTAATGGAATATGTACAGCTAATTCAGACTAAATCGATCACGATTGCAATAATTGGACGAAACAGTAGCATGAAATCCATTTCTTTGTAACATTCAGGAGCACTTCAATAAATCTAATGACAAAAAATCCAGTTAGCTGCATGGCAAACTCAATCTGATTAATAAAAACTGCTATCGTGAGGAAGTTAGGAAGTGAGGAAGTATAAAAGTAAAGAAGTAAGAAGCTATTCAAGCATGAAGAAGACCGCCAACTCCCTGATCTGACAGGTCGGTTAGGCGATCTTCTTGTGTTATTGCTTTATCGCATGAATAGTCTAGCTTCGGGAACGGCCAACAACAAACGCGGCGCTTGCCCAACTGTAAGGCGGGTCGGCTTGCTTACCGTCCTAATAAGTAGAAATAAGCGCCCAGCGTTCCTTGCCCGACTTGTTCGGATAGGAAGCGGACAATCATTTCACAGCTCCGGCCGCAATCCCTTTAATGATAAATTTCTGCGCGAAAGCATAGAAGATGACGACCGGAATAATCGTCAACGTCAAGCCGGCCATCGCTTGGTTCCATACAATCGTAAATTCGCCGAAGAAGTAAAAGGTAGACAACTGAATCGTGCGCAAGCCTTTATCGGAAAGCACAAGCGAAGGCAACAGGTAGTCGTTCCAGGATGCTATGACATCCAATATCGCGACCGTTACGGTAATGCTCTTCAATAGCGGAAATACGATGCGCCAAAATACACCGAATGTGCTGCAGCCGTCCAATATCGCCGCTTCCTCCAGCGCATTCGGAATCGACTTTATGAAGCCATGGTAAAGAAAGACGGCCATTCCCGCATGGAAGCCGATATTCATAAAGATCAAGCCTTCATGCGTGTTCAGCACGGGCAAATGCAAATAAGTGCGAATCCAGTCCATCACCTGCATAAGCGGCATCATTAACGTTTGGAACGGAATAAGCATCGTGGCAACGAACGAGAAAAAAATGATTTTGCTTAGCGTATTGTCGCGGCGAACGAGCATCCAGGACGTCATTGACGCAAGCACGATGACGAAAACAACCGTTGCAATCGTAACATATAGGGAATTTCCAAATACGGTCAGGAAGTTCATTTTTTTCATTGCAGCCGCATAATATTCGAAGCTGAAGCTGGAGGGAAATACCAGCACATTCTCATACAGCTCGGCTCTTGTCTTGAACGAGTTGACCAGCATAATATAGATCGGCGACAAAAAGAGCAGCGCCACGATAGCAATTAATGCGGATACGAGGTGGTTTCTCGCGTTCATCTTCACATTTGCACCTCTTTCCGCTTCGTAATGACAACTTGGGTAACGGTTACCAGTGCCACGATAACGAAGAATACAATGGCTTTTGCCTGGCCAAGTCCATAGTTGCCGTAACCGAAAATTTCATTGAATATATTCATGGCGAACAGCTCGGTAGCATGCATCGGGCCGCCATTCGTCAAGGAGAGATTGACGTCGTATATTTTGAACGCGCCGGATAAGGTCAAGAACAGACAGATTGTAAACGAAGGCATCAGCAGCGGAAACACAATTCTCGTTATACGATGCCACAAGTTGGCGCCGTCCACCTTCGCGGCCTCCATCACTTCATCGGAAATGCCCTGAATACCGGCAATATAAATGACCATCGTATATCCCGCCATCTGCCAGGTAAATACAATTACTAACGCGATTAGCGCATACTCAGGATGAATCAGCCAGTTGAAGAAGAAGGCATCGCTGCCGGCAATCGAACCGATCTGCTTAAAGCCGTCCGTAAAAATGAACCGCCAAATATACCCCAAAATTAATCCGCCAATCAGGTTGGGCATAAATAACAATGTACGGGCGATATGGCTTGTCTTGAATCCCGCTGTGACGACTAGCGCAAAGATTAAGCCAAACAAATTGACGCTAATTAACGCGAGAACGGTAAACTTAATCGTAACCCACGCCGAATCCAAAAAACGTTCATCTTGAAACAGCGTGGCATAATTGTCAAAGCGGATAAAAACCTTGGGATTGCTGGCGATGCCATCCCAGTTAATGAACGAATAATAAATGCCAATCAAAAACGGGATAACCACAACGACGAGAAAAATGAAAAATAACGGCATTGTGAAAATAAAATACCATAGCTTGTTCTGTTTATCCGTCATAACTACCATCCTTTCGCATCGCTTCTTGCACAAGATAGAAAGAAAGCCCAACATCCCTCAAAGAAAGAGTTAGGCTTTCGATAAGGCTTCTCTATGCGGCGCTACTTCGCCGCTTTCACCCACACCTCTTCTATCTTCTGCAAAAATTGCTCAGGAGTCATCGAAGAGTCAAGGAAAAACTCGGAAGCCAGCGGTGCAAGATCGTTCACGATAATGCCTTGAGGAAAACGGGTAAGCGCCCAAGGTATTGTATTTCCGGATTTCGCCGCCTCAAATACTTCCTGGGAAAGCGGATCGAGACCAGTCGGCTCAATCGTTGTCACTGCGGGTATAAACCCGAAATCGTTCACGATCGTATTTTTGCCTGTCTCGCTCGTATATAACCAGTCCAGGAATGCATTCGCCGCCGCGATCTGCTCTTCTGTCGCTTTATTGTTAATGACCCATCCTGCGGGAATATCTACCGCAAGCTTGGTATTGCCCGCGATCGGAAGCGGCGCCATGCCGATCTCCATCTCGTCATAATCCGCCAACATGCCGTAGCTCCAGTTGCCCTGATGGATAATCGCCGTTTTGCCTGTTGCAAGGTCGCCCATCTGCGAATCGTAGGTCACTTCCATCGGGTTCACGGAATTGGCGCGAATGGCGTCCATCACTTGTGCGAACTGCTGGAATTCCGGCACATCGTTCAGCTTCACTTCGCCTTTGTTCAATTGTTCGATGAATGCGGCGGGATCGGCCTGCAAGGCGAACGGCGTATTAATAATGTGGCCGATTAAGAAGTATGCCTCTTGCGATAAGCTTAGTCCATTCACCCCGTCCGCCTTGAATTGCTCCAGCGCTTTAATGAATGAGCTTGTGTCCGTCGCCGCGGAAGGATCATACAGCTTCTTGTTGTAGACAAGTCCGAAGCCTTCGACGCCGGTAGGCACGCCGACGATTTTGCCGTCGATCTCCAGCGCCATGTTAGGCGATATATAAGAAGCGTATTTCTCATTGCTCATATCGTAATAATACGATGCGAACTTTTCCGCTTCCTCACCCGGCTGAACAGCGAAGATTGTCGGACCTTCGTTTGCCGCAAGCTTCGTTTGCAGCTGAGTAATATAAGCGTCGCCGGCCGATCCCCATACTTCAACGACATTACCCGTTTCTTCCTTGTACTTGGCTATCAAGTTTTCCAGCGCTTCCGTAATTTCGACTTTACTTTGGAACAAGCTGATTTTAACCTGGCCCGTCGAATCTCCTTCAGCTTGTTTGTTCGCGTTATTGCTGCATGCTGACAATACGATTACAATGACCATGAGCATAAATAGCAGATTTCTTCTCTTCATGGCGATTCCCCCTAATCTATTCGGTGTGTTCACTTTATTATAAAAAGTATGGTGAACCGCTTACAGGAGATATACGCGCCTAAAGTAGCAAATTATGAATCTGCTTCGGTTCAGTGATGAGCCTCTCTTTTGCGATAGCTTGTCGGAGAAAGGCCGAAATACTTCCGAAATACCTTGCTGAAATAATTGAGCTCCTCAAAACCGCTTTCCGTCGCGATAGCCTGGACGGACATATCGGTATGAAGCAGCAATGAGCTCGCTTTCTCCATTCTTTGCTGATTCAAGTAATGAATAATGGTCGTGTTATATTCCTGTTTAAAGCGCTTGGCCAAGTATTGCGGAGAAAAATGAAAGCGTTCCGCCAGACCGGCGAGCGTAATGTCGTCCTTCAGATGATCATGAATGTAGTTGCGCACGGCAAGCACATGATGGGTATGGCTTAACTCCACTTTGCTGTAATCGATTAAGGCAATCATTTCGTTGAAAATTTGCTCCAGCCTCGCAGACCATTCCTCCAGCTCGCATATCCACAGCGGCATCGTCTCGTATAAGCGGTCGTCCTTCAACTGCGTATAGATGCGCATGAGCAATAAATTAATTTCTACCGTGTAATGCTGCAATTCTCTGATCGTCACGCATTGTTTGGCGATAAGCTCCGATGCGAAATCGCGGATGATCGTTTTAATTTGCTGTATGTTTTTTGCTCGCACAGCTTCCAGAATAATGAGCTCTTTGGCCATAAAGGCGTTCAGATATGCCGCATTGCGCTCACCGGGCTTGCCTTCATGAAGAATATTGCTGCTTAATATAATCGACTTCTCTTCCAGCATCGCAGATTGCAGTTGTGCAGCGGAGATGCGCTCATTGCGGAGGCCGACGAAGGTGGCTAGGCGAAGCGTATGTCTCCACGCATTTTGCAACTGCGTAATTTTGCCTTGCACATCGCAAGCTTCGCTGTCGGCTGAGATCAGCACAATAATGAACGATTCGTACCGGATAAAACACCAGTTGCCATAGCGACCGAGCATTTCTCCGGTAATATTTTGCAACGCGTAATTGAACAGCCGTTCATCTCCGTTATAGTATTGCCTTACGAGATCATCCCCGTTCCTCGGCAAAAATGTTGCGGTATAGAAGCCTTCGGGATCGATGCCAAGCGATGCAAGGAAAGAGGCCAGCACTTCGCCTGAAGCATTCTCCCCTTCGATCAAGCTTGCGAACCGCTGCTCTTTGGCCGCTTGATCCGCTTCGTGCAAGCGCTGATTCACGCTCAGCTCATCCAGCCGCTTCTGCCTCTCTGCACGTACTTGCGAGCACGCTTTATGAATCGCTTCATCCAGATCGCGAATTTTGAACGGCTTGAGCAAGTAATCGACGCCGCTTGCAAGCAAAGTTGCGCGTGCGTAATTGAATTGCTGATACCCGCTAAGCACGATCACTTTAGAGGTCCACCCTTCCTCGCGCAATTTCCCCAAAAATGTCGGTCCGTCCATCACATGCATGCTCATATCGCAAATAATTAACTCGGGATGCTGCGTTCTAACGATCTCCAGCGCTTCCAATCCGTTCTCCGCTACAAATAGTCGATAAATTCCATGACTGTTCCAATCGATTGACAGCTCAATGCCTTCGCGAACATGCTCTTCATCATCGACGATCAGCATCTTCATGCTCTTCCCCCCCAGTACTTTGACACGGCAGCTGCAGCGTCACGTTCGTGCGTGCATAAGGCTCGCTTGCGATAGACCATCCGAATGAAGCGCCATAATATAGCCGCAATCGTTTTAACACATTCGACAGACCGATGCCATGCTTATCTGTGATAATTGTCCGGTGCTCCGCATACGATCGCTTGATCCACTCGATCTGCTCCTCGGTAAAGCCCTTCCCGTTATCGATGACCTCGATCGACAGCGAGTCAGACCATACGGCAACTTGAACGATGATATGAATGTGCCCGTTGCCCCGCTCCAAGCCGTGGACAATGCTGTTCTCTACCAACGGTTGAAGCATCATTCTCGGCACACGGAATTGGCGGGCTTCCTCCGGACAGTGGAACCTGTACGTTAGTCTTTGCTTATACCGTCCTTGCTGCAATGCCGCGTATCGTTCCACATGCTCCATTTCCTGGATCAGAAGCACATCTTCGCTTTCAATATCCATCGTATATCGGAACAAGGCGCCGAATTCGGCTAGCCGATCGCTGACATCTCGGGCGTTGGATTTGATCGCCAATGTGCCGATCGATTGCAGCGTATTATAGAAGAAGTGCGGATTGATTTGCGCTTGCATCATTTTCAGACGGGCTTGGGACAATTCCAGCTGATGTCTGTATTGCTTATTCAACAGCTCGTCCAGCTCTGCCGCCATCTCCTGGAATCGGATTTCCAGCAAGTCCAGCTCATCCGGCGTAACAGGGGCAGGCTTGCGCCTTAGCTGGAAATTACCCATCTGCACCATTTTAATATGCTGCAAAATATGCTTGATTCTGCGCAGCATGTAATAGGCAATAAACGCTGCAAGAACCGACACAAATGCGATCGATACGACTTGTATAGCAACCGTCTTGTTCAACGCCGATGTTCTTGCTTCGTTAATCAGCGCTTGCGGGATAAGCTTCACAATCGTCAGCTCCAAGCCATTCTGCCATTCCCGATCATACACATAGCTGCCCTCCGGCGCCTTAAGCTCTCCCTTATCTGCTGCAGGCGACTGCAGCAGAATTCGCTTCAGCTCCGACTGCCAGGCCACCGCTCGCCCATCGCTGCCGCTCAGTGTCGAGTGGAGCAATTCCATCTCGCTGCCGAGAAATACGTAGATCGGACCATGCTCGCTGGTCGCTAATGAATCGACGGCTTCGGCAATACGGGACGGCTTCACTTCGAAGGTCGTTAACCCAATCACCTCGCGGGTAGAAATATCGATAAACGGCTTGTTGACGCGAAGACGCCGTTCTTTATTGATATGCGTAACCTGGAACGGGCGCTGCAGCTCGCTGTGGGCGTAAGAAAGCTCCCGATCGACGAAATCCGGTATCGTCACTTTAGAATTATAATGATGTCTAATGTTGAATTGCTTGTTCGTTAAAGCGCTTTTATAAGAAACCGAGCCTATCTCGTTGTGGTTGGCGTAAATTTGCGCCAGACGCTGCGAGATATAGACGCTTTCCGCAGGAGTCTGCGGTTCGGTCGAAGAGAGCAGCCGCACAAGCGCCGGATCGTTGAAATAAGACAGCCCCAGAAGCGACAGCTCATGAAAATACGAATGCAGCGTGGACATTGTAATGGACATGGAATTTTGATTCAGCTCGACAAGCTGCGTTTTGATCGCTTTCCCCGTCATCTGGTACGAGATATAATTCGAGACGATGAACGGTATGGTCGTCGCGATCAGCAAGCTGATAATAATTTTGAATATTAAGCTGCCTTTGATGAACCTCACTCCGACCATCCCCCAGTGCTCGTATTAATTGTTCATTGTAACACAGCGAGCCTCCTTATCGCATAATTTAGTCTGCCTTCAGAAAGATTTAAAAGAGTTCCTCCCCTTCCACATATCGCCAAACTTCGTTATTTGTTGTAAACTATAAATAACTTAGTAGCAAGGGGAGATTTGCATGTTTATTTGCGTCTGTACGATAAAGATTGAGTATTTGCGCATGAACATGGAGAGCAAATTCACTCAACATAACTCATTTTCTGCACAGGCTGTCCTTTCTGCCAGTCAAAACCTGGATGATGCCCTCATTAATTTTTGGAAATGTCCAGGAAACAAGAAATGTTGCGCCGTAATAGGGAAAAACTGCAGTCTTCTTAACACGGATGTAGGCTGAAAAGAAAGAAAGAAAGAAAGGAAGACAGCCCATTCGAGGCCATCTTCCCGCTAACTCTATTCCAATTCCGAATGCATCCCCTCATATTCCAACAGCGGATCGGGTATGGAAATGACATATGCTTCGGCGTCGCTGGCGCCTACATACAATTCGGCCTTGCCGTTTCCTTGGCGAATCAGACCGCCGCTAAAAATGACATCTTGCAAGTCGCTGCGTTTGGCTGGTCCATCCGGAAAGTCGGCGCGTTCAGCAACAAGCTTGAGCGTTGTACGTGCCAGCGTATCCGGATTGAGGGCAAACGTCATGGCGTAATAATGGCGATTGCCGGCTTCGTCGAACCAGGCGATATGGCCAAGCACACCAATCAGCCCGTTCGCCAGCAGATGTGCCTCGTTGGCCCCGCCCCACTCCTCGTCCATGAACATGCCTTCGAGCAACGGTGCTCCGGCAATCGCCTCCTGCGTAATGGCTTCGAGAGAAGCCGCTTTGAAAAACCCGATTTTCCCTCTGCCGCCCTTCTTTCCTTGCGGACGGGTAAACACGCCGATTGCGCCGTCCGCCAGTTGCACTAGCCGTATGTCCTTCATATGACTGGGTCCAACCAGCAACGGCTGCAACACGGCAATATTCGCTCCGCGATAAAATACCGTTTCCCAGGATACGATTTGACCCGGATTGTCCGCGTCCTCGATGACGCACACACCGCCAAGAATCAGCTCCTCGCCGATAAAGGTATAGAAGGGATCTTGCCAATCTAACTCCGGCAACGCTTCATCGACCTGCCAACGGCCGTCCTTCTGACGGAAAAACTTGACGCAGCTAAATTCCGTATCGCGCGCTTCGACGCGGCCCGCCAGCACTGAAGCGCCGGAATCAGGGAAAGCAGCGGTAATGTTGTAAACATCTCTGCCGTCCACGCCTTCGAACCGAAGCTTCACTCCGGTCGCCGGCTCTTTGTTAACCCGGTATGCCTCCAGCAGTTGTTCGCATGTTTGCGGGTGATGGTGAATTTGAAGCATAAAGAACTAAACCTCCGTCCACGCAGGAGCTAAGCCTGCAAGCTATAGTCATGTGTTTTTCCGCTTATTGCTGCGCCGCCTGCTGATCCAGGAATTCCTGCGTTTGACGAATCAGCTCCTCCTTGATTTTGGCAATATCCGCTTGCAGCCTGCTGTTCGCTTCCCACTTCTGCTGGAGGCTGGTCAAGCCCTCTTCCGGGTTGACAACCATGCCTAGCTTGTAAGCCAGCTCATCGGATGCAATTGTGCCAAAGTCGGGGTTGGCCAGTTCGTTTTTGACCGGATCTTGATTAAAGGCAAATCCAGCAAGCGCAGATCGGACATACGTTTTTTCGTCGGCCAGATAGCGGAACGCATCAACCAGATTGTCCGGCACGTTCTCCGACAGGCGGATATAATTGGGATTCCATGTCAGCATATAGCCGGGGAAAACATAGTTTTGGCTCATATCGACACCATCCGGGTACTTGAATTTGTCTTCGCCAATCGCTTCCCAATGCGTGCCCTCAATGCCTATTTCGAACAGATCGTGATTTTCCTGACTTTCGAACAACCAGTTAATAAATGCCATCGCCCGATCGGCATTCACCGAGGTTTTCGGGATCGCCAGGAAATTCCAGACGCGGAAATCGGAGATGTACGCCGGATTCGGCTGCACGTTCTCGCGGGCTGCCTTGGATACCAAGAATACGCCCATTTCAGCCGAAGGCACGCCTGCCGTTAGTTGTGCTTTAATATTGTCGAGATTAGACAAGCCTTCCATCATTGCCGCCGCTCTTCCCGCTGCGAATGTGCCGCTTGCGTCTTTGCGCACGATCGGCTCTTTCTCGATATACCCCTTGTCATGCCATTCGCGGACCGTCTCGAGTACGCTGTGGTCCGGCTTGTTGAACGGTTCAGGGTACGATTCGATCGCTTCCAGCTTCTCGCCTTTAATGTTGGCGGCTACAACCTTGTTGTCCTGAATCAGAACGGTGCCCTCCACGTTAGGTCCAAGCTGGATCGGCCATATTCCCTTCTCATATTTCGCATGCATCGGTTTATTGACTTCGATCGCAGTAACCGCGCCGTAATGCCCGTCGTTTTTGATCACGAACGGAATCATGCCAGCATCGTTTTCGGTAACCTTGCCGAAGAACTCCAGCAACTCCTCATAGGTAGACAACTCGCCTATGCCGTATTTCTCGGATAAATCCTTACGGTAATAGATCACTCCGAGATCGCCCAAATATTGTCCCAGCGGCACGCCGTACACATGGAGCTTGCCATCCGCTCCGACAAACCGGTTGTTATCGAGGAATCCCTCGCCAAACGCCTTCTTCAGACCCGGATATTGATCGTTGTTGAAGTATTCATCCAGATTCGTATAGTTGTCTTGCGCAATAAAGGTGTTCATGTTCATCCATGGCGCGTCAAACGCGATGTCGACCTGCTCACCCGCCGACAGCTTCAGCTTCAGCTTGTTGACGTAATCGGCTTGAGGCGTGAACGTAAAGTTCAGTTTCAGGTTCAGCGTATCCTTTGTTCTCCGCTCGAATTCGGCGACAACTTCGTCGAATTGCTTCGGCTTGTCGCCCCATAACATAATGTTCAGAGTAGCCGCTTCAGGCGTTTTGGAGCCTTGCTCTTCGCCAGCAGTCGGCGTTACCGTCGTCCCCGCCCCCTGGCCGTTGTTGCCGTTATTGTCGTTGCCGCTGCATGCCGCCAGCATCGTTGCGAACAGACACATCGCCAGCAGCATAATCAACCCTTGCTTTCTCCGATTTTTCATGTACGAACCCTCCCGTATCATATCGTAATGCTGTATGCCAACCGGCGCAATCGCCGGATTCAGCCCTTAATGGCGCCAACCTTCAGTCCGCCTACAAAAAAACGCTGCAAGAACGGATACAGGAAAATGATCGGCCCGATCGTCACAATGGCCGTCGCCAGCCGCACCGTGTAAGCGGGAGCGATCGCGGCCGTCGACTGCGCGCCGGCCACCGCAATATTTTGCGCCATATCGACGTTGCGAATAATTTGCATAATGATGTATTGCAGTGAAAACAACTTGGTATCATCGATATACAACATCGCCGGCATCCAGCTCGACCAGTAGCCAAGCGCGTAGAACAAACCGATTGTCGCAAGTGCCGGCAGCGACAGCGGTAGCACGATTAAACGCAAGATAACCGCTTCGCCTGCGCCTTCCAGCTTGGCCGATTCGAACAGCTCCTTCGGAATATCGTTGAAGAAGTTGCGCATCAGGAACATATTCCACGGCGATAGCAAAGCCGGTAAAATATACACCCAGATCGAATTGCCCAGATGGAGATACTTAGTAATCAAAATATAGCTTGATACCATACCTCCACTGAACAGCATTGTAAAATAGAAAAACAGCGAGATATGCGGCGCGAAATGCAATCTGCGCCCGGAAAGCGCATATGCCGCCATGCTGGTAACAAGCAAGCTGAGCGCCGTTCCAGCCAACGTGATAAATATCGTAACCAGATAGGCGTCGGGGATCGTGTCCGACGAAAAAATGGCCTTGTAGGCCGCCAACGAATAATGTTCCGGGAACAGGCGGTAACCGTCGCGCAGCAGCGCCGTTTCCGCCGTGGCAGAGCTTGACAACACCAACCAGAACGGATACAGACATAGGGCAGCGAAGCCGGCGGTGAACAGATAGAACAAGATGGACATTATTCGGTCTTGCCTGGAATTTTTCATGTTGCCTTCCCTCCTAGAACAATGCAGAATCCTTGTCAATCCGCGAAGCGATCTTGTTCGCCACTACGACCAGTACGAAGCCGACCACCGACTGATACAGCGCTATTGCCTGCGTCATGCCCATCGAGCCGGAAGTGCGCAATGCGCGGAACACATACGTATCGATCGTATCTGTCGTTCGGAACAGAAAGGTATTGTCACCTACCAGCGAATAGATCATGTCCAGATTGCCTCCAAAAATATTGCCCATACTGAGCAGAAACAGAAGGACTACGGTACTCCGCAACAGAGGCAGCGTAATGCGGAAGATGCATGACAAGCGCGAAGCACCGTCAATTCTGGCCGCCTCGTACAGCTCTTTATCAATGCCCACGATGGCCGCCATGTACACGATGGCTCCAAAGCCAGCCGTTTTCCACAAATTCATCAGCACAAGAATCGGCGGCCACACCTCGGGATCGGTATAAAAGGCAATCGTCTCCCAGCCAAGCCTGTTAAGCAGGCTGTTGATCACCCCCGTATCCGCGGTGAAAAAAGCAACCGTAAACAATCCGATAATCGGCCAAGAGATAAAGTTGGGCAAGATCATGATCGACTGCATGACCCGCACCAGCCAGTTGCGCCCCAGCTCCGTCAGCATAATAGCCAGTGTCAGCGACATGAGTGTACCCGTCACGATAAAGGAGATGTTGTACAGCACCGTATTTAAAGTAATTTGCACCCAGGCCTGGCCTCGGAAAAAAAAGCGGAAATTGTCAAACCCAATCCATTCACTGCCGAATATGCCTTTGATCGGGTTGAAATCCATAAACGCTATCGATACGCCAATCATCGGCAAATAGGCAAATATGATGCTGAACAGTACAGCCGGCACAGCAAGCGCATACAGATAACGGTTATAGACCAGATCTCGCACACCGGCGGATTTTATTTTTCTGCTCATGCCCCTTCCACCTCAATTTCTTTGTAGTTGTCCTCCGCCACTCAGTTCCGCTTCCAGTTCTGTACCCTTATTGTAGCTTCACGCCGCCATCAGTCGTTACATCCCCTTTTGTCGCATTGGGTGGATAAATTTATTGCGCCTCGCTCACGCAACAAAAAAACCGGAGATTCAGCACATAAAATAACGTGCTAAACATCCGGTATGCTGCCGTTCATTGCTCGCAGCGGCTTTGCAGCCTGTATTCGCTTGGTGCGCAACCCAGCTTTGTGCGAAATATTTTCCCGAAATACTTCTCATCGCTAAACCCCGATTTGTCCGCCACCTCGTAGATTGGCAGATTGGTCGTCTCCAGCAGCCGCTGCGCGTAGTGCAAATTCATCTCCTGCACATAGTACACGAAAGAAACGCCGACAATTTCTTTGAAGCATTTGCTGAAATAACTGACGCTCATCCCCACCTGCTTGCAAATGTCGGCTTGGCTCCATCTGCCGCCGTCAGTCCCGTGCAACAGGTCGAGCCCCTGCATGATCGATGCAATCACCTGCTCCGAATACATCGTGCGGCACAATCTGTGCATAGCTGCGTCCCGAAACCGCTCCACCCATTCCAGCAGCTCCGGCACGGATTGCAACGGCTCCAGTTGCGCGGATGCATGTGCAATCTCCGGGGCCAGCTGCGGGCAGAACCGTCGCCACTCCCCGGCTATGCAATACGTCAACGTTTCCTTCCAGAGGGCAGCGTTGAACACTCGCAGTGTATCCGCCGACAAGGCCTCGTACAATTCCTCGCGCGCCACCCAGTGCAGCGAGGCCCAACGCTCCGCCAGCCGTTTACGGATGCCGGGATCAGCTTCGGCCTGCTCCGTCTCGGAGTACCGCTCGACATGGCGGGAGATTCGCTTCAGCAGATCATGCACGGAATCATCATCTAACTGTGTTTTGACCATGTAATCGACGGCTCCAAGTCGCAGCGCTTGCTGCAAATAATCAAAATCCTGATGACAAGTAATGACAACGGAACGGACGGATGGATGATCCGACTGCAGTTTTCGGATAAAAGTGAGCCCATCCATTCCCGGCATCGAAATGTCGGTCAGCACCAAATCGATGCCTCCGGCGTCCAACGCTTTCAACGCTTCTTCGACCGTGGACGCCTCCCCGGCCCATTCCATGCCATATTCGGCCAACGGCATAATACTGCGAATGCCTCTGCGCACCAATGGCTCATCATCCACGAGCAACACCCTGATCATGTTCTCCCTCCCCCTTTACGCTATCCGGAATTACGATGGTGACGGTCGTTCCTTCTCCAATTCGGCTGTCAATGCTCATAGAGGCCAGATCGCCGTAATGAACATCCAGCATTTTCTGCACATAATTCAGCCCAATGCCAATACCGGTCGACTTGCCTTCTTCTCCCCTGAGCAATGCGGCCACGGTGTCCGGATTCATGCCTTGCCCGCTGTCGGCTACCGTAATCTGGATATAACGCCCGGGGCTCCGCTTCAAATGAACGACCACGCGGTCTTGATCTCCGCTTACACCATGGTAAAGCGCATTCTCCACAATAGGCTGCAGCACAAATCTTGGTATCGGCACTTCGGCAATATCCGAATCCACGCTGGAATCCACCTTGAAGCGGTGATCGTAACGAATATTTTGCAGCTCGATATAGTCGTTTAATGCGGCAAGTTCCTCGCGGATGGTTACAATCATGCTTCTTTTGCCCAAATTATATTGCAGCACTCGTGTGAACACTTTCACCAGATCGTAAATTTCGCGTTGCCCCTTCTCCAGAGCCAGCCATTGAATCGTATTCAGCGTATTGTGAAGAAAATGCGGATTAATCTGGGCAATGAGTTTTTCAACCTCCAGTTCGCCCTTGCGCTTCTCCTTCTGCTCCACCTCGGTGATCAATTCTACAATTCTGCGGCTCATATCTCTGAAGCTGGAATAGATCACTTCAAATTCTGTCAACCGAGTATGCAGCTTCTGCAGGTGATTGCCATCGTGGCTGAAGCGGTTCATCGCCTTGTTCATCGTCTGCAGCGGACGGTACACCATCCTCCAAATATACGACACAGCGCCAACGGTCAGCACGAGCGATAAACAGGACATGATGACGTACAGAATACGCCATTGCTGAACTTCCTTCTCATATACGCTCAGTTTCACGTGCGACACCAGCTTCCATCCATTCTTGCCGGCTATGGCGAATGACTTGAAGGCGCTTAGCGCGACGCGTTCGTCATCCAGGCTTGCCCCTTCGCGCAGCTCAATCGGCAGATTGCTGTACCGGATCAACCCATCGCTCCCGATCAGCGAATGGTATACGCCGGCCGTTCCTCCGTCTTCCCCCCCAAGCGGGACATGATGCATCCATTCCGTCTCCAGATAGACATAATATATTTGTCCGTTGCCGTAGGGAATCGGCCGCAGCAATGACAGCACCGTCTTGTCGGAATTGTCCCGCACCGTCGGGTGAGGGCTGTTGTAGGTCAACTGATTGGCCCGGAACAACGGCACGAACGGCATATCATCTATTGTTGCGCTCATGAAGCGATGCTTCAACGGAGCATTCTCGAACTGGATCGCCTTATAATGCTCTTCGAAGTAGATGAAAATCGCATGAATCGCCGGGTTGGAATAGATGATGTTCGTAAGCGAACGGTCGATCGAGCGGAAGTACTTCGTCTTCTCGAAAGGATCTTCGCTTTGTATATACAGCGCGATGTCATCGCCCAAGCCTCCGTCGGCCGCCAACAGCTGGGAGACGCTCGCAAAATTGTCGAACGCCTTCTCCAGCGCATCCCGCTCGCCGCGCAGCACCGTCTCATAGCTGGCATTGATTTTCTCCATCTGAATCTGATAAAACCAGAAATAAGAAGTGAATCCGATCAACACAATTGGCGTAATCGTCACAAAAATAAGCAATATGCTAAGTCTGCCCTTCAGCGTGTCCGGCCACAGCCAATGCAGCAGATGTCTGACATTCATGCGGACTCTTCCTTTCGTGGCATTCTCGCCTCCTTTTATTGTAAAGCGACGGATGAAAATGCGATACGTTATTTTTCAACCCTCATCATGTACGCCGCAACTGCAATAAAGAGGCTGTCCCCAAAGTCGTACATGACTTGGAGGACGACCCCTCGCTTTAATCCAGATTCGACTCCGGCAATCAGATTCTATCCCTCACTTGGTTTACACTCTCAGTTGCGATGAGCGAGATCCATTATGCCTTCACCACCCTGCTCCCCTCCAGGTTCGAATCGTATAGCCAATCCATTCCTGCATCAACGCGGCTGCCTGGGCACGCGTCAAATTGTCCCCGGGTGCAAAGCGGTTGCCCTCCTTGCCGCGGTGGATACCGGCGCTATGCAACAGCCGAACCGCCTCTTCCGCCCATGGCTGAATGTCCGCCGCATCGACGAATTCATCTGCCTTCTCGTTCTCAGGCCATTCAGCCGCCTCCTGCAGCGCAAGCCCGGTGTATTGCGCGTAGCGCAGCAGCATGACAGCCATCTCCTCGCGTGTCACCAACCGATATGGCTCAAACTTCCCGTTCCCCGTTCCGACGATAACTCCCGCTTCATAAGCCCAGCCTGCGGCCGCTGCATACCACTCCTCATCATTCGTATCCGTAAATGGCACGCCTCCGACCGAGCCTGAGTTCACTGTTTGTTCCAAATTGGCCAACATGTGAACCGCCATCGCCCGGGTCATGCCCTGCTCCGGCGCAAAGCGCCCGCCGCCGATTCCCTGCATCAAGCCTCTGGTCGTTGCCAGAGCAATGCTCTCCGCCGCCCAATGCGAATTCGTGTCAACATAATGATTCGACTGATTCGCCAGAACAACATAGACGGTTCCGCCGACCATGAAGCTAACGCCTCCGGCCGTACGATCCGACCACAGATTGGCCCGTTCAACGCCGGCAGCCGACAGTTCGTCCACAACCGCAGCGGCACCTGCAACCGGCAAGGTGACAAGCGCAAGATGGACGCCTGCAGCCGACGGCAGTTCTTCTCCATCCAACGTCGCAATGAACGCATATATCTGGCGTCCGCCCGCGACTTCGCGCACGGCTTCCGCCAGTTGCGCAGTATCCGCTTTCCGCAGTGTCAACTGCAGCGTACCCGAGCGATCGCGGTAAAGATCCAGCACCGCTTCAATACTTAATTGGATATCACCCAGCGGACTTCCGAGCAACAGATGCCGGACTCCCGTCTCTGTCCATGCATCCCCCTTCCATACTTCCTCCGGAATCGCAACCGAGAAGCCTTCCGCAGCGGCCATATCCGCCTTATCCATGCTCACCGCAATTCGAGCTATGCCGCCTTGCTCTCCCGCAGCTTGCACAGCCCGTGCCACGCCGTACGAACGAAGCTTCGCCATGAAGAGCCCTTCTCTCCGCTCGCCATCGTACGCAGCGGACTCGTCTCTGCCGCTATCCGTACCGCTACCGCTTCCGCCAACTCCCGTATTGCCGGGCGTATACCCGGTCACCTCAACGCTTGCGCTCGCGTAATGATCCTCTGTACGGATGTCAATAACCGTTGTGCCCGCACCAGTCACAGTAACGGTGCCTTCCGGATCAACTTGAGCTACCGACGAATTCGAGGAGCGGAAGATCCATTGGCGGTTGACGGCATTAGACGGCGATACGATTGGCTTCAGCGTCACCCGGCTGCCGACGGCTAACACCGACTGCGGAGCTTCAGCCGTTATGGTCTCGGCCCGTGCCGGAAGAACGACAAGCGTCAGACTCGCTTCCACACTCGGACGGTCGCTGCGTTCGGCCCTGATTGCCGCCGTACCGCTGCCTATTGCTGTGATGCTTCCGCTGCTGTCGACCGACGCCACATTATCATCAGAGGAGCTCCAGATCACGGCGGCGTTGACATCGCCTCCCACAAGCCGAGCTGTCGCTTCCGCCGACTCTCCTGTCGTCAATTCGATCAGCTTCTTGTCAAGCGCAATGGCATAGTGTTCCGGCTGACCATGCCGGATAGCGATGCTTCTTACATCAACGGAAGCACCTTCCGCTCCATTCGCCATCACGTACAACGTCGCCCGCTGCAACCCCGTCTTGTCGAACAATGCGTCGTATTGACGCAGCATGTACGCTACATCCACCTCCACAATTCCTGTTGTTGTATAATCTGCCACCAGGTATTTCGGATGTTCGTCGCCTTCAAACTTCAATTGCAACGTCCATCGGGCTGTTGCCTGCGCCACATCGATCGCAAGCCGGATCGGCTTGTCGAAATCCAGCAGGAACGGAGCCGACCGAACCGTGCCATAATCGCCGTCAGGATGATTCTCCGTCACGCGCGCCGCTGCGTTAATGTAACCGATCCGCCCCGGTGCCGAGGAAGATTCGAACGTCTCGATCGTTGCTTTATCCGCCGCATAAGCCGTTGTTTCATCCTCATATATAACCTCTAGCGAATTAACTATGAAGTACGCGCCTTTCTTGTCGGTCGCCCACAACTCCAGCCTTGCTTCGCCGGAGCCGTTCGGCGCCTGGCTCTGATAGTCCAATATTCCCTGAGCCAGATTGATCGTTTGCATGCCGGTGGCCACCCGGTTCGCGTATACATAATAGGATGTACCACCCCACAGCAGCTTGAGCGTATAGGTGTTTCCTTCGCCGACCTCCGCAATATCGATAAGTAGAGACGGATTTCTCGCAAAATCGAGCGTAAATGCATCAGATTGAACACCTCCGTAACCCTCGTTGTCGGTCCTGTTTTCCATAATGCCTTTTTTGCCGATAAGCGTTGCCGTACCTGGTGATTCGCCGGATACAAAATTAACGATATCAGAAGCTTCAAAGGTAACATCTGCAGCCACAGCCGGCGGATCGTCGTAGAACAGCTTAAGCGACTTCATTCCAAAGGACGCTCCTTCCTTGCCGTTCGCCATCAGATAGATGCGCAGCGGCACCTTGCCCGTTCGATCCCGGTCGCCGAACGAAGCCAGCGCATTTTTCAGATCGATCAGCTTTTTGCCGGCATCTCCCCCATTCGACAGCACATATTTGCCCCATTGCTCATCTTCGAATTTGATCTGAACCGTATAATACAGGTCGGGCCAGACCGCCTCCAGTTCCAGAAACGGTCGGCGGGAGAAATCAACTTCAATTGAATCGGATTGCACCGCTCCCCAGTCGCCGTCCTCATTGGTTTCCGTAATAAGCGTGTAACCCTCGCCGCTATCCGATACCGTTGCCGGCATCACCGCTACCGGCGTATACAGCAGCGCATCCGCGGCTGAAGCCTCATAGATGATGTTGGCCTCATCGGGACGACTGATCTCCAGCTTAATATTCGCCGTATCGCTTAACCCGTTCGCGTCGTTCACCGTTACCGCAATATCGACGATCCCGTTGGTCAGCCGAGCCGTCTCCAGTGAATAATCAGCCATGAACGGACCCGAGTACAGCAATGTATCGCCAGCGGCAATTTCCATCGAGGCGTTGTCGCTGCCCGTCAGCTCCAGCGTCAGCTCGACCGTATCCGCCGATATGTTCTTGCGTTGTACAGACGGTGACAGGATGTTAACCCCGATCGCGTCTTTGGCGATGGTCCGCGCGCCGACCATCCAGTTGGTTCCGACATGACGAATATCCGCCTCGGCAGGCAGCACAATCACATTGCGCGATGATTGCGACGGAATCGTCAGGTTGTAGTTACCCGTTGCATTGGCGACAATTGTAGTTTTGGCAATGACGTCGAACAGCTTGGAGGGACCGTCCAGTTCAACTGTCACATGTCTGGCCTCCGGATACGGGTTGTAATACAAATATTGCGGGAAGCTGCCCGCCTCGCGATAATAATCTGTTGCATTCAGATCGAGACGCAGAATGCGCTCCACGCTTGTCGGATCGATAATTGCGGCAAAAACGCCAATCAGCGACGAACCGTAAATGCCATAGTTGGTCTGTCCCCAGCCATGACTGACCGGATCGCCTGTAGCGTACGGCGCAACGCCATTTTCCGAACGCCGGACACCCTCATAGCCAATAACGCCGTCCGGGTCATGCTGGAACGCACCTCCATGCGACTGATTGGTAGCCGGCACTTCGTTCGGATACATTAGCCGCACGCTGTTGGAGGCGCTCAGGAACCATTTGCCGACAGCGTCGGAATAACGGGGATCATATTTGGCAAGCGGCGCAAGCACCGAACCCAGATGATAGGTGTTCATCAGAAAACCATATCCACCGCCGTCCCGTTCCGCGCCAACAAGCCCGTCAGCTTGATAGCCGCCCCACTCGCCCTCCATGACGCCCCAGCCGGTACGGACATCGCTGTCCGCGTCGAAGAGCCAATTGATCATTTTGTCGACATTATACTTTTGGCCAAATCTGAAGTTCATCACGGCCGCCATCAGCGGGCTGTAATCCTGGGTGACCTCATAATTGGGGTTGATAGCGCTTGCATTCAGCTCATCCATGACCAACGCCATTGCATCCAGATACTTCTGCTCGCCTGTCGTCTCGTAAGCCGAATAAAAAATATAAGCAAGTGCCCCGCCGGGCGGTTCTATCCACCCTTCATTGCGGACCGGCTCATCTGTTTTCATGTTGTAGGAGGTGAAGTCAAATGACAGCTTCCCGCTGCTATCTTTGAAGTTCGGCAATGCCTCCAGCCATTTTTCCGCTCCCTGCACAATAATATTGCGCATCGAAGGAAGTTCTCGTCCGAATTTCCGCTTTGCCGTCTCATAAATTTGAATGTGAAGCAACTGCGGGTATAGCTCGTACCAGAAGCTTTGGCCGGTGGACGTATTCGTGCGGTTCAACACCATCTCTTCGCCATTTACGGCATTGTGAAAGCCGTTCGCCATTTCCGCCAAATTGTAGCCGTACTGATTCGTCTTATCGATGCCCGCCAGCATGCCAGACAGCAGAGGCGCCAGCGTCGAGATCGCCTCCTGCGCTCCCGGCGTCATCGTGCCTTCCCCCGAGCCGTTGACATGGCCTATGTACGACGGGAATCCGAACATTCGACCATACCCGTTGTGATTGGTATCGTCCCAATAGCCGATCGGCATATACGATGCCGTCTGATCGACAGGCACATATGCAGGATTGGCGGCAAAAGCAAATAATAACTCGTCATAACGCTGCGCCATCCCGTCAAAATCCATATAGCGATATGAACTCGCCCAATCGGCCATTCGATCGACTTTGCGTATGGATTTGACGGCAGCCGGGTTCGCTTCGGCTTCCGCGCCTCCTGCAGACGAATTCACGGCCCCCGCCGGGCTGACGTATAGCAAACAGCCAAACACCGTCCCCGCAACAAGCGCAGCCGTTACTTGCTTCATCGCTTTTCTCATATTTCCATAACCTCCCCACCATTCATTCATTGCCTCCCCATAGTATAAAGCCACTATAGGACGTGGGGTTACATGTCAATTTGTCAGGATATGGCGGTCGTTTTCTCTTGTGAGCGCCGTCAAAGCCTCCAACCCTCGCACTTTAAAACTCCAGCCCTCGCACTTCATTCGGAGTTGGAGGCTGCTTATGACATGAAATACAGTTAGATTAAACTTCCCGTGCGCCCCTTTTCGACGCTTCAGTGCTCTGCCGCAAAATAAAAACAAGCTTTAAACGGAATCGTTTCAAGCTTGTTTTTATTTCCTATCATGACCCCATAATAGAACGAGTTCCTGTTAACCTGGAGCGCAATGATTTGAGATACCATTGTTCCGTTGCGGGCTCATCCCTTGTCAGCAGCCAGATCTCCGTAAAGGCTGCCGAAGGGACTGCAATTTTGTCCCAAGCCTGATTGAAATCGCTCCAGCCGAAGTTGGGCGACAGGTTCCGAATAAGCAAAGCCAGTGGATAGTCGGAGCTGTAGCCGGCGCTCTTGGCTTCTTTTCGCAGTATTAATTGATTTAGCGATTCAATCAAATGATCAATCGATTCAATGCAAATCATGGAGCGATGCTCTCGCAGAAACAATTGACGAGCTTCCTGTTCGCTATAGAACAAGTGTGTAATTTCCAGCCCTAACTTGTTCCCGCGACTATCCATCAGCACAGCGTCCGGCTTTTCCTGCTGATAAAGCAATCTTAGGCGATTATCCGCCGTTTCGTTGTACAAGCTAATAAACAGATCAACTGCCTCGCGCTCCAGCTCTTTTTTCGTGTTGACCGCCATATTCCATTCACCTCGTTGCCAAATGCCGTTTCATATGAAATGATAATCCGTTTATACTCTGATTCTATCATCTTTACTGTATGTATTCACGAATAACTTAAAATCAGTTTATTTCCCATACGATCGGATTCACCAGATGCGCCGGACGATGACCGCCGATCGCATCGATTAAATGATTAGCGGCCAAGCTCGCCATCTTGATACGCGTTGCAACACTAGCGCTGCCGATATGAGGCAAGCTGACCAAGTTGGGCAAAGTCAACAACGGATGGTCAGGGACAACCGGCTCACGTTCGAACACGTCCAGGCCGGCGGCCCAGATAGTACCGTCTCGCAGCGCCTCATACAAGGCATCCTCATTGACAATACCACCACGGGCGGTATTGATAAGCACAGCTGTCGGTTTCATCCGACGCAACTCTGCCGGACCAATCAAATTATGTGTCTGTGGAGAATAAGGTGTCAGCACACAGACGAAGTCTGACATACGAAGCAGCTCGTTCATATCGGTGTATCGAATACCGTAAGCTTCTTCCGTCTCTGCCTTTCGTGTGCGGTTGTAATACAGCACATTCATGTTAAAGCCTTTGGCACGCCTAACCAACGCTTCGCCGATGCGCCCCATTCCGATTATACCGAGGGTAGAGCCAAACACATCTTGACCCGTCAGCAACATAGGAGACCAAGTCTGCCAATCTCCTCTATGCAAGTATTCAGAAGCCTCAAGCAGCCGCCGTGCTGTAGCCATCAATAGCGCGAATGTAAGGTCTGCTGTTGTTTCTGTCAGTACATCAGGTGTATTGGTGACCATGATACCACGTCGTGTCGCCGCTTCTACATCAATATTGTTGTATCCTGCTGCCATATTACTGACTATCTTTAATCGGGGAGCCCGCTCCAGAAGAGCCTCATCGACCCGATCAGTCAGTAAACAATACAACCCTTCAACATCGGTAATCTCTCGTTCCAAAACATCCCGCGGCACCGGCACATCGCTCTCTGACCATACACGCACCTCACAGGTCTGCCGAATAATGGCTAACACTTCATCCGGAATTTGTCTTGTAACGTACACTTTTGGTTTCATTTTTACCATACCTTCCATAATCCTTTTGAATCAAATATTTATACGGTTATGCAATTCACGAATCGGATCGCCCAACGCCTTTTTAATCTCCGCAATCTCGTCAGACATGCGCGCCATAAAAGCGGTCATATCCGAAGCATGAACAAGCAAATTCAAACCCGCCTTCGCCCATTGAATTTCCTGGTCAATTCCAAAGAAATAGTGGATTCCCGCAGCAACACCTGCCGCCCTCGCCTTGCTAATAATCGTTTCGACTGCTTCCACGAAGATGGGATGACGATACTGTTCCGGCACTCCCAGACTGCAGGACAAATCATGCGGACCGATAAGAACCGCATCCAGCTGATCCACGGCAAGAATGTCATCAAGCGCTTCTAGCGCGGGAACGCTTTCGATATTCACAATGAGCAGATTGGACTCATTATACTCCTGAATATATTCATTCAACTCCGCTTCCGCCGAATCGGACGGTTGACCTTGCAACTCGGCGCGCCGTCTAGCGAACTGGCCTTTTAACGGCCGGAGTTTAACGGCTGCCCGGAGTGCCTTGACCTGCTCAGGCGTTTCGATGTATGGCGCGATAATCCCGGAAGCACCGCCGTCAAGCGCCATACTCGCCTGATAGGGATCCGGCGAAGGAATACGCACGATCGGCGCCAATTCGAGCGCCTTGTATGTTTGACACATCCAGGACAACAAACCGCGATCCAACGCCATATGTTCGGCATCAAGAAAAACAAAATCAATATCAAGCTTGCTCACTTCTTGAGGCCACCTCGGGGAAGTCGATACGATCAATGTCCCGTACACGCGGCCGCCATTTTTCAGTTCATTCATCAACTGTTTACTGTTCATACATACCTCCAAGGACTAAAATCAGATTACAGGCACTTTGATTACGGCCTTCTTAATGATCTCGGGTTTTCCGCAAGACAGACAGGGCATGTGCGCGTCCTGGGGATAAAATATTGCGAAGCTTCCTTCATGTACGGTCATGGTATCCCCTTCGCCCTCCAGTACGACAAAATCTTTAATCGGACAGTATGGCTCCTTTACTTTTAATCGGTTCACATGGGCAAATCCCATGCTTTCACTTCCTTGCAGCATATACTGCACGTCAATATAATTTTGATGAGCTTCCCAAAAGCTGTCTTTCACTTCGCGTGTCTCGTACTGCTGCAGCAGTAAGAACATGTCGCTGCCTTCGATTTCATATCTGCCGGGCTCCCGGTCGATCAAAGGATAACGCTGCAAATAGTTCAGTGCAGCCCCAATCTTTGCATGCATTTCTGCATAGATAGCCGCATTTTCAAGTTGATCAATGATCATTTCTTTGTATCTCCTAAAGACGCGACAACGCATCATTATATATTTTTTCAATCTCAGCGACTCCTGCATCAAGCATCTGCTGGCGGAACGCGCCCCATTCACTCATCGGCCGCGTACCCATGATGAATCGGTCCACGCCTTGCTCGAATATAGTCGTAACTTGAATTTCTAATCTCCTGAGCGCTTCAGATTCCTCCTCGGTAAACGGAGGATTATTGCCCATAAATTGAATCGTGCCTTCTTCGGTAAGACGGTCAATACGTTCCGACATGTCTATAAGCAGGTCTTCGGAAATGTCTGCCAACGTGCCTTCGTGAACATACTTTGCAAATGTAAGATAGCCTACTCCCAATGTACTCTGTGTAGCTGAAAATACATCTTGCTGGTCCTTATGATCATCGAGAATACTCTGAAGAATATAAGGCTTCCCATCTCTCATTTCATAAGTTTCGCCTTCAATTCCGAAATTGGTGACCAGCATACCCTCTTCCGAATACATCCAATCCATAAAACGAACGGCTGCTTCAGGGTCTTTCACCTTGGAACTGATAGCAGTGCTAGTGCCAAGCCAATCCTGTTCATATCGCAAGCTTCTCGTTTCCCCATACTGATTTTGCAATGGACCAATAATATCGAATTTGGCTTTAGGATCAATTTCGGCTATTGCCGGGTTGAATAATCTTACCGCATGCGTGTTGTTGTCATAAGTAAAGAAGGAACGACCGGAAGACAATTTCTCAACAGCCATTTGCTGCGTATTGACTGAATAGTCGGGATCAAGCAACTTATGACTGTACAATTTGTTCAAGTAAGCAACGACGTCTTTATAATTTTCGCTTGTCGGTCCAAAAACGTACCTGCCTTCTCTCGGCTCGAAATACATACCGCTTGTTGAAAAGCCTTGAAAGCCGCCGGCTCCCATAGGATATGCCAGTTGACCAAGCATGTACAACGTCCCTCTGCGACTTCCGACAAATGGGATACTTTCCGGATACGCTTCTTTAAATGCTAGTAGTACATCAAAAAGCTCATCAAATGTGCGGGGCTCCTCGAGATTCAACTCCTTCAGCAAATCCACACGCATAAGAGGTTGCGGGGCTACAGCCACACGATAATACTCCAAGGTTGGGAAAGCGTACAATTTCCCATCGACCAACATTTTCTTCATTTCTTCTCTATCTTCGATTGCTTTTTGGAAATTGGGAGCCAGATGCAAGTAATCAGATATGTTCAGAAAAATCCCCGTTCGGGCAAACATCTGAATATCATTTAAATCGACTGTGAGCATGTCGGGTATATTATTAGTAGCAATCAACGCATTCTTTCGCTCTACATAGTTGCTTGTTGGCACCGACTCCAGTTGTAATTGCACATTCATCCGGCTTAGTATTTCCCGTGTTACCGGAGTGTTCGAAAGAATAGGTTGATTGGGATTGTCCTCCAGCATCCAGCTTAACTTCAAAGGATTCGCCGGCAAAGGTTTCTTGCCTTCTGTGGCAGATGGCTGCGATGAATGCTGCCCGCTCGCAGGGGTGTTTTTCTCTGAAGACGGCGACTTATTGTTACTACCACTACAAGCTCCAAACAAGAGAGTAAAACTAAGCAGCATGCACGTAAGTCCTAACACATGTTTTTTCATTTTCAACATATGAATCCCTCCCAAATGAATTAAAACTTCCCATTTCCATTACTTTTGGTTCCACGTACAAATACAGTTGTAATCAGCCTTTCAAGGATCCTACCATCATACCCTTGACGAAATATTTTTGAATGAACGGGTACACGACCAATATTGGTGCAATAGTCACAATAATAACGGCATATTTGATGTTTTGTCCGGTAATCATAGCATTCATCGAAGCAGCAGCTGATTCTTGCGCGGCTACATTCCCCGCAATCACGATGTTCCTCATAATGAGCTGCATCGGATAGTTGCTCTTCTCATTCAGATACATCAGCGCAGGGAAGAAGCTATTCCAATGCCAGACTAAATAAAACAAAGTAATCGTCGCAATCACTGGCACTGATAAAGGTAAAATCATACGAAAAAAGATGCGTAAATCATTTGCGCCGTCAATGTAGGCGGATTCATAAATATCTTCTGGAATCTGCTGGAAGAAGGTGCGCATAATAATCATATAGAACACATGAATCGCAGGAGGCAATACTATCGCCCACATCGTATTAATAAGGCCCAAACCGTCAATCACAATATAATTGGGGATGATTCCACCTTCGAAAAACATCGTAAATATGACCAGCATAGCAAAAAAGGATCGCCCAAAAAATTTTTTGCGAGCAAGCGGATATGCGCAGAAGGCAGTCAGGGTCACATTAATCAACGTACCTACAGTCGTATACAGGAACGTATTTTTATACGAACCCAGTATATCTGGATCCTTTAAAACTGCCTTATACGTATCCCATGACGGAGACACCGGCCATAACTTGATATCACCTCTAAGCACAGCATGACCATCACTAACCGATACGATGAACATATGGTAAATCGGGTACAGTATAGTCATACTCAAAACAACCATGAATAAAATATTCGCAGCGTCAAATATCTTCCCCGCGTTTATACGCACTAAATTCATCTCCTCCCCTACCATAAACTGGTTGCATTTAGCCTTCTAGCTATATAGTTTGCACCTACAATCAATAAGAACGAGATTACGGATTGGAATAGACCGACGGCTGCTCCATAGCTGAAATCGGCACCAAGCAAACCGCGCCTGTACACAAAGGTGGAGATCACATCCGCTGTTTCATATGTCGGGCCGGTATAAAGCAGCAATATTTTTTCAAACCCGATCGAAATTAAGTCGCCCAGCGTTAGCAAAAAAAGAATCATAATAACGGAAGATATACCAGGGAGTGTAACATGTATGGCCTGCTTGATCCGGTTCGCGCCGTCCATTTTTGCCGCTTCGTACAAATGAGGATCAACGCTGCTTAACGCTGCCAAATAGATGATCGATCCCCAGCCAATCTTCTGCCAAACTTCAGATGAAACATAAATCGTTCGGAACCATTCCGGCATCATGAGAAACTGGATTTTATTGAAGCCCAGAGAGGCAATTATTTGATTAATTAATCCATCCGTAGCCAGGAAATTGACGAGCATGCCCGCTATAACAACTGTAGATAAAAAATGGGGCAAATAGCTGATGCTTTGCACCACTCGCTTAAAAGCTATGATACGAATTTCATTCAGCAGTAAAGCAAGTATAATTGGCGCCGGAAAATAAAAGATCAGCATATAAACGTTTAAAAGTACAGTGTTTCGGACTAGCTTCCAAAAATACGGTTCGAAAGTAAATTGTTCAAAATGCTTCAAGCCTACCCACTCGCTGTTTGATACACCTGCAAAAACGTTATAATCCTTAAAGGCGATCAGAATTCCGAACATCGGCCCGTACTTGAAAATAAGAAAGTACACAAGCGGCAACAGAAAAATCAAATATAAATATCCGCTGCTCTTTATTTGGTTCCATATGTGATTCCGTCTGCCTTTCCGCTCACTCATGCCCTTTGAGGAAGCAAGCCAAACCTCACTGTTCATTCATTCATCACTTCCCTTTTCTGTTCGAAGAGACGCTTTGTCTTTTCTTATTTCATTAAGCTTCTTGAACTCCAAAGGAGATACTCCTTCGTACTTTTTAAATGTCCGCAAAAAGGTCGTTCTGTTGAATATGCCTACTTTCTCAGCTACCTCATTAATACTGATATCACATGCAATCAATAATTGTTTTGCTTTGGAAATTCGTAAAAAACTGATATAATCCGTTAAATTATTTCCGGTTTGCTCTTTGAAAATTTTCGACAAATACTTCGTTGAAATACCCATTTGCTCAGAGATCTTTTCCAAATACAAATCATGCTCCAGATGTGTCTGAATATAATCCATCGTCGTAAGCACAATCGAGCTCAAATGATTACTCTGATTCTTTTCTGCCTCAATCATGTGAGTATAAAAAGCCATAAGCTTCTCATACTGCTCTTCGAATCGAATAATCAACTTGTCTGGACTTGCAATATATGTTTTGGCCTCAATCGAAATGTGCTCGTCATGCATGCCTTTTACCGTCATCAACTTATATCCTGTTCGTATCATTTCGTTGTGCAAGCCGTTCATCGCATGATATGACGCGCTATTCTTTTGGTTTTCCTCCATAATGAGTCGAACATGGTTAGATACCGCTTCCAAATCTCCAGAGTTGATGGCATGAATCAGTTGATTCTCCTCCTGAGACGAATATAGAAATGAATTCTCAAGCTTGGTCGCCTCGGCAGGAATAACTTGAAACTTTTCTTGTGCATTACGGCGTTGCAGCGCTGTCATCGCTTCGTTGAAAGAATGCGTTAAATCAGACAGTTCTGTACAAAATCGACCGCTTCCAATGATAATCCGGCAATACTTGAAATCGAACGAAAAAGTGTCATATATATGACGAATAATATTGTCCAGCACTCCTTTTTCATTGCCTTCCTCCATATTGACCACACAAACAAAGAGAAGATCGTTGTATTCCTGTACATATGCATGAGCAAATTCACGACTCAAGGCAGTGACGACATTATTAAGCTTGCTTAAAATAATTAAACGATCCGTATCCTGAACTTCCTGATAAAACGCTTCCGAAAATTGAAACCAGACGTTCAGGCAAACATAGCGATTTCCGGAAAAATGCCATTCATCTTTAAGAATGTTGTTCAAAATGTTCAATGTATCCGGTTCGACCGACCTCCCCATAAACAGATCGTAAAAAGTGTAGTCGAGAAACTCGCGAGAGATTTGCGAACTTTGTTTTTTAATTTGAGCGCTTTTATCATGCATTTGTTTAATATTCATACCGATATACTCGAAATCATTTTTATAGTTTATCCTTTCATCCAAATCTTCGAACCCGTTCACAATCTCGCTAATTTTTCGGATAGGATTATAAATTTTCATACTAAAAATAAATGAAAACACCACACCAAGAATTAAGAAAGTTACACTAATTGCCACAACGAATCCAAATATGCTTCGTGCTTCCTGATCCAGCGCGCTGAGTGGAGTCAACGAATAATACTTCCATCCGTATCTTTCAGAGTTTACATAGGCTAGCAAATACATGTTGTCGCGAAAGCGAATTTCCCGATAAGTCTTATCATGTTTGTCAAATGCATAATTCAATTGGTCCAATGAATGCTCGTCAATGAATGCAGAGTTGCTGCTAAGCATCAATTGCTCGTTTTCATTTATAACAAAAAAATCACTTTCTCTAAAAATGGAGTTTTCCGTAAATATTTTTAATATATTGTTTTCGGATAAATTGGCAGACACTACAGCATCATGACTGTTCACGTACGATTTCACAATAAAAGGAATGACCCGCCCCTTCCCTTGGCCATTAGTCGAGACCAGGGTCGGGGAAAGAATCTCAAAAGACTCTTGCCGGTCAAGCAAGCCTTTCCAAAAATCAACAGGGTACTTCTGATGCACGTAGAACTTTTCGAAATAAAGGGAGAATTCATCAGCGCCGCCTACAGTATAAATCCGTTCGTGATCCACGTATAAAAAGATATCTTCCGTAAACTCGGCAATAATATTTTCGGATTGCGCAATCGTTCTTGATATGTCCGACATTTGCACTCTTTGTTCCAGTGTCAGCATATCGTAAGGTCTTAGGACAGTTACAATCGCCTTGTTGCGAAGCAGGCCAAGACTGACTTCATGCACAGATCTCAAATACAGATCAACGGTTTTCGCTGATGACTGCAAGTAGTGCACTATTTTTTTTGAGTCTTCCTGTTTGGCCTGCATGGTCTGATATCCGTAAAAGATAAAAGACACAATTAACAACGGAACGAGCAATGTGAGAAAATAAAACAGGATGCGGTAAAACAATCGATTGGCTTTCATAAGATACCCCTCAACTTTGATAAATCAGTAGTTAGATCTATCTTAAGTAAACCACGATCCCTTGAAAATTATCTATTTTAAACGTGTCCTAGACTGTTGTTTTTTCTTAACCACAATTCGTTGATATAAGGTCCGATTCCTGATTCTTCATTAGCCCAAACAATCTCTAGTACCCCGGTCGGGATCATATCCGGAGTTACTTCAAAGGTTTCCATCAGTCCTCTGTGTTTTATACTGTCGTCTGCCGTACTCTTGCCATTAAGCAGCATATCAACGCCTCCTCCCCACAGGCCCATGACTTGCAAGGTATAGGAGCTGTGACAGTCCAAATTCGAATAGGTTACTTTGACTGGAGCTGAATAATAAGTAGACAGATTGGATATCCAGGCAAGCGGCGGACTTGTTAAACCAGGAAGAATACGATTCAACGTTTCCCTGCTAAGCAATGTATGCGAATTACTGCCATTTAAAATGGAATAAGCCGTTTCTAGCAAACCCGGGTTATGTCTGATAAGCGCTGTATTGAGATATCCAGGATCATCCTTCCACTCATGGGCAATTTCAACCTTTAATAACGACTGATCTGCTGCAAAGCTGTTATAAAACCCGCCTTCTCCAGGATCAGTTCTATAAATGATTGCATCCAAGGCCTCTACCCTTGAAGACTCATCCTTCATGGTTCTGATCACGTTGAAGGCTGACAAAAGATAGGCCATGTCATTAAGAGGAGTGTCTATCGCTTCTACGAAGGCTCCCCGGGTAATGCTGACTCCATGATGCTTCGACACTGTCAGCTGCGCGCCAATATGCGCAAACAATCGGTCTGTTAAATCTAAACATTTTTTTCTGTATTCCACGCAGACCGGATGTGTATATTTCTGATTCAGAATTTCTTCTGCCTGTTCCATTGCGGGCATAATCCCTGACTCATTCGCTCGATACAGCACCTCCATTGCTCGCTGCTCCAGCTCCTGCTCATGGATAAGCCTTCTTTGGACATAGGCATCATAATATGCTCTGAGCAGCCCCAATTCAAATCGATAGTTTTGTAAAACATTGTCACCCACTCTGCACTCCATCTTCTTCCATTGATTCAATGTGTGCGGGATTTGACGATTCGTCATCATCGGTCCTTCAAAGTTTTGTTCCAGTGCAAGAAGTCCATGAGCTACACTATACTCCACATCCGGATGTATGAAGAAACGGGCATATTCTCTCAGCGTCTCCAAAACAGGCGTGTCGGGGTTCCAATCCTGCCCGCTCCAGACATATTTATTCACATCGTCATTAATGCCCTCCGAATAAGTAAGCGAACCGACAATTCCTTCGTCCTTTAATTGATTATGAATATGCTTCATCGCCATTGGCCGAGGATTGATGCATTCTCTGGAATGAGTCAAAGCAAATGCCGTGTCCCAGTTGTGCACAGGGTACTGCGCGTTGATCGTATGCGTAATATCCGGGTAATTGCGAATCTTCATCCCCTCAGGGATCAATCTGCGCAATTCTGGCAACGAATGCTTCTCCCACGGCGCAAATGCGACTCCAGCGAGCCAGGCAGGCTCTTTCCTCACATTCGCATAGAACGTATCCAGCCATTCATCCGTAGGATTGAAAGCTTGCGGCGATACCCACAGCTTCGCATTCGGATGATACTTATTTAGCAATTCTGCTTCCATAGCCATAAAATCAAACAAATCCTGAGCGTTTAATGCACCGGGATCTCCGCCGGGGACCAGAATATGATCAATGCGCTTCAAGGAACTGAATATCTCTTCTCGTTCTTCCAATTGCCGCTTCAAGTATTCTGGCTTCATAAACTCCTCATCATTTCCAGTTGCGGGATACCAGTTATCCGGACTTCCCATATTCGGGTACCAGATCCACACATCCAAATCCATTACATCGCACACCTCCGAAACATGACGCATCATAAACAACGGGTCAACCTTCATTAGCGGTCCTGTTCTTTCATCGTCGGTGATTGGCGGTACAAGTTCGATACTATTCGTCCCGAACAATGCAAGCTCTCTAATATACTGCGAATAGATTTCAGGCGTCCAGGCGTCATAGGCATTCGTTTTGGGTCTGTAGCCCAATTGATGTCCTCGCAGGGAAAAATGCGGGGTTTCCGCCAAGTCCACATCAGTTGGAACTTCGATTTTGTTTTTTGTCAGATACATCATTCTTAGCAGCTTTCCAACACCATACAGCATCCCTCTGTCATCCGCCGATTCAATTTCGATTAACCGTCTTGCGCTCGAATGACTTATCTTAATTCGGTAGCCTTCCTGACCATAGACTGGGGATGATGAGTAAGTGCTGTCGCCGGAGGAACCTTGGGAATGGATCATTGTAATAGAGATGATCGGCCGTTGATCGACAGGAACAGAATCTAAAACAGGTAAGTGAATACCCGTTCTTCGTTCAATTTCTTCAATTAGTATACGAACCGCATGCCGGCCTCTAACAGACACAGAGTCCGATAAAAAAATACTCGCTTCGGAGAATTCGCATAGCTCCAGGTTATTCCTCCATCCATCGGTCATTTCTCAAACTCCTCCTGATATTTGGTGTATCTCGCATAACCTAAAGCTAGCCCAATTCAACCTTAATTGAAATAATCATCATTCCATCTGAGGATTCACATTTCCACATTATGCATGATGCATTTTTTTTCAATGATTCATTATTTCTTCATTACTTCATTTTTTTGATTCTACAGGTTCTGGAAGTGGGGCTCTACTTCCAAGCTTACTGGGGTACTTTGCGGGGAGCCCGGAACTTATACGCTAATAATGGAAAAAAGGCGAGCAGGAGCTGCTCGCCTTTTAGCTTATGATCGTCATTACGATTCATAATGAAATTACCATTCTGAAGGACACCAATTTGCAAGTAATGTGACTTTTTCGTGATTTTATAAGTGAAACGGGACCCCGAAAGGTCCCGTTTCGCTTTCTATATAAGGGCTTTGGCTTGATGGGTTACATCATGCCGCCCATAACATTAGGTGAGTTTTATATGTTTTTCGGGTATATTTTAGTGTTTTAAATCTATTTTGAGGGCCCTACTCTGTTAATGATTTCCTGATTGATCATGAGGCACTGTGACAGTTGCAGAAGAAACCGTTTGGTTGCCCGCATTGTCGGTTGCCATGTAGGTGATCGTATAGGTACGCCCTTTTTCAGCGCGTAAACTAAATGAAGTGGCCTCTGTACCAAGATTAGCATCAATGTCGCCTTGACCGCTATCCGAGTGATTGATCGTGATGGAGGTTAACACCACAGATTCAACACCCGATGTATCATCACTCGAATTTAGGGTGGCATGAATCGTAACCATTTTGTGATTCGCCGGCCATATGGACGTCTTATCCAAATGGACGAATAGTGATGGCGCCGTTTTGTCAACTTTAAACTCGATGGTTTTGACCTGTTCTATGTTGCCTGCTTGATCCTTGCTGCGGTAACCGAACTTATAAGTCCCTTCACCGAAGGCAGGAATGGAACCGGTGTAAGCAATCCAAGCCCCGTCATTCACCTGGTATTCGGTTGACGTCCCCCCTCCGTATACATTGGCGCTTACGGATAAGCTGATCGAAACATCGGTCGTATACCAGTTGTTGCTGCCGTTAGGTGCAGCCGGACTTAACTTTGCGACTGTTACAGGGGCAATCTTATTGATGTTGCTTACTACATAATTGGTTACATTCGATACGTTGCCTGCAGCATCCATACCTCTTGCATATACCGTGTCGTTAGACGAAACAACCATTGGCTCCCCGTACGTAGTCCATGTGCCATTTGCGCCCACTTTGAATTCTTTCACAGCAGCGTCATCCGGATAGCTAATCGTTAAGGTGACATCGGCATTGGTCGGTGCTGTGATATCTGCAGCAAAGATTGCATCTGCCGGAGCCGTCCTATCGATGTTTACCGTGACCGTTTGGATTGCCCCGATCATTCCGGCAGCGTTTGTTGAACGGTAATTTATCACATGAACGCCATCCTGATCTAAGACGATCGGAGAAGTATAGGAATGCCATGCAGCCCCGCCGTTCAGACTATATTCCGCTTTCCCGGAGGTCGACAATGCCATCGTAACTGGCACTGTGTACCATCCGTCCAAACCATCCGGCTCGGATGGCGTCATAACTGCTGATGGTTCATTCTCTGCTCCTGTCAGCCTTACCGGTTTGAAAAGTGCTGGGTTCTTGGCAGTGCCGATCCCTGATCCCCACTCGACATACCCCTTTCTCCCTTGACCATCATTATCATTGACGAGAAAGGAGAAGCTGAACAATCCGTCTGCGGGATCGATCGGACTAATTTCTTCCCAAGGCAGGGCTAACTCATAGACGGTTTGCTGCTTGTCATCGTCACGTTTAACAACCAGCTGCCCATTTTGGGCGCCGGGACTTCTCCCATGCGCATACCAGCTGTAAATTTGAGGTCCTTCCGGTGTCAATGCGATCCCATATTCGAATCGCTCCTGACGCTCTCCCGGATAACCAGCCGCCAATGCAAATTGAATGCTGTCTCCTTCCCAAATCTGATCGCCTACAGCCTTCTGTGAGAAAATATCATCCTGAATTCGTGCGCTGAAATATAAATTTTGCTTATCCCAGCTCAGCCATGCCTGACCGCTTAAATCCGCTTCGCCATTATATGGCGATAATCGATTGTTGCCCTCCTTCATTATATCGATTACAGGTATATCTGTGACCTCATCAAGCGTTCCGTCAATTTTGATCATCTGCATTGGCATTTCAGTCACAGCAGTTTTATCCGGAATAACAACCTTGCCATTATAACTCAGAATTTCATTTTGCTGTGCGTGCAGCTTCAGCTCAAGATCGTAGGTTTTGGGTCCGTCAAGCTCACTTAATGGCAGCAGCACTTCAATGCTTGAACGGCCTGGAACTGACTTCTCAAGCTGTTCGGTCCCATTGCTTGCGCCGATACTCCATACAAGGCTGTCTACAGACTGTGGGGTTCCTGATTGATTGCTGATCGTAACACGCAGAAATTCATTATTCCGCTTCTCATCCCACTGATGCCTAGCCTGCAAGGTAAAAGGCCACTTAATATGCATTTGTGCATCCAGCCTGCCGATAACCTCGCCATTCATCATCAACTCTGCCGCTACAGGCCATATGCCTGCTTCTTGTTGTGGCGGCAAGGTGATGCTGATTTCCTCGCGCACACCGGCAGCCGTCTTCACCGGATAGTTCAGTTCTCCGATTTTCAGTACAGCATCGATCGGCTTGGCAGCAGGGGTCGTATTGTTCACCTGAAGCTTCATTATAATCGGCTCGCCAATTACGGCTTCACCGTCAGAAAGAATAAATTGGCTGCCAGCAGCTACCTCAGTAAGCTCTCCACGAACATAAATGGGCTGTTCAGAAAGCGATAGGTAGATAGTATTGTTATGGTCAGGAGCGAAGCTTTGAGCAACCCCCATCATATCAGTCACGATAATAGGAGTAGATGCTTTTAAAGTAATTAGTGTTGGCTCCGAAGACCACATGGCCCGGATATCCTCGTTGTGATCATTAAACAAAAAGCTATTAATTGAGTCATGTATAGTTTCCTTTTGTTCAAATTTTGCCACGCTCAATTGTCTTGCCATTACCCCGTAAGCTACATAGGAAGGTTTAGGTGCATATTTGCCGTATGGACTTGTAGCATTGCGAACAATACCAAAGTTCTGCTCTCTTTCAGTATTCAATATTCCATCATCCATAAAATCGTACCAGAAATATTTTTCAACACCGTTAGCGAGTGCCAACACATAACTTTTGGTTAAATAATTTGCTTGAACTTGCTCACTGACACCCTCAGACCCTTGGTGAGATGGCCAGCCCAGCTCACTGAGCCAAATTGGTTTTGTTTGTTGATTGTTATACTTTTTAATTAAATTTTGAACTCTGTTTAAATCTCCAACCAATCCACTTTCAGGGGAAAGAGGGTAGCGGTATGGATGAATGGATATGGCATCCAAGTACTGCAGTCCGCCAAGTTGGAATAACTCCTCAATCCAAGCAGTAGGAGCCCCCGCAGTGGCAGGTCCGACAACTGTAACAGTTGAATGCTGTGATTTGAGTTTTTCATAAGTTGCTTCAAGCAACGGCAAATAATGCTGGCTGTTATTGTGTTCTCCCAAACCGTGATTGAATTCATTGTAAACTTCCACAGCATCGACCAGAGTCGGATATTGATTCAGAATAGAATTTCCGTAGTTTGCGAAACCATTATGTCCAGCATCAGTATATGGTTTTTTCCCCTCGTCATAGAGTGGATTACCATAAGATAACACGATAAACGGCTTGATTCCGCTCTGCTCAATCGCATTCATATAATCGTTGTACTTAGCCGGAAACTCATACTGTCCTAGCGCCTTCTCCACATCTTTCCAATAAATCTCATCCCGAATCGTCTTGGCTCCTAGCTTGCTGATCAAGGAGATCAGTTCCGTATTCCATGTCTGTCCGAAATGTGTGGCCAGCCCAAAAGGGGAGTCGTCAAACTGGTTAATGTCAAACGGCTCAAGCATCGCAAATGACGTTTCCGTCGTCGCCAACTGAGCTCCGCTTTGCAAGGCGGTTACCTGCAGGGAGTAATAGCCGTTCACCGTCACCGGTATTGCAATTGAGGCTGTTCCTGCAGGAGCTGGAATCGTGCCCTCCGCCACTTGGATGCCCCCAAAATTCACAGCCCGCCAGGCTATTTCGTCACCAGCTGTTACTGCTTCTATAATCGGCTGTTCCCCTTGTATAAAAATATTGCCGAGCTTCGTTTGGTTAAGCCTGAGCGGCGGCATCGGAACGAAAGCGGTTACATCACTGACCTGAATCTGCCCGATTTTTTTACCACCTATTAGATCCTTACGATCCAGAATAAGTACAATTTCTTTGGCAGGCGCATGCCAGATGCCGTCATTGGCACCGCCCCAGCTTGAATAGTCAATTCCGCCGTTAAATACGTTGACCTCAATATTCTCATACTGGCCATTCGCAGTTAATGCAAGTTTCTGCTGGTGAACCTGCCCTGTGTTATCAATCATACGCAGACGAACAAAGGAGGAATCCTCTGTTTTCACGCGGAGGTCCAACTTCTTAATATCAAGCCAATCTAAGGGACGGCGGGCAGCCACATACAGCCCCCCATTCGTAAAATCACCCATCATTTTCGCTATATAACCATCTGTTCCAATGCTCATATCTGTCCCTTGCTCTTGTTGAAAAAAACCGACGGCTCCCGGAAACTCCGGTCCATTTTCGAATTTCCAATAATTGAAATCTTCCTTAAAATTGCCGAGTTCCTTGTTCTCTACGTTCATATTTGCAGTGACAGCCCCATCATCTGCTAGTACCGAGCCAACAGAGGTGAAAAGCAGCACCAAAGTCAATACTGCTGTAATAACTTCACGCATTTTTCTATGTTTGATTAGCTTCATCTTCTTCATTCCTTTACTCTTAATTTGTTATCATTTTGCGAAATAGAAATGCGAATATAGTAAGGAAAAACGAGCCAAATTGATAGGCAATGAATACAATTCGGCTCGTTTCCAGACAGATTGATGCTAGTTTAGTCGAACTTCATTTTGTAAAGATCCTCCATGAATACCCACTTGTCTTTGTTTTCCTGATACCATTTTTTATGCCAATCTTCCGCTTTTTGCCCGCCGGTATTATACCACGCGTCCTTGATCTCTTTCACCGCTTGATCCAGATCTCCATTACTTACCACAGCTTTCATAATAGTGTCATGCCATTGCGTCCAGCCTCCATCAACAGTTGCGTTAATATCCTTTTCCAAGTTCGGTCGGATTTTGAAATGGGTATACCCTGGTACAGGCCGACTCGGATCAATATACATTTCATCCATCTGTCGTGAAATTTTAATCCATTCCTGGTCGAAAGGATCTTTGGAACTTAAAGAAACACCGTCCTTCTGGTATTCCTTTATTGCGTATTTCGACATAAACATTCGATAGTCGGCGTTGTAGTCCATTTCCTTTGCATTCTTCTCTCTATCAATTACTTCAGGCGCACCATCCGCCCCTTTAGTATAGTGCACCCCCTCTTCCCCATTAAGAAAGTGCTCCACCGTAGACGTTTCAATCATGAAGTCAATATACTGCATAACGGCCTGCGGATTTTTCGCATTCGCATTTACTACTCCTACTACATCAATCGGTGAACCAAAGTCGGGACTGTACTTCCCATAAGATGTTTCCGGAAGAAGAATCGGAATAATTTCTACATTAGGAGCATTCTTTTTCAAAATTTCATAGTTCTTCTTGACATTGACCACGGTGTCTACAAAAATGCCTGTTTTTCCGTTAGCAAAATCTTGTTGTGCTTTTTGTCCGGTCTTGTCCGTTAGAAAATCTTTATCAACTACTCCATTCTCAAACAATTTTTTCTTCACTTCTGCTGCTGGCTTAATACGATCAAACTGTCTGACCAATTCACCGTTTTCGATAATAAACAGCTCACTGCCAAACATTTTGTCGATAATAGTATGCTGATTCATGTTAAATCCATAAGTATCATCCTTCTTGTTGCCATCAGGATCTTGATGTGCAAAAGCATAGGCTGTCTCATAGAACTCGTCAATTGTTTCCGGTACTTTTAGCCCCAATTTATCCAACCAATCTTTTCTAATAACCATAACAGTAAGTGCTGTTGGCTTGTTTACTAGACCTATTTGATACGTTTTTCCATCCGGCATTGCCGAGACTTGTTTCAACTGCGGAAATTGCTCAAGTAGTTTTTTGTAGTTGGTGCTGTAGTTTTCAATAATATCATCCAATGGCATTAATTGCTTTTGCGCCCATAACTGGTTGCGCATCACAGCACTATACTCCAGTACAAGGTCCGGGGCACTGCCTGATGCAAAGAGCACCGGAATTTTCTGATCCGACCCCGCTCTCGGAATAGGCACATAGTCAACATCAACCGGTCCGTTCTCGTTAACCCATTTTGTCCAACGGTTGTTGCCATAAGTCCCTTCATCAGGAGATATCTGACCGCGATCATAGATCGTCACACTTATCTGTCCGCGCTTTTCCGTTTCTGTTGCTTGCCCTTCATCTGTTTGCTGTTCAGTTTGTCCGGTGGCCGCAGGCTGTTGATTATTGCCTCCCGCCCCATTATTTCCGCTGCAACCGGACAGAACCGCTCCCGTCGCCAATATTGCTGTCAATGCCAAAGCTGTCGATAACGATTTCAACTTCCTTTTACTCATGCAAACCCCTCCATCGTCTCATTGTCCCTTACAATTAAATATAAATGAAAATCATACGGCAAAATAAACATCCTTATTTGTGTTGCGCATCACCCCTTTCACGCCATTTCATTCCTTGGTCCTATCCTTTCACTGCGCCAAGCATAACGCCTTTGACAAAATACTTTTGCAGGAATGGGTAAATCACCAGCATAGGAAGCGTCATGACAATAACACTTGCCGATTTAATAGATTCTGGCGTGAGCATCTGGTAATCTTCCGGATTTAAATTGCTCATTTCTGTTAAGAGAGTTGAACTCTGAATCATATTTTGAACCAAGACGGAAAGGTTGTACTTATTCGAATCATTAATATAGATCATCACGTTGAAAAAAGAATTCCAGTGCGCAACCCCATAAAACAATGTCAATGTCGCAATAACCGGCAAGGACAATGGAAGGATAATTCTTAGAATCAGCTTCCACTCACTGCAGCCGTCCATTCTTGCTGCGTCCTCCAGTTCCTCGGGAATTGCTGTAAAGAAAGAGCGTAATAACAGCATATTGTAGACGCTAATAAGTCCCGGCAGCCACAATGCCCAATAGCTATCGACCAAATGCAGCGACTTTACCAGCATATAATCGGGAATAAGCCCTGCCTTGAATAGCATCGTAAACACAAGCGACAGCGTAAAAAAACGTCTGAGGTAAAATTGCCTTTTGGACAAAGGATAGGCAGCCAAAATCGTAAGCAGCATATTAAAGGCTGTACCTGCTGCTGTTATGAACAAACTGTTCTGAAACGCCCTTACAATATTCGTCCCCTCAATCATACTCGCGTAAGCCCGCCATGAAGGTTCGACAGGCCATAAGCTGACCTTCCCTGTCGCAATAGCCGTGTTACTGCTGAGCGATACAGCCAAAATATGAAGCAGGGGCAACAGGCAAACAAGTCCTGCGGCAGTCAGTATGACAAAATTAACGGTATAGAAACCCCGTTCTCCCAAAGAATCCTTCATTCTTAATCTCTCCCTACAATTATTACTTCAGCTTAGCCTTATCGTTTTACCACATTCCCTGGTCAAACTTGCGTGCAATCGCATTTGCGGTTAACACAAGCACCAGGCCAATCAGTGATTCAAACAGCCCCAATGCAGTACCATAACTGAATTCCCCGGTACCAAGTCCATATTTGAAGTTCCATGTGCTGATAACTTCAGAAATATCGGAAACAAGCGCATTTTGCAGGACGAACACTTGATCAAAGCCAACCTCCATGACGTGGCCAATGTTCAAAATAAACATCAGCACGACTGTTGTTTGTATTCCGGGCAAGGTGACATGCCATATTTTTCGCCATTTGTTGGCACCGTCGATACTAGCTGCCTCGTAGAGACTAGTATCTATAGCGGTCAGCGCAGCCAAATAAATAATGGCGCTCCAGCCCGCTCCCTTCCAAATAGTAGAACCGGCATAGATCGAAAGCCAAGTAAAGTGTTTATACAAAAACGGGTAAACATCTCCCGTTACTGCTTTCACCAACTGATTAACAATACCGGTCTCTTGTGCAAATACCATAACAATCAAACCGCCGACAATGACCCAATTTAAAAAATGCGGTAAATAGACCAATGTTTGTACCCATTTTTTAAACCATGCTTTGCGTACTTCATTAAGCAATATAGCCAGCACAATTGGAAACGGGAATCCAACAAAGACATTTAACAGACTCAATATAAATGTGTTGCGGATGACATTCATCATTTGCGGATTACTAAATAAATACTTGTAATTCTCCAATCCTACCCAAGGGCTTCCCCATATCCCATCCGCCATGTTGTAATCTTTGAAAGCGATCACAATGCCCATCATCGGAATGTATTTGAAGATAATAAAATAAGCAGCAACCGGAATGAACATTATGATTAACGGCTTATTCAAATTCCATCTTCTGCTGCTAGCCAAGCGTTTGCCGTCCTTTATGGACGGCTGATTAAGCTGAGCCGCTGCAGGCCCGGATTCCAGTTGATCTCCCCTCATAAAAGCTCCACCTTTCTAATTCATGTTGCATCTGCCTGGTCGATACAATTGCATTATAGATGCCCTATATTGACAGCGGCAACTAACACCTATTGCATCAGATAACAGAATTGGAATCTATAAATAAGACGCTTAATTCCGGGCCACATAGCCTTTTTTGCAAGATAACATCTTCTTTCGGCAGCAATCCAGCCGAAGGCCGTTGCATCTATGGCTCTTGTGCATATGTCTTCCTTTGAACATCAAGGTGAAACGACTGTCGCCCTCCTTTGGCAGCGCTGCGCGTTTCGTTCCGAGAATTATAGGTCAAGTGGAGAAAACTTACACTTTCCTATAATTCAAAAAAGACCGTCCTAGCGGACGGCCTCCCTGCGGTAATCTCCCGGTGTGGCACCGGCTATTTTTTTGAACACACGATTGAAAGATACATAATGGCTATATCCAACCATACCGGCAATCTCTTGAACCGGCAGCTCAGTTTCCTTGAGCAAATGCATTGCCTGTTCAATTCGGATACGGGCTAAATAATCCACAAAGTTTTCGCCGGTCTCTTCCTTAAACAAACGACTCATATAGTTGGACTTAATATGAAATTGTTCGCCTATATAGGTTAGCGACATATCCGGATTATGGTAATGCTCTTTAATAAAGATACACACCTCTTGAATCATCGAATGAGAGGCTCTTTGCTCCCGAACTTGCTGAATCAAAGAAGCCTGCTCATGCATGATGATCATAATCTCAGAGGATAACTCATCCAACGTTTCCATACGATTAACTGCCAGTTCAAGCGCGGGTGCAGCTATATCTTCCCAATAGAGGCGAATGTCTTCCGGCAGCTCGATTAATTCGCGGTTAAACTGATAGAGCATATAGTTCATCAGATTGACAATATCGTCTCTCGAGAACAGATTTTTAGCGAAGCCGCCCATTATTTGCTCAAGCAGCTCGCTCCATTTTTCCTCGCCAAGCCGAAAGGCAGTCACCATGGCACGAATAGGCTGCAATTGATGGTACACATCCCCCGCAGATTGAACAGGAAGATCCAATTGAGTGATTACACGGTTATTGCCGATTACCGACTTATATTTTAATGCTTCTATCGCGCTTTCATACGATATTCCAATATCAGCTGCTTGATCTACTGTAACTCCTGCTGTAATGGTAACGGTAATATGCAGATTGTCTTTCACCCACTGCACCATCCCATTCATAACCCGAATAAAGGAGAGCTCATATTCACTAATATCTTTCGTATCCAATGAAATCAAAATTCCCATGCGCTGATTCGAAATCCACTCTGACCAAATATTCAGTCCTTGCTGCTGGACCAGCTCGGATACAACATTTATAAGGGCAAACCTTATTAATCCGCGGTCCCGCTCGCTGTAGCTTAAGCAAAAGTCATCATAGCGGTCAATATCCATAATACTTGCCTGGAGCCGTTCGGACGGGCTCTTCCAGCCCATGCAACGCGTCTGTTCCTCCCACTCCTCTTGAGCAATAATACGATTCCCCTGGAACAGTTCTTGAAAAAAGAGCTTGCGCCTAAAGATAACATCCTCGCCTGTTTGTTTGATCAAATCATCCAAGGCGCGCTCGATGAACGACAGCTCATCCTTGCCGCCGCTGCGCAGCGTGGACAAATTGATGCTGTCGTTGCCTTCAATCCGCTCCATAATTTTCCCGATTGGCTTATAGTTGCGTGCTGTCAAATAGATCATTGCTGCTGTCCCGACAAGCACAACGAGAATCGCCAGCGTAATCCATACGCTGGAGGGAACTGTATACACTGCAGCATATCCTCCATTGTTCATACCGCTATAAACCGTCCAGCCTGTGTAATCTGATTGGACCATGGAGATCATGTTCTTCCGCTTACATCCGATCTCATCTTCCGTATGAATCGCTTGCTTGCCTGTTGATCCTGCCACCAAGTTCCCCGCCTCATCGCAGATCAAGACGAAGTTCAGATCCGAACCTGAAAGTCCCGCCAATAAATCCCCTACCGCATCTGTCTGCAAATTGACAATCATCATGCCCTCATCTCCGGACAACAGCGGATAGCGGATAAAGAGCGAGAACAATCTATGGGCTTGAGTGCCTAAACCTTTTACATACCGGGGACTTGTCCAGAAGCGATGACTCGCCTCTTGCTGCTGCATCATTACAATAAAATCCTTATCCAGCATATTGTCCAGCCTTAGCATGGCATAGTTGGTCATGATAGTCTGATCACTGAACCGCACCAAATAGACCGAGTCGATCAAAGGATAGTTATTCACAATGCCTGATAGCTTTTTAGACAGCTCATATTCTGTTAAATACTTATTTGTGCCTGCTCGCGGATTAAAAAATTGACGCCATATCTCGTTAAGGCCCAATTCGTTCAGCATCATCTGGTCAACTGTACGCAGAGAATAATCGACAGACTGCGACACCTGACGAGCAAACAATTGATTCGCCCGCTGCGCTTCACGCTTGCCTTCCTCGATCGCTGCCAGAACAAAAATTAGAATCAAAATCAGCGAAATTCCCATAAACAAAGGCAGGTAGGAAAGGAGAAGCTTCTTGAACCATGGCTTACGCAACAGCATAAACTACCCCCTTTATTTAGTTCTGATTTAGGGAACCTATATTATTATTACTGCGAATAAAATTGCAACAAACACCTCGATAATGCAGGAAGCTAGCTTCCGTTGTGCAGACTAACATCAACCAGTCTCCCCTCTCTGAATCTAGACAGACACGCGCAATAAACCCGTCCGTTTTCAATTCGCCGCACGAATTTTTGCAACAGTACCCTGATCAAAC
>NZ_JAOQJC010000031.1 GCF_025567625.1 Paenibacillus sp. J5C2022 | reverse complement strand
GAGAATGTTTCAATCCACGCTCCCGCGTAGGGAGCGACTGATAGAAGCGTTTATTGGTCTTCCAGGACAAGGGTTTCAATCCACGCTCCCGCGTAGGGAGCGACCCGCCTGCCAGTGCAGCAAGGTATTGTCCTTGAACGTTTCAATCCACGCTCCCGCGTAGGGAGCGACAGCTGCTGCTGCTACCTTGTGTATCGAAACCCATGTTTCAATCCACGCTCCCGCGTAGGGAGCGACGACTTCGCTCATATCGAACGATCGCCTAAACGTGTTTCAATCCACGCTCCCGCGTAGGGAGCGACTTGGCGGCGCGGGGAAAGCAATCGGCGGGGATGGGTTTCAATCCACGCTCCCGCGTAGGGAGCGACCGATTTACGCCATCAAAGTGCAAGTATTATGTTGTTTCAATCCACGCTCCCGCGTAGGGAGCGACTCTCCGAAAAGATACAGTTAAATTCAAAAAGGTGTTTCAATCCACGCTCCCGCGTAGGGAGCGACCTAGGGCAGCACTGAACATGTACCTGCTACGAGTTTCAATCCACGCTCCCGCGTAGGGAGCGACTGTACCCCATGGGAGGCTTGGTGGTACTAGAGGTTTTAAGCGAATTTGCGCGAACCCCTTTGCTTCGCAACAAAACGATCTGTCCAATTTCCTACAAAACAGCCGCAATCCCAGTCTTATCAAGGGATTGCGAACCCCCCTGGATTTTAATGTTCACTTGGGGTTCGCACCGGACCACAAATCTCATCTCAATCTAGCTTGTAGTTTGTGAATCCTTCTTCTTATCCTTTGCAACCACATTATCAATAACGTCATTGAACATTTTAACATACGCGATATGTGGAAAAAACATTGGATTATTAATCAACATTAATAACTGATTTAATTGAATGGTTAGCGATAGAAGTGAAACTTCTTCAGAAGCAATTGTCCCACCGCCAACACGGAAATCCTTCAATGTGGTCGTTCGATCTGCCGAATTATCAAACTTACTATCCTCAGAAGCATGATTCAACTCATGGCACCAGCGCTCCAATGAGTACTCCTCTTCCTTTGATACTTTAACCCGAAGTCGATCTCCCGACAAACATATACTAATGTCAAATCGATCTTGAATATCCGCCGATGTTTTATTTTCCATATGACACAATATTCGGATTGGTCTGGTCGCTGTTTGTGATGCTTTTGATTGTTTATCACCACTTATGAGCTCTTCAGATTTTCCCTGACCATATAAAATCCCGGATACAGTTCTGACAACTGACTGAGATGACGTGCGCAGATTTGTAATACTTTTCACCCACTCATTAAGATCGTCGAATACAACCTTTTTACTTTTGCATTGAACAACTACCGCTACAGCTTCAATCGGTATGTACTTGATGTTGCCATGCCGGAATACATACGGCGTATATTGTTCATCAAATATAACGAGATCGACTTCCCTGGACACACGAGCATTAGAATCTACGATGAAGACAGATTGCTCTATGGCAAACTTGCGCGGAATGATCCGTTCAAACATCTCCCTCCATACTTCTTCACGATATGACCCCGTTGTTAAATGATGATCCACTATTCCAATCTCTAAAGCCTCTACAATGTTGCGTTCAATTATTCGATAGTTCTCTACTACTCTCCCCATTTTTTCATAGGACTTAACGTCATTAAGGATTCCCTCACTTGTTTTCTCCTCAACCCCATTAGCCTCTTTCAATTGCTCTACCATAGCTGGTCCCCCTGCAGAGTCATTATTTCAAATCGCCCATATCCTGAATTTGTTTTGCTGCCTATTCCTTCTTGGGCAAGGGCTTGCATTAAAATATCTTTCGCAATCTGCAACCAATATGTCCCCGCCTCATCTTGCCTCTCGCAAGTGAGCATCACTCTGAAAGCCCCCTTCGCAGCAATGAATGGAATAGGCTCAGGCGAGTCATCATCTCTAGGCGCTGGCACGGTACGCCCATGTTCATCGCTCACCTGATAGTACGTTTTGTGATGCGGAGTGATAAAATCTAACTTGAGTGCATTCTTCACACAACACGGATGTGGGAACGCATCGTAAAAGCAAATAAAACCTTGCTGTCCTTGCGAGCCAAATAATATGTTGAAATAGTCTCCGCCTTGTTGAAATCGATTATCTTCCCTTCCTAATCGGCTATGGCAGTAATTAGCCGTCAATCCTTTCAACGCCGTACCTGGAATATATGGCACGCCATATAGGCGATGCAACGCCAGCCCTGTCTCCAATACGGTCGTCGCACTCGTCCCTATCAAAAGATTTGATTGCGCAATAATAGAGAAGTCTTCATTGGCCGCATGTCCAGCAAACGGTCTATAAAGCAAATCTTGAAATCGTTGACGATACAATTTCATTGCATCGCCCATATCATCTTCATAGCCTTCTTTATGCTTATCAATTGCATATGTCATGACATCCGTCTTGTACTGTTTGCTTCCCATCTTACTTTCTATATCTCTATACTTCGACAATAAGTAATAGGCGTTCACTTGATTCACTCCCCATCGCCGGCATTTACCTCCAGAATAACCTGCGCATATCGCTTGAACCAAGCTGACGCTCTGAGCGATCTCTTCGTAAGTACCCGATAATCCGTGCTGCTCTTCTGTTTCAACGCTTGGTTCAGATCCATCCCCAGCACTGTCTCCAAGTCCTTCAAAAACTGCTTGTGTTCCTCCTTGTATTTGGATTGCAAAAATGCGACAGTCAATCGCAAACCATTAGCCAAAACCATATAAGGAAATTTGTGACTCAGTGCTCCATATTCCTTCTCATAACCTTTACCAACTACCTCATGGACGCAAGCCATCGCTCTCTCTGCCAATTGCTGCTCCAATGACTTCATCGACCATCCTCCCGACTGAAGCGACAGCTTACTCTTCCTTTGCCCACTGATGCATTGCCGCCTAATTGCAAGTACATTGTCCCGTCGAGCCGTTCATAAACATTCTCCCGATGAAGAGCGCTCTGCTTCAAGTGAATATTGTCACACCAGACTACCCCGTATAATAAAGACTCTGACGGCAAATATTCCTCATACCATAACGCTCCATCCTCAACAATCTTCGTCTCTGAACTAATCCGTATACGTGGTGTAACTTCACAACATACAGTTGAAAAATATTGAAATGCCTCGTCACTGACAAGCATGAATCGTTCTCGAAATAATTGCCGCGCGTCTTCAGTAGGGAATACACACCGGGCAAGACTGCTAGCACAATTCACCAGCCTATCGTCGTCTTCCAACACAACAAATTCAAATTCATCTATCGCGATACGCTCATTCCGAACAATAAGCGATTGGGAGCGCTGTCCGACAATAGCACCACTATCATCCCCTCGTTGACGCAAGACGTTATCCCACTCGTCAACAGCGTCTATTTGAAGGTGGTCGATCGTCACTCCCGCCGCTGCAGCATCCCTGAGTAACCGACGTAAAGCCATAGGACAGCTAACATATGCGAATGTGCCGTGCTCGCTCGCAACCGGGAAAGCCAGTAATCTGCTGTCTGTGAATGATAATGCTCCCGCACTGGTATCCTCTGCTTCGCTACCGCTTCCTGCCGCTTTGCCGAATGCAGCATCCACCCAACGTTGCGATTCCATACTATCACCTGAGAGCATATAATATTCCCTAAGCACGCCTTTCACCGAACTGCCGGGTATCAACGGCCATTGCGTTATTCGCTCTCTCATTATTGGCATGTCAATAATGCCGACTCCTTGCCCCGCACCTATATGTGTCGGCGTCATGCAATGGATGAAGTATAATTGATTATAATAACTCGCCATCACGTTTCCCCTCTCCTGTCATTCCTTCGGCCGGTCGCCATGCTCCCCACAGAGCAAGTCCGAAGCCATCCTCTTGATCAAAGCTTCCTTTCCGTCTATCCGTATCCGATACTGATGCAAGCCAGTATGACTCAGCGAGTACTCCGGCATCACCTTCCAGTACTTCAAAGAAATAGACGCTTCCAGCAGGAACCATTCTCCGCACTGCTTTCTCATGCCCAGTCTGCTTCTCATTCTCATCACTCTTCTGATCATTGCGCTTCGAGCCACCGGAGTAGCTCCAGCCGGATACAGGCACATATCCGGGAACACATGCCCAGCGCAGTTGAAGCTTCAGCTTATTCTTGCACATCCACTCGTCTTTCGTGACCAACGACTCGTCAAGCCAGTTCGGCTTCCATCCTTTGCGAAAGTAAGCCGGTGTCGACAATACCATACGTACGTAACGTGCTTCACGCAGTGATGTAAGGATCGATTCATTGCACGCAGGGAAAGTCAGGCTCTCCTCCTCCTGAAAGTGTGCGAGCCTTCTCTTCCCCCCCATAGAATGTATTGTCGTCAACCCATGTGGCCACTCCCACTCTTCCTTCCATTGCACTTCTGCCAATAAGCTTACATCATGGGGCAACGCTAACATCTTCACTGTAAACAATGCTGAATCCTTGGCAATATATGTATTGCGGTCAATAGCCGTAGAAGTTCGCTCATCCATTTGGAAAGGCGCTAAATAATGCTCGGAACTCTGCCCCCTCGACCACTCTTCCAATTCACTAGCCAATCGAGTCTGCACCGCCTCATCATCACTGCGAATTAACCATTCATACAGACGCTCTTCTGATATATAAGAAGGGGTATCCAAGCAAGCTTTGCCCCGCGGCATCGCTATTGGCCATAATTCCGATTCATGTGCTCCCTGTTTGCCTGTTCCAAGAAAGCCTCCCCTATCCCCTTCTTCATACTGCCCATCTACAGGGCGGAGAGCGTACACATCGATGCTGTTATTCCCTTTATGTACAAACATATCAATTGGCATCGGGTAGAATCGTCTGCCATTGCACACATAGATCGGTCCCTTAACAACTAATTGTCTGATCTTTTGAGATTGCTTGGTATGGAACACTTCTGCTATGTGCTCATGAGCGGATAGTGCTTTCGCCAGCATCGTGCGAATCGAACCTGCCAGCACACTAGGCATGACATCGCTCATGGAATGTGCCGTCTCTCCCGGAGTCGCGTCGAAAGGACGTCCGTCCCGCAGCAATAGCGGATCAAGCGGTCGGACCTGAATATATTTCCTCATAACAGCCTCCTTCTTTTTCGATTGTAATCGCGATGATCATCTTCTCGGCTAGCTCTTGTATAAGCTGTAAAGAGTTTTGCTGCTCATTGTGAAAGCCATTCTGAAAAAATAGCCCTAACCACGTGGACATATCTTCGAGCTTCTGGCGTGAAAATGAGGCGGGCTTCTTCTTCATGAGCAATCTCATCACATCCTGCTGCATGAATTGCATCAGCGACTGGAAGTTATCTCCCGATGAAGTAAGATCCGGAATTAAGCGATTATATTGCAAATATAGTTCCCTCAACTCATGCGGAAACTTAGCGGAATAATAGCCTTCCCGATAACATTGCTGCAAATGCTTGATCTGCTCTGTTGGAAATGAATGAAAGCGATCGGGAGCGAACTTTGCCTCTTCGGCTGCTGCTGGAAATGACATACTGACGGTCGATAACGTTCCTCCATTGCGCTTCTGCAAAATGAACGCAAGCTTATTTTTACCGTCCGATTTGGCTTTACGCTCCGCTTGCCGGGCAAGCTCGCAAGCTACCTCAAGCCGTTCAAGCATATGGACAATCGCAACTCCAATCGATAATGTTGGTCTGCTTATCCCTTCAGGCAACGATTTATCGATAATTTCCGAGAAGCTTCGTTGCAGTTTTTTGCACACATCCATACATTCGGCTAAAGACACATACGCCATCACATCGTCTCCGCCGCTATAGACTAACTTCCCTCCCGATGCGATCAATTCCGCCTCCTGAGCGAATTGCGACAAACCTCTAGACAAGTCAATATGCTGCTTGCTGTCTTTCAATTGACGTAGCGTCTCCCCCATATTATCTCCGTCGCACATAATGAATGCGTAGTAATTTGGCAGCCCGGTCAATTGAGAGGAGTGTAGCAAATCGGCAATTTCCTTGACTGTTTTAGTTATCTGTTCACTACTCTCCTGTTTGTTCGATAACCGCTCCGTCACGAACTCTTCCATTCGGCTTTCGTAGAACAAAGCGGACTCGTAAGCTTCTATATTTCCGCTAACCAACTCCAAGTGTGCATTTACGCCGCATACGCGACTATAGTATCGTGAAACTTTCTCGTTCAAAGCATCGTCCCGCTCCAAGCGCTTACGATATGACTGGAATGCGATGTCACATACCGATGGAAATTGATTGAGAATTGTTTTATTGGATAACCGCTTCACTAAAGAAATAGCATCGAGAGATTCTTTCTCATATACACCAAATCGCGAAAGATTCTTCAAACGTCTCGGATAAACAACAGATTCACGTCCTCCATCCAACTTTGACTTTTTATCTCCGTATAACGCCCCTGGCTCATTCTGCTGAAAGTCTCGTAACGTCTTGCGAGATGCCATTAATTGATCGGCCTGTTCGACTGCAGCAGCGTAATTAGATGCGATGGGAACCCATACGGCATAGCATTCAATAAAATCTTTAATTTGCCGATCCCACATAGATTCGTTAATATATGGGCTTAATTTGCTCTTAACTTTATTTGCAATATCTATCCATGCACTTGCCACGGCTGTACGCGCTTCTATAGCTAACCTTCTAGCATCCGCTCCTCCGTGTACAATACCTACGATTTTGTTTGCTACTTTCATCGAATCCCATGACATAACCCCATCCACACTTGGAAAGATTAATGTCACTTCTCCGCTTTTATGTAATTGCCGTGCAGCCGCCTTACTTAACTCTGACAAGAGATAAGACCCATACCATAAGTCTCTCGTCTTGCGGGCCTGAGCGATAAAGGACTGAACAGGTCCGATCGTCATAATTATGATCTGTTGCTCCACCAATGGATGACCTCCTTACTGGATAGAAACGCCTCAATCGCTGAAGTGGTTGACGATTTTTCTGTAGCTCCTAGTTGTTTAGTGCTATACCCATGTTGCAGCGGATTACGATGACTATACTTCTCCAAATATTGATAATCAGGATATATATGTTCCTCTGTAATAGATAGGCGTTCGAGTTTCCTCTGAATGTTCTTCCAATGTCTTTTGTGAGAGGAGTGACCGTCATGGACAAGCCGCAGACTTAACTGTTTTAGCTTCGGCTGCTTCAATACTGCTATTATTGCTTGACCTCTCCCCTCCCATTTTGACTTTGCGGTAGAGCCAACAGCCAGTGCTTTCAATATTAAAGGAGATGCCAAGCGATTTTTATTGTCCGCAGGGATTAGTTCGGATTTATATGGCTCCCGATGTTTCTCATCTAAGTGTCTCTTGCTACGATTGCACTTGAATTGAAATTGTATAGGAAGACCGAACTGGGCGCGTGGGAAAGCCGGCTGCACTTCCGCAACTTGATCGAGTGTTTGTGAGTTTTTATGATCAGGCTCTGCCATGTCCGTATACTTACGGATGAAATCCGCCTCTGGCCAAAAACTTCTGCGTGGCTTTTTATTCGCAGTCTCTTTTTTCGGTTTCGGATTCGGAAGACGCCGGAAGTTCTTATAAACCGTAATTACTCTTTTCCAAGCATCATTGAAGGAATCTTTATGCGGATTGCACAGCAATTGGCTGCAAAGAACCGGCCATTCGTGCTTTGATTCTGTTTGAATGGAGGGAAGTTCAAGCTTATAACTGGATGCCTTATGTTGGTACCATGCATGTATGTTCTCATTTTCATTAGGAGAGAACTGTTGACAGTACAGACTGCCGCACCCTCTTCTCGTTCTTGCACCAATCCCCCCGAAATTAATCCATGCCCATATTGCCGGGCAAATCTCTTGTTCGTATGTTTCTTTCATATCTGATGGGACAGTAATCATTAATTTAAATGTACCGTATACAGCCTCTCTCATGCTTTCTTGGAATGGGAACGTCACATATCGGGGCAAATCAGAAAAACGGGAGTATTCATAATTCTTCTTCTCTTCCCCGCCTAGCAGTCGCTTCTCAAGCTCTTTTACTACCACCTTTAACGGACTAGGAAAATCGGGATCCCCGAATAGAATCGTTTCCTGCTTCCTCAGTTCGGCCGTGTTGTCATAGGCCGCACCTCGTGTCGCTCTCCACCAGAACCTTAATTGTCCCCGAATGGAAGTGCTGCGGAATGGGGCATCATCAATTATAGACTCCCTACTACCCTCATCCCCCCAAATCATTGGTGATACAACATGAATAGTATACTCTTGGGTAAACGACTTATCGTCTGCTCTAGCTGCCTTTAACAGTATCGATGCGATATTTTGTTTCTCTTCCTCATTCGGAAGCACTAAACTCCTTTCCATTCTGCATTCCCTCCTTCACTGAACATATCATCCACTATTTTCCTGCATGATGTGTTATTTCGACTTAGTGCTCTAATGTCCTGCCGGAAAAGATCTTTTTTTGTCAATTCATCTACGATTTTGCGGATAAAAAAGAGACCAGATGTTGGTCTGGTCTCTTAATTGACGTAATCTGATGGAGGTGGCTAATAAGAACGAGTTGCCGTACTGAGTTGAGATGAAATTCAATTCACACTTCTGCATGTGGAGCAAATTGCTAAGCGAGGCAATAATTCTAATAGCAAAGAGTTTCATTCCACGCTCCTGCATAAGGAGCGACGACTTACAACCTCAGTACGACGGTTTTTGTTCGTGTTTCAATCCACGCTCCTGCATAAGGAGCGACCCACTAGATAAACCAGAGCTTGGATTCTATGAAGTTTCAATCCACGCTCCTGCATAAGGAGCGACCCACTAGATAAACCAGAGCTTGGATTCTATGAAGTTTCAATCCACGCTCCTGCATAAGGAGCGACCACTAATGAACAGTTGGCGGAAACAGCAAAAATAGTTTCAATCCACGCTCCTGCATAAGGAGCGACCTCGGGCTTGGTCCAGAGAGCTTGAAGGATTCGTTTCAATCCACGCTCCTGCATAAGGAGCGACAAACATGATCGAATCAATTAAACACGCTGATGCTGTTTCAATCCACGCTCCTGCATAAGGAGCGACTCAGCCATTGAAGGATGCTGCTGACAAAGCAGCTGTTTCAATCCACGCTCCTGCATAAGGAGCGACTCCAGGCAGCGACACATGGGACAAGTCCAAAGGCGTTTCAATCCACGCTCCTGCATAAGGAGCGACCATCGACTCATACGCTGCATGAGCAGACGCAACGGTTTCAATCCACGCTCCTGCATAAGGAGCGACAACCGCGTCCGCAACAGCGCAGCCCATTCGAAGAGTTTCAATCCACGCTCCTGCATAAGGAGCGACTGGCGGTAAATTATGCGGATGGCTATACGAAAGGGTTTCAATCCACGCTCCTGCATAAGGAGCGACAGCCTCTTACGCTCTGCTGGCGGAAGCGAATATGTTTCAATCCACGCTCCTGCATAAGGAGCGACGGATGCCGCTGCCCGAAAAACCAACGGAGGTGTCTGTTTCAATCCACGCTCCTGCATAAGGAGCGACTTTTTGTAGATGATGGGTATAGCGCTAAAGACATGTTTCAATCCACGCTCCTGCATAAGGAGCGACTCCGCTATCAGTCAAGAAATTTGTGGAGGTAAGTGTTTCAATCCACGCTCCTGCATAAGGAGCGACGCGCCCACTATAATCCCTTGCTAGGCAAGAGATTATAGGACCGAAAGTGCGAACCTCTTTTTTGAAGTGTTCACTATTTCAATTTGATCGTTCAAAAACCGCTAATCCTTTGTCCTGCTTGAGGTGCGAATTCCCCAGGGTTTTCATGTTCACTTGGGGTTCGCACTACGTAAATGCGATAACCTTGCTTAACCTATCTAAGAAAATACTTATATCACACACTGAACTTGCAGTCCCTCTATCTCTTCCATCATTTTCATGTCATGAGTATACCATTTAATCAGATAGAATGCTGGATGAAAGTATAGAGAAAGATTCTGCGCGACCTTTGCGGGCAGTGCCCTCGGAGATATACATGGTGGCTGCCGATCGACTGAATATACGCTTCTACATACCAATTCAGTATGGCCCTGATCATGAAGACAGACAAGGCGGACCTCAGAGGCCCGCCTTTCCGTGATTTGATATCAATCCACGCCTTCTATAATAGGCGACTGCGTATTAAACATCGGATTGCTGGCGGTATTCCAGAGGAGTGAGGCCGCAATACTTCTTGAACACTTGCGAGAAATAAGAGAAATTGGAGTAGCCGACCTTGGAGGCGATCAGATGGACGGGAATCTTCGTGCTCGTAAGCAGCGACTTCGCAATCTCCATCTTTTGTGTAGCAATGAAATCGTTCAGCGAGATGCCCTTCGCCTTCTTGAACAGGCGCGACAAATATTCCGGATTAATGAAGATCGCTTCCGCAATCTCCGCCCGGCTGCAGTTCTTCTCGATATTCTGGTTAATATAGGCGATCGCCCGATCCACGGGAGAGTGGACGTGATGCTCGTCTTTGGCATGCTCCTGCACGTAGTCCAGTACGAAATCGACAAGCTCCAGCATCTTGTCCAGCGACGTATAAGCCCCGATGTAATCGGTATAGGAATACCGCTCGAAGAAGATGTCGCTCGGGTCCAGCTTCATATGCTTGGCCGCAGTCAGGAATACTTGAATGAAGTCCTGGTGGAACCGCGCCAGAAATTCAGCGGAAATAATGCCAAGCCGCTTCTGCTGCAGCAAGTAATCGTGTATCTCGTCGCGCACCGTCTTGCCGCTTCCGTGCGAGATGAGCATCGCCCAATTCTCCATGTCGGGGAAGGAATAAGAACTATCCTTCACATGCATCAGATGGTGCATGGCGAACACTTTGCTGTACAACGCCACATTATGCTGACGCATATGGCAGAGCGCTTTATAATGCTGCTTCAGCTTGTCGGCTTGTCCCATATCCGAGACGTAGCAGGCGACCGGGCATTGCAGCTCCCGCTCGGCAGCCGCAACGAACACCTTCATCTTGCTCTCTACTGCCTGAGCGGCAATCCCATCGCCGTAGAAGAGAGCCAGGCAATTGGCGCGATCCAGCTGTACGAACAGGAGAGCGCCTTCCATCGATCCTGCAAGGCTGGACAGCAGCCCCTTCAGCTCCGTCTTCATCGACGACCCGCCCGGCTTCAGCAATTGGATCAGAACCGAGCAGAACGGCGTGGAGGCTCCGATCAGAATGCCCAGATTGCTTAAGTCCCTCATCAGTTGTCCGGGATGCTTGCCGGAATCCAGCAGGAAGCTGCGAATGCAGTTCTCCAGCAGGAACTCCTCATTCTCCCGCCAATACGCGCCGTATTCGTAGATTTGCTGCATATGCGCCTCTGCATGAATTTTGTGAATGGCACGCTCGATCGACGCCTGAATATCCTCGTATCGGGCAGGCTGGAGAATGTAATCGAAGCAGCCCAGTTGAATCGCCTCCTGCGCATACTCGAACTCGGAATGCGAGGACAGGAAGATGCACTGCAAGGCGGGATAATGCGCCTTCACCCACTTGAACAGCTCCAGCCCGCTCTCCAGCGGCATCTCGATGTCGCAGAGCATGATGTGAATGTCATGCGCCGAGAGCAGCTCTCTCGCTTCATCCGCGCTGTAAGCGGGATAGATGTGCGCAATATGGAGCGACTCCCAGTCTATGCCGGCAATGACGCCTTGCACGACATCGTATTGATCATCGACGACTAGCACATTCATGATGCTTCCTCCTGACGGTTCATTCTGGAATTAACGGGCAATATCATCTCGGCGGCGGCTCCTTCCCCGATATTGAAGAAGGCGAGCGTCGCCCTGTCGCCGTACAGCATGGACAAGCGGTGCCGCACATTGCTTACCCCGACGTGAATGTCCGTGTAGAAGGAGCTGTCTCCGCAGTTAAGCTCCTCCAGTATCGACGGCTGGAACCCGTCGCCATTGTCCTGAATCGTTATATCGACATAATCTCCCTCGTCGCTCTGCAGCAACACGGCCTTCACGCGAATGTGAAGCTGTACTCCAGGCTTGGTCGCGTACTTCACACAGTTCTCGACGAACGCCTGGATCGACAGCGGCGGAATGACGAAGTCGTGCAGCTCGCTGTCGACGCTCCATTCGCATAAGGGAGGAATATGATGGGCAATATGCTGAATGCGGATGTAGTTCTGCACATGCTCCACTTCCTGCTGAAGCGAGACGAGCTGCAGATTGTCCCTGAAGTTGTAGCGCAGATGGCTGGATATGGCCAGAATCATGTTCTGCATCCGTTCATAACTCTGCTGCTGCGCCATGCCGTACAGACTCTTCAGGCAATTCAAGAAGAAATGCGGCTTGATCTGCAGCTGCAGATGCTGCAGCTCCGCCTTCTGTCGTTCGATCTCGTGCTCGTAGGCGACGATCTTCAACTGATTGATCTCGCTGGTCATCTGGGTGAAAGCTGCATCGACCCGCTTGAATTCCTCAACCCGATACTCCTCTTGCTGCTCCGGATCGGAGCCCTTGCCGATACGCGTTACCAGCCGTTGCCACGGCGACAGGATGGAACGATTCAAGTAGAACAGTCGGGTCATGACCAACAATACCGATAGCAGTGACAGCAAGAACAGGATGGCGAATCCTCCCCGGAACACTCCCGGCTTCGGCACGGCGAAGATGAGCTGCACATCGGTTCCGCCAATGGGCTCGCCTACGACAATGTAATCGTCGTTGCTCCATACATTGTGTTCGGTGACGAACTCGGCATTAGTCAGAGGAGCATATTCGTTCGTCGCATAGATGACCTTCGTATCTTCATGAATGAGATGCATGGCCGGAATCTGCTCGAAGTCCACCATAACGGCCGCGTACGTGCCGTCCTTGCCCAGCAGCCGGAACAGATAATAGTTCCCTTGTACCTCGAAGCTCATCCAGCCCTTGTGATAATAGTTGGCCTTCGTATACGTCAAGTGCCGCATCTGCATGCGGACTGCTTCCTTCAACTCATAGCTGTAGTTGTTCGCGAATATATCCCGGTAGGTGTTGTTCACCGCACTATAGATGAAGAAGGCATCGGCTATATCGTAGGAATTGAGCGCTGCCTTCAGCTGGGTCATTATTTCATGGGACGCCACATGGGACTGCAGGGTCTTGGCAGGACTGCTCAATATGCGGAAGTTATAATCGTTCACCGTGACATGGGTAAGAAAGGCGTCCAGCGTCTCCAGGTCCGTCTGCATGTTCTGCGCATAGAGCGACAGCGACTGCTGGTTGGATTCCACGAATTTATTGTTGAATGCGTTATAGGAGTAAATATTGAAAGCAAGCAGCAAGCCGATTAACGGCAGCGTAATCAGCAGCAGCGCGCGGAATACGTTCATCTTGAATGAAGCGCCGTACGTTCTAAGCATGTTCTCACCTTGCCCCATCACTTTGAAATGGTTAAAAACATTATAGCATGCGGCTTCGGAAGTAGTGTGTGAATAACTGTCAGAATGCGTAATATGCACGATGGAAAAATCTGAACATCCCAACAAGACAAAAGGCCAACACGGAGAAGGCGAGGAGTCTTGTCCGTGCTGGCAATATGGGAGTTGTTATGAGAGTTTCGCAGCACTGCTGGCCCTGGCCTTAGCCCTTGACCGCGCCGACGGTAATGCCTTTGACAAAGTACTTCTGGAAAAACGGGTAGACGATCATAATCGGCAAGGCGCCGACGACGGCGATCGCCATCTTGATGCCGACGCTCGGCATCTGAGCCGCGATCTCGCTTGCATTGCTGCCCGCCCCGCCGCTGGCCAGGAACTGTACGTCCTGCAGCATCGTATTCAGCATATTCTGGATGCTGAACAAGCTGGGATCGGTCAAGTAATACAAGCCGTTGCGCCAATCGTTCCAGTAGTTCAATCCGATCAGCAGCGATAGCGTAGCAACCATCGGCAGCGACATCGGAAGCACGACCCGGAACAGGATGCGGAATTCGCCCGCGCCGTCAATTCTGCCTGCTTCGATGACTTCATCCGGGATGTTGGTACTGAAGTATGTCCGCATCATAATGACATAGAAGGCATTCACGAGCAAGGCCGGAATAATCAGCGACCAGACCGTATTGTCGAGATGGAAATACCGCGTGTACATAATGTAAGTCGGAACGAGACCGCCGTTGAACAGCATCGTGAAGAAGACGAAGAACGCGAACGTTCCGCGATGCGGCAGATCTCTTCTGGACAGCGGGTACGAGAGCAGCACAGTCAGCAGCAGACTGCTCACTGTACCGACTACCGTCACGAACACCGTGATGGAGTAAGCCCGTACGATTGTGTCCAGCCTTTGAAACATATACGCATAGCTCTCCATGCTGAACTTCTCCGGGAAGAGCGAGTACCCGTTGCGAATGAGCGTACCCTCATCGGTGAAGGAGGATACGACGAGCAGGACAAACGGGAACAGGCAAAATATCGTCAGCAGAAACATAATCGCGTTGGCAAATATTTGAAATGTTCTACCATTCTCAACCATGGTCGATTCTCCTTCTATTAGAATAGGGCATTCTCTTTGCTATATCGGGTAACCAGCCGGTTCGCAATGTAGACGAGCGTGAAGCCGACCAGCGACTGGTATACGCCCGCCGCCGAGGACATGCCAAGGTCGTTCAGCTTGATCAGGCCGCGATACACATACGTATCTATCGTATTGGTCACGTCGTAGAGCGGACCGGAATCCATCGGCACCTGATAGAACAAGCCGAAGTCGGAATAGAAGATCGTGCCGATCTGCAGCAGCACAAGCGTAATCATCGTCGGCTTGAGCGCCGGCAATGTAATATGGACCATCTGCTGCCAACGGTTCGCGCCGTCGATGACTGCGGCTTCGTAGTAGCCACGGTCAATGCCGACCACCGTCGCGTAATAGATGATGCAGCTATAGCCGACCGTCTTCCACAAGTGCACGATGGTCAGAATATAAGGCCAGTACTTCGGCTCCGTATACCAGGACACCTTCTCAAGGCCTAGCGCCGTCAGAATACTGTGGTTGATGAAGCCCGACTCCGCGCTGAACATGGCGAATACGAGATAGCTGACGACGACCATCGAGATCAGATAAGGAAGAAGAATAATCGTTTGATAGCTCTTCTTCCAAAATTTCGATCGAATCTCATTCAAAATAATGGCGATGGCAACCGCCAGCACTGTGCCCAATATAATGAAGACCAGATTGTAGCCGAGCGTATTGCGCGTAATAATCCAGGCTTCTTTCGTCTTGAACAAATATTCGAAATTGCTCAGCCCCGCGAACGGGCTGTCCAGGATGCCCATGTTCCAGTTCACATGCTTAAAGGCGATGATAATACCTGCCATGGGCACGTAGTTGTTGAGCAGCAGGTATATCAGACCTGGAAGCATCATGATGTACATAGGAATGAACCGTCTATAGTTGTGTTTACGTCCAGCTCTCTTCGCCTTAAGCGATGTCATCATGGTCATTCTCCTTTCCCCCTACTGAAGCTGCAGCGCTTAGTCTTTATTGCTTCCGGTTCGCCGCCCACTTGTCCAGCTGAGCTTGTTTCTCTTTAATGATGTCGTCGATACCCGCAGCCTTCAGTTCCTTCTGGAAGATCGGCAGTGTTTCTTCCGGATCAAGCATGCCTGTCATAAGCGCGTTATGATACTTGGCCACGACGTTGGAGGTTGCCGTTACCTGGTTGCGTACTTTGCTTGAGTCGTACGTAAAGCCGTAAGCTGCCGAGCGGATAGCGGTGTTGTTGAATTCTGTCTGCACTTCCCAGTAGTCTTCCGGATTGCCGTTCCATACATGACCGATCGTCTGATTCGGCCATATCCAGCCGCCGCTTGGTCTGTACCCGCTGTTGGAGCCATCCATGCCTTCCGGATAGTCGATGATCGATTGGCCGTTAGCTGCATCGCCAACTTTCACATAGTGCTTGTCTTCAATGCCATAGATCAACAGGTTCATCACATCGGGGTCGGTATACATCAGATTAAGCAGCTTCATCGCTGCCTCTGGATGCTTGGAGCCGCTGCTGATCGCCCAAGTCGCCATCTGTACGTCTGATGTTGTGGAATATGCCGGAACGATCTCCGATACAACAATTTCCGTACCGTAGTTTCTAGTCTCCTGTACGTCGAAGCCTGGCTTCAGGTTAACGAAGCCGCCGAATGCGCTTCCCGCCTTCATAAGCGTGCCTGAATTTTCGGTATTGTTGATGGCGTCTTGCATAATGAGACCGTTCTTATACCATCTGTTCATGCGCGTAATAAAGTCCTTGTAGAAATCCGTCTCATAAAGGTTGACAACCTTCAGTTCCTTGCCGAAGTCCATCAAAACGCCTAGATTCGTCATATCGTCGCCCAGCGTGTCCCAGCCCCAGTTCCGAACCAGCTCGCCATTGGATGGTACGACCGGAATAATGTTAGGCTCATTCTCGTGAATCGTCATCAGCGCTTCTTCCAGTTGGTCCAACGTTTTGATGTTCTCGTAATCGATGTTGTACTTGTCCGCCAGATCCTTCCTCATCTCGAAGCCGTATGCCTTCGCCAGATCACGGCCGGTCGTGATGCCGTAGACGTCGTCGCCTACGCGGCCGCTCTCGATATATTCGGCTCCGATCGCTTCCACCAGCCCCTGACCGTATTGGTCTAGCAGCTTCGTCAGCGGAATGATCTGCCCATTGTTGGCAGCCGTCGCAAGCGGTGTCATATAGATCGGCAGCAAGTCTACGCCTTTGCCGGAGGACAGCATCATCGTCGTCTGCTGCACGTAGTTGCCGTACGAGATGAACGTGACATCCATCTCGATGTTCAGCTTCTCTCTCGCAATTTCGTTAACCGCCTTCACTACCTCATCTTTGTCGTCCTTGTTCGTGCTCATCATGACGACGTTGAGCTTGACGAGCTTATTCTCCTTCGCGTCGCCGTTGGCAGCGCCTTCACCGTTGCCGGCGGCATTGTTGTTCGGACTTCCGCATGCCGAGATCAAGGATAGCAGCATAACCATCAGCAGTGTGCTTGACAGCAGTCGTTTCATCGTTATTAACATCCTCTCCTTATTGAATTAAGAACTATATTAGCAAATATGATGTCCGTCTATCTGTAAAAATAATGTCTTAAATAATCAGAAAAATGACTTGTTGGGGCGCGAGCGCCCACCGGGTAGTTCCCGTGCGGCAGAATTGTGCTATGATATGGCTGCAATTGCTGCAATTACAGACATAACGATAGGAGTGAATCGGACATGGCAAGTTTGAAGGTGGCATTGCAGCTGTACACGCTGCGCGATTACGATAAGGGAGATTTCGCCGCGAAGCTGAGGAAGGTGCGCGAAGCCGGTTATGACGGCGTCGAATTCGCAGGCTTCGACGATGTTCCGGCGGAAGAGATGAAAGCGATGCTGGAGAGCAACGAACTGCAAGCGATGGGAAGCCATACGCGGATCGAAGAGTTGCTGGAGAAGCTGGACGAGGTGATCGCTTACAACAAGGTGATCGGTTCCTCTTATATCGTCATTCCTTACTATAAAATCGAATCCATGGACGATGTGCGATCGCTTGTCGGCATCGTGAAGGAGATGGGGCCGAAGGTTCGGGCCGCCGGCATGGATCTTCTCTACCATAACCATTACCATGAGTTCGTCAATGACTTCGGGAACCGACCGGTGCTGGAGATGCTGCAAGACGCGACAACCGACGAAGAGCTGGGCTTCGAGATCGATATGTTCTGGACGACACATGCGGACCGCGAGCCGGTGAGTGTGATGGACGAATTCGGCATGCGCTGCAAGACGGTGCATCTGAAGGATATGGTGAGCCGCGAGGAGAAGGAAATGACGGAGCTTGGCACGGGCATATTGGATCTGGGCGGCATTGTGGCGAAAGCTCAGTCGGCGGGCTACGAGTGGGTTGTCGTGGAACAGGACAGAATCAAGATCGACGGCTACGCCAGCGTGAAGCAGTCTCTCAACAATGTGAAGGCGTTGCTGGGAGGGAAATAATGCTCTCACCTCTCGGTGAGCTGACTTCCCCCCTCTTCTGGCGGAACTGTGTTTTCTCGATAGCCGCTAACTGGGCTCTGTCCTTACATTCTTTCGATAGCTAATGGATCTGCGCTTATTCTCCTGTAAGAGCCAATCGGGATACCTAACGGAATCCTGTACTTAAATTCTTTCGATGGCTAACGGGTCTCTGTGCGCTTATTTGCTCCGTAGTAGCCTGTTGGTATAACTAGCGGGTCTCATTGCGCTTATTTTTCAGGATGTGGTTAATATGCACGTGGAAATGTCGGAATAAGCTCCACTGCATCCTTTAGAATGCTGAAAAGGGCATTTCGTGCATATTAAGGCTACTGACATCCGTTACATTTCACAATATGCCTCCGGTTCTTCCATCGGCCGGAGGCTGTTTATTGCTGTTGTTGCTGTTGTTGCCGTTGTTGCTGTTGTTGCCGTTGTTGCTGTTGTTATTGTGCCGATATGCCGATCCATATGCAACCTGTCAGCTTCCCCATAAGCCGAGAACGATCACTCCGGCTGTAATCAGCAGAGATGTCACCATACGTCTCGCGCCTTGCTTCTCGCGAAGGATAAATACGCCCAATATCGTTCCGAACACGGTGCCGATCTCTCGCATCGGAGCGAGCTGCGCCACTGGAGCGAGCGACAAGGCGAACAGGAACAACAAGTAACCGCCCGGAGCGATAATACCGCCAAGCAGCATGCTTCTCCAGCTTGACTTTACCTCCGCTCTCACGCCGTCGCCGCGGAAGGCCGCCAATGTCAACGCCAATAAATTGCCGATATGCGTGATCACAATCAATACGGCAGGCGATACATATTGCAACGCCACTTTGTCCACGACGATGTAGCCGGCAATACATATTCCCACTGCCAAAGCCAATAAAGGAGCTTGCGCCTGAGGCAGCGGTGCAGCAGACTCAGCCGAGCTCTTTTTGACACCGAGACTTACATTGCTCAAGAACACAATACCCAACACAATGAGTGCAACGCCTAGCCATCCCATGGCGCTCAACCTCTCGCCCAGCAGCGTCACCCCAAGCAACGGCACGAGCAGCGGGCTTGTCCCTCTCATAATGGGATACACCTGAGACAAGTCTCCGATCGAATAAGTCTTCGCCAGCAGTATGCTATACAACCCGTGCAAAGCAATGGAACCGAGAAGAACGGTAATCCCCGTTAACGTCAACCGGCTTACGTCCCACTCTAACACCGCCCATGGTATGAACACAATGATGCCGATGAGGTTCACGAACCAGAGAAACAGATTCTTGTTGCCGCTCTTCTTCGTATACAAATTCCATATGGCATGCAGCAGCCCGGAGCTGAGCACCAGCAGCACAGCCGTTCCGACCATGGGCATCCCCTCCTCTACCGGACACATCTCTTATTAGCCAGGATGCCTGGATTCATTCATTTAATCATTCCGAATAGTAACCCGCCGGGTCTTCTTCGATGCCGAACCACACATGGCTATACCCGCCGTGGATGCCTACTCCTATGACGTTCAATCCGCTCCAGTAGCCCTCTCCCGCGATAACGCTGTTATGCCCCGGAGATCCCTTCCACAAGTCCAAGGCAAGCTGCGGAGTCATCGCAGCCCCGTATTGGGCGGCGGATATCTCGAATCCGCTATCCGGATAATCCGTCAACTCCGAAGGCTTGCTCCACATCAGCTCTGCATACTCGTGATCGGGCGTATAAGCCACCGCCTTCCATAGGCCTTGATCGGACCAGCTGTGCAGATTGGCTTCCATGCCTCGCGCGTCAACCCCGTCCTCGGGACGGTGCGCGTTGGAGTCATATACATGATAACGGGCCACCTTCGTGAGCGACTTCGAGATTCTCATCGGTTCCAGCCCCAGCGATATCCGATAGTCGTTGATCAGATCGGCCAGTTCCCGCTCCTTATCCGTCAATGCATCCGGCAATTGATCCGGATGATAGTCGACCATCGCATTGCCCAGCCGCTTGAACGTAATATAGGCTTGCTGCCTCGTATATCTGCCATTCGGTTCGAAGCGGTCTTCCGATACGCCTCCCATTACTCTGGCATCATTCATCCTATCCGACGTCGAATAGACGAAGCCAACGGCTTCCCCGGCCCAACCCGCCACTTCATGGCCGTCCGCGAACCGATAGACCCGATCGCCTGCTTTCATTCCGAATAGCTTGGCCGTCCGATACAACATGACCGCCGCTTCCTGCCGCGTAATAAGCTCATCGGGCTTGAACAGTCCTTCTCCCTTGCCGCTTACAATCCCTAAGGCATGCGCGGCCAGAATAGCCGAATCATCCGTATCGCTGAATGCATCGGACATCGCTTGCTTGCCCTTGTCCGCTACAAGCTCCTCGGCCGTCTTCTCCAGCTTCACTGACAGGAAGTGTATCGCAAGCCGCGCGAATTCGGCGCGAGGTATATCGCCGCTGTAATCTCTCTGCATATCCGGTGGCACAATCCCTGCCGCAATCGCGCTCTCCACCTCTTGCTTCGCCCAGCCGGAAGGCTCATCCTTTGCTGCATATACGGCTGCGGGTACAGCCGTTAACATCATTATCACGACCAAGCAAATCATTCTTTTCATGTGTGCCTCCATATGTAAGTCATAAGCTATTCCGAAATGAGACAGCGATCAAAAGTAATCCGAGAAGTAAGGCTTCTCGCGCCTGATTAGCTGCTCAAGCAGCTCAATAGCCTCTTCCTCCGCCTGAATCCGGCCAATACGAGCCAAGTATGACGGCCGCTTGTAGCCCATCAGCATCGTCGATAAGGTCTGTATATCCGTCGTAACAGCCGGAGCGGCATAATTCCCTTTGACAAGCTTTCCTTCCCCCGCCGCATTCACTGTCAAGACAAATGTGCCTTGATTCCAATCCAGCAGAGGATCATCTACTTTCCATACCAGCTCGCGATCCTCTCCAGTCGGTCGGAACGGATACTGTTCAATGAACAGAGGCAAGTCCACAATTCGAGCCATATAGTAAGGAGCGATCGTCTCTGTTATATCGCCGTCATCCAACAGGAAGGCCAACGGCTCATTTTTATAAATATCCCCCTTTACCTTCGTAATCATCGAGAAGTGAGCGCTGATAAAGTTCCACAGCCCAATCCGCGCCTCTTCATCGATATGAACCATCTCTTTCACATGGAACACCTCTTCCGCCACCCAATACAACAGATAACCCGCCGGCTGATCATGGCCGTCATAATAGATCGCGGCTATCATCTCGTCCAGGTCCCAGCGTAGATATTCCTCCCAGGCCAGTTCATTCCTGAGCATCGCTCCATGATTGTGCAGGGCGAAGCGCTCGTAAATGAGCCGAATATGCGGATGATCGATGGCAACGCGCTCTACATTGCCGGGAACCGCCTTCGGCTTGGGCAGCTGCGTGTCCCGTACCTCGTATGATATTTTATTTGAGATGATCTCCCATCCCTTCCTTCGATAATACGGAATGGAGTAGGGATATAAGTAAGAGATGGACTGCTTCCGCTCCCGCATATGGCTAAGCGCTTGCAGCATCAGCTTGTTCATCAAGCCCATATTGGCGTATTCAGGATAGGTGCCCACGCCGGTCAGTCCGCCCATCTCATAAATGCGCCCGAACATATTGATTTGGAACGGATATACGGCCAGCTGCGAGATCAGCTTATCTCCGTCGAACCAGCCCAGCACATCCGCATGCTTCAGAACGGGCAGCTTGGACTTCTCGATCTCCCTATTCTCCCAGCCGAACGTCTGCAGATCGCTGTTCGTGACTTGGAACACATAGCGCAGCAAATCGTTGAACTGCTCGCCATGCACTGGCTCCACTTTCTTCAACTTCAGTCTGTCTTGAAGCTTCCGGCGACTCATATCGCACGACCTTTCTAATTAGGTTCACCTCGGTCACTCTTGTCCCATTATACCTTAACCAATTACGGGAGAAAAAGAAGGTCGTGCGCCATTGCCCCCCTTGTCATGGACTGATATAATTAGAAGAAATGCTGCATGCGACTGGCGATGAGAGTGGAATCAACCACAAGGGAGCATGCGGCTGGAACGTACCGTTCGCCTGGGAAAAGTATCTTTGCGCGGCTCTTCATGTATGAAGGGCTGCGGGAGATGCTTTTTTTCGTTTCAACGTGACGCTTGATCATTTCTTGAGGGAGGTAATCAGTATGACCGTCATAATGAAAGCTAGAGAAGCCGCGGATGATGCATATGCATCCATTAAAAGCAGGGTTGCGGCTATGAAGGAGAAAGGGATTCAGCCGCTTATGGCCACGATATTAATCGAAGGCGATCCCGCTTCCGCTTATTACGCCCAAGCCAAACAGAAGATTGCCGGGAAGCTGAGCGTTGCCTTCCGACTGCATGCGCTCCAGATGGACGTCTCGGAAGAAGCCGTCCTGCAGCTAATCAACGAGTTGAACCTGGACCCGGATGTGCACGGCATTATGCTGGAGCTCCCCTTGCCTCCGCACTTGTCGGCAAGCCGCATCGAACAGGCTATCTCGCCAAGCAAGGACGTTGACGGTGTCTCGCCTGCCAATAAGCTCGCTACAATGACAGGAGCCGCAGGCCTTTACCCCGCCACTCCGCAAGCATGCATCAGACTTCTCAAGCATTATGGCTACAGTCTGGAAGGCAAGAACATTACCCTGATCGGCAGAGGACAGACCGTTGGAATGCCGCTGTTCCATATGCTCCAACGGGAACAAGCTACCGTTACAGTCTGCCACTCCCGCACGCCGGACATCGCTTCCCATCTGCGCCATGCCGATATCGCTTTTGTCGCGGTCGGACGTCCCGATACGGTAACATCGGATATGGTTCATAACAAGCTTATCGTCATCGATGCGGGAATTAATGAGAGGGAAGACGGCGGGATTACGGGCGATGCCGCCCCGGATATCGATCAGTATGCGGCTGCCGTATCTCCGGTGCCGGGCGGCGTCGGCACCTTGACGACCGCTATATTGTACGAGAATCTAATGCGAGCCGTTGCCATGCAATGTGAGGAGGCTGGAATATGACGAAGAGCGCCATCACTTGGGAATCTTCCATCAACAGCTTCTTGCAGCAGGCAGGCAGCGCAAGCCCGACGCCAGGCGGAGGAAGCGTCGCCGCTCTTGCCGCTGCTCTGGGAGCTTCCATGACCTCCATGGTCGCCCATCTCTCGCAAGGCGAGCGGTTCGCGCCTATCGCTTCTGGGGTTGCTGCCGCCATAACGGACATGAAGACTTTGACTGTGGAAAGCGAGCGGCTGATGCAGGCGGATATCGCCTCATTCGATCAATACATGGTGGCCTTGAAGCTGCCGAAGGGGACGGAAGAAGAGCGGACGCAGCGGCTGGCGGCCATTCATCAGGCCGCGATTCAAGCGATCGATATCCCCCTTTGTCTAATGGACCTGTGCAAGCAAGGGATGAGCAGAACGCATAGCTTGGCGGAAGCCTCGAATAAGAACGTCGCCTCCGATCTGGCGATCGGGGCTATTCTGTTGGAGGCTGCTGCGCAATCCGCCGCCGTTACGATCGAGATCAATCTCGCTTCCCTGCGCGATGATGTGCTTGCGCAGCAATATCGGGACAAGCTGGCGAGTTTGCTGCAGGACATGGCGGAGCTGAAGCAAGAGACGCTGTCCATAGTGCGAAGGAGAATGCAGGAGTAAATTGCAACCCCGAGCAGGTGAATGTGCTGGAGGACTGGATGGCCGAGCGTCCGGAGCGTGAGCAATGACAAGGCCAGGCAGCGTGAAAGAAATAAGCCTCCAACTCTCGCGCTTCATGCGGAGTTGGAGGCTGCTTAGCTGGATTTTGATCACACGAAATCTAGTCTCTCGGCCAGATGAATAGCATAAAATCCAGTTCATTTGTCATAAGTAGGAGTATCTTGATAAATTAATGACATGAAATACAGTTAGATAAACCTCCCCAGCTTCATTGCTTCATCCTATTTTAAGCGTAAACGGCTGTCACCGTCCTTTGACGACATTAGCTTACGTTTCGCAGTGATCCTCTATCCAAAAAATAAATCAAGTACGTTGGAGCCCGTAGAAGATCTCCGATTGTAGAACTCCGAGTAACCGCAGTTATTGCAATACACGACGACGAATTTGTTGTGTTGGATATCGAACATTTTGGACAAGCCCGTTCCCGTCATCGCGACTTCCTTCGTGGATGCGTCTCTGCTGCCGCATTTCATACAGCCCTTTTCATTCATGCCGCCATCACTCCTTCGGTTTTTATCTTTTACGAAAAAAGTCAGCGCCTCGTTTCACATCTGCTCACTTTCGAATGCGCCTCTGCTATACTGATAAGTAATTAGCTGGTCTGCAAAGTAGCAGGTCTGCTAAGCTAGAACCCCATCCAACTAAGCATGCGCCGCAACTCGGCGCGATCGGAGGCTCCCTTCCGTGAACAAAATTCTGATTACAGGTATTGTCGCCAGCGGTAAAACGACGCTTGCGAAGCAGTTATCTTCATCACTCGGCATCCCCTGGCACGAGCTGGATGCCATCGTTCATCATCGAACCTCGGAAGGCAGGCACAAGAGAACTGCAGAAGAACAGATGGAGGTCATTCGCGGCATCGATCAATCCGGGGCCTGGATATTCGAAGGAGTAGACAGGAAATCCTATCGGCTTCTATTCGAAATGGCAGACATGGTCATCTTCCTCGATCCGCCGCTGTGGAAACGGAAAATGAGAATCATGACCCGCTTCATCAAGCAAAACCTTGGCCTGGAGAAGTGCGGCTACCGCTCTGATATCGTCATGCTGAAACTGATGTATCAGTGGACGCGTGAATTCGAAAGGAACCGGTCAGCGTTCGAATCCTTTTTGCACCCCTATCAAGAAAAAGTCATCCGGCTGGCGGACAATGATGTACGAGAAATCCCTGAGCTTCACAAAATGAAATAGGGAAGGCGATTGTATATCGGCTTGAGGCTTTCCGCGGCTTGAAGCCCTTCATGGCTTGCCGCTTCATTCCCGCCCTACTTGCTGCTCTATATAGGACAAGCTCCACTCTTTCAACTGCAGCAGTAACGGAATCAAGCTCTCTCCCGTCTCAGACAGGGCATACTCCACTTTAGGCGGGATTTCCGCATACACTTTCCGGTTCACCAATCCGTCTTCTTCCAGCTCCCGCAATTGACGCGTTAATGTACGCTGAGTAATATCAGGGAATATCTTGCGCAATTCATTGAATCTCTTCGTACCATGTGTGGCAAGTTGATGCAGAATCACAAGCTTCCATTTACCCCCGATTAACTTGACCGCCAATTCCACTGGACATTCCTTGTAGCACTCCTCCATGATTGCCTCCTTCCCAGTATCCTATTGGACACTAGGTATCCTTAATGTGCGTACTTACATAAACTGCTCCTTTCAACTAGTATAAATACAATCACAGAACATGTTCAACCATTCCCAAGGGAAATCAAGCAGGCGCTATACAATGAACAACGAAATGAGGATAGACGAATGAACAGCAAACAGATGATGTGCGATTTGAAAACGGGACTGTGTGGAGAAGCGGAGAATGACGCAATGGAAATGATCGATTTTGAAGACCCCTTCGAAAAGGCGACGCTTTATTATGTCACTGATCCGATCTGCTCCCATTGCTGGGCGCTTGAGCCTGTGTTGCGGCGATTGCAGCTGCAGTACGGACATTACTTCGAATTTCATACGGTGATGGGCGGATTGCTGGAAAGCTGGGATGGTTTTGGCGATGCCAAAAACGGCATAAGCAAGCCGGCGGATGTCGCCGGCCACTGGAGAGAAGTCGGAGAGCATTCCCGCATGCCGATTGACGGCTCCTTATGGCTTGACAACCCTATCCAATCCTCTTATCCGGCTTCCCGCGTATTTAAAGTGGTTCAACAGAAGGATGAACGGCTGGCTCATACGTTTTTGCGGCGAGCGAGAGAAGCCGTCTTCACCTTTAACCGTAATATTGGAGAACGTCAGGTGCTCGGCGAGATCGTCAAGCAATTGGGACTCGACAGCATGGAGATATTATCGGAAGCGGATCTACCGCAAAGTCAGAATCTCCTGGAGCAAGACTTCACACTTGCGAGAAGGCTTGGCGTTCGCGGCTTTCCCACTATCGTTATGATGAATGCTGAGAATAAAGGCGTGAAAATAGTCGGGGCTCGTTCATTGGATGAATACGTTCATGGACTGGAGCAGGTTCTTGCACATGCGACAGAGCTTGATCCGAAGCCGCAACCCTCCATTTCAAGCCTTCTCACGCAGGAGAAGCTCTTATTTTCAAGAGAGCTGGAAGTGCTGTATGATTTGGAGCAAAGCGAAGTTTCATCCTATATCCAGGCAGAGCTTTCTCCTGAACAATACGAATGGGGAGAAATCCTTGGCGAAGTTTACATTCGGGCAAAGGAATAACCTGCATAGGCTTCATGCCCTTAAGAAAACAACGAAGACGTTGATGCACTCAACGTCTTCTCGTACTACAACCACTCCATCCGCCCCTTTACTCCCAATCCTTCACTTCCCGAAATATATCTTCAATGACAAAACCAATGCACGGAATCTTATCCGAAACAACGGGATCGTTGCCCTCGAACAGATTCGCAAGCTCATAACGTCCATCTTCGAGCAGCTGGTACTGATCCAGCGTACGTGCTTCTGTGTCGACGACCCAATATTCCGGAACGCCATGTTCCGCATAAGCTCTTCGCTTTATCAGCTTGTCCCGCTTATGAGAGCTAGGCGACAGAATCTCGATGACTAGATCCGGCGGTCCTTCAATCCCTCTCTTCGTCACAATATGCTCACGGCTGCGATGAATCATGAGAATATCCGGCTGGACGACTGTCGTTTGGCTCAAAATAACATCGATTGGCGCATGAAACACGAGATAGTCCTTCCTGCAGCTTTGCTTAATTATTAACGCTAATTCTCCGCTAACAGCTTGATGCGTTGTAGAGGGACCCGGCGATATCATCTCCATAATCCCGTTCACGATCTCATAGCGCTGCCCGTCATCCGGCCATTCGGCATACATCTCATAAGTGACCGGCGGTTCCAGCACCTGATCGGCAGTTTTCTTCTGAGCATCACGATTCATTCCCATAACTTCCGCTCCTCTCCATATGAAAAGCACCTCCAATAGCAACACAAATTGTGTGTCTACGAAGGTGCTTCCTTGTTACTCCTATTATGATCAGCCCTGTCGTTATTGTCAATGAACCAATAAGGCGTACACACCGAATAATAGGATAACAATGCCGGAAATCCGGTTAATCCAGAGTAGTCTGCCCTGATTCAAAGCCCTGTTGAACGAGCCTACTAACAAGCTAAGTACTAGCCACCACAATGCCGATCCTAAAAACACGCCAAAAACAAGGGTCAACGCTGAGTCTGTATTCGACTGGGCAAAGCCTAATCCGGCAAATATGCCGGCGAAAGCGAGTATAGTGACAGGGTTCGTAAGCGTTAAGAAAAATACGGACAAAAATGCGCCGAATAGATGCCCGCTTTGAGCTTTTGCCGGCTGCTCTGAAGCCGACGACATCCAGGTTCTAATTCCTAAATAACATAGGAACAGGCCTCCGACCAGTTGAAGCCACAGCCGATGGCCAATTAAAAACTGGGTAACGATGGATAATCCAAACCCGGCAATTAGTCCGTACACTGCATCCGCGCTTGCTGCTCCCAGTCCCGATAGTATGCCGTATATCTTTCCTTGCGTTAACGTCCGCCTGATAACAAGCACGCCGATCGGCCCTACCGGAGCAGCAATGGACAAGCCAATGACGATACCTTTCATAAGTACTGACAACTCCATCTTTGAAATGTCCTTTCAATAGTCAATAAGAACATTATCTTCAATCTTGCAGGATTAGACAATCCCTTTTATGACTGAAGCTTCGGAACGAACTTCCATACCACCAACCCCAATACCGCTATGGCAACAATGCCGGCACATGTATATCCGGTCCACAATACTGCCGGATATGCCTGCTGCTTCACTCCTATCGCCACCAGCGCCCATATGAACACCAGCATGATAGCGACATCCCGATGACGCAATCCCAGTACCAGAGCAAGCAGAGCGGCTACGCATAACATCAGGACAGCCCAGGTTGCATCAGATAAACCGAACCCCTTCCAATCATTCGCGGATAAGGCCACTGCCACATTTACAATTGAAGCTACACAAATCCATCCAAGATAGATACTGAAAGGCAACGAGACCAGCCACCTCTCGGATGAGCTCCGGAGTCGATACATATACCCACAGTTGGCATAATATACGCGCGAAGAAGCATTTAGAAATAAGAATAGCCCTGTAGAAGGCTCTACAAGGCCAGGCGGCATTAGCTTGCCGTAATTAGGCGGAAGTAAGCTTATATAGGATAGGCATTGCCGCAATTCCGTTGACTTCGAAGTTCTCCAGCACGTACTTGCCGAATGTCGGCCGGAACAGAAGATCCGGAACGATGTCGGACAAGTTGTCCCATCTGCAGTGATTAATGAGACCATATTGCGACTGCTCCCCTTCATTCGGCAAGAGCAACGTTGAATTGTCCAGATCGGTTTTTACCGTGAACCACCCTGCAGTGTATTCCCAGACGGGCAATAATTCTTTCACGTCATCCGCATAGAAATAGTTGAATAAAAATACGCCTTGCTTCGACTTATCCACGTCTCCAATTCTACGGACATTTGTAGCCGCTACTTTGTGCATGTATTTGGAGTTCTGGGTAAGCAGTTGAAGAAGCTCTTTGAACAACGGCTGTTCTTGTACTTGCTTTGTTGCTTCCTTCCGATTCGTCTCGATCAGGACCACTACATCGAACTGTGCCACATGCACCTTTCCTTTACGCTCTTCCAGAAGCTTGCCTCTTCCGGGAGGAATGACCACAGCTTCGAAGACATGCACGTTGTGAACATCGGGAAGCTGCCGAAGACGATTTGCTATTTCTTTGGATTGACGAATGACCTTGCGTTTACGTTCGGAGCTTTGCGGGAACGGTCCGATTGGCTTCTCGATTTCTGCTGCGACGTGAATATAACCGTAGTCGTTACACTTCTTAAGGCTCGCTTTAGGAAATTGCAAGTGATTGTTCACGATTTTCATAGGTGCTCCTCCTCGATTCAGCTCATTATTTGAGTATCCATTCATACATTTCCAACCCTGTTGTTGTCGCTTCTTTGCCCGTCGTGCACCTCTCCTCAAAATACTTAGGAAACTTTTATATTATTTTTAGTTTCCTTCATTTTAGTATGCTTCCTTGTTGCTGTCAAGAATATTCACAGAAGAGTTTCAAATTCATTTGCATGGATATTTATGGTAAAATAACTCTACAATCTGCATATTGAAAGGTGATTGCTATGAGAGGCTCAGTTCACATATTAGGAGTTCCCTTCTCCAAATTAACGTTGAATGAAACAGTACAGCAGCTAGCCGCACATATTCAGACAGAACAGCCGAAGTTATTTCATTTGATCACAGCGAACCCGGAGATTGCAATCGCTCACCAAACAGATAAAATGCTTCAAGCCATCGTAAAAGAGGCAGACTTAATTACACCTGATGGCATCGGGATTGTCTTGGCTGCAAAAAGAAAAGGCGATCCGATCCCTGAACGGGTTACGGGCTATGATTTGCTTCTTCAACTGTTGGAAAGAGGGGACGAACAAGGCTGGAGCTTCTACTTTCTTGGTACAGATGAAGAGACCAGCCGCAATGCTGTGAATGAAATACGCTATCGATATCCTAATGCAGCCGTCGCAGGCCGACATAACGGATTCTTCTCCGCTGCCCAAGAAGCCCGCATTCTTGAGGACATTCAACAATCCAAGCCCAATATACTCATCATTGCGATGGGAGCCCCCTATACGGACAAGTGGATTCACAAAAACAGAGGAAAGCTTAATGGCGTTAAAGTTGTTTTCGGTGTTGGGGGAAGCCTTGACGTCATTGCCGGCAAGGTAAAGCCCACTCCTGCTATTTGGAAGACTATGCATTTAGAATGGCTTCATCGCTTGCTTACTGTTCCCGTTGCCAAGGGGCAGAAATCGCGTTGGCGGCGGCAATCCGCGCTGCCTAAGTTTTTTTATCGGGCCATCCTGAGGAAGTAAGAAAATCATAAAATAAGAAAAATTCCTGCAGCGCCTTTTTACTATTCCTTTCCGGCACGCACGGGATTTCACCAATTTAGTGTTGGCTACATACACTGCAGGCGCGCTCGCACGGGATTCCGCCAATTTAGTGTTGGCTACATACACTGCAGGCGCGCTCGCACGGGATTCCGCCAATTTAGTGTTGGCTACATACACTGCAGGCGCGCTCACACGCCCTTCAGCAATGAAAGGACGCCAAGAAGCTATTCGCTCCTTGGCGTCCTTTTTTCACCTATTTATAATGCCCCTTGCAGTTCATCAATCCGCTCTCTTACACCAGGCAGTTGCCCTCCCAGTCCTTGTTGCCCGGCACACCGAGCAATTTCGCGACAGTTGGCGCTATATCGAGAATGCTGGCAGTGTCAATCTGCTTCCCGGATGCAATTGTCGGCCCTGTCATTAATAACGGAATGGTCATATCCTCCGGCATATCCGTTCCGTGTCCACGCCCGTGGCCACCATGATCCGACGTGACGATAACGGTATATTGCTCCGGAATGGCACAAGCCGCTTGTTCGATGCATGCCCAGGAATCGTGGACGGCCTGGATATATTCGGCCGACATCCACCCGTACTTATGGCCGGCTTCATCGACATGCCCCAGATACAAAAACGTAAAATCAGGCGCATCTTGATTCATGTAGTCGATAGCTTGCTCGGTGATCTTCTTGTTGGAAGCCTCGTAGGAAATGTCGCCGGAAATATAAGAGCTGTAGGCTAGTGAGCCGGGACGCGTCAAATCGCGAAGCTCCGACCAGTTATAGAAAAAAGCGCATACCTTCTCATGGCTGCGCAGTTGCTCGCAAAGGCCTGCGACTGGACGAACCTGCGGCGTATACACATTATCCACAATGCCATGACGCTCAGGCGGCACGCTGTGGAACATCGACATATGACACGGCAAGGTTACGCTCGGCATAACCGTTTGCGCATGCAGCGTATAGCTCCCTTTCTTCATCATTTCTTTCACAAATGAATGCCCCGCCGCTTCCAAGCTGTCAGGACGCATCCCGTCTACCGAGATGAGCAGCACTTTTTCACCCATAGAATATTCCTCCTCGAAATTAAAAGCTTTGAAACACGTGGACGAATGCCCCAATACCCCAACATCCCGACACCCTGTAATCATCGATGGAAGCACAATAGCTGTAAAAATGACAGACGCTGAAGTCAACTAAAAACCAATAAAAAACAACAAATACCTCATGAATACACACTCATCTTAATCGCAAAGCTGCCAAACGTCAAGTCGGATTTTACATAATATTAACCTGCAATTTATGTTTCAAGAATACTCCATCCCTATAATCAGGCTTATCACCATACAAAAGGAGAGAATTATTTTGAAAAGAAAATGGGTTGGTCTGGGCTTAACAGCATTAATGGTTTCTTCTTTAAGCAGCCCCGCAGCTGTACTTGCCTCCGAATCTTTCGATTTAACCATCATGCACTTGAATGACCACCATTCGCACTTGGAAAGTCAAACTTACGATGTAAGCTTAGATTATGACGACGCACAAGAAGGCGAAAAAGTACGCTTGGAGTTAGGCGGAATGTCTTACATATCCTCGTTGATTAATGAATACAAAAACGACCACTCCTTGTATTTGCAAAGCGGTGAAGTGAACGGCACACTATATTTCAGCCTCTACAAGGGCGAAACGGACATAAAGGTGTTAAACGCCTTGCAGCCCGACGCTTACATGGTTGGCAACCATGAGTTTGACGAGGGTGACCAGCGCCTTGCCGACTTGTACGATATGGCAACATTCCCGGTATTATCGGGTAATATTAAACCGACTGAGAAATCTCCTCTCTATGGAAAACTGGACAAACCATACATGATTAAAGAAGTAAACGGTGAGAAGGTAGCCATTATCGGCGTTGTAAAAATTGAAAAAACAAAGGAATCCTCGCTTGTTAGCGATGATGTTGACTTCATTAACGAAATCGAGTTTGTAAAGTCTGCCGTTGAAGATGTAAAAGAGCAAGGCATAAATAAAATCCTGGTTCTGAGCCACCTGGGTTATGACTTCGATCAGGTTCTGGCAGCCGAAACCAACGACATCGACTTGATTATCGGCGGAGATACACACAACTTGCTTGACTCCTCGGGCGAAATGAAAGATCTGGGATTGCCTGTAACCGGCGAATATCCAACGGTTGTTAAAAATGCCGATGGTAAAGACACTTACATCGTTCAAGCATGGGAATATGCGAAGGTTCTGGGCAAAATTGATTTGACATTCGATGAGCAAGGCGAAGTTATCAGCGCAGCAGGAAAACCCATTGCTCCCGTTAACGGCCCTTATCAGATTAATGTAGACAGTAAGTGGGTCGACGCTGACGAGACTGCAGTGGCCAACATCAAAGCTGCGATTGCAAAAAGCAATGTGCTGGTAGAGGGCAATACCAATCCTGTTGTGGAGGAGATTATTGCACCTTACAAGGAAGCGGTAGAGGCAGAAATGGCGACCGTCATCGGCACTGTGAAAGAAACACTAACCAACGAACGGGTCCCTAAGCCATTTACAGATGTGAAGGACGCGAACGGCAGCTTTGCAGCACAAGTTGTTGCCGACTCATTCTTATACGGCTTGCCGCATGCTGACCTTGCCATTCAGAACGCCGGCGGCGTAAGGTCCACCTTTTTACAGGGCAGCTTCACAATGGCAGATGCCTACACTATGCTGCCTTTCTCCAACACAGTGACTACGCTTAAATTAACTGGCGAAGAAGTAAGCAATGTGCTGGATGAAGCGATTCGTTATTCGCAAGGCATCACCCAGTCCACAGGCGCGTTCCCTTACGCATCGCACTTGCGATATGACGTTTACTTGAATGCAGGAGATGACGTCAAGAGCGTATATAACGTAGAAGTAAAAGATAGAGAGACAGGCGAATGGTCTCCCATCGACTTGGATAAAACCTATATTGTAGCTACGAACTCCTTCACAGCTCTGGGCAAAGACGGCTATGTCACGTTTGAAAAGGCTGTGCAAAGAGACCCTGGTGTAAAAGAGGAAACTCACATTGAATATGCCGTACCGCTTGTTGAACTATTTACAAAGTACCTTAACGGCGGAGAACTTGTTAAGCCGAGTGCGGACAGCTATTCCATCAAATCGGTAAAAGAATGGCAATCAGAACAAACCGAAGGATCGGAAGGATCGGAATCAACCGAAGCTCCTGCCGGCGAGTCCTCGGAAACAACTGAAGAAGTTAAAACTTATACAGTCGTAAAGGGAGACACTCTCTATAGTATTGCTAAGAAAACATTAAACAACGGAATGCTTTGGAAACAAATCTATGAATTAAACAAGGATACGATTAAAAATCCTAGCTTCATTTATCCGGGACAAGTCATCGTACTGCCATAAATGGAAAATGCCGCTCTTCCGTATCGGGAGAAGCGGCATTTTTCTGTTTTTAAGCTGTGATTTATCGGTAAGTACTGAGTCTCAGCTCATAAAAATATTGTACGACGGGGTGCTTCAGCTTTATCGTCTTGCTCATGTTAACAATCCGTTTCTTCCCTACTCGCCTGTCCACCAATGCAAGAACATTCAATAAGATATGATGGCTTTCCAGACTTTCCTCAATAGAGGTAGATAGAAATCGGGTCGCAACATCGTTGAAATTGGACTTGCTTAATTCCGACTGCGCCATCCAGAGCTTCTTTGCATGTTCGGATTTTTTCCTGCCGCTAGCGATAACCTGCAGACGATCCTCCGGAACATTCCCTTTGATCTCCTTCCTGATGAGTTCAATCTCTTCATCCGTGACAGGAACCTGGATGGTTGGATCATTTTTTATTTCCAGCTCCGTCCCATACCATCTAATCCATTTAGCGGCATCGCTCATGTTGAGCACATTCTTTTTATCTACCGAAATATAGCATTGCCCTGCTTTGTCAGATACATAACGATAGCTCGTTGAGCGATATTCGTACGTTCCAACCAACGCAGGACAGAGAAAGCTCTCCAGCTGTTGCTTCAATTTGCTCCAGGACATGTATTCCTCCTATGTTTAGTTTCAGCCTTTATTCGCATGCTGGAACGACAAGCCTTGCGACTGCAGCGCATCCCGCAGCTTGGGCATTGAACTGGGACCTATTCCATGCAAGCGCAGAATATCGCGCTCAGTATATTCTGAGAGCTTCTGCAGAGTCGTAATGCCTTCATGCTCCAATGCGCGCCGGGCAGGATTGGACAATTGCGATAGAAATCCGGATTTCGGCTTCATATCCTGTTCGCAGACCGGACAGGTCGGACAATCGCTGCTTTTATAGTAGCGATGACCTTTTTCACAAACTCTCAATGTTTTATTCGAGGCTTCCATGACCACATTCCATCCTTTCCGCCATCATTTGCTATTATTATACCACTATTACAATCCATCCAACGCCCATCGTTGCAATACTTAGTTCATGCGAAAGAGGTCATCTCGTTCCAGCATCCATGATGCCTTGCGAGACAACCCCGATTCGCTATGCCATTAACAACCTCGCGACCCTATTAAGCGGCAACGTCGCGTCTCGTGAACAGCAGCCACGCTGTTACTTGGAACACGACATAATACAGCAGAAGCATGGTGATGGAGAACGACAACGTCATCTCCGGCCGCAGCGGCGTGCCACCCTCCAAGTAGTTGGTCAGATCAATATTGGAGAACAATAAATACTTGGACCATTCAAACTTGCTGAGCAACGCCGACAACGTACTGCCGAGCAGCATGAACAGAAGAGAGAACGCGATGGCCATCGAAGAGCTCCGGAACGCAGCTGATATCATGAAAGCCATTGTCACATACATGACAAGCGATACGACGGAGTAGCCGTAAGTTTGCAGCGCATGCGCCAGCATGGAGCCCTCTTGCACGATGCCGCTGGCATCAACGGTCACACGCGGCTCGGAAGCCGATGAGAAGCCTTCAAGAATGCCGCCAGCCAAGTAAGCGGAAGCGAAGCAGAGCAAGAGCAGCATCAATGCGAACGTCAAGGTCACCGCATATTTGCTCAACAGTATTTTCGTTCGCGATGCAGGACCGACCAGCAGCAGCTTGATCGTTCCCCACGTGAATTCCGCTGCCACCATATCGGCCGCGATAATGACGGTGAGCAGCGTCACCAGAATGATTATGCCGGCCGAATTTTGCACGTATTCCCAGTGCGTCAATGCGAAGGGATTTCTATCATGCTCCAAGTAATATTGGTTCAGCTTGATCTCATTCTCCAGCATGGTCCTCTCTTCTTCTCCGATATCCTCCTTCTCCGCTATATATTGCTGAAGTTCTTCGACATAACCGCTTACCCGCTGCTCCCAGCCGATCTGGTCGGTGCGGTTTTCTTCCCATTTCATCACACCGCTCATGAGCGCGACGGACATCAGCAGCACCGCAATCAGTACCCATGTTCTCGGCCTGCGATAGATTTTCATATTTTCGTTGCGAACCAGCCCTATGAAATTAGACAATCAACTCGCCTCCTGTCACTTCAAGGAATTGCTCTTCCAATGTTTGCCGAACGGCATGAATGCCCATGACGTCTACACCTGACTGAACGAGCAACTTCACGATATCGGGGATGCGGGCGGCCTCTGCGGCAAGCTCCAGCTGACCTCCATGGATCGCGATCGGCATCGTCTCGAAAGCCTGGGCGAGCAGAAGCTGGACGGCAGACGCATCCTTCACTTCCAGCAGGATCTTGCTCTGCGCTTGACCGCGCGCTTCATGCAGCGATCGAACGTCCACCAGCTTCCCGCTCTGAATGATGGCGATTCGATCACACATCAGCTCCATCTCGGATAGCAAGTGTGATGATACGATAACAGCGAGCCCCTCTTCCTTCGCCAGCATGCGCAGATAATCGCGCAGCTCGCGGATGCCCGCCGGGTCCAGCCCATTCGTAGGCTCGTCGAGAATCAACAAAGACGGACGATGGAGGATCGCTTGCGCCACGCCCAGCCGCTGGCGCATGCCGAGCGAGTATCGCTTCACCTTCTCGTGAATTCGATTCTGCAAGCCGAGCAGTTGCACGACCTCGTCGATCCGCTGCTTCGTTACGCCGTTGTGGCGTCTTGCGAAGTGAACCAGATTATCGTACCCCGACATGAACTTATACATTTCCGGATTTTCCACGATGGCCCCGACATGGGTCATCGCCAGTTCGAACTGCTTGCGCAAGGAGAACCCGCTAATCGTTATTTCTCCTTTGCTAATTGCGATTAATCCGACGATCATTCGAATCGTCGTCGTTTTGCCTGCCCCGTTCGGCCCCAGGAAGCCGAATACTTCCCCTGCCTGAACCTCGAAGGACAGCTGGTCAACGAGCTTGCGACTGCCGATCGATTTCGTTACTTCGCGAAGCTCCAGCACTGATTTCGTCATGGTATTTCCCCCCAACTGGATTGTTCAATAGAACTATACCGCAAGGCGGAGGCATACAGAATAGACCTCGGTCAAGGACTAAGCCCTCCCGAGGTCTGGTTTTCATTGCTATGATGGAATCAGCGATCACGAAAAAAATCCTTCCAAGGATCGCTGCCGCCGATCCGCAAGAGCGCATCTGCCATATTGACGCCATCGGGAGCAACCGTGTCCAATTCGTCCCATAAGATAGGCATGGACACCTTGCCGCCTTTTCTCGCTCTTATAGAATAGGGGGCGATGCTCGTAGCGCCTCTGCCGTTGCGAATCCAGTCGATGAATATTTTGCCGGCGCGATTAGCCTTTCTCACATTGCTTGTGTAACGGTCAGGCCACTTCTGCTCCATTACCTGGGCAACCTGTCTGGCAAAGTCATGGAACTGATCCCAAGTCATCGCCGATTGAAATGGGACGACGACATGGTAGCCTTTCCCCCCGCTCGTCTTGAGGTAGGAATGCAGCGAGAGTTCATCAAGCACACTCTTCATATCCCGCGCCCCCTGTCGCACCCTGCCAAGATCCATTCCTTCATCCGGGTCCAGATCGAACACCATCATATCGGGCTTTTCCAGCTCGTCGATGCGGCTTCCCCAAATATGAAATTCCAGCGTGCCCATTTGCGCTTCGGCTATAAACCCCGACGAGTTCTCTATATAGAAGTAGTCTTCCCTCTTCCCACTGCCAGTCGTAATCGGTATGGTGACAATTCCCTTGTTGTCAGGTCCGGGGTGCTTCTTATAGAAGCAAGCCTGAGATATTCCCTTGGGACAACGCACAAGCGTGAGAATTCTGCGGCTTGCATAGGGCAGCATATGTCCCGCGACCTTGGCGTAATATCGGATCACATCTTCTTTCGTAATTTCAGGGTCGTCGAACAGCACCTTGTCCGGGTTCGTAATCGGAATGCCTTCGATGACTATGCTGTTTGAATGGGCCATCATGGATCTCTCCACTTCTATAGCGGGAGCTTGAGGCTGCGATACTTCCTCCGCTTCTTCCCTTTTGATCTCTCTTGGTTCCTTATCCAGACGCAATCCTTTGAAGCTGGCTTGCCTTAATTGATGTTCCTTGGTCCATTCGGCGAACTTGATTTCCGCCACCAGCTCAGGCTCAAGCCAGATCAACTTTTCCAGCGCTCTAGATTTCGGCGCAAGTCTAAAAGGCGTTGTCTCTCTCTTTAATTGCTCGAATTTCCCCGCAAGCTCCAACACATCAGCCTCACTCATTCCGGTACCGGCACGTCCGGCGTAGACCAATTCCCCATCTTCATAGACGCCAAGGAGAAGCGAGCTTATTCCGCTCGTTTTTTTGTCGGACAGGGCATATCCTCCGATGACGAATTCTTGCCTTCGATCGCATTTCAGTTTAATCCAGTCACCGGTCCTTGTGCCGCTGTAGAGGGAACCAGCCTTTTTGCCGATAATTCCTTCCATGCCAGCCTCGCAGGCAGCAGCGAAGCTTTCTTTGCCGCTCCCTCTAATATGACGACTGTAATAAAGGTTGCCCGGAGCATTTTGCAGCAATGACTCCAGCCTTTCTTTCCTCTCCGTCAAGCTTGTGCTTCGAAGGTCTTCACCATCCAGCGCAAGGAGATCGAAGACGATATAGGTCAGATTCCGGGCTTTGGGATTTTTCAAATAGTTCTGCAGAGCCTGAAAATCCGTCTTTCCCGACTCGTCTGTGATGGCAACTTCGCCGTCCAGCACCATTGCCCTTCCGGCTGCAAGGTCGACGAGAGCGGAGGCAATATCATGGAATCGCTTGGCATAATCATTGCCGTTCCTCGTTAACAGCCGAACATCGTTGCCCTCCACAAACGCAATGATTCTATAGCCGTCGTATTTCATCTCGTATAGCCAATCCTCGCCTCCGGGTATTGCTTGAACGGATTTGGCCAGCTGCGCTTCGACCTTGCTGAAGGGATTCCTTACGAATTTCTCCTCTTCCCCCGCTTCGATCTCCGCCATGGTGCGTCCGGTTCTTATACTGATGCCGAATTCCGATATCCCGTCATCCGTTTGCACATACTCATCCTTTTCCTTCATGAGCAGCCAGTTATCCTTCTCTTCGCCGGATTTGGCATGCCAGCGGACCAATACCCACTTCCCCCGAAGCCGCTTCCCTCTTAGAACAAACTTCAACTCGCCTTTCTGAAGCCCGTTCTCCACGTCACTATACGGTTCCCAGATGCCTTCATCCCACAGCATGACCACTCCGCCGCCGTATTGTCCCTTCGGTATCGTTCCTTCGAAGTTCCTGTATTCCAGCGGATGGTCCTCCACCATGACGGCCAGCCGTCTGTCATGAGGATTATAGGAGGGGCCCTTGGGCACCGCCCAGCTTAGAAGAACGCCCTCCCATTCCAGACGCAAGTCGTAGTGTTCTCTTCTCGCCATATGATGTTGGACGACGAATTTCAAGCCTTCTTCCGAAGTCGCTATTTTCCCTTCCGGCTCCAACGTTCTTTCGAAATTCCGTTTTTGGTTGTACTCGCTTAATTTCTTGGTCACACCATCACGCCGTTTCCATGTCCATTGTCGACACCTTCAACGGGTATTGTTTCCAGTTGATTCGATCATATTCCGAAATGAGTCGATTAATCTCTCCCCAACAGCAGTCAGATTAGGGGCATCCAGTTCCGGCATGAGGGTGGCATTCGATGGTACGGCTGTTCTATTCTATTCGACATGAGCCTAAAGGTATATTTATAATATAGGTAAATAAAGCTATAACATCACGGAGGATGGCATTCATGAAAATTCGCAACAAGCTTATTATCGGGTTCGGTTTGATTTTTGCAGTTATGATGGCAGTTTTTGTGATTCAATATGTAAATACCTACAAAGGGCTCCATCATGTGGAGCAAGTCGAATCGAGAAAGCTTCAGTCGGCTTTATTAGCCAGCGATATGAAGCTGGCCGTCGTTCAGGTTCAGCAGTTTCTTACAGACGTTGGCGCTACTCTTGACAATGCCGCTCTTGCTGAAGCAGAACAACATGCAAATCGTTTTGAGACAGACCTCGATCAATTTGTGACAATCAACCCGGCTGATCAGGAGCATCTGGAAGAGATTCGACAATCTTTCCGCGCTTATTATGACATGGGCAAAAAAATGGCCGCAGATTATTTATCCGGCGGAACGGTCGCAGGCAACAAGACCATGAGAGAATTCGATAAAACTGCCGAAGATATCAACACGAAAGTCGATGCGCTTCGCCAGTCGCAGATCGGGGAAATCACTCAGGCCATTACAGAGATCAAAACTTCTACTCGCAGCATGATCGTGTCGCAGCTGTGGTCAATCGGCGCGATTGTCATACTGGCTTTGGCGATTGTTTATGGACTTGTTCGCGCGATATTGGTTCCTATCCGCAAGCTGGTTGACGTTAGCCGTATGATCGCTGCGGGCGATTTAAGCCGGCCTGTTACATCTTCCGGCAATGATGAGTTTGGCTTATTGTCCGACGCGTTCGAACAGATGAGGAGCAAGTTGGCCTCGCTAATCGGCAATGTACAGAACGCTTCGCTAACAGTAGCCACCTCCGCAGAGCAATTATCCAGCGCTGCCGACGAAAATACGGGTTCCACAAATCTCGTCGCGAGCACGATTCAGCAAATATCGAATGGGGCGGAACAGCAATCACAAAGCACAACTGAAACAGCGCGCGCTATGGAAGAGATGGCACAAGCGATTCAGCGTGTTGCAGAAACGACAGGGATGGTGGCTGAATTGTCCGTCGATGCGGAGCGACAGGCGAAGCAAGGTGTCGAGCGAATCGATCGGGCCATTGGACAGATGCGCACGATTGGCGATACTTCCAGCCGCTCGAAAGCAACGATTGAAGAACTCAACGAGCATTCCGCTCGAATATCCGAGATTGTAGCAACGATAGCCGACATTACGCAGCAAACGAATCTGCTAGCATTAAATGCTAGTATTGAAGCGGCACGTGCGGGAGAGAACGGGAAAGGCTTCGCGGTTGTCGCACAGGAAATCCGCAAACTGGCGGATCAAACCAAATTCGCTTCAGAACAGGTGGCGGAAATTTCAACGCAAATTCAGCGCGGCAGCAAACTCGCCGTATCCGTTATGGATGAAGGCACAAAGGAAGTAGAGAACGGCATGCAAGTGATGGAACAAGCCGGTCTGTCCTTCGAAGAGATCCTGAAGGCAAATGTAGTAATTGCTCAACAACTTCAAGAAGTGTCGGCCTCGACGGAGGAGATGTCGGCCGGCTCCCAGCAGATTGCGGCATCTGTGGAACAATTGTCGGTCATCGCTGAGCGTTCCTTCGGACAATCCAAGCAAGTATCCGACGCTATGCAAGACCAACTTGCTTCAATGAAGGAGATTGCCGCCTCTAGCCGCTCGCTAAACGAATTGGCGGAGCAATTGGAACAGATGGCGCTTCGTTTTGAAGTTTGAGGAGCTTCTTCCCAAGAGGAAGAAAGGCTTACTAAAGCCAGCAATTTCAACGTATTTTATATGAATCGCCATTCTTCTTTGTTATAATTTAAAAAACGACACGTTTCAACAAAGGGGATAATAATGACCGCATATCCTGTATTGTCCCAGAAATTTTTTGTTCCTCCGCCCGACCCGAAGATGCTCGTCAGGCAGCGTCTATGGCCCGATTCGCGGCAAAACCGAAAGAAACTCATTACCGTTATTGCGCCTGCGGGTTACGGGAAATCCACTTTTCTTGGCGACTGGGTGCGCCATTCGGACAATCGGGCGTGCTGGTATTCCCTGCATTCGAGCGACAACGATCTTATTCTTTTTTTAAGCTGTGTCATCGACAGCATCCGAAGCTTATATCCGCAATTCGGCCAATCGCTTGGCAAGCTGCTTCGCGTCTCGCAACCGTCAATCGAAACGGTACTCGTACTGATGATTCAACAGATTGCCGATATAGAGGAAGCCTTCTATTTGATTCTGGACGACTATCATTTCATCGAAAACCCGCAAATTCATGAAAATCTTGCTTATCTGCTCCATTATATGCCGGAGAATATAACACTCATTGTCAGCAGCCGTTCGGCTGTGCCTTGGTCGTTGTCAAAATGGCGGCTCGCAGACCAATGCTTGGAAATCGGAGCGCGGGATTTGGCGTTTACCATGGATGAAACGTCCTGTTTAATGCGTACTTGGCCTGTCCAAGTGGATGAGGAGCAAGCGAAGATTGTCTTTCAACAGACGGAAGGCTGGGCAACCGGTTTACAACTGGTGCTGCTTTCCTGTCAACAAACGGAATCTCGGCATCCCTCTTTTCTATTGGGCGTATCCAAACATCACATTCACGATTACTTGTTCGAGGAAGTGTTCCACGGACTGGACAGAGAAATCCGCGAATTTTTGTTAGCCACGGCATGCCTGAATCAATGGAATGAGAGCCTGTGCCAGGCCGTAACCGGACGACCGGATAGCCGACATGTTTTCAACCGATTGGTGCAAAGCAATTTGTTCATCATCTCATTGGACCCCGAACGGACGACGTTTCGCTACCATTATTTATTTACCGAATTTCTGCGGAATTACTTGGCTTCGCATCAACCGGACGATGTCCAAATGTACCATGAACGCGCAGGTCGCTGGTATGAAGCGAATCAGCAGTATGAGGAAGCTGTCGAGCATGAGGCAGCCGCCGGGAACGACGAGAAGGTATTTGCGCTGCTGGTCAAGCTTGCTCCGAGCATGCTCAGACAAGGACAAGCTGTGCCGCTCATCGAGCGCATTCGCCAACTTGACTTCAACCTTGTTCGAACGATGCCCGAGTTGCTGCTCTATTACTGTTGGGCGTTGCTGCTGTGCAGACAGATCGAAGAAGCCCGGGATATTATTCGTGATCTGGAAGACCAGATCATGCAGCAGTTGGACGCTGACGGCAGACATCCATATGTCCCTGAGCTTTGCCTGTTGCAAAGCCACGTTTGCTATTTGCAATACGATTTCGAAGGTATGAAGGCTTATCGGATAAAGCACACCCGTTATCTGCCGTACGAGAGTGAAGTCGCCGGCTCTGTAGAATTCAACCCGGGTTACGCGCGATTAATTCGAAGCAATCTCGGCAATTTCGGCGATTACAGCGCTACCGGAGCCATGCTGGAACAAACGATGGGGTATATGGAAAATACCGAGCAGGCCAATCAAGAAGTTCAAGTGGAACGACACGTGTGGGGCTTAATGAACGCCTTGAACAGCGAATGTCTCATGGAGAAACAGGAATTCGCGGCGTCCGAAGCTTACTTGCAGGAAGCCATGCAAGTCGGTAAGGAACTCGGCATGCTGAGCATTTATTTGCCGGCGATCTTTACCTTCTTGCAAATGAAAACCTTCCGTGATCCCGGCTATGATCGAGAGCCGATGCTCCAGGAGCTCCTTTCCTTCATTCGCGAATATGAAGCGCCGCAATGGCAATTGGCGTTGGAGGCTTTCCAAATCTATATGGACTTGAGACATGGACGAATGGACCGGGTGGACGCTTGGCTCAACCAATCGAAGCTGGCAACGGACGGCCCGCTCACCCTGCAACGCGAGTACGAATATTTGGTGCTGTGCCGGGTATGGGTTGCGCGGGACCGCCTGCCGCAAGTCGTCTCACTTATCGACCGATTGTCCATCATCGCTCTCAACGAGCGGCTTCAAGGCGCATGGATTGAGCTGAATCTGATCAAATCAATCGCCTTGCACAAGTACGACCGTACGTTCGAAGCCCGCGATGCTCTGCTCGTCGTATTGCGTAAGGGGAAGAAGAAAGGCTACTTCATGACCTTTGTGTACGAGGGAGAATCGCTCCTGCCTATACTGGCTGAAGTACTTCAAACCAAAGAGGAGCCAGCGCTTCTGGCTTATGCTCGTTCCATTATGGAGCAAATCCAGATCCATTCCAAAAACGGCGACGAGTTCTCCGTGAAAAACGAATATATTCGTCAACTGCTGACCAATCGGGAATTCGAGCTGTTGACCCTGATGGCAGACGGGCTTACCAACCAGGAGATTGCCGAACAGATGAAGCTGTCCATTGGCAGCGTGAAGGTATACTCCCATCGTATCTATCATAAGCTTCATGTCTCCAATCGCATGCAAGCTACCCTGATGATCAATAAGAACCAATGAGGTCTCATGGCCAAAAATGAGGAGAGCCTCCCCGCTTGGGGCGACTCTCCTCTTTCCGATTCTATTGAGTCTGGCTTTTGCTCCATTCCGCTACTCTGCGATAGCTTTCTTCCTCCGAAATATCCTCGACCCGCGTCATGATCGACCAGCGGATGCCATAAGGGTCCAATATGCTGCAATATCGGTCTCCCGACACAAAGTTCGCCGCTTGCTCTCTGACGGTTGCTCCTTGCTCTATGGCCAAGGCCAATGTCTTGTCTGCGTCGGGCACGTAGATTCCGAGCGAATAACATGCGTTGCCATCCCCCGGAGGCAATACGAGACGATAGGCAGGGTTTGCAGCTCCAAGCTGCAGGAATCCGTTGCCGAAATCGATATCCGCATGAACGATCATTTTGTTGCCGTCAATTTCAAATTCCGTTACGCTTTTCGCCTTTGCTCCAAAAACAGCTTCGTAGAACTCAATCGCTTCGCTCGGCTTGTCCACAACTATAAAAGGCGTCAGGGTGGTACAGTAACTCGGCTTCCCCCCCTGAACAAATTCCCCCGTTATTCCCTTATTTTTTATGCTCTCATCCATATCCATTCCTCCGCTTCAATTGGTTGGCCCTTCCTTGTTTCCCCATTCTAGTCGCTTCATGGAGGGATGTATTGTAAAAAGACGACATCGCCGATTTTTATTTATTCTAAATTGCTGCATTCCCTTCCTGACACACAGTTGTCAACAAGGAAGGATTACAATGGCTTTAATACAATTCACTATACTCCGTACGAAGAAAGGATCGGAAACATGCACATGAACAACGCGCAAAACAAGGTAGGATTAATCATTGCGGGGCTTCTGCTCGCGATTCTGATGGCCTCGATGGACAACACGATCGTAGCGACCGCAATGGGTACGATTGTCGGAGAGATCGGCGGACTCGACAAATTCGTCTGGGCGACATCCGCCTATATGGTGGCCGAGATGGCAGGCATGCCGATTTTCGGGAAGCTGTCCGACATGTACGGCCGCAAACGTTTTTTTGTCATCGGAATTATCGTCTTTATGATCGGCTCCGCCTTATGCGGCATGGCCGAATCGATCGTGCAGCTCAGTCTGTACAGAGGCATTCAAGGAATCGGCGCCGGGGCGATGGTCTCAATTGCATTCACAATTATGTTCGATGTTATTGCCCCCGAGCACAGAGGGAAGATGACCGGCATGTTCGGCGCTTTATTCGGATTATCCAGTATCGCGGCGCCATTGCTTGGCGGTTACATTACCGATTATATGAATTGGAAGTGGATCTTCTATATTAACTTGCCGCTGGGCTTGATCGCCTTTGTCTTTATCGCGTTCTTCTATAAGGAATCCAATAAGCATTCCAAGCAAAAGATCGATTATGCGGGCTCTTTCCTGCTGGTAGGCGCTATTATATGTCTTATGTTCGCCGTTGAGCTGGGAGGCAAAGTGTACCCTTGGGACTCACCGCAAATAGGGGGATTGTTCACGGGCTTCGCGGCGCTTGTCATCCTGCTGGTCTTTGTTGAGAGGAGAGCCGAGGAACCAATTATCTCGTTCCGAATGTTCCGCAGTCGTCTCTACACAACAAGCAATCTGGTCGCCATGCTTAGCGGTGCTTCTTTCATGACCGCATCGATGTTCATACCGATCTACATTCAAGGCGTTCTGGGAGGGACGGCGACGAATGCGGGGCTCGTGCTGCTGCCGATGATGGTGAGCTCGGTCGTCACAGCAACCGTAGGCGGATTCTTGTTATCCAGGCTGCCGTACCGGACGATTCTTATTCCGACGCTTGCTCTTCTGGTCGGCGGGCTTGCGCTGCTGGCTTCGATTACGGCTGAGGCGCCGCGCTATCTCATAACAGTCTATATGATCCTGGTAGGTCTCGGCATCGGAGCTTCCTTCTCGGTACTGAGCAATGCCGCCATCCATTCCTTCCCTGCTACACAGCGTGGAGCCGCCACTTCGACGCTGAACTTCAATCGCTCGCTTGGCATGACACTGGGCATTACGATATTCGGAATCATTCAGAGCCACTCGCTCACGGGAAAGCTGACGAATGCGTTCGGCGGCGGTACAGCGAATATGCCGGCTAATGTCGACTTCGGCGACCCCTACGTATTGCTCAATCCCGAACTCCGCTTAACGATGGACGGGAATGCGTTGCATAGAATCACGGAGGGGCTGTCCTCCTCCATCGCGGATACTTTCGCCTGGACCCTGATTCCGGCTGTGCTGGCCTTGGCCTCGGCGCTTGTCATGAGCAGAGAGAAGCTGGACCCGACGGCTCAAGCGGACGGAGAGTATGCGGCGCATTAATCCCCCAGCCGAATACATACAGCTGTTCGGGAGTATCGGTTATACTGGATGTAACATTCTCGAAGCTGGAGGTTCAAGATGAAGCTCGAACGTTTAATGGCCATCACAATCTTGTTATTGAACCGGAAGCGAGTACAAGCCCAGGAGCTTGCCGAGCGTCTGGAAGTATCGCTGCGTACGATATACCGCGATTTGGAATCGTTAAGTCTCGCGGGCATCCCTATCGTCTCGTATACGGGAACGGAAGGCGGGTATGAGATTATGGAAAGCTTTCGACTCGATCGACAAATGCTGTCTCTGGATGAGCTGAATGTGCTGGTTACCGCCCTGCGCGGTCTTCAGTCCACACAGGCATTGACTCATTCCCATATGGATCGCCTGCTGAACAAAGTTGGCGCTCTGGTGTCGCAAGCGGAACAAGGGCGGTTCGCGGCCGGCGATCAAATTCTTGTCGACTTCACCCCCTGGAGAAGCGGCGAGGCCGAACGAGTCAAGTACGAATCGCTGCAGCAGGCGGTACAAGATACAAAGCTGATCCGCTTCGCGTACACCGACGGAAAAGGAGAAGAAACCGAGCGCCTCATCGAGCCGATGGGGCTGGTGCTCAAAAGATACGCCTGGTATCTGCATGGATATTGCTTGGAGCGCGAGGATTACCGGATCTTCAAGCTGGCTCGCATGCGGACCTTGCAGATCCAGTCGGAATCGTTCCATCGCCGGGCCATGACAATCTCCATGCTGAATGATCGATGGACGGCGCCCCGAAGTGAACGGAAGGTCGATCTGGTCCTTCGCTTCACGGGGGAAGCCAAAGTCCGCGCTGCGGACTACTTCGATGAAAGCCAGATCGAGCGGCAGCCGGATGGAGCGCTTCTGGTCCGTACCGCACTGCCTGATGAGAAGTGGCTGATCGGCTTCTTGCTTCGATTCAGAACGGATGTGCTCGTCGTTGAGCCCGCTCATCTTGCCGATGCCTTACGAGACACGGCCCTGGAAATCGCGGCCTTGTATGAACCCACTTCATCTGTAACAATCGATGACATGCCTAAAATGTGAGCCTGATCTGACCGTCAAATAGGAGCAGCCTCTGAATGGCTGCTCCTGGCAGAGTTACGCTTACTGTACACTACTTGCTCCGTTGCTCCAACATTCGAGTAATATTTTATCATCGAGCAAATCACTCATCTTTTCCTTCGGTCGACAGATTATTCTTAGGTGACTCTTTTGACAGCCATTATACCATAGCATGAATGGACTCGTTGCATCTGGTTCGTCAACCACTCATGCCACGTTTATCCTGGCAAACCTTCCGCCGCAGCCACAATTTGTCCCATCGTGAAGGAGACGCACGGCAGACGATCGGATTGAACTTGTTCCTCGCAGCTGTACAAATTGTGCAACTCGTATTTGTCATTTGCCAGCAAATACTGCTCTAGCAACTCGTTAGCCGAGTCAACAATCCAGTATTCCGGTATGCGATAGGCAGCATATGCAGCGAGCTTCTGCACCTTGTCCCGCTTGGCAGAATGAGGTGACAATATTTCTCCTACGAGATCCGGGATTCCTTCAATTCCGCGCCGAGTAATGATTTCCATTCTATTGCGATGAACCATGAGCAGATCCGGTTGGCGAACTTCTGTCGCTGACAATATCAAGTCAATCGGTGATGCAAATACGATATACTCCATCTGGCAACTATTCGTCAATATCGTCTGCATTTGATTACTAATAACCTGATGCTTCGGCGTTGGAGCCGGCGACATAAGTTCCAGTACACCACTTGCAATTTCATAACGATTACCATCATCAGGCATTTGAGCATACTCATCATACGTAAATGGTTGTTCTCGCACCATAAATTTATCGTCAGATTGATGTGTAGATAGATTGTCTCGCTTTTTCATACGGCAGCCTCCCTACTATTTCTTGTTGCCGTTCACGAATGTACGTTCTTGTTTATTGTACCATTTTCAATTTAAAAAGGGAAGTCACCGATTCGACATACTCTGGCTGCCCAATCATCTTGCCGCTGTCAGCCATGAACTAACCTTTCAGAAATTCGAAAAGCTTGGCATGCATATCTGCCGCATCCTTGCCCATCCATATTAAATGACCCCATGTGTCAAGAATGATGAGTTCCGAGTTCGGAATATATTGTTGGGCGTAATAGGCATGTTTGACCGCAACAAGACCATCATTCTTGCTATGCATGATTAAAGCGGGACATTGAATCAATGATAATTCGCTTTCGAGATTTTGGCTTGTCTGTACCAGATCGATCATAAACCCATGACCCGAACGCTGACGGTTCAGCATGTTCCCGAACTGCCGTTTGTCGTCATCGTTGAATTGAAGCAGCAGCTCATCCTTTCCAAGGTTGCTGAAAGCGGGTATCATGCTCTTGAACAGCACATCCGAGAAAATCTTGTTCATGCTTCGAATAAGCAGCCAAACACCTTTTTCTATCGAAGGCCGGAACATGACTTGAGCCGACTTGTAAAATGTATCATCGACAGTCAACCACCGATGCGTAACCGCCGACTGGAGCGTTAGACTCCTCACTCGCTTCGGATACCTTGATGCAAAATGAATGCCGCTGGGACCGCCTGCGGAAATCGCGATGACATGAACACGGGGAACCTTCAAAAAATCCAACAGCTCCAGGTACGCTTCACACGCCGTCAGTGCATTTTCGCCAAGCTCTTTAGAGGTACTCCCATACCCCGGCCTGGATGGCGTAATGATACAATATCCCTGCCCGGCGAGCTCACGATAGCCGAATTCCTCCTTACAGTTTGAATGTCCGCCATGCATGATCAGAATAGGTTCTCCCTGTCCGGCTATGGAATATTCCACTACGGAGCCTTTTCGGGTAAGAAACCGATCAGTTTTTCGAATCATAAGCTCCCCTCCCAAAAATGAATTTCGTTTCATTATTAAGGCAGGCCGAATGCCTTCCTAGACAAACGACCGTAGTCCTTGATACCAAAAAGAGACATACTGACTAAGCACACTTCTGCAATCCTTCGGGTCAGGGCAACGTCTGATGATTTCAAAATAACCTTGCATAAAGGCAACTCCTATGGGCCACGATACTTGCTCAGTGTATACTTCTCCAGATTGTCTGCTGTTGTACGCGATCAAATGTTCAGTGACATGGTCCGCCATCATCTTATGCAATTTCAGAACGCCGTCTTCATGCCGTGTGCCTTTGCTGCCGTCGATTAAAATTAACAGCGGTTCACGAAATCCTTCGATGAGAGACATTAACGTATTCACAACGAGATCGAAAACATCTCCTTCCGTCAGCGAGTCCTCACCGTTAGCGCCAATCACACCTTCCAACTCGGCATAGACCGGATTCACCACGGAATCGAATAAGGCTTCTTTCCCATCGTAATATCTGTACAAGTTGCCCGCGGATATCCCTACTTTGGCAGCGATCCGCTTGACAGACGACAGAAGATAGCCATATTCTAAAAACTCATTCTGCGCAGCCCTTAGAATAGCCAGACGCAACTCTTCCTTCAACACTTGAGCCATAAATGAACCTCCATTCATTTTTAAAGTAAACGAACTTGACATTGCTGTCAAGTTCTCCGCATATGTCGCATTGCGCCTAGCATCTTACATAGTTGCGCTTGAAACCGAGCTGCCCTCGATCCAATGCCTTTTGAATATTTTCGGTTGCGTTCAGGAGCTTGCTTTTTTTCTTATCTTTCTGGACTTCTACCGGACCGACTTCCTGTGCCGTCTCGACCGCACGTTCGTGAAGAGGCGTGTAGGATGTTGCCACCGTGTATATAAAGTTGTTCATCGCGTATTTCGTTCGTTCGGGAGAGTCGTGAATCGTATTTCCCACCACTTTAAGCATATCTGCCATTTTACTTTCGGAAAACTCACTGTCCGGGCGACTGCCCAGCAACCAGCAATAACAGCTCCAGCCCGCCGACATTCTCAGTTCTTCTCCGCTGGCTATCCACTTATCGGCAACTTCCTGGGCAATATCCGTCTCAGCCAATGTGACAGCAACAACATAATCGGACAGCATATAGAAATATGCCCCGTCCATCCAGCGCTCGAAGTCCGCTTCAGTCATGACCCCAGGATCTGCGATAACCCCCGCAAAGTACATGGCGTCATAGTTCCCTGTGTCGTAAAGCTGATCGGCTAAAGGCTGATTCCTCTTTATGAGCCTGGACATTGGCTTCATGGCGCCTGTAGCCACTCCAAACAACGGTTCGTGCGCGCCATTGGACATGTACATTTTCTTGGTTCGTTCCTTGCCGAGCGCTTCAAGCTCTTGCATAACTGTATTCAGATCCAATCACTTCTACCCCCTCTTGCATCAATTTCATCTATTGCTTGATTTCATTGTACTCTTAACGAGCGGTATAAAGAAAGTAAGCCCTGCCTGGCTTCCTGCAAACATTTATTAGCGCAATAATTATCAAATCAGAACCCCGTAATTATGTTAATCTATCATCGAAAGGGGGAATACATTATGCTGCGTTGAATTTGAACAACCGCTTCGAGGGGACGTGAAAGATACGTTCAAAGTGAAGGTGAAAGCCGATTGCATTTCAAATCGTCTCGCAAATGAAGGGGCCTTTTAAGCTGCAGTCCGTTTGTATGCGCGCACCGCAAATAGATAGGCAACCATTATCACCCCTAAGCACCATGCTAAAGCAATCCAGATATCATTGCCTACCGGTTGATTTGACAATAATGCGCGGATAGTTTCTACAATCGAGGTCACCGGCTGGTTTTCGGCAAAGGCGCGAACAACTTTCGGCATAGAGTCGGTCGGCACGAACGCCGAGCTGATAAATGGCAGGAAAATCAACGGATAGGAAAAGGCGCTTGCTCCCTCCACCGTTTTTGCCGACAGTCCGGCAATGGCCGCTACCCAAGTCAAAGCCAGCGTAAACAACACGAGTATACCTGCTACAGCAAGCCATGACAGTATCCCTGCCGACGAGCGAAAGCCCATCATAAGCGCTACGAGAATGATGACGGCAACAGAAATGACGTTGGATACTACCGAGGTCAGAACGTGCCCCCACAGCACAGTGGAACGCGCAATCGGCATGGAGTGAAACCGTTCAATAATGCCCCGTTGCTTATCCAAAAACAGGCGGTAAGCAACGTAAGCCACCCCGCTGGCAATCCCTATAAGCAGTATGCCAGGCAACAGGTAGTTCACATAGTTTTCCGTACCGGTTTGAATTGCGCCGCCAAATACGTAGACGAACAACAGCATCATAGCAATTGGAGTGATGCAAACCGTGAAGATCGTGTCCATACTGCGGAAAATATGGCGCATAGAACGTCCAAGCATAACGCTCATGTCGCTGAAAAAATGTTTCTTTGTCGCCTCCATTTAAATGGCCTCCTTTTTACCGACGATTGCGAGGAATATCTCCTCCAATGTCGGCTGTTTCTCAACATATTCTACCTTCGCCTTCGGGAACAGCTGCTTCAGCTCCGAGAGCGTGCCGCTGGCGATAATCCTGCCCTCGTGCAGAATGGCAATCCGGTCAGCAAGCTGCTCAGCTTCCTCCAAATACTGCGTAGTAAGTAACACCGTCGTGCCGCCGTCGGCAAGCTCCTTCACAATCTTCCAGGTCTCAATGCGTGCCTCGGGGTCGAGCCCTGTGGTCGGCTCATCGAGGAAGATGATCTGCGGATGGCCCACGAGGCTCAAGGCAATGTCAAGCCTGCGGCGCATACCGCCCGAATAAGTGGACACCCTGCGCTCGGAGGCATCCGTCAAGCCGAAGCGCCTCAGTAAATCATCCGCGACCTGACGCGGATGATCAAGATGCCGCAGCTTTGCAATCATGATCAAATTTTCTCGACCATTCATGATCTCGTCCACGGCGGCGAACTGCCCTGTCAGGCTGATCGACTGCCGCACATGGTCGGGCTTTGACGCAACGTCAAAACCATTTACGGTAGCGGTGCCTCCGTCCTGTTTGAGAAGCGTAGTGAGGATTCTGACCGTCGTCGTCTTGCCCGCACCGTTGGAGCCAAGCAGAGCGAATATTTCGCCTCGCTTTACATTGAAATCAACACCCTTTAGAACTTCTGTGTTTTTATACGACTTGCGCAGACCTTTCACTTCAATTGCTTTTTCCATCTTGATCCCCCTTTTACTTTGTTTTATTCGCAGCCTTGTGTATGGCCTCGTGAACTTTTCGGTCAACAGATTCTTGATACAAGTCCGCGTAAGTTTTTGAATTTTTGATTAATTCGTCGCAGAAAGCCGCTACGTCGCTTCCCGTCACTTCGAGCACACCTTTCCCCATAACCGCGCCCTCTTCAAAAAGCTCGACAATTCCTTCAAGCAACCCCATATCCTCAGCTATTTCAACTGGGCCGACCTTAAAGTAATATTTTTGAATCTCCTTGTAAACCATCTGATAATCCTGCGGCAGCGCTTTGACGCGCGCCACTAGTGCACGCCACTTTTTTTTGCCTTCGATGATATCACGTATGCTCATAGTGCCCTCCTATTTGCCTAATTTTTTTGCGATATTATGGTTCAATTGCTCACGCCATTTGTCGCGAACCGACTTCGCCCCTTCTGCTCCGACCAGTGCCGAACAGAAGCCTTTAATATCGTCACCCAACACCTCATGGACCATCTGACCGTCCGCCGCCGATTGTTCCAGCAGGCCAAGCACCCCGTCCAAAATCGGCATAAGGTTGCGACCGGTGAAATCGGAGTACTGCCAAACATTGGTGCTTATTTCCTTCCATGCCGCTTGATAATCGGCCGGCAGCCTTTGGGCGCGCGATTCAAAAGCTTTCACTTCTTTCGTCATGTCGCTGCCTGTGATCTTTTCCCAAAAATTCATTTGTTTCACTCCTTTAACTCGTTCATTTTTGTCGATATGAACTCCCATTTCTCCCAGAACCTCTGCAGCTCCTCGCGTCCCGCGTCGTTGAGTGTAAAAAATTTTCGCGGCGGCCCCATGTCGGAAGGCTTCTTGGTCGTCTCCACCAGCTTGTTTTTTTCAAGCCGAATCAGAATTGTGTACACCGTTCCATCTACAACATCTGTGAAACCGAGAGCGTTCAGCTGCCGTGTAATTTCGTAGCCGTAAGTTTCCTTTCTGCTTATAATTTCTAGCACACAGCCCTCAAGCACGCCTTTGAGCATTTCCGTTAGGTTTTCCAGCACAATCACCCTTCTCTATTCTGTATGACTGGTATCAAGTATCACTTACTACAGCTATAAAGTATCACGTAGTAGTTTGTTTGTCAATACTTTTGCGATTTATCTTTGCGATTCAATGATAAAATCCCTTCCCGACATTGAAAGCTCTTGTCAGGAAGGGATCATAACTTGTCACTTGGCCGATATTTCGGCTTAAATCAGATCTGATGTTTGCAGAAGTCTTTGAATGATGGTTGCAACCTCAGCCCGGGTAATAGGTGCTTTCGGCGCAAGCTCAGCTGCGCTTCGGCCGGTTACAAGACCGGCTTGCACGCTGTCTGCAACACCGCTGAGTGCCCAACCGGATACGTTTGACGCATCTTCATACAGAAGAAGTGTCGCAGCTTCGGATTGAGCGGACAGCTTCGCCTTCAGTCCGGTAATCGTCATTGCTCTGGAGAGAATCGTCATGGCTTGTTCTCGAGTTATTTTGTCGTTCGGTCGGAACGTACCGTCCTCAAATCCTCCAATTAGTTGATACGCATATGCCGTGTTGATCGCGCCGCTGAACCAATCCGATGTTTTTACGTCAGAGAATACCGTTGACCCGTCTTCCCGCTTAAGTCCCAATCCTCGTACAACTATGGCTGCAAATTCGGCTCGGGTAATATCGCGATCGGGACTGAACAGACCGCCGCCCGTACCGTCAATGACCATCCGTGATCCCATGTCGTTAACTGCAATGCTCGCCCAGTGATTCACGGCATCAAGGAATTCGAGCGGATGCCAGACAACAGAGTAAGTGCTGTTGGTCAAGCTGTTGATCCGGGCGTAATACTTGCCGTCGATGATAACGATCTTAGTTGGTACGTGGCGTACCGTTCCATCCGGCTCGACAACGACGCCTGTCGTAATCTTGCTCGGGTCAACTCCGGCCGGAATGGCGATCGTTCTTTCTACGTAGGCGTTGAACTTCGATACCTCAACGCTCGTATTGCCGTATATGGCTCGAATCGTAAATTCCAGAGGCGGGACCATAATCGTGAACGCGCCCAATGTCGCGCTCTCTACAACCTTCCATGTATCCGTTGCAGGCTCGGCAATTTCGATTTGCACCTTGATGTCTTGCAGGTCGACCGACTTGCCCAGTTTGCCAGCTATATCGCCGATTTGAAATTGTTGTGCCGGAATCGTATATGTCGCCTGATCGGTCTTGATTGCAACAATTGCTTGCTTGCTTTCCATGCTTTTAACCATCTGACCGTTGAGTTCGCCAATTACGACATTCGAATTCGAACGGTCCGGAATCGTGATAACGGCTCCTTGCCCTTCCGCCGCGAGTTTATCCTCCAGTCTCTTCTGGTCGACGGCAATCGTCCTGACGCTCTGGCCGTTCCGAGTGCTTGTTGTGGCCGTTCCCGCATGTTCCACTTTCCCATTAATCAGTACGTCTACATTGGTTGTGTTCGGTATCGTAGTAGCAGGGAGTGAAGGCCTGCTGCTCTCTCCTCTTGGTACAACGGCATTGGATTCGGCAGAGGATATGCTTATTCCGACTGCGTTAATCGCCTTAACCGTAAAGGTGTAGCTCGTACCGTTGCTTAAGCCTGTAACGACAATCGGACTAGACGAATTGGATACAACCACACTCCCTGGAGCTGCCGTCACCTCATATCCCGTAATCGGACTTCCGCCGTCATCAGCTGGAGCTGTAAAAGTAACGGTTGCTTGTCCGTCCCCCGCAATTGCCGTCATATGTGTCGGCGCTGCCGGAACGGTTGCCGGAGTCGCGCTTGCCTCATTCGACATCGCACTCAAACCGCCTTCGTTGCCGGCCTTCACCGTAAAGTAATAAGTGGTGCCGTTAATCAGGTTCAGTATGTTGTAGGTAGCAGAAGTAACCGTCGCAGCTTCAGACTCGATATATTGGCCTGGTGATGTCGCGATATAGATGTTGTAATAGGTTGCTCCCATTACTGTATTCCAATTCAATACAGCTTGACGATTGCCACCGACAGCAGTCAGACTTTGCGGATTGGCAGGAGCATTCGGCAAGTTTACGGATTGTGAGACGGTAAAGGTTACAGCTGTCATCTGATCCGCCGATACCGTGACCGTCACCGTGTAGGTGCCTGCCTGCAAGCTGTCTTGTGCTTGTATCGTAAAGCTTGTCGATTCATTGCTATTCAAGGATGAACCCGGCTGCGTAATCTCAAAATCGTTGGCATTTGCACCGCTAATCGTAACCGACAGGTTCGTCAAATGGCCTGTGCCCGTATTCGTGACGGGAATTGTTTGGGCGTCTTGCGTGCCGGACGCATATCCTTGAGTAAGTGCCGTTAACGTTTGATTCGCTATAGAAGCAATCGTGTAGGTAGGCGCTGCGGTAACGGTGATCGTCGACGTCCCCGTCTTGCTGCTGTCTGCCGTCGAGGTGGCGGTAATCGTATAAACCCCCGGTGTCGCATCCACTGCGACCGTCACATTCCCCGTCTCGTCCACCGTCACCTTATGGTCAGCGTCGCTGCTGCTCCATGTCACCATTGTCGCGGCGCCTCCCACTGTGTCTACTGTCGCTGCGAGTTGACGGCTTTCTCCTTGCATGACGCTTGCGCTGTCCGGAGTGACGGTTACGCCGTTCACAGCCGGCGCATAAGTAACCGTGATCGTCGCCGTCCCCGTCTTGCTGCTGTCTGCCGTCGAGGTGGCGGTAATTGTGTAATCACCTAGCTCTGCGTCCGATGCTACAGTAACGTAGCCGGTTCCGCTCACTTGCACCTTATTGTCAGCGTCGCTGCTGCTCCATGTCACCGTTGTCGCGGCGCCGCCCACTGTGTCTACTGTCGCTGAGAGTTGGCGGCTTTCTCCTTGCATGACGCTTGCGCTGTCCGGAGTGACGGTTACGCCGTTCACGGACGGCGCATAAGTAACCGTGATCGTCGCCGTCCCCGTCTTGCTGCTGTCTGCCGTCGAGGTGGCGGTAATTGTGTAATCACCTAGCTCTGCGTCCGATGCTACAGTAACGTAGCCGGTTCCGCTCACTTGCACCTTATTGGCAGCGTCGCTGCTGCTCCATGTCACCGTTGTCGCGGCGCCGCCCACCACATCAACTTCAGCAGTAAGTTGACCGCCGGCTCCCCGCGCGATGTTAGCGGTACCCGGGCTAACGCTGACACTGTTGACGGCAGGCGGAGGCGGAGGCGAATATTGGGCTACCCGCACTTGCTCTTCTGTGCCGTTCTGTTCCTGCCACGCTACATATAAAGCGCCGTCAAGCACCGTTACCGCAGGATAAAATGCAGGTCTTGCTCCATCCACATTCAAGCCGTTTCTACCGTCCTCGGCGTTCGTCCACTTCGTTCCGTCATATTTCTTCACGCGTATTTTAAAAACATATTTCCCATTTACAAAAGTCCCTGTATTTTCTGTCCATATTGCATACAATTCGTTATGGATTGCTGCCATTTCAACATAATACGCGCGAAAATAAGGACTCACATTTATGCCCTGTTCTCCGCCGCCATCTATGCTCGACCAGACGCCCTCCTCAAACTTTTTAACTCTTATTTGATCATCCGTGCCGTAGAGACCGCTAATAGGTTCGTGCCATCCCACATACAGAGCATTGCCGATGACGGTTGCCGATGGGTAGAGTGCACTGCACCAGCTGCGCATATTCAAGCCGCTTCCACCGCCGTCAATCAATTCCCAGCTTTGACCGTTATACCTTTTCACTCGGAGTTGATAATTGGCCCCGGACACTTCAGACCACACCAAATATAAATCATCGCCCATTACTGCCATAACAGGAAATGCTGCGTTAGCAGCCGATATAATATTTAAACCGTTCGTTCCGCCGCCGTCAACGCTCGTCCACTCGACACCGTCGTATTTCTTGACTCGAATTTGGCTCGCTTCTGACCATGTCGCATACAGATCACCTCTGTATACAGCCAGCGCGGGAAAGTCGGCCGTCTTGGAAGCATCCACATTGATTCCGACCGAGCTGTTGCCTTCGGCACTGGTCCAGCTTAAGCCGTCATATTTCTTGATCCGAATTTGGCCAATGGACGGTGTCTCCATTTCCTTCCATATGATATACAATGAACCGTCGTACACGGCCATAGCAGGCCGTGAAGCAACTTTGGAGACATCCACATTCAATCCGTTCGGCCCATTGCCGTCGACGCTTACCCAACCCGTTTCATTATATTTCTTGACTCTGATTTGGTTTATGCTGTTCTGGGTGCCTCTTTCTTGCCATGCCACATAAACCTCTCCGTTCCATTCGACCATGGCCGGATTCTCCGCTTTGTAATTCGGGTTAGCATTAATCCCGTTGACTCCGTTGCCATCTATTATCGACCAGCCAGCAGACGCCGCCGAAGCCGTGCCTCCAATCGATATGAGCGGAATGAAAAGAATAAAAGCAAGTAATAAACAGACTTTTTTTCGAATACTCTCATATTTCTTGCTTGCTCTCATTGCCGGAACCACTATGCATCCGTCCTCTCCGTGTTATCGTTCAGTCGCTGTGTCCGCATATTCCAGCCCAGCATAATCGACGGCACATTAAAAAAACCTTAAAAACCGACATGTTTCGCTAAGAAATACGACTGACGGTGTAGGATTCATACACTAATCTAGTTCGCATGCCCCTTTTCGGAGCTCCAGTGTAGGATTCATACACTAATCTAGCTCGCACGCCCCTTTTCGGAGCTCCAGTGTAGGATTCATACACTAATCTAGCTCGCATGCCCCTTTTCGGAGCTCCAGTGTAGGATTCATACACTAGTCTAGCTCGCATGCCCCTTTTCGGAGCTCCAGTGTAGGATTCATACACTAATCTAGCTCGCACGCCCCTTTTCGGAGCTCCAGTGTAGGATTCATACACTAATCTAGCTCGCACGCCCCTTTTCGGAGCTCCAGTGTAGGATTCATACACTAGTCTAGCTCGCACGCCCCTTTTCGGAGCTCCAGTGTAGGATTCATACACTAATCTAGTTCGCATGCCCCTTTTCGGAGCTCCAGTGTAGGATTCATACACTAATCTAGTTCGCATGCCCCTTTTCGGCGCTCCAGTGTAGGATTCATACACTAATCCAACTCGTATGCCCCTTTTCGGCGCTCCAGTGTAGGATTCATACACTATTCTAGTTCGCATGCCCCTTTTCGGAGCTCCAGTGTAGGATTCATACACTAATCTAGCTCGCATGCCCCTTTTCGGAGCTCCAGTGTAGGATTCATACACTATTCTAGCTCGCACGCCCCTTTTCACAGCTCCAGTGTAGGATTCATACACTAATCTAGCTCGCATGCCCCTTTTCGGAGCTCCAGTGTAGGATTCATACACTAATCTAGCTCGCACGCCCCTTTTCAGAGCTCTAATGTAGGATTCATACACTAATCTAGCTCGCACGCCCCTTTTCGAGCTCTAATGTAGGATTCATACACTAATCCAACTCGTATGCCCCTTTTCGAAGCTTACATACAAAAAAAGGCCCCATCGATAAACGATGAGACCTTGTCGCGATTAAAGTATGGCTCGTCAGATCCGGGAGACGGGAATGCGAATGGCGACTGTGGTTCCGGATCCCAGCTCGCTCGCAATCTCCAGCGAAGTTCCGTATTCGAATTTCAGCCGTTTGTTGATATTCCGCAAGCCGACTCCTTCCACTCCCTCTTCGCCGGTTCGTTCAAGCAGCGTCTTCAAGCGCTCGAGCGGAATTCCGACGCCGTCGTCGGACACGACGAACACCCACTGCCCGTCCGACTTCTCCGCCGTCATCCTCACGGTTCCGCCTTCGATACGATCGCCGACGCCGTGACGAATGGCATTCTCGACCAGCGGCTGCAGCAGGAGCGGAGGGATTCGCAGGCTATAGGCAGCCTCTTCGATCACGCATTCGAAGCGAATGCGATCCCTGAATCGGGCCCGCTCGATCTCCACATACGTCCGAATAAGGCTTAATTCCTCTGCGAATCCGATACGTTCCTCCGCATTGCTGAAGCGGAAGCTTCCCCGCAAGTAATCGGCAAGCGCTGCAATCATCTTCCTCGCGCGCTCGATGTCCGTATAACTGGATGCAACGATGCTGTTCAGCACGTTATACAGAAAATGAGGCTTGATCTGCGATTGCAGGAACGCCACCTCCATATGAACCGCTCGGCCCAGCGACTCCTTCATGGCAAGCAAGCTGCCGATTCTGGCCTTTAGCTCCTCCAGGTCAAACGGCTTCGGCAAATAATCGTTGGCGCCCGCCTGGAACGCCGCTACCTTATCTTGAGGTTGAATAGCAGCAGTTACCATCAGGACGGGCAGCTCCAGCAGCGAATAGTGCCTGCGGATCTCCTGACACACTTCGTATCCCGACATGCCCGGCATCATCATATCCAGAATAACGAGATCAATTCTGCCCGATTGGTCGATCTGCTCCAGCGCCTCATACCCGTTTTTGACCGCGATGACGCGATAATCCAGCGTCTGCAGCGCATCCAATAAAACCTTCAGATTCACATATTGATCGTCGACGATCAACACCGTACGCTTGCCATCGGCATTCGTCACATAGGGCGTTGCAAAGGAATATTCATTTTCCTTGGACGCGGCTTGAGACGCCGTCGAATAGGCCAAGGACATCGACGCTTCTTGCCGTTCTTCGGCAACGGGAAGCGTGAACGTAAAGCTGGTACCGACACCGGTCATGGAACTTACCGATAGAGTGCCTCCTTGCAGCTCAACCAGTTGCTTCGCGATCGACAGCCCCAGTCCGAAGCTTCGCTGCGGCGCTCCCTCCGACGACTTGAACGGCTCGAAAATATGCGGCAAATCCTCCGGCTCAATTCCCGCACCGGTGTCCCGCACCTTGATTTCGAGCATGCCTCCTCGTTCCCTCCCGGCAATGGCAATTGTGCCGTTCTCCGTATGCTTGATTGCGTTGTCCAGCAAATTCCCGATGATCTGACCCAGCCGAATTTCATCCGCATACGCATAAGACAGCCCCGCAGGCACCTGGTTGATCAGTTGATTATCCTTCTCTGTACAGAGGTAGGAATAGAAGCGCACCTGAATCTCCGCGACCGCGCGAACGTCGATCGGCGACGGTACGATTCTGAGCTCGCCTTGCTTCAGCTTGGACAAGTCCAGAATGTCGTAGACAAGCTGCGACAGCTTCCTTGTAATATCGGTCACGAGCTGCAGCTTCTCCCGTTGCTCGCCCGTTGGCGGATTCGCAGTATCGTCCAGCATGGACCGGGATATATTCATGACGCCGTGCAGGGGTGTCTTGAATTCATGCGAAGTACGGGCCAGAAAGTCATCCTTCATCCTGTCCGCCTGCAGCAATTTCCCGGATAACTCCTCGATTTTTTGGAATGCGTTCGAAAACCGGAGGGACATCAGAAGCGCCAGCATCAGCAACACGAGAAAAGGTTCGATCGGCGCCAGCGTATAGATCGGCACGCCGAAATACACGTTCATATTCTGGTTCAGCACCAGTGCATTCAAAGCCAGGGCAGCCACGGCCAAATACCGGCTGCCCGCCACTTTGTGCAGGACCGCGTAGACAAACACATACGTAGCGTACAGCAACGCGAACGTCACGTATAGCGACGTCAGAAGTCGAAACGGTCCCGTCGTAATCTGAGAGGCGAAGCCGGCATTCAGCGCGATCAAGACAGCCCCTGCAACCATTCCGCCTTGCGTAAGCCATTTGAAAGTGTAAGGCCGGAAAGCGGTATATACATACAAGAAGAAACCCGCTCCTACGCCAACCGTCAGCACCATCTGGATGCGAAAATAAAGCCAGAACGGAATCGCGCCGACCGCATCGAACAAAACCCTCTCGCCGCTGACGCTTGTAAACGCGGCGATAAATAAGCAGACAAGGCCGAAGACAATGAGGGAATGGTCATTTCTGCGCTGGGAGAACAATCCGATAAAATACAGCCCCATAATGAGGAAAGCGGTTAACGTGATCCAGTCATGGGCCGTCGCCCGGTCGCGCAGCTTGGCTATTTGCTCGGCCTTGCCGAAGCGAAGCGATTCGCCAATTCCGCTTCCAACCCGAAATTCATGGTTGGCCGCTTCGATGAGAATTTCGTTCCGGCCCGGCTTCAGCGTGAAGTAGCTGACATACGGCTTGTTAAGCGCCTGGTAATGCTCCCTCTCGTCCGGAATGCCGCTGGAGCCCACAACCTGACCGTTGACGATAAGCCGATTGGAGAGGAGGATCGAAGCCGTCTTCAGTCCATATACCGCGCTTGCGTCGTCGATCAGGAGCTGCAGCCGGTAGGTCGCGATGCCCAGCGTCTCCATCTGTGCGCTCCATGACCCGGGAACCTGTATCCACTCGGGCGCCGCTCCCTCTGCGGCAACGGATATGGGAGAGGACTGCCGGGAGAGGAGCTGATGGGGATAGAACTCCCATTGCCCGTCCAGCCGAACGACGCCGTTCTCTTGAAATGCCCATTCGGTCAGGTCTATAACTCCGTTTTGGGCAACAGGCATGGGCTTCTTGTGAAGAGAGGCGTAAGTCAGCAGCAACCCGTAGACTGCGAACAACAAAGCTATTGTGATAAACAGCGCCGCCAATTTCCGACTCATCGGGATAACCGCTCCGTCTTCTCCATCGTGTGCCGGAGCAGCCGCTGCGTCTCTTCCTCCAGCTCCGCGCCCAATTGAACGCGCACCGCCTGCTCCAATTGCAGACAGACGCGATAAGCTTCATTGCGATTGCCCAGCTCCAGGTGGAGACTGATCAGCTCGCGCCCGTCAAGCTCGGAATCGGGAGCCAACGACAGCAGCTTCTGCAGGCTGTCGATGGCAAGCGCCGGCATGCTCCGGCTTCGATAATGCGCGTACCATCGGCGAAGCGCCCGGATATACGAAGATTTGAGCTCCAGTTGTCTGGAAGCTGCCCAGCCGAAATCACACGCTTCCATGTATTCACCTTGGTACAGCTCGTTCATCTGATCGTACATATCGTCGTCCATTTTGCCATCAGCCAGAACATTGCCCAGCAGCCGCTTGAATTTCAATACGTCAACTGCAAGCCCGTCCATTTCCGCAGCAAAGCCTTGATCCGCTTTCCGAATCCGAATCAGTTCTCCTCCCTCTGCCAAGCTTTTTCGCAGATAGGATAGACAGGTATACAGATACGTCTTGGCTTTGTTCAAATCGTAGCCCGGCCACAGCGCTTCGATAATCGTCGCGGCATTTACCGGCCTGCCTTCGTAATGAATCAGGAGCGCGCAAAGCTCCCTTTCCTTTTTCGTTTTCCATGTCAGCGTTTTGCTCGTTTCACCGGGCAATGCAATATGGAAGCCTCCCAGACAACGAACCGCAGGGCCGGCGCTCGGAGGTAATGGGGCGGCGGGTTCGGGCAACGATTTCGGGATGCGCGCCATCGTGTTCTGCAGCCGCTCTATCGTGAACGGCTTCAGCAGATAGTCGGTCGATTGAATTTCGAACGCTTCAACCGCATATTGCTCATACGCCGTTGTAAAGATGATCGACAGATGAGGAGAGATCTTTCTTATTTGCCGAGCCGCCTCCGTGCCCTTCAACCCCGGCATCTCGATATCCAGGAATACGGCATCTGCCGTCGTATGCCTCAGCTCTTCCAGCGCTTGGATCGGATTAATGTACCTGCCCGCAATCTGAACATTCCCGATCTGACCGAGCAAGATTTCCAACAAATCCAGCGCATCTTCTTCATCGTCAATCAGCATGACACGAATCATCAGCTTCTGTCTCCTTTACGCTTCATGCTGCCATCCCGCATCATAAGCGCGGAGCAGAATATACTTACTTCACTATAGTACATTGCTCTCTTTAATAGTAGCAAAATTCGACAAATAACTACGAGAGCGATTTGAAAACGCAATTGTGGAGCCGGGAGGCGCAACGTTCGCTGACCTGTACAGACACTGTCAAGCCTAAAGCGCCTTCCGATAAGAGAATGGACGGCTATGTAAGCCATTCCATTCTTTATCGATAAGGCGCTTCTCCTATCATCCTATTGCTTCACAAAATAAAATTGATCCACATAAATTTCCGAAATGTTGCTCGGATTATTCCACGGCATAATATACACCACTTCATTCCCCGTTTGGGAAGGGACGAAGCTGCCGATCTTAACGGTGTGCCAGAACATGTTCTCCATGCTGGAGGCCGTTACAGCCGCCTCCGCTACCGGATACGTATTCGTAGCCAGATCATATACCCCGAAGGAAAACGCGGTGCCGGAAGGCTGGAACGGATGCTCCGCTCCATTCGCGTCCAGATAGGTGTCCTGCGCATATTTCACTTTGACGACCGCGTACAAATCATAAGCAGCGCCTGGCGTAAATTGAGCCTTATCCCAGAACCACTGGATGTTCCAGGTGCGTGATCCTGTTATCGTGTGCATCGCCGTCTTGGCATCCGAAGCCGATACATCAAGTACATTTTTAGATGCGCCATTATTGACATGGAACGCGCTGTCTTGCCCTGTATATACAACTTGGGACGCTTTCGCCAGCTTCAGCAGCCTTCCGTCTCCAGGCGCCATATTTGACAGCGTTATCGTATAGCTGGTGGAGTTCGTCGTAAATGCAACGCTATCGCCGCTTAGCATATTGGTTACGGAAGCGACATCCATACCAAGCTTCTCGCGATCGATTGTAACGGTCACGTTGGCCGGATTGATACAATCATGATTCACGATCACCAAATATTTGTCGCCCGTCGCCACATCTTCATGCGTCGTAATGTCCGCATCCGGATAATAAGCGTTTCCTCCCCCGCTGACTGTAGCGGCGGCTCCAATTTTTCTCATGTTTTTGATCGTCGGCTTCAACGTTTCAATCTCGCTGAATAAGCTCTGCACGGTTGCGAAATCCTCCGTGTGATTGTAATTTTCGTCAACGATGCCGATCCAGTCCACCTCGGTTTGATAGACGAAATATGTAAAGCCCTTTGAACCGTAACCAATCGCCTCGTACGTCATAGCCCTGATCTCCGCGGAGGTTGGATTGCGCAGCCAGCCTGCCGTATTGTTTGTTTGCAGAATGGTCCACATTGGCGCTGCATCTTCGACCCTTTTTCTAATCTGCAGAGATGAGAAGTCCATATATTGCTCGAACGAGAAGCCCGGATATTTATAAATATGGCGGAAATCGCCGATCGCGCTTCCTTCGCCGACGCCGTAAGGGTCAATGTTCAGCACCTGCGGTCTCTCCACATCATAATGAAGCGGTACTCGATCCAAGCCGACATAGGTCATCAAGACCGGACGAGCGGGATCAATCGTCTCCAGAATTCGTTTCATATCCTTCAGATTATCAGCCAACCGGAGATCGGCAGCAGGCTCATCGTACAAGTAATAGCCGTACAACGCACTGCTGGTGCGCACAGGATCGATAACAGAGTTAATGTGAGCATACATGGCATGTTCATCGTTATACAACGTTTCGTTAAAAAGCGAATATGCGTCCGGCATGCCGACAATTCGGAGCCCGTTCTCCTCCGCTTGCAACAAGGTCTCATCGTAGATCGCCTGCGGCTTCGCGTGCCAATTGGCCAAAAAGACAGTATCCGCTCCCATCATGCTTATATCGCGGAACGTTGAGTCCAGATAAGTTTGCGCATCCGATAAGCTATACGGTATTTCTCCCGCTTCATAGAAGATCCCCTTCGGAATGTCATTCTGGACTGTGCTTTGCGGGCTCGTCAGCGAAACTCCCGCAACGACCTCAACATTAGTTCTCAGCAGCTCCATCCCGCCCGAGCTCACCTTCACCATATATAATCCGTTTGCTACGATTCCTCCGCTGTCGCTTCTGCCATCCCATACAATCGAATGCATACCGGATTGCTGCAGCATATTGTCGAGCAGCGTCCGCACCGTTGATTGACTGTTATAGCGATAGACCGACACATTCACCGTCTGAGAAGTAGCGAGCGTATAGGAAATCGCAGTGGAATCGTTAAGTCCGTCTTGATTGTTCGGCGACAGCTTATACGGGTAACCATGTATAACCTTAGCCGCACTCTCATCCGCAGGCACTTGGGACAGCGTGACCCGATCGACCTTGAAGGATGGGAAGTTCGCCGCATTATTGACGGGAAAGAAGCATACGCGAACGTCATGTGCAGGATCAATCACAATCGGAGCGGTGGTCCATTGCGGATAGAAGACGACCTTAGAGGAAGCATCCGTAGGGACCGTCGTCGGATCGATCAGGTAGGTTCCAGTTGTAAGATCATAGACCATATAGCCGAACATATCTCCCGTCGACGTCTCCCAGTCCTCTCTCTCCGGCTTTACTTGCATGGAGATCGTATAGGACTTGCCCGATTCGATTTTGGAGCCGTCAATTTTGGCTTGAATGTTCCAGCCGCCGCCCGTGCCGTTCGCCATACGAGTCGCGCTGTTGTCGACAGCCATAGGATCGGCAACATTAACGGCATCGTTAAAGCGATAGAAAAGATTGTTTTCAATGACGTAATTTTTATGCTCCTTGAAAATGAAAGCATCCACATAAATATCCGATACTTGCGCCGCGTTGGCTGTTCCGGCTACGTAGAAGCTGAGCCAGTTCACCGAAGCGTTTGGCTTGAACGTGCCTATCTTCACTTCTTTCCACGCATCATCTACCGTTTCCGACGCGGCAATCGTTTTTTCGGTGATAGTGTGATTCCGATCCGTATTATCGTATACGCCTATTTTGAACGCGTCGCCTGAAGGATTGGATACCGCATGGTTCACCTTTACCTTGACATAAACATCATATAGCGCGCCAGGCTTCCATTGCGAGAAATCCCAATTCATATACTGAATATTCCATCCCGAATTTGTGTTGGCCGTTCGAGCGGATTGTTGATCGGGAGCTGTAGCGTCCGCGACGTTCGAAGCTCCATTGAAGAAGGTAAACGAGCTGTCGTTGATGATGATATCGTCCTGTGCATAAGCAGCACTTGTCCCTAGCCAAAAAGCCCCAATCAAAACCATTAAGACAGTTAATACTTCCCCTTTCATCTTCATCCCCGATCATCTCCCTCGTCGCTTATAATTCCCGTGTGCTGGCGAATGTCTCGGCTGCCTTCTTCAAAGTATCCATCCAATAATCGACGGCCTTCTCGGCATCCATCTTCCGCAATTCTTCCATCATACTTTCCTGCAGCCCCGCATACTCTTCATCCGTCTTGGCGTAGATCAGCTTGGGCGCCATCCGAATCAGATAATCGGTCACGTTGGTCTCAATGCGCTTAATATCATCCGGCATATTCTGATCCATGCCCAGCTCATTGTCCATGTCATAATAGAGGAGCCCGATCTCGCCAGCTTCCACCCGCTTCTCCACCAGTTCTCCGGGGTATGCTACTCCGTAATGCTGGGAATAATCCTTATCCAGCTCAGTCATTTGCGTCTTCCAGAAGTCTACATTCAATGTGTAGTTGAACGGAACGTTATATTCAGGGTCTTGATATCCATCCACAAAGCCCGCCAAATTCCAATAAAGGCCGATTCCCGTGTTCAATTGGAAGCTCGGGTCATTCTTCTGGGCGTCAATCGTTTCCTTCTTCCATTGCGGCTTGCCGTCTAGCACATCCCAGTTCTCTCCCTGAATGCCATTTAGGATGAGCCTGCTTCCTTCCACCGACTGCAAGTAGCTGATGAGCTCCATTGCTCTCTCTGGATATTTGCAGTTTTTGGAGATCATGAACAGTCGGTTGGAGAAGCCATTCGACCCAAATTCTCCTGCATACACGGTCTGCCCTTGCGGCATCGGCATCGGCATCCAGCCCGACGTCGGATTCTTCTTCGCAAGCTCCACGTTGGCGTCGGCTGGACCCGCCCATTGCCACTGAGAGAATAGGACGCGATTGCTCTTCACCTTTTCCGTGAAATTATCGTATTTCTGTGTGAACGAATCCGGGTCCAGCACGCCGAGCTGATTCGCCTTGCGGTAAAATGCGGTGCCTTGCCAATAAGCGACGTTAGGATCCAGAATGCCGCCACCAGGCATGAAAGTTTCAGGCTCCAAATATACGAACATATTGTTTCGGTTAATCCGGTTGAAGAACCGGTCAAACAGTTCGTAAGGCACAAGCCCCCAATCGAACAACGGAGCCATTCCGTACACCTTCTGCCCCTGCTCGTTCACAGGATGCTTCTTCTGCATCTCCGCCAGCAGGTTCAGGAAATCGTCCATATTGTTGACTGGCGGATAATTCAATTCTTTATAATAATCCCAGCGGATGTTATAAGCCGGCGACGCGTATTTAAACTGCGGCACAAGCTGGCTTGCAATGCCTGGAATCGCGTACAGCTTCCCTGTTCCGTTACTGAAAAACTGTCTGCTGTTTTTGATCTTCTGAGGTGATTCTTTCAAAAGATTGCCGCCGTACTTCTCTAATAGATCGTCCATTGGAATGACTTGGTTGCCTTCTATGAGCTGCGTTAAATACTTTTGAGAGTTTTGCAGAACCAATATATCCGGCAGATCGCCGCCGGCGAGCATAGCGTTAAATTTCTTGTCGTCCGTTTGCGTATCCAGCTTAAGCGTGACGCCGGTTTTCTTCTGTATTTCCTTCATGACAGGATCAGATTGCTCACCTGAAGCGATAGTTGCGGTGAACAGCGCATTGTCGCTTGTCAATTGCAGCGTAATTGGGCTTTTCTCATTAGACTGGCCGCCCTGCACGCCACTCTCGCCATTTGTTCCCCCCGTATTTTCACTTGTACAGCCGGTTAAAGCAAGTAGAACCGTCAACATGCTAATGGCGGTCATCCTTTTGATCCGTTTGCTCTTTATCACTTGCAACGCCTCCTGTCGTATATTGGGAATAGCGCTTATCCCTTAATAGAACCTAACATAATGCCTTTGACAAAATACTTTTGCAAGAGAGGATAGACACATAGAATAGGCGTCGTCACAATCATCGTAATCGCCATCTTGACGGTTTGCGGTGTAAGAGCGTGCTCGCTGATTTGGCTTCCCAGCAGGCGCCGGGTCGTCTCACTTGCGAGCGCCTCCGATTGCTTCAAGTATTGCAGCAGTGTAAGCTGCAATGTCTGCAGCCTGGGGTCGTTCACTAGAAACAAGTTATCCATCCACGAATTCCATTGATTAACCGCGTTAAATACGGCAACCGTTGCCACGATAGGAAGCGAGAGCGGGAAGATAATTTTGCTAAAGATCGTATAGTAGCCTGCACCCTCCATCGCAGCCGCTTCCTCCAGAGCCACCGGAATCTGCTCGATGAACGTCTTCATCAGAATAACAAAAAAACCGATAATGGCAGATGGCAATATGTAGAGCAGAAAATGATTTTTGAGCCCCAGCCACTTCATCGTCATATACCAAGGTATCAATCCCGCATGGAGGTATAAAGTAAGAACGACGAAGCGATATACCGTTTTGCGAAGCGGCATTTCCTTCTTAGTGACAATGTAAGAGAACAATGAACAGCAGAAAACGGTAACGATCGTCCCGATAACTGCCCGCGATAGCGAAACGCCGAAGGAGGTCAGGATCGCCTTCTGAGTCAGCATTTCCTTGTAGACGACAAATGTGATGTCCTTGGGCAAGAGGTACACTCCCTTGGCCGCCATCATGGGATCGCTAATGGAGTTAATGAAAATATAATAGAATGGATAAATGCAGCATAAGGAAAACAATCCGAAGAAGGCATAGTTTCCAATATGGAAAGCTCTATCAAATAGTCGTTCGCGCAGCATTCCTTTCACCTCCTCTATGTCGTCAAATAATGCTTTCGCCCCGCACTCTTCTGGCTATCCAGTTGACGGTAAACAAGATGACAACGCTCACAACCGTCTTGAACATGCCGAGCACCGTCGAATAAGAAAAGTCATTGCTCTGCAACCCGACTTTGTACACATAATAATCGATGACCTCCAGCTTGTCGGCAACAAGAGCGTTGTAGAATACGTAAAACTGTTCGAAGCCGTTGTTGAGCATATTGCTGACGTTCAGCAGCAGCAGCACGACGAAGGTAGGCATAATGCCGGGAACCGTAATGCTCCATATCGTGCGGAACCTCCCCGCCCCATCCACCTTGGCCGCTTCATACAGCTCTGGATCGATGCCCGCGATCGCAGCTAAATAAATGATGGCTCCCCACCCCAATCCCTTCCAAAGACCGACGATCGTTTGAAAGTACCAGGCAATACCGCTGTCCCCCAGAAAATTAAACGGAAGCTCAAGTAAATGAATCTGCACCAACACCTTGTTGACAACACCGTCCGACACGGAGAAAAACACGTAAAATACGGAATAGACCAGCACCCAACTTATAAAATTGGGAAGTGTGGTCGTCGTCTGCACCCACTTCCTGAAATATTTCCCCCGCATTTCGTTCAGTAAAATTGCAAAAACGACATACAGCGGTGAGACCAGAATATTCAGCAGACTGAGCGCAATCGAGTTCTCAAGCACTCGAAGCAAGTCGCTACCCTGCTCCATAAAGGCGATCTTGAAATACTTCAATCCAACGAAATTCGATTGTTCTAGCGGAATGCCGGGTTTGTAGTCAAAAAAAGCGTATACCCATCCGAAAAGAGGCACGTAATAAAAAATAAATACTAGAGTAATAAAAGGGATAGCCATCAGCAGCAGCTTCATGCTGTATCTCGGCTTGCTTTCCCGTACTGAGAATAATGCCTCTTTTTGAATACCCACCTCTTCACCTCCGTTGCTTTCACGTTCATCGTGCTTTCCAAGCATAACAAAGGAAAGACAGCCGCAAAATGACCGTATCTTCGAAAATGTGCCGCTTTTTCGGAAGAACGTCTTTTATTTGCAGCTGCCTTATGGCGACTAGTTGATTTTTCGGAAAAACTGTTCTAAATCTCAGTTTGTCGGAATAACAAGCTCTACCTGTATGCCGCCCGTCTTCACTGGAGCCATGGATAGTCCGGGTGAACTCGGGAACATCAGGCGCATTCGTCGATGAACATTTCTAAGTCCGATGCCGAAGGAAGACGGCGCTGCCGTTTCCTCCTCCTCGGCAATCTCCGCAGAAATCCATTCTCTGACCCGAAGCAGCGTTTCCTCCGACATTCCCTGACCGTCATCGATGACGCGAATGAAAAGGAAGGATGGATTGGATTCCGCTTCGATCCGGATTTGACCCGCATATCCACTGCGCTCGAAGCCGTGAAGCACGGCATTTTCGATCAATGGTTGCAAAATAAAGCGAGGCACCACACACGATTCTGCGAGGGGCTCTACCACAAATTCGACTCTGATACCTTCCCCGTATCGGTAATTCATAATTTGAATATAATGGCCGGCGTAATCAATCTCCTCTCGCAAAGGACAGAGCAATCCGGGCTTCTTGAAGATCGGCTGCAGCAGACTGCCCAGCGCGGCAATGCTCTTCATAATGTTGTCGGCTTTATGCATAGCCGCCATCCATTTAATGGTGTTCAGCGTGTTGAATAAAAAATGAGGATTGATTTGAGATTGGAGCATTTGAATTTCGATTTTACGCTTTTTGTCCTCGACGACTCTATTCTGCTCAATCAACTCCTTAATGCCCACCGACATCCGGTTGAACCCGATACTGAGCCTTCCGAACTCATTCCTGTCACTCTCCGCTATGGTGAAGTCCAGATTCCCTTTCTCCATTTCCCCCATCGCTTCCATTAAACGTTGCATCGGTTTCGTTATTTTCTTGATCCAGATTGAGGAAATGACGAGCGCGGCTATCAAGCTGACGACCAATATCCATATCAACTGATAACGCAGCTTAAATAAATCAACGATGTATTCTCTTACCGGGACGGCCTGAATCATGGTCCAATCTGTGTCGGCCAACGGATAGTGCACAATCTGCTCTTCGTTATGCTTGAAGCTTCCGCTTTCCATTGCGACAGAAGTCAGCCCGCAGACTCCGTTTTTTGTCCCCAGCAGCGACTTATCGGAGTGTGAAATAATTTGGCCAGAGATGTCGCACATATAAAGTTTGGCCCTGCCCGGTGAATTGTTGTTATTGTACAGAGAGAACAGCTTCTCCTCCTTGATGTTGATCATCAAAGTGGCTGAAGGCAGGCTCTGATAGAGCGATTTGATCGCGCGTGCGGCCGTTACAATGTTTTGCGAGCCTCCCTTGGAGGCGTTAGGCATCTCTCCAAATTCCTCGCTTCGTTTGGCCCCAACCCAGATGATTTTCGGGAAAGAGTTTTGAATATCATGATTCATCACTTGTGTATGCAGGTAAGAAGAATAGTAGGCTCCCTGCTTCAATGGATCTTCCAAAAGCGCCGTTTTATTCTCCATCACGCCGACAACTCTGCCATCCTCAGCATACAAAAAGATAGAGTGAATATAGTCATGGCTTTCAATAAATTCATTCATGAGAGCCATTATGTCTCGATGCAATATAATTCTATCTGCGATTTCGAGCGGATGATTGTCGAGAAACTCTTGAATCTGCGAGTCGATCAGCAACTGCCTCGATATTTTGTCAATCTCCTCTCGAAAGGCGTTTATCGCGTTTCCGGCTTGCGTCATATATTGCAAGGAGGAATCATTCGTATTTTTCTCCAGAATGCCCATTACCCCGTTATACGTAAGCGCCGCGCTCATGGCCAGGACAATTAACGTGATCAGCATAAAGGACATCCTGAGCTGGACGCGCAGGTTCCGGCCAAAGCGGAAGGAAAGCCGTCGCTTATTCTTCATCGTCTGTATCCTCTATCGCGGAATCGCCCACCCAGCGCCTGCGAAATTCACGCGGGCCAAGACCGGTATACTTTTTGAACACCCGGCTGAAGTGACTATGATTTGTGAAGCCCGTACGCTCCCCGATTTCATAAGCTTTCAGGCTGCTGTTCAGAAATAGCTCTTTCGCTTTCTCGACGCGGAAATGCAATAAGTAATCAATAAAGTTTATGCCCATTTCTTTCTTGAAGATCGTACTGACGTAATTGGCATTCATAAGCACACTGTCGGCCGCCGCCTGCAGCGAGATGCTATCCGCGTATCGTTCCTCAACAAACCGCAGCACTTGTGCCACAGCCGGGCTAGTCCGCTTCTGCTCTCGCAGCTTCCGAACGATTTCGCCAACATAACACTCATACTCGTCAATCATTTGATCCAGAGTCTTAGCTCCCGAGATTCTCTCCGCGTAATAGGAACAGCGGGCGGACATCTCTTCATCGGCCAGCCGCAGGGACAATAACGGACTATGCAGCAGTTGGGCGAACAGCTTCCGCACTTCAGTCCTCGCCGACCAGTAATGCGCTTTCATATATCGACTTATTTGCTCCTTGCACGCCTCGCGATAAGATATCCCCGAACGCTCCCATATCTCTTCCACGCGATACAGCTTTGCGGCAGCCTCTTCCTCAACCGCCTTGGACCTGCTCTGGCAGTAGGTGTAGTTTCGATTCGGACCGCCAACAAATGCGTCTTCAAGCGCTTCCGCGCATTCCCTATATTGAGATTTCAACTTGTCGTATCCGTCCTGCCGGCTGCTTATCCCGAACGACACAGACACATTGAAGTATGTAGCCAATACTTTGCGCACATGTTCTATTATTAGATGAAGCTCTTCATCCGCTTCCTTTTCGCTTGTGAGGTTGCCGAAGCTGAACAAAATGACGTACCTGCTGCCCGAATCATGGAAGGCTTCGCAACAGTCATAAGATTTAAGCATTTCCTCAAGCACGTTAAGCAATGACAACCGGATGAGCTGGCCTTTGTTGTCCTTGAATTTTTGCTGCAACCGCTCATACGGATCGATTTCCATCATGCACATCACCATTCGTCTGGGTGAAAGAGAGAGCGACAAGCAAGCGGCCTTGTCCCCGAACTCCTCCGCCGAATAACGATGAAGGAACAAATAATCTTTGAATAGTCCTTCTTTGGCGGCCGCCGCATCGGGCAAAGGAACGAATGGGCGCGACGGCGTGTCCCTCAGCCTAAGCTCCCCCTCCATCTTGGCTAGTACCGCTTCCATCTGCTCCGTGGTCATGCTCAGCTTGACGATATAATCGCTGACATCGAGCGCAAGCGCCTCTCTGGCCAGCTTGAATTCCTCCAGACATGTGAGTATAACGATGCGGGTATGCGAATTAACCGACCTGATCTTCGCGATCAGCTCCATGCCACCCATCATCGGCATTTTCAAATCCGTTATGACCACATCCGGCATTTCCTTCGAAAAGAGACTCCAGGCCTCCTCTCCATTGGCAACGTCCGCAATGACTTGCATCCCGTATTTGGACCAATCGATGGAATGCTTCAGTCCAAGACGGACGAGTATCTCGTCCTCTGCAATTAGTACACGGTACATTACGGGCCCCCCGCTTCCAAAGTTGAACATACGAAGAACATCTACGAACTAGAAGGAATTCTAGTGTAGCACCAATAGATAACTTTGCCAACGCCGCTCCAGACGCGCCAATCCGCGCCGCAAGACGATTTATTCGTCTTGCTTGCGCCGTCTTTGAATCTCTGCCCAAAAAAAGGATGGCCCAAGATTTACTCTCGGACCATCCTGCCGACCCGCTCTTCAGCGGCGTTCAACGCTCATCTCGTATCCTTCGGGCGCGACGGTTGTAATGTCCACATGCGCGGGCGCCCCGATGCTCAGCTTCAACCGCCCTTCCCCTTCGACTCGCCAGGATACATCGACACGGCCGCCGTCTGGCAGAGGCACCGAGCCGGATGCCCACTGAAGCCCGCATGTCTGGGGCGATATCACTACTTTGGACCAGCCCGGCTCCGCCCCCTGCACGCCAAGGACATAAGCGCCGAGGAAATAAGCCGGACCTGCCGACCAAGCGTGGCAATGGCTTCGAGTCAACACCCTCGGGTCAATATAGCATCCGCTCCAAGGGTACATTTCCCAACAGGCAGTCGCTCCATTATCGACCATATAGCCGTAATTGCGGTGCATATCCTCCATTAATACATCCAGCCGTCCCAGCTTGGCCAGCGCTTCGTAGTAGAAGAAGGACATGAAGGGACTGCCCACCTGCACGAATGCTTCGGGCGGCTCAACAATATAACGCTGAACGATCTCCAGCCTTTCTCCGAACGCGATGTCACACAGATAAGCGACAATTTGCGTTTGCGCGCTTAACGTAGATGATAAGCTTCCGTCGCTATGGATACAGTCCACATAGGCATCTCGCTCTTCATCCCATAGAACCGCATTAATCGATCGGCTCAGCTTCTCCGCCTCCTCACGGAAACGCTCCGCTTGCGACTTCTCGCCCGCCAGCTCGCCGATCTCGGCGGCGTGACGCAGCGCTCTCGCAAGAAACATGTTCTGCGGCGTCACGATTCCTTCAGCAGGCTGCTCGAAAGGGGCCCAGTCCAGCAAATTCCAGCCTTGGAATTCAAATACGCCCTTGGCATTGATATAGCGCAAATACTGCTCCATCGTCATCCTCACATGAGGCCAAATGTCATGAAGGAACGTGTCGCGTCCGTCATAACGATAATACTCCAGACAAGCCGTCACCCAGAAGAACGTCCAGTTGGGAATGACGCTGTTCCAGCCGCTCGGCACTTGATCCGCGTACAATGGGGTCTGAAAGGCGGAGCCGGGAACCAGCTTCAGGCATCGCTCTACGATCTCCTTGGAGCCGAAGACGTAATAATTGACGAGCGCTTCATTGCGCGCGTCGCCGACCCAGTAAGCCTGCTCGTATGCCGGACAATCCACGAATGTGTCCTCCATGCAGAGGCGGGTCGTATCCCGGCTAATCGTCCAGATGCTGTTCAGCATAGCATCGCTGCTGCGGAAGCTTCCGACGTTCGCGACGGGATAGTTGCTCTGAAGCATCTTCACCTCGAACAGCTTGACCGGTCTGGAAGCCCCGCGAACGGTAACCGTCAGATAACGAAGGCCGCGCCTGACATACGATACGTAGCTCTGTCTTCCTTCCCGGCACACATAGCGAAGCGTGTTGTCCAGCGAGTACGTATGCTGAATCCATCCTTCCTTCCTGTATTCAACCCCGTACATATCAACGACAGTTCCTCCCGATGCATCCAGATCGAACGCGATGTAGCCCGACAGCTCCCTGCCGAAATCAATGACGATCTCGGTATCCATCCCGCTGACGACAGGCAGCAATGCGGCGTTTGATCCCGCCAGAACGGCATGCTGCAGGGATGGAGGCATCGGCTGCGGCGACTCCGCTTTCTTCCAGATACAAGAAACGAACACGGCATTTCGGTTCATATAACATTCAGGGAACGGTTGAATCCATGCTTCGAACGGCTGTAGGTCGTTCACGGCGGCAACCGCTTGAACAGCTTCATAGACGGGATGTGCGGAGTTGAAAAGCGGCTCTTCCCGATGATCGATATATTCCGCTGTATCGAACGGTCCGATTAGAATAAACGGCACCGGGGAGGATTCTTCGCCGTACCCTGCAGGCGCCTGAAGCCGGAACGGCGCATCGCTATCGAAGCCGATATGGAAGCCGTGCCCATGACTGCGCCCCGTTACGTCAATCAGAATGAGATGCTCTCCTGCATCCAGCTCGACATTCAAATACCGCTCGGGGTCCTCGCCCCGATAGCTGTCCTTCTGGTACAAACGTCCGTCGATGCGAATGACAGGGTCAATACGTCCGGGATCGGGAATGCCTATTGTGAAAGAAGCGGACTTGTCCATCACTACCGTCACCGCGATATAAGCGCTGAAGGATGCATTGTTGGAATGATTGCCGCTGTTCGGAGCCATCAGTCCATACAGATCAAGGACAGCGCTCCAGGCAGGCGGCTGAACGCCGCTTATCCCCTCGACCCGCGAAGGATAAATCGGCTCTTCGGTCAAATAGGGAATGTCTCGCTCGATCAGACTTCTCCAAGGCTCCATTCCGGCCGAGCCAATAACCGTCGCCTCTTCCCATTGGCTATCGTCGAACCCGGGCTTCACCCAGGCATCGTCCCATGCTCTCGCGTCAACGACTTCCGTGAAGGAGAGCTGACACGATATGCGCGACGTGTTGGAATCGTACCCTTGGTGAATCGCGGTCTTCCACGAAGCGTCAGTCACGACGGTCTGCCCGGTGGAATCGCACAAGTCCCCGCCCGCTTCATTGTGCGGCTTCTTCATCTGCAGCAATAGTCCGCCGCGACCTCTTAAATATTGGAAAGTGGAGATGCCGTAATGCATGACCAGCACCGCGATGACGGCTTCCTCCCCTTGCTTCAACAAATGTCCAATTTCATATTCGTCATACGCCAGCTGAGAAGGCCAGGAGCGAACAGGGCCTCTCCCAAGCTGCGTGCCATTGACGAACAAGACGTAACGGGAATCCGCGGTAATACGTACCGTTGCCCCTTCCATAGTTTCCATAGGCGTAAAGGACCGGCGAAAGCAGCGCCATTCGTTTCTTGGGCTTGGCTCCCCGGACCCCCATATCCATGATGCCTGCCAATCTGATAATAAAGTCCCATTCATGTTCATATCTCCTCTCCTTCTTTGACGCCAAATGAATAATGCCAATTTCGGAATATTTTTATTATAATGGATGCATCAGACGAAAGAAGGGGCGATCCGGACCAATAGCAGGTTCGTTCCGGACATGAATAGGCCGATTACGGCAGCCATTAGGGGGGACTATCTTGAAAAAACATGTGCTTGTGACTAGCAACGGTATGTATCTTTATCCCGGCCAGCCCGTATATGTGAACCGCGTAACGGAGTCATTCCGCCTGGAGCAGCATCGACACGAATTTACCGAGCTGTGCTACGTAAGCGAGGGAAGAGGCTACCATTACATTGAAGACGTCACCATTCCAGTGGCGAAAGGCGATCTGTTCTACTTGCCGGAAGGGGTATCCCACGTGTTCCGCCCCTCCACGCCCGTTCCCGGAGAAGGACGGTTAATCGTATACAACTGCATTTTTGATCAAAGCTTTGCGGAACGACTCATACAAGCCTATGAACCTGATCTCCAATTGCGCCGACTTATTCAATCGGGCTTTCCCGAGCAATCCTGGAGCCGGCTTCACGACCGTGACGGACAGTTCCAGAACAGCTTCAATGTCATGCTGGAGGAATTCCAACGACAACACGCCAATTACATCCCGCTTATTCAAGCGGAGCTGATCCGGCTGCTCATACCCTTCACTCGCCTAGATGCCGCATCACTCCCTCCCGGCCCCCTGCTCCCCATCCGAAGAAGGGATACGGATGAGGTAATGTACGTCATCGCCAAGAGGCTTCGCGTGGACGCCTCCAATCCAGGCAGCGCGCAGCAATACGCGGATGAAGCCGGACTCAGCGAGCGGCATTTCCGAAGAAGATTCAAGGAATGCTTCGACATGACCTTTCTGGAATACATCCACAAGTGCCGCATTGAGCAAAGCTGTCGGCTATTAAGCTCGACCACAGCCAAGGTGACGACAATTGCCCAGCAAGTCGGGTACAGGGACATCAAATTTTATAATCGACTGTTCAAAAAATTGACGGGCATGACGCCGAACGCCTACCGGATTGCTCACCCTCTGAATGCTTAACCTTCCATAATGTCAATATCGTGCAAACCTGAATCCATTATCGCCGTCACGTTGCTTCTCCATTGAGCTGTACGATCACGGATAGGTGTATAGCGTGCAAAGACACACTTTCCACTCCCCTGTACACTTAAAACAGGAAGATGAAAATATGTTGTGACAAAGGATGGGTTGGGATGAAAGCGTTACAGATCACCGGGAAAGATGCGTATCAAATAATTGACCTGCCGCTTGCTGAACCGCGAGAGGATCAGGTGACGGTAAAAATCGAAATCGCCTCCACATGTCCGCGTTGGGATATGAGCATGATGGGCGGCAAGGACATGTTCGATGCGGCCAAACAGCCGGACTACCCTCTTCTTCCCGGATTTCCGGGGCATGAGATAGCGGGAACTGTCGTTGCGGTAGGCAGCGGGATCAGAGCTTTGAAAGTTGGCGACCGAGTAGCCTCCCTGGAACATTTGGAAGGAAACGGCGCCTACGCGGAATATCTGCATTACCGCGAGCATGAGCTGATCAAGCTGCCGGATGAGGTGGAATGGAAGCAAGCGGTGTCATTCGAATTGTTGAAATGTGTGTTGATTGGCTTGCTTCAGTTCGGCGATCTCGCCGGCAAGTCGATGCTGGTGTCCGGTCTTGGTCCAGCCGGCATGTTGGCTATGCAAGCTGCCAGACTGCTCGGCGCAACCAAGGTAACCGCCATTGATATTAATCGTGAACGGATCGAGCTGGTGAACGGCTTGGGGCTTGGACTGGCCAAGCATGTTGACGACCTTGGAGAGGAACGCTTCGATCTGGGCTACGATTGCGTCGGAGCCTCCGCTTCCGTGCAAGGATTGCTTGAGAGAATCGACAGTCATCTCGTTATCTTTGGCGTATTGAAGGGCGAGGTACGCTACGGGGAGCATCTTTGGTTCAAAGGAATTAGACTTGAATCCTACAGGTACCGGAAATTCGACGAGCAAGATCAAGCTCTTCTGCTGGATCTTGTGGTGAATAAGGGGCTTAATACGGATTGCCTGCAAACGCACCACGTCCCCTTCTATCGCTATCGCGAGACGATAGAGCTGCTGAACAAACAGGAAGCTATCAAGGTATACGCATATCCGCCAACTGACTTTGTCGATGCAGCCGAGGGCAGCCGAAATGAGAGCTAACGCCGTCGTATTCAGGGATGTCAGACAGGTTCGCTTTATGGAAATTGAGGTTCCGGAACCGGGGCCGGAGGATGTCGTTATCGATCTGGACTATTCATGGATCAGCAATGGGACGGAATCCTCCTTTCTGTATGGCGAGCGGATTTCGGGGGAACAAGTGACGCGGCCCGGCGACGAGCTGCCCTTCCCACAGGTAGCGGGTTATCAGAAGGTTGGCATCGTGAGGAGCATAGGGGAACAGGTGCGCCATCTGAAGCCGGGCGACCGGGTATTCGCATCCATCAGCGCAGTGAATGGCATGAAATTTGATTACGGCGGGCATGTCAGTCCAGCCGTCACGCCCGCGAGCCAGGTATGGAAGCTTCCCGAAGGCGCCGATCCAATCGCCTATAGCGGCATGGTCCTAACGCAGGTCGGCTACAATTGCGGCATTCGCCCCGCCGTCGCAAGCGGCGAACAGGCGGTCGTGATCGGAGACGGCATGGTCGGGCAATGGGCCGCCCAGACGCTGGCGCACCGGGGAGCGGAAGTTACCGTTCTGGGACGGCATGATGAGCGATTGTCCTTGCTTCCTCCCGCTATCCACTCGATTAATGTAAAGAAGCAATCGTTGGAGCAATGGCTCGAAGGCAGAACGGATCTGGCGATTGTCGTCGATACGGTCGGCAGCATGGATACCTTCCGTATGCTGAAACCCGCGATGAAGCTGAACAGCCACTTCGTATCCGCCGGATTTCTGGGCTCCGAAGGAATGGTCGATATTCAAGAGCTTCGCGGGCAAGAGATAACGCTTCATTGCCCGTCCGGCTGGACGACCGAGCGGATGGATGAGACGCTGGCAGGAATTCGCGACGGATGGCTTCAGCCCGCGTCTCTTATTACGCATACGTTCCCGGCGGCACAGGCTGCGGAAGCCTGGCAGTTGATTATGGATAGGTCCGCTTTCTATCTCGGTGTCGTACTGGATTGGCGAAGCGATAACAAAAAACTATAACAGGCAGAAACAAAGATAAGAGCCGGGGTGTACATGCCCCGGCCCTTCTTATGTTTGATTGACATGTTACGGTAGAAGCCGCTTTTGCTCCAAAATCGTGCCCCACCGCATATGAAGCCCGCTTACGAAGCGTTGTCCGTCAAGCGAACCAGCAGCGTTACCGCCTCTGCGCGAGACAGAGGGGAAAGCGGATTAAAGGAATTGTTCGATTGGCCTTTCAGCAATCCGAGCTTTCTCGCCGCTTCTACAGCCCCTTTACTCCAGACCGGAATAAGTCCGTCATCCGCAAAACCCGTCCGCTCGGCCGGCTCAAGCGCTAGAGACAGAGCCCGCGCCAGAATAACCGCTACCTCGGCTCGACTGACAGGATCATCGGGCCGCAAGGTGCCGTCCGTATAACCGCCAATCCAGCCGGCCTCTACCGCCTTCAGCATGCCGGACCGAGCCCACTCCCCGGCCTTATCCAAATCGGAGAAAGTTGCATTTGACTCCGCACCTTCACTTTTCATCGCCCGTTGCAGCATCACAACAAACTCCGCTCGGGTCACTCGGCGATCGGGCTTGAACGATCCATCCGCATAGCCGTCAACGATTCCGCGTTCGCGAGCCGTCACAATGGATGAATACGCCCAGTGATGGTCTGCGTCATGGAATTCATGCTGAACGCTTGTAGAGGGACCTGGCGCTCCCGAATTCTCATTGCCCGGTTGTTCCGTGCTATTCTCTTCCCCCGAATTATCCGTATCCCTCGGTGAGTCAGGCCCCGAGCCACCGCCGGTAACGGGAATATAGACGTACCCGCTGCTGCTGCCTCCTTGCTTGATATGACTGGCCGACAGTTCGACGGCTGCGAATTTCACCACACGACCAAGGGGATCCAGTTCATAAGCTGCGATATGCTTGCCTGCAGCAGCCGCACCTATTTCAATTCTCGCTGCGGAGGATGCAGCATCGCCCGTCACTTGCTCCGGGATTCCCCCGACAGAAGGAACGGGGACAGCTTCATCCTCCAGCGACACAGCCAGAGTATGATCGGCCGCTACGGATGCCGACACTTTCGTGCTGCCCGTCGTCGTACCCGGCTCAACCGTTACAGCCAGCTCCGGCGTCAAGTGAATCGTTACAGTCGCAATGTTGGAATCCAGATTGCCGTCGTTCACCTGGAACGAGAACGTATCCGAGCCGTCAGCAGTCGCATCAGGCGTATAAATGAATGCACCGGTAGCCGCATCGACAATCGTCGCCACTCCTTTCTGCCCATTGGAAACAATGGAATAAGCGAGTGGACTGTTCTCTATGTCCGACCCTTGCAGCAAGCCGGCTGCAGGATGATTCTGCAGCACATTCAGTGTCTGATCCTGAGCTGTCGGAGCATAATTCACAGGTTCCTCTTCGATGGCGAACAATTTGCCTTCGCCCGGCAGGAAGGTTCCAGCATTCAGTACGCCAGACAAATAGTTGTAGTCGGTTCCGACCTCCAGTCCGCTCGCCTTGGACACTTCCGTCACTTGTCCCGGATTCGTCGTCAACGTGAAGGTGCCGGTCTGATTGGCTGTCTCATTACGGTTGACGACCATCACATACTTGCGATCGCTTTCGTCCTTGAAATAAGAAATAATCCATGGCTGCTGCATATCCGCGGGCTGCCAAAAAAACTCTCCAGGCAACGTAGTCGTCTTTGCCGGTGCCGCGCCCGTATGATACACCGCCAGCGAATGCAGTCGGTTCAGCGTGTCTCCCAGCCCGAGCACCTCTGCATTCAGCTCCTGCGCCCAATAGTAGGACGGATTCCGATTACCGCTCGGATCGATAATGGAGTCGATGAAGCCTTCATAAACAGGATGCCAGTAGGTAAAATAAATCAAACCTTTGGAGCCGTAAGCCAAATTCGTATAAATATTGTGTCGCAGATCGTCCTTGCTGGGCGGTCTCAGCCAAGTGCCGACGCCGACAGATTGCAGGAACGTCCAGAAATCAATCTCGCCGGCAAGCGCTTGGCGCCGGACAATCTCCAAATTGTTGTAGTATTCATCCGAGACGGTGCCGTCGTAATAATACGGATAATAGTCATGCAGCATCACATCGGGATCGGCTCTGACCCAACGATAGACGTAATCCTCATAGGAGAAAGGCTCGACATCCAGGTTGAAGGCATGCCAGAAGTCGGATTCCATGGCGCTGCCGCCTGCATAGGCTTGGCCGCCCGCATACCATTCCACTCCCGGCGCGGAACGCCAAACGCCAAAGAAATTGTCATGGCCGCCGTTGTGCGTCAGCTCCATATAATAGGAAGTATTAGGTTCGACCATTGCGTTCAACTCGAAGGTCTGATGCAGCGTTTGCGCCGTAGGCGCTCCAAGCGTGGTCTGCGCCAGCTGCTGACCTTTGCTCACGGAATCGTATAGCGTTAAGGTGACGGCTTCCCCTGGTCCCCATTGATCGTATGGAATAGCCCATTGCACGGTTGTAATTTCATTCTCGTATGCTTTGGTTGTGAAAGTCTGTCCGATCGGCGTGGTGCTGTTCAGCACCGAACCGTCGCGATTCAGTTCCATGCCCGTCAAGCTGACGTCCGCGTCGCTGGGCCACAAATTGACCAGAGACATGGCATCGGTGTCCAGATCCCGCAGCGTACGAACCATATTGCCAAGTTGGGGCATCAGAATAGAGCTGGGCTCGTCATACAAGTTGTAACCCATCAGAGCAGGATGATCGCCATAATCGTCCACGATTTGCTGCAGTGTTTCCAACGAAGGTTGGCCGCCGTCTTTGAAAGCGGATTCAGAAAATAACACTTTGAAAGCCAGATCGCTGCCCGTCTCCAGAACGCCATCCCGATATGCATCGCCATCCGCATACGGATTCTCGTCACTGAGACGAAGTGACGCGCTTGCCGCATTGTCGCTCGTCAGCTCCATATAATATGGTGTTCCCATCTGCACGCGAGTCAGCAGCCAGAATACTGTAGGTTCGTCAGCGGGAGCAGTCGGCGTAACACGCGAAGCAGATGCAATCGTCGTCCCTTTGGCCGGACTGTCGTACAAGGTCAATGTCAAGTTGGTATCGGCCGGCCATGTCGACTGGTCGATGTCAAGCGATGCATAATTGAGTCCCCAATCCGTGCCGCGATTCGGTGCTTGGAAGGTTTGGCCCCAGGACTGCGATTGGCTGACCGTACCCCACTCTTCTCCCTCGTTCTGGTCCACGGTTGGTTCATCCCAGCTGAAGCGTGCGTCGGATACCAGAATCTGCAGCCCGTTCTGCTCAGCCAAATCCAGCGCTATGTGATTGACATCGTAATAATGATTGCTGTTGCCGCCGACGATGAAGTTGACGTTCATGTCGGCGATCTGCCCGTAAGTAACTTGGTTCGTATGAATGGGTGCCGGCGGATTGAATATTCCAATATGGAAAGGATCGGTCGGCGGATTAGCGCCGCCGGCGCCGTGAGATATCTGGATAGCAAAGCCGGCGGGCATCATGGTTACTGCCATGGCCGATACGGCGGTTGCGACTACAAGCTTGCGAAATCTGGAATAATAATGCATTAAACGAACATCTCCCTTCAAGAGGTGGAATGAAAAGGGCGCCAAAACGCCCTAGAATCGAAACGATATCGCATTGCCTTGCGCCATGGCGAATAGAGAGCCGGAAATCGAATGCGTGTCGCTTGCAGTCGATTCCAATCTGCTAAGGTTCGTTGTCTCACACGGTTCGTCAACCAGCAACGCTCCTTGCACGCCTACACCATAAGACATGCCTTCGTACAAATATTGAATCCGATCAATCGAATGATGAATCTCGGCCGTGGCATTGCCCCAGACCAATTGCAGCCCCCAGTCCGTGAAGTCTGACCGAATCGTAATGAAGCGTTCCTCCATGACAATCGCCATTTCCGCTCCCCCCGCGAGGATTAACGTCAGCGCTAAGCGGTCGCCCTCGGCTTCGACGCGCTCGAGCCTGTCTGCCTCCACAGGCAACCACTGACCACTTTCGTCCCGTACGATCGGCAGGATGCCGGGCCGGACTTGCCCGTCCGTCCATCTGCCGCCGTCCATGATCGGCAACGTATCGTACCAGCACTCCTCCGTCTCGCACACGTCCCGCAAGTAACGCTCTTCGTAACGCTCGTCAAACAGATGAATATCCCGCAGTCGGAACCTCGCCCCATCCTTCAGCAGATTGACGCGGAAGAACCGGCTGCAATACCAGAGCGACTGCTTGCCCGAATGTCGCCAGTCCTCCAGCGCTATGATTGACGAAGCCGGCGTCACCGGATACTTCTCCTTGAACCATGCTCCCGATTCCGCCAGCGTCTCCACCAGCACCCGTCCTTCCCGGTGCCAATCGGCGAGCATGGCGATCTGATCGGTCAAGCCTGCGGATATCCGTTCCCAACCGAAGGAGTTCTCCTGGCCGATCTGGGTGTAGCCAAAGGAGAGCTGCGGCACGTTAAAGCTGGTGTCGAAGAACCAACGCACCCACTCCGGGCTGCCTCCGCCTCCTTCGGCTCCCGTATAGACCGGCTCCAGCGTAATGACGGATTGACCGTAGCCGTGATCGGCGGCATCGTATTGATAGATGGGATCGCTTCCCAGCATCCGGAAGACGGGCACCGGAATTTGGCCCTCTGCCGTCTGAGCCGGCATAAATCCGTTCAGGCGACTTGGGTAGTAGGCCTGATTATAATAACCGCCCCATAACGTATATCCATCGGTGCCCCATTGATCCTTGCAGTTGCAGGAAGCGACAATGCCGTACCGGTCGGACAAATGCCCAAGCAGGTGCGCGTCCATAAACCATGAGCCCGCCGACCGCGGATAATAGCCGAATTGGCGCCGGAATTCGTCCATGAACAAATCCGCCAACAATAATCGCTCTTCCGGTGTATAGCCGATCGAAAAACCGACATGGGCATGCCAATCCCACGGATAACGCCCGCGCCATGCCAGTCCGGCCCGATCAGTCAAAGGTTGAACGACTTCAAACCAGATGCCGATTTCATGCCGATCGTCCAGCTCTTTCAGCACCTCCGTGAACTGCGGGTTGATCAATGCATCATACTGAATGAGCCAGGTCGCGGGCAAGCCGTATTGGTTGACCAACCGAATCTCCCTTTTCAGCGTATCGAGCAGGTCGATCGGCAGGCGAGGTTCGACGCCCCGTACAAAGTTAATAATATTGACGCGATTGTTGGCTGTGCTCATCGTTTTCGCTCCTAATAATCGTGAATTAGCGGCCTATTGCCTCCGCTTTGTCGCTGAATACATTGCGCGGCATTGAACGCGTGACATTTATTTCGACCTGCCCGGCAGGTGTTGCCACGTAAGCCGCATATTGCGCGTTGAATTCGGCAATCGTTTCTTCGTCATGACCGCGTACCTTCATTTCGTTCAAGAACTGCTCGTATGCTTGCTCGAATTCCGCATCTGACTTGGCAAGCAGCAGCTTGGCATAATATTGCAGGCGAATATCGGTCTGGACAGGGGTATACTTCTCAACCGCTCCACCGATCAGTGCCTTGGTCCGGAACGTAGCCGGCAAGAGGCCGAATGTCCCCTGCTCCTGATTAATTTCCTCAGCCTTGTACAACATAGCGTTGGTGGCAACCCATGGTGCTTCCAGAGTCGGAATATGTGTACTTAGCGTGCTGCCTAGCTGCTTCCACCAGAAAAATCCCTTTTCCGTCACGTTAGCCATCCCTTCGCCGCCCCAGAATTCCGGTCCCTGGAACACATCTTGATTCACAACGACGACGCCGTCTTCCATCTTGTAAGCTCCCATCGATTCCAGACCGTATTCCATCAGAATGAACGCTTCCGGCGTTTGCAGCCAATCCAGCCCCTTCATCAACGCGTCGGGATTAATTGTGTCCTTGCCGACGCCAGTTCCAAGACCACCGAAAGGATTAAAATTGGCGTATTGCGCGGGTTTGATATTGTCGACGGTCGGCAACTTGACAGGCGTGAACCAGCCTTCAGGGAAACCTTGCTTTTCCAACTCGCTGTAAGTAATGCTGGGCGGCAAATTATTGTTGGCCAGAATCGTTCCGTTCGGGTTGTCCCAGCCATTAAAGATCATAGCTCCGAAACGCAAGGAATTCGTTTTTTCCAGGTACAGATCACGTTTATGGAATGCCGTTTCCGGATCAAGCATTCCTTGCAGATGCATCTTGTTCAACCATTGGAAGCCTCGCTTGAAACCTTCCGTCATATAGTCGGGCACTTGCGTGCCGTCGCCTGCTTCGTTCCACGCCGCCACGCCGAACATCGACATCACGAACTCTAGTCCAGCGAAGTTTTCTCCGCCCAGCGACAACGGAATGAGATCCCGACCTTGCACATCCTTCAATTGCTTCACAGCCGCCAGGTAAGCCTCGAGACCTTCAATGGTGCCGAGACTGTCAACGCTGAGACCGGCCTTCTCCGCGAGACCGCTCTGAATCCACAATCCCTGCGAGTTGCCCTGCCAAGCCGACGGTTCCTCCGGCTTCGGCTCATACCCCATCGGCACGAAATAAATATGACCGTCTGTTGCACGCCAGTTGTCGATGATTCGTTTATCAATTTTCGCCAAGTTGGGGAATTCGTCCGGCTGATTAAAATAATCGTCAAGCGGCAATAATCTTTCTTCGTCGATTAATCTGGACCAGATCGGGCTTTCGGGACTCAGAATGATAGCATTCGGGAAATCGTCTCCCACCAGCTTCAAGTTCACTTGCTGGGCAATGTTGCTGCCGTTGCCAATTTCGATTTTCTCAAATTCGATGCCCATCTTATTCAAAACTTCCCGGGTAACCGGGCCGTTAAGATCAATCGGCGTCGTCTGGTGAGGGTGATAAAGCGTATACTTAGGTTTGACAGCCGAAGTGCTGCTTTCTTGTTCGTTAGGCTCTGCAGTTGCATTGCCCGCAGTCAGACTGTTGTTGTTGGAAGTACATGCGACCATAAGCGATATGGCAAGTCCAAACACGATGCTCCTAAGCAGATATTGTTGTACGCGTTTTCTCATGTCTGCGTCCCCTTTACTTGTTCTTCTTTATATAATCGGCATCGTCCGGGGCAATCCTTGCACGACAATGGCGCGGGCCCGGCATCACTGTCGTTGTAGCACCCTGGTTAACCGGCTATACCATTCACTGACGGTTGTCTTGCTTGAGGCTCTTGCGGTCCCTACTCTTTTACCGAGCCTATTAATACGCCTTTGACAAAATAACGCTGCAAAAACGGATATACGAGCAAGATGGGCAGTGTCGTCAGCATAATCGTTGCCATGCGAACCGACTTGGTCGTCACCACGGCCGGATTGTACATGCCTGCCTCTCGGGCGGCAGTCATCTGGCTGGCACTGATCATATTGGATGCCTCCACCGAGCTCATAACTCGCTGCAAGTAGGTAGGCAACGGCTGTAATTGAATGTCCTGTACGAAGAACGCACCGGTAAACCAGTCATTCCAGTGACCTACTGCCGTGAACAAGCCCAGGGCGGCCAACAGCGGCAACGAAAACGGCAATATGAGCGTAAAATAAATGCGCACATAGCCGGCGCCGTCGATTTTCATCGACTCCACGACAGTTTCCGGGATGTTGCTTCGGAACGACGTACGCATGACCAGCATGTTCCATACGCTGAACAAGCTTGGAAAAATATAAACCCAAAACGAGTTGATCAGATTTAATTGAATGAGTTGAATATAGAAAGGGATAAGTCCCCCGCTAAACAGCATGATGAGCAGAAAAAAGAGCGTAAACGACTTGCGACCCGGCAGCTCCGGTCGCGAAAGCGCGTAAGCGACCATAGAAGTGACAAGCAGAGAAGCAATCGTACCAATAAACGTCCTCAGCACGCTGATCCAGAAAGCATTGACGATGATGCTGCTGGACAACACGACCAAATAATTGCCCAACGTAAATTCACGCGGCCACCAATAAATCCCGCCCGTCATGGCATCTTGCCCCTCATTGAACGACAGGACCAGAATATACCACATAGGGTAGGCGCACAAAAACGAAAACAACAGCATGCCTATTGTGTTGGCAACCGTAAATGTGCGATTTCCCAACGTCTGGCCAAGCCCCCGGCGTCCCTCTACCATATGCCTTCACCTCCCGCCCGTTTCGACAAATAATTGCTGCCCAGCAGCAAGACGGTTGCCATCACACTGGTTACAAGCCCGATTGCCGTTGTCATCGAATATTGAGCCTGACCAATGCCTAGCCGCAATATATACGTATCGATCACTTCCGCCACACCGATATTGGCAGGATTAATCAGGGGATAAATCTGGTCGATGCCCGCGCTAAGCAAGCTCGGAATCTGCAATATAAAAACGATGGAGATAATCGGCAATATGCAAGGCAGCGTAATGCTCCACATCTGACGCCAGCGTCCGGCTCCGTCAATTGAAGCGGCTTCGTACAATGCCGGATTGATGCCGGCAATCGCCGCCAGATACAGAATCGTGCCCCAGCCCAGTTCCTTCCACATGCCGCTCAGCAGGAATATCGGTCTGAACCATGTCTCGGATCCCATGAAGGGAACCGCCTGCATACCGATGCTGCGGAGCAAGGAGTTGGCGCCCCCGCTGTCCAGCGACAGAAATGCGTCCAGAAAGCCGATCACGACAATCCATGAAATAAAATGCGGCAAATAACTCATCGTTTGGACAAAACGTTTGAAGGCATAGGATCGAATCTCGTTGATCAGCAACGCGAGCAATATCGTTGACGGGAAAACCATAGCCAATCTCAGCCCTGTAAGCAGAAACGTATTGCCAGTCGCTCGCCAGAAATCAGCGCTTGCGGCAAACTCTCTGAAGTTCTGCAAGCCTACCCACGAGCTGCCCCAGACGCCTTCCCTGAAGCCAAAATCCTTGAAAGCGAGTTGCAATCCCAGCAACGGAATGTAATTGAACAGAATGACCAATACGATCCCAGGAATAAGGAAGAAGTAGAGCGGCAGCAGTCCTTTCCACCTTATCCATGAATATTTCACCACATGTAATTCCTCCCAGAAGCGCAAGTTGATTCATGAATCTGCTCTAAGTATAGTTAATTATCGTAAGCGCTCTCAATAATCGAATGGCATGATAAGTGCTGCTCACGCATGAAGATATGCAACCGGCCGCAACACACGTTCGAAATTCATAACTGCCTAAACAAGAACAAACCGCCACTCATGAAGAGATGGCGGTTCATTAAGGGACAGTGAATCATTCACGATCCAGTGTGCTGTGGAATTGCCGGTAGTCTTTGGGCGTAAACCCGGTCATCCGTTTGAACAGATTGGAGAAATGGCCGAAATTCTGATAACCGATCCGATCCGCAACTTCGTACAGCTTCAAATCGGGTGACAACAGCAGCTCCTTGGCGCGGGCGATTCTTATCTTCACCAATTGATCGGTAAAAGAGATGCCGAGCTCCGAACGCAACAGAGCGCCCAAATAATTGGGGCTCAAATAAACGGCATCGGCCACGGATCGCAAACTAAGATTGTTCATGTAATTGTCGTTCATATATTCGATGGCGCGCTGAACGATGCCTTGCGCGTGGCTGCGCTTGCGGTCGCCGATCAATTGGCAGCAGCCGGCGAGCAGATGAACAGTCGTCCGAATCAGCTCCTGATCATCACTGCAGGCCAGCAGTTGTTGCCACAGCTCCTGCTCGGTGCCCATCTCCTTACCCGCAACCCCGGCTTTCCGGGCGATCCTGCCCGCCTTGGTCACGAGGTCGAGGCAGAAAGCTCGCAGCTCGCCTTCCCGCTGACCAGCGTTATCGACCAGCCGTCGCGTCAGACCGCCGAGCACTCGGCGTGCGGCCTCGCCTTCCCCAGAGGCCAGCAGATCGATCAGTTGCTGAGACTGCTCCTCTATCGGTATGGCATTGTGTTCATCGTTGCCGTCCATATTCAATTGATTCCAGTCATAGAGCGGACCTTCCACACCGAGCATTCGTTGATTGACGGCGCATACCGCGTGACGGTAGCTGTTCGCCAGCTTGGACGGAGAAGCGGCTTCCCCGCCGATTCCGATGGCAATGCCGGGCACTCCGGCCTCCTGCAGCATCTCTGCCAACCGCTCCAGTTCACCGCGAGGCCTTCCCTGCTCCGTCCCGGTGCGCACGATAAAAGCCAGCTGTTGCCGGGAGGTCGATACATACGCTTCCAATGACTCATCAAACACCGTTTGCGCACAGGCGATCATTGCTTCCTCCGCCTCCGTGCAATCCTCGACGCAGACGGCAACGATAACCATGTAGTAACCTGCATCCGCAAATAAGCCATACTGTGCCGCTTGAGATTCCAATGTGAGCTCGTCGATAAGCAAGCCGTGCAACAAATATTCCAGAAAGCTCGCCCGTTCCTTGTGCGCGTATTCCTGCAGCTTCTCCAGCAGCCGTTGTTCCTGCTCCCACTGCTCAGCGATCTGGAGCAGTATCTCCTCCAGTTTCACAAAATCGATCGGCTTGACGAGGAAGGCTTCCACGCCAATATCCAGCGCCGTCTTGGCATATTCAAACTGTTCGTAGCCTGTTACCATAACGACCTTCAGTTGCGGATTACTGCTCCTCATATCCGCTGCCAGATCCAAACCGCTGCTGCCCATCAGCCGAATATCGGTGATGAGCACATCCGGCGTTTCGTCTCGCTCCAGCGCTTGACTCGCGTCCTCCGCTTCACCGATAACGATCATCCTCAGCTTCTGCCATGGTACATGCTTGATAATCGATTGACGCTGACGAATCTCGTCGTCCACCACCAATACCTTGATCATCTCGTCGCCCCCTCTGGTTGTTTGTTCAGCTGCGGGATTTTTAGACTTACGGCAGTTCCTTGCTCCGGCTCGCTTGCGACCGTCATTTCGAATCCGGCGCCATAGAAGCGGTCGAGTCTCTCGCGGACGTTGTATAAACCGAATCCCCCCACACTTTCTTGTACCGGCGAACGCATCAGATCCCGAAGCTGGACCTCGTTCAACCCTTTTCCGTCGTCTTCGATGACAATATGCAGCAACTGATCCACAAGCTGTGCGGAAATTCGCACTTCGCCCCTCCCGCCGCGATGTGCAAAAGCGTGCAGCAACGCATTTTCCACAATGGGCTGCAGCGTTATTTTCACGATCTCGCAGGGAAGGGCGGCTTCTTCGACATCGTAATGCACGGTCACCTTGCCCGGATAACGCCATTCATGAATGTCGAGGTACGCCTGAATATGCTCCAGTTCCTCTCGTAGCAGAAGCACATCTCGTCCCTGGTTAAGCGCCAGCCTGAAAAACTTGGCAAGTGCGTCCACCGTACCGCTAATTTCCGCCGAGCCGGCATCCATCGCCATGCTTTTGACCAGCGCCAGCGTATTGTACAGAAAATGGGGATTGATCTGCGCTTGCAGAAGCCGGAGCTTCTCCGTCTCGGCCGCGCTTCTGGCCGCGGCGTTCTCGAGCATCGATGCCTCCAACTGCCGGGACATCTGGTTGAACGCCGCCTCGACGTCGCCCAATTCATCCTTGCCGTTGATCCTCACCGTCAAGCCGAGCGTTCCTTCCCTTACTTTGCGCATGCTGCGAATGAGTACATTAAGCCGGCTCGTGATCCTTTTGCCGAAGCTGATCAGCACAACAAGCGTCAGCACAACGAACAGAATGCTGGCGGTTATAGCGGCATTCCTAACGAGTTGCAGCCTCTCCCACAACGCTTCCTGGCTGACAATCGTCATGATCTTCCAACCGAGCGATGTCGTTTGATACACGACCAGATGGTTTTTGCCATCAATGCGCGTAGTATAGGAACCGGATTCACTGTCGTAGGATTTTTGCAAATAAGTCAAATCGGCAATGGAATTCCCCGTTTTGAGCTCTCTGTAGTCAATGAGAGCGTTGCCGTTCTGATCGGCAATGACGATCCAGCTTTCCTCGAATTCCAGCGGATTGGCCAGATTCTCGAACAGCGCCTGAGTCGTCACTTCGAAATCGATAATGCCGTAATTGTCGTTACTCATGTAGTCGACCAGCCATTTTCCGATGTGAAAAGCAGGCTGCGGGTTCGCTGCATCAAAGTACCAGTAAAAGGACTGCCGTGATTCCGACATCGCCGCCGTCCATGGCAGGAGTTCCGCTCTCTCCATGTTGAGCACAGAACCTCCATCCTCTCGCAGCGTCGGGTTGTTTTTGTAGAATCGGATCGATTTAATGGGAAAATAGGAGCGAACGCGACTTATGGAGGCATTGATCTGCTGCAGGGCAAGTACCTCGTCCTGCAGCTCTGAATACGTCTGCGTCAAGGAAGCCGACAGCCGGGGATCCATAGCCATCTGCATCAGCATGTTCTGATAACCCGTCGCCCGGTATTGCACATTCTCGTGCAGCTGATCCACCACTTTGTCGAGCATATCACGCGTCTCGCGTTGCGCGAGCGGCAGCGTAATGGAGAACAGACTGATGCTTGCCACAAGCACGGGGACGATCAGGAACACGATCAGCACGAAGATCAGTTTTTGCAGCAATCTAATTTGGGACCACAATGGGGATCGCCCTCCCGGTTTGTTCAAGCTGTTAAGCGGATTGTAACGGCTTACAGGATTTGCGTCAAGACTTGGCGATTGCGCCAATATCATACACACAGCAAGGATAACCCGCGTTTTTTCCCCAAGGAGTCTTTATTGATGAACGACTAAAGCCAAGTTTACATGGTGCAAAGGAATACGTCTTTGCAATCGATATTGATCATGCCGATTCAGCGCACAGCGTAAACCCTTATGTCCCCTCCATATATTCGTAACCGTTTGCATTTTATTGATATCCGGGCGTCATGCGGCTTGACGCAGGAGATCGCGGAACGGCATTGCGTGTACGAGGTCTGGAAATTTGTGCTACAATGAGAAATGGATAGAGTTGGTGAACCTCTCGTCAATCAATT